>NZ_AP023360.1:6445000-7645000 GCF_018326265.1 Catellatospora sp. IY07-71
GGGCCTTTCCGCTCGACTTGCATGTGTTAAGCACGCCGCCAGCGTTCGTCCTGAGCCAGGATCAAACTCTCCAAAAAGAATTCTCAAACCCGGCAGAACAAACCCGACATCAAAATGTCCAGATCTGTTTCATACCAAAGGAATCATCACGAGGATGAAAATAATTGGCACTGGCTATATAGCACCCTGTTGAGTTCTCAAAGAACAAGCACACACCAAAACCAACCCGTTTCCGGGAAGTTCTCGGGGCGACCCACTCAGACTACCGGACCGGTTTCGCGACCCCCAACCGGGGGCCGCCCCACTCCGGGCGGCTCAGCGATCCGGCCACCGCCCCGACCCTCAGGCCCTGGCGTTTTGTCCGTTCCTCGCTGGCAGAGAGAACATTACGCGACCCCCGAACCACGATGCAAATCGGGGTCGCTTGTCGCCGGTCACATCATCCAAACAGGGGTAATCGTGAATCCGATGCTCGTATGACCGAAGGTGTGCGGCAGCGGCGAGCCCTCATCCAGCCGCGTCCGGGCGAGTAGCCGGAAGTCGTGCTCACGCAGCAGAGCGCCGAGCGCCGCCGTCACGGTCTGCAGCACGAGGCTGCGCCCGGGGCATACCGCCGGACCCGCGCTGAACGGCACCAGCGCGGCAGGGTGCTCGGCACCGCCCCCGAGCCAGAGTTCGGGCTGGAAGCGGTCGGCCCCGGGCAGGTACGCCGTATCCCGGTTCAGCAGCGGTGAGTAGATGACGAACGACGTGCCCCGGGGCAGCGGCGTTCCGTCCCACACGGTCATGGCGGTGCTCTCCCGCAGGATCGCCAGCGTGGTCGGCCACAGCCGTACCGTGTCGAGCACGCACGCGCCCAGATAGGGGTACGGCCCGCCGGCCGGGTCGAGGGCGGCCGGCTCGTCGCGTACCCGCCGCCGGGGTGTCGCGTGGGTGGACAGCAGCGCGAGGGTGCGGAACGCGGTGGCCGCCGCCGCGTCGAAGGCGAACAACCAGTGCGGCACCTGGCCGTATGGGTCGACGCCCGGCCGCGCTCGCTGCTCGGCCAGCAGCGCCGCCAGGCTGCCCGGCTCGGCCCGGTCCAGGTGGGTGGCGAGCCGCAGCCGGAACCGGTGCAGCAGGCTGCCGCGACGTGGGCGCAGGTAGGCCCAGTTCGCGTCGCCGCGCAGCGCGTCGAGCAGGCTGGTCAGTTCGGTGTCCGCGCGGGCGCCGTCGCCGAGCACGATCCGGCGCACCAGCCGCCCGAACGCGGCGGAGAACGCCGGCCACTCCAGCCGGTCGCGGCCGGTGACCAGGGCCGACATCTCCTGCCGGGCGGCCGCGGTGATCTGGTCGGTGAGACGGTGCACCGGCAGCTCCGTCTCCAGGACCGCCTCGTTGAACGCGCGCCGCTCGGCGCGCAGCGGACCGTCGGAGATCAGCACGCCGGTCGGCTGAAAGTGGGCGAGGGACGCCCGTTTCTCCACGGTCGCGGTGCGGTACGGCACGGGCGTGCCCTGCAGTACGCGGGTCGCGGCTCGCGGCGAGAGCAGCAGCACCACGTCCCGGCCGGCCAGGCGCAGGACGAGCGCGTCGGTGTCGTAGCGCTCGCGCAGGCGCTGCAGCAGCCGTACGGCGCGCCGGTCGCTTCCCAACGCGGCAGCCGCGGCCACCGCGGCGGGCCGGCGCAGGATCACACCTTGGGCCACGGTCGGCAGCAGCACCTCTCCCAGGACGCGGGCGCTCTCCAGCGGCGACGCGAAGGCGATGCGGGTGCCCACGGTCGCCGAGGGCGGTGTCTCGGCCGTCTCACGCATCCCGGTGGCGGCGCGATCCACGCCGGTCCCCGCGCGTCGCGGCATGGTGCACCTCCGGTGGCCTGGGCGTTCCTCCCCATCCTGGCCGAATCCGGCAGAGAACATGCCGAAACCGTCAACTGTGCGAAGTCCCGTGCCCTCCTGCCCGCCGCAATTGATCATCGGACTTGCCCGGCAGCTGGGCGAATCTTGAGCGCGCGACTGCCCGAGTGCCGGGCAAGTCGGTGGATCTTGGGCGCGCATCTGACCGGATGCCGGGCAAGGCGGCGGATGTCGGTCAGCGGGCGAAGATCCCGTCGAGGAAGTCGAGGCGGGCGGCGGCCTGGACGGCCTGGCCGCCCTCGTGGCCGTTGAACGGGTAGACCTCGATGCGCTTGGGCCCGGCATAGCGGTGGTAGGCGGCGTACACGGTAGACGGCGGGCAGCTGGCGTCCATGTGCGCCACGCTGAACAGCGCGGGCGCCGTGGCGCGCGCGGCGAACAGCACCCCGTCGCAGTACGACAGCGTCCGGAACACCTGCTGCTCGTGCTCGCGATGCACGGCGAGGTACGCCGCGACCTCCCGGTACGGCCCGGCCGTGGCCAGCTCGGCGCCGCGCCGGTGGTCGCACAGGAACGGCACGTCCGGCAGGACGGCGGCCAGGTCCGGCACCAGCGCCCCGGCGGCCAGGGCCAGTCCCCCGCCCTGGCTCTCCCCGGTTACCGCGACCCGAGCCGCGTCGACCAGTGGAAACGCGCGGGCCGCCGCGACCGCGCGCACCGCGTCGGTGATCACCCGCCGGTAGTAGTGCTCGTGCGGGTCGAGCACGCCGCGCGTCATGAACCCGGGGTGCTGCGGCGCGCCGCCGGCCGGGTCCGGGGTGTCGCCGTGGCGCCAGCCGCTGCCCTGGCCGCGTACGTCCATGAACAGGTGGGCGTACCCGGCGGCGGCGTAGAGCAGGCACTCGTGGGGCAGGCCCCGGCCGCCGCCGTAGCCGGGGTACTCGACCACGCAGGGCAGCGGCCGGTCGGTCCCGGCGGGCAGGGCCAGCCACGCCTTGACCGGCTGCCCGCCGAACCCGGCGAAGGTGACGTCGTGCACCTCGACCGCGCGCCGCCACGCCGGGGCGAAGCGCGCGTCGAGGGGGAACTCGCGCGCCTGGGCCAGGGTGGCGGCCCAGAACGCGTCGAAGTCCTCGGGCGCCCGCAGGGTGCTGCGGTAGTCCGCCGGGTTCGGTTCGGTGATCGGCATGTCAGCCCTTGAGCCCCGTGTGCGCCAGGCCCTCGATGAACTGCCGCTGCGCGATGACGAACACGACCAGCACCGGCAGCGCCGTCATCGAGGCGGCCGAGAGCTGGATGTCCCACATCGGGCCGCCGTACGCGTCGACGAACTGGGTCAGCGCCTGCGGCAGGGTGAACATCTCGGAGCTGGACAGGAACACGATCGGTTCGAGGTAGAGGTTCCAGCTGTGCAGGAACGTGAAGATGGCGACCGCGCCCAGCGCCGGGCGGGCCAGCGGCAGCGCGATCAGCCGGAAGATCGCGAACCGGCCGAGCCCGTCGACCCGGGCGGCCTCCTCCAGCTCGCCGGGCAGCGCGAGGAAGAACTGCCGCATGATGAACGTGGCCAGCACACTGGGCGCGCCCAGGATCGGCACCAGGATCAGCGGCCAGTGCGTGTCGACCATGCCCCACGCGTCGAACATCTTGAACAGCGGCACGATGGTGACCTCGCTCGGGATGAGCAGCCCGGTCAGGATCACCACGAACAGCACGTTCGCGCCGGGGAAGCGGATCCGCGCGAAGGCGTACCCGGCCATCGCCGAGACCGCCAGCGTGCCCACGGTGACCAGCACCGCGATGTACATGCTGTTGAAGTACTGCTGCGCGAACGGCTGCAGCTCGAACGCTTTGCGGTACGCGTCGAAGCTCACGTCGGTGGGCAGCAGCGAAGGCGGGAACGCGAAGATGTCGTTGATCGGCTTCACCGACGAGGTGACCATCCACCAGGTCGGGAACAGGAACGGCAGGGCGAGCAGGCACAGCACGCCGTAGATCGCGGTCTTGGCCCTACGACTCATGGAAAACCCACTTCCGGCGCATCCGCCACTGGACCAGGGTCAGCAGCAGCACGATCGCGAACAGCAGCACCGACAGGGTGGCCCCGTAACCGAAGTGGTGGAACTGGAACGCCTGCTGGTAGAGGTAGTAGACGAGCACGGTGGTGGAGGTCCCCGGCCCGCCCTGGGTGAGCACCGCGATCTGCGCGAACACCTGCAGCGAGCCGACCACCGTGATGATCGAGGTGAGCAGGATGGTCGGGCTGATCATCGGCACCGTGATGCTGCGGAACTGCCGGGTGCGGCTCGCGCCGTCGACGGTGGCGGCCTCGTAAAGGTTGCCGGGCACGCCCTGCAGCGCGGCCAGGAACAGCACCATGTTCAGGCCGACGTTCTTGACCACCTGCACCACGATCACGGCGATCATGGCGGTGGCCTCGCCGCGCAGCCAGTTCGGCCCGTCCACGCCGAACAGGTCGAGCAGCCCGTTCACCCCGCCGTTGTCCTGGAGCAGGAAGCCCCAGACGATGGTCCAGGCGACCAGGCTCACCACGACCGGCGAGAAGAACACGGTCCGGAAGAACACCGTGCCGCGCAGCCGCTGGTTGAGCAGCACCGCGAGCAGCAGCGCGAGGCTGAGGTTGAGCACGACCAGCCCGGCGGAGAAGAACCCGGTGGCGACCAGCGCGTCGGCGAGCTTCGGGTCGTCCAGCAGCGCCTGGTAGTTCTCGGCGCCGGTGAAGGTGAAGGTGTCGGCGAGCACGTTCCACTCGTGCAGGCTGTACCAAAACACCAGGCCCAGCGGCACGAACACGAACAGCACCGAGCCGACGAGCTGAGGGGCGATGAACAGGTAGCCGGCGGCGGCATCGCGCCGGCTACCCGTCCAGAAGCGAGTGCTCACTTGGCCAGCAGGGGGTTGATGGCCTGGCACACGCCGCCGAGCACCGCCTTGACGTCGGCGTCGGCCTTCCACAGCGGGTCGAGCGCGGCGCGCACCGCCTGGGAGATCTCGGCCTGGCCGCTGTGGCTGGGCTTGACCACGCCGGTGGAGATGCCGTCGATGACGACCTGCTGCAGTTGCTCGGGCTTGAGCAGCGGGTTGGTCTTGGCGAGGGTCTCGGCGGTGAGCTGCGAGGTGCGCGGCGGCGGGAAGTACGCCGCGAGCTTGGCCGAGTTCTCCGGGCTGGTGAAGAAGGCCAGGAAGTCCGCGGCCACTTCGGCGTTCTTGCCCTTCTTCAGTACGCCGAGACCGGCCTGCCCGATCACCGAGTACTCGCCCTTCGGGCCGGTGGGCAGCGGCACCAGGTCCCAGCCGAACTTGGCGTCCTTGAGCAGCGACGCCCGCGAGATCTGGGTGATCGTCATGGCGGACTCACCGGCGAAGAAGTCGGCGGTGGTGCCGGGGCCGGGCAGCGCCTTGTCCGTGAAGATCGCCTTGTGCAGGAAGGTCATCGCGTCGACCATCGGCTGCTGGTCGAAGCCGCAGGTCTTGCCGTCGGCACTCCAGGCCTGCGCGCCCCAGCCGGTCCAGACCGTGGACAGGTTGTCCCAGCCCTTGTAGTCGAAGTCGCGCACGACCAGGCCCGACTTGCCGCTCTTGGCGGCGCTGGCCGCGGCCACGGCGACGACCCTGTCCCAGGTCCACTGGCCCGCGGCGATCAGCTCGGCGGGGGTCTGCTGCCCGGCGGCCTTGACCATGTCGTTGTTCACGAACATGCCGAACGGCGAGGTGGAGAACGGGTAGGCGTACAGCTTGCCGTCGGTCTGCCACAGCTTGGTGGCGGCCGGGTTCAGGTCGGCGGCGTTGTAGCCCTCGGCCTTGGCCAGCGTCTCGTCCAGCGGCACGAGCGCGCCGGAGCTGACGAAGTCCGGTGCCGAGTTCTCCAGCACCCAGGCCAGGTCGGGGCCGTTGCCGCCGGCGATCTGGGTGGTCAGCGTGGTGGTGTAGTTCTCGAACGGGATCGGGTCGAACTTCACCTCGGTGACCCGGGGGTTCTTCGCCTTGTACGCGTCGGCGATCTCGTTGAACAGCTTCAGGTGCGCCTCGTTCGAGGACCACACCGTCATGCGCAGCGACACCGGGCCGGTGCTCGGCTCCTCGTCGGCGCCGCAGGCGGCCAGGCCCAGGGCGAGCGCGCCCGCGGCGGCGGTGGCGATCAGTCCGCGTATCTTCATCGCAACTCCAACACAGTGGGGGGTCAGTAGCCGGAGACGTCGGGCCAGCGCAGCTCGACGCCGTCCCGGATGAGTTGTGCCTGGAACCCGGACAGGTGCTCCGGGGTGTTGCGCACGGCGCGCGGCGACAGCCCGTGGTTCAGGGAGTACGCCGCGAGCGCGCCCGCCACCTCGCCGACGTTCCACTCGACCGGGTGCAGCCGGTACGAGCCGTTGGTGACGTGCGTGGTGCCGATGTTCTTGCCGGCGGGCAGCAGGTTGTCCATGCGGCGCGGGATGAGCGCGCCGAGCGGGATCTCGAAGGGGCAGGACCCGACGTCGATGTAGTTGTCGCCGCCGGTGGAGGGGTGCAGGTCGATGCGGTACATGCCGACGCCGATCGCGTCTTCATAGCTGACCGCGCCCTTGTCGCCGCGTACGGCCAGCGACAGGTCCTGCTCGACCACGGTGTACTCGGCCCGGATGCGCCGTGACTCCCGGATGTAGGGGGCCATGGCCAGGCCGTCGGCGCCGCCGGTGACGTCGCCGCGCAGCCGCAGGCCGGGGAAGCCGGCCTCGGTCTGCAGCCAGTAGAGGACCGACAGGGACAGCTGCCGGGCGTTGGCGTAGTGCGTGTCCGGGTCGGGCACGTCGATGACCGGGCTCTCGAAGTAGTCGATCATCGGCCAGTTGACCAGGCAGATGTCGCTGTCATAGCTGCCGGGCGTGAACAGCTTGCGGGCGGCGATGCGCCGGAACGTCCACAGGTTGCCGTCACCGGCGCTGACGCGCTGGTCGGCGACGACCGACAGCGGGTCGTCGTCCGGGTTCGGGGTGAACGTGCGCTCGCTGATGGCGAGGGTGCGCGGGTTGGGCGAGCGGAACGACAGCAGCCGGTCGCCCCAGAAGTCCGGCTGGTACGCGCGCCAGAAGTCGTACTGCGCGGGCTTGTCGATCGTGTGGTCGCCGTCGACGTGGTCGATCGCGAAGCACACCGACACGGCCTGCATGTTCATCGGCTGCGCGGTGTCCGGGGCGCTCGGCTCGCCGGTCTCGTGGTGGGACTCGAAGCCGGTGACGTACTCGGTGCCGGTCAGCGGCAGCAGCTCGCCGGTCTCGGTCGCGTCCAGCACGTACGGCGCCTCGATGGTCAGCCGGTCCCCCGTGTGCCGGTGCTCGACGGTGACCGCGGTGACCCGGTCGCCGTCGGTGTCGGCGGCGACGGGCCGGTAGGGCTGGAGCACGGTGAGCCGCCCCGAGGAGCGATACGGCGCGAGCATCGACTCGATGACCGCGACCGCGACGCGCGGCTCGTGGCACAGCCGGCTGACGTGCCCGCCGCCCGGGTTGAGCTCGCGCCAGGCCCGCGCCGCCGGGGTCAGCGGGTAGTGGGCCCGGTAGTAGTCGCGGATGCCGTCGCGCAGCGCGCGGTAGCTCGCGGTGATGCCGAACTGCTCCACCCAGCTGTGCTCGTCCGGGGGCACGGCCTGGCTGGTCAGCTGGCCGCCGAGCCAGTCGTACTCCTCGGTCAGCACCACCCGGCGCCCCGCCCGCAGTGCGCCCAGCGCCGCGGCGACCCCGCCGAGGCCGCCGCCGACCACCAGAATCTCGGCCTGCATGTTCACTTACCTCTTTCGCTGAGCGTCTCGCCGGGCACGACCTCGCACGGCAGCAGGCGCTGCGCGGCGGAGGCCGAGCCCTCGATCAGGGCGGTCAGGACCTCGACGGCCTGCGCGCCCATCGCCTGGCGCGGGATGCGCAGGCTGGTGAACTCCACCGCGGTCGGCAGGGCGGCCCGGGTCGGTTCCCCGAGCGTGGCCACCGACAGCGCCACCCCGCGCGAGCGGGCCAGCTCGAAGAGCGCGACACCGTCGGCGTGCTCCTCGGCGATCACCGCGGTCACGCCGGCGGCCAGGGCCGCATCCAGCACCGCGCCGATGTCGCGCACCACGGCTGCCGCACCGGGCTCGGGTGCACCGCCTGACAGCGGGCCGGGGCCCGAGCCGCGACGGTCGGCGGCGGGCGGCTCAACAGCGCCGTCCGGCGCCCCTGACTCGGATTCGCCGTACGCCGTGGGCGTGTAGTGGCCGCCGTACACCCCGGCCTGCGCCACGGCCTCGCGAAAGCCGCGGCCGCGGTCGGCCCACGACTCGGGGCCCGCGCCCTGACCGAGGTAGGCCAGCCGGTCGTGGCCCAGCGCCACCGCCCGGCGGACCACCTCGCCGGTCGCCGCGGCGTAGTCGGCGCCGACGTAGGGCACCGGCCCACCGGCGTCGTCGCGGCGGCCGATCGACACGAACGGGATCTCCTCGGTGATCAGCCGGGCCAGATCCGTGGGGTCGATCGTGCGGCCGAGCAGGATGCTGCCGTCGGCCAGGCGCAGCCGGTTGTCGCCGTGGAAGATGCGCCGCCGACCGTCCACCACCGGGGTGCTGGTCAGCAGGAGCAGGTCGCAGCCGAGCACCTCGGCCTGCTGCTCGATGCCGACCAGGAACGGGTGGTAGAAGTCGCTGTTCGCGCTGGGGAAGACGGGTTCGTAGGTGAACACGCCCAGGATGCGGTTGTGCCGGGCGGCCAGGCGGCGGGCGATCGGGTCGGCCACGTAGCCGGTCTCGGCGATGGCGCGCAGCACCTTCTCCCGGGTCTCCGCCGACAGCTTGACGTCGGCATCGGAGCGTCCGTTGAGGACGAGGGAGACGGTCGCCTGGCTGACGCCGGTCATGCGGGCGATGTCCTGCTGGGTCACCCGCCTGCGGGCTCCGGTCACGGTGCGTGTCCAATCCTCGGGCTAATGCGCATTAGTTGTTGCGGTGAGATGACATCCTGCGGACGATCCGCCGCTTCGTCAAGCCCCGAAAGCAAAATCGATCGCACGGGAAGTTCCTGAACTAATTCGTATTAGCCCCTTGACGGCCGATCCGCGCGAGCCCGAGACTCACCGTTACTTTCGGTCATCCCCATCGATGGGAGGCAACACCGATGAACCCGTCCCTCAGCCGCCGGCAGCTCCTGGCCGCAGGGGCCGCCGCGGCGGCCGGTGGGCTCGGCGCCGCAGCCCTCGGCGCCCCCGCCCACGCCGGCCCCGCCGGCTTCCCGACGTATCGGTACCTCGGGACCCCGTTCACCAAGGCCAACCTGCGCTACAACCCCACCAACGAGCTGATCTTCCCGTGCATCCGCGGGGTGTACGACAAGATCAGCTCACCGCTGGGCAGGTACTACCTGTACTACGCGCCCCACGACGCGCCCGGCGGCATCTGCCTGGCCTACGGCGACTCGCTGTCCGGCCAGTTCACCGAGTACCCGAACAACCCGATCGTGTCCAACGTCTGGTCGCCGCACTACTCCGTCAGCCACGTGTCCAGCCCGCACGTCATCTGGAACGCCGCGAACAGCAAGTTCTACATGTACTTCCACGGCGAGAACAACACGACGCGGATGGCCTGGTCGACCGACGGCGTCAACTTCACCTACTTCGGGCGGGTGCTGCACACCGGCGTCATCCCCGGCTCGACGGAGACGTCGTACGCCCGCGTCTTCGAGCACGCCGTGCCCGGCCTGGGCAACAAGTACGTCATGGTGTTCATGGGCGTCACCAACGGCACCCGCAAGATCTTCTGGGGCTGGTCGGCCGACGGCAAGACCTTCTCCTTCGACCCCACGCCGCTGGTCACCCCCGGCCCGGACGGGCAGACCGACATCGCCGCGCCGCACCTGCTCAAGCGCAACAACACGACGTACGTCGTCTACCACGGCAACGGCGGCGACATGTTCCTCACCGAGGTCGGCAACAGCTTCGACCGCGAGGTGCACCTCGGCGTCTTCCACGCGGCCATGGACGCCTGGCCCGACCGCGGGCGGGCGGCGGCAGCCAGCTTCGGCACCGACGGCGGCGTGCAGTACATGTTCTACGAGGCAGGCCCGCGCCTCGACGGCACCATCGCGGTCGCGCGCGTGGTGTGACGGCTGGGCGCGCGTGCCCGAACGCTTGAAAGCCCCTGGTGGGCGGACCCGGAGAGGGTCTGACCACCAGGGGCTCGGTTCACGGCCTGCCCTTGGGTTTCGGCTTCGGCTTGCCCTTGACGTCGGCCGGGGCGGGGTGGGACACCGGCTGCGGCGCCATGCGCTGCGCGGCGGGTGCGGGCACGGGTGACGGCGCACCGGTGCGGCCGGAGACGTCCTGGCAGCGCTGGTCGCCGGTAGCGCAGTATCCGCCGTCGGCGGGAGTGAAGCGGGCCGCGGTCTCCTCCGGCACACCGGCGGCGACCATGGTCGCGGTGAGGCCGAAGGTGAGCAGCGCCCCGGCGACCAGGACGGGCGTACGCTCCCACCAGTTCAGCTCCGGGCGCCCCGGCGGGACCGAGGTCGCCGGCACGGGTGCGCGGGTGATCGCCAGAAGCCGGGTGAGGTCTCCCGTCACCCGGTCCGCCGCGGGCACCGGTGGCAGGGACACGCCCTCGCCGAGTTCTGCGGCGATCTCCGCAGCGGTCGGCCGGTCCTCCGGCTTCTTGGCCAGGCACGCCAGGTACAGCTCCCGCACGCTGCCGGGCAGGCCGGGCAGCGGCGGCAGGTCTCGGGGCGGCTCCAGCACGTGGTCGCGCAGCCGCTGGGTCGGCGTGGTCTCCCGCCACGGCAGCTGTCCGGTCAGGCAGCGGTAGAAGACGATGCCCAGGGCGTACACGTCGCAGGCGGGGGTCACCGCGCTCGTGCCCGCCACCCGCTCGGGGGCGATGTAGTCGATGGTGCCGACCAGCTCGTCGTCGGCGTCGGCGGTGCCCGCGAGCGTGCAGATGCCGAAGTCGAGCACCTTCACGCCGCGGGCGGTGAGCATGACGTTGGCGGGGGTGACGTCGCGGTGGACCACCCCCCGAGCGTGCGCGGCGGCCAGCGCGGCGGCCGTCTCCGCGGTGATCCGGGCGGTACGCGGCCAGCCCAGTCCCGCCGGATGCGCGTGCAGCGTCTGGAGCAGGGTGACCCCGTCCACCAGCTCCATGACGAGGTAGGGCCGCGCCTGCCCGGCGACGTGCTCGCCGTAGTCGTAGACCTGGGTGATGTGCGGGTGCTGCAGGTTGGCCGCGGCGAGCGCCTCAGTGCGCAGCAGGCGCAGGCCGTCCGGCCGGGCGCCGACGGCGGGCGACAGCATCTTCACGGCCACGGGGCGATGCAGGATCTCGTCGTACGCGCGCCAGACCACCGCCATGCCGCCCGCGCCGATGCGCTCCAGCAGGCGGTAGCGGTCGCCGAGCACGGTGGGTTGATCTTTCACAACGCGCCAATACCCGGCATCAGGTGCGGATAACGCGATCCGGCGCGGGCGCCAGCACGTAGTCCGCCATGACCCTCGCCGTCCCATCGGGACCAGGCTCGGCCAAGTCCCTCCGCGCCAGCCCACAACTTCTGGGTTGTATCTACAACCCAGAAGTTGTGGTCCCGCACCATTTACTCTTCCACCTGTCGGCAGGTCCACCGGCCATCTCGCCTGCGCCGACCCATCGCCACGGTGGTCGCAGCGTGCCAGTTCAATTCCGATCACACCCGCCGAAACAACACGATGAAGCCTGCAACAAATCTGCAAACGTCAACCCTTGCTAGCGGGCAAGCGCTTTCCAGAGACTGGAGCGCAGCGACGTTCCGGGTTCTCTCCGGGCGAGGACCCTCGTGCGTCATCACGCCCCGCGGCGTACGACCGGCATTCGGTGCCGCGTACGCCGACGACAGCTTGGGAGACACATGAGAGTCACAACGTCCGCCGCGGCCGTCGCGCTGGCGGCCGCGGCGGTGCTCGCACTGCCCGCGCCCGCGGCGCTGGCCGCGCCGACCCGGTACGAGGCCGAGACCTCGCCCGCCGTCTGCGTCGGCACGATCGACAGCAACTGGTCCGGGTTCTCGGGCAGCGGCTTCTGCAACGGCACCAACTCCACCAGCGGCTACGTGCAGTTCACGGTCAGCGCGTTCGCCGCGGGCAGCGCGACGGTCGGCGTCCGCTTCGCCAACGGGACCACCACCGCCCGCCCCGCCTCGCTGGTGGTAAACGGCGCGACCGTGCAGAGCGTCTCGTTCGAGGGCACCGGCACCTGGGACGCCTGGACCACGAAGACGCTGACCGTGAACGTCAACGCGGGCAGCAACACGATCCGGCTCAGCCCCACCACCTCGGGCGGTCTGGCGAACGTGGACCACCTCGAGTTCGAGGTCGGCAGCACGCCGCCGCCCACGAACGCCCTGTATGTGGCCACCAACGGCAATGACTCGAACGCGGGCACGCTGAGCGCGCCGCTGCGCACCGTGCAGCGAGCGGTGGACCTGGCTCAGGCCGGCTACACCATCTACCTGCGCGGCGGGACGTACGCGCCGAGCACCAACATCCAGCTGCTCAAGAACGGCACGTCGAGCCAGCCGATCACCCTGCGCAGCTACAACGGCGAGCGGGCGATCATCGACGGCGAGAACATGCCGTACACCCCGGGTGCGCTGGACTCCTCGATCCCGCGCGCGGACCGCGGCGCGATCCACATCGAGGGCGACTGGTGGCGCCTCGTCGGGCTGGAGATCATCAACGGGCCGTACGGCGTCTTCGGCCTGGACACCAACAACAGCGTGTTCGAGCGCCTGGTCACCCGGGACAACTACGAGAGCGGCCTGCACCTGCAGGGCTCGTCGAGCAACAACCTGGTGCTGAACCTCGACGCGTACGGCAACCGCGACCCGCGCAAGAACGGGGAGAGCGCCGACGGCCTGGCCATCAAGGAGGGCTCCGGCAGCGGCAACGTGGTGCGCGGCGTGCGGCTGTGGAACAACTCCGACGACGGGCTGGACTTCTGGATGTTCCAGTCGCCGATCCTGCTGGAGAACAGCCTGGCCTGGGGCAACGGCTTCAACCGGTGGAACCTGCCGAACTACACCGGTGACGGCAACGGGTTCAAGCTGGGCGGCAACGCGGTCTCCGCGAGCCACACCGTGCGCAACAGCATGACCTGGGACAACGCGGTCGGCGGGTTCATCGACAACAACAACCCGGGCCAGCACGTGATCGACCACTGCACCGCCTGGGACAACCCGGGCACCGGTTTCAACTTCAACCGCTCCGACAGCACGCTGACGAAGAACCTGGCCGTGGCCAACGGCACGGCGGTGTCGCTGGGCTCGAACTCCAGCGGCTCGGGCAACTCGTGGGACCTGGGCGGCAGCTGGTCGTTCCAGAGCACCAGCCCGAGCACCATCACCGGGCCGCGTAACGCCGACGGCTCGATCCCCTCCTCCACGTTCCTGCGCCCGAGCAACGGCGCCGACGTGGGAGCCCGCTTCTAGCCGCGGCGGACCGGCGCAGCCGGGCACAGGCCGGCGGGTCGCCCGGCGCCCCCTGGGCGACCCGCCGCTTCCCGCCGCACCGGACGGGCCTTTTTAATCAGCCGATCCGTCAACCACGTCGATAGATTCGGATATCTACATATTACGTATTTATTGGCATGGTGGTCCCGGTGGCGGGACGCCCCCGCCGCGTCCCCCTTCTCGGGAATCGACGGAGGTTCCACAAGTGATGATCAAACGTAGGCGTGTCGTGGCGGGGCTGGCCGGTCTCGGCCTGGCCGCGGCGAGCCTGGTCGCGGCGGCCGGCCCGGCTTCGGGCGGGATCCCGCCGCGGTGGGTGGGGACCTGGGGGACCGCCCTGACCGCGCCGAGCCTGGCCAACACGGGCAGCAGCCTCAACGGGTTCGCCGACCAGTCGATCCGGCAGATCGTGCGGGTGTCGCTGGGCGGTGAGCAGGTCCGGCTGCGGTTCACCAACGCGTACGGCACCGGCCCGCTCACGATCGGCCACGCCACCGTCGGCCTGCCCGCCGCGCCGGGCTCGCCGACGCTGCAGGCGGGGTCGGTCCGGGAGGTCACCTTCAACGGCGGGTCGGCGTCGGCGACCGTGTACAAGGGTGCGGAGGTGCTGTCCGACCCGGTCGACCTGCCGGTGGCGGGCACGTCCGAGCTCGCGGTGACGATCTACCTGCCGACCCCGACCGGTGCCACCTCCTGGCACTGGACGGCACGGCAGACCTCGTACGTCTACGCCGGGGACCGGGCCGCCGACACCGACGGCACCGGCCAGACGGCTGCGTACAACCACTTCTACTACCTGGCCGGGGTCGAGGTCTCGACCAAGACCGGCCTGGGCACGGTCGTGGTGCTGGGCGACTCGATCTCCGACGGGTCGGGCTCGACGCTGGGCGCGAACACCCGCTGGCCGGACTACCTCGCCACGCGGATCAACAGCACCTGGCCCGCTCTCGGCGACCCCGGTGTGATCAACGTGGCCCTCGCGGGCAACCAGGTCACCAAGGACGGGCTGGCCATCAACAGCCCGGCCCTGGGCAACAGCGCCCTGGCCCGCCTCGACGACGACGTGTTCAACCAGCCCGGCGTGCGCAGCGTGTTCGTCGAGCTGGGCATCAACGACGTGCACCTGTCCGGCTTCACCGCCGAACAGGTCATCGCCGGGCTCGGCCAGCTCGCGGCGCAGGCCGAGGCCCACGGGCTGCGCACCGTCGTGGCCACCCTCGGCCCGTTCGAGGGCTACGCGACGTGGACGCCGGAGAAGGAGGCCGTCCGGCAGGCGGTCAACACGTGGCTGCGCGGCGACACCGGGTTCGACGGGCTGGTCGACTTCGACCAGATCCTGCGCGACCCGGCCAACCCGAGCAAGGTCCTGCCCGCCTACGACAGCGGCGACCACATCCACCCCAACGACACCGGCGCCCAGGCCCTGGCCAACGCCGTGCCGCTCTGGCTGCTCTGATCGAACACCCGTGAGCAGGGGTCCCACCGCGCTGACACGGTGGGAGCCCTGCTCACGGCTGAGCGTGTCGGAAATTGCGGATTGGCACGGTCCGCGGGGTTTGATGGCATGCAACAAATCTGCGAATGCAAATACTTGTTCGAGGAAAGCGCTTACCCGTAGCGTGGGCGACGTGGCTCGGTCTCCTGCCCGAGACCGAGAAGTGCAGATGAGGGCGGCCGGCATGCCGCCCTCATCTTCTTCCCTGGACGGTGTGGATGGCCGAGCTGCGCGCACTGGTGGACCGGAGCAAGCCCTACCCCCTGGCGGTGGCGAGCCCCGCCGACCTCCGCTGCGAGCCGGTGGCCTCCGTCGATCCCCGGGTCGTGATGACCGATCCGGCATACAGCCTGTACTGCCTGGACCACGACGATCGCCGTGCCCTGTTCACCAGGACCGGCACCGACCCGGCCCGCGCCCCGTTCTACTTCCTCGCCCAGTACGAGCAGGCCACCGAGGTCGTCGCGCTGTCCTATGACGAGCTGCACGCCTTGCCGACTCCGGAACCGCGCGGGGTGTTCCTCCACTCCACGGGCCGCTGCGGCTCGACCCTGGTCGCCGCCGCGCTCGCCGGGCCGGGCGGCCTGGTGGGGGTGTCCGAACCCGACGCGCTCACCCAGCTGGTCGCCCTCGCCCCCCGGCTGGCCGAGGGCGAGCTGCGCGAGCTGGCCCGCAGCTGCGTACGGGTGCTGTCGCGGGGACGCCCGGTGGTGATCAAGCCGCGCAGCTTCGTCATCGAGCTGGCCGCGCTGCTGCACGAGGAGTGCCCCGCGTTCGCCGCCGTCTTCCTCTACCGCGACCCGCTGGCCTGGGCGCGTTCCACCGCGCGGGCCTTCGCCGCCTACGACCCGGCACTGGTTACCGACCCGGCGGCGGTGCAGGACCGGCTCGGCACGCTGATCCCGCTGGTCGCCCGGTGGCGCGGCCGGACCAGGCGGCTGCTGTCGCCCGAGGAGGTGATGGCCTGCCAGTGGGTGTCGCAGCTGGAACGCGCGCTGGCGCTGCGGCACCGGGGCGTCGACCTGTTCACCGCGACGTACGAGGACCTGCAGGCCGACCCGCACGCCGTGCTCGCGGCGCTGTTCGCGCACTGCGGGCTGCCCGCCCCGGACGGGCTGGACCCGATCCTGGCCGAGGACGCGCAGGCCGGGACCGCGCTGTCCCGCGCGGCCACGTCCGCCCGCGACGGGTCCGGCGACGCCGCCCTGTTCGATGAAGCCGCGCTGACCAGTGCCGTGGCCGGGCTGTGGGTGGAGGCGCTGCGGTGAAGGCGCGGGAGCTGATCAGCCGCGGTGCCCGGCTGTGCGGTCACATGATCCGGTCCGAGCCCCGGCTGTTCGCGATCTCGCTGGGCGGGGCGTGCCTGGTGGTGGGCCTGTCCATCGGCAGCGCGTTCGTGATCGGCGCGGTCGTCGCCGACGTGGTGGCGCCGATGCTCGACCGCGGCCGGGTCGACGCCGGGCTGCTGGCCCTGGCCGCCGCCGCGCTGCTGGGGGTGAGCGCGCTGAAGGTGCTGGGCATCTTCAGCCGGCGGCTGGGCGCCGTGCACCTGCAGCAGAGCCTGCAGGCGCGGCAGCGCAAACAGATCGTGCGCAAGTACCTCAGCCTGCCGCCGGCCTGGCACCGGGACAACCCGACCGGAGCGCTGCTGTCCAACGCGTCGTCGGACGTGGACGCCGCCGCGTCGCCGGCGGGCAGCCTCGCGTACGCGATCGCGACGGTGTTCCTGCTGGCCGGGGCGCTGACCGCGCTGTTCGCCGTCGACTGGACGCTCGGCCTGGTCGGCGTGGTGGTCTTCCCGGGGCTGGTCACGGTGTTCGCCGCGTACTCGCGCCTGGTGGCCCCGCGCCACCGGCGCAGCCAGGCGATCCGCGCGCAGGTCACCGCGCTGGCGCACGAGAGCTTCGACGGCGCGCTGACGGTCAAGGTGATGGGCCGCGAGGAGCATCAGACGGCCCGGTTCGCCGCGCAGGTCGGCGAGCTGCGCGGCACCCTGGTGTCGATCGGCCGGGCCCGTGCCTGGCACGACCCGGTCATCGACGCGCTACCCCAGTTCGGCACGGTCGCGGTGCTCATCGTGGGCGCCTGGCGGTGCGAGCAGGGTGCGCTGGGGCTGAGCGAGCTGACCACGGCGGCGTTCCTGTTCGCGCTGCTGGACATGCCGATCCGGGCCATCGGCTGGCTGCTCGGGGCGCTGCCCCGGGCGGTGGCGGGAGCCGAGCGGGTGGACCGGGTGCTCGCCGCCGCGGACGCGCCGCCGTACGGCACCGTCGAGGTGAGCGGGCCGGCCGAGCTGCGATTCGCCGGGGTGGGTGTGCGGGGCCTGGACGGCGTGTCGTTCCGGGTGGCGCCCGGCCGGGTGGTCGCGGTGGTCGGCCGGACGGGCTCCGGGAAGTCGAGCGTCGCGGCCGCCGCCGCCCGGCTGCTGCCGCCCGAGTCCGGCGCGGTGCTGCTCGGCGGCGTGGACATCCGCGAGCTCAGCACCGCCGCGTACGCGCGCGCCGTCGCCTACCTGCCGCAGGTGCCGTTCCTGTTCCAGGACAGCGTGCGGGCCAACGTGACGCTGGACCGGCCCGGTCTCGACGACGACGCGGTGTGGCAGGCGCTGGGCGTGGCGCAGGCCGACGACTTCGTCCGGGCGCTGCCCGACGGGCTGGACACCGCGGTCGGCGAGCGGGGCGCGGCCCTGTCCGGCGGGCAGCGGCAGCGGCTCGCGCTGGCCCGCGCGCTGGCCGGGCGGCCCCGGCTGCTCGTGCTCGACGACGCCACCAGCGCCGTGGACCCGGTGGTGGAGGCGGACATCCTGGCCGGGCTGCGCGCCGCGCACGGCCCGGCGATGCTCGTGGTCGCCACCCGCCGGCCCGCCATCGCGCTGGCCGACGAGGTCGTCTACCTGGATCGGGGCCGGGTCGCGGCGCTCGGCACGCATCAGGAGCTGATGGCGGGCGAGCCGGGTTACCGGGAGCTGCTGGCGGCGTACGACCGGAGGGTGGCGGCGTGAAGGACGGCTCCATGTGGGACACGTTGCGCCGCGCGCTGCGGCTCTCGCCCGAGCTGCGCCGCGGCCTGGTGGTCACGCTGCTGCTGGCGGTGGGCATGACCGCGGGCCGGGCGGCGGTGCCGGTGGCGGTGCAGCGGGCGATCGACGACGGTCTGCGCGGGCCCGGCGGCCCGGATTTCGCCGTGGTCGCCGCGATCGGCGCGGCCGGGCTGGCCGTGCTCGCCGTGTCGATGCTGTGCGGGTACGCGATGATGCTGCGCCTGTTCGACGTGAGCGAGACCGCGCTGGCGGCGGTGCGGGTGAAGGTGTTCCGGCACATCCACGAGCTGTCGGTGCACCACGTCGGGGCGCAGCGGCGCGGCGCGCTGGTGGCCCGGGCGACCTCCGACGTGGACCAGGTCACCTCGTTCCTGCAGTGGAACGGGGTGGTGCTGTTCATCTGCGCCGGGCAGACGCTGGTCACCGGCGCGGTGATGTTCTTCTACTCGTGGCCGCTGGCGCTGGTGGTGCTCGCGGTGTTCGCGCCGGTCGGGTGGGTGGTGCGCGCCTGCATGCGCAACCTCGCCGCGGCGTACGGGACGGTGCGCGAGCGCTCGGCAGAGATGCTCGCGATGGTGTCGGAGAGCGTCACCGGCGCGGACGTGATCCGCTCCTACGACGTCGCCGACCGGGCCGTCGGCCGGCTGGATCGGGCGGTCGACGCGCACCGGCACGCCTCCCAGCGCGCCTCGCGGCTCACCGTCACCGCGTACTCCGTCGGCGAGCTGGCCACCGGGGTCGCGCTGGCCGCCACGGCGGTGCTCGGGGTGGTGCTCGGCGTGGCGGGCCGGCTGACGGTCGGCGAGATCGCGGCGTTCCTCTTCCTGGTGGCGCAGTTCGCGCTGCCCGCGCAGGTGGCCGGGGAGATGCTGAACGGGCTGCAGAACGCCGTCGCCGGGTGGCGGCGGGTGCTGGACGTGCTCGACATCCCGCCGGACGTCACCGAGCACGCCGAGGCGGTCGAGCTGCCGGCGGGGCCGGTGCCGGTGTCGCTGCGGGGCGTGGGGTTCACCTATCCGGGCACGGCCGAGCCGGTGCTGCGCGAGGTGGACCTGGACATCGCGGCGGGCAGCCGGGTCGCGGTGGTGGGCCGGACGGGTGCCGGCAAGACCACGCTGGCCAAGCTCGTGGCCCGGCTGGCCGACCCGTCGTCCGGCCGGATCCTGCTGGCCGGGGTGCCCCTGGACCGGGTACGCCTGAGCAGCCTGCGCGAGCGGGTGATCCTCGTGCCGCAGGAGGGTTTCCTGTTCCGGGGGACGCTCGCCGACAACATCCGGTTCGGGCGCCCGCTCGACCACGACGAGGTGGCAGCCGTCCTGCGCGAACTGGGCCTGCTGGATTGGGCGGCCCGCCTGCCGGAGGGATTGGACACGGTCGTCGGCGAGCGCGGGGAGAGCCTGAGCGTGGGCGAGCGGCAGTTCGTGGCGCTGGCCCGTGCCCATGCGGCGGGCGCGGACCTGCTGATCCTGGACGAGGCGACAAGTGCCGTCGACCCGGCGGCCGAGGTGCGGCTGCGCACCGCGATGGCGCAGGTGGCGTTCGGGCGGACCACGATCACCGTCGCGCACCGGCTGGCCACCGCACGCGAGGCGGACGAGGTGATCGTGATCGACGGGGGCCGGGCGGTGCAGCGCGGCCACCACGACGAACTCGTCGCGGTGGCCGGTTCGGCGTACGCGAAGCTGCACGAGGCCTGGCTCGCCGGGGAGCGGGCGCTGGCCTGAGGCCGGCCGCGCCGGTCAGGTCAGGCAGTCCTCGATGATGTCGGCGGCCCGCGCCGCGCCGCCCGCGGTGGCGACCGCACGGCGCAGGTGGTCCACGCCGTCGCCGATGGCCGGGTCCTTGACCATCAGCTCGACGGTGTCCTTCAGCGCGCCGGGGTCGGTCAGGCCGGCCGGGAGCCGTACGCCGAGGCTCAGCTCCTCCACCCGCAGCGCGTTGGCCTCCTGCTCCAGGGTCTGCGGCGCGGCGAGCACCGGCACGCCGTGGCTCATCGCCTCCATCACCCCGCCCATGCCCGCATGGCAGATCAGCGCGGTGGCGTGGGCGAGCACGTCCAGCTGCGGCACGAAACGGTGCAGCTCGACGTTGCGGGGCAGGCGGCCGAGCGCGTCCAGGTCGATCCGCTCCCCCACGGCGAGCACCACGTGCCAGTCGCTGCCCGCGAACGCGTCCGCGCAGTAGCGGTAGAAGTCGGGCCGGGCGTTGTAGATCGTGCCGAGGGTGACCAGGATGACGTCCCGGTCCCGGGGCGGCCGCCAGCGCAGCGGCGTACGCCGCAGACACGGCCCGACGAACCGGTAGCCGGGGCCGAACCGCTCCCCCGCGTACTGGAACGCGCGTGGGTAGAACGCCAGGTGCGCCTCGGGTTGCGGGCTGAGGAACTCCTCCGGTGCCAGGGCCGGGCAGTGCGTGCCGAGGAAACGCTCCAGTTTGGCCAGATAGGTGTGCAGGACCGGGTCGGTCGGGTCGAACGCGTTCAGCGCCTGCGCCATCGACCAGTGCTCGTTGGAGACGAGCATCGGCCACAGCTGGACCGACGGCAGCTCCATCCGGGCGGCCAGGACCCGCCCGGCGAACGCCATCCGGTCGAAGACGACCAGGTCCGGCGGGTCGTCCCGGTAGACGGGGGCGAGCTGCGCGTACGCGGCCTCGGCCTCCTCCAGGAAGCTGAGCAGGCTGTGGCTGATGTAGCCGGACCGGTCGGGCGCGCGCACCGTCGGGTCGCTGTCCGGCGGGCGCAGCGACCGGTACGCGTGCACGGCCGCCCCCGCCTCGGCCAGCGCCGCACGGCGGCTCTCGGTGGTGCCGTAGGTGACCCGGTGTCCGCGGCGCGTCAGCTCCTGGACCACGGCCAGGGTGGGGAACACGTGCCCGATGGCGGGGATGTTGACGAACGCGATGTGCCTACCCACGGAGCGCCCCCGTCTCCGAGAGGCGGTCCCCCGGCCGGGCGACCGCGGCGGACAGGATCTGCTCGTAGCGTTCGGCCAGTTCCGCGACGGTGTCGGGCCGGAACAGCGCGGTGTCGTAGCGGATCCCGGCGCGCAGTCCCGCCTCGTCCAGCCGCCAGATGTCGAACACGAGGTCGTGCAGCACCTTGGCGTGCCCGTGCGGGAAGCCCTCGATCTCCAGCGGGCCCAGGTGCGAGGCGAGCACCGGGTTGTCGTTGCGCATGCTGAACACGACGTCGAACAGCTGGGTGCGGCCGGGATCGCGGGGCACGCCCAGCGTCGAAATTATCTTCCCGAGGGGCACGGACTGGCGCTGGAGCCCCCCGATGACACCGGTCCGGGCACGCCGGAGCAGGTCGGTGAAGGTCGGGTCGCCGGACAGGTCGGCGCGCAGCGCGAGCGTGTTCGCGAACAGCCCGACCACCGGCTCGAACTCGGCGCGGACCCGCCCGGCGACCGGCGTGCCCACGCAGAAGCCGTCCTGGCCGCTGCGCTCGCGCAGCAGCACCTGCAGCGCCGCGAGCAGCACCATGAACGGGGTGCAGCGGGTCCGCCGGGACAGCTCGATCACCTGGGCGGCCAGGTCCGGGCCCATCTGGTGGATGTGCTCGGCGCTGTGCGCGGACTTCTCGGCCGGCCGGGGCGAGTCGGTGGGCAGCTCCAGCGACGGGGCGCCGGCCAGCCGCTCGCACCAGTACGCCAGGTCGGCGGCCTGGTCCTGCGCCGCCTGCCACTGCGCGAAGTCGCCGTACTGCAGCGTCAGCTCCGGCAGGTCGGGTTTGGTCCCGTCGAGGGCGGCGAGGTAGGCGGCGCGGATCTCGCGGCCGACGATGCGCAGCGACGCGCCGTCGGCCAGCAGGTGGTGCATGGTGAAGCAGAAGACGTGGTGGTCGTCGTCCAACCGCAGCAGGCACGAGCCGACCAGCGGGTCGGCGGTGAGGTCCAGCAATCGGTGGGTACGGGCGCGCAGCAGCTCCCCGGCCCGGGCGTCCCGCTCGCCGCCGGGCAGCTCACGCAGGTCCACCAGCTCCGTGTCGATCCCGGCGGGCGGCATGACGACCTGCACCGGCTCGCCGTCGCGGAGCACGAAGCCGGTGCGCAGGCTCTCGTGCCGGTCCACGACGGTGTCCACCGCCGCCCGCCAGGCGGCCACGTCCAGCGGGCCGCGCAGGCGCCAGTTGAGCACCAGGATCGGCGACGCGTCGCCGGGGTACGCGGTGCAGAGGTACCAGAAGCGCTGTTGCAGCGCCGACAGCGGCAGATGTCTCACAGCCGTTCCTCCACCATCCGGGTGATCGCGTCGAGGGTGTCCGCGCCCGGCCCGTCGCCGAGGTCCACCTCGACGCCGAACTCCAGGTCGATGGCGTCGATCAGCCGCAGCGCGCCGAGCGAGTCCAGGCCCAGGGCCCGCAGCGAGCCCCCGGCCAGCGCCTGCTCGGCGGTGACCGTCCCGGTGGTGGCGTCGTGCACCAGCGCGGCCAGGCGGCCGCTCAGCCCCGCGCTCACGGCTGCTCCCGCAGGTACTGCGCGATCTCGGCGATGGTGGGCGTGTCGAAGAAGACGTCCAGCGGCACGTCGCGGCCGAGCTGCTGGGTGATCCGCACGCTGATCCGGGTGATGGTCAGCGAGTGACCGCCCAGGTCGAACAGGTCCTCGTCGTCGCCGACGTCCTCGACGGACAGCACCTCCTGCCAGATCGCGCGCAGCGTGCCGAGCAGCTCGTCGTCACCGGCGGAGCCCTCGCCGCGGACGGGCGCGGGCGAGCGGGACAGGACCGGCTCGGGCAGCGCGGCGCGGTCGAGCTTGCCGCTCGGGGTGAGCGGCAGGCGGTCCAGCACCGTCCAGGACGTCGGCACGGTGGCTGCGGGCAAGCGCTGGCCGAGGTGGCGGCGCAGCTCGGCCGCATCGGGGGCGTTGCCGCGAGGCACCAGGTAACCGGCCAGCTCGCCGCCGTGCAGCGCGACGGCCGCCTGGGCGACGCCGGGGTGCTCGCGCAGGTGGGCCTCGATCTCCTCCAGCTCCACCCGGTGCCCGCGTATCTTGACCTGGCCGTCGTCCCGGCCGCCGTAGACGAGCCGCCCGTCGGCCGACCACCGGCACCGGTCCCCGGTGCGGTAGAGCCGGCCGGGTCCGAACGGGTCGGCTGTGAACCGCTCGGCGGTGAGGTCCGGGCGGCGCAGGTAGCCGTCGGCCACGCCGTCGCCGCCGATGCACAGCTCGCCCCAGACCCCGGCGGGCAGCGGCCGCCCGGCCGGGTCCAGCACGTAGGTGCGGGTGTTGGCGATCGGGCGGCCGATCGCGACCGTGTCCGGCTGTTCGGGGATCTCGTCGGCGGTGGACCAGATGGTGGTCTCGGTCGGGCCGTACACGTTGATCAGCCGGGCGGTGCGGGCGCGCAGCCGCCGGGCCAGGTCCAGCGGCAGGGCCTCGCCGCCGGTGAGCGCGGTGACCGCCGGGCCGCCGAAGCCCGCCTCCAGCAGGATCTGCCAGCCCGACGGGGTCGCCTGCACGTGGGTCACGCCCTCGCGGGCGATCAGCGCAGCGACGGCGCGGCCCTCCAGCGCGCTGAGGTCGCTGGCGATCACCAGCCGACCGCCGGTGACCAGCGGCAGGAACAGCTCCAGGCCGGAGATGTCGAAGGACAGCGGAGTCAGGCCGAGCCACCGGTCCCCGGGGCGGCTGCCGACCGTCTCGGCCATGCCGAGCAGCAGGTTGGCCAGCGCGGAGTGCGGGACCACGACGCCCTTGGGCCGCCCGGTGGTGCCCGAGGTGTACATGACGTACGCCGTCCCCGCCGGGACCGCGCCGCCGGGACGCGCCTGCGGGACGGTGTCCAGGTCGTCGAGGATCAGCGCCGGGTCGGCGTCGGCGAGGATCAGCTCCTGCCTGGCCTGCGGGTAGGACGGGTCGACGGGCACGTACGCCGCGCCCGCGCGCAGCACCGCGAGCATCGCGACCAGCGCCCGCCAGCCGCGCGGCATGCGGACCGCGACCAGCGCGCCCTCCCCGGGCAGCCGCGCGGCCAGTTCGGTCACGGCGCGGTCGAGGTCGGCGTAGCTGAGGCGCACGTCGCCGTCGACGACCGCCGTCTCGTCCGGGTGCAGCCCGGTCTGCGTGGCCAGCAGGCGGACCAGGCTCTCCCGCCGGGGGCGGGCGGTGTCGTTCCAGCGGTGCAGCACGGTGTCGGCCTCGGCGGCGGGCATGATCGGCAGCGTCGCGACGTCGGCGTCCGGGTCGGCCGCCACGGCGGTGAGCACCGTGCGCAGGTGCTCGCCGATCCGCCGCGCCGACGCCACGGGCAGCCGGGCCGGGTCGTGCTGGAGGCTCGCGGTGAGCCCGTCCGGGCCGTCGACGAACTGCAGGTGCAGCGCGTTGCGGGCGCTGCCGCCGAACAGCGCCCACTGCACCTCGGCGGCCAGGCCGGGGAAGTCCGGCGCGGGGCCGCGCCGCCGGTAGCCCACCGACACCGCGGTCAGCGACGGCGCGGCCCGCAGCCCGCCGCTGACCTGCGCCAGCGGCACGGCCCGATGCCGGTACAGGTCACGCAGCCGCGACCGCAGCGCCGTGGCGTAGTCCCGGAACCGCCCCATGGCCATGGCGACGGTGACGGGCAGCTCGTTGACGTGCAGGCCGATGTGCCGCGCGGTGTGCTCGGTGCGGGTGGACAGCCCGATGGCGACCGGCAGGCCGGTGTTGCCGTAGCGGGCCAGCAGCACGTGGATCGCGGCGAGCAGCACCTCGAACCGGGTGAGGCCCGCGACGTCGACCGTGGGCAGCTCGATCTCCACGGCGTGACCGGGCTCCGCAGCGGTCGGGACACCGGTCAGGTCCGGCAGCACCACCTCGCCGGGGCTGGTGGCCTGGCCGGCCCAGTAGGCGCGGGCGGCGGCGACCGCCTGTTCGTCCGTCACGCCGTCCGTGGCGGCGGGCAGCGGGGCGAGTTCGGTCCCGGCGTACGCGGCGGCCAGGTCGGCCAGCAACAGGTCCTTGGACATGCCGTCGAAGACCAGGTGGTGGGCGGTGCACAGGAGCAGGTGCCGGGTGGGCGCCTCCCGCAGCAGCAGGAACCGGGCCAGCGGCCCGCGCGCCAGGTCGTACGGGCGCTCGATCTCCTCGCGCACCCGCTGCTCGCTGTACGGCGCGTCGGTCAGCGTGACCTTCTCCGCGGCGGGGACCAGCTCCGGCAGGTCACCCGCGAGGGTCACCGCGCTCGACAGCACCGGATGCCGGGCGACGACCGCGGCACACGCCTCCCCCAGGGCGTGCCGGTCGAGGTCGCCGTCGAGCCGGACCCCGAGCGCCATGTGGTACGCGGTGCCCGCGACCTGTGCCTGCTCGGTGAACCACACGCCGTGCATGGTCGGATTCACGCGTCACCTCCGGTGCCGGCGGGGAACAGCGCCACCAGCTGTCGTTTTAGGACCTTGCCCGCGTCGTTGCGCGGGAGTTCGTCGAGTACCAGCAGATCGCCGGGCAGCTGGTGGTCGGCGAGCCGCGCGGCGAGGAAGGCCCGGACTGCGGGCAGGTCGAGCCGGGCCGCGTCCGGCCGGGGCACGACCGCGGCGGCGAGCCGGGTGCCGAGCACCGGATGCGGCACGCCGAGCACGGCCGCGGCGGCGACGCCCGGGTGCTCGTGCAGCGCGTTCTCGACCTCCAGCGTGGAGATCTTGTAGGCGCCGGATTTGACCACGTCGCCGTCCCGGTCGGACAGGTAGAGGAAGCCCTCGTGCAGGCGGCCCAGGTCGCCCATGCGCACCCAGCCGTCCTGGAAGGTGTCCCGGGTGGCGCGCTCGTCGCCGAGGTAGCGGCGGGCGAACGGCGAGCGCAGCCATACGTGGCCGGTCTCGCCGTCGGGCAGGGGGCTGCCGTCGGCGTCGGTGATGCGTACCGCGCCACCGGTGACGCGGCCGACGGCGTCCGGACGCCGGGGGTCGAAGATCGTGGTGGTGTGCGCGGGCGCGGCCTCGGTGGACGTGTAGTGGTTGACGATCGCGGCGTTGGGGAAGGCGCGGGCCAGCCGCAGCGCGACGGCGGGCGGCAGCGGCGCGGCGGTCGAGCCGACCAGGTGTACGCCGCCCAGGTCGACGCCGTCCAGCGCGCCGGAGTCGAGCAGCTCGATCGCCGTCGCGGGGACCAGGAACACGGTGCCCGCCTCGGGCAGGCGCGCGGCGAAGCGGCGCGGAGTGAAGCGGGGCAGGGTCAGCGCCGCGGGCCGGGCGGTGAGCGCGTTGACGAGCATCGTCTGCGCGGCGTTCGTGCCGATCGGAAAGGCGTGCAGGAACCGCCGGGAGTGGGCCAGCGGCATCCGGTTCGGGTGAGCGGGCGCGCCCGAGGTGAGGTTGGCGTGGGTGGCGGCGACCGCCTTGGGCAGGCCGGACGTGCCGGAGGTGAACAGGATCTGGGCGACGTCGGCCGGGCGGGACAGGTCCACGTCGTCGGGCGTCCCGGCCGCGACCAGCGCGTCGACGTCGTCCCGGCCGTTGATGACCAGCTGCGCGCCGCACGCGGCCAGCAGCTGCGCCAGCCGCGCCGGGGGCAGCTGGTCGGGCAGCGGCACGGCGATCCCGCCGGCCAGCTGCACGCCGCAGTAGGCGACGGCGAAGGCGGTCCAGTCGCGGCCCGCGAAGGCCAGCCCGACGGCGGTGCCCGGCGTGACGCCCCGGTCGCGCAGCGCCCCGGCGAGGGCGGCGGACCCGTCGGCCCACTGCGCGAAGGTGAGCGTGTCGACGCCCGCGACCTCGATGGCGATCTGGTCCGGGTGCCGGGCACGCCGTGCGGCCAGCAAGCCGGGCACGGTGCACGGTCGCGGGGGGTGCTCGCCGATCCCGGGCATGGGAGAACGTCTCCTAACACGACGGAGAAGCGGGGATCGGCATCTCGCCCGCACATCGACACGAGTCTGCATCGGGAGCCGCCGGACGGGGCATCGTCCGAACGGAGGAAAGCGCTTTCCGTCACGCGCAGCCTACGCTGTCGTGATGTCCATCCACGGTCATCACATCGATGCCGCGCCCGGCGGCTTCGTCCAGCGGTGGCGGGCGACGCAGGTGAGCGCCCCGTTCGCCGGGCCGCCAGACCCCGGCGCCCCGCTCACCTGGGGCCAGCGCGCACTGTGGATCGCCATCCGCCGGCACGGCGCCGCGCAGGCCATGTTCAGCCTGCGCCGGGTCGTCGCCGCACCCCGCCGCACCCCGCTCGGCGTACCCGCGGCGCTGCGCGCGGTCGGCGCCCTCGTCGCCCGGCACGGGTCGCTGCGCACCCGCGTCCGCGCGGTGGACGGCGAGCTGCGCCAGGTCGTCGCCGCGCAGGGCGAGCACCCGGTGCTGGTCGTGCCGATCGGCGACGCCACCGCCGACGACGGCGCGGCGCTCGCCCAGCAGCTCGCCGCCGACCTCGCCGCGACCCCGTTCGACCACGCCGAGGAGTGGCCCCAGCGTTTCGCGCTGCTGGTCACGGGCGAGCGCGTGTGCCAGGTCGTCGTCGTGCTGAGCCACACCACCGTCGACTTCCGCGCCGCCGAGCTGGTGCTGCGCGACCTGCGCCTGCTGCTGGTACGCGGCAGCGTGCCCGCCCCCGCCCCGCCCCAGTCGGCCGACATCGCCCGCCTCGAACAGAGCGAGCGGCACCGGCGGCGCTGCGAGCGCGCCGTACGCCACTGGATCGACAGCACGCGGCGGCTGCCCGCCGAGACGCTGCCGGCCGTCGGACCCGCCCTGGTCCCCCGCTTCCGCCGGTGCGTGCTCACCTCACGAGCGGCCGGCCCGGCGGCCCGCGTCATCGCCCGTCGCGCGCAGGTGTCCAGCTCGACCGTGCTGCTCGCGGCCGTCGCCGGGGTGATCACCGCCTGGTCGGGCGAGCCGGTCTGCGGGGTGTACACGATGGTCAACAACAGGTCGGCCGACGACTACCGCGAGGCGATCGCGAAGCTCAACCAGCTCGGCCTGCTGGTGATCGACCTGGGCGACCGGCCGTCGTTCACCGCGGCGCTGCCCCGGGTGTGGCACGCCGCCGTCGAGGCGTACCGGCACGCGTACTACGACCCGGCGGAGATGGCGCGGGCGCACGAGGCCGCCGGGCTGCCCTACGCCACCGGCGTCAACCGGCACTGCTACTTCAACGACATCCGGCTCGCGCCCGAGTCCGAGACCGCCGGCGACACCGCCGACACCATGGACCTGCGTCGTGCCATGGCGGACACGGTCTTCGCGCCGGCCGAGGAGCTGGACACCTTCACCTGGCTGATGCGGGTCGAGGTGATCGACGCGCCGGGCGCGATCGGGCTGGCCGTCACCGGGGACACCGCCCACCTGCCCCCGCCCGTGGCCGAGCGGTTCCTGCGCGACCTGGAACGGCTGCTGGTCGACGCGGCCCTCGGCGACCTGCCGTGGCCCTGGACCGCACCGGCGGACGCCGTCGGCTGACCGCCACCACCGAATCCCCGGCCCGGCTCGTACTACCTGACGGGTTCACCGGAAGGGGCAGCCACGGCAGACGCTTCTCTCTATTGTGGACCGTCGTATTCGAGACCACACGGGAGGACCTGTGAGCGGAGTAGGATCGGGCTCGGCGAGCCCGGGTGCCAAGAGCGCCAATGGGGGCGGCTGCCTGTCCGGCGTCCCGTTGCTGCTCTGCATCGGCGGAGCGGTCTTCGGTGTGCTGATGATCCTGTGCACGGGCGGCAAGCTGGCCGCCGACCAGTCGGGGCCCGGGGTGTGGGTGATCATCGTGAGCATCAGCCTCGGCACCCTGATCGTCGGCTGGGTGATGCGCGGCAGCCAGGCCGCCGGGAAGACCGGCGCCGGGGTGGCGGCGCTGCTGCTGCTCGCCCTTTCGGTCGGGGTGACGCTGGCGGCGGTCACCGGCCTGCTGGTGCGCTGGCAGGCTCCCGCCTCGTACCACGCCCGGGTCGGCACGCTGGTGACCGCGCAGCTGCCCAACGGCTGCGCGGCGGACGTGCCGGCGAAGATCAGGCGCGGCACCCGGATCGACATCGAGTGCGAGGGCGCCCGCTGGCAGGACGCCGGGCAGGACCGGACCGGCACGATCGTGATCGCGAGCGCGGACATGGGCAGCGGCTACCAGGCGCCCGCGCAGATCGACGCCTATGTGATCGACGACAAGGGCTTCAGCGTCGCGGAGGCGGGCCGCCAGCCCAGCATCGGCGGCTGGGGCGCGATGCCGCTGTGGCCGCTGCTGCCCGCGCTGCTCGTGGGCGCCGGGGCCGGATACCTGCTGCGCCGCCTCCGGTGGAGCGCCGACACACCGGCCTGACCGGGCGTCCCTGCCCGCTTCGTGACGTCTGCCGTCGCGGAGCGGGCAGGTCCTGCGGGTGAGCACGGTCGTCCCCCAGGACGACAGCCGCCTCCGCCCCGAGACCGACGATGGTGTCCGTCGCCGGGCTGACGGCAGGAACCAGCGGCTGGGGCAGCATTGCAGGTGTCCAAAGGGGAGGATCGATGTCCAGAAGAACCGTCCATGCCGCCTTCGGCGCGGCTGTCGCCCTCGTCCTGCTGGCCGGGGCCGTGCCCGCCCAGGCCGCCACCGGCACACTGCGCCCGCAGCTGGAGGCGATCACCGCCGCCGGTATGCCGGGCGTGTTCGCCCAGGCCGCCGACGGCCGCCGCCGCGAGTCGGCCGCCGCCGGGGTCGCCGACGTCACCACCGGCGCGCCCACCACGCCGGGTATGCGCCACCGCGTCGGCAGCATCACCAAGACCTTCACCGCGACCGTGCTGCTTCAGCTCGTCGGCGAGGGCCGGCTGCGGCTGGACGCGCCGATCGGCCGCTACCTGCCCGATCATGCCGCGGCCGGGGTCACCGTGCGGATGCTGCTCAACCACACCAGCGGCATCGCCGACTACGACCACGTCATCTTCGCCACCGACACGTCGCTGGAGGAGAACCGCCACCGCACCTTCACCCCGGCCGAGCTGGCCGCGATCGGGCTGGAGCAGCCCCGCACCGGCGAGCCGGGCGCGGCCTGGTCCTACTCGAACACCAACTACATCCTGGCCGGGATGATCCTGGAGCGGATCACCGGGCGGACCGTGGCGCACGAGATCGACAAGCGGATCATCCGCCCGCTGGGCCTGCGCCACACCTATCTGCCCGGCACGGGCACCCGCATCCACGGCCCGCACGCCGCCGCCTACATCCCGTGGTACGAGGGCGTCCTGGCCGACTTCGCCGAGTACAACATGTCCTGGGCGTGGGCCGCCGGGGAGCTGGTGTCCACCACCGGCGATCTCAACACGTTCTACCGCGCGCTGCTGACCGGCCGGCTGCTGCGGCCCGCGCTGCTGGCCCAGATGCAGACCACCGTGCCGTGGGTGCCGGACGCGCCGGAGTACGGCGGCTACGGCCTCGGGCTGTACTCGAACGCGCTCTCCTGCGGGCTGGTGTGGGGACACGACGGGCTCGTGCTGGGCCACAGCACGATCTCCTGGCACACCCCCGACGGCCGCCGCCAGGTCACCGTCGCGCAGAACATGACCCACTACGTCGCGCCCGGGCAGCCCGACCCGATCACCGACGCCACGATCGAGATGATGAACGCGCAGCTGTGCGGCGAGCAGCCGGCCACCGCACGGACGGCGGTCCGCCCGCACCTGGCCGACCAGGCCGTACGCCGCTGAATCCCGGGGTCCGGGCGGCCGCGCCGGCCGCCCGGACAACTGTCTGTGTGATCAGGCGCAGGGAGCCGGGTATGGGAGCGCCATGACTTCCACCCTCGTTCCTGCCGACGTGCCCGCTCCCGGGCTGCCCGGCACCCCGCATGACCCGTCCGGAGACGACGCCACCCGGCTGCGCATCGCCATGGTGGCGCCGCCGTATTTCGACATCCCACCGGCGGGATACGGCGGCATCGAGGCGGTCCTGGCCGACCTGAGCAACGCGCTGGTCGCCGCGGGCCACCGGGTCACCCTGGTCGCCGCGGGCCGCGACGGCACCCGAGCCGACTTCCGCCCGGTGCTGCCCGCCGCCGTCCCGGAGCGGCTCGGCGAGCCCGGCCCGGAGATCATCTACGCGGCGCAGGCGCGGCGCGTGGTCGAGCAGCTGGCCGCCGAGGACGCGATCGACCTGGTACACGACCACACGTTCGCCGGTCCGCTCAACGCCCCGGCGTACGCGAACCTCGGCCTGCCCACCGTGGCCACCGTGCACGGGCCGGTGAACTCCGAGCTGCGCGACTACTACCGGGCCCTGGGCGCGGACCTGCCGCTCATCGCGATCAGCAACCGGCAGCGGGCGCTGGCCCCGGAGCTGCACTGGATCGACACGGTGCACAACGGCCTCGACCCGGCCGACTGGCCGTTCCAGCTGATCAAGGGCGACTACGCGCTGTTCCTGGGCAGGTTCAGCCCGGACAAGGGCGCGCACACCGCGGTCACCGCCGCGCACGAGGCGGGGCTGCCGATCATCCTGGCCGGCAAGTGCAACGAGCCGCCCGAGCGCCGCTACTTCACCGAGCAGGTCGAGCCGCTGCTCGGCCCCCGGGACCGCATGTTCGGCCCCGCCGACGCGAAGGCCAAGCGCGAGCTGCTCGCCAATGCCCGCTGCCTGCTGTTCCCGGTGCAGTGGGAGGAGCCGTTCGGCATGGTGATGATCGAGTCGATGGTGTGCGGCACGCCGGTGGTGGCGCTGCGCGCCGGTGCGGTGCCGGAGGTGCTGGACGACCGGGTCACGGGTCTCATCTGCGACGACCCGGGTGAGCTGCCGCAGGCACTGGCCGACGTCAGGGAGCTCGACCCCGCCGACTGCCGCGCCCACGTGGTGCGCAACTTCAGCGCCAAGCACATGGCGCTGGGGTACGCGCGGGCGTACCGCCGTGCGCTCACCTCGTTCGAGACGCCGCTCTACATCACCACGCCCTGATCAAAGCTCCCACCATGCTCTGCTGCCGGCATGGTGGGAGCTTGATCATGGAAGCAGCCGGTCAGCGGCCGGAGCGGCCGCGGTTGAAGCTGAGCCTGGAGCTGAGTTTGGCGCCGAGCTTGGGCTTGATCTTGGTCTTGGGCTTGGGGCTCGGTTTGGGGCTCGGCTCGGGTGCGTCGCGGCGGCCTTCGAGGCGGCGCTGCTCGCGCTGGGCCTCGGCGTAGGTCTCGCGCTCGCGGGTCAGCCACTCCGGCGGGTCGGCGGCCAGCGCGGCGATCTCCTCGCTGGTGAGCGCCTCGGTGATGCCCGCACGGGCCAGGCCGCTGTTGGACACGCGCAGCCGCGCGGCCACCACGGAACGCGGGTGCGGGCCGTTGCGGCGCAGGTCGGTGAGCCACTGGGGCGGGTTCTGCTGGAGCTCGTCGAACTCCTCGCGGGACACCATGCCCTCCTGGAACTCCCGAGGCGTGGCCGGCAGGTACACGTCCAGCTTCTGCGCCGCCGTGGCGGGCTTCATCACCTGGGGCTTCTTAGGCTTGCTCACCGCGTCAGGATAGCGGCCGCCCGATGGGTGGGACCTTTCACCCGGGCCGCAGGGTGCCTACGGTCACGTGCCCCGAGATCGGCGGCCGGTACGCTGGGGCCGTGCCCGCCGAGAATGACCTGCCCAACGTGTTCCGTCTGGTGGTCGTGCCCGGCGTCACCCCCGACAAGTGGGCCCGCGTCTGGTCGGAGCGGCTGCCGGACGTCTCGCTGGAGCTGGTGCCCGCCACCGCCGCCGACGCCGCCGCGCTGCTGCGCGAGCAGGCCGACGCCGGGCTGCTCCGGCTGCCGGTCGACCCGGACGCCTGCCACGCCATCCCGCTCTACACCGAGACCACCGTCGTCGTGGTGCACCGTGAGCACCTGCTCGCCGCCGCGGACGAGGTCACCGTCGCCGAGCTGGCCGACGAGACCGTGCTGTGGCCGCTGGACGACGTGCTCGGCTGGCCCGGCACCCCGGCGGCGCCCGCTCCCGTGGCCGACTACCGCCCCGAGACCACGGCCGAGGCCGTCGAGCTGGTCGCGGCGAGCGTCGGCGTGCTGCTCGTGCCGCAGTCCCTGGCCCGGGCCCACCACCGCCGCGACCTCACCTACCGCGTGGTCACCGACGCCCCCACCGCCTCGATCGGGCTGGCGTGGGACCGCGACCGGCACACCGACCTGGTCGAGGAGATGATCGGCATCGTCCGCGGCCGGACCGCGAACAGCACCCGGGGCCGCGGCCCCGCCCCGGCCGACAAACCGGCGCCCGGCAAGCCACCGGCCGCGAAGGCACCGGTCAAGGCCGCCGGCCGCGCCACACCAGGCCGGGATGGCGGACGCCGCGGAGCCGCCGCCCCGCGCACCCCGGCGAAGAAGCGGCGGGGCCGCTGAGCGCGGCTCAGCCGCGAGCCGCGCCGGTGAGCAGGTAGTCGTCGGTCTCGTTGTCCCAGCGCAGGTCCACGGCCCCGGCCGTCGCCGCCGCCTTGCAGAACTGCAGGAAGCTCCGGTAGCCGAGCTTCTTCTCGCTGAAGTCCGGCTGCACCCGGCGCAGCTGGTTCTTCAGCCCGGACAGCGCCACCGGGCCGGCGTTGCGGTCCAGGTCGGCGACGACCGACCGGAGCAGGCCGAACGCGGTCTCCCGCTCGCCGTGCTCGGGCAGTGTCACCTCGGGGTCTCCCTTGGCGGGCCCCTCCCCCAGCTCGACGACGTTGCGCTCGGCGAGGTGGCGCAGCAGCTCACCGAACGTGCGGAAGCCGAAGTCGCCCTCGTTGAACGTCGGGTCCTTGCGCAGCAGGGTGCGCTTGAGCGTGGACGCGCTCACCGTGCCCCCGGAACTGCCCTGCAGGCCCGCGACCGTCTGCGCGACCAGCACCGCGAGGGCGTCCGCGTCGCGGCCGGGCCCCTCCGGAGCCGCCACCGGTTCGACTTCCTGCTCCAGCGGCGGCGGTGCGGTCTCCGGCTGGCGGGCCGCGGCGGTGGGGGTACGCCCACCGCGGCTGCGCGCCGGACGGATCTCCACGCCTTCGAGCCGGTCGTAGTAGAGGAACTCGTCGCACGCGGGCGGCAGCAGGGCCGAGGTGGAGTGTTCCACGCCGACGCCGATGACCCGCTTGTTCAGCTCGCGGAGCTTGTGGACCAGCGGGGTGAAGTCGCTGTCGCCGGTGCCGAACACGAAGGTGGAGATGTAGTCGCGTTCGAAGGCCAGCTGCAGGGCGTCGACGGCCATCTTGATGTCGGCGGCGTTCTTGCGCGAGGCGCCCATCTTCTGCGGAATGTCGATCAGCTCCACGTGCGACCGCGTGAGCAGGCGCCGGTCCTCGTCGAAGTACGACCAGTCGGCGTAGGCGCGGCGCACCACGACCCGCCCGCGTTCGGCGAGCGCGTCGGTGATCGGCCTGAGGTCGAAGGTCATGCCGCCGAGATGCTCCCGCGCGCCGATGGCGAGGTTCTCGTAGTCCAGGAACAGGGCGATGCGATCCTCTTGATCCACGCACCCAGCCTACCGAGGTGTGGCGGGCCGGAGTGGCACCCCCGGCCCGCCACGGGCGGATCAGTAGAGCAGGAAGGGGCGGCGCTGCTGCTCGAACGCGGCCAGCTCCGCCGACCAGGCGCCCACCACGTCGGCCACGTCGGCTCCGGCGTCGATCATGGTGCGCAGCCGGGTCGAGCCGGTGAGCTTGTCCACCCAGTACGGCCGGACCGGGTCGTAGGAGTCCGCGCGCCACGCGAACGCCGGGTACTTGCGCGCCTCGACCAGCATCGCCACGGCGGTGCGGATCGGGTCGTACGCCGCCCGGTCGGTCACCTTGACCTCGACGCCCGCGCACAGCTTGTTCAGCAGCGGCGGGTGGTGCCCGGCGATCGTCGGCACGAAGTACGCCTCCCGGAACCGCACGCCCGGCAGCTCGCGGGCGTTGAGCCGGTCCGCCCAGTGGTGGTCGAAGTCGGTGGCCAGCCCGCCCACCAGCTCGAACGGGCGGGTGGTGCCCCGGCCCTCGCTGATCGAGGAGACGCCCTCGAACAGGCCCGTACCCGGGTAGACCAGCGCGGTGTCCGGGGTGGGCATGTTGGGGCTGGGCATCACCCACGGCACGTCGGTGTCGGCGGCGAACATGTCCCGCTTCCAGTGGCGGCAGGTCACCACCTCCAGATCCACCGCGCGCCCGGCCTCGGCGGGCAGGAACACGGCGTTGAAGTAGCGCGCCAGCTCGCCGACGGTCATGCCGTGCTGCTGGATGATCTCCTTGAGGCCCACACCCGAGGTGAACGGGGCGGTCATCATCGGCCCGTAGGCCCGGCCGCCGATCGGGTTCGGCCGGTCGAGCACGACGTACCGCCTGCCCAGCCGGGCGGCCGCGCACATCGAGACGTACATGGTCCAGATGTAGGTGTAGAAGCGGACCCCGACGTCCTGGATGTCGAACACGACGGTGTCCACCCCGGCCCGGGTGATCAGCTCCTCCCACTTGGCCTGCGAGGCGCCGTACGCGTCGTACACGGTGATGCCGGTGCGGGCGTCGACGCCGGTGCCCTCGCTGCCGCCGGCCTGCGCCGAGCCGCGGAAGCCGTGCTCGGGGCCGAACGCCGCGACCAGGTTCACCCGGCCCGACTCGTGGATGAGGTCGACCAGGTGGCGGTAGTCGGCGTCCACGCCGGTCGGGTTCGACACGACGCCGACCCGCTGCCCGGCCAGCACCGCGAAGTCACCGGCGACCAGCCGGTCCAGTCCGGTCTGGACGCGGCGGGGCTTCGGCGCGGCGCCGGCGGGCAGCGCCAGCCCCGTCGCCCCGAGCGCGCCCGCCGCGGCCGCTCCGGTGAGCAGATTCCTGCGTTCCAAGGGGTCCTCCTACCAGGTGATGCGGTGACCGATGGGGTAGAGCGCGGTGCCGGGGTCGCCGGCGGCGACGATGGTGACCGGCAGGCGCCCCTGCGGGGACAGCTCGCCGTGCAGCGCCCGGACCAGGGTGTCCATCGCGGCCGGGGTGTAGGTGTACGCCGCCAGATAGGTGCTCACGCCCGGCAGGTATGCGATGTCGTACGGGTCGCGCACAGCGACGACGACCACCGGGCGGCCGGTGGCCAGCAGCGCGGCGACCAGGCGCTGCTGGCTGGCGCGCGGGTCGCCGACGGAGGTGTCCCAGGCCTTGTTGACCAGCACCACGGTGAGATCGTGCGCGGCCGCCTGCACGGCGGCGTTCGCGATCGCCTGGTCGGACGGCAGCGTCGCGGGCAGCGCGGTGGTGCGCGAACCGCGGTCGGCGAAGCCCTTCGCCAGGTTGCCGATCGGGTTGAAGGCGGCGTTGTTCCAGCCGGTGACCAGCACGGACCGGTCCGTCCCGGACAGCGGCAGCAGCCCGGCGTCGTTGCGTACGGCGGTCAGCGTCTGGTCGGTGACCTGGGCGACCGTGGCCAGATGCGGCGCGGAGCCGACCGTGGCGACGGCCGCGTCGGCGTCGACCTGCTGCGGCCGGGCCAGGCCCTGGCGGTACTTGAGCGCCAGGATGCGGCGCACCGACTCGTCGATGCGGCGCTCGGTCAGCTCGCCGTCGCGCACGGCCTGGAGCACCGAGCGGTAGGCCAGGTCGAGGTCTGGCGGCATGAGCAGCTGGTCCGCCCCGGCCTTCAGCGCGAGCACGGGCACGCGGGCGTCGCCGTACCTGGTCCGTACCCCGGCCATGTTGAGCGCGTCGGTGACGACCACGCCCCGGTAGCCGAGCTGCCCGCGCAGCACGCCGTCGAGGATGACCGGCGACAGGGTGGCGGGATCGCCCGACGGGTCGAGCGCGGGGACGACGATGTGCGCGGTCATGATCGAGTCCACGCCCGCGGCGATGGCCGCCCGGAACGCCGGGGCGTCGATCTGCTCCCACTGCTCCCGGGTGTGGTGGATGACGGGCAGGCCGGTGTGGCTGTCGGTCGCGGTGTCGCCGTGGCCGGGGAAGTGCTTGGCCACGGCGGTGACCCCGGCGTCCTGCTCGAACCCGGCGACCTGTGCCCGGGTCAGCTCGGCGACCAGCGCCGGGTCCGCGCCGAAGGAGCGCACCCCGATCACCGGGTTGGCCGGGTTGACGTTGACGTCGGCGATCGGCGCGTAGGGCTGGCGGATGCCGACGGCGGCCAGCTCACGTCCGGTGATCGCGGCGGCGAGCCGGGCCGCGGCGTCCGAGCGCGACGCGCCCAGCGCCATCGCGCCGGGGAACTGCGCCGAGGGGGCGGGCATCCGCTGCACCACGCCCTGCTCCTGGTCGGTGGAGATGAGCAGCGGCACCTCGCCCTTGGCCCCGGTGCCGACGGCGGCGGCCTGCAGGCCGTTGGACAGGGTCGCGATCTGCCGCACGTTGTCGAGGTTGTGCGACCAGGCGAAGTAGACGACGCCGCCGAGGTGGTAGCGGTCGACGACCTCGGCCGGGGTCTCCACCCCGAACGCCGTCCGGTTGGCCGTACGGTCGCCCGCGGCGGGATTCACCGCGTCGTTGCCGTAGACGTAGGTGACGAACAGCTGGCCGACCTTCTGTTCCAGGCTCATGTGCCGCAGCGTCGAGGTCACCCAGCCGTGCTCGGCGTTGGGCGGGCGGGCCGGTTCGGCGTATCCGGCGCTGGGGAGCAGGATCGCCACGGCCGCGACGGCGGTGACAAATTTCCTCATCGACGACCTCCTGAGAGAGTTGTCCGCTTGTTGAAAGTTAGCTACGTCTCACAGCAAGGTCAAGAAGCTAACTTTCAGTAGCCGGACATGATGAGGCCGGGTGTCGCCGAGATGCGGGACGGGCCGGGGTTATCCGGTGCGGCGCGCCGGCCAGAGATCCGTGGTCAGCTTCTGCTCGACCACGCCGCCGTGCGCGTCGACCAGGTCGGCCAGGGCCGCGTGCAGGCGGACGCGCTGCGGCTCGGGCAGCATCCGATGTGGGGAGAACGTGGTCAGCAGGGTCAGATAGCGGGCGGTGGCATACGGCACCACCGTGACCACCTGCTGCAGCTCGACGCCGGTGAACCACGGTGACCCGCGCAGCTCCTCCGGGCGGAACGCGCCGGGATGCCGCACTAGCGCCCCGAGGGCCGGTGATACCGGGACGTCCGGTGCCGCCCGAACATGCGCACCGGCCCGTCCGGCTGCTGGCCGCCGGTCTGCTCGCGGGCCTGATACATCGCGGTGTCCGCGCGGGCGATCAGCTCCTCGACGCTGCCGGGCGTGTGGTGGTCGAAGACCGTCGCCCCCACCGTGACGGCGAGCCGCTGCTCTTGCGGGACGGACTCGTTGTGCCGGGCGACCTGGTCGCGCAGCCGGGCCGCCCACAGGTCGGCGTCGGCGAGCGTGCCCGCCTCGGTCAGCAGCACGCAGAACTCGTCGCCGCCGATCCGGCCGAGCACGTCGCGGCGGCGGATGTTCGCCCGCAGCAGCCGGGCGGTAGCGCGCAAAGCCTCGTCGCCGACGCTGTGCCCGTGCGAATCGTTGATGCGCTTGAGCCCGTCGAGGTCGATGAAGAGCAGAACCCCCGGCCGGTGGGCCTCGCGCGCGGACGCGATCTCGGTGCGGGCCGCCAGCAGGAAGCCGCGGCGGTTGTTGACGCCGGTCAGCTCGTCGATGACCGAGAGCTGGCGCAGCTCCTCCGCCATCTCGCGTTCGTCGGTGATGTCGGCGAACGCGGTGAGCACGTACTGCACCTGCTCGCCGTCGCGGATCGGGGTGGCCACCACCCGCAGGTGGCGGCGCTGCGCATCGCGCTCGACCGCCATGTCGTCGACGCTCGCGACGTGTCCCTGCCGGGCCTTGTTGATCGGGAACCGGTCCGGCGGGAACGGCTCGCCGGTGCCGCTGGTGTAGAGGTTGGGCAGCTGGTCGGGCGAGGTGAACCGGCTGGGGTCGTAGCCGAGGATGCGCCGGGCCACGCCGTTGACGTACACCGGCTGACCGGTGCCGGCCTCGCGCACGTCCACCCCGACGGGTATCGCGTCCAGGAACCGCTGGAGCCTGCCCTGCTCCCGGCGCCCCGACGCGACGATCTTCGAGAGCAGATCGCTCACCCGCAGCATGAGCAGCACGAACATGATCGCGGAGGCGCACGCCAGCACGATGGGCTCGATCCGCTGCCCGTGGCGCACCGACTGCACGACCAGCACCGGCACCGCCAGCCCGCACAGCGCCAGCGCCAGCAGCCTGACCCACCCCGCCGCATGGGCCTCCTCCCGCTCACCGGCGACCCGGCGCATCGTCGGGTGCAGCGCGGCCACCCCGAGGAACAGGAACGACAGCAGGTAGCCCAGGAACGACAGATCACCGTCCTGCTCCACCCCCTGGACCTGCTCGATGCCGTAGAACGAGTCGGCCACGAACAGCGAGGCGGCCCAGCCGGCCAGCGCCAGCAGCGAGGCACACGGTCTCGCGGTGCCGAAGAACAGCCGGATCGCCAGCACCAGGAAGATCATGTCGAAGAAGGGGTAGACCCCGGCGAGGATCTGCGCGTAGCGGGACAGCTGCGTCGCGTCGAGCAGCGGCGCGATGACCAGCACGAAGTTGATGCTGGTGAAGGCGATGGTGACGATGAGGGCGTCGAGCAGCGCCGACCAGTCCCCACCGGCGCGCCGGGCACGGATGAGCTGGAGCAGTGCTATGGCGCTGAGCAGGTAGGACAGCAGGTAGATCTCGGCGGCGGGCGACGGGAAGACGGTCTGCAACTGCTCGGCGGCCGGCGCGACGTACCAGTACACGTTCCCGATCAGGTACAGCACCTGTCCGGCGGCGAGCAGGCTCCACGCCAGGGTGCGGGCGGGCCGGTGCAGGCGTATGCCGGTCAGGATCGCCACGACGGCGGCCAGGTTGGCGCCCGCGAAGATGAGCGACTGGGCGAATCCGTGGTCCGCCGCGAGGACGTACGCGACGATGAGCGCGAAGGACAGGCCCAGATGACCCACCCACACCCAGTCCCGGATGTGGTGGCGCCGTCGCTGGCTGATGTCGCTCACGGCAGCGCCGGAGCCTGCGTCTGCGGACATTCGGTATGCCTCCGACCACGGCCGTCTTGCCCCCAGCATGCCCCACTCACAGTGAGGGACCAAATGTGACAAAACAGACCACATGGTGACATCCGCGCTCCGGTGAGCCATTGCCCGCGTGCGCCGGCCGACTAGCGTGAGGCCATGACCGGGTTTCTGATCGCTGTCATCGTGCTGCTCGCCTGCGCGCTCGGCCTGGCGCTCGCCCGCCGGGGCCGCGCCGGCTCGCCGGACCTGGTCCAGTCCGCGCTGGCCGCCCGCGCGGCGGCGCCTGCCCGCACCATCGTTCCGGCGGACTCCGACGCCCTTTCCCAGCAGGTGTGGCTGCTGATGAGCCAGGGCAGAAAGATCCACGCGGTGAAGTTGTGGCGGGAGGCCACCGGCGTCCCCCTCGCCGACGCGGTACGCGCCGTCGAGCGGATCGCGGCCGGCGGCGCACCCCCACGGCAGCTCGCACCCGCTGATCCGCAGCTCGCCGCCCTGCTCGGCCCGCAGGTGCTGGCCGACGCGCAGCAGCTCAAACGGCAGGGCCGCGCGATCCAGGCGATCAAGCTGGTCCGCGAGCAGACCGGCGTCACCCTGCGCGAAGCCAAGGATTTCGTCGACCACCTCCGGTGACCGCAGCGACCCCCACGGGTGGCGACAGCAAGGGAAGGGCTTGCTCACCGGAGGGACGGGACGCCGCCGAGCCGCTTGCGCGCGGCGTCCCACCCGGAACGCTCCGGCAGGTAGACCCGCGGCGCGGTGTGGGCTCGCAGCAGCGCGCGCAGGCCGGTCAGCGCGCCGTGCACCGCACCCAGGGCCCTGGCCTGCACCAGGGCGTTGCCCAGCGCGGTCGCCTCGACCGGGCCCGCGACCACCGGCAGCCCGCACGCGTCGGCGGTGAGCCGGCACAGCAGCTCGTTGCGCGCGCCCCCGCCCACCACGTGCACCACCTCGACCGGCCGCCCGGCCAGCTCCTGGGCCTGCTCGACCGCGCGGGCATGGGCCAGGGCCAGGCTCTCCAGGATGCAGCGCACCAGCGCGGGACGGGAGGCGGGCACCGGCTGGCCGGTGCGGCGGCAGAACGCGGCGATCCGGCCCGGCATGTCGCCCGGCGGCAGGAACGCCGCGTCGTCCGGATCGACCAGGCTCACGAACCCCGGCTCCCGCTCGGCGGCGGCGAGCAGCTCGGCCAGGTCGGCGGGCTCGCCCTGCTCCTGCCAGCCGCGCAGGCACTCCTGCAGCAGCCACAGACCCATCACGTTGCGCAGGTAGCGCACCGTGCCGTCGACCCCGGCCTCGTTGGTGAACCCGGCCCGGTGGCTCGCCGCGGTGCGCACCGGCGCGTCCAGTTCCAGGCCGACCAGTGACCAGGTACCGCACGAGATGTACGCGAAGCGCTCGCCCTGGGCCGGGACGCCGACCACGGCCGACGCGGTGTCGTGCGAGCCGACCGCCAGCACCGGCACCGTCACGTCCAGACCGGTCCGGGCGGCCGCGTCCGGCGTCAGCGTGCCGATCCGGTCGCCCGGCCGCCACAGCGGCGGCAGGGCCCCGGGTGCCAGCCCGACGGCGGTGGCCAGCTCTGCCGACCAGGTGCCGGTCCCGGCGTCGAGCAGCCCGGTGGTGGACGCGTTGGTCAGCTCCGCGCCCTGCTGGCCGGTCAGCCAGTAGGCGAGCAGGTCGGGGATCAGCAGCAGCCGGTGCGCCGCCGCCGCGGCCGGGGTGCCTTGCGCGGCGGCGACCTGGTAGATCGTGTTGAACGGCAGCTGCTGCACACCCGTGAGCTCGTACAGGCGCTCCGCGCCGAGCTGGTCGTGCACCCGCTCCGGCACCCCCTCGGTGCGCCGGTCGCGGTAGCAGACCGGATTGCCGATCAGCGCGCCGGTGGCGTCGAGCAGCCCGTAGTCCACGGCCCACGAGTCGATGCCGATGCCGTCCAGGCCACACTCCGGTCCCCCGGCGGCGCGGGCCGCCCGGCCCGCCTCGCGCAGCCCGGCGAGCACGCCGCGGTACAGCGCGAGCACGTCCCAGTGCAGGGTCGGGCCGAGCTGGACCGGCTCGTTGGCGAACCGGTGCACCTCGGTCAGGTCGAGCCGGTCCGGGCCGACCCGGGCCAGCATCACGCGGCCGCTCGCGGCGCCCAGGTCGGCGGCGGCGACGGTGGCGACGGTCATCGCGGGGTCCCCTTCTCCCGGTCAGCGCAGGAACGCCGCGGCGACGCCCCCGTCGACCGGGACGTGCAGGCCGGTGGTGTGCGACAGCTCGCCCGCGGTCAGCACGAACACCGCGTTGGCCACGTGCTCGGGCAGCACCTCGCGTTTGAGCAGGGTGCGCTGCGCGTAGAAGGCGCCCAGCTCGGCTTCGGGCACGCCGTACACGGCCGCACGCCGGGCGCCCCAGCCCCCGGCGAAGATGCCCGAGCCGCGTACCACGCCGTCGGGGTTGACCCCGTTGACGCGGATGCCGTGCCCGCCCAGCTCGGCGGCCAGCAGCCGGACCTGGTGCGCCTGGGCGGCCTTGGCGGCGCTGTAGGCGACGTTGTCCGGCCCGGCGAAGACCGCGTTCTTGCTGGCGATGTAGACGATGTCGCCGCCCATGCCCTGCGCGGTCATCAGCCGGGCGGCTTCCCGCGAGACCAGGAACGAGCCGCGCGACATCACGTCGTGCTGCACGTCCCAGTCGGCGAGCGTGGTGTCCAGCAGCGGCCTGGACAGCGACAACCCGGCGTTGTTGACCACGAGGTCGACGCCGCCGAAGGCGAGCGCCGCCGATGCGAGCGCCGCGCGGACCTCTGCCTCGTCGGTGACGTCGGCGGTGACGGCGACGGCGTGGTCCGCGTCGCCGATCTCGGCCGCGACCCGTTCCGCGGCGGCCGCGTCGCGGTCGGCGACCACCACGCAGGCGCCCTCGGCGGCCAGGCGCAGCGCGATGGCCCGGCCGATGCCCGAGCCGCCGCCGGTCACCAGCGCGACCCGTGCCGCGAGCGGCTTGGGCCGGGGCATGCGGGCCAGCTTCGCCTCCTCCAACGCCCAGTACTCGATGCGGAACTTCTCTGACTCGGTGATGGGCTGGTAGCGGGAGACGGCCTCGGCGCCGCGCATCACGTTGACGGCGTTGACGTAGAACTCGCCGGCCACCCGCGCGGTCTGCTTGTCGCGGCCGAAGCTGAACATGCCGACGCCGGGCACCAGCACGATCGCCGGGTCGGCGCCGCGCATCGGCGGCGAGCCGGGCTCGGCGTGCCGGTGGTAGTAGGCGGCGTACTCGTCGCGGTAGGACGCGTGCAGCTCCCTCAGCCGGGCGACCGTCTCGTCGAGATCGGCCGTGGGCGGCAGGTCCAGCACCATGGGCCGGACCTTGGTACGCAGGAAGTGGTCCGGGCAGGAGGTGCCCAGCGCGGCGAGCCTCGGGTGCTCGGCGCGGTGGAGGAAGTCCAGCACCGCGTCCGTGTCGGTGAAGTGGCCGACCTGCGGCCGGTCCGTGGAGGCCAGGCCGCGCAGCACCGGGGCGAGCGCCGCCGCGCGGGCCTGCCGTTGCGGGGCGGGCAGCGGCGCGTACTCCGGCAGCGGCGGCCCGAACGGCTCGGGCCGGCCCCGCTCGTCGAGGAACGCCTGGGCGGTGTGGATGATCTCCAGCGAGCGCCGCTCGCACTCCTCGCTGGTATCGCCCCAGGCGGTGATGCCGTGCCCGCCGAGGATGACGCCTATGGCCTGCGGGTGTGCCCGGCGTACCGCGGCGATGTCCAGGCCGAGCTGGAAGCCCGGCCGCCGCCAGGGCACCCAGATCACCCGGTCGCCGAAGCACTCCTTGGTCAGCGCCTGCCCGTCGGCGGCGGCGGCCAGCGCGATCCCGGCGTCCGGGTGTAGGTGGTCGACGTGCTCGGCGTCGAGCAGGCCGTGCATCGCGGTGTCGATGGACGGCGCCGCTCCCCCACGCCCGTGCAGGCAGTAGTCGAACAGGCCGACCATCTCGTCCTCGCGGTCCGCGCCCGGGTAGACGCCGGCCACCGCTTGCAGCCGGTCCAGGCGCAGCGCGGCGAGACCCGCCTCGGTCAGCGTGCCCAGGTCGCCCCCGGAGCCCTTCACCCACAGCAGGCGCAACGGCTCGCCCGTCACCGGGTCGGCCTCGGTGCCCTTGGCGGAGGTGTTGCCGCCCGCGTAGTTGGTGTTGCGCGGGTCGGCGCCCAGCCGCCGCGAGCGGGCCAGCAACTCGTCCTTCTCGCCCATCAGGCGCCCCACCCGGCGGCCTGGCCGACAGCCCGATCGTCGCGGATCCGCTCGAAGTAGCCCGAGCCGCGGTAGGCCGCGATCGGGTCCGGGTCCAGGCCCATGTCCTCCCGCAGGTCACGCAGCAGCGGCCGCACGTCGGTGTGGTACGCGTCCATCAGCGCCGCGTTGGCCTCCAGCACGTCGCCGGCCCGCTGGGCGGCGGCCAGCGCCGCGTGGTCGACCAGCAGCGCCTTGGCCGTGGCCTCCTGCACGTTCATCACCGACCGGATCACCGCGGGGATCTTCGGCTCGATGTTGTGGCACTGGTCGAGCATGAACGCGATGCCCCGGTCCAGCTCGTCGGCGAGCACGATCTCGTGCATGATCCGGAACAGCTGGAACGGGTCGGCGGCGCCGACCATCAGGTCGTCGTCGGCGTAGAAGCGGGAGTTGAAGTCGAAGCCGCCCAGCCGTCCGGCGCGCAGCAGCATGGCGACGATGAACTCGATGTTGGTGCCCGGCGCGTGGTGGCCGGTGTCGATGACGACCTGGGCGCGCTCGCCGAGCTGGACGCAGTGCAGGTAGGCGGTGCCCCAGTCGGGCACATCGGTCATGTAGAAGGCCGGTTCGAACAGCTTGTACTCCAGCAGCATCCGCTGCTCGCCGGTGAGCCGGGCGTACGTCTCGGCCAGCGCCCCGGCGAGCCGGTCCTGGCGGGTGCGCACGTCGTCCTGGCCGGGGTAGTTGGTGCCGTCGGAGAACCACAGCTTCAGGTCGCGCGAGCCGGTGGCGTCCATGACGTCGACGCATTCGAGCAGGTGGTCGGTGGCCTTGCGGCGTACGGCCGGGTCGGCGTTGGTGACGCTGCCGAGCTTGTAGTCGTCGTCCTGGAACACGTTGGCGTTGATGGTGCCGAGCGTGACGCCCAGGTCCTTCGCATGCCGGGCCAGGTCCGCGTAGTCGTCGACCCTGTCCCACGGGATGTGCAGCGCGACCGTGGGCGCGACGCCGGTGAACCGGTGCACGGTGGCCGCGTCGGCGACCTTCTCGTACGGGTCGCGCGGCACGCCCTGCTGGGCGAACACCTTGAACCGGGTCCCCGAGTTGCCGTAGGCCCAGGATGCCGTCTCGATGCGCTGTGCGCGCAGGCTCGACAGGACGCGCGACCGGGTCTGCGGCGAGAGGTCAGTCATGGTCTTCTCCCAGCTGGTCGTCCAGGTTGAACACTTCGGTGAGCACGTGCATGTGCTGGTCGGGGCGGCCGGTCTCGAAGAAGCCGGCCATCTCCGCCTGCCAGCGGGCGTTGATCTCGGTCGCGTCCATCGCGGCGAGCGCCGCGTCGAAGTCGTCGGTGTGCAGGTAGCCGACGAGCAGTCCGTCCTCGCGCAGGAAGAGGCTGTAGTCGTGCCAGCCGGTGTCGCGCAGGGCGGCCAGCATGTCCGGCCACACCCGGGCGTGGCGGCGCCGGTACTCCTCCAGCCGGTCGGGTCTGACCTGAAGGGTGAAGCAGATCCGGCGCACGCCATACCTCCCTGGGGAATCGATCAGAAGTCGAACTGGTCGATGTTGGACGCGTTGAACGTGTACGGGTCGCCCAGCAGCACCGTGGCGTCCTTGCCGACCGTGAACTCGCCGAGCTTGCCCGCGGTGAACTTGTCGCCCTCCTTGCCGGTGATCAGCCCGGAGGACAGCGCGCCGCCCGCGTACGCGGCGAGGTAGCCCAGGTCGGCCGGGTTCCACAGGGCGAACGCCTTGACCGTGCCGTCCTTGATGAACGCGCGCATCTGGTTGGGCGTGCCCAGCCCGGTGAGCTGCACCTTGCCCTTGTACGTCGAGCCGGACAGATAGCGGGCGGCCGCCGCGACGCCGACCGTGGTGGGCGAGATGATGCCCTTCAGGTCGGGGTGCTTGGCCAGCAGCGCCTGCGTCTCGGTGAACGACTTCTGGTCCTGGTCGTCGCCGTAGACGGTGTCGACGAGCTTGAGCTTGGCGTACTCGGGCTTGGCCAGCTCCGCCTTCATCAGCTCGATCCAGGCGTTCTGGTTGGTGGCGTTGGCGGTGGCCGACAGGATCGCGATCTCGCCGCCGTCCGGGCCGACCGCCTCGGAGATCAGCTTGACCTGGTTCTGCGCGATGCCCTCGGCGGTGGCCTGGTTGATGAACAGGTCCCGGCAGGACGGGTTGGTGTCGGAGTCGAAGGTGACCACCTTGGCCCCGGCGGTGCGGGCCTCGTTCAGGGCGCCGCAGATGGCGTCCTTGTCGTTGGCGGACACCACGATCACGTCGGTGTTCTGCTGCGACAGCGTGTTGATGTAGCTGACCTGCGCCGACGGGCTCGCCTCGGACGGCCCGGTCTCGCTGTAGACGCCCTTGAACTCCTCGACCGCGGCCTTGCCGCCATTGTCGGAGGTGGTGAAGTACGGGTTGTTGACCTGCTTGGGCAGGAAGGCGATCTTCAGGCCGGTCTTCATGCCACCGGCGCCCGTCTCGGTGCCCGGGTCGCCGCCGGTGTCCTCCGCGCACGCGGCGGTGCCGAGGGCGAGCGCCGCCAGCACGGCCGCCGCGATCAGGCGGGCCCGCGTATTACCTGCTCTCATCGTTGAGTTCCCTTCGCTCGGAAGCCGCGATCACCTGCGGCATCAGGTGGTGGGCGTAGCGGTTGGTGCGGTGGAGCGCCGCCGGCGCAGCCGCTCGCGCAGCATCCCGGCGACATTCGGTCCGACGACCGAGGCGATCAGCAGTGCGCCTGTGATGACCGTGAGCGTGTTCGCGGGCACGTACGCCAGTTGCAGCGTGTTGCGCAGCACGCCGAGCAGGGCCACCGCGGCGAGCACGCCCAGCAGCGCGCCGCGCCCGCCGAAGATGGACACGCCGCCGAGCAGGACCGCGGCGACCACGGCCAGTTCCAGCCCGCTGCCGTTGTCGGCGCGGGCGCTGGCGAACCGCAGCGTCCAGAAGACCCCGGCCAGCGCGGACATCGCGCCGGTCGCCACGAACAGCCAGAACTTGGTGAGCCGGACGTTCACTCCGGCGAAGCGGGCCGCCTCGGCGTTGTTGCCCATGGCGTAGAGGGCACGCCCGACCGGGGTCGCGTGCAGCACGACGGCGAACACCACGGCGAGCGCGGCCAGCACCAGGATCATCCACGGGATGGTGGTGCCGGGGATCGGCGCGATCGCCGCCGTCGTCCACTCCCGCGGGTAGTTCGCCACCGCCCGGTCGCCCAGCACCACGTACGCCAGTCCGCGGTACAGGGCCAGGGTGCCGATGGTGACGGCCAGCGACGGCAGCCCGAAGCCGGTGACGAACAGCCCGTTGACCGCGCCGAGCACGGCGCCCAGCAGCAGGCAGAGGGCGATCAGCAGCGGCAGGGACGTCACCCCGGACACCCACAGCTGCCCCATGACGGTGCAGGTCAGGCCGAGCACGCTGGCGACGGACAGGTCGATCTCGCCGGTGATGACGACCAGCGTCATCGGCAGCGCGATCAGCGCGATCGGCAGCGCCTCCAGCGCCACGAACCGCCAGAACCGGGGGCTGGCGACACCGTCGACGGTGAACGCGCCGACGACAGCGACGACCACCACCGCGAGCAGCACGATCACGTCCCAGGAGCCGAGGACGCGGCGGACCGGGGCGACGCGCTCAGCCATGGGCCTTCCCTTCGCGCAGGCTGCGGCCCACCCGGGCGGACAGGGCCCGGTCGAGGCCGATCGAGGCGAGGATCAGCGCGCCGACGGCGGCGTCCTGCCAGAACGGGTTGACGCCGAGCACCGGCAGGGCGGCGCGGATCGTGGTCAGCAGCACCGCCCCGAGCGCCGCGCCGTACACCGAGCCGCTGCCGCCGAAGATGGCCACCCCGCCGACGACCACCGCCGCGACGACGTTCAGCTCGATGCCCAGGCCGGCGTTGGCGTCGATGGTGCCGAACCGGGCGGCGTGCAGGACCCCGGCCAGACCGGCCAGCGCCCCGCTCGCGACGAACGCGGCGAACACGCGCCGCCCGCCGGGAATGCCGGACAGCCTGGCGGCGGCGGGGTCGGAGCCGATCGCGTACAGCTCCCGGCCGCCGCGGTAGTGGCGCAGGTAGTAGCCGACCGCGACGAGCACGGCCACCGCGAACAGCGCCAGCACCGGCACCCCGAGCACGGTCGCGGTGCCCATCCGCAGGAACGCGGGCGGCATGTCGGCGGCGTTGATCTGCCGTGAGGTGGCCCAGGTGTAGTCCAGCCCCCGGAACATGTACAGCGTCCCCAGGGTGACCACCAGTGCGGGCACCTTCGCCGCCGCGATCAGGCCGCCGTTGACGGCGCCCAGCACCGCGCCGAGCGCCATGCCGATGAGCAGCATCACCGGGATCGGCAGGCCGGGTGCGGTGACGAACACGGTGCCGGTCGCGAAGGCGGCAAGGCCGAGCACGGACCCGACGGACAGGTCCACGTTGCGGGTGATGACGACGACGGCCTGCCCGACGGCCAGGATCGCCAGGATGGTCGAGCCGAGCAGCAGGTCCTTGATGTTCTGCGCGCTGAGGAAGCGCGGGTTGACGGCGTAGGTGACCGCGACGAGCAGCACCAGCGCCAGCGCGATGCCCAGCTCGCGGACCAGGAAGGCGCGCCGCGCCACGCGCGTGCCGCTGGTGGCGGGTGCCTGCGCGGGCGGGGAGTCGACGAGGGTCATGCGGCGGCCTCCTGCCCCGTCGCGGCGCGCATGACCGTCTCCTGGTCGGCGCGGGCGCGCGGGATGTCGGCGGCCAGCCGGCCCTCGTGCATCACCAGGACGCGGTCTGCCATGCCGAGCACCTCCGGTAGTTCGCTGGAGACCATGAGCACCGCGACGCCGTCGGCGGCCAGCTGGGACAGCAGCCGGTGCACCTCGGCCTTGGTGCCGACGTCGATGCCCCGGGTGGGCTCGTCGACGATGAGCACCCGTGGTTCGGTGGCCAGCCATTTGGCCAGTACGACCTTCTGCTGGTTGCCGCCGGACAGGGTGGACACCGGGTCGGTGAGCCGCCCCGCCTTGACCTGCAGCCGCTGTGCCCAGCTCAGGGCCGAACGCCGCTCGGCGCCGCCGAACAGCAGGCCGCCACGGGTGAGCCGCCACCGGCGGGGCAGGTTGGTGTTGCGCTCGACCGACAGCTCCATGACCAGGCCCTGCTGGCGGCGGTCCTCGGGCACCAGCGCGAGACCGGCCCGGATGGCGGCGGCGATGTCACCGGGCGGCAGGCGTACGCCGTCGACCAGGACCTCGCCGGAGTCGTACCGGTCGACGCCGAAGATCGCGCGGCTGACCTCGCTGCGCCCGGCCCCGACCAGCCCGGCCAGGGCGACGATCTCACCCGCGTGCACCGTGAAGCCGACCTCGGCGAACGCGCCCCGCCGGGTCAGGCCACGCACTTGCAGCCGGGGCGCCCCGGCGGCGGTCTCCAGCTTCGGGTACATGGCCGAGACCTCCCGGCCGACCATCCGCCGCACCACCTCGTCCACGCCCAGCTCGGACGTGGGATCGGTGGAGACCCACCTGCCGTCGCGCATCACGGTGATCCGCTGGCACAGCGCGAAGACCTCGTCGAAGCGGTGTGAGATGAACAGCACGGCCGTGCCCGCGTCGCGCAGCGACCGGGTCACCGCGAACAGCCGCTCGACCTCCACTCCGGACAGCGCGGCGGTCGGCTCGTCCATCACCAGCACCCGCGCGTCCAGCGAGATGGCCTTGGCGATCTCGACGAGCTGCTGGTCGGCGATGGACAGCCCGCGCGCGGGCCGGTCCGGGTCGAGGCGTACGCCGAGGCGCTCGAACAGCTCGGCGGCGCGGGCGCGCATCAGGGCGGTGTCGATGCGGCGCAGGCTGCGCAGCGGCTGGCGGCCCATGAAGATGTTCTCCGCGACGCTCAGGTCCGGGAACAGCGTCGGCTCCTGGTAGATGACGGCGATCCCGGCGGCGCGCGCGTCGGCGGGGCCGGTCAGGCGCAGCGGGCGGCCGTCGAGGGTGATCGTGCCGGTGTCCGGGGCGTGCACCCCGGCGAGGATCTTGACCAGGGTGGACTTGCCCGCGCCGTTCTCCCCCACCAGCCCGTGCGCCTCGTGTGCGTGCAGCTCGACGTGCACGTCGCGCAGCGCGGCGACGGCGCCGAAGGACTTGCTGACCCCTTCGAGTGCGAGCACGGCCTCCCCTTCCGGCGACGCTTCTGAAACGTTTCATCACCTCGTACGAAGACGGTAAGAGATCGACGGATGTGCAGTCAAGGAATTCCGCCGCGTTACCGAGTTGTGACGCCCCAACGGTTTCCGCGGACCCGGACGCCAGGTGCTCGCGCCTGAGAAGATGCACAGAAGTTGTGCAAAGAAGGTGTGCACAGTTATTGTGCAAACATGGTCGAAGAGTCGAGCACTCCCACCCACCGTGTCGTGCGGCTGAGCGCGACACAGATCCGCACCCTGGCCCACCCGCTGCGCGTCCGCCTGCTCGGGATGCTGCGCCTGGACGGCCCGGCCACCGCCACGACACTCGCCCGGCTGCTCGACACCAACACCGGTGCCACCAGCTACCACCTGCGCCAGCTCGCCGAGGTGGGCCTGGTGACCGAGGAGACCGACCGGGGCACGGCCCGGCAGCGCTTCTGGCGCGCGGCGCACGAGGTCAGCACCTGGCAGCCCAACGACTTCGACGACGATCCCGACGCCCGCGCCGCGGCCGACTGGATCGGCAGCGAGCAGCTGCGTTTCCTCGGCGAGCAGACCGAGAAGTGGTTCGCGGTGCGCGACACCGTCCCGCGGGCCTGGCGGGAGGCCGCCACCATCAGCGACGCGCTGCTGACCCTGTCCCCCACCCGCCTGCGCGCCCTCAACGAGGAGATGTGGAACGTGATCGTGAAGTACCGGCAGGACACCTCCTTCGCCGAGGAGGAGGACGCCAGCCAGGTGCACGTGTTCCTGGCGAGCATCCCCCGGGCGGAGGAGCTGCGGTGACCGCGCTGACCGTACGGCAGGTGCGCCGTCGCTACCTGCTCCTGCACGGCCTGCGCTGGCTGCCGGTCGGCCTGATGATCCCCGTGCTGATCCTGTTCATGCAGGAGCGTGGCCTGTCGCTGCCCGAGATCGGGCTCGCGGCCACCGCGCAGGGCCTGCTCGTGCTCGCACTGGAGCTGCCCACCGGCGGCCTGGCCGACGCGATCGGCCGCAAGCCCGTGCTCGTGGCCTCGTGGACGGTGAGCCTGCTGTCCATGGCCCTGCTCGTCACTGCCACTTCGTTCTGGATGTTCTTCCTGGCCTGGGCACTGCAGGGCGTGCACCGCGCCCTGGACAGCGGCCCCCTGGAGTCCTGGTACGTCGACGCCACCCTGGCCGCCGACCCGGAGGCGAACTACGAACCCGGCCTCGGCCACGCCGGCACCGTCATCGGCGTAGCCATCGCGAGCGGCGCGCTGCTGTCCGGCGGCCTGGTCGCCCTGGGTCCGATCGGCCCGGTCAGCGCGCTCACCGTCCCACTGCTCGCCGCCACCGCCCTGCAGGTCGTCGGGCTGATCGTGCTGCTGGTGCTGCTGACCGAGCACCGCCCGGCGCGCGGCGCCGCCGCGCTGCGGGACTCCGTACGCGAGGCACCCCGGATGATCGGGCAGGCGTTCGGCCTGCTGCGCCGCTCGCGGGTGCTGCTCGCGCTGGTCTGCGTGGAGCTGTTCTGGGGCTTCGGCATGGTGACCTTCGAGTCCCTGCTTCCCGTGCGGCTCGCCGAGGTCACCGCCGACGCCGAGCGCGCCGCGGCGCTGCTCGGCCCGGCAAGCTCGGCGGCCTGGCTGGTCTCGGCGGCGGGCGCGGCACTGACCCCGCTGCTGCTGCGCTGGCCCGGGGCCGCTCCCGGCGCCGCGCTGCTGCGCATCCTGCAGGGGCTGACCGTGGTCGGCATGGGACTGTTCGCCGGGCCGGCCGGTGTCCTGGTCGCCTACCTGTGCTGCTACGCCGTGCACGGAGCGTCCAATCCGCTGCACACCGGCCTGCTGCACCGCCAGGTGGACGGCCCCTACCGGACCAGCGTGATCTCGCTGAACTCGATGATGGGGCAGCCCGCGGGCGCGCTCGGCGGCGTCGTGCTCACCGCCCTGGCCGCCGGGACCAGTGTCAGCACCGCGATGCTGGTCGGGGCCGTGGTGCTGGCCCTGGCCGCCCCGCTCTACCTGCCCGCCTGGCGGGCGGCCCGGCGCGCCCCGGCGCCCGCCGCGGACCCCGCCGAGCTGGTGGCCGCTCGCTGACCGGGCGCTCCCGCGTGACTCGAAGCTCCCACCACGTTGCCAGAACAGCGTGGTGGGAGCTTTGATCGCGGAAGGGCGGGGTCGTGGGCACCGCGGAAGCCATTGGCTTGTATCGTTTCAGCAACCGGGGCGGACGGCGAGGAGGGGCTAGCGGTGACCGCGAGCATCAAGGAGGTCGCCCAGCGGGCGGGAGTGTCGCTGGGCACGGTCAGCAACGTGCTCAACCGCCCCGACGCGGTCGCCCCGCAGACCCGGCAGCGGGTGCTCGACGCGATCAGGGAGCTCGGCTACGTCCGCAACGACTCGGCGCGGCAGCTGCGCGCCGGTCGCAGCCGGACGGTGGCGATCGTCGTGCTGGACGTGTCCAACCCGTTCTTCACCGACGTGGTCCGGGGCGCCGAGACCGTGGTCGAGGCAGCAGGCGGCATGCTCGTGGTGTGCAGCAGCGGCGAGGATCCCGCTCGCGAGCGGCACCACCTGGATCTGCTGGAGGAGCAGCGGGTGCGCGGCCTGCTGATCACACCGGTCGGCGACGACCACCACCGGCGCCTGGAGCGGCTGGTGGCGCGCGGTATCCCGGTGGTGCTGGTGGACCGGGGATCCGGCCAGTCCAACCGGTGCTCGGTGGCGGTGGACGACCGGCTCGGCGGGCGCCTGGCCGCCGAGCATCTCGCCGCGGCCGGGCACCGCAGGATCGGGTTCGTCGGCGGGCCGCTCGCGATCCCGCAGGTCGCCGACCGGCACGCCGGTGCCTCCGAGGCGCTGGCCGCGCACGGCGGCGGGGTCGAACTGCGGATGTTCGAGACCCGGTCGCTGACCGTCGCGGCGGGGCGGGAGGCCGCCGAGCGCATCTGTGCGCTGCCCGCCAAGCAGCGGCCGACCGCGCTGTTCTGTGCCAACGACCTGCTGGCGCTGGGCGCGCTGCAAGGCCTCACTGTGGGTGGGCTGCGCGTGCCGCAGGACGTCGCGCTGGTCGGCTACGACGACATCGAGTTCGCCGGTGCGGCGGCGGTGCCGCTGACCTCGGTACGCCAGCCGCGTGAGCAGCTCGGCCGCACCGCGGCGCAGATGCTGCTGGAGGAGGCGGAGAACGACGGCGACCACGGCCACCGCCACGTCGTGTTCCAGCCGCAGCTCGTGGTACGCCAGTCCACCTCGGTCGTGCAGGGCTGATACGGCTGCCGACGCCTGCTCAGGCGCCGGCCGTAGGTCCACGCAGCGCTGCGGCCAGGAGCAGCATCCCGGCCGACACCGGCGAGCAGCGGGGCCCGATCGTCGGCGCGCCGGTGGATGATCGTGAGTTCGTGTCGGAAAGTGCGGTCAGGGCACAGGTTTTGACACGAAATCGCGATCATGGCCGGAGGGGGCCGCGCCGAAGCGCGGTGGCCCGCGCCCGGACCTGCCGGACGCGGGCCGCCGGTCAGCGGCTCGTGCTCACGCCGGGGCGGTGAACACGTAGCTGCCCGAGGGCAGGTGGTAGGCGGCCGCGCCCGAGGCGTAGCCGAACGGCACCGCCTGCGCCGGTGCGGTCACCACCGCGGCCGAGGCGGCGGGCACGCGTACCGTCGCCGAGGTCCCCGCCGGGACGGTCACCCGCAGCGTGAGCACGCCCCCGGACACCGACCAGTCGCTGACGGCCTGCCCGTAGGGCGTCTGCAGCGCCGTACGGGCCGAGTTCAGGCCGCCGCCCAGCCGGGGCGCGACCAGCTGCGCCTGGTAGCCGGGGCTCGCCGGGCCGAGGCCGCCGACCTGCCGGTAGAGGAAGTCGCCGACCGAGCCGAGCCCGTAGTGGTTGAAGGAGTTCATCGAGGGCGTGTTGAACGCACCGTTGGTCATGATGCCGTCCCAGCGCTCCCAGATCGTGGTGGCGCCCCTGCCCAGCATGTAGCCCCAGCCGGGGAAGCCGGGCTGCAGCAGGATCTGGTACGCCAGGTCGGCCCGGCCGTTGTCGGCCAGCACCGGCAGCAGGTTCTCCACGCCGAGGAAGCCGACGGTCAGGTGCCCGCCGGCGGCGGAGACCTCCCCGGCGAGCTTGTTCACGGCCGGGGCCACCAGGTTGGCGGGCAGCAGCCCGAACGACAGCGCGAGCACGTACCCGGTCTGGGTGTTGCCCGCGACCGTGCCGTCGCCGGACACCCAGCGGTTGCGGAACGCCGCCGCGACCTGGTCGGCCAGCGTGCCGTAGCTGCTCGCCTGCGCGGTGCGCCCGGTGGCCGCGGCCATCCGCGACACCAGCCGCGCCGACCAGGAGAAGTACGCCGTGGCGATGAGATCCCGGGCGGTGTCGTCGTTGACGTTGAGCCAGTCGCCGTACCCGCCGGTGTTGCGGATCAGGTCCGTGCCGGAGGTGGCGCGCAGGTAGTCCACCCAGCGGGCCATCGCGTCGAAGTGCTGGTCGACCACGCGCAGGTCGCCGTAGCGCTGCCACAGGGTGTACGGCACGATCACGCCCGCGTCGCCCCACCCGGCCGTCCCGGCGCCGCAGCAGGCGTCGGGCGCGGTGTCGGTGAACGCGCCGTCGGCGCGCTGCGCGTCGGTCAGGTCGTCGGCGAACTTGTCCAGGAACGCCTGCATGTCCACGTTGAACGTGGACGTGCCCGCGAACGCGGCGATGTCGCCGGTCCAGCCCAGCCGCTCGTCGCGGTTGGGGCAGTCGGTCGGGATGGACAGCATGTTGGAGCGCTGCCCCCAGACGATCGCCTGCTGGAGCTGGTTGACCAGGCTGTTCGAGGTGGTGAGCGTGCCGAGCTGCGCGCCCTTGGTCCAGGCCGCCAGGCCGGTCACGGTGTCCAGGTTCGGCGTGCCCGGGAAGCCGGTCAGCTCGACGTAGCGGTAGCCGTGCACGGTGAACCGCGGCACGTACACCTCCTGCGCGCCGGTGCCGGCCAGGGTGTAGCGGTCGGTGGCCAGGCCCGCCACGCGCAGGTTGTCGGTGTAGAGGGTGCCGTCGGCGTTGAGCACCTCGGCGTGGCGCATGGTGACCGTGGTCCCGGCCGGGCCGGTGACCCGCAGCCGGTTCCAGCCGGCGAAGTTCTGGCCCAGGTCGAGGACCCATACCCCCGGCTTGGGCTGGCTGACCGAGACGGGCCGGATCTCGGCCTGCACGGCGACGCCCTTGTCCACCTGGGACACCAGCCGGGGCGCGGTGCCGGAGCGCACGGCCGCGCCCTGCCACCCGCCGTCGTTGAAGTCCGGGCCGTCCCAGCCGGTCACGGCCAGCCGGGCGTCGTAGTCCTCGCCGGTGTAGAGGTCCTCGGCCCGGATCGGGCCGGTGACGGTCTTCCAGGTGCCGTCGGTGCGGATCACGGCGCTCGTGCCGTCGGTGTACGACACGTGCAGCTGCGCCGAGTACCACGGCTGGGTGCCGTAGCGCTGCGAGCCGGCCATGCCGAGGCTGCCGGAGTACCAGCCGTTGCCCAGCCAGGCCCCTAGCGCGTTCGTGCCCTGCCGCAGCTGCCCCGTGACGTCGTACACCTGGTACTGGACGCGTTTGTGGTAGTCGGTCCAGCCGGGGGCGAGCACGTCGTCGCCGACGCGGGCGCCGTTGAGGCGGGTCTCGTGCAGGCCGAGCGCGGTGGTGAGCAGCCGGGCCGAGGCGACCGGCTTGCTGATGGTGAAACCCTTGCGCAGCAGCGGGGCCGGGCGGCGGACCACCACGTTGGCGCCCCACGGCCCGGTGCCGTACCCGGTCAGCGCCCGTGCCGCGGGCCAGGCGGAGTCGTTGAAGCCGGTCTGCTGCCAGCCGGACGGGCCGCTCTGGAACGCCTTCCAGCCCGCGTCGGTGACGATGGTCGGGCCGCCGCCCACGGTGAGCTTGGCGATGAGCCCGGCCGGGGACTGGGTGGTGTTCTGCGCCGAGACGGCGATGACGTTGCTGCCGCTGGTCAGCCGCCCGGCCAGGTCGATCACGGCGGCCTGCTTCCACGAGTCGGTGACCCGCGGCGAGCTGCTCACCTGCGTGCCGTTGACCCACACGTCGGCGGTGTCGTCGCCGGTGACGACCAGGCTCGCCTGCGTGGGCGCGGCCGAGAGGGTGAACGCGCGCCGGTAGTAGCGGGTCATCGGCGGCAGCCCGGCGATCGGGTCGCCCTCGGGATACCAGATCCAGTTCGCGCCGGACAGGCCGTCGGTGACGGCGGGCTGGCCGATGAACGCCCCCTGCCACTCGGTGGCCGGGTTGCGCAGGCCGGTCTCGAAGAACTGCACGGCGCTCCAGCCGCCGGTGCGGCCCTGGGTGTCCCAGACCCGCACCCGCCAGTGGTATCGCCGCAGCGAGGTGAGCGCCGGACCGGCGTAGGCGACGTCGACCGCCTGGCGGCTGCCGACCCGGCCGCTGTCCCACACGTCGCCGGTGCCGCTGTTCGCGTCGGCGGCGCTGCTCGCCACGATCACCTGGTACGCCGCCTGATACTGCTGCGCGGTGCCCGAGCTGAGCTTCCAGCCGAACCGGGGTACGGCGGCGTCCACGCCCAGCGGGTTGACGCGCCGTTCCGTGGTGGCCTCGGCGACGGCGAGCGGCGACGCCGCGCCCGTGTCCGGGCCGACCACCTGGCTGTTCCACGGTGCGATGCCGTAGGCGCCGAGGTCGGCGGCGGCGGGCCAGGACCCGTCGCCGAAGCCGGACTGCTCCCAGCCCGACGGTGGGCTCTGGAACGCCTTCCAGCTCGCGTCGGTGATCAGGTCGACGGTGCCGCCCGCCGTGGCGACGCGGACCCGGCCGAGCAGCCCGGCCGGTCCGGCGGCGGTGTTGCGTACGGCCACGGCCAGCGTGTTGACACCGGTGACCAGGGCGGGTGCGAGGTCGACGTAGACGGCGCTCTTCCAGGAGTCGACGGCGCGGGTGGACCCGGCCAGGGGTTTCCCGTTGAGCCAGACGTCCACGGTGTCGTCGCCGGTGACGACGAGCTGGGCGTCGGTGACCGCGCCGGCGGCCACGGTGAAGGTCTTGCGGAAGTAGCGGTGCGCGGCCGGGGCTGTGGTGCGCGGATCGCCTTCCGGATACCAGATCCAGTGCGCGCCGCTGACGCTGACCGGTGCCGCGGCCGCCGCGGCGGGCGGCGCGGACAGGGCGGCGGTGGCGCTGAGCAGAACGGTGACCAGCGCGGCGGTGCGGGCGCGGGCACGGGCGAGAGGGACGTGATCGGGCATGGCGACTCCTCGGACGGGATCGCATGGATTAAAACGTTTCAATTGCCCATGGGTGTCCAGACCCTAATGGCCCGCTTTCATGACTGTCAATGCATGCCGGAAACATGCCCGACACGTTCCGGGGTCAGACGGCGGCGAGCACGGCCGGGATCTCGTCGGCCAGCTCCCGGGCGAGGAACCCGATCCGGCCGAAGCGCGGCGCCAGCCGCTGGGCGCTGCCGGCGTGGGCGTACGCGGCCCAGCACGCCGCCTGCGCGGGGTCGGCGCCACGCGCCAGCAGGCCGGTCACCAGCCCGGCGCGCACGTCACCGCTGCCGGAGGTGCCCAGGCCGCTGCCGCCGGTCTGCTCCCACCACACCCGCCCGCCGGGATCGGCGACGCGGCCGAACAGCGACACCACCGCCTGGTAGCGCTCGGCGATGCGCAGCGCCACCGCCGCGAGATCGTCGCCGAGGTCGTCCACGCCGAGCAGGTAGCGCGCCTCCTCCAGGTTGGGGGTGAGCAGGTAGCGGCCGGGACGGCCGGCGATCAGCGACGGGTCGCGGCTGAGCGCGCCGAGGGCGTAGGCGTCCAGCACCACGGTGGTGTCGACGGGCGCGGCGTCGAGCACGTACCGCATGATCTCGGCGGTGTGGTCGATGTCGCCCAGGCCCGGCCCGATCGCGATGGCCGACGCGTGAGCGGCCAGCTCCGCCAGCCGCTCGGGCAGCCCGCCCGGGGTCTCGGGCAGGTCGAGGACCAGCGCCTCGGGCATCTGGATGCTCAGCGCCGCCGCGGTGGACTCGGCGACGGCCAACTGCAGCACGCCCGCCCCGGCACGCAGCGCGGCGACCCCGGCCAGCAGCACCGCCCCCGGCGTGTGCCGGGAGCCGCCGACGATCAGCGCGGTGCCCCGGCTGTCCTTGGCCCCCTCCGGCTCGGGCAGCGGCCAATCGCGCAGCAACTGCACGGTGACGACCGTGGGTTCAGACGGGTTCGGCACGCACACCCTCCTCGGCGGTGGGCTCGGTGTCCTGCGCGCGCAGGTGGGCGATGTCGTTGAAGGACTGTGCGGCCAGGCGCCCGCCGCCGTCGCCGGTCCAGGTGCTGATCGAGGCGTTGGCGATGACCTGCTGCCGGGCCGCCTCCATCAGTCCCTGCTCGGTCATGTCCTCGACGAGGTAACGCACGAGCTGCACGACGACGTCGTGGGTGACCAGCAGGACGCGCCCGCCGGGGTGGTCGCGGCGCAGGTCGGCCAGCAGGGCGCGCAGGCGCAGGGCGACGTCGGCCCAGGACTCGCCGCCGGGCGGGCGGTAGTAGAACTTGCCGAGCCGGGCCCGCCGCTCCGCCTCCTGGGGATAGCGGCTGCGCACCCCGTGGGTGGTCAGCAGGTCGAGCTGGCCCAGGTCACGATCGCGCAGGCGCTCGTCGCAGGCCGTCGGGAGATCCAGCCCGGCGAGCGCGCCCCGTGCCGTCTCGACGGTGCGCAGGTATGGGGAGATCAACACGAGGTCCGGCGGCGGGACGGTGCGCAGCCAGCGCCCCACCGCGGCCGCCTGCTCCTGGCCCAATGGCGAAAGCGGCACGTCCGGATCACGCGGGGCGAGGTCGAGCCGTTCGGCGCCTTCCTGCTCGGCGCGTACGGCGGCCAGGTTGCCGACGCTCTCCCCGTGGCGCACCACGCCCAGCCAACCGAGCTCGTTCATGAGTCCCTTCCCCCACCGTGCCGCAAGCCCGCCATACCCCGTCGGAGCCGTACGCAATCGGGCGGCACGCTCCGGCTTGACACCACTCGACCCGAGACATAGCCTTCCGTCGAACTGGTAAGACACTTTACCGTTCCGCTGGGAGGTCGCCGTGCACGCTCGCGCCCGTCAGACTCGGCTCGCTCGCGCGGTCGTCGTCGCCGTCACCGCCATCGCCGCCGCCCTGCTCGCCGCCCCGGACCCGGCCCAGGCCGCCCCGGCGAGCCTCGGCAGCGTGGTGCCCGTGCCGGTCTCGGTGCAGCCAGCCGCCGGAGTCGTGCACACCATCCCGGCCGGCGCCACGATCCAGACCCAGGCGGGCTCGACCGCCGCCACCGACGTCGGCAACCACCTCGCCGCGCTGCTGCGCCCCGCCACCGGGTACGCGCTGCCGGTCACCGCCGCGAGCGGCACCCCCACCAGCGGCATCGCGCTGCTGCTGTCCGGCGCCGACCCGAGCGTGGGCAGCGAGGGCTACCAGCTCGACGTGACCGCCGCGCTGATCACCATCCGCGCGCAGACCGCGGCGGGCCTGTTCCACGGCGTGCAGACGCTGCGCCAGCTGCTGCCGGCAGCCGTCGAGGCGCGCACCGTCCAGTCCGGACCGTGGGAGGTCGCGGGCGGCCGCATCATCGACTTCCCCCGCTACGGCTACCGCGGGGCGATGCTCGACGTGTCCCGGCACTTCTTCGGTGTGGACGTGGTCAAGCGCTACCTCGACGAGATCGCCCAGTACAAGGTGAACGTCCTGCACCTGCACCTGTCCGACGACCAGGGCTGGCGCATCGTGATCGACGCCTGGCCCCGCCTGGCCGCCTACGGCGGCAGCACGCAGGTCGGCGGCGGCGCGGGCGGCTACTACACCAAGGCGCAGTACAGCGACCTCGTCGCGTACGCCGCCGCGCGGCACATCACGATCGTGCCCGAGATCGACATGCCCGGCCACACCAACGCCGCGCTCGCCTCCTACGCCGAGCTGAACTGCAACAACACGGCGCCGCCGCTGTACACGGGCACCGCCGTGGGGTTCAGCTCGCTGTGCGTCGGCAAGGAGGTCACCTACACGTTCGTGCAGCAGGTGCTCGCCGAGCTGGCCGCGCTCACCCCCGGGCCGTACCTGCACGTCGGCGGCGACGAGGCGTCGAGCACCTCCGACGCCGACTACCGCACCTTCATGAACCGCATCCAGCCGTACGTCACCGCCAACGGCAAGACCGTCATGGGCTGGCACCAGCTCGGCCAGGCCGACCACTCCCCCGGCCGGATCGCGCAGTACTGGGGCACGTCCACCTCCGACGCCGACCTGAGCGCCGCGGTCAGCAAGGGCGCGAAGGTGCTGATGTCGCCCGCCAACAAGGCCTACCTCGACATGAAGTACACCAACCAGACGCCGCTCGGGCTCACCTGGGCGGGCCTGATCGAGGTGCAGACGGCGTACAACTGGGACCCGGCCACGCTGCTGCCGGGTATCCCGGCGAGCGCGGTCATCGGCGTCGAAGCGCCGCTGTGGTCCGAGACGATCACCAAGCTCGCCGACATCGAGTTCATGGCGTTCCCGCGCCTGCCCGCGCTCGCCGAGCTGGGCTGGTCGCCGCAGTCGGCGCGCAACTGGGACACCTTCAAGGTGCGCCTGGGCGCGCAGGGCCCGCGCTGGACCGCGCAGGGCATCAACTTCTACCGCTCGCCGCAGGTCCCGTGGGCCACCCCGCCGGTGACCGGCCGGGTCGAGGCGGAGTCGTACACCTCGCAGTCGGGGGTCCAGATCGTGGCCGACGCGGCGGCCAACGGCGGCAACCGCGTCGGCTACATCGACAACGGGGACTGGATCGGGTTCTCCGGCGTCAACGTGTCCGGCAAGACCGGCTTCACCGCCCGGATCTCGTCCGGCGGCACCGGCGGGACGATCCAGATCCGCGCCAACTCGGCCACGGGCACGCTGCTCGGCTCGGTCGCCGTCGCCAGCACCGGTGGCTGGGGCGTCTACGCCGACGTCACCACCAGCCTGAGCGCCGGGTCCGGACCGCTGTACCTCGTGTTCACCGGGGCCGGAACCGGCCTGTTCGACATCGACTCCTTCGCGCTCACCGGGACGGCCAATCCGCCGAGCCGGGTCGAGGCGGAGTCGTACACGTCGCAGTCGGGTGTGCAGATCGTGGCCGACGCGGCGGCCAACGGCGGCAACCGCGTCGGCTACATCGACAACGGGGACTGGATCGGGTTCTCCGGCGTCAACGTCTCCGGCAAGACCGGCTTCACCGCCCGGATCTCGTCCGGCGGCACGGGCGGCACGATCCAGATCCGCGCCAACTCGGCCACGGGCACGCTGCTCGGCTCGGTCGCCGTCGCCAGCACCGGTGGCTGGGGCGTCTACGCCGACGTCACCACCAGCCTGAGCGCCGGGTCCGGACCGCTGTACCTTGTCTTCACCGGAGCCGGCGCCGGTCTGTTCGATGTCGACTCCTTCGCGCTGACCCCCTGACCAGACCTGCATCGGCCCACAGCACCCGGCTGCCTTGCCGGGCTCGACCAGATCGGACTAGATTGACGCCGTGATCGAGAAGATCCACAGCGACGAGATCGCGTCGCTGCCCGTGCCCCTGTCACACGCGACGCGGGCCGGAGACTACGTCTTCGTCTCCGGCCAGGTGGCCGTCCGGCCCGACGGCAGCACGGTCACCGGCGACTTCGAGGCGGAGGTCCGCCAGGTCCTCGACAACCTCCAGGCGGTCTGCCGGGCCGCGGGCGGGGACCTCGGCGACGTGTGCAAGGTGACCGCGTTCCTGCTCAGCGCCGCCCTGTTCGCGCCGTTCAACGCGGTGTACCGGGAGTACTTCGGCGAGCCGTTCCCGGCCAGGTCGACGGTGCTCGCCGCGCTGGCCAACCCGGACCTGCGCGTCGAGGTCGAGGCGATCCTCTACCTGCCCCGCGAGGCGTAACCACCGGACGTTCCGATCGGGGCGAGCCTCGGCCTGCCCCGGGTGACCGGCCACACGCTCTCTACATCGTCCTAGGAGACTGTCCTGACAGCGCGGCCATGGTGGTCACCAGATGGGCCGCCCACGTGCGGTAACCATCCGCACCGGGGTGGAAGCCGTCCTCGGCGTACAGGCCGCTGGTGTCGATGCCGAAGGCGGGCGCGTGCACGGCCCACGGCGTGGCCGCGGCGACCCGGGCCAGCCCCTGGTCCAGATGCCGGGCGTGCAGGCCCAGCACGGCACGGGTCGGCTGCGGCAGCGCCGGGAAGCCCGACATGTCCGGCACCCCGGCCAGGACGACGCGGCCGCCGGAACGCAGGCGCGGCCGCAGGGCGGCCAGCAGCGCGGCGACGTCGCGCCGCCACCCGCGTCCCGAGCGCATCTCCAGCACGTCGTTGACCCCGAGGACGACCACGACCACGTCGTACGTCTCGTCCGGCAGCCGCGGGACGAGCAGGCCGAGGACCTTGCGCGCGCTGTACCCGGTGTGTGCGGCGACCCGCCAGGTCACCGACCGGTCGCTGTGCCCGGACAGCCCGGCCGCGAGCGCCGGTGCCAGGCCGTCGGCCTGGGTGGGCACGCCGACGCCGGCCGCGGTCGACTCGCCCAGGACCAGCAGCGACAGCCGGTCACCCGGCGCATCACCCCGCACGCCTTCGCGTGCACCGGCGGCCTCGGGCAGCACCGGGGTCCGGCGGCGTACGCGTGCCCCCTGCACCAGCAGGATCGGTGCCATCGCCAGGGCGAGCGGGCGGCCTGCCCAAGACATGTTCCGGCGCATCCCGCGGATGCTAGCGACGAGCCTGCCCCGCCTGGCCACCGGGTCGTGGGACCACGCCGCGGCCGTCTTGGCGCGGCACACCTCGACACCCCATTCTGACAGGATGACGGTCACCACGCGCCCCCGCCCACGGCTGCTCCTGCTCCGCGCCGCGCGCCTGTTCGACGGCGAAGCCCTGCTCGACGACCCGGCCGTGCTGGTGGACGGGGCACGGATCGCATCCCTCACGCAGGGCGCGACCGGAGTGCCGGACGGCGCCGAGGTGGTCGACCTGCCCGGGGCCACGCTGCTGCCGGGACTCGTCGACACGCATGTGCACCTGGCTTTCGACGCCTCCACGACGCCGGTCACCCGGCTGGCCGAACGCGACGACGCGGCGGCGTACGAGGCGATGTGCCGCGCGGCGCGCTCGGCCGCGGCCGGTGGCGTCACCACCGTGCGCGACCTCGGCGACCGCGGTTACCTGGCGCTGCGGGTCCGGGCGGCGGCCCGCGCCGGGGATCACACCCTGCCCGAGGTCTTGGCGGCCGGCGTGCCGATCACGACACCCGGCGGGCACTGCCACTTCCTGGGCGACGACGCCGCGGGCGACGTGGCGCAGCTGCGCGAGGCGGTGCGCGCGCGGGCCGCCCGTGGCGTGGACGTCATCAAGGTCATGGCCAGCGGCGGCCACATGACCGCGGGCAGCCGCCCGGAGGTGTCCCAGTACACCGTGGCCGAGCTGCGGGCGGTGGTCGAGCAGGCGCATGCGCTCGGGCTGCCGGTCGCCGCGCACGCGCACGGCACGGCGGCGATCGTCGCCGCGGTCGAGGCCGGGGTGGACTGCCTGGAGCACGCCACGTTCATGACCCCCGACGCGGTCGACGACGTGCCCGCCGAGCTGCTGGACACGATCGTGGCCCGGGGCGTCGCGCTGAGCCTCACCTTCGGCACCCGGCAGGTCGAGGGACACGCGGTGCCGCCGAGCATCGCCACCCGGATGGCGGGCTTCATCCGCAACGCGGGCCGGATGCACCGGGCGGGCGCGCGGATCGTGATCGGCACCGACGCCGGCATCGCCCCGGTCAAACCGCACTTCGTGCTGCGCCATGCGGTGCCGCAGCTCGCCCCGCTGGGCATGAGCGGCGCGGAGGCGCTGCACGCGGTCACGGCGCGCGCGGCCGACGTGATCGGGCTGGGCCACCGCAAGGGCCGGATCGCGGCCGGCTACGACGCCGACATCCTGGCGGTCTCGGGAGACCCGGTCGCCGAGCCGGCCGCGATCCACCGGCTGCTGGCCGTGTACGTACGCGGCGAGCAGCTGGTGGACGGTCCCGCGGCTTAGGCGATGTCGATGGAGAAGTCCGCGACGACGCCGTTGTGGTCGGAGTTGGTGCCGGTGACGATCCGGTGGTCGGTCATCCACATCAGCTGGGAACCCTCGACCCGCTTCCAGAAGTAGACGTAGTCGATGTGCCGGTTGCCGTGGGTGCCGGTGCCCCGCTCGCCGTACAGGTTCCCACAGTTTCCTTCCAGAGCGGCGAAGCGCACCTGCCCCGGCTCACGCGCGCAGACCGACCGTGACCTCGCGCAGGTACGCGAGGCCCGCGGTGGCCAGCTCGTCCTGGCTGGGGGCCAGCGGCCGCCAGATCGCGGCGGCCACGGCGATGGCCTCGTTCTCACCCGTGAACGACTCGATGCAGATCGGCCCCCGGTAACCGGTCCGGGCCAGCGCGCCCAGCCAGCGCGGCCAGTCCAGGTGGTCGCGGCCGGGTGCGCCGCGGTCGCTGCCGGACACCTGCACGTGCACGATGCGCGGCCCGGCCAGGGTCACCGCGGCGTACGGATCGGACTCCTCGATGTTCATGTGGTAGCTGTCGAGCATGATGCCGACGTTGCCGGGCAGGCCGTCGAGCGCCTCCAGGGTCTGCGCCATGGTGTTGACGACCGAGGTCTCGTAGCGGTTGAGCGCCTCGATGCCGATGGCGACGCCCCGCTCCCCCGCGTACCAGGCGATCGGCTCCAGCGCGGCGCGCAGCTGCCGGTAGCAGTCGCGGCGCTCGGCGGCGTCCATCCGCCACAGCCGCCCGACGGCGGCGTAGACGGGGCCGCAGACGCTGGGCGCACCGAGCACCGACGCCGCGTCGACCAGGCCGCGCAGGTAGGCCTGCGCGGAGGCGACCGTCTCGGCGTCGGTGCACACCAGGTCGCGGCCGGGCGGGGTGACCGCGAGCACGGCCGCCGGGGCCAGCCCGTGCTCGGCGAGCAGGTCGCGGACGCCCTCGGCGGACCAGTCGCCGGGCTGCTCGACCGGGATCTCGATCGCGTCGAAGCCCCAGGCCGCGATGCGGGGTACGAGTTCCCGCAGGGCACGGTCGTCGACGGGCGAGGTCCAGATCCACGGGTTGGCGCCGATGGCGAACATGTCACGCTCTCCTGACAGGACGGAGGCGGCTGCCCACCGGAGCAGGCAGCCGCCGCGATCAATGGACTACTTGCCGCCCCAGTCACCGGGGTAGCCGGGCAGGGTCGCGCAGCCGCACATGGCGTAGTGCAGCGGCGGCATGTCCTTCTGCACGAAGCTGCTCAGGTTGTCCTGCGTGATGGTGGGCTGGGGCAGCTTCCAGGGGCTGGGCACCGGCTGGCCGCCGAGGATCTGCAGCGCGGCGATGACCGGGGTGCGCCACTGGTAGGTGGGGTAGGTCGGGGCGATGGCGGTGAGCTTCTTGTCCTGCCACATCTTGAGGAAGTCCTGCTGGTCCTCGCCGACGATGGCCGGGAACGGCTTGCCCGCGTCCTCGAACGCCTCGGCCGCGGCGACGGCGGTCGCGCCGGCGTCCATCCAGATGCCGTCGATGTCGCCGAACCGCTGCAGGTAGTTGGTGACGATGGTCTTGGTCTTCGCGGCGTCGCCGTCGGTGAACTCGACGCCGACGACCTCCAGGTCCGACTTGTCGAAGACCACCTTGGCCGCGCCCCAGCGGGCTTCGAGCACGTCGACGCCGGGCAGGATGCGCAGCGCCAGGATCTTGCCCTTCGGCTTGACCTTCTCGACGAGGAACTCGGCGCCGGTGGCGCCGAACGCGTACCCGCCGATGGGGTTGATGAAGGTGACCGGGCACTTGGTGTTGACGCCGCGGTCGAAGACGATGACCGGCACCTTGGCGCAGGCCTGCTCGACGGCGGGGGTCAGCGTCGCGGTGGTGTTCGGGGAGACGATGAGCGCGTCGCAGCCCTTGCCGAGCAGGTCGGTGATGTCGGAGATCTGCTTGTCGTCCTTGCTCTCCGCGTCGGCCACGGTGAAGGTCTTGATCTCCGGGTGCAGCTTGACCTCGGCCTGCATGTTCTTGAAGCCGACCTGCCGCCACGGGTTGCCCACACCCGCGTTGGAGAAGCACAGGTGGTACGGGCCGGCCTTCTTGTACTTGGCGGTGTCCACGGTCTTCGGATCGAGGGCCTGCTCCCAGGGCTTGTCGGCGGGGCCGGTGGCCGCCTTGGTGCGCAGGGCCAGCTCGTTGTCGTGGTCGGCCTGGACGAAGAACTTCGACGTCTCGCCGGTGCCGGCGCCGCTGGGCCCGGCGCTGGGCGACGCGCCGGGCACGTCGCTGGTGCAGCCGACCACGCCCACCGCCACGGCGGTGCACAGGGCCAGCAGGACGGGGGTGCTTCTCCTCATATGCGTTCCTCTCTGGTGCGGAGCAGGGCGTTTCAGGTACGGCGGCGCAGCGTGCCGACCGCGACGGCGGCGAGGATGATGAGGCCCTGCACGGCGGAGCTGAGCGCGCCGGAGACGCCGAGCAGGTTGAGCAGTGTGAGCAGGGTCTGCAGCGTGAGCGCGCCGAGCATGGCCCCGGCGACCGAGCCGCGCCCGCCGCCGAGCACGACCCCGCCGAGCACGACGGCGGTGATCGCGGTGAACTCGAGCCCGGCACCGACCTGGAAGGACACCCCGCCGAAGCCGCCGAGCAGGATCGCCGCGACGGCGGCGCAGGCACCGCTGACCAGGAAGGCGATGGTGCGTACGCGGGCGGTGCGCACGCCGGTGAGCCGGGCCGCGCGCGGGTTGTCCCCGACGGCGAGCAGCACCTTGCCGAAGTCGGCGCGCATCGCCAGCACCGCGAGCACGGCGACCCCGGCCAGCACCAGCACCGCGTACGGCAGCTGCCCGAGCACGGGCACGCCGTCGATGCCGCGCCGGCCGAGCATCCGGAACTCCTCCGACAGCGCCCCGCGCGGCGAGCCGCCGGTCCACGTGTAGACGGCGCCGACGAGCACCAGGTACATGCCGAGCGTGGTGATGAACGACGGCACCTGCAGCAGCGTGGTGACCACGCCGTTGACCAGGCCGACGAGCAGCCCGAAGGCGAGCAGCAGCGCGACGACGGGCCAGGTCGCGGCGGGGTCGCCGTCGATGAGCCGGGCGGCGATGACGACCTCGGCGGTGACCAGCGAGCCGACCGACAGGTCGAAGTCGCCCGCGACGATGACGAAGTACTGCCCGGCGGCGAGAATGATCAGCGGGGCGGCACGTTTGAGGAACGCCAGCAGCACGGGCGGGTCGTAGAAGTCGGGCTGGCGGATGCCGACCGCGACGAGCAGCAGCACCAGGATGATCAGCACGGGCCGGATGCTGCCCGCGCCCCAGCCGCCGCGCCCGCCGCCGCCCAGCCCGGCGGGGACGGCGGGCGCGGGGCCGGTGGGGGTCGCCACGTCGGTGCTCATGCCTTCTCCTCGCTGCGCTCGTCGGCGGCATCACCGGGCGTGCTGATTCGCTCGCGGCGCTCGCTCATGCCACGGCCGCCTTCCGCCGGTCGGAGGTGCGGCGCAGGCGCAGCGCGTAGACCGCGACCGCGGCGACGATGACCACGCCGCGCACCATCTGCTTGAAGAAGGAGTCCACTTCGAGCTGGTTGAACACGCCGTCGATCACGGCCAGCAGCAGCACCCCGCCGACGGTGCCGGCCACGCCGCCCCGGCCTCCGGCCAGCACGGTGCCGCCGAGCACGACCGCCGCGATCGACTCCAGGTCGTAGCCGCCCTCGGCGCCGACCCGGGGTGCTCCCGCGCCGAGGCGGCTGGCCAGGTAGAGCCCGGCGATCCCGGCGCACAGCGAGCAGATGACGTGGGTGCGGATCAGGACCCGGTCGGTGCGCACCCCGGACAGGCGGGCCACGTCGAGGTCGCCGCCGGTGGCGATCAGGTGATGGCCGTAGCGGGTGCTGCGCAGGGTGAACCAGGCCGCGGCGGCCACCGCGGCGAACAGCAGGAACGACAGCGGCACCGGCCCGACCCGGTCGTAGCCCAGGTGCTGGAACGAGGTGGGCACGCTGCCCGCCGGTCCGGCGTAGCCCTGTTCGAGGTAGCCCTTGATCAGCAGGCCGACGCCGAGCGTAGCGATGAACGCGTTGATCCGCAGCTTGGTGATGAGCAGGCCGTTGAGCAGCCCGATCGCGGCGGACACGGCGAGCACGGCGGCGATCGCGGGCAGCACCATGCCGTCGGATCCGGCCATGGTCTCGGCGGCGACGAGCGAGGTCAGGCTGATCACGTACGCCACCGACAGGTCCAGCGACCCGGCGAGGATGGCCATGGTCTGCCCGACCGCGACGATGCCGAGCCCGGCCGCCCGCTGCAGCAGGCTGATCGTGCTCGACTCGCTGAACAGCGATCCGCCGTCCAGGGCGACCAGGGTGCCGCCGAGGATCAGGGCGAGGGCGAGCGCGGCCCAGACCCCGCTGGTCGCGTCGAGGGTGGGCAGCCGCAGCCGCGTGCGCGCCACGTCTGTGCTCATGCGGGCACCTCCGCGCTGGTGGCGGCACCGGTGGCCAGGCCCATCACGGCCTCCTCGCTCGCTCCGGCGGGCAGCTCGCCCGCGATCGCGCCGTCGCACATGACGACGATGCGGTCGCTCATGCCGATCAGCTCGGGCAGCTCCGACGAGATCATCAGCACCGCCGCGCCGTCGGCGGCGAGCCGGCGGATCAGGTCGTGGATCGCGGCCTTGGCACCGACGTCGATGCCGCGGGTGGGCTCGTCGAACAGCAGCACCCGCGGGGTCATCGCCAGCCAGCGGGCCAGCACGACCTTCTGCTGGTTGCCGCCGGACAGGTAGCGGATCTCCTGCTCGGTGCCGGCCGCGTGCACCTCCACGGCGTCGAGCAGCTCGCGCACGGTGGTGGTGCGGGCGGCGCGGCCGAACCAGCGAGGCCGCACGGCGCGCTGCGCCAGCAGGGCGTTGTCCAGCACGGACTGGCTGAGCGCGAGTCCCTCGCCCTTGCGGTCCTCGGTGACGTACGCGATGCCCGCCCGGACCGCCTGGCGCGGGGAACGCAGCCGCACCGGCTCCCCGTCCAGCAGCACCCGCCCGGTGCGGAAGCCGTCGATGCCGAACACCGCGCGGGCCAGCGCGGAGCGCCCGGAGCCCTGCAGCCCGCCGACGCCGAGCACCTCACCGGCGCGCAGCTCCAGGTCGACGGGGTGCAGGCGGCCGTTGCCGGCGGCGGACAGGGTCAGCCGGGCCGGTCCCGCGCTGCCGGGAGCGGCGCGTTCGGGGTAGTAGTGCGACAGCTCGCGGCCGACCATGTGCCGGACCAGGGTGTCGGCGGTGGCCTCGGCCGTGTCGAGGGTGGTGACGCGGCGGCCGTCCTTGAGCACGGTGATCCGGCCGGACAGGTCGAAGACCTCGGTGAGCCGGTGCGACACGTACAGGATGCCGATGCCGCGCTGCTGCAGCCGCCGGACCAGCTTGTAGAGCAGCTCGACCTCGTGCTCGGCCAGCGAGGCGGTGGGCTCGTCCATGATGAGCACCCGCGCGTCCAGTGCGAGCGCCTTGACGATCTCGACGACCTGCTGCTGGGCGACGCTGAGCCGGCCGACCCTGGCCTGCGGCGTGATGGCGTCCTCGCCGATGCCCGCGAGCAGCTCGGCGGTGCGGGCGTGCATGGCGCGGCGGTCGACCAGGCCGCGGCGCATCGGCTCGCGGCCGAGGAAGACGTTCTCGGCGACGGTGCGCTCCGGCAGGAGGTTGAACTCCTGGTGGATGATGCCGATCCCGGCCGCCTGGGCGGCCCGCGGGTCCGGCAGCGTCACCGGCTGCCCGGCCAGCTCCAGGGTCCCGGCGTCGGGCTGGTACACCCCGCTGGCGATCTTCATGAGGGTGGACTTGCCGGCGCCGTTCTCGCCGACGAGGGCGTGCACCTGTCCGGAGTGGAGGTCGAGGTCGACGTCGTCGAGCACGCGTACCCCGAAGAAGGCCTTGCCGACGCCGCGCATCCGCAGCAGGGGGCCGTCGCTGTCTGGCGGCACCGCACCTCCTCGATCGTTCCGGCACACTTTCGCTGGCGTCACAAGAACTTTTGCTCTGCGTACCGGAAGTCTTGGCGTCGGACGTTAAACGGCGCCGCTCGATCTAGCAAGCCCGTAACGAGCGGGAAATGATAACGGTTCGGCATTGGTGCATCTACCAGCCGCGATGTGACCGCTAACGGGCTTTCCGCCGGAGCAACCCTAGTTTTGCCCGGCTAACCAGAAACTTTCAGTGATTCTTCTAAAACTGGCATCGCCTGAATATTGACGTTGCCCGCTCGCTCGGGCCATGCTCGGCTTCGCACTCGGGTAACAACACCGACACATTTCGATGCGTCGTCGAGTGCTGCACGGTCGTGCGTCGCGGCGGGCGCATGACGGACCGACCGTCCTTTTCCGCGTACCAAGGAGACGGCATGAGCCGCCGCAAACCTGTCCTCGGCGCGTTCCTCGCGCTGGCCACCGCAGTCGCGGTGAGCCTGCTGCCCGTGGGACCCGCCACCGCCGCACCCGCGTTCCGCGCGCTGGTGTTCAGCGAGACCGCCGGCTACCGGCACGGATCCATCGCCGCCGGTGTCAGCATGTTCACCCAGCTCGCCGCGGCCAACAACTTCGAGGTCGTGTTCAGCGAGGACTCCAGCGTGCTGAACACCGCCAACCTCAACACCTTCGACGTGCTGGTCATGTTCCAGACCTCCGGCATGGTGTTCGACAACGACGCCCAGCGCACCGCCACCCAGAACTTCCTGCGCAGCGGCAAGGGCATCGTCGCCATCCACAACGCCACCGACATGGGCATCGAGTCGGCATTCCCCTGGTGGGACGCCACCATCAACGGCGGCGCGCACATGCCCGAGCACTCCCCCGGCTCCCTGCAGGGCTGGGCGCGGGTCGCCGACAAGGTGCACCCGTCCACCTCGCACCTGCCGGACAACTGGCAGCGCACCGAGGAGTGGTACAACTTCGACGTCAACGCGCGCGGCAACGTGCACGTGCTGGTCACCGCCGACGAGCGCACCTACAACCCGGGCGGCGCGGCGATGGGCCCCGACCACCCGATCTCGTGGTGCCGCGAGGCCGAGGGCGGCAAGGTGTGGGCCACCGCGATGGGCCACGACGACGCGTCGTACAGCGAGGCGAACTTCCGCAACCATATCCTGGGCGGCGTGCGCTACGCGGCGGGTAACCTGGCCGGCGACTGCGGCGGCACGGTGTGGAGCAACTTCGAGAAGGTCACCCTCGACTCGAACACCGTCGACCCGATGGCGATGGACATCGCCCCCGACGGCCGGGTCTTCTACGTGCAGCGCGGCGGCAAGCTCGCCGTCTTCAAGCCCGCCCAGCAGCAGACCGTGACCGCCGGCCAGCTCTCGGTGTACACCGGCGGCGAGGACGGCCTGGTCGGCATGGTGCTCGACCCGAACTTCGCCACCAACGGGTGGATCTACCTGTACTACTCGCCGGCGTCGAGCTCGACCGACGTCAACCGGCTGTCCCGGTTCACGGTCAGCGGCGACACCCTCAACCTGTCCAGCGAGCAGGTCCTGCTCAACGTTCCCGCGTACCGGGACCGGACGTTCAGCGAGCCCGGCCACACCGGCGGCTATCTGGCCTTCGGGCCGGGCGGCAACCTGTTCCTGTCCACCGGTGACGACACCCCGCCCAACCTCGACCCGGCCTGGCAGGGCTACGCCCCGCTGGACTGGCGGTCCGGCAAGAGCTTCCTGGACGCCGCGCGCAGCGCGGGCAACACCAACGACCTGCGGGGCAAGCTGCTGCGCATCCACCCGGAGAGCAACGGCACCTACACCATCCCCAGCGGCAACCTGTTCGCGCCCGGCACCGCGCTGACCAAGCCCGAGATCTACGCGATGGGCTTCCGCAACCCGTTCCGGTTCGAGGTCGACATGCAGACCGGCTGGGTGAACCTGGCCGACTACGGCCCCGACCGCGGCGGCCCGACCACCAACCGCGGCCCGGAGGGCCTGGTCGAGCTGAACGTGATCAAGCAGGCGGGCAACTTCGGCTGGCCGTTCTGCCACGGCAACAACCAGGCGTACGCGCCGTACAACCCGACCACCGGGGTGGTGGGTGCAAAGTTCAACTGCAACGCGCCGGTCAACGACTCCCCGAACAACACCGGCCTGCGCACGCTGCCGCCGCTGGTCCAGCCGCAGATCTGGTACGGCTACGGCGTCTCGCCGACGTTCCCGGAGATGGGCGAGGGCGGCTCGGCGCCGATGGGCGGCCCGGTCTACCGCTACAACGCGGCCAGCACCTCGGCGACGAAGTTCCCCGCGTACTACAACGGCGTGCACTTCTTCTACGAGTGGGCCCGCAACTACATCAAGGAGATCCACTTCGACGGCTCGGGCAACCTGGTGAAGATCAACCCGTTCCTGCCGGGCGGGGGCTTCATCAAGCCGATGGCGATGCGCTTCGGCCCTGACGGCTCGCTGTACGTGCTGGAGTGGGGATCGGAGTTCAACGGCGGCAACAACGACTCCGGGCTGTACCGCATCGACTACATCCACGGCGGGCGCGCTCCGGTGGCCAAGGCCACGGCCACGCCGACCAACGGCCTCGCGCCGCTGAACGTGGCGTTCTCCAGCGCCGGCTCGGCCGATTCGGACGGCGACACGATCTCCTACGCGTGGGACTTCGACAGCAACGGCACCGTCGACTCCACCGCCGCCAACCCGACCCGCACCTACAGCACGAACGGCAACTACACGGCAAAACTGACCGTCACCGACACCACCGGCCGGTCGTCGTTCGTCAACGTGCCGATCACCGTCGGCAACAACGCCCCGGTGGTCACCATCAACTCCCCGCCCAACGGCGGCATGCTCGACTTCGGGCAGAACGTCGCCTACAGCCTCACCGTCACCGACGCGCAGGACGGCACGATCAACTGCACGCAGGTGTTCACCAACCCGGCGCTCGGGCACGACGACCACGCCCACCCGACCACCGACCTGCCCGGCTGCTCCGGCACCGTCAACACGGGCAACCTCGGCGGGCACCCCGACGGCGCCAACCTGTTCTACCTGCTCAACGCCCGCTACCAGGACAACGGCAACGGCTCGGTGGCCCGGCTCACCGGATACGCCAACGCGGTGCTGCAGCCCAAGCACAAGCAGGCGGAGTACTTCACCAGCCAGTCCGGGATCCGGGTGGTCGCCCAGTCCGGAGCCGAGAGCGGCAACCGCGTCGGCGACATCAGCAACAACGACTGGATCATGTTCAATCCGATGAGCCTGCAGGGCATCACCAGCGTCAGCTACCGGCTCTCCTCGCCCAGCGGCGGCGGCAGCATCGAGCTGCGCGCCGACTCGCCCACGGGCACCCTGCTGGCGACCAACCCCGTCGCGGCGACCGGCGGCTGGGACACGTACGTCCAGCAGGCGGCGGTCAACGTGGCGGCGCTGTCCGGCACGCACCAGCTGTACATGGTGTTCAAGACGAGCTCGAACAACAGCTTCGACCTCGACTCGTTCACCTTCGCCGGAGCCGGGGTCGGCACCACCCCGACCGGCGGGATCGCCGGCAAGACGTACACCCTGACCGCGCAGCACAGCAGCAAGCTGGCCGACGTCAGCGGGGTCTCCACCGCCGACAACGCGACGGTCGTGCAGTGGCCCGCCACCGGCGGCAACAACCAGAAGTGGCAGGCCGTGGACGCGGGCGGCGGCTACGTCTACCTCAAGGCGCTGCACAGCGGCAAGTGCCTGGCCGCGAGCGGCGGCTCGACCGCCGACGGGGCGGCGATGGTGCAGCTGACCTGCACCACGAACAACAACATGAAGTGGCAGGCGGTCACCACCTCGACCGCCGGGGTGTACCAGCTCAAGGCCGTGCACAGCGGCAAGTGCCTGGACGTCAACGGTGCCTCCACCGCTGACAACGCCGCACTCATCCAGTGGGCCTGCCACACCGGCACCAACCAGCTGTGGCGGCTCACGCAGGTGTGAGAACCGCCGGCCCGGTCACACCTGGGTGACCGGGCCGGCGCGAGCGGCGGGCGGGGACTCCGGATCCCGCCTGCCGCACCGTCAGACGGGCTTCGCGCGGATGAGCCGAGCCCCGCTCAGCTCCTAGTACCAGTCCGTGTAGGCGTAGCCGACGCCCGCGTCCGGCAGGAGCCAGATGGTGCCGGCCGCCTGGGCGATGTAGCCGCCGTCGTACACCATGCGGGTGAAGCAGGTGTACGCGCCGACCACGTTGCTCCAGGCGATCTCGTCGATGCAGAACTGCGTGCTGGCACCGTCGTTGTAGCGGTAGACCTGCGCGTCGGCCTCTGACGGGATCGTGTAGACCAGCACGCGGCCCCAGACGGTGCGGCACGTCGAGCTGTAGCGCAGCTCGATCTTGCCGGACCGCCCTCCATTGACGTAGATGTCTCTCGATGTCGGCGTCGACACGGCCGAGGAGCCGTCTGGCTTCTTCTGGCAGACCGAGGCACGAGAGTCGGTCGGGCTGATGCCGTCCCAGCCCTTGCCGGTCGGCGTGGCGGCGTGCGCCGCGGCCGGGGACAACACGGCCATGCCAGCAACCGCGACGATCACGGCGATGGCGGATCGAATCCGTCCACGAATCATTCCGAGTTCCTTTCGAACTTTCTGGCCTGTGTGCCGTGAGTCAACCGGCACCGGGCGTCGTTCGGGGCCGACGTCGGCCGACTCCGGATCGTTTCCAGGAATGTCCTGGTGACGGCGTCCCGGGGTGGACCGGAACCCGGACGGCGCCGGACGGGGTAGGGTGACCTATGTGGACGTACGTTTGAATCCGGTCGTGCAGTTCTGCCACGACCTGCGGGTCCACTGGCAGGCGTCGGGAAGGGACCTGCCCGGCATCGCCCGGCAGGTGGGCATCAGCCGCACCCAGCTCTACGCGATCCTCAACGGGGAGATCAAACGGCCGCCGGACTTCGCGGCGACGGTGCGCCCGTTCCTGCTCGCCTGTGGCGCGACCGACGCCGAACTCGCCGAATGGCGCCGCCGCCACGACGTCCTCGTCGGCGTGCACCAGGGGTTGACGCAACAGTCCCGGCTCCGGCCTGCCCCGCCGAACCTGCTGCCGGCGATGAGCGGCAGTTTCGTCGGCCGGACGGCGCTGCTGACCGCCCTGGACACCGCGACGTCACCCGCCGTGGTGACCGGGCCGCCCGGCGTCGGCAAGACCGCACTCGTCCTGCACTGGGCGTACGGCCGGGCCGCGTCGTTCCCCGACGGCCGCCTCTACGCCGACCTGCGGGGGTACGCCCGTGACGGCGGCGCCCTCGACCCGGCCGACGTGATCCGCGGCTTCCTCGACGCGCTGGGCGTGCCCGCACGGGAGATCCCGCCGGACCCGGCCGCACAGGCGGCCCGCTTCCGGAGCCTCGCCGCCGACCGGCGCCTGCTGGTCGTCCTCGACAACGCCCGCGACGCCGGCCAGGTGCGCCCGCTGCTGGCCGGCGGATCCGGCGTGCGCACCGTGGTGACCAGCCGCAACCCACTGACCGCCCTTGTCGCCGAGTACGCCGCCACGCCCGTCGCGGTCGGCCTGCCGACCGAGGCCGAAGCAGTCGAGCTGGTCCGATCCCGCCTCGCCGGTGCTGCCGACGACAGCACGGCCGCGGACGCCGTCGCCGCCTGCGGGCGCCTGCCGCTGGCGCTGGCCCTGATCGCCGCGCGCGTAAGCCAGAGCGGGTTCGCGCTGGCGACGGCCGCCGCCGAGGTGCGCCAGGCCGGCTCGCGCACCCACCACGACCTGCACACCGTCTTCTCCTGGTCGTACGCGGCGGTGAGCCCGCCCGCCGCGCGGCTGTTCCGCCTGCTCGGCCTCCCCGCCGGACCCGACATCGCCGCCGACGCGGCCGCCGCTCTCGCCGGCGTCCACGACGCGGGCGAGTCACTCGACGAGCTGGTCCAAGCCGGCCTGCTCGTCGAACACCGCCCGCACCGCTACCTCCTGCACGACCTGCTGCGCGGTTACGCCCGCGAACAGGCCCACGCCACCGACACCGACGCCGAGCGCCGCGCCGCGCTGACCCGCCTGCTCGGCCACTACACAAGCACCGCTCACGAAGCCGACCGCGTCCTGAATCCCATCCGCGCGCCGATCCCGCTGCCCGTGCCACCGTCCCCGGGCAGCCGCCGGCCGGACTACCAGACCGCGCTGACCTGGCTGAAAGCCGAAAGAGCGGTGCTGCTGGCGACCCTGCGCCAGGCCGGCGACGACGGCCTCGACCGGCACGCCTGGCAGCTCGGCTGGGCCCTGGACACCTTCCTGTACGAGGACCACCGGTGGCATGACGAAGGCGCGGCGTGGGCGGTCGCGCTGCGGGCGGCCACCGCCTCGATCGACGACGCGGCGGCCGCGCACGCCCACCGGTTCCTCGGCGCGGTCGCCGGACGGCTCGACCGGTTCGCCGACGCGTACGCTCACATGCACGACTCCATGCGGCTGTGCCGGGCGGCAGGCGACCTCGCGGGCGAGGCCGAAACCGAGTTCGTCCTGTCGTACGTGTGCTTCCTTCAGGACGACGTGACGACCGCGCTGGCGCACGCCGAACGTTCGCTCGAACTCTGGACCGGCCTGTCCGACCTCGCCTGGACCGGTCGCGCCGCCAACGCCGTCGGCCTTTACCACGCCTTTCGCGCAGACGCGCCCGCCGCGATCCGCTGTTTCCAGCGTGCCGCCGACCTCCAGCACCAGGCCGGCGACGTCGCCAACGAGGCCGTCACCCGGGACAACCTCGGCAAGGCCCACCACGCCGCCGGCGCGTACCTCGCCGCCGTCGCACAGTTCGACACCGCCGGTGACCTGGCCCGGCAACTCGGCGACCCCGTCATCGAGGCGCAGGCGGCCCATCACGCGGGCGACGCGTTCCAGGCTCTCGGCGATCACGGCACCGCCCGCGAACGGTGGGAGCACGCCTACAAGCTCCTCGACGACGCGGGCCACCCGATGGCGAACGACGTCGCCCGCAAGCTCGCCGTGCCGCGACCGGGCGACGCACCCGGCTCCGCGCAGGAGTGAGGCGGGCGTCACCACGTGGGCACGGGCACCGGCGGCCGGCGGTGGCCGAAGGTTAGGTTGGCTCATGTTCTCGGACAGGTCCCGGGTCGCGGCCGGGCTCGCCGTGCTGTGCGCCGCGGCGGGGACCGGCGCGGTGATGTACGCGCTCGGCGTGCTCCCCGAGCCCTGGACCCGCGGCTACATCAGCGAGGGCGGCGTGGCCGCCAGCCCGCGCGACGGGATCTACCGGGCCGGGATCGTCACCCTGGCCGCGTCGCTGGCCCTGCTCGGGACGGCGCTGCGGCGGCTGGTGCCGTTCGTGTTCGCCATCCTGGTCACCGCGGCCGTCTTCGGCACCGCCTCGGCGGCGGTGTCCTGCACGCCGGGCTGCCCGCTGCCGCCGTACGAGCCCTCGACCCCTGCCGACCTGGTGCATGCCGGGGCGAGCGTGCTCGGGGTGGGGCTGGCCGTGGTCGCGATGGCCGGCGTGGCGCTGATCTCGCTGCAGCCGGTGCTGCGGCGCATCGCGCGGGTGTTCGCCGTGGTGACGCTGCCGCTGGCCGTGATGCTGGTGGTCGGGCTGCTGGCGATCGGCCGAGGGCTGTTCACGAGCGTGCTGGAGCGGGTCGCGCTGGTCCCCGTGGTGGTCTGGATCGCGGTGACCGGCCTGCAGCTGTTGCGCCGACCGGCCGCCGAGCGGGCTTGACCTCGCCCCAAGGGCACGCCGCAGACTGACCGCGTGGAGAAGAAGTTCCTGCTGGCCGGAGAGTTCGGGGCGGCCGCGCGGCTGTCGCCGAAGGCGCTGCGCCTCTACGCCGAGCTGGGCCTGCTCCCACCCGCCCGGATCGACCCGGGGACCGGATACCGGCAGTACCGGGCCGACCAGCTGCCACGGGCCCGGCTGCTGGCCCGGCTGCGCCGCCTCGGGCTGCCGCTGGCCCGGATCGGGCACCTCGCCGACCTGACGCCGCAGGCCCGCGCGGTCGAGCTGCGCGGCTGGCTGCACGGCCAGCGCGAGCTGCTCGACGAGCGGGCGGCGGTGGTCGAGGCGATGCAGTCACCGGTGGACGGCTCGCTGCTCGCCGCGGTCGCGCTGCGCGAGGTGCCGGTCGCGAAGGTGCTCTGCCGCACGCGCCGGATCGGCTCCGGCAGCCTGGCGCGGCTGGTCGCCACCGCCCAGCACGACATCCGCGCGCACCTGCGGGCCTCGGCGCTGCCCGGCGACGGCACCCTGCTGGTGTTCTTCCAGGACCTGGTGACGCCGGACAGCGAGTCCCCGGTCGAGGTCGCGGTGACGTTCGAGGGCAGCGCCGAGCCGGCCGACGACCTGTACATCCGCCTCGTCCCGGCGCACACCGCGGCCTTCCTGGCGGTGCCGGCCGGATACGAGGACATGCCCGAGATCCTGCGGGTCTACGACGCGGTGGAGGCCTGGACCGAGGCACATGGCCTGGCCTGCACCGGACATCCGTACGAAAGCTATCCCGGCACCGGCGCGCGGTTCGACGTCGCGTACCCGGTCGCCGCCTGATCGAAGGGCACCCCGTGCGCCATCTTCCTTACGTGGGCAGCGGCCCGTACTGCTCGCCGGCTGCGGCGAGGCGGCGGAGATCGCGGCGGGGCAGGCGCGGCTCGTCGGCTCGCTGCAGCACCCGATGGTGACCGGCAACCTCCCGGCCGCGGCGGCCGCGCTGCGCGAACTCGCCCCCACCTACGACCGGCTGCGCGCCGCCCTGACCTGACGGATATAGCGGGTTCAATCCTGTTGCCCGGCCCCGCCGGATGTGGTGAGGTCGCGGGCATGACGGGCGGAACGGATCAACAGGCCGCGCTGACCACCGCACAGCGGGCGGCGCTGGCGCACGTACGCGACCTGGCCACGAAGGCACGCGCGGAGGCGCTCACGCGGCTGGGGGACGTGCCGGACGTCGCCGCGCTGCTCGAACTCGTGGCGGCGCACGGCCGGGTGACCCTGAACTTCCACCCGGACCGGCTGCTGGCCGACGGCCGTACGGTCGCCGAGTCGCTGGCCGCCGACGGCGTCTACCGCAGCCAGTTCGAGACCGGCGTGACCAACGGCAGCCGCACCGCCTTCCTCGACGGTGACCGGGACCGGTGGGAGCGGGAGCTGTTCGGCGGCGCGTACCACGCCCCGGGTGGGCTGCCGGGCGACCGCCCGCGCTACGGCGGGCTCAACCTGCTGCGCCACCCGGACGGCGCCTGCCCGCGCTTCGGCTCCTGCCACGTCCGGCTGCGGCCGCACGTCAACGCCCGCTGCACGGTCACCGTCGGGGACAGCCATCTGGGTCCGGCCGACGCGGGCACCTTCGACGCGTTCGAGGTGGTGCTGGCGGGATACGTCACCCAGGCCCGGCAGACCGGCGTGACGCTCGGCCGACGCGGCGCGGATCCGCTGGCGGCGCTGCGCAGACTGGCTGAACGGGATCCGGTCGCCGAGCACGGCCGCGCTCTGGACGACTACCTTGAGGTCCAGGTGCACGGCCCGGTCGAGCTGGCCGCCGACGCGGAGGCGCTGGTGCTCGACCCGAGCTTCCGCGGCACCGCCAGCGGCGACCTGCTGGCGGATCTGGCCGCGCGGTGCGGGCTGGCGCTGGAGTGGCACGCCGGGTTCGAGCTGACCCCCGCCGAGGTGGGGCCGGACTTCCGCGGCCCGGCGATACCGCCGCTCGCCGCCGCGGTCTGCGCGCGGTACGACCGCGACTCCTTCGACGCCGCGCTGGTCGGACGGGCCGCGGCCGACATGCTCCGCGACCCGGCGGCGTGGGCCGCCCACGGCACCCCCGACGAGCTGCTCCAGTACGTCAAGCAGCTCTGGCACACGCTCAACCACGCCGGGCGCCCGTGGGGCGGGCCCGTGGCGGTCCACGGGCCCGCCGCGCTCAGGAGGCGAAGCGCAGGCGCACGATGACGTTGTTGAGCACCGTCGGCGTGCCGCCGTTCATGTCGTTGTTGGTCGAGGTGAGCCAGAGCCCGCCGTCCGGGGTCTTCACCACGGTCCGCAACCGGCCCCAGGAGCCGTTGAAGAAGGCCCGCGGGGTGTCGGTGGTGCTGCCGGTGATCCGCATGACCCACAGCCGGGTGCCGCGTACGGCGGCCATGTAGATCCAGTCGTTGACGATCTCGAGCCCGCTCGGCGAGGCCGACGCGGTGCTCCACTGGCGCACCGGGTTGACGAAGCTCGGGTTGCTGCACGTCCCCTCGCACGTCGGCCAGCCGTAGTTGGACCCGGCGGTGATGAGGTTCAGCTCGTCCCAGGTGTTGTCGCCGAACTCCGACGACCACAGCCGGCCCTGCGAGTCCCAGGCCAGGCCCTGCGGGTTGCGGTGGCCGAGGCTGTAGACGCGGGTGCCGAACGGGTTGCCCGGCGCGGCCGCCCCGGTCGTGGTGACCCGCAGGATCTTGCCGTTGAGCGAGCTGAGGTTCTGCGCCCGGCTGCTGTCCTGCGCGTCACCGGTGGTGAGGTAGATGTAGCCGTCGGGGCCGAACTTGACCCGGCCGCCGTTGTGGAACCGGTTCTTGGCGATGCCGGTGACCAGCGCCTCGCGCGGCCCGATGGCGCCGTTCTCGAACTTGAACCGCACCAGCCGGTTGTCGGAGGCCGCGGTGTGGAATGCGTACACCCAGTGGTCGTTGGCGAAGTTCGGGCCGACGGCCAGGCCGAGCAGCCCGCCCTCGCCCGTGGTGGTGACCGCCTCGGAGATGGTGCCCACGACGGTCTTCTGCCCGGCCAGGGTGACCCGCACGATCTCGAACCGGTCCCGCTCGGCGACCAGCGCGCTGCCGTCGGGCAGGAACGCGATCCCCCACGGCAGGTCGAGCTGGGTGTTGACGTTGCGGTCGAAGACCGGGTCGCCGCCGCCCGCCTGCGTCGACGTGGTGACCGTGAGCACCGCACTGGCGGGGGAGGTGTTGCCGTTGGCGTCGTAGGCCAGCACCGTGTACTGGTACGCCGTGGCGGGCGTCAGGCCGGTGTCGGTCGCGGTCAGGTCGGGCACGTCGGCGATCTGGACGCCGTTGCGCGACACCCGGTAGCCGCGTACGCCGACGTTGTCGGTGGCGGCGTTCCAGGCCAGCGACACCGTGCTCGCGGTGACCCCGGTGCTGCGCAGGTTCGCCGGGGTGGTGGGCGGCTGGGTGTCGGTGCTCGGCGGGGTGGTCACCGGCAGGTTGTTGCTGCCCTGCGACGGGTTGCCGGCCGCGTCGTAGGCCAGCACGCTGAACACGTACGACGCGTTGGCCTGCAGGTTGTTCAGCGTGGCGGTGAGGATGTTGCCGCCGACCTCGGCGACCACGTTGCCGCCGTTGTAGACGACGTAGCGGGAGACGCCGACGTTGTCGGTCGCGGCGTTCCAGGCGAGGTCGACGCCGGTCGGCCGGACCACGCCCACCACGCGCAGGCTGCTCGGGGCGGTAGGCGGCTGGCTGTCCGACGGCGCGCTGACCCGCAACCGGTCCAGGTTGGGTCCGCCGTTGACCGTGGTCGCGGTCGCGCGGACGGTGTTGCTGCCCGCGGCCAGGCTCGCGGTCATGGTCTTCTCGGCCCAGGTGGGCCAGGCGCCGGTGCCGGGGAAGGTCAGGCCGGGCGCGGCGGGGGCGCCGTTGACGGTGACGTCCATGGGCCGGTCGGCGGTGGTGCCGTTGGCGTAGCGCAGCGTCAGCTGGTAGTTGCCGGCCGCGGGCACCGAGACGGTGAACTGCACGTACGAGCCGGTCACGTTGTCGTAGTTGACGAATCCGGTGCCGGTGTAGCCGGCGTGATTGGACTCGACCAGGCCCTGCGAGATCGTCGCGGACTCGGCCTGGTAGTCGGTGAACGCGGGCGGCGGCCCGGTGGTCAGGTTCCACTGCTGGCTGGCCAGCCCGGCGATGCAGGACCAGATGTGCAGCTTCGCGGCGTCGGCGGTGCTGCCGCTCACCACGTCGACGCACTTGCCGGTGACCGGGTTGACCAGGGTGCGGGCGGAGGTGCTGTACGTCCACTGCTGGTTGGGGTTGGTGGCCGAGCAGTCCCAGATCTGCACCTTGGTGCCGTTGGCGTTGACACCGCCCGCGACGTCCAGGCACTTGCCGCCCAGCGCGCGGATCGTGCCGTCGGTGCCGACGGTCCAGGTCTGCGCGGCGGAGCCGTTGCAGGTGTAGATCTGCACCTGGGTGCCGTTGACGGTGCTCGCGGACGGGATGTCGATGCACTTGCCCGACGCGACACCGGTGATCGGCCCGACGGTGTCGGCGGCGGCCGGTGCGGCCACGACGAGGTGGAGCCCGGCGGCGAGGGCCAGCGCCGCGGCGAGAACGGCGGCGCGTTTGATCGGAGGGGAGGTCACGAGTGCTCCGTTCCTGGCGATCGGTGCCGCGGCAGGTGCTCCCGGGGGCTCGGGTAGCGGCTGCGCAGATCCGATCACGAGTGTTAGTTAACTTAACTTATCGAACCTGAACGATATGAAAGCGCATTCCCACGGTCAAGCCGAAACCCCCGAATGGCACAGCCGCCTCGCCGAGCGCGCCGGTATGTCCGGTCCCGGTGGTACGGTCCATGCCGCGCCCGCGGGGCCGTCCCACCGGGCGGCGCAACCCCTGAGTCGCCAAGGCGACTTCGGGGATGCCGAGCTTCGAACGCAGCATCCGGGAGACGCGATGGACGCCGAGGACGCCACGCTGGAGACGATCCTGCGCGGAGAGCCCTCGCCCGAGGCCTGGCAGACGGCATACCGGCTGCTGCCCGAGGCGGGCCCCGAGGTGCTGCCCATCGCGCTGGCACAGCTTGCGGACTGGCCCGCGAGGCTGCGGCCGATGCCCGACGCCTGGTGGGAGGAGAAGTCCCGGGGCGTGCACCGGCCGTGGCACGCGGCGGCGGCGTGGCGCGCGCTCGGCGACGTCTACGACGTCCAGAACGGACGCCCGCCCGCGCCCGACGACGACGAGGAGACCGACTTCGCCTGCTTCTCCGAGGGCGCGACGGCGCTCGCCTGCCCCTCGGACACGGGCTGGCTGCTGCTGTGCGCGGCGGCGGAGTGGCACCACAACGGCGGTGACATCGTCGTCTGGGCCACCGGCCCACGGGCCGACTCGGTGAAGCTGCTCGACGGCTCCGGCTTCCACGACGAGGCGCTCGACGCCCAGCTCAGCCCCGACGAGACCGTCGCGGTGTGCGCCGTCGAGGGCCGCCTGCACGCCTGGTCCACGCCCGACGGCAAGCCGCGCTGGCAGGCCGAGCTGGCCGAGAGCACCGACGCCGAGGGCCGCTTCGACATGGCGTACTCGGCCGTGCGCATCGGGTTCAGCGGCGACGGCCGGCGGGTCGCCGCCGGTTGCGCGGCACGCGGCATCCATGTGCTCGACACCGCGGGCGGCGAGCTGCTCGGCCTCATCGCGGCGGACCCCTGCGGGCCGGTGGCCCTCGACCACGACGGCACCCGGCTGGCCCACGCGGGCACGGACGGCGAGATCGTGGTACGCGAAACCGCCTCCGGCTCCATCCTGGCGCGCCATGACACCGGCCTGGTCACCGTCAACGCGCTCGCCTTCGCACCGGACGGTGCCGGGCTCGCCGTGGCGGGCGGCGCTCGCGACGGCGTCTGTCCCGACGCGCGGCCGTCGGCCGTCGTCCTCACGCTGGACGGGCATACGGTCGCCGGCTCGCGGCAGGTCACCCCGTCCGAAGTCCCGGCGGAGATCGCCGCCGACTCGCCGCTGGCGGCGGTGGCCACCCGCTGCGTCTGGGGCGGGCACGGGCCGCTGGTGTACGCGGAGGACGACGCCGGGGCCGTGCTGTTCGGCGGCGACGGCCGCGTGCTCTGGACCGAGCCGGGGATGACCAGCGGCAACCTCTCCCCCGACGGCCGCGTCTTGGCCACCATGGGCGAGGAGGCCGTCACCGCGGTCTTCCTCGACGCGATGTTCCCCTACGGCAGCTGTACGTAGACCCGGGTCCAGGGCTGGTCGCCGAGCAGCCGCCAGCGGTGCCCGCCGCCCGCGGTGTCCTCGGCCAGCAGCAGGTCGCCCGGCTCGAGCTGGAACCTCAGCGCCCGGACCTCGGAAAAGGCGAACCTCGCGCGCTGTCGCGCCGCGGCTGTTCGGCCCTGTCACGCCCGCCGTCGCCGATTTCGGCGGCGGCCGACGGCATACCGGCGCGGCCGCCCTGGGCGCGGACGGCACCGCGGAGGACGCGGGCGGCGGCGCATGGGAGACTCGACGCGACAGCGGCAGTGGGAGGTGTGCATGTTCGATCATTTCGTGTGGTCCGTGCTCGTCGCTCCCGCACTGGTCGCGGTCGCGGTGCGGCTGCTGGCCGACCGGCTCGCGCCGGGGCGCGCGGCCCGGGTCGTGGCCTGGTCGGCGGCGGCCACGGCGGTCGGGAGCCTGCTCAACCTGCTGGTCTTCACGCTGGTGGCGGTCGCCCAGACCCCGGCGGCCGCGGCGGCTTTCGGCTGGTCGGCGCGCACCGTGCACGACGACACCGCGCAGGTCGCCTGGGTGCCCTGGCTCAGCGTTGCGCTGCTGGCCGCGGCGACCGGCGCCGTCACGGTGCGGGCGCGGCGCCACCGCCGGACGCTCGCCGAGGCCCGCCGCTACAGCGACGGCACGGCGACCGTGCTGATGCTGCCCGACGCCCGGCCGCAGGCGTTCGCGGTGCCGGGCCGCCCCGGGCGGGTGGTGGTCACCATCGGGATGCGCGAGCGGTTGACCGAGCCGCAGTTCGACGCCGTGATCGCGCATGAGCGGGCACATCTGGAGGGCGGACACCACCGGCTGGTCGCCGTCGCCGACGTCGCCGCGGCGTCCCATCCGGCGCTGTGGTGGGCCGCGCGACACGTCGGTTACCTGGTCGAGCGGGCCGCCGACGAGCAGGCCGCGCGGACGGTCGGCAGCCGCCGCACGGTCGCGTACGCGATCGGCACCGCGTCGCTGGCGGGCGTGCCGGCACCGGCGCTCGGCCTGCACGCGGCAGCCCGGCCGGGTGTGGTCCCGCGGCGCGTCGCCAGCCTGCTGCGCCCGCCCCGGCACGCCCGTTGGCCCTGGTACGTCCTGCCCGCAGCGCTGGCCGGCTCGTCGCTGGTCTGGACGGTCGAGGCGATCATCGACTTCTTCGAGTTGCTGGCGTACGCGAGCCTGCGCGGCTGACGCTCCCCGTGGCACGGACGTCGGCCGAAGGGACGATAGAGTCGGAGGCGATGAGCACTCGCCCACCAGACGCGCCCGATCCGGGCCGCCGCCGCTCCGGCGAGCTGGAGTCGCAGATCGTCACGGTGCTGACCGCGGCCGAGACGGCGCTGACCCCCGGCGAGGTGCGCGAGCGGCTGATCCCGCAGAGCGACCTGTCGTACAGCACGGTCGTCACGATCCTCACCCGGCTGCACGCCAAGGGCGCGGTGATCCGCGAGCGCGACGGGCGGGCCTACCGCTACGCCGCCCTGCGCGACGCCGCCGGGCTGGTCGCCGATCGGATGACCCGGCTGCTGACCGCCGAGGCCGATCACAGCTCGGTGCTGCGGCGCTTCGTGGGCAGCCTCGACGCCGACGACGAGCGTCTCCTGCGCGAGCTGCTGCGAGACGGGGACGAGTAGCGCGTGCAGCCCGGCTTGACTTCTACACACTGTAGAAGTCAGGATGCTTAGGCAATCCTAATTTAGGAAAGGCTCACCTGGCATGGCCGGGGCGGGCCGGTAGATGCTGCCCGCAAGCCGAGGTGCCGCCATGTCCAACGTGTTCCTGCCGACGTACCTCATCGGGCTGCGTGAGGGTCTGGAGGCGACGCTGGTCGTCACCATCCTGGTGGCGTTCCTGGTCAAGACCGACCGCCGGGACCGGCTCCGCTACGTCTGGACCGGTGTCGGCGTCGCCGCGGCGCTGTCGGTCGGCTTCGCCGCGGTGCTGCAGTACACGAGCGCCCACCTGGAGTTCGAGCGCCAGGAGCTGTTCGAGGCGGTCACCTCGATCCTGGCCGTGGCCTTCGTCACCTGGATGATCTTCTGGATGCGGCGGGCCGCCCGGTCCATCTCCGGCGACCTGCGCGCCCGGCTCGACGCCGCCATCGCGCTCGGCCCCCTGGCCGTCGTCGTCACGGCCTTCCTCGCCGTCGCCCGCGAGGGCCTGGAGACCGCGCTGATCTTCTTCGCGACCGTGCAGGGCGCCACCTCGACCTGGTCGGTCGCCGCGATCCTGACCGGCATCGCGACCTCGATCGTGCTCGGCTTCCTGATGTACCGCAGCGCGCTGCGGATCAACCTCACCCGCTTCTTCACCTGGACCGGCGTGCTGCTGGTGCTGGTCGCCGCGGGCATCTTCAAATACGGCGTGCACGACCTGCTCGAAGCGGGCGTGCTGCCGGGCCTGAACGACCTCGCCTTCGACATCTCCGGCACGCTGCCGCCCACCACCTGGTACGCCGAGCTGCTGCGCGGGACGCTCAACTTCACGCCCGCCCCGACGGTCCTGGAGACCGTCGCCTGGCTCGCGTACGCGATCCCGGTGCTCGTGCTGTTCCTGCTGCCGCACCGGGCGCGCGCCGCTGCGCCCGCCCCGGCCCCCGCTCCCACGCCGGTCCCCACCGGCAGCGACCGCTGAAACCCTTCCGAACACAGGAGTCACCCCCATGCGCAAGCTCCCGGCACTCACGGCGGCCGCCGTACTCGGCCTGAGCCTGTCGGCCTGCACCACCGACCCGGAGCCGGCCGCGCCCGGCGACGCCACCGGGCCCATCGCGGTCAAGGCCACCGACGCGACCTGCGAGGTCGGCCGGGCCGAGACCGCCGCGGGCACGGTCACCTTCACCGTCAGCAACGGCGGCGCCAAGGTCACCGAGTTCTACGTGTACGCCGCCGGGGACCGGGTGATGGGCGAGGTCGAGAACATCGCCCCCGGGCTGACTCGCGAGCTGAAGGTCGAGCTGACCGCCGGCACGTACGAGACCGCCTGCAAGCCCGGCATGATCGGCAAGGGCATCCGCAACGGGTTCAAGGTGACCGGCTCGGCCGCGCCGCTGACCGCCGACGCGAAGCTGGCCGAGGCCACCGCGAACTACCAGCGCTACGTGCGCAGCCAGACCGCGGCGCTGCTGCCCAAGACCGAGGAGTTCGTCGCCGCGGTCAAGGCCGGCGACGCGGCGAAGGCCAAGGCGCTGTTCCCGATCGCCCGCACCTACTGGGAGCGGATCGAGCCGGTCGCCGAGATCTTCGGCGACCTGGACCCGAAGATCGACGGCCGCGCCGAGGTGATCGAGGAGGGCATGGCCTTCACCGGCTTCCACCGCCTGGAGCAGGACCTGTGGGAGAAGAAGGACATCAGCAAGTCCGGCCCGATCGCCGACCAGCTGCTGGTCGACGTGAAGGAGATCGTGGCCAAGGCGAACGCGGAGCAGCTGTCCCCGCTGCAGCTGGCCAACGGTGCCAAGGAGCTGCTGGACGAGGTCGCCAGCGGCAAGATCACCGGTGAGGAGGACCGCTACTCGCACACCGACCTGTGGGACTTCGCCGCCAACGTCGAGGGCTCCAAGGCCGCCGTGCAGGCGCTGCGCCCGACCCTGGAGGAGCGCGCGCCGGAGCTGGTCACCGCGCTGGACGCCGCGTTCGCCGCCGTCGACACCGCGCTGGGCAGGCACCGCGCCGGTGACGGCTGGAAGCTGCACAACCAGCTGACCCAGGCCGAGCTGAAGGAGCTGAGCGACGTCATCAACGCGCTCGCCGAGCCCATCAGCAAGGTCGCCGCGGTCGTCGCGAAGTAGTCCCTCGGTGCGGTGGGCCGTCCGCGCAGGACGGCCCACCGCACCGGCACCTATCCCCGGAGTGTGAGACAGATGGTTTCGCGACGAGCAGCGCTGACCGCCACCGGCATCGGCCTGGTGGGCGTGGCCGCCACCGCCGCCGTGAGCGCGGCGACCGCCGACCCCGAGCCCGCCGCCGCCCCGGCGTTCGACGGCGCGGTCCCCTTCTTCGGCGAGCACCAGGCCGGCATCGTCACGCCCGCGCAGGACCGCCTGCACTTCGCCGCCTTCGACGTGATCACCAAGGACCGCGCGAAGCTCGTCGAGATGCTGCGCGAGTGGACCGCGGCCGCCGCCCGGATGACCCAGGGCCGCGACGCGGGCACCCTCGGCGCCGTCGGCGGCCAGCCCGAGGCGCCGCCGGACGACACCGGCGAGGCGCTCGGCCTGCCGCCCTCCGGGCTCACCCTCACCATCGGCTTCGGTCGCAGCCTGTTCCGCGACGCCGCGGGCGCCGACCGGTTCGGCATCGCCGACCGGCTGCCCGCCGCGCTGGAGGCCCTGCCCCACTTCCCCGGCGACGCGCTGCGCCCCGAGATCAGCGACGGCGACCTGTGCGTACAGGCCTGCGCCAACGACCCGCAGGTCGCCGTGCACGCGATCCGCAACCTCGCGCGCATCGGGTTCGGCGTGGTCAGCATCCGGTACTCCCAGCTGGGCTTCGGGCGCACCTCCAGCACGTCGCGGACGCAGGCCACGCCGCGCAACCTGATGGGCTTCAAGGACGGCACCCGCAACATGAAGCTGGAGGACGCCGAGCTGCTGCGCGAGCAGCTGTGGGCGCGCGCCGAGGACGGCGCGGCCTGGATGGCGGGCGGCAGCTACCTGGTCACCCGGCGGATCCGGATGACGGTCGAGACGTGGGACCGGACCTCGCTCACCGAGCAGGAGACGATCTTCGGCCGGGACAAGGGCGAGGGCGCGCCGCTGGGCAAGGCCAAGGAGTTCGACGAGCCCGACTTCGACGCCAAGGGCGCCGACGGGCAGCCGCTGATCGCCAAGGAGGCGCACATCCGGCTCGCGCATCCCGACTTCAACAACGGGGCGCACCTGCTGCGGCGTGGGTACAACTTCGTGGACGGCACCGACGGGCTCGGGCGGCTGGACGCGGGACTGTTCTTCATGGCGTACCAGCGTGATCCGCGCCGCCAGTTCGTGCCGGTGCAGCGCAGCCTGGCCCGCGCCGACGTGCTCAACGAGTACATCCGGCACGTGTCGAGCGGCCTGTGGGCCTGCCCCGCCGGCGTCACCGGCGACGGCGACCACTGGGGGCGCGCCCTGTTCAGCTGAGTGACGGCTTTCAGCGAGGATGGGTCCGGCTTGCCGAGCTGGACCCAGGAAGTGCAGAGCCCCCAGCCAGACAGATGCCGCGATCTACTCGCAGCTAACGTCGATCATCTCGGTCGGGACCGACCGCCAGCCGAGGAACCTGCTGTACAGCACGCCTGACTCGGCCGTGGGTATGTCCTGGCACGCCTCGAGGAAGAATCCGGACAGGTGCAGCGTCATCGACACATGAGCCCCGTCGTACTCAGCCAGTAGCTGGCCTTTGCGGCTCGGGCACGGCCATGGGAGTCCGCAGGCGGCGCAGGTCCAGTCCGGGCGGATTGGCAGGTGCATCGTCATCGGGGCCTCCCGGAGCTCGGTGGCGTTGGGGGGAAGGGCGCCGGCTGCGGGTGACCGCATGGCCATGGGAGATACGCCTGCGCCCTTCCCAGCACCCGCCGGTGCAAGGGTGCGATCTCGAACCGGCGGGGCTCTGATAACAGAACCTATGAGCTGGGCGGGGACGCGGGAACGTCCCGGCAGACACTGCCGCGGACACTTTCCTGGTGTCGAAACGTCCCGCGTGTGTCCACTACGGTGAACTACATGAGCCACCGTCTGCGCTCGGCAATGCTGCGCGCTCAACTCGACTCCGCCGCCCTGGCCGTCGCCGTCGGCGTGGACGTCAAGACCGTCAACCGGTGGCTGGCAGGGCGCATCCCGCACCAGCGCACTCGCCTCACCGTCGCGGTCGTGCTCGGTGAGAACGAAGCCGACCTGTGGCCTCATGCGCGCCCGGATCAGGCGCCGGGCACGAACGCACTGGCCGAGGTCGTCGGGGCCTATGCGCATCGCGCGGACATTCCCCAGCCGCTGTGGACGTCGCTGCTGACGGGCGCGAGCGAGCGCATCGACCTGCTCGGGTATGCCTACCCGTTCATCCTGGAGTTGCTGCCCGACGCGATGGCCCGTATCGCGGACAAAATCCGCAACGCCCTGAACTTCCTGGACCCGCTGCACGAGGTGCCCGGCTGCCAGATCGGGCTGCACACGGTGCACCTGTACAACTCGGTGTTCAGATTCGACGATCAGATGATCGTCACGCCGCACCTGTTTCGGGCACGCGGATACCAGCACACGGCGCTGCACCTGCGGCGGTTATCGCCACACGGGATCTTCGCGTCCTTCGCCGACCAGTTCGAGCAGATCTGGCAGACCGCTACTCCCTACCCGGCCGAGGCAGTCTGATGGGCGGCCAGCACGACTACTACCGGGACCCGAACGCACCCGCCGCGAACTCGATTGCACCCGGCGGCTCCGCGTTGGTTGTCGATGAGCGCGGCGGGGTGCTGATGCAGCGGCGGGCCGACTCGGGCAACTGGTCGTTACCCGGCGGCGTCATGGAGATCGGAGAGACCTTGCAGCAGTGCGTGATCCGGGAGGTGAAGGAGGAGACTGGCCTCGAGATCGAGATCACCGGCCTGCTCGGCATCTACACCGACCCGCAGCACGTGATCGCCTATGCAGACGGCGAGGTTCGCCAGGAGTTCAACATCACCTATCACGGCCGGGTCGTCGGCGGCACGATCGCTGTCAGTCACGAGTCGACTGAGGTCCGCTTTCTCGATCCGGCCGAATTCGACCGGCTGCCGATCCATGAGACCGTCCGGCTCCGGTTACGCCACCACGCCGAAGGGCGCCGCACTCCCTACCTCGGCTGACACCTCGGTAATTTAGCTGGCGCGGCGGTAGTGCATGGCCACCGCGCCGTTGCTGAGCGGCTCCGCCGAGAGCAGCTCGAGCTTGCGCGTGGCGGGCAGCCCGCCCTGGTACAGCGTCGGGCCGTGGCCGGCGATCATGGGATGGATGAGCAGCCTGTACTCGTCGATCAGGTCCAGCCGGTCGAGCTCGGTCGCGAGGCTGCCGCTTCCGAGCAGGACTCCGGCCGGGGTCTCGTCCTTGAGCTTCTGCACGCTCTCGCGCAGATCACCGCCGATGTGGTGGCTGTTGGTCCACGTGTAGTCCGTGCGTGTCGACGACACCACGTACTTGGGTTTGGCGTCCAATTTGACCGCCCACTCGCGGAGGGCCGGCGGCGCCTCCTGATCGCCACGGGCGACGGCCGGCCAGTAGCTCTCCATCATCTCGTAGGTGACCCGACCCCACAGCATCGCCCCGCTCTCGTCCAGGAGACGGGTGTACAAGGCGTGCGTCTCGTCGTCGGCGATCCCCTCCTGGTGGTCGACGCAACCGTCCAGGGTGACGTTGAGGCTGAAGATGAGCAGTCCCATGACCGGCCAGTCTAGCGACCACTTGGCAGCACGGACGCCGCCCTGACCACGCCGGGCCGGGCCGGCGGATCACTTCGGGGAGAGGAGGCAGAACTCGTTGCCTTCCGGGTCGGCCAGGACCGTCCACGGGACGTCGAGGTCGACGGCGGTGGCACCGAGGCTCCGCAGCCTGGCCGCCTCGGCCGCGGGGTCGTCACCCGGGTACGGCCGGACGTCGAGATGGACGCGGTTCCATCCGGTCTTCACGTCCGGTGTGCGGAGGAACTGCAGGTACGGGCCTACGCCCTGAGCGGAGCGCAGGACCGCGCTGTGCTCGGTCACCTTGTGCACGGTCCAGTCCGTGGCCTGACCCCAGAAGCGGGCCATCGCCGCGGGATCCGCGCAGTCGACGATCACCGAGGCGATCGGCCCGGTCTCTTCGTAGAGCGAGTCCAGCACGCAGAACTCGTTGCCCTCCGGATCGGCCATGACCGTCCACGGCACGTCGCCCTGGCCCACGTCGGCGAGCGTCGCACCCAGCTCCTTCAGGCGCGCGACCAGCTCCGCCTGATGGGCTGGCGACTTCGCGGCGAGATCGAGGTGCACGCGGTTCTTCACCGTCTTGGGATCCGGGTACCTGACGAGGTCGATGCAGACGGCGGCCGGGTCGGGGTAGGCGAAGCCCGCGGGTTCGAGGTTGGTCACGCCGGGCCCCTCGCTGGAGACCTCCCAGCCGAGCGCCTCCGCCCAGAAGCCGCCCAGCGCGGAGTCGTCGAGAGCCTTCATGTTGATCTGCACCAGCCGCGTCGCCATACCGCCGATGCTAGCGCTTTTATGATCTTGAATGGACCGCCGGGCCGCCCGCATCCCGCCTGGTGCGGGCGGCCCGTGCCGGTCTCAGTGCATCGCGTACGCGGGCTCGGCCGACTGGCTCGTGTTGATGATCTTCCTGCGCGGCAGGAACAGCGCGGGGACGATGCACAGCGCGACCAGGATCATCGCCACCAGGTAGGTGTTGCCGAACGCACCGGCCAGCCCTTCCCGGCCGGCCTCCAGCACCGGCGCGGGCACCTGGTCGGCGGGGACCATGCCCTGCGCGACGCCGAGGTACGCGGCGGCCGCCTGGTCGGCGAGCACCTTGTTGGTGAGCACCACGGACATGACCGCGGTGCCGATCGAGCCGGCGGTCTGCTGGACGATGTTCATCATCGTCGAGCCGCGCGCGACCTGGCCGTCGGTGAGGCTGCTCATCGCCGCGGACATGATCGGCATCATGGTCAGGCCCATGCCCATGCCCAGCACGAACAGACTGCCCAGCAGCAGCGCGTACGACGTGCCGGCGGCGACCTGGGTGTAGACCGCCAGGGCGGCGGTGATCAGGGCGATGCCGGTGAGCACGAGCTTGCCGGGGCCCATCTTGTCGGTCAGCTTGCCGCCGATGGGCATGGTCAGCATCGCGCCCAGGCCGTTGGGGGCCAGCAGCAGGCCGGCGTCGAGGGTGCCCTCGCCGCGCACCTGGATGAAGTAGCTGGGCAGCAGCAGCATCGAGCCCATGAACGCCACCGAGAACAGGGTCATCGTGATGACCGAGATGGTGAGGTTGCGGTTGCCGAACAGGCTCAGGTCGATGAGCGCGTGCTGCTTGCGCAGCGCGTGCAGCACGAACGCGATCACCAGCGCCAGCCCGACCAGGCCGGGGAGCAGCACCTTCGTCGCGGCGACGGTGCCCGCCTCGGGGATCGAGGAGACGCCGTAGAGGAACAGGGCCAGACCCGGCGACAGCAGCAGCATGCCGAGGAAGTCGAACGACTCCGACGGCTTCGGCTCGTCCTTGGCCAGCACCCGCCAGGCGGCGAACAGCGCGATCAGGCCGATGGGCAGGTTGATCAGGAAGATCCACTGCCAGCTGGCGGCCTCGATGAGCCAGCCGCCCAGGATGGGGCCGCCGATCGGGCCGAGCAGCATCGGCACGCCGAGCACGGCCATGACGCGGCCGATGCGCTCCGGGCCGGCGGCCCGGGTCATGATCGTCATACCGAGCGGCATGAGCATGCCGCCGCCGAGGCCCTGCAGCGCCCGGAAGGCGATCAGCGGGCCGATGTCCCAGGCGAAGCTGCACAGCACCGAACCGGCCACGAACAGCACGATCGAGGTCAGGTAGAGGCGCTTGGTGCCGAAGCGGTCGGCCGCCCAGCCGGTGATCGGGATGACCGCGGCCAGGGCCAGGGTGTACGCCGTCATGGTCCAGGCGACGGTCGCGGGGGTCGCGCCGAACTCCTGCTGGAACTTGGGCAGGCCGACGCTCACCACGGTGACGTCGAGGATCGACATGATGGCGCCCAGCACCACCACGGCCGCGACCTTGAGGACAGCGCCGTCCAGCTTCTCGGTGGCGGGTGGTGGGGCCGCGGGTTGGGCCGCGGCCGGCGGGCTGCTGGTGGTGGTCATCCGGGGGTCCTCCTGCTGATCGAACGTTTCGGGGCGATGGCGCAGGAATCGGTCTCCTGCTGGCATCGCCGCGTTCCGTCATCGTCGCAGTCGGGTCGCCGCCGGACGCAGATGAGTCACCCGCCCGTGGCACTGGACACCGGCGCGGCCCGGCCGCAGCCCGTGAGCAGGGATTTCGGTTTCGGCCATCCGCGGTGACCCGAGGTCCGGCGGAAATTCGGTAGTGCGCAGGGCCGGTCTCACGGATGATGCGGCCTCGGCCGCGAAACGAGATCAGGCCACCGGAAGCATCGCGCCGGTCAGGCCGCCGACGCTCCGGCGGCCGGGAGTGCCACGGCTCCTACCAGCCTTCGACGGCCCGGTCGTCGGCCAGATCACGCAGTTCGTCGGCGATCCTGTCCAGGTATCCGGCCAGCACGTCGCTGTACACGGGGCAGTCCCGCCAGTGGGCCTGGGCCTGGTCGAGCAGCGAGACCAGCGGGGCGTTACGCCGCCCGAGCCGCCGATCCTGGATGCTCTCCACGACCACGAGCCACTCCCAGTCGACCTCACCGTCGTAGCGCTCACCGTCGCCGATGGCGCGGGACAGGCCGTAGGTCACGTCGACGTAGGCGTTCCAAGCAGCCTGCTGCATAGTCGTGCTGTCCACCGCGCGGGGCTCCTGGTTTCCTCGAAGTGGCGGAGCGGTCGCCCTCAACGGTACGTGGTGTCCGCGCGCACGCCACATATATCGATATCCGCAGGCCAGGGCCACCTCGGGCCCGGCCGGCCGCTACGCCGTGACGCCCGCCCGCCGGATAATCGCTGGTGAGCAGGTCCGCGTTTCGCGGATGATGCGGTCATGGCCACGAGACGACGAGCTGCCCGCGATGCCGCTGCGGGCGGACCGGCCGGCGGGGCGCTCGCCGACCACGTGGGAGGCCCCGACGCCACCGTCCGGGCGACGGCCCGCGCCCTGGCCAAGATCGACGAGGCCTCGGCCCTGGTGCTGGTGGAAGGCATCCTCGACCAGGTGGCGCTGGAGACGGCCGCTGCGGGTCGCGGGCTCGATCTCGAGGCTCAGGGGATCGTGATCACGCCGATCGGCGGAGCGCATGCGATCGGCCGCTTCCTCGCCGACCTGGGCCCGCGCGCCGCACGGGTGCGGCTGACCGGTCTGTGCGACCTGCGGGAGGCGGACCTGTTCCGGCGGGCCGTCTCGGACCATTTCGGTTCGGCCCACACCGCGGCCGACATGGAGGACCGCGGCTTCTTCGTCTGCGACCGGGACCTGGAGGACGAGCTGATCCGCGCCCTGGGCATCACCGGGGTGGAGGCACTCCTCGACCACGAGGGCGACCTGGCGCTGTTCCGCGCGTTCCAGAATCAGCCCGCCTGGCGCGGGCGGCAGCCCGAGGCACAGCTCTACCGGTTCCTGCGCAGCAGCGCGCGCCGCAACCTGCGCTACGCGCGCCTGCTGGTCGACGCGGCGGTCGCCCGGGACGCCCTGCCCCGGCCGCTCGGTGCCCTGCTCACGGCGGTCTCCTGACGCAGCTTCCGCGGTCTGCTGACGCGCTGGTGCCACGTACCCCGGGTGACCGTGAACTTCCACGCCGAGATCCGGATCGGGACCGCCGTTTGCTGGCCGAGGCTCCCGGGGTGACCGGGAGCCATCCTCGCGGCGGGCGATCCTGCCCGCGCTGCAGCGCGCCAAGCTGCTCGAAGCCGAGCGCGTCAGGTACGCGCCCGTGGGCCCGGCCGAGGCGGCGATGTCTTCGGAGTAGCTCGCCAGGCGGTTACGGTGGCTCGAAGCCGTCACTCCTGACCTGCGGTCATGCCTGTGACCACCCCGGCCGGGCCGTCACAGGTCGGCCGGCTGCCAGGCCGCGGTGGTCGCCTCGGCGATCTGCCTGGCGTTGATCGCCGTCAGGCAGGGAGCCGTCGCGCCGCACGTCGCGCAGCTGCCCATGGAGTCGGCGAGCGGCTGATGGGCGGCCAGCAGTTCGGCCGCGGTGCTGACCACGATGCTGTCGCGCTCGAACAGGTACATGATGAGTATCCTTTTGCTCGCTGGGGACGCCTCCTCCAACGAGGATCGCGAGCCGGGGATACCCACCTCGCCTTCCGTGAAACCGGCGATGGGCTGCCGACCGCGCCGAGCCGATCATGTCGTACCGCGGATATACGGTCGGCCGGCATTGGCCGAAGGTGAGAGGACTGGCATGGGTTACGGCGTGATGGCGTACGCGGTCGACATCGACAAGCTGGTGGCGCTCTGCGGCAGCGGCGACGACCGGACGCGACGGGCCGTGAGCGGGCGGTTCCGGGACCGGATCCAGCGGCTCAACGACGACCTGGGCTGGTCGAACGAGCGCGGCGAGCCCTCCGTCTTCACCGCGATCAACCACCTCGTGCTGGGTGAGCAGCCCACCCTCGACGGCGCGATGTACGGCTACGCCTTCAAGTTCCTCGTCGAGTTCTCGGGCCGGTTCCTGGACAACCGGCCGTTCTACCCGTGCCGGTCGCACTACCTTTCGGACACCATCGACCCGGAGCTGGCCGCTCTCGGCGCCGGCATCCGGATGAGCGGCCTGATCTTCGGCGGGGCGCCCGTGGCGTTCCCGTCACCGGACGACTTCCCGGCGATCGGGCACTGGACAGCCGCCCAGGTGGCCGCCGATGCCGAGCGGCTGCGTGAGGCTTCCACCATCGAGCTGAAGACCATCTCGGGGTGGCTCGACGAGGCCGCGGCGACCGGACGCGGCGTGGTCGGCTTCTACCACTGAGCCGGACGCCTCGCATCGGGCGCCGTCACCGGCGACCTCGGGCCGGGGCCGGCTCAGTCCCGCGCCTCGGCCCGCAGCCGCTGCTCGAGGCGCTCCTGCTCGTGCAGCGGCTGCCGCTCGGCGGCGATCAGCTCGTCCCGCGCCCCGCTGGTGGCCCGGACCAGCTCGTCGAGCTTGAGCAGCACCGCCCGGGACTCCCGGCCGGTGGCGTGCTGCACGAAGAAGACCATGATGAAGGTGAAGACGCCGGTGACGGCGTGCAGGACGGCGATCCACTGATGGGTGAACCCACCGACGACGCCGACGACCAGCCACGCGGTGGACAGGATCACCGCCGCCACGGCAGCCCACGCCGAGCCGGTCAGGTCGACGACACGCCGAGCCGCCGTGGAGATCGCGCTACGGGCCCCTGCCTCGTCGGGTTGCACAGCTGACTCCTTCCGCCCGGCCACACCACCGGGAACGCGCCTGCCATACCCGCCGCGACGCGGCGCCAATCACGGCGGCCGCCGACCGCCGGGCTCCGGGCGACGTACGTCGGCCGTACACTGCCCGCCGTGAGCCGCAAGAGCTACTACGACCTCGCGTTCGGCGTCGCCGCGGGTGGTTCCCACAAGGACGCCCACTACATCCGGGGCACCCTCGACGAGATCAAGGCCGATCTTGCGGTCGACGACGGCAGCCTGTCCGACCTCGGCGCCCGGCCGGGTGACACCGCGACGGACGACGACGACTATGTGCCGTACGGGTTCACCGACTTCGAAGGCTGAAAGCCCGGCTGGACGGTGGCCGCGGACCACCGTCCACATGCGAGGTATCCTGTCGGCCAGTCCGACGGGGTCTTGGGGTGACGATGTTCTTCCGGCGCAGGACCGAGCAGGCACGCGCGCTGCGGTACATGGCGTACGTGTCCGACACGAAGATCGACATGTTGATCAGCCAGATCCAGGAGCCGCTGCGGCGCAGCATCGCCACGGAGCTGAAGCTCGACCTGAAGCTGATCGGCCTCACGCTCAACGCCGACAGCCCGCTGCGCCAGCAGAGCCGCATCGAGAAGGTGGCCCTGGTCGAGGACTACCTCGCCCGCCACCAGCAGGTCGGCGACCTGACCGCGACGCAGGGGTACGTCAGGGCACGGCTCAACATGGACTGGGCGCCGCTGTCGGACATCGAGCCCGGACGCGCGGACGCCGAAAAGATCACCTTCTTCTGCGGGTACACCCCGGACCTGCTCGTGGTGCTCAGCGGCTCGACGGCGCACCTGCTCGGGACCCCGGTGGAGCCGGCGGCCACGCCCGGCTCGCAGCCGTACGCCATCCGGCGGGCGCTGCAGCCGGTCGCGCCGCAGGGCACGGGGCTGGACGAGCAGGCGGAGACCGACACGGTGCGGTCGCTGGCCGACGGGATCGCGGCCACCGCGAAGGCGGTGTTCCAGACGCCGCAGCCGGTGCAGTTCCTCGCGCGCTGCATCAGCCGCGGGCCGCTGCCGGACGGCTCGCAGCGCCCGGCCTACCTGCTGGGCAGCCCGCTGTACGTCGAGATGGTGGACTTCTAGCCGATGAGCGGCGCCGCGCACCCGGTCTCGGCCGGGACCTGGCAGGTCGGCGACGTGATCGCCGGCCGGTACCGGGTCACGAAGGTGCACGAGCACGGCGGCATGGGCCTGGTCTACCGGGTGCGCCACCTGGGCTGGGACGCCGATCTGGCGCTGAAGAGCCCCCGGCCGCAGCAGCTGCGCACCGCCGAGGACCAGCAGCGCTTCGTCGACGAGGCCCAGGCGTGGATCTCGCTGGGCCTGCACCCGAACGTGTGCGCCGCCCACTATGTGCGCGCCGTCGACGGCGTGCCGCGCGTGTTCGCCGAGTACGTGCCCGGGGGCAGCCTGCGGGAGGCCATCGACGACGGTCGGCTGTACGAGGGCGCCCCTGACGAGGTGCTCGCGCGGCTGCTCGACGTCGCCGTGCAGCTCGCCTGGGGGCTGGCCCACGCGCACCGCCGGGGCCTGGTGCACCAGGACGTCAAACCGGCCAACGTGCTGCTCGACGAGGCGGGCACGGCGAAGGTGACCGACTTCGGGCTGTCCCGGGTGGGCGCTCGCGCCGCGCGGCCAGACCCGGCCCGGCCCGGGATCTGGGCCGGGCCCGGGGTGAGCATGCGGGTCAGCGCGGGCGGCCTCACCCCCGACTACGCCTCGCCGGAGCAGGCGGCCGGTGCGCCGCTGAGCCGCCGCACCGACGTGTGGAGCTACGCGGTCTCGGTGTTCGAGCTGTTCACCGGCGGCGTGGTCTGGTCCAGCGGCCCGTCGGCCGACGTCACGCTGGCCGAGTACCTGCACTGCGGACCCGACGATCCGGCCGCGCCACGGATGCCGGGCGCGCTGGCCGAGCTGCTGACCTCCTGCCTGCTCGACGATCCCGCCGCGCGCCCCGGCGACCTGGCCGAGGTCGCCGACATCATCGCGGCCGTGTACGCCGCCGAACTGGGCCGTGCGTACCCCCGGACCGCTCCGGCCGAGGCCGACCTGCGGGCCGACGAGTTCAACAACCGGGCGCTGTCGCTGCTCGACCTCGACGACACCGAGGCCGCCGACGCCGCGCTGCGCGCGGCGCTGGAGGCCGACCCGCACCACCTGGCAGCCGTCTTCAACGCCGCGCTGCTCGGCTGGCGGCGCGGCGACCTGACCGACGACGAGGCGGTGGCCGCCGTCGCCGCGGCCCGCGCCACGCGGCCGGAGCACTGGCTCGGCGCCTACCTGCTGGCCCAGGTGCATCTGGAACGCGGCGACCTGGACGCGGCGCTGCCGCTGCTGGCCGAGGCGGCGCAGCAGTCACCCGACGATCCGCAGTTCGCGGAGCTGCTGCGCCGGGCCCGCGCGGGCGAGCCGGCGGTCGGCGGCACCGCATGGCCCGTGCCCGGCGAGCGTGGCCGGATGACCGGCCTGCACCTCGGCCCGGACGGCAGGGTGGTGCTGACCGCGCTGGTGGACGTGCCGCCGCCGCAGCGGGGACTGCGGGCTGCGCTGTTCGGAGGCGAGCACCAGCGGCCGACGGAGAGCGTCATCAGAGTGGACTTCGCTGATGGCGAGCGCGGCCCGCTGACCCTGCCACAGGGCGCCTTCGCCCATCACTTCGCGGTCGGTCCCGGCGATCGCCTGGCCGCCGTCGGGGGCAGCGGCGACGAGGCGGTGGTATGGGATCTGGAGCGCGGCGTGACGCTGCAGCGGCTGCCCGGTCACGGGCTCTTCGTGACGGCGCTGCGGTTCCGCGCCGACGGCGGCGTGCTGGCGTCCGGGTCGAGCAGCGGCTCGATCCGGTTGTGGGATCCGGTGACCGGCGCGTGCCTGGCCGCGCTGACCGGTCACGAGCGCGAGGTCCACGGCCTGACCTGGTCGGCCGACGGCTCGCTGCTGGCGTCGGTGAGCAGCGACCGGACGCTGCGGCTGTGGGATCCGTGGACGGGCCGGTGCACGGCCGTGCTGCCCCACGCGGATCGGGTTTCGGCGGTGGACCTGGGCCCGGACGGGCACACCGCGGTCACCGGCGACCACGGCGGTGTGGTGCGGATCTGGACGCTGGACGCCGGCGGCGGCAGCTGCCGGCATGAGCTGCCGGGTCACCAGGGCCAGGTGACGACGGTGTCGGCGAGCGGCGCCGGGCGGTTCCTGACCGCCGGGCAGGACGGGATCCTGCGGCTGTGGGACGCGGCGGGCGGGCGCTGCCTGCGCACCGTCGAGGCGCACCGTGACGCGGTCTTCCGGGGGCTGTCCACGACGCAGACGGTGTACGTCGCGGCCCGCGCGGGCTCGGACGGGCGTTTGGCGTACTCGATGTCCAACGACCTGCTGCTGCGCTCGTGGGGGCTGCCGACCGGCTACACCGCCGCGCTGCATGTGTGCCGTCCGCGCCCGGTGTCGCGGCTGCACGAGTTCGACGCGCGCTTCCAGCAGCTGCTGAGCGGCGCGGAGCAGGCCATGGGCGAGGGGCGGGTGCCGGCCGCGCTGGAGCTGATGCGGCAGGCGCGAGCGGTGCCGGGTCACGAGAACACGTCGGAGGCGGTGGCGGCCTGGCAGCGCCTGGCGCGCTCATGTGTACGGACCGGGCTGCGCGGCTCGCGGCTCGTCCGCCGGATCGCCCTGGACGAGCCGGGTTCCCAGCGGTACTGGATGCCGCGGGTCAGTGTCAGCGCGGACGGGGCAAAGGCACTGACCAGTTCCCCCGACGACGCCATGGTGCTGTGGGACCTGGCGACAGGGCGGGCCGAGCGCCGGCTGCACACACCGGAGCACCGGACCTCGGTCGAGACGCTCGCGCTGAGCGCGGACGCAAGGCTGGCGGTCGCCGTCGACGGATACCGCCGCCTGCTGGTCTGGGACCTGCACCGCGACGGCGAGCCGAGGCTGCTGGACACGCTGCCCTCGACCGGCTCGCGGGTGAGCCTGGACCGGGCGGGCGTATACGCGCTGACCGGGACGGGCTCCCACACCGTGCTGCGCCGCTGGGACCTGGCGACCGGCAGCGAGCCGGCCGTGTTCCACGGCCGCGAGCGGCTGATCACGACCACCGGCGGGTCGTCGCGGATGGAGCCGGAGACGCTGCACGGCGTCTGCCTCAGCGGCGACGGGCGGCTGGCGCTGGCGGCCGCGCAGGACGGCGACGTGCTGCGCTGGGATGCGGTCAGCGGGCGGCCGCTGGGCCGCCTGCGGGGCCACGAGCAGCGCGCCGAGTGTGTGGCGATCAGCCCGGACGCCCGGTTCGCGCTGTCCGGCGCCTGGGACACGACGGTCCGCTACTGGGATCTGGAGCGGGGGCGGTGCGTGCGGGTGCTGGCCGGGCATACCCAGCCGGTCGACGCGGTCGCCTTCACGGGCGACGGGGAGTTCGCGCTCTCCGGCGGCCGCGACCACGCGCTGCGGGTGTGGCGGTTACGCGACGGCGCGTGCGTCCAGGTGCTCGACGGGCACGACGGCCCAGTGGCCGGGGTGGGTCTAGGCGACGACGGGTGGTCGGCGGTCACGGTCACCCACGAGAGCCTGTCGGTGTGGGAGCTGGACTGGGCGCTGGCGGCCGCTTCGGCCGCAGGTCCGCAGGCCGGTCCCGGCGGATGGTGGGGCCGGCTGCGGTCCGGCCGCTGAGGCGGCGGTCCAGCCCGAGTCCGCGGCGAACCTGGCGATCTCCACCGCGAACGCCCACCGGGGCGATAATGCGGCAGTTTTCCGGGGACGACGATTCCCCGCATAAGTTGCGTCGAAATCTGCGACGATTTGGGGAGCGGCGGTCCGTGTCCGGGCACAGCGGCCCGGACGCCGCCCCGATACCCGGATGTGAAAGCAGCGTGGCTTCTCATCAGATCCTTGAGAGGACCGACCCTGATGCGACTGAACAGCAGACTTTCGGCACTGGCAGCCACGTGCTGCGCAGCCGCCTTCTTACTCACGGCGGGACCAGCGGCGGCAGCGGTGCCCGCCGACGGCGAGTTCGGGCCTGCCTGCGCGGCGCTGCCCCAGGGCAGCAGCCCCGGCAGCCTGCAGACCATGGCCGGGCAGCCCGTGGCCGACGCCGCGGCGGGCAACCCGCTGCTGTCGACCCTGGTGACCGCGGTGAAGCAGGGCGGCCTCGTCGACACGCTCAACAACGCCGACGGCGTCACCGTGTTCGCGCCGACCAACGAGGCCTTCGCCAAGATTCCCAAGGCCCAGCTCGACCAGGTCCTCGCGGACAAGGAGCAGCTGCGCAAGCTGCTGACCTACCACGTGGTGGCCGGGCGGACCGCACCTGACCAGCTCGACGGCTCCCACAAGACGCTGGAGGGCCAGGACCTGACCGTGACCGGCAGCGGCGCCGACTTCACCGTCAACGACACCGCCAAGGTGGTCTGCGGCAACGTGCAGACCCGCAACGGCACCGTCTACGTCATCGACAGCGTGCTGATGCCTCCGTCGTGAACCGGCGGCAGGAAGAGTGCCGGGTGGACGGCAGACACCACCCGGCACCCCGCGACGAGCTGAAAGCGATCACCAAGCCATGAGCGGACCACACCACGACGCCGCACCCAGATCGCGCCGGACGGTCCTCGTCACCGGCGCCACCGGCTACATCGGCGGGCGGCTGGCACCCCGGCTCATCGAGGCCGGGCACGACGTACGCTGCCTGACCCGCTCCGCCGGCCGCCTTCGCGACGTGCCGTGGGCGGCCGAGGCGGAGATCGTCGAAGGCGACGTGCTCGACTACGACGGCACCCGCCGGGCGCTTGCGGGCGTCCACGTCGCGTACTACCTCGTCCACTCCCTGGGCACCGCCCACTTCCAGGACGTCGACCGGCGCGCCGCGCAGACGTTCGCCGCCGCCGCGAAGGACGCGGGCGTCCAGCGCATCGTCTACCTCGGCGGCCCCACCCCGGTGCCGTCCCGCGACGGCACACCGTCGTCGGCGCACCTGCTCTCCCGTGACGAGGTCGCCGCCGTGCTCACCGCGTCCGGGGTGCCGACGGTGACGCTGCGGGCGGCCGTCATCATCGGCTCCGGCTCGGCCTCCTTCGAGATGCTGCGCTACCTGACCGAACGGCTGCCCGTCATGGTCACCCCACGCTGGGTGAACACCCGCATCCAGCCCATCGCCGTACGCGACGTGCTGCACTACCTGACGGCGTGGGCGGACGTGCCGGACCGGGTCGACCGGTCGTTCGACATCGGCGGCCCGGACGTGCTCACCTACCGCGAGATGATGATCCGTTACGCGCGCGTGGCGCACCTGCGCCCCCGCACGATCATCCCGGTCGGGGTGCTCTCGCCCTGGCTCAGCTCGCAATGGGTCAACCTGGTCACCCCGGTGCCCGGCGCCATCGCCAAGCCGCTGGTGGCCAGCCTGATCCACGAGGCGGTCTGCCACGAGCAGGACATCAGGAGGTACGTCCCGGATCCGCCCGGCGGGCTCAAGGGATTCGACGAGGCCGTCGCCCTGGCCCTGGTCAAGATCCGGGATGCCGACGTGGAGACCCGCTGGTCGACCGCCACCTGGACCGGCGCCCCCGCCGAGCCGCTGCCCACGGACCCGGACTGGTCGGGCGGCAGCGCCTACGTCGACCGCAAGACCCGGCGGGTCCACGCCCCGCCCGAGGCCCTCTGGGACGTCATCGTGCGCATCGGCGGCGAGACGGGCTGGTACTCCTCCCCGATGGCCTGGGCCCTGCGGGGATGGCTCGACCGGCTCATCGGCGGCGTCGGGCTGCGCCGGGGCCGCCGCGATCCCGTCGAGCTGTACGTCGGTGAGGCCCTGGACTTCTGGCGGGTCGAGGAGATCCAGCACGGCAGGCTGTTGCGGCTGCGGGCGGAGATGCTGCTGCCCGGTCTGGCCTGGCTGGAGCTGAAGGTCGAACCCGACCTGCTCAGCCCCGCACACGTCAGCCGATACCAGCAGCGTGCCGTCTTCCTGCCGCGCGGGCTGGCCGGGCATCTGTACTGGTACTGCATCTCCCCGTTCCACCATGTGATCTTCGGGGGATGGCGCGCAACATCGCCCGGGCCGCCGAGCGCAGCTCCGCCACCGGCGACAGGCCCGAGGTCGTCGAGATCTCCCCGTCGCGGGTCCGCGCCGAGCCCGTGCCGGAGACGGCCTCGGCACCGCGTGCGGCCGCCGGCCGCGCCGGGTTTGCCCGGCCGGTACGCGGGTAATGCAAAGTGCTTTCACTTCAGTGAGGAGTTGGTGATGAGCACGGTTACCGAGTCCGTGGACGTCCACGTTCCGCTGCACACCGCATACAACCAGTGGACGCAGTTCGAGTCGTTCCCGAACTTCATGGGCGGCGTCGAATCGGTCACGCAGATCGACGCCACCCACAACCACTGGATCGTCAACGTCGCCGGTGCCCGGCGCGAGTTCGACACCGAGATCACCGAACAGCATCCCGACGAGCGCGTCGCGTGGAAGAGCACCGGCGGCGAGACGAAGCACGCCGGGGTCGTCACGTTCCACCGGCTCAGCGACACCGACACCCGGGTGACCATCCAGCTGGACTGGGAGCCCGAAGGCCTGGTCGAGAACGTGGGCGACGCGATCGGCGCCGACAGCCGCCAGGTCAAGAAGGACGCCAAGGCGTTCAAGGAGTTCATCGAGCAGCGCGGTCTGGAGACCGGCGGCTGGCGCGGCAACGTCGAGGCGCCCGGCAGCCGCCGCGACACGTATTGATCCGGTCAGGACGGCGGGACGCTCGGTCCGTCACGTCGCGGAGCCTGAGGAGTGGGGTGGTGACGGCCCGACGCGCCGTCACCACCCAGGCCGTCAGTGCTTGAAGAACTGCTGCGCCGGGCTGCCGTTGCAGTCCCAGAGCTGCAGGCGGACGCCGTTGCCGTTGGCGCCGTTGGGCGAGTCCAGGCAGCGGCCCGACTGCGGGTTGCGCAGGGTGCCGTTGGCCTGCGGGATCCACTGCTGAGCGCCGCCGCCGTTGCAGTCCCACAGCTGGAGCAGCGTGCCGTTGGCGGTGCCGTTGCCGGTGGCGTCGAGGCAGCGGCCGAGGGTGCGCAGCGTGCTGCCCTCCCAGGTCCACTTCTGGTCCACGGCGTAGTACTGGCAGTCCCACAGCTGGATCACGGCGCCGTTGCCGCCGGTGTCGTCGGCGGCGACGTCGATGCACTTGCCGCCCGGTCCGATGATGTTGGTGGCCGCGGTCGCGCCGCCGCCGACCCGGAACACCTGGGCCGCGCTGTTGTTGCAGTCCCACAGCTGGAGCCGGGCGCCGTTGGCGGTGGAGCCGCTGGGCGAGTCCACACAGCGGCCGGACTGCGGGTTGAGCAGCGAGCCGTTCGGCTGCTGCACCCACTGCTGAGCGCCGCCGCTGTTGCAGTCCCACAGCTGGAGCAGGGTGCCGTTGGCGGTGCCGTTGCCCGTGGCGTCGAGGCAGCGGCCGAGGGTGCGCAGCGTGCTGCCGTTCCAGGTCCAGCGCTGGTCCTTGGAGGCGGCCTGGCAGTCCCACAGCTGTACGGCGGAGCCGTTGCCACCGGTGTCGTCGGCGGCGACGTCCACGCACTTGGCGCCGGGGCCGATGATGCGCGGGCCGGGCGGCGGGCCGGTGTTGAGCGCCTTGGACGCGGCGATGACGCCCTGGTTGGCGGCGCGCACCCGGTTCAGGTCGAACTTGAGCACCTGCCGGTCGTACGTCCAGAAGCCGTTGACCTCGCCCTCGACGTCGAACGGCTGGGTGTAGACCAGGCCGGCCAGGCCGCGGGTGTTGACCAGATTCGTCGCGGACGTGATCAGGTGCACGTACCGGTCGGTGATGGTCGTGGTGTTGGGGTGCATCTCGTACGCCCCGAAGTTGCCGTTCGGGCTGTACTCGTGGCCGGGCGTGCGCAGGCCCATGCCGCCGTACTCGCCGAGCACCGACACGCGGGTCGAGGTGGGCACGGGCGAGTCCGGGCCGACGTACATGTGCCAGTCCATGATGTCGCCGTTGCCGGGGTCGCCCTTGGACGCGCAGCAGTTGTAGCCGCTGTGGCCGTTGACCAGGCGGGTCGGGTCCTGGTTCTTGACGTTGGTGATGATGCGGCTGGTGTCGGCGAGGTTCCACTCGCCCCAGCCCTCGTTGAACGGCACGTACACCACCACGGCGGGCGAGGAGCGGTGCTCGTCGACGACCTCGCGCAGCTCGGACTCCCACTGCGCCTGCTGCGTGGCGTTGCCGGGGTCGCCCTTGCTCGGCATGTCCTGCCAGACCAGCAGCCCGAGGCGGTCGGCGTGGTAGAACCAGCGCTGCGGCTCGACCTTGATGTGCTTGCGGACCATGTTGAAGCCCAGGTCCTTGATCTTCTGCAGGTCGGCGGCGAGCGCCGCGTCGGTCGGCGCGGTGTACAGGCCGTCGGGCCAGAAGCCCTGGTCCAGGGTGCCGTTGTGCAGCACGAACTGGCCGTTGAGGGTGGGCACCAGGCGGCCGTTGACGACGGCCTTGCCGACCTCGCGCATGCCGAAGTAATGCGTGGTCTGGTCGACCGTCGTGCCGGAGCTGTTCCGCAGCGACAGGCGCAGGTTGTAGAGGAACGGGTCGTCCGGCGACCACCGCCGCGCGCTGGGCACCGGCACGGTGAACTCGGTGAAGCCGCCCGTGGCGGTGCCGACCACGGTGGTCCCGTTGAGCGCCTCGGCGTACACCGTGTGGCCGGTGACGGTGCCCCGGGTGAAGACCCGGATCCGCAGGGTGTTGTTGCTCAGGTTGGGGTAGAGGTCGGCGCTGTAGATCGAGGCCGTGGGGGTCGGCTCCAGCCAGACGGTCTGCCAGATGCCCGACGTGGGGATGTAGAAGATGCCGCCCGGGTTGCGGACCTGCTTGCCGCGGGCCGGATTGGTGCCCTCGGCGCCGGAGTCGGTCGGGTCGAACACCCGCACGACCAGCTCGTTGGTGCCGCCGTTGAGCTGCGGGGTGATGTCGAATTCGAAGCGGTCGTAGCCGCCGGTGTGGGTGCCGACCTGGGTGCCGTTGACCCAGACCGTGGTGCGCCAGTCGACCGCGCCGAAGTGCAGCTGCACCCGGCGGCCGGACCAGCCGGCGGGCACGGTGAAGGTGCGCCGATAGGTCAGGTAGTAGCGGTTGTCGTTGGCGGGGCGCTTGATGCCCGACAGGGCCGACTCGACCGGGAACGGCACGTTGACCCGCTCGGGCAGGGTCTGGCCGAAGACCGGCGCGGTGTTGGCCGTGGACTGGCTCAGCTGCCACTCGCCGTTGAGGTTGAGCCAGTCGGGGCGGGTCATCTGCGGGCGCGGGTACTCCGGCAGCGGGGTGCCGTTGAGCGCCTGGCTGGTCCACGGGGTGGTCAGCGGGGACGGCTGGGCGGGGGCGGCGGCGGCCGGGGCGGCGCCGGCGGTGAGCCCGCCGAGGACGGTGAGGATGCCCAGCGCGCCGCTGAAGATGGTCTTCAGCGGGCGCCGTCTGGATGTGCGGTGCATGAGGACTCCCAGGATCGTTGCCGGTCCTGATGAGGCACGCCGAAACCTCATCCTGGCGATGGGCGCGGCGGCGCGCCCGTCCGGTAGGACGCCCCGCCACCGCTACGGAGCACGAAGCTCTATAACGTTATATGCAGCTAATTGATACCGGCACAGATACACGGATGTCAAGGTTTCGACATCAACCGGAAACGAGCCGGCGGCTCACTCCGTGCTGATCACCACGATGCTGTCGGCCACGTCCAGGCACACCGGCTGCGACTTGCGGGGGTTCAGCACCACGCCGTACGCGGGCGACACGTCCGCCTCGGCGTGGCTGCGGTAGCCGATCGCCGACTCGCCCCGCCGCCGCGCCGACTCCACCACCGTGGCGAAGGTGACCTCGGCACCGGGCTGCACGTAGTCGCCCGCGGGCTTGAGGTGGATCTCCGCGCCGGACGCCTCGAACAGGTCCGCGAACACCTCGTACAGGTGCCGGTTCTCGGCCAGCTGGGTCATCAGCAGGCTGATCAGCCGGGCGGACACCACGAAGTCGTCGGCCTTGGTGACCTGGGCGACCTCCCGGTTGCTGTCGTCGTTCATCTCCGTGACGATCGAGTACGGCTCGCCGAGGTTGACCTCGATGTCGCGCAGGTGCAGCAGGGTCACCAGGGTCCGGTCGTCGGCGTGGTCCGGCTCGGCCGCGTCGTCGGACAGCACGATGATGTGCTGGTATCCGCCCAGGTCCAGCGACTCCAGGTCGCGGCGGCTGGTCGGCTGGCAGCGCTTGTAGCCGACGGTCAGGTTGCCGCGCTCGGCGGCGAGCGCCTCCTCCGGCTCGCGCGGTGCGGCGACGTCCAGCTCCGAGCCCGGCTCGGCGAAGCGGTCGAGCAGGTCGAGCACCCGGTCGGCGCGGGAGTTCCAGCCGACCACCAGGGTCCGGTCGGGCACCTGCTTGGTGTCCGGCGTGACCACGATGGCCGTGGCGTCGATCCGGGGCGGCGTCGCGGCGAGTTCGATCAGCAGGTCGTCCTCGGCCACCAGGATGATCTCGTCGGCGCCTTCCAGCACGGTGTCCATCGGCGGGTTGACGGCGATGGTGCCGTCGGCGCGGCGCAGCCCGATCGGTGCGCCCGTCTCGAACGCGCCCAGCACCTCGCCGTAGGCGCGCCCGGCCAGGGACGGCTCGGTGCGCAGGTAGATCTCGTTGCCGGCGAAGTCGAGCAGGTCGGTGCAGACGGTCGACAGGCCGGACTGGCGGTGGGACTGGACCACCATGCGCACCGCGATGTCGTCGGCGTCGATGACCAGCGCGTGCCGCCCGGCGGCGAGCTTGGCGGCGGCGACGTTGGCCGACTCCTGCACCGCGGCGACCACGTGCGGGCGCACGGCGGGCCAGGGCCGGTTGTTGAGCAGCAGCAGCACCTTGATGACGTCGATGTCGGGATCGTCGCCGGTGGGCGACAGCACCATCACCGCGCGCGCCGTGTCCAGGCTGACCAGGTCCAGGTCGGCTCGCTTGAGCGGGCTGCCGGAGCGGCACACCACGCGGGTGCGGCCGGTGTCGCCGACCCGGTTGCGGATCTGGTCCTCCATATCGATCTTGTCCCGGTCGGCGAGGATGACCACGCTGGTGCGGGTGTTGCCCCGGTTGGCCGCGGCGAGCTCCGCCACCACCGTGAAGACCTGGTCCGACCAGCCCAGCACCACGATGTGGCCCTGGGTGATCACCGGCGAGCGGCCCTTGCGCAGGTTGGTGATCGCGTCGTTGAGGCCCGTGGTCAGCACGCCGATGAGCGAGCTGACGATGAAGATGCCGCCGATGGTGACGACGAGCATGAGGCCGAGGTACACCGGGCTGCCGATGTCGCCGCCCATGGTGCCCGGGTCGAGGGTGCGCATCACGCTGTCCCACAGCACGGACGCCCAGCCGCCGCGCTCGCCGGTCTCCTTCGCGGCGAACAGCGCCGACAGTCCCGTCACGACGGTGATCAGGGCCAGCGAGGCGAGCCCCAACCAGCCGATGAGGGCAGGGGTGCCCCGGTCCATCGTGCCGTCGAACCAGACGCGCACGCGTCGCCGCACTCCCAGCCGCACCACAGGGGTTCCTCTCCACCGCCAACCGCCACCGGATGACGACCGGTGGTCCACTTTGCAGAGACATCCTAGGAACCACGGCCGTTCTCTCCGAGCGCGGTGTCCCGCTTTCACGGATGTGAACGCACACATTGGACTGCAGTCGCGACCGAAACATTTTCCGGGGATCAACATAGCCGCGAGCAGCAGTCTTTACGCTGCGCGCTGTCACGTGCCGTTGACGGGATCGTATCGACCGTGTTTCATGATGGAACCGAACGATGAGATCGCTAACATTGCGGCCACCGGTCGGCGCCGACGCGCTTTCACCGCAGGACGAGCTGCGCCGGCCGTCCCACCCGGTTCCGGGCGTACCCCTACGACGCCCGCGGACCACCGCACCGGCTTGCCATCGCCCTCATCCTCCCGGAGGAGCCATGCACGACCGACTGCGCGCCGTCCTGCGCGCCACCAGCCGCCCCACCCCGCACGGCGTCGCCCGCGGCCAGGGCCTGTCCGTCCCAGCCTGATCCCGCCCCGCAGACCGGGGCCGGCCGCCTCCCTACCGGCCGTCCGATCACGCGGTCTCTTCACCACCACCGGTCCGCACGCCGCGCCACCGCGCCGGCCTGCGGCCGATGACCCGTGCCCGCGTCCCGACCACCCGCACCCCGGAACCCTCGCACCACCCCGCCCTGCCCTGAACCGGACACCCGGGGCAGCGCGGCCTCACCTCGGAGGTACAACACCATGTCCACCAGACGTGAACTGCTCACCGGCCTGCTCTCGGCCGCCACCGTCGGCGCGGCCGGCGGCCTCACCCTCGCCGCGGCAGGTTCGCCCGCCGCGGCGGCGGGGCCGTTCGGCGGCTACGTGATGGGCTACTTCACCGAGTCGCCCAACCGCCTGGCCAACAACTACGGCCTGCACCTGGCCGTCAGCACCGACGGGCTCAACTGGACCCCGCTCAACCAGAACAACCCCGTGGTCACCCCGACCGCGGGCACCGGCGGCCTGCGCGACCCGTTCATCCTGCGCAAGCAGGACGACACCTTCGTGGTGGTCGCCACCGACCTCAACGGCACCGACTTCACCCAGCCCAACCAGTACATCCACGTCTGGGACTCGGTGGACCTGCGCAGCTTCACCGGCTACCGGCGGGTGCGGATGCACACCATGAACACCCACACCTGGGCGCCCGAGGCGTTCTGGGACGCCTCGCGCGGCCAGTACGGGATCATCTACTCCGCCCACAACGGCACCCGCGACGTGTTCATGGTCAACTACACCACCGACTTCGTCACGGTCAGCGCGCCGCAGGTGTTCTTCGACCCCGGCTTCAACGTGCTCGACGCCACCATGCACCTGGGCGGCGGCACGAACTACCTGTACTACAAGAACCTGAGCAACGGCCGCCTCTACGGCGCCCGCTCGTCCAGCCTCAACCCGGGCAGCTTCAACAGCGGCACCTACACCGCCGGGGTGATCAACGGCGGCATCGAGGCGCCGATCGTGGTCAAGGCGTACGACCGCAATGAATGGTGGCTGTGGGGCGACTCGTTCAGCCCGGTCAACGGCGAGTTCTACGTCTGGCGCAGCGGCAACGTGAACACCGACAGTTGGTCGGCGCTGACCAAGGCGCAGTACACCCAGCCGCTCAACGCCAAGCACGCCACCATCGCCCCGATCACGGCCACCGAGCGCACCAACCTGCTCAGCCGCTGGGGCGTGCCGACCTGGAACCGGATCAAGTCGTACAACTACCCGGACCACCTGATCCGGCACTCCAGCAACGCGGGGCGCATCGACCCGTACCCGTTCGACCCGTACGCCGACGCCCAGTGGCGGCTGCGGCCGGGCCTGGCCGACGCGGCCGGGGTGTCGTTCGAGTCGGTCAACTACCCGGGCCGCTACCTGCGGCACAGCAACTACGTCATCGGCCTGGCGGCCAACGACGGCAGCGCCCTGTTCGCCGGGGACGCCACGTTCCACCGCACGGCGGGCCTGGCCGACGCCGGCTGGACGTCGTGGCGCTCGCACAACTTCCCCACCCGCTACCTGCGCCACGCCGGCTTCGTGCTGCGCATCGACGTGCTCAGCTCCTCGTCCTCCGCGAGCGACCGGGCCGACGCCACCTTCCAGATCGGCTACTGAACCAGCCCTACCCCCAGGAGCAGACATGGCCACGCCCTATCTCCGGCACCGCTTGCGCCGCGCGCTCTCGCTCGCCGCGGCCACCATCCTCGGCTTCTCCCTCGCCGTGGTGATCAACCCCGAGCGCGCCCTGGCCGCGCCCGGCCCGTCGTTCACCAACCCGGCCGTCGACGTGCCCAACAGCGCCGACCCGACGCTGACCTACTACAACGGTTACTACTACTACGTGGCCACGACCTGGTCCTCCGACGTGGTGATGCGCCGCTCGCAGACCATCTCGGGGCTGCGCGGCGCCGCCGAGCAGGTCGTGGTGCGCACCGGCGGCACCACCATGTGGGCGCCGCACCTCGAAATGATCAACAACCGGTGGTACCTGTACTACTCCGTCGAGCAGTCCGGTGGCGCGCGGCGCACCCACGTCGCCGAGAGCGCGGGCACCGACCCGCTCGGCCCGTACACCATCCGGGGCATCCTGAACCTGATGCCCAACAACGGCTGGGCCATCGACGCGGCGATCCTCAAGCTCAACGGCGCGAACTACGTGATGTTCTCGGCGTTCCATCCCACCGACAACCTGCAGTCGCTGTACATCTCCCCACTGACCAACCCGTGGACGGCGGGCACGTACGGCACCCGGATCTCCGCCCCGACCCTGTCCTGGGAGACCCAGAACGGCGCGGTCAACGAGGGCGCGTTCGCGCTGCAGCGCAACGGCCGCACCTTCATCACATACTCGGCGAGCCACTGCAACGGACCCAACTACAAGCTCGGCATGCTGGAGTACACCGGCAGCAACCCGCTGTCGGCCGCCTCGTGGACCAAGTCCGCCAACCCGATCTTCCAGCGCAGCGACGCCAACGGCGTCTACGGCCCCGGGCACCACTCGTTCTTCACCTCGCCCGACGGCACCGAGACCTGGATCGCCTACCACGCCAACTCGTCGTCCAGCCAGGGCTGCGGCACCACCCGCACCACCCGGGTGCAGAAGATCTCGTGGAACTCCGACGGCACCCCGAACCTCGGCACCCCGGTCTCGCTGTCCACGGTGCTGCCCGGCCCGTCCGGCGAGCCCAACGCCACCCCCGTGGAGATCCGCAACCGGCACAGCAACCTCTGCCTCGACGACTACAACTTCGTGACCACCCCCGGCGCCGAGGTCCGCCAGTGGACCTGCAACACCTACGCCGTGCAGGACTGGTATCTCACGCCGCTGGCCGACGGCTACTACCAGATCAGCAATCGGCACAGCGGACTGTGCCTCGACAACAAGGACTTCGCCACCGCGCCCGGCTCGGTCGTGCAGCAGTGGACCTGCAACGGCCTTGCCGTGCAGCAGTGGCGCGTCACGTCGGTCGGCAACGGCTACTCGACCCTGACCAACCGGCACAGCGGACTGTGCCTCGACGACTACAACTGGGGCACCTCCCCCGGCGCCGAGGTGCGCCAGTGGACCTGCCTGAACAACAACGCCCAGCACTGGCGTATCGCCTGAGCCGCGCGGCCGGCCCGCTCCCTACCCGGGCGGGCCGGCCGCCCCGCCTTGCCGCCGGGTGCGATGCTTCCCCTATCCAACGGGGAGGGTCATGGACGCCTTTGTGCTGCAACTGCCCGCGCTGCTCGGTGTGCTCATCGGCGCGCTGGCGACATACCTCGCCGGGCAGGCCGCCGAACGCAGCCGCTGGCGCCGCCAGCAGTCGGTGCGCTGGGACGAGCACCGGATCACGACCTACACGCGGTATGCGCACGCGGTGAAGAAGGTCATCGCGGTGTCCGTGCGCCTGGCCGCCGAGCGTGGGCTCGCCGCCGACGACTCCGCCCTCACCCCCGACTACGAGGTGTCCGACCTGGCCGCCGCCGAGGAGGAACGGACGATCATGTGGGAGGCGGTGCTGATGGTCGGCAGCGAGCGGGTCGTGCTCGCGGGCAGGCAGTGGCACCAGAGCGTGTTCCAGCTGATGCACCTGGCCTGCGGCCGCCCCAGCGACCTGTCCTGGGCCGAGGCGGTGGCCGCGACCGGGCGGGCCCGCCAGCGCTTCTACGAGGCGGCGCGCGGCGACATCGGCATCGCCGCGGGCAGCGAGCCCGACGCCTACGAGTGGCAGATGAGCAGATGGCTGCGCGACCAGCCCGCGGAGCCCGCCGACGGGCTGGCTGAGATCGCGTCGCGTCAGAGGCCGGAGTAGCCCTTCGCGAAGTCGGCGGCCAGCTCACGCTGCACGGCGTGGGTCACGGCCGAGCAGGGCCACGGCTGCCCGCACCCGTCGCACAGGCTCTCGCCCTCCGGCAGCGCCGCGTCGGCAGGAGACGGCTGCGGCGCGGTGCCGAGCCCGGCTGCATCGGCTTCGAACTGGTACATACGATCACCTCGATCGACGTGGTCCGGTCGCTGTCGCGATCGCCTGCCGCACCACTTCCCCGCCAGGTGCGAAACAAACGTTCAGCCTCGTAGGAGCTACGCCGTCGCCTCGGCCAGGGTGGCGACCAGGCCGCGCAGGGTGGGCCAGGTCCAGCGGCCCATGAGGCTGATCTGCAGCCAGTTGCGCTGCCGCAGGTAGCCGCTCTGGTACGCGAGCAGGTACCCGGCCGCCTCCATCCGGGCGCCCACCAGCGCGGCGTCGAGGTGCGGCGGCAGCGCCACGGTCACGACGCCCGGCGCGGCCTCCCCCTCAGGCGCGGTCACGCGCAGTCCCAGCCGGGCCAGCCGTGCGTGCAGCCACACCGACGCGCGGCCGAGCTGCGTGAACCGTTCCGGCCAGTCGGTGGCCGACAGCGCCGCGTCCAGCGCCGCGACCAGGTTCGACGACTGGGTGTACGCGACTCCGTCGGCGTCGGCGTAGCACCCGAGGTCCAGGTAGCGCGGGATACGGCCGGGCGCCGGGCGCGGCTGCTCGGCCAGGAACACCATGGACAGCCCGGGATACCCGCCCAGCGCCTTACCGCTGGTGCCGGTGGCCAGGTACGCCCCCGACAGGTCCACCGGGACCGTGCCGATCGAGCTGATCGCGTCGACGCACAGCCGGACGCGCGCGTCGGCACACAGCCGCGTCAGCCGGGGCAGGTCGAGCAGCTGGCCGGTCGAGGTCTCGCAGTGCACGGTCCACAGCCAGCCGCCCGGCGGCAGCGCCGCGATCGTGCGCTCGATGTCCGGCCACGGCAGCGGCGCGCCCCACGGCCCGGCCTGCACCGCGTGGTCGAGCCCGGCCCTGGCGGCATGATCGGCCAGGCGCGCGCCGAACTCCCCGTACGCCAGCACCGCGCCCGGCGTGCCGAGCAGGCGCAGCTGGGCGGCGACGGCGTCGTTGGCGACCGTGCCGGAGCCGAGCAGGAGCTGCGCGTGTCGGGCGCCGACCAGGTCCGCCAGGCGCCGGTGCACCTCCCGCACCGACCGCAGGTGCCGCTCGGAGCGGTGATAGACCGGCGGCCGGGCGAACGCGGCAGTGACCTCGGGCGCGACCGTCACCGGGCCGGGCAGCAGGTTGGCCGCGGTGCGTGCCGTCGGGGCGGGTGCGGCCGGGGCGAGCCGCCGGCCGTCCTCGATGGTCAGGTACATCGGCTGGAACTGCGCGCCCGGCGCCCCGGTGAGCGGGCCGAACGGCACGCAGCCCATGCGGCGGTACATCGTGAGCGCCCGGGTCGTGCCCGACAGCACCGCGAGGTCGCAGCCCTGCGCGGCGAAGTGTGCGCCGATCAGGCTGAGCAGCCGGGGCAGGATCGCGCCGCGGCGGTAGCGCGGGTCGACGGCGAGCAGCCTGATCTCGACCGGAGTGCGCCCGTCCGGCAGGTAGTCGTCGAGGCCGGTCAGCTTGCCGTCGAGCGAGAACGGGCGGGCGCTGCGCCCGGCGACCATCGCCACCAGCTCGGCGCCGTCGAGGCATACGGCATAGGTGTTCTCGGCGTGGAAGCGGTCGACGAGGCGGCCCTGCGCGTTGGGCGCGTGCTGCGGGATCTCCCCGGCGAACGTGCGGTGGTTCAGCCCGTGGATCGCCTCCTCCTCGGCAGAGGTATCCGCGATCTTATATGTCAGAGTGCCCGGCATCCGGGCAGGATACCGCCGCGTCGAGGCGCTCGCCGCCGAATACGAAGGAGTGTCGCGAATGGACCGATCCGCGCCGCCTATCCGGCCGGGACGAGCTGCTGGCCGCCGTCGATGTCGTACGTCGCGCCGGTGAGCGCGGTGTTGGCCATGAGGTGCACCGCCAGCGCGGCGACGTCCGCGGGCTCGACCACCCGCCGGATGGGCAGCGAGGCCCGCAGCCGCTCGCGGCGTTCGTCGAGCAGGTCGCCGAGCAGCTCCGCCGACAGCGGCGTGTCGACGAAGCCCGCCGCGATGAGGTTCACCCGGATCGGCGCGAGTTCGAGCGCCAGGTTGGCCGTCATCGCGGGCAGCGCGGCCGTGCCCATCGCGGCCACCACCAGGCCCGGTGCCGGGCGGCGCGCACCGGTGCCGCCCATGAACAGCAGCGAGCCGCCGGCCCGTACGGCGCGCGGGGCGCGGCGGGCCACGTTGATCGGCAGCCACATGTGCTCGTCGAACGAGCGGCGAGCCTGCTCGACGTCCATCCCGGCCAGCGTCCCGTAGTACGGCCGCCCCGCGGTGATCATGATGTGGTCGACCGGTCCGGTCAGTCCCGTGAAGAATCCGTCGAGCGCCGACGGGTCGGTCGCGTCGAAGGCGGCGCTGCTCAGCGCGCCGAGTTCGGCGGCGGCGCGCGCCAGGCGGCCGGGGTCGCGGCCGGTCAGGATGACCTCGGCGCCCTCGGCGCGGGCCAGGCGGGCCGTTTCGAGCCCGATCCCGGCGCTGCCGCCGAGCACGACGACGATCTGCCCGGACAGGGCCGGCTCACGCCGGGCGGCCGGTGGGATGACGGCCATGGTTCCTCCCGTCGCCGGTGCCGGACGCGGTCGCCAGCAGGCACCGAGGGACGTGTTGAGCTGCTCTCCGAGCGACTCTAACCGGACCGGAGGCGCAAGGCGGGTTGATCGCGAGTTCGTGTCGAAAAGTAAGGCCATGCCGCAGGTTTCGACACGAACTCGCGATCAAAGTCACCGGGGCCCGGCCGCGGTGGGGCCAGGGGTTAAGAAGGTGCCCTTCCTCTACGAAAAGCGTTAAGAAGGTGCCCTTCCTTTCGGATTGTGCCTTGAAACATTCGCATGTGACGATGTAGCTCCCCCACCGAAGGGAGTCCCCCACCATGCGACGTGTCCTGCGAACAGCCGGCGTCGTGGCAGGCCTGCTCGCCCTGACCCTGTCCGCCACCGCCTCCTGGGCTCACGACCCGAACTCACCGGAGGGCCGCGAGGAGTTCCGGCGGATCATGGAGAACTACGAGCCCGCCTGGCGGGCCGCCGACCAGGTGAGCACGCTGGCCGCCACGGCCTGCTCCGGCGGCATGGCGGGGACCTACCCGTGCCGCAACGTCGACCTGCTCAGCGTGCTCCCGCTGGGCAGCATCGGCGGCGGCAACGGCAACAGCATGTGGGGCTGGACCGACTCGTCCACCGGCAAGGAGTACATCATCTTCGGCCGGTCCACCGGCGCCTCCTTCGTCGACGTCAGCGTGCCCACCGCCCCGGTCTACCTGGGCAACCTGCCGTCGTACAACGGCACCTCCAGCTCGTGGCGCGACATCAAGGTGTACGCCAACCACGCGTTCATCGGCGCGGACAGCATCAGCAGCCACGGTATGCAGGTGTTCGACCTTACCCGGCTGCGCACGGTGACCACGCCGCAGACGTTCACCGCCGACGCCCGCTACACCGGGTTCGGCAACTCGCACACCCTGGCGGTCAACGAGCAGACCGGCTTCATCTACGCCGTCGGCACGAACACGTGCAGCGGCGGCGTGCACATGGTCAACGTGCAGAACCCGAAGTCGCCGGTCAACGCGGGCTGCGTCAGCAACGACGGGTACGTCCACGAGAACCAGTGCGTGGTCTACCACGGTCCGGACGCCGCCTACAGCGGCCGCGAGATCTGCTTCAACTACAACACCGACACGCTGACCATCGTCGACGTCACGAACAAGGCCGCGCCGGTGCAGCTGTCGCGCACCACCTACAACGGTGTCGGGTACACCCACCAGGGCTGGCTCACCGAGGACCACAGCCGGCTGCTGATGGACGACGAGCTGGACTCGGACCTGCCCGGCACCAAGACGTTCATCTGGAACGTGTCCGACCTCAACGCCCCGGTCAACACCGGCGTGTACACCTCGCCGACGATCCAGGCCACCGACCACAACCTGTACATCATCGGCAACAAGGCCTACCAGGCCAGCTACCGGGCCGGGCTGCGCATCTTCGACATCACCGGGATCGCGCAGAACAACCTGCAGGAGATCGCCTACTTCGACATCTACCCGGCGGCGAACAACACCGGCTTCAACGGCGCGTGGAACGTGTACCCGTTCTTCGCCAGCGGCACGATCGCCATCAGCGGCATCGAGCAGGGCCTGGTGCTGGTCAAGCACAACCCGGTGGTGGAGCCGCCGACCACCACGGTGTGGAGCGACACGTTCGAGACCGCGACGGGCTGGGCGGTCAACCCGAACGGCACCGACACCGCGACCTCCGGCGCGTGGGAGCGCGGTGACCCGGAGGCCACCACGTCCAGCGGCACCAAGCAGGTCGGCACCACCGTCAGTGGCACCAACGACCTGGTCACCGGCCGCCTCGCCGGGTCCAGCGCGGGGACGTACGACCTCGACGGCGGCGTCAGCAGCATCCGCTCCCCTGCGGTGACCCTGCCCGGCAGCGGCGTGCTCAAGGTGTCCCTGTCGTGGTACCTGGCGCACGGCAACAACGCCTCCACGGCCGACTACTTCCGGGTCAGCATCGTGCACAACGGCGGCACCACGCAGCTGTTCCAGCAGACCGCCGGGGCGACCGACCGGGACGGGGCCTGGGCGACCGGGACCTGGGACATCTCCGCGTACGCGGGGCAGTCGGTGCGCATCCTGATCACGGCGGCCGACGCCTCCGGAGCGAGCCTGGTCGAGGCCGGCGTGGACGATGTCAAGATTACGCAGCAGTAGTCCCTACCTGGTGCTGGGCGTGGCGTTCCTGGCCACGGTCGCGTACGTGCTGACCGTCCTGCCCGGACGGTCGGCGCCCGCGCCGACGGCGGCGGCCCCCGTGCCGTCGCCGTCGCCCAGCCTGCACGGGGACGGCCTGTCCGACAGCCACGACGGCTACCTGATCCAGGCCGTCACGCTGCCGGCCAGGCGGGGGAAGGCGGTGCCCGTCGCGTTCCGCATCCACGGGCCGGACGGCACGCCGCAGACCGAGTACGAGACCCTGCAGACCAAGCTGCTGCATCTGTACCTGGTCCGCGACGACATGAGCGGCTACCAGCACCTGCACCCCGAGCTGACCGGCGACACGTGGACCGCGAAGGTCGACATCACCGACGGCGGCGCCTACCGGTTCTACGCCGAGTTCGTGCCGAAGGGGCGCGACGTCGCGGGGCACCCGACGACGCTGGGGCTGCCGTTCGTCATCCCCGGCGACACGAAGGTCGCGCCGCTGCCCGGCCCGGCGCCGTCGGCGGTCGCCGGACGGTACGTGGTCAACCGACTCGACGGCACGACGCACCTGCGGGTGGGCCGGTCCGGGCTGCTGAGCTTCGAGGTCCCCGGGGCTCGGCTGGAGCCGTATCTCGGCGCGCTGGCGCACATGTCGGCGTTCGAGGTGCGTACCCAGGCGCTCACCCACCTGCACCCGGCCGCCGACGAGCTGACCTTCCACGTGCAGTTCGCCAACCGGGGCGAGTACCGGCTGTTCATGGACTTCCAGGTGGCCGGCAAGCCCCAGCGCGCCGCCTTCACGGTGTTCGTGACCTGACCGCGCGGGCGGGGCGAGCGGGCGGAGCTCCGTCCGGTTGCCCCGCCCGTTTTCGTCGTGATAGGACGGTCTATCGTCCGCCGTCGCCGCGTGACGGCGCGCGCCCGCCGAAGGAGCACGACATGACCGCCACCCAGACCGCGACCGGCGAGCCGGCCACGGAGCGCCCGCGCGTGGAGCCGTACTCGGCGATCGTCGTCGCGCTGCTGGTCGCCGGGTTCGACGTGTGGATGCTGGCCACCATCCCGGTGCAGCCGGCCGCGATCCTGGTCGCCGCCTCGACGGTGTCCTACGTCGCCTGGCTGGCCACGACATACCGGCACCCGGTGCGCTCGCGCCGCATCGTCGCGCTGTACCTGTGCTGCGTGGCGTTCCAGCTGGTGCACATGGCCGAGGAGTACACCGGCGGCTTCCCGCACGAGGTGGTCGAGCTGTTCTCCTCGCCGCGCGGCTGGAGCGAGCGGGACTTCCTGCTCACGTTCGTGTTCGGGTTCGGTGCGCTGTGGTGCCTGGCCGGGGCGGGCGCGCTGTTCCAGGTGCGGGTGGCCAACTACATGCTGTGGTTCTACGCGCTGGGCGCGGGCCTGATCAACGCGATCTCGCACTTCGTATTCCCGATCCTCAGCGGGTGGGAGTACTTCCCCGGCCTCTACACCGCCACCGGCCACCTGATCCTGAGCGTTGCGCTGATCGTGCTGCTGGTGCGGGAGTACCGCCAGGTCCGCGCCGCCGCCGCGTAGTCCCGAGGTGCGGGCCCGCGACGGCGGCGACGGGTGGCTCAGAGGCCGAGGAACGCGGCGATGCCGCGGGCGTGGCCGCGGGCGGTCGCCGTGATGAAGTCGGCGCGCTTGAGCAGGTTCGCGTTGGCGAGCGTGTCGATGAACAGGTTCTCGGTGAGCACGGCGGGCATGTTCGACTCGCGCAGCACGTGCAGGTTGGACTCCTTCTTGCCGCGGTCGGTGACCGAGGCGATCGTGCGCATCTGGCTGAGCACGTTGCTGTGCACGGTGCTCTGCAGGCGCTGGGTGGTGGCGCCGACGCCCGGGTAGCGGTAGCTCTCGAAGCCGTTGCCGCCGCCCGCGTTGATGTGGATGCTGACGAAGATCGCCGCGCCCCACGCGTTGGCGTCGTCGGTGCGGTAGGCGAGGCTGCGGGTCACGTCGGTGGTCCGCGACATCCGCACGTCTACGGCCCAGTTGGCCTTCAGGATGTCGCGCGTCTGCAGCGCGATGTTGAGGGTGAGGGTCTTCTCCTGCAGGCCGTTGGCGACTGCGCCGGGGTCGGTGCCGCCGTGTCCGGGGTCCAGGTAGACCTTCGGCGCGGCCGCGAAGGCAGGTCCGGCGGCGAACGGGGCCGCGGCCACACCCGCGGCCGCGGCCAGCAGCGTGCGCCGGCGCAGGCCGGAGTTTCCGATCATGTGTACACCTCTGGGGGGCGAGGAGGACGGGGACCGGAGGAATCTAGTGCATGTACATACCTCTATGAAGATGGTTTACGGAAGTTTTTAGATTGGAGACGTTTTCCTTCACCTCAGCAGAAGGCTGAACAGCACTGAACGCCATGCCGCCACTGGCGCCCGGCCGAGCGAGTAGTGCATCTGTAGCCGGGCTATAGCCGCCTGTGGTCCGATCAGGACCGCCCTCGCGACGTGACACGGAGGGTCGGACGTGTTGTGGCACTTCACACACATTGTTTAGTACGTTTGTACGAAGTGCTCAAGGTCAGCGTCCGGTCACGGCGGACCGACCGGAAACGACGATTCCGGTAACGAGCGGTGCGGGGGTACGCTCCCCATCACCAGATGCCCATGCATGGATGTGGCCGCCTCACCGGGCGGCGGCTTCCGTGTGCCGTGAACAGGGGAGACTGCATGTCGGAGCGCATCCACGTCGCGTTCGAGCAACAGGCCGGGACAGCACCGGACCGGGTGGCGGTGATCGCGGGGAGGGTGCGGACGTCATACGGCGACCTCGACGCGCGGGCCGATCGCGTCGCGGCCCGCCTGCGCCGTGCGGGCGCCGGACCGGGCTCGCTGGTCGGGGTGTGCGTGCCCCGCGACGAGCACCTGCTGCCGGCGCTGCTGGGCGTGCTGAAGAGCGGCGCGGCGTACGTGCCGCTCGACCCGGCGTACCCGGCTGAGCGGCTGGCCTTCATCGCCGCCGACACGAACATGTCCCTGGCCGTCACCACCCGCGCCACCCGCCACGCCGCCGGGAGCCTGGCCGCCACCGCGATCGACGTCGACCGCGAGCCGGACGGCGAGGTCGCGGACCGGCCTGCCGACACGGGCAGCCCGGCGGACGCGGCGTACGTCATCTACACGTCCGGCTCCACCGGCCGCCCCAAGGGGGTCGTCGTGGAGCACCGGCAGACCATGAACCTGCTGCGCTGGGAGCAGGCAGCGTATCCGGCCGAGGAGCTGCGCGGCATGCTGGCCACCGCGTCGATCTGCTTCGACCCGTCGGTCAGCCAGCTGTTCCTGCCGCTGCTCGCGGGCGGCACGGTGATCCTCGCCGACAACGTGCTGGCGCTGCCGTCGCTGCCCGCCCGCGACGAGGTGACCACCGTGTACGGCGTGCCGTCCGCGCTGGCGGCGCTGCTGCGCGAACCGCTGCCGGACGGGGTGCGGGCGGTGTTCGCCGGCGGCGAGCCGCTGACCCGGGCGCTGGTCGACCGCATCTACGCCAACCCCGGCGTCCGCCGGGTGCGCAACCTCTACGGCCCGGCCGAGTGCACCACCACCTGCGCGATCGCCGACGTGGGCCGCGACGAGCCGGGCGAGCCGTCGCTCGGCCACCCGATCGCGGGCGCGGTGTTCACCGTGCGCGACGCGGCGGGCCGCCCGGTGCCCGACGGCGAGCTGGGCGAGCTGTGGATCGGCGGCCCGGTGGTGGCACGCGGCTACCTCGGGCGGGAGTCGGACGCGTTCGCCGTCGAGCCGGACGGCACGCGCGTCTACCGCTCGGGCGACCTGGTCCGCCGCGACGGTGCCGTGCTGCGTTTCGCGGGCCGGGCCGACGACCAGGTCAAGGTCCGGGGTTACCGGGTGGAGCCGGGCGAAGTGGAGGCGGTGCTGGTACGCCATCCCGCGGTGCGCCGGGCCTGCGTGGTCGCCCGGTCCGACGCGGACGGCGCCGCGTACCTGGTCGGGCACGTCGAGGCGGACGGGCTGGACGAGCGTGTGCTGCGCGGCTGGCTGGCGGAGCGGGTGCCCGAACACCTGGTGCCGACCCGGTTCCGGGTGACCGGGCGGCTGCCGCTCAACCCGAACGGCAAGATCGACAAGGCGGCGCTGCCGGAGGTGGCCGCCCGCCGGGACAGCGCGGTGCCGTATGTCGCGCCGCGCACCCCCGCCGAGGCGAGGGTCGCCGAGCTGGCAGGTGAGGTGCTCGCGCTGCCGCCGGTCGGCGTGCTGGACCGCTTCGGCGATCTGGGCGGGCACTCGCTCACCGCCGCCCGGCTGTGCGCGCTGGCCGGGCGCGAGTTCGGCGTCACGGTGCCGCTGGCCGCCTTCCTCGCCGAACCCACTGCCGCCGCGCTGGCCGCCCTGGTCACCCTGGGCAGGCATGACACCGGAGGCATGGGTGGCCCGACGGACCCCGGCGGCCTGGCGAACCTCGGTGGCCCGGCGAACCTCGGTGGCCCGGCGAGCACGGGCGCGATCGCGGAAGAGGCCGGGGCGACCGGAACCGCCGAGCCACGGTCCGGCGCGGCCGCCCTCCCGCCGGGTGCCGGTGAGCACCTGGTGCGGCACACCGGCATCGGCCGTTACCCGCTCACCCCGACCCAGCGGGAGCTGTGGACGCTGCGGCAGGTCAGCGGCGTGCCACAGGTGACCACGGTCGCGTTCCGGGCGCGGCTGACCGGACCGGTGTCCACCGACGGGCTGCGCCGGGCGCTGGACGCGCTGGTCGGGCAGCACGAGGTGCTGCGCAGCCGCGTGGTGGAGCAGGACGGCGAGCCGGTCGCGGTCGTGGGCGCGTACGCGGGCGTCCCGGTCACCGAACACGACCTGCGCGAGCTGACCCCGGCGCAGCGCGACCTGCGCGCCGCCGAGATCGCGGACGCGGCGACCCGGCACTCGTTCGACCTGACCGCGCCGGTGCCGCTGCTGCGCGCGGACCTGATCCGGCACACCGCCGAGTCGGCCGAGCTGGTGCTCGTCAGCGACCACCTCGCCTGCGACGGCTGGTCGGTGGGCGTGCTGCTCACCGGCCTGGCCGCCGAGCTGGCCGCGCCCGGATCGGCCGCGGGGCCCGCGGTGCAGGTCGGCGACCTCGCCCTGCGGGCCGGAGCGCAGGCCGGTCAGGCGGCGGCACAGTGGACGCAGGAGCTGGCCGGGGCCTCCCCGCCGGGCGACCTGTTCACCGGGCAGGGCGGGTTCCGGGGCGGGCGGCTGACCCGCGCCCTGCCGCAGCCGCTGGTCACCGGTCTCGCCGAGCTGGCCGCGAGCTGCGGCACGAGCCCGTTCACGGCGTACCTCACCGGCCTGGGCCTGCTGCTGGCCGGGCTCACCGCCCGCGGGGACGTGCTGGTGGGCGCGGTCGCGGCCCGGCGTGCCGAGCCGGAGCTGGACCGGGTGGTCGGCCCGCTGGTCGACGTGCTGCCGGTGCGGCTGCGGCTGGACGGCGACGCGAGTCTGCGCGACGCGCTGGTCATGGCCGCGGCGACGACGGCCCGCGCGCTGGACCTGCCCCGGCCGTCCACCGAGGACCTGTTCCAGGCGATCGGCACCCAGCCGCGCGGCGCGATGCTCACCCCGGTGGTGCTGTCGGCGCAGCCGTCCGGGATGCCGGTGCGCGCCCGGGGCGGGGCGGTGACCCTCGAGCTGCTGGGCGAGCTGGGCTGCGGCGGGGCGCAGAGTCCGCTGACGGTGTATGTCAACGAGACCGTGGACGGCACCGAGCTGCAGTTCGGGTACGACCTCGGCCTGCTCGACGCGGCCGCCGCGGGCGCGTTCGCCGACCGGCTGCTGCTGGTGCTCGGCGGGCTTGCCGGCGACCCGGACCGGCCGCTGGCGCAGCTGCCGCTGGTCGGCGACGCCGAGCGGGCGGAGCTGCTGCGCCGTGCCGCCGGACCCGCCCTGGGCGCGCCGCCGACGGTGGTCGACGCGATCGAGCGCCAGGTCGCGGCGCGGCCGGACGAGTTAGCCGTCGTCGGAGCGGCGGGGCAGCTGACGTTTCGGGAGCTGTGGGACCTGTCGACCGAGGTCGCCGGGGTGCTGCGCGGCGCCGGCACCGGCCGGGGCGACGTGGTGGGCGTCTGCCTGCCCCGTGACCACCGGCTGCCCTCGACGCTGCTGGGGGTGTGGCGCGCGGGCGCGGCGTACCTGCCGCTGGAGCCGGAGCTGCCCGCCGAGCGGCTGGCGTGGCTGGCCGCCGACGGCGGCGCGCGGATCGTGCTGTGCCGTAAGGCCACCGCGGAAGCGGCGGCCGTGGCCGGGACACGGGCGCTCGACCTGGACGCCGCTCCCCCGGCCGAGAGGGTGGAGCTGGAGCCGGTGCTCGGTGCGGACCTGACCTACCTGCTGTACACGTCCGGCTCGACCGGCACCCCGAAGGGCGTCGCGGTGGCGCAGTCGGGGCTGTCGGCGCTGGCCGCCTCGCTCGGCCGGGAGCCGGGCATCGGCCCCGGCGACCGGATGCTCGCGGTGGCGACGCTCAGCTTCGACACTTCGTGCGCGGAGATCTGGTCGAGCCTGTCGGCGGGCGCGCGCTGCGTGGTCGTCGAGCGTGACGCGGCCGTGGACGGGCACCGGCTGGCCGAGCGCATCGCCGCGCACGGGATCACGGTGATGAACGTGCCGCCGACGATGCTGCGTACGCTGCTGGCCGCGGGCTGGGCCGGTGCTCCGGGCCTGCGCATCTGGAGTGGCGGCGAGACCCTCGACCCGGCCCTGGCCCGGGACCTGCTCGGCCGGGTCGGCGAGCTGTGGAACGTGTACGGCCCGACCGAGGCGACCGTGCTGTCGGCGGCGTACCGGGTGCACGTGGTGGACGAGACCGTCCCGATCGGGCACCCGATGCCCGGCGAGCGCCTCTACGTGATGGACCCGCTGGGCCGCCTCGCCCCGCCGGGCGCGGCCGGTGAGCTGTGGATCGGCGGCGCGGGACCGGCGCTGGGCTACCACCGCCGCCCGGAGCTGACCGCGGCCGCGTTCGTGCCGGACCCGTACGTGCCGAGTGGGCGCTGCTACCGCACCGGCGACCTGGTGCGCCTGCGCGCCGACGGCGAGCTGGCGTTCTGCGGCCGCCGCGACCACCAGCTGAAGATCCGCGGCTACCGGGTGGAGCTGGGCGAGATCGAGTCGGCGCTGCGGGACCATCCGCTGGTCGCGCACGCGGTCGTGGTCGCGCACGGCCAGGGTGCCGAGGCGCACCTGGTCGGCTACCTGGTGGGCCGGGCCGCGATCACGGGAGATGAGGCCGCCGCGCACCTGCGCGCCCGGCTGCCCGAGTACCTGGTTCCGCACCGCTGGGTGGTGCTGGACGCGTTCCCGGTCATGCCCAGCGGCAAGGTGGACCTGGCCGCACTGCCGAGGCCGGGGGCAGACCGGCCGCACACACCGCCCGAGTCGGTGATGGAGCAGCTCGTCGCGGAGATCTGGGCGCAGACGCTGACCGCCGAGCGGATCGGGACGCAGGACAGCTTCTTCGGCCTGGGCGGCCACTCGCTGGCCGCGACGCGGGTGGCGGGGCGGCTGCGGGACACGCTCGGCTGTGCCGTGCCGGTGCGGCTGCTGTTCGACCATCCGGTGCTGTCGGAGTTCGCCCGGCAGCTGGAGAACCTTGTCATCGCCGAGATCGCGGCCGAGTCCGGCCTCCGGGGGAACTGATCATGACCATGACCGACGACACCCTGCGCGCCCTGATGGAGAAGCGGGTGGCCGCGGCGCAGGCCGCCGCCCGCACCACGCCCGGCACCACGATCCCGGCCCGCCGCGACCCCCACGCCCCGCAGCCGCTGTCGGCGGCGCAGCGGCGGCTGTGGTTCAACAGCCAGTTCGAGCACGACCCCGCGATCTACCACGTGCCGCTGGTGCTGCGCCTGTCCGGGCCACTGGACGGCGACGCGCTGCTCGGGGCGCTGCGCGCGGTCGTGCAGCGGCACGAGGTGCTGCGCAGCGTCATCGCGCACCACGGCGACGAACCCATGGCCGTGGCCGGGCCCGCCGACCGGGTGAGCCTGACCCGCGCGGAGGTCACCGCCGCCGAGCTGGACGCGGCGATCGCCGCGGAGGTCGCCCGGCCGTTCCGGCTGGACGCGGAGCCGCCGCTGCGGGCGCTGCTGCTGCGGCTGTCCGAGCAGGAGCACGTGCTGGCGCTGACCGCGCACCACATCGCCACCGACGCCTGGTCCCAAGACCTGATCATGGACGAGCTGGCGGCGGGGTATGCGGCCGCGCGCGGGCAGGGCGCTCCCCCGGCCCCGGTGCGGCTGCAGTACGCCGACGTCACCGAGTGGGCGCAGGACCGCCCCGGCGGCGATGCCGGGTGGTGGGCCGAACGCCTGGCCGGGCTCGACCCGGTGCTGGCCCTGCCGACGGACCGGCCCTACCCGCCGGTCGCCGACTGGCGCGCGGGCTACGTACCGCTCACGCTGCCGCCGGAGCTGGCCCGGCGGGTGCGGGAGGTCGCCCGCGAGGCCGGGGCCACCCCGTTCATGGTGCTGCTGGCGGCCTGGCAGGCACTGCTGGGCAGGCTGTGCCGGACCGCCGACGTGCCGGTCGGTGTACCCGAGTCGGGGCGGCGGCACCGCGACACCGAGGGCGTCGTCGGCTGCTTCATCAACACCCTGGTCCTGCGCACCGACCTGTCCGGCGACCCGACCGGCCGCGAGCTGCTGGCCCGGGTGCGCGAGACCACCCTGGACGCGTTCGCCCACGCCGACGTGCCGTTCGAGCACGTGGTGGAGGCCGTCGCGCCGCAGCGCAGCACCGCCACCACGCCGCTGTTCCAGTCGATGCTGCTCCTGCTGGACGAGCCGCTGCGCGACCCGGTGCTGCCCGGCGTCACGGTGACCCGGCTGGACTCGCCGCTGGACACCAACAAGTTCGACCTGTGCCTGTCGCTGACCGGCCACGCGGACGGCTATAACGGTTTCGTCAGCCACCGGGCGGACCTGTTGGACCGGGCCACCGTGGCCCGGTGGGCGCGCTGGTTCACCCGCCTGCTCGACGGCTTGGTGGCCACCCCGGACCGCCGGGTGTCCGAGCTGGATCTGCTCGACCCGGCCGAGCGGGCCGAGCTGGTCTCCTGGGGCACCGGACCCGAGCTGCCCGCGGGGGCGCCCGCCACCGTGCTGGAGGCGGTGCTGGCGCAGGCGGCGGCCCGGCCGGACGCGGTCGCGGTGGACGCCCGCGACGGCAAGCTCAGCTACGGCGAGCTGGCCCGTGACTCGGCGGCCGTCGCGGCGGCGCTGCTGGCGCACGGGGTCGAACGGGGTGCGCCGGTCGGGCTCTGCCTGCCCCGGCACCGGCACCTGCCCGCCGCGCTGGTGGGGGTGATGCGCGCCGGTGCGGCATACCTGCCGCTGGAGCCGGACCAGCCGGTGGCCCGGCTGCGGCACCAGCTCACCGACGCGGGTGCGGGCGTGCTGGTGGCCGCCGCCGACACCTGGGACCTGGCCCGGGAGCTGGCCGAGGGCACCGGCGCGGTGCTGCTGGACCTCGCCGACGCGCTGTCGGCCGAGCCCGCCGCGCTACCGGAGGTCGGTGCGGACGATCTCGTGTACGTGCTCTACACGTCCGGTTCGACCGGGCGGCCCAAGGGCGTGGAACTGACCCACGGCAACCTCGCCGCGTACGTCGCCGCCAACTGCGAGCTGCTCCCGGTCACCCCCGACGACGTGATGCTCGGGCTGACCGCGCTGTCGTTCGACGTGGCCGGGCTGGAGCTGTGGGTGGCGCTGACCAGGGGGCTGCGGCTGGCGCTGGTGGAGCGCTGCGACGCCGTGGACGGTCACCTGGTGGCGCGGCGGATCGCCGAGGCCGGGGTGACGGTGCTGACGGCGACGCCGACGACGTTCCGGATGCTGGTCGCGGCTGATTGGCGGGCCCCGGACGTGCGCCTGGTCGCGATCGGCGAGGCCGTCGACCCGGGCCTGGCCCGCGAGCTGCTGGCCCGCACCGGCGAGGTGTGGAACGGCTACGGCCCCACCGAGACCGCGGTGACCTCGACGATGTACCGCGTGACGGCCCCGGTCGGCCCGACCGTGCCGATCGGCACGCCGATGGCCGGGGAACGGGTGTACGTGATGGACGCGGCCGGCCGCCTGGCCCTGCCGGGCACGGTCGGCGAGCTGTGGATCGGCGGGGCCGGGGTGGCGCGCGGCTACCGCGGGCGGCCCGACCTGACCGGGGCGGCGTTCACCGCCGACCCGCTGCGCCCGGACGAGCGCTGCTACCGCACCGGTGATCTGGTGCGCTGGCGCGCCGACGGGCTGCTCGACTTCGTCGGCCGCGACGACGGGCAGGTGAAGGTACGCGGGCACCGTATCGAGCTGGGCGAGATCGAGGTGCAGCTGCGGGCGGTGCCGGGCGTGGCGCAGGCGGCCGTGACGGTGGCCGCCGCGGGCGGAGACGCGCACCTGGTCGGCTACCTGGTGGCGGGGCCGGGGGCGGCCGTGTCCACGGCGGAGCTGGAGACGCGGCTGCACGCGGTGCTGCCCGATCACATGGTGCCGCGCCGCTGGGCGCTGCTGGACGCGCTGCCGATCAACGCCTCCGGCAAGCTGGACCGCCGGGCGCTGCCCGAACCGCAGCGGGCGGTACGCGAGCACGTGCCGCCGCGCACCGAGGCCGAGGAGCTGGTGGCCGACGTGTGGGCCGCGGTGCTGCGCCGCGACGGCCTGTCGGTGCACGACGACTTCTTCGCCCTGGGCGGGCACTCGCTGGCGGCGACGCTGGTGGCCGGGCGGCTGCGCGAGGCGCTGGACCTGCCGGTGCCGGTGCGGCTGCTGTTCGAGCAGCCGGTGCTGGCCGGGTTCGCGGCCGCGCTGGAGGCGCTGCTGCTGGCGGAGGTGGTCCGGTGACGGTCACCGACACCCAGCGCAGCCTGCTGAAGTCGCGCCTGGCCCAGGCCCGGCGCACGGTCGCGGCCCCGGCGGGCATCCCCGCCGGTGACCCGGACCAGCCCGCCCCGCTGTCGCGGGCGCAGGCCCGGCTGTGGTTCCTGCACCAGCTGGAGCCGGACAGCCCCGCCTACCACGTGCCCGCGGCGGTGCGGCTGCGCGGCCCGCTGGACACCGAGGCGCTGATCGCGGCGGTACGCGAGCTCGCCGCCCGGCACCACGTGCTGCGTACGACCTTCGCCGAGCACGACGGCGAGCCGCTGGCGGTGCTCGGCGACGCCGACCGGGTGCCGGTCGCGGTCGTCGACGCCGACCCGGCCCGGCTGACCGAACTGCTGCTGGCCTGCCGGGACCGGCTGTTCCGGCTGGACCGGGAGCCGCCGCTGCGGGCCGAGATCTTCCGCCTGGCCCCCGACGAGCACGTGCTGCTGCTGGTCGTGCACCACATCGCCTGCGACGCGTGGTCGCTGGACCTGATGCTGGGCGAGCTGGGCGAGCTGTACACCGCCCGGGTCGCCGACGGCCCGGCACCGGCGGCGCCGCCGCTGCAGTACGCCGACTTCGCCCGCTGGCAGGCCGCCCGCCCCGCGCCGGAGTCCGACCTGGACTGGTGGGCCGGGCAGCTGTCCGGCCTGGAGCCGGTGCTGGACCTGCCGGTGGACCGGCCCCGGCCCGCGCTCGCCGACTGGTCGGCCGGGCAGATCCCGGTGGAGCTGCCCGCCGCGCTCGCCGAGCGCATCGGCGCGCTGGCCGCGGCGAGCGCGGCGACGCCGTTCATGGTGCTGCTGGCGGCCTGGCAGGCGACGCTGGCCCGGGTGTGCGGCACCGAGGACGTCGCAGTGGGGGTGCCGCACGCGGGCCGCCACCACCCCGGCGTGGAGCGGATGGTCGGCTGTTTCATCGGCACGCTGGTGCTGCGCGGCGACCTGTCCGGCGACCCGACCGGCCGTGAGCTGCTGATCCGGGTACGCGAGCGGGCGCTGGACGCGTTCGGGCATGCCGAGACGCCGTTCGAGCGCATCGTGGACCGGCTCCAGCCGGAGCGTTACCTGGCCACCACGCCGATCTTCCAGGTGCTGCTGAACGTGCTGGACACCCCGGCCGCGCCGCCGAGCCTGCCCGGCGCGGCCGAGCTGGAGCTGCCGATCCGCACCACCAAGTACGACCTGAACCTGGCGCTGTCCAGGACGGACGGCGGCTACCGGGGCGGCCTGCTCTACCGCGCCGACCTGTTCGACGAGGTCACCGCCCGGCGGCTGGCCGGCTGGTTCCGCACGCTGCTGGACGGGCTGGTCGCCGACCCGGACCGGCCGGTCGGCGAGCTGCCGCTGGAGGCGGCCCAGGTGGGCGGCCCGGACGGCCCGTGTGCCGAGTACGCGCTGGACCAGCCGCTGCACGCGCTGATCACCGGGCACGCCGTCACCAGCCCGCGTGCGGTGGCGGTGGTCGCCGCCGACGGGACGCTGGACTACGCCGAGCTGGACCGGCGCGCCTCGGTCGTCGCCGGGCGGCTGCTGGCGGCCGGGATGCGGCCGGAGGAGCCGGTCGCGGTGCTCACCGAACGCGGCGTCAGCCTGCCGATCGCGATGCTGGGCGTGCTCCGGGCGGGCGGCGTCTACCTGCCCGTGGACCCGGGCTACCCCGACGGGCGGCTGTCGGGCATCCTCGACACGGCCGGGGCCCGGTTCGTGCTGACCGAGGCCGAGCACGCCGGGCGGGTCCCGGGCCGCCAGGCCCTGGTGGTAGCCGAGCTGACCGGCGAACCCGCCGCGACCGTCACGGTGTCGCCCGACCGGCTCGCCTACCTGATCTTCACCTCGGGTTCGACCGGGCAGCCGAAGGGCGTCGCCGTCGAGCACCGGCACATCACCCACTACCTGAACGCGGTCCGGGACCGGATCGGGCGGCCGGGCTCGTACGCCCTGGTGTCCACGCACGCCGCCGACCTGGGCCTGACGAACCTGCTCGGCGCGCTCACCACCGGCGCGACGGCGTACCTGGTGGACCGGGAGACCGCCACCGACCCGGGCGCGTTCGCGGCGTACCTGGCCGCGCACCCGGTCGACGCGGTCAAGATGGTGCCCAGCCACCTGGAGCTGCTGGCCGCGCACGGCGACCTCGCCGCGCTGCTCCCCCGGCGGCTGCTGGTCCTGGCCGGCGAGCCGGTCCCGTGGGAGCTGGTGGAGCGGGTCGAGCGGGCCCGGCCGGACCTGGACGTCCAGGTCCACTACGGACCGACGGAGACCACCGTGTCGGTGCTCGGCTGCCGCACCGCCGACATCCCGGCTGCTCAGCGGCACGGCATCGTGCCGATCGGGCTGCCCTTCGCGAACGTGCGCTGCCGGGTGACCGACCCGGCCGGGCGCGAGGTGCCCGCCGGGGTGCCCGGCGAACTGCGCCTGGGCGGCCCGAGCGTGGCGCGCGGCTACCTGGGGCTTGCCGACGGCCGCTTCGACGGCGGCTGGTACCGCTCCGGCGACCGGGTGCGGGTGAACGCGGCCGGGCTGGTCGAGATCCTGGGCCGGGTCGACGACCAGGTGAAGATCCGCGGCTTCCGGGTGGAACTCACCGAGGTCGCCACCGCGCTGCGGGAGGTGGCCGGGGTGGGCGAGGCCGTGGTGCTGCCGGTCGGGCAGGCGCACACCCGGCGGCTGGCCGCGTGGATCACGCCCGCGAGCGCCGATCCGGTGCTGGTCCGGGCCGCGCTGCGGGACCGGCTGCCCGACTACATGGTCCCGGCCGCGATCACGCCCCTGGCAGCGCTGCCGCTGACCGCCAACGGCAAGGTGGACCGGGCCGCGCTGCCCGAGCCCGCACCGCCCGCGGCGGCCGGCGGGACACCGCCGTCGACGCCGATGGAGCAGCGGGTCGCCGCCGCCTGGGCGCAGGTGCTGGAGTGCGGCGAGGTCGGCGTGGACGACGACTTCTTCGCCCTCGGCGGGGACTCGTTCAAGGCCGTCCGGGCGGTGCGCGCCATCGACCCGCAGCTGCGCGTGATCGACCTGTTCACCCGCCCCACGGTGCGCGAGCTGGCGGCGCACCTGGACGGCGGCGCCCGCCCCGGCGGGCTGCTGCACCGGCTGGCCGGTCCGGCCACGGCCACGCTGACCGTGGTGTGCGTGCCGTACGGCGGCGGCTCGGCGGCCGCGTACGGTCCCTTCGCGACGGAGCTGGCGCAACGGCTGCCGGACACGGCCGTGCTGGCCGTCGAGCTGCCCGGCCACGACCCGGCCCGCCCGGACGAGCCGCAGCTCCCGCTGCCCGACCTGATCGACCGGATCGCCGCCGAGCTGCCCGCGGGTCCCGTGCTCGTCTACGGGCACTGCGTCGGCTCGGCCGCGGCCACCGAACTCGCACTGCGTCTGGAAGCGGACGGCCGCGAGGTCGCCGGGCTGGTCGTCGGCGGCAGCTTCCCCGCGGCCCGGCTGCCCGGACGCCTGTCGGCCTGGCTGCACCGGCGCTTCCCGGCGACCTGGTGGACGTCGGACCGGGCGTACCGGGACTTCCTGCGTTCGCTGGGCGGCCTGGACGACGACGAGGGGCTCGACGCGGACGTCATCCTGCGCGGCCTGCGCCACGACGTGGACCAGGCGCAGTCCTGGTTCACGCACGAGCTGACCCGGCCCGACCGGCGGCGGCTGCGGGCCCCGGTGCTCTGCGCGATCGGCGCCCGCGACCGCTCCACCGAACTCTACGAGGAGCGCTACGCCGAGTGGGGCGCGTTCGCCGACCGGGTCGAGCTGGCCGTGGTGCCCCGCGCGGGCCACTACTTCCTCAAGCACCAGGCGTCGTGGCTGGCCGAACGGGTCGCCGCCGCGATCGCGGGCTGGCGCGCGGGCAAGCTGCCACCTCCGCTGGCCGCGGACTCGGTGACCGGCGGCGCGGCCCGCCGCGACCTGCGCGAGTTCTACCTGATGGCGGCCGGGCAGTCGATCTCGCTGATCGGGGCGGCGCTCAGCTCGTTCGCGCTGGGCGTGTGGGCGTATCAGCAGAGTGGCCGGGTGGCCGACTACGCACTGGTCACCATGCTCGCCCTGCTTCCCGCGATCCTGCTGCTGCCGCTGGGCGGCGCGGTCGCCGACCGGGTGGACCGGCGGCGCGTCATGCTGGCCTGCAACGGGATGGGCGCGCTGGTCATGTCCACGATGGTCGCGCTGCTGGCCGTCGACCGGCTCAGCATCGCCGGGGTCGGAGTGCTGGTCGGGCTGCTGTCGGCGGTGACCGCGTTCCACCGGCCGGCGTACCTGGCGGCGGTGGCGCAGCTGGTGCCCAAGCCGTATCTGGGCCAGGCCAACGCGCTGGCGAACCTGGGACCGGGCATCGGCCAGCTGATCGCCCCGCTGGCCGGTGGGGCGCTGATCACCGCGCTGGGCCTGCCCGGAGTCGTGGTGGTGGACGTGCTGTCGCTGCTGGCCGGGTTCGCCACGCTGCTCGCGGTGCGGCTCCCGGACCGGCTGTTCCGGCGGCAGGAGGAGACGTTCACCAGGGCGATCGCGGGCGGCTGGCGCTTCCTGGTCCGGCGGCGACCGTTCCTGATCATGATCGGGTTCTTCGTGGTGGAGAACTACCTGGCCATGCTCGCCCTCGCGGTCACCGTGCCCACGGTGTACGCCTTCAGCGACGCCACCGGCGTCAGCGTCGTCACCGCCTGCAGCGGCCTCGGCGCGGGACTCGGCGCGCTGGCCATGGTGCTGTGGGGCGGCTCGCAGCGCCGCGCCCTCGGCATGGTCGGCTTCGTCTCCGGCGTCGGCCTCGGCGCGCTGCTGGTGGGCCTGCGCCCGTCGCTGGCGGTGGCCGCCGCCGGCAGCCTCGTCTGGTACGCGTCGCTGACCGTCCTCAACGCCCACTGGCTGGCTCTGATCCAGGTCAAGGTCGGCCTCGACCTGCAGGGCCGGGTCCTGGCCACCAACCAGATGCTCGCCGTCGCCATGACCCCGCTGGCGTTCCTCACCGCACCGCCACTGGCCGAAGCGGTCCAGCCGCTGCTGATGCCGGGCGGGGCGCTCGCCACGACGGTCGGACGGGTGGTCGGCGTGGGTGACGGCCGCGGCAACGCCCTCATCCTGATCGCCTGCGGGCTGGCCCTGGCGATCTGGGGCCTGCTCGGCCTGGCCTACCGGCCGCTGCGCCGGATGGAGGACGACCTGCCCGACGCCGTGACCGGCGCGGAGATCGCCGACAGCCTCGACGAGGTCCAGGCCGCCGCCGACCGCCTGGCGGCCGCGAGCGCACGCTGACCCCACCCGAGCGCCGATCGGGACCGCGGCGCGGCCGGGCCGCCCGGAGCACCTCCGGGCGGCCCGGTGCCGCTCACGCCGGGTAGGGGGACGCCGCGCGGGCCGCCCGGAGCGCGCCCGACCACCAGGCGAGCTGGTCCAGCATCGTCTTGGCGTACCCGGCGGGCTCGTCGGACAGGGGCCGCCCGTCCCGCCAGGCGGTGAAGTAGTTCGGGAAGGCGAGGCCGTCGCGGATGGTGACCGCGTGCAGCTCGCTGAACACGTTCTCCAGGTGCAGCACCGCGTGTCGGCCCCCGGCCCCGCCGCCGTAGCTGACGAACGCCACCGGCTTGGCCGCCCACTGCGTGAAGTGCCAGTCGATCGCGGCCTTCAGCGCGGCCGGGTAACTGTGGTTGTACTCCGGGGTCACCACGATGAACCCGTCGGCGGCCTCCAGCGCGGCGGTCAGGGCGGCCATCCCGGCCGGGCGCGGGTAGTCGGCACCGGCCGGCTTCGGCGGCATCGCGGGCAGCGCCAGCGGCAGCTCCACCTCCGCGAGGTCGACGACCTCCACTTCGAAGCCGCCGTGTGATCGGGCCTGCTCGGCGACCCATGATGCGACGACGGGCCCGAACCGCCCCTCCCGGACGCTTCCGACGATGACGGCCAGCCTGTGCTTGATCTCGTTTTCCATGAGCACCACCCTGCGCGCCCGCCGCGCCCGCAACCAGACCGCGCTCAGGCTGGCCCCCGCAGGGCCAGGCTGTCCCGGCCATACCGCCATAGACTTCCCGGCGTGGGATCACCGTTGGGGGACTTCGTCCGGGCCAGACGCGACAGCATCCAGCCGGAGCAGCTCGGACTGCCCGACCACGGCCGCCGCCGCGCGCCGGGGCTGCGCCGCTCGGACCTGGCCACCCGCGCCGGCATCAGCGTGGAGTACCTGACCCGCATCGAGCAGGGCCGCGACCGCAACCCGTCGCTGTCCGTGGTCAACGCGATCGCCGACGCCCTCAGCCTCAGCATCGCGGACCGCACCCACCTGCACCACCTCGCGAAGATCACCGGCGGCGCGTGCGCGGGGATGCGCCGACCCGCCCCGCCGGACCGTACGGTGCGGCCCGGCGCCCTCGCGGCGCTGCGCCTGCTGGAGCCCGGCATCGCCGTCCTCACCAACGGCCTGGGCGACGTGCTCGCCCACACCAGCGGGTTCGCCCTGCTCACCGCCGGATCGGGCCTGCTCGACACGGACGCGCCGAACCTCACCCGCTACGTCTTCACCGACCCGCGAGCGCACTCGTTCTTCCCCGACTGGAACGCCGTCGCCGACGAGCAGGCCTTCGCCCTGTGGACCGGCCCGTCCCGGGACGCCGTCGAGTGGTTCTCCACCGACCTGGCCCCCACCGCGGGACCTGAGTTCACCCGGCGCCTGCACCTGCACACCCCGCCACCCGCCGGCACCCTGCGCGTCCACCACGCCTCCGGCCACGACCTGCGCCTGGACCGCGAGACCCTGGACCTGTCCGCCGACGCCCAGCGCGTCACCCTCTACCTGCCCGCCGACGAAGCGACCGCCGAAACCCTCACCCGGCTGCACGCCGACGAACCCCGCACTCCGCATCTGCGCCTCGTCGCCTAGTAGGCGGTGTCCCGAAACCGTGGTCCGGGTGGCGACTCGTCGGCGGTGAGATCGGGGCCGGTACGAGACGAGGGTGCTACCGTCGCCGTTCACCCGGGAACCTGGAGCGCACTGCCATGAAGTACACCGTCTCGATCGAGATCGCGCAGCCGCGGGAGCGGGTGGCCCAGCTGCTCGCCGACCCGGCACACCTGCCCATGTGGCTGCGGGGCCTGGTGCTGCACGAGCCGCTGAACGGGGCGCACGGACAGGTCGGCACCAGGTCACGGGTCGTGCTCCAGATGGGGCAGCAGAAGATCGAGGCCACCGAGACCATCACCCGCCGCGAACCGGCCGACCTGCACGGGATCCCGAAGGACAGCGTCGTTCACTTCGAGCGCGAGATCGTCAGCCAGGGCATGTGGAGCGCCGCACGCGAACGACTGACCGAGGCCGGTCCGGAGACGACGCTCTGGGTGAGCGAGAACGAGTACCGGTTCAGCGGCCTGCTGATGCGACTGGTGGGCCTGCTCATGCCCGGCTCCTTCCGCAAGCAGTCGCTACAGCACATGCAGGACTTCAAGGCGTTCGCCGAACAGGGCAAGGACGTCCGCGAAGCGAGGATCTGATCTGGCGCCCGCCGCGCCCACCAAGGCGCGCCGATCTTGCGCGAACTGTGGGTGCGACACGCCAATATCGCCCAAATGGGCAACAGTTCGCGCAAGATCGACGCGATCATGGCGGGCGGAGGTCAGCGGGCGCGGTGATGATCGCGACCTCGTGTCACAACCTTGCGTCCAGCCCCATGTTCCGACACGAAACCGCGATCATGGCGCGGGGTGCGGGTTGGGGGTGCGGGGGCGCGCAGGGTGGGCATCGTGGCGCGGGGATCGCGCGGCGGCTGGTCAGCGGGGCGCGGGGTCGAAGAGGCAGAGGGCGACGGTGGCGTCGTCGTGGCGCTTGTGGCGGGGGCGGGAGTAGCCGTCGGCATCGGCGGTCTCCGCCCGGCGGACCTGGCGGATCAGCTCCACCGGCCCGTCTGCGGTGAGCACGTCCAGCAGCCCGGCCCAGTCGTAGAGCCCGAACAGGTCGACCGCGCACGAGGCGCCGTCGGTCAGCAGCGCCGCGCGCCGTACGGCCCGGGGGCCGCGCAGGGGCAGCCGCCCGGTCACCGCCTGTGCCGCCGCGGCGGGATCGGCCGCGGCGACCCAGTAGCCGCCGGGTGTGTTGGTGAGTTCCCGCTTGCGGACGGCGGCCGTGAGCTGCCGGGCACGGTGCACGGCGGAGCCGACGGACACGTCGCCCGCGAGCGCCTCCCTGCGGATCTGCTCGTACACCCGGTCGAACCGGTCGTCGACGACCGCGACCGTCTCGGCTCCGACGTCGGCCACGAGCGGGCTGTCACAGAGGACCAGGTATTCCAGCTCGGTGCCGGCATTGCGGACGAGGCAGGCGGTCGCGGCAGGCGTGCTCGGGTTGGCCAGGTCGCACCCGGGATGGTCGCGGGCGACCCGTTCGATGGCGGTGGCCAGCAGGTCCGGCAGCGTGGCGGCGGGCGCGCCGTCGGCGGCCTCCCTGAGCCGCGCCACGAGCCGGCGGGTGTACCAGGCCGGGCCGTGCGCGCAGCCGGTGTCCAGGTCCGGGTGGGCCGAGACGCCGTCGAGCACGCCGACCAGGGCGCCGTGGTGGAAGACCTGGTCCTCGTTGGGGCGGCCCGGTGCGGCCTCCGTCGCCGTGATGACCCGCATCTGACCCACCTCGCCCGTCCCGTCGCCGTGGACCCACCATAGCGATCAAGGGCGAGTACGCGTACCCGTAAAACGCAACCAAAGGTTGCACATGCCCGGGGACCGCGGTAACGTGATACGCAACCAAAGGTTGCGAAAGGCTGTGCAGCATGGAGTACGGAACCATCGAGCGCGACATCCACGTCGACGCCAAGCCCGAAGTGGTCTTCGAGGTCATCAGCCGCCCCGAGCACATGCGCGAGTGGTGGCCCGACGACGCCCGCTACGAGCCGGTCGCGGGCGCGGAGGGCGAGCTGGTCTGGCACAACGCGGAGACCGGCGAGACGTCGACCGTCGCGTTCGCCGTCGAGGAGGTGGACCCGCCGAAGCGGTTCTCCTTCCGGTGGTGCTTCGCCGAGCCCGCGCGGCAGGGTCCGTCGCTGTTGGTCACCTTCGACCTGGTCCCGGCCGGGGCGGGCACGCTGGTCCGGATGACCGAGTCCGGCTTCCGCGAGATGGGCTGGGAGATCGCGGTCCTGGAGGAGAACTACCGCGACCACGTCAGCGGCTGGGACCACTACGTCCCGCGCCTGGGCGCCTACATAGCCCGGCTGGTCGGCACGCCATGAGCACCGCGGTCGACGACGAGCTGTGGTCGGCCATCGGCGACCCGATCCGCCGCACGATGATCGACCTGCTGCTGGCGGGCGGGCCGGGCACGGCCACGTCGCTGAGCGAGCGGCTGCCGGTGACCCGCCAGGCCGTCGCCAAGCACCTGGCGGTGCTGGACCGGGTCGGGCTGGTGCACGCCACGCCCGCCGGGCGCGAGCGGCACTTCCAGGTGGACGAGGCGCAGCTGGCCCGTGCCGTCGCACAGCTGTCGGCGGTCGGCGCGAGCTGGGACGCCCGCCTGCGCCGGATCAAGCGGATCGCCGAGGCGATCCAGCGCAACCTCGACAACGAGAACACGGGAGGAGATTGAGATGGTGGACATCCTGCACCAGGTCGGCGTCGTCGCGCCGCTGGACGAGGTGTACCGGGCGGTCAGCACGCCGGAGGGTCTGGCCGGCTGGTGGACGGTCGACACGACGGGCAAGAGCGAGGTCGGCGAGCAGCTGGCCTTCCGGTTCGGCGAGCTGGGCGGCTTCGACATGGAGGTGCTCGCCCTCGACCCGGCCGGGCACGTGCGCTGGAAGGTGGTCGACGGCCCGCCGGAGTGGATCGGCACCGAGGTCGACTGGCAGCTGAAGCAGCGTGGCGCGTACACGAACGTGCTGTTCAAGCATGAGGGCTGGCGGGAGCCGGTCGAGTTCATGCACCACTGCAGCACCAAGTGGGCGACGTTCCTGCTCAGCCTGAAGGGTCTGGTGGAGACGGGCCGCGGCCGTCCCTCCCCGGACGACGTGAAGATCGACGACTGGAACTGACCGCCCTGCCGGATCGTCCGGCCCGCCCGGCACACGGGGAACGCGCGCTCCAGGGAACGCGCGGGTGCCGGCGGGCCGGGCGGTCCTCAGCCGTGCGTGATGCGGATGCACTCCTGGCCGATGTTGACGACCTCGATCTCCTCGACCTGGGGCGAGGTGTCGACGGTCTCGACCAGCTCCGACGGCTCGACGCGCGCCGGCAGGGTGCGCCACTTGTCGGTGGGAACGCGCTGCTCTGTCGCTTCCATGTACGGATCCTACCGGCTACGGCAAGGGCGCGGTCAGTGCGCGAGGCGGGTGTACGCCCCCATGTGGTACAGCAGCGGCTCGCCGGGCCGGTGCTCGGCGCTGACCGGCCGTCCGATCACGACGATGTGGTCGCCGACGGGGATGCGCTCGACGATCTCGCAGGTCAGCGTAGCGAGCACGCCGTGCAGCAGCGGCACGCCGTAGGGGCCCTGCCGCCAGGTGCGGGTGTCGGCGAAGCGGTCGGCGCCGCGAGTGGCGAACGTCCGGGCGAGCTGCTCCTGTTCGGCGGCGAGCACGTGCACGGCCACGTGGCGCGCCCGCTCGACGGCCGGCAGGCTGCTCGCGTCGCGGTCGATGCAGAACGAGACGAGCTGCGGGCGCAGCGACACCGAGGTGAACGTGGTCGCGGTGAACCCGGCCGGGCCGGGGGCGGTGACCACCGTGACACTGGTGGCGTGGTGCCGCAGCGTGCCGAGGTAGTGGTGCAGCTCGATGCCGGTGACGGCGGGCGCCGCGGGCTGTGCGGTGAGCGTCATGGCGGCGCCTCTCAGGTCGGGGTGGACGAGGGCGTCACCGGTGAACTCGGCCCGGCACTCGTCACCTGACGCTAGCAGCCCGGGTGCGCCCCGTCACCATATCCTACCGAACTTGTAGGCTATGTCACTGGTGACTGGACCAGGTCGCGAACATGCCCGCGTAGCGGCCCTCCGCGGCCAGCAGCTCGGCGTGCGATCCGATCTCGACGATGCCCGCCTCGTCGAGCACCACGATCCGGTCGGCCCGCATCGCGGTGGACAGCCGGTGCGCGATCAGCAGCGCGGTCCGCCCCTCCAGCAGCCGGTCGAGGGCCTGCTCGACGCGCAGCTCCGAGCGCAGGTCCAGGTTGGACGTGACCTCGTCGAGCACCACGACGCGGGGCCGGGCCAGGAAGGCCCGCGCCAGCGCCAGCAGCTGCCGCTGGCCCGACGACACGGACTGGCCCCGCTCGTGCAGCGGCGCGTCCAGCCCGGCCGGGGTGCGCTCGACCAGGTCACGCAGCCCCACGGCGTCGACGGCCGCCCAGATCTCCGCGTCGTCGGCGTCCGGCCGGGCGAAGGCGATGTTGTCGCGGATCGACCCGGCGAACATGAACGGCTCCTGCGGCACCACGCCGATCTGCCGGCGCAGCGACGTCAGGCTCACGTCACGCAGGTCGTGCCCGTCGATGAGGACCCGCCCGAAGTCCGGGTCGTGCAGCCGGGTGACCAGCTTGGCCAGCGTCGACTTGCCCGCCCCGGTCGGCCCCACGCACGCGATGGTCTCCCCCGGCTCGATGCGCAGGGTGATGTCGCGCAGCACCGGCCGAGCCGGGTCGTAGCCGAAGGTGACCTGCTCGAACGTGATCCCCCCGGCCACCGGCGGCAGCGTGACCGGGTCGGCGCGCTCGGGCACGGCCGGCTCCAGCGCCAGCAGCCCGCGCAACTTGCTCACGGCCGCGCGGCTCTGCTGGTAGTTGGTGTAGAGCTGCACCAGCTGCTGCACCGGGGCGAAGAACGCGTTGAGGTACAGCACGAACGCGGTCAGCACACCCACCGTCAGCTCGCCGCGCAGCACCATGTGGCCGCCTGCCAGCAGCAGCGCGGCCATGCCGAGCATGCCGATGACCGAGGTGCCCGGCCCGTAGATCGCGCTGATGTGGCCGGTGAAGTCGTTGGCGTCGCGGTAGCGGCCGACGACGGTGCGGTGCTGGGCGATGTTGCGGTCCTGGCGGTGGTACGCGGTGACCACGCGGACGCCATGCAGGCTCTCGGCGAGGTCGGTGAACATGGCCGCGATGGTGTCGCGCTGGCGGGCGTAGCCGACGTCGGAGGCGCGCCGGAACCACAGCGACGCGGCGAACAGCGCGGGCACGACCAGCAGCAGCGTGAGCGCGGCCAGCCCGGCGTCGTAGTGGATCAGAACCGCGGTCACCACGACCATGGTCAGGCCCTGCACCGCGAACTGGGCCAGGCCCTCCTGGAGCAGCTGCTGCAGCGACTCGACGTCCGACGACATCCGGGTCATGATGACGCCGGCCTTCTCGTTGGTGTAGTAGTCCATGGACAGCCGCTGCAGGTGGGTGAAGACGCGGACCCGCAGGTCGCGCATGCCGTCGGCGGCCAGGCGGCCGGTCTGGCGCATCCGCGCGGTGGTGGCCGCCCAGCCCGCGAGCACCGCGACCACGAACGCCCCCGCCGACCACAACAGCACCGGCAGGTCGCGGGCCACGATGCCGTGGTCGATGCCGACCTGCACCAGGTACGGCCCCGCCTGCAGCAGCAGGGTCTCGGCCAGCACCGTGGCGCACGCGGCGGCGAACAGCCCGCGGCGGCGGGTGAGCAGCCCCAGCATGCTCAGCTGCGGCTCGCCGCCGGGCCGGTGGGCGAAGCGGTCGGGCGGGGTGCCGTGGTCGGGTTCGCTGTCCTCCAGCCGCCGTACGCCCGCCGCCAGCTCGTCCGGGATGCCCGCGAACGGCAGCCCCACGGCGCCGTCGCGGCGCGCGCCCCGCCCCGCGCCCACGGCCGACAGCCCGCCCATCGGCCCCGACCCGGGACCGCCGCCCGGACCGCCGAACCCGCCGCCGAACATGCTCATGCGGCCACTCCCTGGTCGATGCCGCTGTCCACGCGGTCATGGCCGGACTGCATGGTGGCCAAAACCTCGGTGTAGCGGGGCTCGCCGGCCACCAGCTCGGCGTGGGTGCCCTGCGCGGCGACGCGGCCGTCCTCGATCAGCACCACGGTGTCGGCCAGGGCGATGGTGGACAGCCGGTGCGCGACGATGACCGTGGTCCGCCCGTGCAGCAGTCCGCGCAGGGCGTCGTGGATGCGCTGCTCGACGTGCACGTCGACGGCGCTGGTGGCGTCGTCGAGCACCAGCACCGGCGGGTTGACCAGCAGCGCGCGGGCGATCGCGACGCGCTGGCGCTGCCCGCCGGACAGGGTGTACCCGCGCTCGCCGATGACGGTGTCGTAGCCGTCGGGCAGGGCGCGCACGAACCCGTCCGCCCCGGCGGCCTCGGCGGCGGCCACCACCTCGGCCAGGCTCGCGTCCGGGCGGCCGAAGGCGATGTTGTCGCGGATGGACACCGAGAACAGGAACGGCTCGTCGGGCACGATGCCGACCTGGTCGCGCAGCGTGTCCAGGGCGTAGTCGCGGACGTCGCGGCCGTCGAGGCGCACCGTGCCGGCGGTGGCGTCGTAGTAGCGGGCCAGCAGCCTGGCGACGGTCGACTTGCCGCTGCCGGTGCGGCCCACCACCGCGACCGTGGTGCCCGCGGGGATGCGGAGGTCCAGCCCGCGCAGCGCCACGGTGCCGTCCGGGTACGCGAAGTCGACCCCGGCGAACTCGATGTCTCCGCGCAGGCGTGTGCGGACCGGGTCGGCGCGTTCGGCGATCTCGCTGCGGGTGTCGAGCACCTCGTAGATGCGCTGGGCGGAGGCGGCGGCCCGCTGGCCCATCATGATCATCATGCCGAGCATGCGGAACGGCGGCTGGAGCATGAGCACGTACGAGTTGAACGCGACGATCGCGCCGACCGAGGCGTGTCCCTCGATCGCCATCCAGCCGCCGCACAGCAGCACCATCGCCAGGCCCAGCCGGGGCAGGTTCTCCAGCGTGGGCGACCAGCGGCTGCGGATGAACGCGTCACGCCGGTAGGCCCAGCGCACCCGGTCGGCCGCCGCCGCCAGCTGCGTCACCTGGCGCTGCTCGCCCGCGAACGCCTTGACGATGCGCACCCCGTTGATCGCCTCGTCGACGACCGTGGCGACCTGAGCCAGCCGGGACTGGATCAGCCACGACACCGGGAAGATGGCCTTGCGCATCCACACGCCCATCAGCGCGATCACCGGCATGGTGGCCATCGCGACCACGGCCAGCAGCGGATCGATCGACACCATCAGCGCGAACGCGAACACCGCGATCAGGCACTGCACCAGGATCGACGGCCCGAACGCCAGGTACATCTGCACGGCCCGGATGTCCGAACCGGACCGCGACATCAGCTCGCCGGTCTGCACCCGGTCGTAGAAGCCGTACGGCATCCGGATCAGGTGCGCGTACATGATGTTGCGCAGGTCGTACTCGATCTCGTACGCGGTGCGCAGCAGATAGCGCCGGGCCAGGTAGTTGACGAAGCCCTGCGCCACGGCCAGCCCCGCCAGCCACCACACGTACCGGTCCAGGCTCGCGGTCCGGGCGACGAGCGCGTCGTCGATGCCCAGGCGCAGCACGTTCGGGATCTGCACCTGCACCAGCAGGCCGACCAGCGACAGGGTGAGCGACGTCAGCAGCAGCCCTTTGTGCGCCAGCACCACCGGCAGCGCGCGCCGCAGCCATGACCTGCTCTGGTCGGGATCGATCGTCGACTCGGGGGCACGGTATGGCGCGGACATCACACTCCAGGGATGAGCGGATGGACGGGCGGACATCCACGATGGCACGCCGCCCGGCCCGCGGTAACCGTAGCGGCTGTTCAGTCACGAAGTAGCCCCCTCGGCGCACTTTTTCTTTAATTCCCATAGGCTTAATATGAAATAGTCGCTCGATGGATTGTGGCGGGCCCGACGGCCGTGCCAGCATCCGAAGCAGCAACCCCCAGCAGCGGAGACAGCCCGATGAGCCTGACGTTCCACTGGTTCCTGCCCACCTACGGCGACAGCCGCTTCATCGTCGGCGGCGGCCACGGCGTGCCCACCGGCACCGCCGGCGGCGCGCGACCGGCCACCCTGGCCTACCTCGGCCAGATCGCCCGCACCGCCGAGCAGCTGGGCTTCGTCGGCGCGCTCACCCCGACCGGCGCGTGGTGCGAGGACGCCTGGCTGTCCACCGCGATGCTCACCGAGGTCACCGAGCGGCTGAAGTTCCTCGTCGCGTTCCGCCCCGGCCTGCTGTCGCCCACCCTGGCCGCGCAGATGGCCGCCACCTTCCAGCGCCACTCCGACGGCCGGCTGCTGCTCAACGTCGTGACCGGCGGCGAGGCCCACGAGCAGCGCGCTTTTGGCGACCACCTGGACAAGGACGCCCGCTACGCCCGCGCCGACGAGTTCCTGCACATCACCCGCTCGCTGTGGCGCGGCGAAACGGTCGACCACTTCGGCGAGCACCTGCGCGTCGAGGGCGCCACGCTGGCCCGCGTGCCCGACCCGGTGCCGCCGGTCTACTTCGGCGGGTCGTCCGCGGCTGCCGGGCCGGTCGCCGCGCGCCACGCCGACGTGTACCTCACCTGGGGCGAGCCGCCCGCGCAGGTCGCGGGCAAGCTCGACTGGATCCGCAAGCTCGCCGCCGACGCGGGCCGCGAGCTGCGCTTCGGCATTCGGCTGCACGTCATCTCCCGCGACACCACCGCGGAGGCCTGGGCGCAGGCCCGCAATCTGCTGGAAGGCATCAGCGACGCCGACATCGCCGCGGTGCAGGCCGGGCTGGCCCGCAGCGAGTCCGAGGGACAGCAGCGCATGCTCGCCCTGCACGGCGGCCGGCGGGACAGCCTGGAGATCGCGCCGAACCTGTGGGCCGGGGTGGGCCTGGTCCGCGGTGGCGCGGGCACCGCGCTGGTCGGCAGCCACACCGAGGTCGCCGACCGCATCGCCGAGTACGCCGACCTCGGCATCAGCGAGTTCATCCTGTCCGGGCACCCGCACGTGGAGGAGGCGTACTGGTTCGGCGAGGGCGTGCTGCCGATCCTGCGCGCCCGTGGCCTGTGGACCCACCCCGCGGGTGATCCGGCGCACGAGAAGCCGGAGATCCCGTTCGCCGCCGCCGGCTCGCGCTAGGCGTCGGCCCGTGAACGGATCGGCGAACCTATCGGGCACGGCCACCCACACCTGCCCACCGGTGCCGTCGACGGGCCTGTCCGGCGGGCTGATCCCCCACGCCGTACGGCCCGACCGCTGGTGCTGGGCGCCTGACCTCGGGTTCCACCACAGGTCGGCCCCGCACCGGCGGGTCCGGCTCAGACCCGCCGCGGGTCTGCTCACGCGCGGGCACACCATCGGCGTCCGGCGTGCGGTGGCGCTGGGTGCCGGTGGCGCGCCCGCCGATGTGGCCCACGCCTTCAGCGAGCTGGAGGCGTGGGCCGCCTTCACCGACGCCGACGTCTTCGCCGAACTCGGCCACGCCCTGTCCGGCCTGCCCGGACCGGACGCCGGAGACCACGCCGCACGCGCGGTGGTGCTGCGCGCCCTGGACCGTATCGACGTGACGCTGCTGCCGACGTCCTGGCAGGGGCCGCTTGCCCTGGCCGCGTCCGGGCAGGGCGCGTCGCCCCAGGAGGCGGCCCGGCTGCGCGCGGTCTGCGACGCGGCGTACGGGCGGCTCACGCGGTTCGAGACCGGCTGGCCACCGGCCCGCACCGACCGGCAGGCCTGGTGGGACTACGCCGCCGCGCGGGCCTGCACCGCACTGCGTGACGAGGACTGGGTCGCCGCGGCCCGCGCCGTCACCGACCTGTACGGGCTGACCGGACCGGCCGAGAAGCAGGCCACCGGCTGGCTGCGGCAGATCGCCGGCACCCACGCGCCCGCGCTGCCCCGATCGCCGGGCTGAATTCGACGTTCTCGTCCGACGACCAGGGGCGGACACAGTCCCGTGTCCGCCCCTGGCTCTTCGGCGATCTGTGCCCTACGGAACCTGCCGGTCGACTCGGATCTCCAGCACCCGGCAGATTACGAATCCCTGATGAACGTCGTCCCCGACATCGAGGGCGGCATAGGTCCCGACGAGGCGCTGAGGAATTCCGACGAACGAGTTGAGGGATTCGAAATCTACAGACTCGGAGATCGAAAGCCTGTCATAGGAATGCCTCAACTTCATTCCCGCCACATCCATGAATGCGACGTCGAGCGTGTCGTCGTGGTCAGAGTTACGGTCGCTGCGCAGCACGAGATGACGCTGCGAAACGGTGTACGACCACACGCGGAACCGGCGTTCGAACCGCAGCGGCAGGCGGCCGCGTAACTCTTGCACGTTCATATCGACCCTTGTGGCTCGCGAACGGGTTCTCTACGATGACACCCTCTCGATACCACGTGACGCGGGCCTGAACCTCCGGTGGCGCCTGCCGTATGACACGACGGCGTGTGGCCGGATCAAAGAACGCTGCGTGACACATCCACTCCCAAGACGATGTTCGGAGCGGAACGATAAGCCCAAAAATTGATCCCCGCTGTCCCCCGGGAAGTCGGTTTCGGCGCAGGCGCACGGTGAACCCGCATGCCGCGCCAGTCACGCAGGCGGAATCGACCCAATGCGATGGACCTGCCATCGTCCGCAGAGCCGCCGAAGCTGAGTGACGTGCGTCACGCATCACCGCCCACGAGCCGGCGGACCGGCGATCACGCCGCGCGGGCGGTGATGCTGCGCGCCTTGACGACAGCCGGGCGGTCACCCGCACCCGCCCGCGCTGACCTCAGGTCCGGGGCAGGCCCAGCACCCGGCGCAGCGCGTTCTTCAGGATCTCCAGCTCGGCGTCGACCGTGTAGACGTGGTCCTGGTCGAGCGTGACGGCGACCAGGTGCCGCGCGGGCTCGCGGCTGACCTCGTAGTAGTAGATCGCGCCCTGCTCGACGTCGAGCACGACCCGGGCGAGCCGTCCGGTGTGCAGCCTGCCCAGGCGGCCCTCCAGCGAGCGCCGCAGCTCGATCAGCGCGAGCCCTTCCTGCTCGTACAGGCCGCGCCGCTGGTGCGGGCTCAGCTGCCGCAGCCGGTAACGGGGCTGCTCGAACACGTCCACGCTGAACACCCGCTGCGGCGCGCCCGCGGGGTCGTCGTCCGGCGGCTCGTACAGCGCGACGTAGTGCAGCCGCTCTATGGTCAGCGCGTCCCGGCACGCCTCCAGCAGCACCCGGTCGGAGGAGTCGGCCTGGTAGTGGCCGGGCACCGTCGACACGGCAATCTCCTCGGCCGGCGGACGGGTCGTCGCCGGGTTCTCGATGACCTCCTGCACGTCCTCGACCCGGAAGTAGAAGCAGCCGATCGCGAACGTCGTCACGCCCAGCACCAGCGTGACCATACCCACGACGTCCTGCACCACCTCCTCGGCGAACAGCTCGCTGGCCGCCGAGACGAGGAAGCCGTGGATCGCCGTGCCCAGCCCCGCCAGGATCAGGAACGCGCCCCGCGCCCGCTGCACGTTGAGCCAGCCGGGCCGGGCCAGGTAGAGACCGCCCGCGGTCAGGCCGACGACGACCACCGCCACGCCCGCCCGGCCGAAGTTGAACGGGTCGTCGCCGAGCAGCGCCAGCAGGATCTCGAAGATCAGCGGCAGGGCGATGGTACTGGCCAGGATCCCGGCCATCCGCTGGGACCAGTTCACCCTGGTGGCGGGTGTGGACTCGGCAGCCGACATTCGCTTACCTCCGCGGGGGTGGGGAAGATGGCGCGATCATCGTACGGGCGGATGCGAACACCGTTCAGCCCACATTGGACGGCGAACGTGCACGCGGCGGCTAACCTGGCTTCCGGTACGGGTACGGCTTCGGTGTACCCGTCACCGGATCGGGAAGGGAACGTGGAGCTGGTGCGCCGGATCGGCCTGCTGGGACTGTTCGTGCTCGCCGGGCTGGCCGCCGCGTGGGCCCTCGACGTCGACGTGGCGGCGGTGTCGCACTCCCCCGCCTACCGCCTCGGCGCGTACGCGCTGCTGGCCGTCGGCCTGTACGGCGCGACCTACGGCATCGACCTGCGGCAGGCGCGGGCCGACGGGCGGGTCATCGGGCTCGCGGTGACCGTCGGGGTCGTCGTCAAGGCCCTGCTCATCGGCGTGAGCCTCGCGCTGGCCTGGCAGGACCCGCTGTTCCTGCTGCTCGGCGTCGCCGTCGCGCAGATCGACCCGCTGTCGGTGGCCGCGCTGCTGAACGACACCCGGATGAGTGAACGCGCCCGCACCGTGCTGGCCGCGTGGTCCTCCTTCGACGATCCCGTCACCGTGCTGCTGGCGATCTACGCCGCCGGGGTGGCCGCGACCGTCTTCGGGCTCGGCGGCGCCGCGTCTGACGGCAATCCGCTGCTCACCTACGGTGCCGACCTGGCCGGCAACGCGGCGCTGGCCGGTGCCGCCTGGGCGCTGTGGCGCCTGGCGCGGACGCGGGTGTGGCTCCAGTACGTGCTGCTGGCGGTGGTGCTGTGCGTTGCGGTGGCCACGGGCTGGATGCTCGCGGTCGCGATCGTGGGCCTGTTCGCCCGGCCCGCGGCGCTGGAGCCGTGGATCCCGCGGATCACCCAGACCGCCCTCTACGCCGCCGCGACCGGGCTCGGCGTACTGCTCATCGACGGGATCGCCTCGGTGCGGGGCGTGACGCTTGGGGTCGCCGCGTTCGCCGCGCAGGCCCTCGCGGCCTGGCTGCTGACCAGGGGCATGCCCCGCGCCGACCGCTGGCACCTGGCCGCGGCGCAGCAGAACGGCATCACCGCGATCATCCTGGCGCTCACCCTGCAGATCGACTTCGACGGCGTGGTGGCCGTGGTCGCCCCCGCCATCCTCACCGCGAACCTCCTGCACGCCGCGGTCAACCGCCTCCTCGACCGCAACCTGACCACTCCCACGCCAACCCCCACCCCACCCCGCCCCGACCCCGGCCTCACCGGGCGATGATCGCGATCTCGTGTCACAAAGTCGGGCCAGACCACAGCTTCCGACACCAACCACCGATCTTCACCGGCAGCGCCCACCGCTAGTCGGCTCCCCGCCAGGTGAAGATCGCGGTCTCGTGTCGGGAAGTGGGGCTGGGCCTCAGGTTTGGACACCAACTGGCGATCATGGCGAAGGATGGCGGGGTCAGCGGGGCCAGGGCCAGGTGAGGGCCGCGGCGGGGAAGCGGCTCAGGTATTCGCCGTCCAGCTCGGCCAGCCGCAACGCGAGCATGTCCCGGTCGCGGGGCATGCCCGCGCGGCTGACCAGCTCGCCCAGTGCGTGCGCGTTGGCGAGTTCGCGCCGCAGCGCACCGTCGTCCAGTTCCGCGGCCGGCTCGCACCGCAAGGTCGGCCAGCCGATCGCCGCCGCCGCGCGACGGATCGCCACCCAGCACAGCGCCACCGCATCCTCCCGAACGCATCCGCGAACAACGGTGAAGTCCTGGGAAGTTCCCCGACCCGGCACGGTCCAAACCGTCACCCGGCACGGTGCGGGCCGTAGACCAGGCGGTGTCCGGTGTCGATGACCGTACGGTAGAGGCCGCCGGTGACCGGCCGGGCGCGCGCGATCGCGGCCAGCGCCGCATTCGCGCCCGGCCCGCCGTGCACACCGGGCCCCGGATGCGCCGACGCCCCTGCCAGATAGAGCCGGTCGACGACCGTGTCCGAGCGGCCCAGGCCAGGCACGGGGCGCAGCATCAGCTGCTGCGCGATCGCCGCGGTGCCACCGCCCAGCGCACCGCCGACCATGTTCGCGTTCTCGTTGGCCAGCTCCGCCGGGCCCTGCACCGACCGGCCTATGACCAGTTCGGCGAAGCCCGGCGCGGCCGCCGTCAGCAGCTGCTCGATGCGGTGCGCGTACGCCGCGATCTCGGCGCTGTCCCGGTCGTTCCCGGACAGGCGGCGCGGCAGGTGCGTGTAGGCCCAATACGTCTCCGTGCCCGGCGGTGACCGCGTCGGATCCACCCGGCTCATCTGGCCCGTCAGCAGGAACGGCACCTCGGGGTCGTCCTCCACCGCCAGCGCCGCCGCCGACCGGCTCAACCCGGCCAGGTCCCCGCCCAGATGCACGGTGCCCGCCAGCTCCGCGCCCCCGGCGGCCCACGGCACCGGGCCCCGCAGCGCCCAGTCCACCTTCACCGTCGGCCGGTCGTAGCGGAACACCTCCAGATCCGCCAGCAGCCGCCGCGGCAGATGCGCGGCGCCGACCAGATCCCGATACAGGCTGGGGGCGTCCACATCGGCCAGCACCGCCCGCCGCGCCCGCCACGCACGCCCGTCGGCGGTCAGCACGCCCAGCGCCCGCCCGTGCCCGACCACCACCCGCGTCACCCGCGCGCCGCACACCAGCTCGCCCCCGCACGAGCGCAGCCGCCGGGCCAGCGCGTCGGTCAGCGCCTGCGCCCCGCCCTCCGGCGCCGGGAACCCGAACTGCTGCCCCAGCATGGCCAGCAGCCACCCGTACGCCCCCGACCCGGCCCCGTCCGGCCCCACGTCGGCGTGCATCGCGCAGCCGGTCAGCAGCAGCCTGGCCCCCTCCCCGTCGAACAGCTCCTGCCCCAGTTCGGTGACCGACAGCGCCATCAGCCGGGCCAGGCGCAGCAGCCCGGCGGACCCGGCACGCCGCAGCAGGGCGCCCGCCGCGCGCACCGGCGGGAACGGCGTGAACATCGTCTCGATCACGGCGTCGGCCAGCCGCCGCCAGTGCGCGTACGCCACCAGCCACCGCTCGCCGTCCCCCGCGGCGAACTCCTCCACCGACTCGGCCGTGCGCAGGGGATCCCGGTGCAGCAGCACGGCCCGGCCGTCGGGCAGCACGTGCGCCAGCACCGCCGGGGCGTGCCGCCAGATCAGCCCGTGCCGCTCCAGCTCCAGCCCGGACAGGATCGGCGAGCACGCGGCAAACGGGTAGAAAGCGCTGCACAGGTCGGCACGGAAGCCCGGCGCGGCGATGTCGGCGCTGCGCACCCCGCCGCCTGGCACGGCCGCCGCTTCCAGCAGCACCACGTCCCAGCCCGCATCCGCGAGCACATTGGCCGCGACGAGCCCGTTCGGGCCCGCGCCCACCACTACGGCGTCGGCGTCCACCGGTGTTCCGTACCCAGGAACCGGCCCGGCGATGCCTGCCCGTTTGAGGGCGGGTCGCGGACGGGTAGTGCTGCGGGATGCAGTGCACGCCTAGGAGGGGGTTGAACATCATGGGACTGTGCAAACGCATGTTCGTGCTGCTCGCGGCGCTGGCCGTGACGATGGTCGGCGGCGCCGGCGCCGCGATGGCCGCGGTGCAGCCGTCGGAACAGGACAACTCGTGGATCGTCGCGGCGCACCAGGCGAACCTGGCGGAGATCGCCACGGGCAAGATGGCGCAGGACAAAGGCACCTCGGCGGTGGTCAAGGACCTCGGTGAACGGTTCGTGACCGACCACACCAAACTCGACGACTCGCTCAAGACGCTGGCAGGCGATCTCAACGTGACCCTGCCCACCGAGCCGAACGCCGAGCAGAAGGCCGTCGCGCAGCAGCTCTCCGACACCGCGGCCGGGGCGGACTTCGACAAGATGTGGATCGAGCAGCAGCTGGCCGCACACGCCAAGAGCATGACGGCGACCCAGCAGCAGATCGACAAGGGCGAGGCGGCCCAGGTCAAGCAGGCGGCCGAGCAGGCGCTGCCGATCATCAAGGCACACCACGAGGCGCTCATGAAGGCCGCGCCGAACTTCGGCGTCCAGCCCAACCAGTAACGCGAATGATCGAAGCTCCCGTCCTGGCGACCAGGCGGGAGCTTCCGCTATGAGACCCGGGCCCCGTTGAGGTGGTGGCGCACCTTCGCCAGGGCCGTGCCCGGGAGACCCGCCAGCGTGGCCGGAGTGAGCCGCCACCCGCCCTCGACACCGCGCGGGGCCTCGACGGGCTCGAACAGGTTGCCGTCGGACGGCGGCTCCGGGCGGCCGAACTGCGCGAGCTGCCCGTACAGCGAGAGCAGGCGCTCGGCCAGCGCCGGGGCCAGCCGCCACTGCCACATCACGGTCGAGGACGCCCGGCCGACGAAGCTCTGCCGCCGGGGGTGCTCCAGCAGCCGTACGATCCGGTCGGCCACCTCCTGCGGCGGGCTCAGCGGCCGCGGCGGCAGCACCTGGCGGCCCATCTGGTTGGCGGCCCACGCGAACAGCGGCGTGTCCAGCGAGCCGGGCAGCACCGTGCACACCGACACCTCGGCCACGCCGTCGGCCCGCAGCTCCTGCCGCAGGCTGTCGGCCATGCCCTGTACCGCGTGCTTGGCCATGATGTACGCCCCCAGGTACGGCAGCGACACCTCGGACAGCACCGAGCCGACGACGATCAGCACCCCTCCCCCGGCGGCGCGCAGCCGCGGCACGGCGGCCCGGGCCCCGTGCAGGTAGCCGAACACGTCCACGTCGATGGTGCGGCGCACCTGGTCCAGCGGCAGGTCCAGCAGGCGGCCGTACAGGGCCACCCCGGCGTTGTTGATCCAGGCGTCGACGTGGCCGAAGCGCTCCTGGGCGGCCTCGGCCAGCCGCTCCACGGCGTCCGGGTCGGCGGTGTCGGTCGGCACCTCCAGCACGTCGGCGCCCAGCTGGCGGCACTGCTCGCCGATCTGGGCCAGGCCGCGCGGGCTGCGGGCGGCCAGCACGAGCTGGGCGCCCCGGCGAGCCAGGGTCAGTGCCGTGGCGGCGCCGACCCCGCTGGAGGCGCCGGTGATCACGACGGTGGACTCGATGATCGATCTGGTCAGTGGCATCCGCTAGCAGTACCCGCCCCAGCTGCGGCTACACGGCCGGGACGGGGTGATCAGGCGGTGGCGGGCACGGGCCGGCCGAGCGTGGCGCGCAGGGTGAGCCGCAGCTGGCGGCCACGCAGCGGCAGCCCGGCCCGCCGGGCCATGGCCGCCCCGGCCACCGCCGAGGCCAGCACGGTGGCCACGCCCGCGAGCACCAGCGCGGTGCGCGCCCCGGCCTGCTCGGACAGCAGGCCGAGCAGCGGCGCTCCGGCCGCGCCCGCGATCGAGCTGGTCATCGCCAGCGCGGCGAGCACCCGGCCGCGCATGTCGGCGCGGGTGTCCAGCTGCACCCGGGTGGCCACGGTGGTGTCGATGAGCACCGCGCCCGCCGCGATGGGCAGCATGGCCAGGGCGAAGCTCCAGGTGTCCGGGGCAAGCCCGGCCAGCACCTGGAGCACGCTGGTGACCAGGCCCGCGCCGATGAGGGTGCGGTAGCCCAGCGCCGGGCGGCGGGCGGCGAGGAAGCCGCCGACGACGGTCCCGGCGGCGAAGACGGTGGAGAGCATGGCGTAGCCGCCCGCCCCCGCGTGCAGCGGGCCGTCGCTCATCGCGGCCATGGTGACCTGGTAGTTGCGCCCGAGACTGCCCAGCACCAGGGCCAGCCCGAGCGTGATCAGGACCATCGGCTGGCGCAGCAGGTACGCGAGCGCGCCGCCCCGCGCCCGTGGGGCCGTGTCCGCCGCCGGCACCTGGAGCGGGTGCAGATCGCGGGGGCGGATGGCGAGCACCGCGAGGACCACGGCCGCGAAGCTGAGCGCGTTCGCGCCGAACAGCACGGCCGGGCCCGCGGCGGCCACCACGACGCCGCCCAGGCTCATGCCGAGGATCCGGCCGAGCGAGCTGACCAGCGAACCCAGCGACAGCGCGTTGCCGAGCGCGGACTGCGGCACGGTGGTGGCGGCGAAGCGGCCCATGACCGGGCCCTCCAGCGCGGCCACGGCGCCGCCGAGCACGGAGACGGCGTACACCAGCGCCAGGTCGCCGCCGGACGGGCTCCAGGCGATCAGCGCGAGGGCGGCGGCGAGCGCGGCGTGGGCCAGCTGGGTGGCGATGAGCAGCGGCCGCACGGGCAGCCGGTCGGCGAGCATCCCGCCCAGGCCGCCGAGGACGAGCACGGGCAGGGTCTGCAGCATGATCGCGGCGCCCATCCGGGCGGCCGAGCCGGTCTCCTGCAGGACGTACCAGTTGACGCCGAGCACCTGCATCCAGGTGCCGACGACGGAGACCAGACACGCGCCGGTCCAGACGCGGAAGCCGCGGTGACGCAGCGCGGCGAAGGTCGACTGCACAGCTTTGTGCCCTTCTCACCGGGGGTGGGCGGAAGGGGCAAGTGTGCAAGTGCGTCAGTGTGCGCGGGCCGGACAGTGACCCGGTTCACGCCCGGCGGGAGGTTTGAAACCGCTGGTCAGGCCGTTCGGAGGAGCCCGGATGAGCTGCGCGGCGGGTGCCGGTGACCATACGGGCGTCACGGGCGGCGAACCAGCCGCGCAGCCAGTGGTAGGTGGCCATGGGCGGAATGAGCACGCTGGTGGCGACCATGGTCAGGCGCTCGGCGGCCTGCGGCGGGCCGGGCCGGATGCGCGCGAGCGCGAACTCCCCCGTGCCCGCCGCCCAGCCCAGGGCGCTCGCCGCGCAGGTGACGGCGGCCGTGCGCCGGGTCGCCGGGCGGCGGGTCAGCGCGGTCACCACCCCGGAGACCACGGCCAGCACGCCGCACGCGGTGATGGCGGTGTGCCGGGTGCGGCGGCCGCGCGGCACCTCCAGCAGCTGCCGCCAGCGCGGGCCGTACAGGCGGCGCAGCAGCGCGTCGTCGGCGTTGCCGCGCTGGGTGCGCACGCTCACCCAGCGGTCCTCGGACCGCACCGGGTGGCGTACCCGGCGCAGCCCGTGGCGCAGCTGCCAGCCCGCCGCGCGCACGCGGAACGCCAGCTCGGCGTCCTCCCGGTAGGCGCGCGGGAAGCGCTCGTCGAAGCCGCCCGCGGCGGCCAGCGCCTCGCGGCGGTACGCCATGTCGGCGGTGATCCAGCGGCCGGTCTCCAGGCCCGCGGTGCAGCGCTCCCAGTCGGTGGGCCGCCGGTCATGCGGCAGCGGCACCTCGATCCGCCCCAGCACCCCGCCGACCGGGTCCGGTGCGGCCAGGTCGTGCAGCAGCGCGCGCAGCCAGCCGGGGCGCGGCAGCACGTCGTCGTCGAGGAAGGCCACCCACGGGTGCCGCGCGTGCCGCCAGCCGACGTTGCGGGCGGCGGCCGGGCCCGCGCCGCGCCCGGCCAGCACTCGGGTGCACGCCCGCAGCGCAGCGGGCACGGTCACCTCGACCGGCCGGTCTCTGACGATCAGCAGCTCGACGGGCGCACCGTCGCCGACCTCCCGGGCCAGGATGCGCAGCAGCGCGTCGAGGCTCGGCCGCCCGACGGTCGGGATCACGATGCTGACCCCGCCGCCGGGCGGCGACCACGGCAGGCCGCCGCCGCTGACCGGGCGCACCAGGTGCGGATGCACGGCGGTCACGCCCCGCCGAACGCCGCCGCTCGGCGGACCGTGTACGGGCCGAGCACCAGCAGCGCCACCGGCGCCGCCCCGAACAGCTCCATGGCCTGGCGGGGCGTGTCGACGATGGGCTGCCCCGCGATGTTGAGCGACGTGTTGACCAGCACCGGCAGCCCGGTACGGCGGTCGAACTCGGCCAGCACCGAGGCCATCCGCGGCTCGGCGGCCGGGTCGACCGTCTGCACCCGTGCCGTGCCGTCGACGTGCACCACGGCCGGGATGCGCTCCCGCCAGCCGTCCCGCACCCGGTGCGTGAACAGCATGTACGGGCTGGGCAGCTGCCCCTCGAAGATCTCCGCCGCACGCCCGGCCAGCACCATCGGGGCCACCGGCCGGAAGTGCTCGCGGCCCTTGATGTCGTTGAGCCGGGCGGTGGTGGCCGGATCGCCCGGGTTGGCCAGCAGCGAGCGGTGCCCCAGCGCGCGGGGGCCGTACTCGGCGCGCCCGTCGTACCAGGCGACCACGCCGTTGTCCGCCAGCACTCGCGCCACGACGGCGGCCAGGTCGCCGGGGCGTTCGTACGGCAGCGCGGCGCGGATGAGCTCCGCCTCCAGCTCGGCGTCGGGGAAGCCGCGGCCCAGGTCCGCGCCGGGCATGGGCTCCGGCAGCACGTCGGCCTCGGCGCTCAGGTGCAGCGCCGCGCCCAGTGCGGTGCCCGCGTCGCCCGCGGCGGGCTGGACCCATACCCGCTGATAGGGCCCTTCCGCCGCGAGACGGGCGTTGGCGACGCAGTTGAGGGCGACGCCGCCCGCCATCGCGAGCCGGGCCGGGCCGCCGGCCGCGTCGTGCAGCCAGCCGGCCAGTTCCAGCAGGACCTCCTCCAGCCGGCGCTGCACGCTGGCGGCCAGGTCGGCGTGCTCGGGGTCGAGCCGGTCGTCCTCGCCGTGCCGGGGCTTGGCCAGCGCGGCCCAGTCCACGGCCGCGACCTGGAAGCCGCCGTCGGCAGTGGTCCGCACCAGCTCGCGGAACAGCGGCAGGAAACGGGGCCGGCCGTAGGAGGCCAGGGCCATCACCTTGTACTCGTCGCTGGAGCGCAGGAAGCCCAGGTGCGCGGTGAGGTCCTCGTAGAGCAGCCCGAGCGAGTGCGGCAGCCGCTGCCCGGCCAGCACCTCCAGCCGCCCGTCGCGGTAGCGCCCGGCCAGGTGGCTGGCGGCCTCGCCGCGCCCGTCCAGGACCAGGACCGCGGTGTCCTCGTCCGGCGGGTACGGCGCGGCCAGCGCGGCCGAGGCGGCATGCGCGACGTGGTGGGGCACGAACCGGACGGCGGCCGGGTCGAGGCCCGGCAGCGCCTCGGCGAGGAACGCCGGGGCGCGGCGGGCGTAGTCCTGGCGCAGCCAGTCCCACGGGTCGTCCAGGCCCAGCTCGTCCGCGGGCGCGCAGCGGCCGGGGTCGAAGGAGTAGCCGACCGCGTCAAGCTCGTCCGCGCCGATGCCGGCCTCGTCGAGGCACCAGCGGGCCGACAGCACCGGCAGCTCCCAGGCGGAGAACGGCACCGGCCGCTTGCCGTGCTTGCGGCGGCTGAACCGCTCCTCCTCGGCGGCCGCGACGGTCGTCCCGTCCACCACCAGGGCCGCCGCCGGGTCGTGGAACACCGCGTTGATCCCGAGCACCTTCATGAGGCCACCCGTTCCCCGGCAAAACTCCGGCCAATCTGACTTCTACCGCAAATCTCCTGGCAGGAGATTTTTCTCCTTGTCGGAGTTCGGCAATCTCCAGCGAGGACGTTTCCGTCTTTGCCGGTACGCCAGGCGATCTTCGCGTTTGGGAAGATCCGGACAGGGTACGGCCACCGGGTGCTCGACACAGTTGATGACAACAGCGTGACCAGGGTCTTCGACGCGGTGCTGTGCGACCGGGACGACACCCTGATCCGCGACGTACCCCGCATCAGCGACCCCGGCCTGGTCGTGCCGATGCCCGGCGCGCGGCGGGCGCTGGACCGGCTGCGCGCCGCGGGCCTGCGCATCGGCGTGGTGTCGAACCAGGCGGCTGTCGGTGACGGGTACACCACCCGGGCACAGGCCGACGCCGTCGACGCGCGCGTCGAGCAGCTGCTCGGGCCCTTCGGCAGCTGGCAGCTGTGCTGCCACACCCGCGACGGCGGCTGCGGCTGCCGCAAACCCGCACCGGGACTGATCCAGGCCGCCGCCCGCGAGCTGGGCGTGCTCCCCCACCGCTGTGTCGTGATCGGAGACATCGGCACCGACCTGGCCGCCGCGGCCGCCGCGGGCGCGACCGGCCTGCTCGTGCCCACCGCACGGACCAGGGCCGAGGAGATCAGCGCCGCCGCGTACCGCGCGGACGACCTCGGGGCGGCGGCGGACTGGATCCTCGCCCGCCAGGATGTCCTGCGGCCAGGTCCGGCCCGGTCCGGCCAGCCCGGTCACGTGCTGGCCGTACGCACCGATTCCGCCGGGGACGTGCTGCTCATGGGACCCGCGATCCGCGCGCTGGCCACCCACGCCCGTGAGGTGACCCTGCTGACCGGCCCGCTGGGCGAGGCGGCCGGGCGGTTGCTGCCCGGCGTGACGCGCACGCTCGTCTGGCGGACGCCGTGGATCGAGCGCGATGCGGCGGCAGTCGAACCGTCCGAGGTGGACCGTCTGGTCCGGACCGTGCGCGAGCTGAGCGTCGACGAGGCCGTGGTGTTCACCTCCTTCCACCAGTCGCCCCTGCCGATGGCGCTGCTGCTGCGGCTGGCCGGGGTCGGGCGGATCAGCGCGATCAGCGAGGACTACCCCGGCGCGCTGCTGGACGTGCGCCACCACGTGCCCGACGACCTGCCGGAGGCCCAGCGCGCGCTGTCGCTGGCGGCCGCGGCGGGACACGTCCTCCCTGACGGCGACGACGGCCGGTTGCGTACGAACCTTCCAGCTGCGGATACACGCGGCCGGCTCGTCGTCGTCCACCCCGGCGCGAACGCGGGCGCGCGTGGCATTCCGCGTAAACGGGCGGTGGGGATCGTGCAGGCGCTGGCGCAGGCCGGATACGAGGTCGCCGTCACCGGCGGGCCGGGCGAGGCGGAGCTGACCGCCGAGGTCGCCGGAGACGTTGCCACCGATCTGGGCGGGCAGACCGACTGGGCGGCGCTCGGCCGGCTGCTGGCGCGCTCCGCCTGCCTGGTCGTCGGCAACACCGGACCGGCGCACCTGGCCGCCGCGGTCGGCACGCCCGTGGTCAGCCTGTACGCCCCCACGGTGCCGTTGGCGCGCTGGGGCCCGTACGCCGTGCCGCACGTGCGCCTCGGCGACCCCGACGCGCCCTGCCGCGACAGCCGGGCGGTCAACTGCACCCTGCCCGGCCATCCGTGCCTCGGCGCGATCGACCCGAACGAGGTGGTCGCCGCCGTGGACCGTCTTCTCGGGAGCGCGTCATGAGAATCCTGCTCTGGCACGTGCACGCCGCCTGGACCACCGCGTTCCTGCAAGGGCCGCACACCTACCTGGTGCCGGTCACCGCCGATCGCGGCCCGTACGGGCGGGGCCGCGCCCAGACCTACGACTGGCCGGGCTCCTGTGTGGAGCTGAGCCCGGCCGAGCTGGCCGAGACCGACGTGGACCTGCTGGTGCTCCAGCGGCCCGAGGAGTGGGCGCTGGCCGCGCGCTGGCTGCGCCGCACCCCGGGCCGCGACGTGCCGGTGGTGTACGTGGAGCACAACACCCCGCGCCGCGACGTGCCCGACAGCCCGCATCCGATGGCCGACCGCGACGACGTGACCCTGGTGCACGTCAGCCACTTCAACGACCTGTTCTGGAACTCGGGCGGCACCCGCACGGTCGTGGTCGAGCACGGCATCTGCCCGCCCGCGGCCGGGTACACCGGCGAGCTGGCCCGGGTCGGCGTGGCGATCAACGAGCCGCTGCGGCGCTGGCGGGTCACCGGAACCGACCTGTTGCCCCGGTTCTGCGAGGTGGCCGAGCTGGACGTGTTCGGCATCGGCGCCGGGCGGCTGCGCGGCCTGCTCCCGCCCGCCACCGGCCTGTACGACGACCCCCCGCAGCACGAGCTGCACCGGCAGCTGGCCCGCCGCCGCGTCTACCTGCACCCGATGCGGTGGACGTCGCTGGGCCTGAGCCTGCTGGAGGCCATGATGATCGGCGTTCCGGTGGTCGTGCTGGCCACCACGGAGGCCGTGGAAGCCGTGCCGCCGCAGTCCGGCGTGCTGTCCACGCGGGTGGACACGCTGGTCGAGGCGGTGCGCTGGCTGATCAAGGATCCCGAGACCGCCACCGAGGTCGGCTTGCGGGGCCAGGCAGCGGTCCGCGCCCGCTACGGGCTCGACCGGTTCCTCGCCGCCTGGGAGCGGCTGTTCAAGGAGGTGGCGCCATGTATGTCGACTCCATCGACGGCAAGGTGATCCACAGTCACCTGCGCCGGCTGCAGCAGACCGCGAGCGCGTTCGAGCCGGAGGCGGGCAAGCTCGCCCGGTGGGGGCTGGTGCTGGCCCGTACGCTGATCGGCGGCGGGCGGCTGCTGGTCGCCGGGAACGGCGGCTCCGCCGCGCAGGCGCAGCATCTGGCCGCCGAGTTCGTCGGCAAGCTGCGCGAGGACCGCATCCCGCTCTCGGCGATCGCGCTGACCGCCGACACCTGCGGGCTCACCGCGATCGCCAACGACTACGGATACGGCCACGTGTTCGCCCGGCAGGTGCGGGCCCACGGGCAGCCGGGCGACGTGCTGCTGCTCATCTCGACCAGCGGCCGCAGCCCGAACCTGCTGGAGGCCGCCGACACCGGCCGGGCGCTGGGCATGCGCATCTGGGCGTTCACGGGCGACCGGCCCAACCCGCTGGCCGAGCGATGCGCCGAGGCGCTGGCCGTGCCCAGCAACGACACCCAGATGGTGCAGGAGCTGCACCTGGCCGCCGCCCACCTGCTGTGCGAGTACGTCGACGCGGCACTGCCCCGCGCGCACGGCGCGCCGCCGTCCCCGGTCGAGCTGCGGGTCATGGCGGGAGCCCCGCGATGACCCCGCAGCTGCTGGTGGTGGGCGACTCGCTGCTCGATCTGGACGTGGCGGGCAGCGTGGACCGGATCAGCCCGGACGCGCCGGTGCCCGTGTTCGAGGAGGGCGACGCCACCGCCCGGCCCGGCGGTGCCGCGCTCGCCGCGACGCTGCTCGCGCTGCACGGGCACCGGGTGCGGCTGCTGACCGCGATCGGCGCCGACGAGGCCGGGCAGCGCCTGCGCGGCCTGCTCGACGAACACGGCGTCGAGGTGCTGCCGCTGCCCTATCGGGGACACACCCCGGAGAAGATCCGGCTGCTCAGCGGGCGGCAGGTGGTGCTGCGGCTGGACCGCTCGGCGGTCACCGAGCCGGTCGGCGAGCCGGCGGAGACCGCGCTGGTGGCGCTGGCCCAAGCCGACGGCGTGCTCGTCGCCGACTACGGGCGCGGCGTCACCAGCGCCAACGAGCTGCGCCGGGTGCTGGCCACGGTCGCCGGCAGCCGGCCGGTGGTGTGGGACCCGCACCCGCGCAGCCGCGGCCCGGTGCACGGGATGCGCCTGGTCACCCCGAACGAGCACGAGCTGCCCGCCGACGACGACGGGACCGCCCCGCACGCCGACCGGCTCGGCGCGCTGACCCGCCGCGCCGCGACCGCGCGGCTGGTCTGGCGCGCGGGCGCGGTCGCGCTGACCCTCGGCGCGCAGGGCGCGCTGCTGGCCGACGGCAGCCCCGTGCCACTGGTCGTCGCCCCGCCGCTGGTCGGCGAAGGCGACACCTGCGGCGCCGGGGACCGGTTCGCGGGAGCGGCCACGGCCGCACTGGCCGAGGGCGCGCTGGCATCCGAGGCGGTGCAGGTCGCGGTCGCGGCGGCGGCCCGGTTCGTGGCCTGCGGCGGCGCGCAGCACTACCGGCAGGACAGCCCCGCGGCGCCTGCGCCCGGCGCGTTCGGGCTGGCGGCAGCCTGCGAGGTGGTCGCCCGGACCCGGGCCGCGGGCGGGCGGGTGGTGGCCACCGGCGGCTGCTTCGACCTGCTGCACGCCGGGCACGTGGCCACCCTGCGCGCAGCCCGCGACCTCGGCGACTGCCTGGTGGTCTGCGTGAACTCCGACCGCAGCGTACGCGGGCTGAAGGGCGCGGGCCGGCCGCTGGTCGGCCAGGACGACCGCGCGCAGACGCTGGCCGCGCTCGGCTGCGTCGACGCGGTGGTGGTGTTCGACGACGCGACGCCGCTCGGGGTGCTGGAGCACCTGCGCCCGGACGTGTGGGTCAAGGGCGGCGACTACAACCTGCAGGAGCCCGGCGCGGCCCAGCCCTCCGGCGGCGTGCTGCCGGAGGCCGACCGGGTCCGGGACTGGGGCGGGCAGTGCGTGCTGGTGCCGTATGTGGCCGGGCACTCCACCACCGCCCTGATCCACAGCGCCCGGCGCACGGCACCCGCCGCGCCGGAGGAGGCACGAAGGAGCACGCCATGAACGCCAACCCGGGACGGGTGCTGGTCAGCGGCGGCGCGAGCGGCCTGGGCGCCGCCGTGGTGCGGGCGGTCGCCGACGCGGGCGGCAAACCGTACACGGTGGACCGGCAGCCGGTCGACGGCGACGGCGTGGTCGCCGACGTGGCCGACACCGCGGCGGTGACCGCGGCCGTCACCGAGCTGGCCCAGCGGACCGGCGGGTTCGACGCGGTGGTCACCGCGGCGGGCTGGGACCGGCCCGGCCGCCTGGCCGACGTGCCCGCCGACGAGTGGGATCAGGTGGTCAGGATCGACCTGCTCGGCACCGCGGCGGTGGTCCGCGCCGTGCTGCCGCACCTGCCGGTGACCGGCGGGCACGTGGTCACCATCGCCTCGACGCTGGGCCTGCGCGCGCTGTCGGACGCCACGGCGTACTGCGCCGCCAAGTTCGGCGTGGTCGGGTTCACCCGGGCGCTGGCCGTCGAGCTGGCCGGGCAGGTCGATGTGACGCTGCTGATCCCGGGCGGGATGCGCACCGCCTTCTTCGACGGCCGCACCGAGCAGTACAAGCCCGGCGCGGACGCCGCGCTCAACGACCCGGCGTACGTGGCGAACGCGGTCCTGTTCGCACTGAGCCAGCCGCCCGGCTGCGCGGTCCGGGAGCTGATCGTGTGCCCCGACCGGGAGCCGTCCTACCCGTGACCGGCCCTCCGGCGGACATCCTGGTGCTGCGCGCGCTGGGCATCGGGGACCTGGCGACGGGCGTCCCGGCGCTGCGCGGCCTGCGCGCGGCGTACCCGGCGGCGGCGCTCACCCTCGCCGCCCCGGCCTGGCTCGCTCCGCTGGTGGATCTCATCGGTGCCGTCGACCGGCTCGACCCGGTCGACGGCCTGCGCTCGCGGCCGGGCTGGGGCCGGTACGACCTCACGGTCAACCTGCACGGCCGGGGGCCGCAGTCGCACCGGCTGCTGGCCCCGCTCGGTGTCCCGCTGTGGGCGTTCCGCAACCCCGAGGCGGGCTGCCTGATCGGTCCCGAGTGGCGGCCTGACGAGCACGAGGTGGCCCGCTGGTGCCGCCTGGTCGCCTGGTACGGCGCTCCGGCCGATCCGGCCGACCTGAGGCTGTCCGCCCCGCGCGCGGCGCCCGCCGAGGCCGGGGCGACGCTGGTGCATCCCGGCGCCAAGGCCCCGGCCCGGCGCTGGCCGCCCGAGCGGTTCGCCGCCGTGGCCCGCGCCCTGTCCGGCGCCGGGCACCGGGTCCTGATCACCGGATCCGCCGGTGACGCGGCATTGGCCCGGCACGTGGCCGGCCTCGCCGGTCTACCCGGATCGCAGGCGGTGGCCGGGCGGACCGACATCGGCGAGCTGGCCGGGCTCGTCGCGCACGCCCGGCTGGTGGTGTGCGGCGACACGGGCATCGGCCACCTGGCCACCGCGTACGGGACCCCGTCGGTGGTCCTGTTCGCCGAGCTGGGCCCGCACCTGTGGGGACCACCGGCCGCCCGCCCATGGCATCGGGCACTGTGGCGCGCGGATCTGGCCGGCGAACCACCCGCCGCCGACACGCCGCATCCGGCGCTGGCCGCGTTGACCGCCGCAGAGGTCGTCGTCGCGGCCGGGCAGGCCATCGGCGACAGGAGCCACGCATCGCACCGGTTGCTGTAGCCGTGGTCACCTGAACCAGGTCTTCGACGAGGCGAACCACCGGTCGGCGCGAGGCCTGCGTGCGGCGCTGTTCGGCGGGGATGGGGCCGGTGCCCGCGCACAGCCGAGCGGCCGCCGCGGGCACCGGTTCCGTCCTGCCGGTCAGGCGACGTCCTGGCGGGTGGTGAACGCGATCGCGGCAGCCGCGAACAGCACCGCGTATCCGGCCAGCAGCGCGGCGGCACCCCACTGGGGCAGCCCGTCGGCGATGGAGGCCGGGATCCGCCCAACGGCGGTGCCTGCCGAGAACGGCAGGTACCTGGTGACGTCGCGGCCCACGAGCTGCCCGACGACGCCTTCGACCAGCGTCAGCCAGGCCAGCGCACCGGCCACCGCGACGGCGAGGTTGCGCACCAGCGCCCCGATGCCGACGCCGATCGCGGCGAACGCCGCGTTCCACACCACCCCGCCGGCCGCGGTGCGCCACAGCTCGGCGTCCGACCAGGGCATGCTGTGCCCGGCCGCGGTCAGCCACCCATAAGTCACGGCGAGCGACACCACCGCGCCCGCGGCGCCGAGCCCGAACCCGGCCAGGGTGGTGAGGGTCAGCTTCGCCGCCACGACCCGGCCGCGGCGGGGGCTGCCGAGGTAGGTGTCGGTGATCGTCTTGTGGCGGTACTCCCCCGCGACCGCGACGATCCCGAGCACCAGCGCGATCAGCGAGGTCAGGCCGACGTGCGCGACGGCGCCGATCGCGGTCGTGGCCTGGTCGAGGGGCATGTTGGACAGCGGCCCGGCAGCGCCCGCGGTGATCAGGACGAGCTGGACGGCCAGCAGGATGGCGAACCCGCGGGTGGTGCGCAGCTTGAGCCATTCGTTTCCGATGAGCTTGAGCACGGTGGTGGTCTCCTCAGCGCGTCGCGGCGGCGGTGTCGTGCTGGTCGGTGGTCAGGCGCAGGAACGCGTCCTCCAGGGAGCCCGCGTGCTCGCGCAGCCGGTCCATCGGCCCGTCGAAGGTGAGCCGGCCACCGGCCAGGATGACCACATGGTCGGCGGTCTGGGCGACCTCGGACAGGACGTGACTGGACACGATCACCGTGCGGCCGGTGGCGGCCCGCCCGCGCAGCAGCTCCCGCAGCCACGCCATGCCCGCTGGGTCCAGGCCGTTGGCGGGCTCGTCGAGCACCAGCACCTGCGGGTCGCCCAGCAGCGCGGCCGCCAGGCCGAGCCGCTGGCGCATTCCCAGCGAGTACCCGCCGACCCGGCGCCCGGCGGCCTCGGACAGGCCGACCTCGTCGAGGACCTCCTCGACCCGGGTGGCCGGCAGGCCGGCGGAGTGAGCGGCGATGCGCAGGTGGTCGCGGCCCCGGCGGCCCGGGTGGAAGCCGGTGGCCTCCAGCACCGCGCCGACCGTGCGGCGCGGATCCGGCAGGTCCGCGTACGGTCGGCCGCAGATCAGCGCCTGCCCGGCGGTCGGCCGGATCAGGCCCAGCATCATGCGCAACGTCGTGGTCTTGCCCGCGCCGTTCGGCCCGAGGAAGCCGGTCACCTGGCCGGCGGGCACGTCGAAGCTCAGCTCCCGCACCGCCTGCACCGGGCCGAAGTGTTTACTCAGTCCGCGGACCGAGATGTCGATGGATGTCACGGAAGACCTTTCGTCGACGGCCGGGCACACCCGTCCCGGCAACAGCCCTCACCATCCCCGCCGGCACCCGGCCGCGTCGTCGCCTGCGCGCGCCATCTTCGACGTACCACGGATGCGGTACGCCACCTACCACCGCCAGGCGATGCGGCCCGCAGACTCGGGGTTTTAACCTGGTGCGATGACCGTGCTGGAACGGCTGCGCGCCGCCGCCGCACGCCGCCCGCACGCCGACATCGCGATCGCCGCCGTGGTCTACACGGTCACGCTCGTCACCACGGCCGCCGGACCGGCCGGCGCCCCCATCGACGCCCACGGCCTCAGCCTGGCCGCCCTCGCCTGCGGCGCACTCGCCGCGCGCACCTGGCAGCCGTTCACGGTCCTGCTGATCTCGATCCTCGCGGCCGAGGCGTACCTGCTGCACTACCACGACCACCGCGGGCAGATGATCCTCGCCGCGCCACTGATCGCGCTGTACACCGTCGCCGAGACCTCCCGCCGCCAGCGAGCCCTGTTCGTGGGCGGCCTGGTGATGGCGGTGTTCGCCGGCGTCCACCTGCTGGCCAGGCCCGGCACCTGGCTCGGCGCCGAGAACCTCGCCCTCGGCGCGCTCGGCGCCCTGGCCGTCGCCGCCGGCACCGCCTCCCGCCACCGGCAGGCCTGGCTCGCCGAGGCCCAGGCCGCCGCCGCCCACGCCCAGGCCGACCGCGAAGCCGAAGCCGCCCGCCGCGTCACCGAGGAACGGCTGCGCATCGCCCGCGAGCTGCACGACGTCCTCGGCCACCATCTGGCCCTCATCCACGTCCAATCCGGCGTGGCCGCCCACGTCCTGCAGGCCGACACGCAACCGCACGGCAGGCAGGCACGCGACGCCGTCGCACACATCGCCACGGCCAGCAAGACCGCCCTGGCCGACCTCGCCGACACCGTCGGCCTGCTGCGCCAACCCGGCGAGCAGCTCCCGCCCGTGCAGCCCACCAGCGGCTTGGCCGGGATCGGCGACCTGGTACAGGGCTTCGCACGGCTGGGCCTCGCGATCACCCAGCACACCGACGGACAGCCGCGGCCGGTCCCGGCCGCGACCGATCTGACCGCCTACCGGGTCGTCCAGGAGTCACTGACCAACGTCAGCAAGCACGCCGGCCCGGTTCCCGTCATCCTGCGCTGGACCTACCAGCCGCAGGCGCTGCAGGTCACCGTCGACAACAGTCCCGGCCGGCCGAACCGGCAGGGCCCCGATGCGAGCCAGGGCCACGGGCTGACCGGCATGCGCGAACGCGTCACCGCCCTCGGCGGCATCCTCACCGCAGGCCCGCTACCGGGCGGCGGCTACCGCGTCTGCGCCACCCTGCCCCTGACCACCGGAGCAGCCACATGACCATCACGGTCCTGCTCGCCGACGACCAGCCTCTCGTACGAGCCGGGTTCGCCTACTTCATCGACACCGCACCCGACATGGCCCTGGTCGGTCAAGCCACCGACGGCGCCGAAGCCGTCGCACTGGCCAGGGCCACCACACCGGACGTCGTGGTCATGGACATCCGCATGCCGGGCCTCGACGGCCTGGCCGCCACCGCCCACCTCAGCGCCGATCCCGCTCTCGCCGGCACACGCGTGCTCATCCTGACCACGTTCGAACTCGACGAGTACGTCTTCACCGCGCTGCGCGCCGGTGCCGCCGGCTTCCTCGGCAAGAGCGCCGAACCCGCCGACCTGCTGCAAGCCATCCGCACCGTCCACCGCGGCGAATCGCTGCTGTCCCCGGCCGCGGTCAAGGCGCTCATCAGCCGATTCCTCGCCCAGCCGGAGCACAGCAGGCCGGCGGCCGCCGACCGGCTCACCGCGCTCACCGAACGCGAACGCGAAGTCGTGGCCCTGGTCGCCTCCGGCATGAACAACGACGAGATCGCCGCCCACCTCGTGCTCAGCCCGCACACCGCCAAGACCCACGTCAACCGGGCCATGACCAAGCTCGGCGCCCGCGACCGCGCCCAGCTCGTCATCACCGCCTACGAGACCGGCCTGGCGTCAGCGCCCCAGCAGTCACAATGACGGCCAGACGTCGGCAGCGTCCTCCAGCAGGACTTCGGCGGCGATGGTGCCGATGCCGAGCCTGCGGGCGTCGGTCTCGGCCTTGGTGCGCCGGGCTCCGGTGCGCATGACGGCCCTCCCGAACCGCGAATGCAGATCGCGATGCGGGGGTATGGACCTCACGGTGCACAGAGAAGGAGACCCGCCATGACGAACGTGACCATGCCCATGCTCGAGACCTACCCTGCGGAGATCAACCTCGACCGCAGGCAGCTGGCCTCGGCCATCGACACGCTCATCGCCTGCAGCGAGGCCTGCACCGCATGCGCTGACGCCTGCCTGAGCGAGCCGATGATCGCCGAACTGGCCAAGTGCATCCGCACCAACCTCGACTGCGCCGACATCTGCTCGGCGACCGCCCGGGTGCTGTCCCGGCACACCGGCTACGACGCCAACATCAGCCGCACCATGCTGCAGGCCTGCATCATGGCCTGCCGGGCCTGCGCCGACGAGTGCGAGCGGCACGCCGACATGCACGAGCACTGCCGCATCTGCGCCCAGGCCTGCCGTGACTGCGAGAACGCGTGTCAGCAGCTGCTGTCGGCGATGAAGTAGCGGAACGGCCATCAGGACGACTGAACCGGTCCAAGCCGATTCCAGGCTGGAGCATCGTCACCGGTGCTCGTCTTGGGCCACTCAGCGGCTTGACCGCGATCACGGCCGCCGGCACCAGATCAATACCGCAAAAAGGACATCTGGCACAGGGACCAGGTTACGATGCGTGTTGTCGATCAACGGGGGGCGCGGCATGGGCTCGACAAGACGAACACTGCTGACCGGTGTAGGCGCGGCAGCGGCAGGGGGCCTGGTAGGCGCGAGCTCCCCCGCCGCCCCGGATTCTGCCGCCCCTGCGGCCGATCCCGTCGCGCTCGGGCCGGCTGCCGACATCCCGGTCGGCGGGGGCAAGGTCTACGGCACCGCGATGGTCGTAGTCACCCAGCCCTTCGCAGGCGACTTCAGGGCGTTCACGTCGATCTGCACACATTGGGGCTGCCAGGTCGCCGCCGTGGAGAACGACCAGATCATCTGCCGCTGCCACGGCAGCCGCTTCTCGGCGACCGACGGCTCGGTCCTCACCGGCCCGGCCACCCTGCCGCTCGGCTCGACAGCCGTGGCCGTCAAGGACGGGCAGCTCATCCTCGGCTGAGCAGCCATTCCATGGTCGTGCCCCGGCGGTGCCCTCGATCGCGTCCAGCCGGCCGTGCCGGGACGGCATCCCCAGGACGCTCGGTCGGCCGCGACCGCTGAGCCCGCCAGCCGGCGGGTGCCGCTCAGCCTGTGGTGCGGGCCGCTTCGAGACCCGCGACGATGGCCTCGAGCTGCGGGCGCTTCTCCGCAGGCGCGACGAATCCCACGAACGGGCCGCCGTCGAACGACAGCGTCACCGAGACGAGCTGCTCTCGTTCGCTGCTGAACAGGCGTACCCGGCGGTCGATGTCCTGCCATGTCACGCTTCGGAACGACGAGGCCGGCACGCGGGTCTTCGACTGACCGCCGTGCAGCTTCTCGAACCATGCTCCATCCAGCACGAGCCGCTCGTTGGACTGACCATCCACAAACAACATCGGCGCAGCGTAGCCAACGGATCTTCGCCACGCCATCAACCGGTCGGCGGGCGGCCGGCGGTGGAAAGACGAGTGCATCCGCGCCCGGATCCGGCGACGTCGGTGGGCGCTGTGAAACTTGTCGCCTTCGGCTGTCGATCGGCGATCGGTCTCACTCGTCGGAAAAGTAGGCGGGCCCGCACGCGAAGGCGCCGACCCGGCACGACACCGACTGGGCGGAGATCGTCGGGTCGTACGACGTCTTGCGCCGGCTGCACCGGTGGACCGAGGCGGCGGCCGGCCGGGCGGTCAACCCACCTGAAACGGCCGCATCATGTCGTTGTCCTCGTGCTCCAGCAGGTGGCAGTGCCACACGTAACGCCCGGGCAGGTCGAACGTCGCCTTCACCCGGGTGATCTCGCCGGGGAAGGTGAGGACGGTGTCCTTCAAGCCGCGGTCGCCCGGCCGTGGCGGCTGGTTGCCGTCCACGCCCCGGCCGAGGACCTCGAACTGCACCACGTGCAGGTGTACCGGGTGCACGTGGGCGCTCCAGTTGTGCAGTTCCCAGATCTCGGTCGCGTCGAGCGCCGGTCGTTCGGTGATCGGGTCGTGCCAGTGCAGCGGCCGGGCCTGCCCGTCCTTGCCGATGGCACCGAGGGTCATGGTGATCGAACGGTCGTGTTCCAGGTGCTCGTCCAGTGCCAGGCGGCGGATCCTGCTCGCGCGCCCGAGCGGCCGGATACGCGGCAGTTCCAGATCCTCCGGCGGGACGCTGCGGTCCCTGCCGGTGAGCCGGCCGACCGTGAACTTCATTATCTGCCCGGTGGTGGCGATGTCGGAGGGGTCGAAGCTGTCGCTGCAGAGCACGTCCGGACCCTCGTTGATCAGGTACAGCTCGGTGCCCTCGCGCAGCCCCGTGAAGTCGACGACCACGTCGGCGCGCTCGGCCGGGCCGAGCAGCAGCTGCCGCTGTGACACCGGCTCGGGCAGGAACCCTCCGTCGTTGCCGATCTGCCAGATCGGCAACGACGGCGACGCGGGGCGCTTCGCCCGCCGGTCCGCCACGATCTTCATGATCAGCACGCGGCTGTTGCAGCCGTTGAGCAGGCGCAGCCGGTAACGGCGCGGCTCGACCGGCAGCACCGGCCAGGTGCTGCCGTTGACCGTCATGGTGTCGCCGAGAAACGCCGGGTTCCAGATCGGCGGGAACGGGCCGTCCGGTATGTAGGGGCCGGCCTGGTCGGTGAACGCCCGGCTGCCCGGGTAGAACAGCGAGCCGTCGGTGTTGAACGAACGATCCTGGATCACCAGGGGGATTTCGTGGTACCGGGTGCCCGGCTCGTCGCCCGCCCGGGGCGCGGGCCCGGGGAGGACGCCCGGCGGCAGGTCCGCCGCGCCGCCGCGCAGCAGGTAGAACCCGGCCAGGCCCGCGTAGACGTTGACACGGGTGACGCCCAGGGCGTGGTCGTGGTACCACAGTGTCGCGGCGCGCTGGTCGTTGTCGTACTGGAAAGTCGCCGCACCCGGCTTCCAGGCGACGCCGTGGCGCTGGGCGAACTCGTCGCCGAACTGGTCGTAGAAGCTGCCCACCCTGGCGTGGCCGCGCGGGATGTTCCGTGCGTCCGGCAGGTACCAGGCCTCCGGGTAGCCGCAGCTGTCCTGGGGCGAGCGCCCTCCGTGCAGGTGCGTGATGATCGGCACCGGCCCCCGGTAGGGCCCGGGCGTCGACGTGTGGCTGGGGCGGGTGTCCCGGCCGGTGACGCCGCCCGGCGGGTTGGCCCAGTGCAGCGTCGGGTCGACGGCCAGCAGGTGCGGCCGGAAGGCGCCGGAACCGTCGCGGAGGTCATTGATCCAGGTGACCCGCACCGGACGGTCCACCGTCGCCTCGATGGTGGCCGAGGGGGTGCGGAAGCCGCCCTGCGACATGTCGCCGTAGCCCCATACAGTGGTGCGCGGCAGGCCCTCGGGGAGGATCTGCTGGCGGAACTGGCGCACGGCGACCAGGTAGTGGGCGGGGCCGCCCGTCTCCTGGCGGGCGGGTGACAGCACCGACGGCAACCGCAACGGCGTGACGTACTTGCGGATCTTGTTCGGGGCGAGGGTCCCCGCGCGCCCCGCGCGCATCGCCCAGGCCCAGCCGCCCTGCTGCGAGAGCACCGTGGCGGCGCCCACCGCCGCCGTCGCCTGGAGGATCCGCCTGCGGTCGACCATGGGGCACCCCTTGTGCCGCGGCCGCGGCGCTCGCGAAGCTGTCGCGGAGCGACTGTCCGCTCCGCCGGACGCCGCCCGTTTGGGCGGCTCCTGCCAGGAGGAACGAGCAAGTCGACCTTGGGAAACGAGCAGCGGGGCCGCCCTTGCCCGCCGGTTCCAGCTCGGAACACACCCGTTTGAAGCGGCGCAAGACCTGATCCTTGTCGACCGTGCACATCAGCTGCCGCACAACTCGCCCCGGCAAGGGGCCGAAACGGGACGAGCCGGATGTCGCCGAAGCCGCCGGGGCAGGTGTCAGCGGGTGTCGCGGCGCAACGGGTGGTCGGCGGGGATCTCGACCAGCACGATCCGCACGCCGTCCGGATCTTCGATCCACATCTCGTCCAGGCCCCACGGCTCCCGTCGCGGCTCGCGCAGGATCGCCACGCCCTGCGCCGCGAGGCGCGCCCGCTCGGCCCGCAGGTCGCGGACCTGCAGCCAGATCTCCACCGGGCCGCCCTGCCGGCCGTCGGCGCCCCCGGAGACCTCAAGCAGTCCCTGACCCAGGAAGAAGACGAGGCCCGGATGGTCGGGCGACCCGAACTCGCGGTAGACGGCCAGCCCGAGAACGTCGCGATAGAACCGGTGAGACCGCGCCACCTCGGATGGGCGGAGCAGGATGCGGCTGCTGAGAATCTCCACCCTCTCAGCATCGCGCGTCGCGGCGCGGTGCGCAGGCATGCCCCGCCGCACGACGAGCACGCGGGCCCCGGTGGCGGCGATCACCGATCCCGCACGGCTCGGCCGCGCAGTGCCGCCGCTGTGTCGCGGCGGCACTGCTGGTGCGGTCAGAGCCGAGGGCCGGCCCGGTTCATCGATAGCCCGCGGCGACGATGTTCGCCTGGACGGCGTTCTCGGTGGCATCGGACGGGTAGCCCGCAACCATCGCGCCCTCGTAGAACGTTCCTGCGCTGGCGTTGGCGCCGCCATCGGGCTTGCAGCAGTCACCGCCGCTGCCGAGCACGATGGCGCCCTGCTTCTTCATGGGGCTGTATCCGCTGGGAAGCGCGCCGTCCCAGAGCGTGTACAGACTGCCGGACTGGGCGTTGCTGCCCTTGATCGCGAATCGCGAGACGCCGTTGTTCTTCAGCGTCGCCGTGACGAACTTGCTGGTGAACGCCCGCTGGTTCGGGTTCCAGGTGCTGCTGCCGCCGGGGAACAGGCCCCATTCGAGATCGGCCTGCACCCAGGGCCCGGAACCCGAGCAGCCGCCGAACCAGCAGCTCGTGCCGAAGTAGATCGCGTCCATGGCGCCGGCCGCGTCGGCCTTGCGGGTGGTCTCGCTGTTGCCGTAGTCGAAGCAGCAGCCGCTGTTGACATGGGTGCCGCTGGTGACCATGTACATGCCCTCGGGTGCGCTCCCGGTCGGGACGCCCGTCAGGTGGCCGTCGCGCCAGTAGCTGTTGCCGGGGTTGATGTACAGCGAGTACGCCTTGCTGCCGCCGACCGTCAGCGACTCGGTGGTCGCCACGGCCGGGCGGCTCTGCGGTGATCCGGGGACGACGCTGGAACCCTGGTACCACAGGTCGTTGCCGCGCCCGGACTGGTCGAACAGCACCGTGATGACGCACGTGGTGCCGGCGCAGAACGAGTCCTGGGCCGCCGCGTCGGCCGTTCCCCCGGTGGTCAGCACGCCGATGTTGCGCGTGGTGTTGTCGGAGGAACGCCGGACCTGGTACAGGTTGCCGGTGTACGAGCGGTACAGGGCCCGGGTGGTGCTGTGCGCGGCGATGCACGGTGTGCCGCCCGCGGCGTAGATGTCGCATGGGCCGCCCCCGGGAGGCGGGGTCGAGGTCGGGGTCGGGCTCGGCGAGCCCGGCACCGATTGCGCCCACTGCTGGTTGGCGCCGCCGTGACACGCCCAGAGCAGGACCTTCGTGCCGTTGGCGGTCGCCGCGGCGTTGGCGTCCAGGCACAGGCCGGACTGGACGCCGGTGATGGTGCCGTTGGCGTTGAGGTTCCACTGCTGGTTGGTCTGGCCGTTGCAGTCCCAGATGATGGCCTGCGTGCCATTGGTCGTGCCCCGGCCGGAGGCGTCGAGGCACTTGTTGCCGTAGACCATCAGCTGGCCAGCTGCGGTGAGCGTCCAGGCCTGGCCGGCGCTGCCGTTGCAGTCCCACAGCTGGGTCTGCAGGCCGTTGCTGGTGCCGGAGTTCGGCACCTCCAGGCACCGGCCGGACTGGCCGCCCACGATCCGCGTGGGCGTGCCGACCGTCGCGGCCATTGCCACCTCGGCCTGGACCGCGACGGTGAGGCCCGCGGCGGCCAGCGCCAGGGTCATGGTGGCGGCGGCCGCCCAGCGGGAGCGGCCTGCCTTCGGGATGTCCATCGGGCTACCTCACAGAGCTCGGTGTGCGGACAGCGGCGGGTCCGGCCCCGGTCACGGCAGGGTCCACTTCTGGTTGGCGCCGCCGTTGCAGGTCCACAGGGTCACGATCGTGCCGTCGGCCGAACTGTTGCCCGACACGTCCAGGCACTTGCCCGACTGCGGGTTGCGCAGCGAACCGTCGGACTGCGCCGCCCAGTTCTGCGCCGCACCGCCCGTACACGTCCACAACTGGATCTTCGTACCGTTCGCGGTCCCGCCGCCGTTGACGTCCAGGCACTTGCCCAGCGCCCGCAGCGTCGAACCCGACACCGTCCACGTCTGCCCGGCAGCCCCGTTACACGTGAAGAGCTGGATCTGCGTGCCGTCGGCCGACGAACCGTTGCGCACGTCCAGGCACTTGCCCGCCAGTCCCTTGATCGGACCGGTGCCGTTGGTGGCGGTGCCCTTGACCAGTACGAACTCGTCCACGTCGAAGAGGAAGCCACTCGGGCCGGTGAAGGTCAGGTACAGGTTCTGGGTGCTCGACGGAACGCCCGACAGGCTGGTGGTCACGTTCTGGAAGTTCGTCCAGCTGCCCGTGTTGGGCACGGTGACGCTGCCCAGCACGGTCCCGGTGACCGATCCGGTCCGGACCTGGATCGTGCCGCCGGCGCCCGCGGACGCCACCCGGGCCCGGAACGAGGTGCTACCGGTCAGGTCGAGACCGTTGTACGCCGCCCAGTCCCCGGACTCGATGTTCCCCAGGACCTGGCCGCCGTTGGCACCCGACTTGGCCAGCGCCGAGACGCCGCCGGCGGAGGAGTACGACTCGGCCTGCCGGGTGATGTCGCCGGTGGGCGGGGTGCCGCCGAGGTCCTTGATCCGGATGTTGCGGTAGGAGACGTCGTCACCCGTGCCGTGGTTCTGGATGCCGATGTATCCGGCCATCGACCGGGCCGCGTTGGTGTTCGTGTAGTCGTTGATCTTCGAGCCGTTCAGGAACACCTGCAGCCGCTCGCCTTCGACGAGCAGTTCGAAGGTGTTCCACTCCCCCGGCGGGTTGAGTGCCGCGTCGCGGGCGGCGAGGTCGGCGGACTGCAGGCCGTAGATCGCGCCGGTGGTCCGGTCGGCGGAGTCGGTCGCGTCGATCTGGACCTCGTAGCCGTTGTCCAGCGCCCCCTGCGGGGTGCTGCCGGCGGGGAACCCGATGACGACCCCCGAGTTGTCGTCGCCCGGCACCCGCCAGTCCAGCTTGAGCGAGTAGTTGACGTACTCGCGGGTGGTGTACCAGAGCATGCCCATGCCGCCCGACGAGGTGAGGGTGGCGTCGGAGTTGCCGAAGCTGCCGGGCCCGGTCTGCGACCAGCCCGTGGTCGAGCCGTTGTAGAGGGTGGTGTAGCCCGTCTCCGGGCGGCAGTCGGCCTTGGCCCGGCCGGCCGCGTAGCGGATGCCGCCCAGCAGGTGGCTGCGGAACGCCGTCTCGGAGTACGCCGACTGCGAGTGCCCGCCGCCGGTGTAGAAGGCCCGCCCGCCGTTGTAGGTCTTGCACCAGGCGTGCGGGTGGTCGGCGCCCATGGAGCCGCCCGAGTAGGAGGACTCGTCGACGGTGGCCAGCACCCGTGCGGTGGAGCGGGCGTTGGTCTGGTAGTTGTACCACTCCTCGGTGCGCGTCCAGGTCTGCGGCAGGTGTGCCGTGGCCGGGTGCGCCCGGTTCTCGACCTTGATGTTGGCCTGCTGGATCGCCGGGTGAGAGGCGAAGTAGGCCCCGACGAGGTTGCCGTAGAACGGCCAGCTGTACTCGGTGTCGGCGGCGGCGTGCACGCCGACGAAGCCGCCGCCGGAGCCGATGTAGGACTCGAACGCGGTCTGCTGGCTGGAGTTGAGGACGTCGCCGGTGGTGTTGAGGAAGACGACCGCCTCGTACTGGGCGAGGTTGCCGGTGGTGAAGGCGGCGGCGTCCTCGGTGGCGGTGACGGTGAAGCTGTTCGCCGCGCCGAGCGCCTGGATCGCCGAGATGCCGGCCGCGATCGAGTCGTGCCGGAAGCCGGCGGTCTTGGAGAAGACGAGCACGTCGTAGGGCGCGTCAGCGGCGCCGGCCGGGCCGGCCGGGACGGTGACGGCGAGGGCGGCGAGGACAGCGGTGGCCGCGCCGAGTGCCGGTCGCAGGAGTCTGTGCATGGGAACTCTCCTTGGGATGAGAGGCGAGGCGGGCCCCTCACCTGCGCTCGTACGCCGGTGAGGGGCCCGTCGCGTCAGGGCAGGATCCACTTCTGGTTGGCGCCGCCGTTGCAGGTCCACAGGGCCACGATCGTGCCGTCGGCCGAGTTGTTACCGGACACGTCCAGGCACTTGCCCGACTGCGGGTTGCGAAGCGTCTGATCCGATGCCTGGTAGGTCCAGTTCTGCGCCGCGCCGCCGTTGCACGTCCACAACTGGATCTTCGTACCGTTCGCCGTCCCGCCACCGTTGACGTCCAGGCACTTGCCCAGCGCCCGCAGCGTCGAACCCGACACCGTCCACGTCTGCCCGGCAGCCCCGCTGCACGTGTAGATCTGGATCTGCGTCCCGTCGGCCGACGCACCGCCACGCACGTCCAGGCACTTGCCCGCCAGACCCTTGACCGGGCCGGTCCCCGCGGGAGCGGTACCGGTGGCCAGGGTGAACGAGTCGACGTCGTACAGGAACCCGGTGCCGGACCCGGCGAAGGTCAGGTACAGGGTGGTGGTGCCGGTCGGCGGGCTGCTGATCGTGCCGTTGACCGTGGTGAAGGTGTCCCACGAGCCGGTGACCGGCACGGTCGCCGAGCCGAGCACGGTGCCGGTGGCCGAGCCGGCCCGGATCTGGAGCGTGCCGCCGCTGCCCGCGGAGGAGACGCGGGCGCTGAACCCGGTCACGTTGTTGATCCGGTACGGCTGGAACGCGATCCAGTCCCCGTTGTGGATGTCGCCGACGGTCTTGCCACCCTCGGCGGCGCTCTTGTCGAAGGTGGCGATGCCGGACGAGGTCTTGAAGTGCTCGGCCTGGCGCTTGCGCGGCTGCAGGGTGTGCTGGGTGTGCGTGGTCAGGCCGCCGGCGTCGGTGTACTCGGCGTCGAAGACCCCGAAGATGTTGGCCGCGTCGTCGTGCTCGCCGTCGACGGGGACCGCGATCGTGCCGGTGCACCCGGTCTGGGACGTGATCTGGTGGCCGTGGCTGTCATGGCCGAGCACGTAGGTCATCTTGACCCTGCCGCAGTCGATCGAGGCGTCCTCCGGGTCGGTCGCCGTGATGCTGAACGACACGGTGTCGCCGAAGCCGAACAGCTGCCCGTTGGCGGGGCTGTTGATGGTCACGGTCGGCGCGGTGTTGCCGACGCCGATCTGCACGCTCGCCGAACCGGTGGCGCCCTGCGGGTCCCGGACCGTCAGCGTGACGTTGTACGTGCCGTTGGCGGTGTAGGTCTTGCTCGGGTTGGCGGCCGTGGAGGTGGTGCCGTCGCCGAAGGCCCAGGAGTAGGTCAGCGCCCCGCCTTCGGGGTCCGACGATCCCGACGAGGAGAAGTTGACCGTCAGCGGGGCGGTGCCGGAGGTGCGGTCGGCGCTCGCCACGGCGGTCGGGGCCCGGTTGCCGCTGCCCACGTAGTCGAAGCGGTACAGGGCCGAGTTGGCGTCGCCGTTGTAGTAGCCGGTGCCGTAGTCGAGCACGTACAGCGCGCCGTCGGGCCCGAAGGCCATGTCCATGACCTGCTTGCCGATCCAGGGGAACGTCTCGATGGCGCCCCGGCTGCCGTCGGAGTTGACGTGGATCGGCTTGATCCAGCCCCGGCCGAACTCACCGGCGAAGAACTGGCCGTCGAAGCCCTGGGGGAACTTGGTGCTGGAGGACGAGGACGCGTCGTACCGGTAGACCGGGCCGCCCATCGGAGACTCCGAGCCGCTGCCGAACTCCGACGGGCTGCTGGCGTCGCCGGCGTAGCGGATCCAGGCCGTCTTGGCGGCGGGCAGGGTGGGCAGGCCGGTGTTGCGGAACGAGTTGTTGGTCGGGCCGCCGCCGCAGTTGTACTTCGATCCGGCGGTGTTGGACGCGAAGTCCCACTCGGCGTAGGTCTCGTTGGAGGTGTTGGTGCCGGTGCAGTACGGCCAGCCGTAGAAGCCCGGTCCGGTGACCCGGTTGAACTCGACCTGCCCGCTGGGGCCCCGGCTGCTGGTGCTGCCGGCGTCCGGGCCGTAGTCGCCGACGTAGACCACGCCGGTGGCCTTGTCGACGCTGATCCGGAACGGGTTGCGGAAGCCCATCGCGTAGATCTCGGGACGGGTCCGGCTGTCGGAGTCGACGAACATGTTGCCGTCCGGAATCGAGTACGACCCGTTGGCGTTGACCTTGATGCGCAGGATCTTGCCGCGCAGGTCGTTGGTGTTGGCCGCGGAGCGCTGCGCGTCGTAGGCGGGATTGCGGTTGGTCCGCTCGTCGAGCGGGGAATAGCCGGCCGACTCGAACGGGTTGGTGTCGTCGCCGGTGGACAGGTACAGGTTGCCGGCGGCGTCGAAGTCGATGTCGCCGCCGGTGTGACAGCACATGCCCCGGTCCGCGGCGACGTCCAGGATGTCGACCTTGCTCGCCTGGTTGACGGTGAAGTCGGAGTTGAGCGTGAACCGGGAGAGCCGGTTGACGCCCTGCCAGGCCGACCAGTTGCTGCCGGTGGACGGCGCGTCGCCGCTCGGCGTCGACAGCGGCGGCGCGTAGTACAGGTAGATGTGGCGGTTCGTGGCGAAGTTCGGGTCGACCCCGACGCCGTGCAGGCCCTCCTCGTCATGGGTGTAGACCGGGATGTTCCCGACGACGGAGGTGTTGCCGGCCGCGTCGGTGCGGCGCAGCGTGCCGTTGCGTGCCGTGTGCAGGACCGACCGGTCCGGCAGCACGGCCAGCGTCATCGGCTCACCCACCTCGGACACGCCTTTGGCGAGGGTAACCTGCTGGTAGTCGGTGCTGACGATGGTGTGCGCCTGCGCCGGCGCGGGGCCGCCGAGACCGGCGGGTCCCGCGGCGAGAATGGCGGTCGCGCCGGTCGCGGTCAGCAGCAGCGCTGAGCCTGCGGAGAACCATCGTCTGGTGCGGTGCGGGGGGAGGCCGTCCCTGATGGACATGAAGACCCTTCCTGACAAGTGATGGCCAGGCGGGCGCGAACCATCGCGCCGATGCCGTGGGGGTGCTGCCTGTCAGGTGCCGCACCTGACAGGTGGCGGCCTCTGACGGCGGATGGAGCCATCACAGATCGCCAGTCGATGGGTCCCGCGCCGCCGGTACGCCTCGACGAAAACTTGCCGATCCTGCCGATCCTGAGTCACGTGTCGCTTTAGGACGACGTCATATGACGTGTTATCAGGTAGTCGGCTCGGTCGATGTTATCGCTAACATCACAGTTGTCAACCCACCCGCAGACATCGATCTCCGCCTGTTGATCGTCTTTCATGTGGACGGTCTAGCTGACCTGCGCACACACGAAACCTTTTCGTCACATCTTGACTCAAGCTCTGTTATCGGTCACATTCGACTGACCGCGGGATGGTCGGCACCTTCATCCGCATCGGCTGGCAGGGCAACGATCGAGCACGTCAGGGTGGATCGGGCCAGGTGTGCGGCGTGCAGACGTCATACAGCGTGCTTCCGTTCTGCAGCAAAGTCGACCGCGAACGCGGATCCCCTCGCCGCCGCTCGCGCACGCGGCGACCAGATGCGCCGGGCACGCCGGGACGGGCGTCGCACCAGGTCGACGACTTCCTCAAGGAGATCTCGTGACACATCCACCGATGCCGCGGACCGGCCGGAGCATGCGGGGGCTCGCCGCCGTCGCCGTCGGCCTGCTGCTCGCGCTCACCATCGCGCCGGTCAGCGCCGGGGCGGACAACCCGATCGTGCAGACCATCTACACCGCCGATCCCGCCCCGCTGGTCCACAACGGCCGGGTATACCTGTACACCGGCCACGACGAGGACGGCTCGACCTACTTCACGATGAAGGAGTGGCGAGTCTACTCCTCGGCCGACATGGTGAACTGGACCGACCACGGCGTGCCGATGAGCCTGTCCACCTTCAGCTGGGCCAGCGCCGACGCGTGGGCCGGGCACGTGGCCTACCGCAACGGCAGGTTCTACTGGTACGTGCCGGTGAAGAACCGGGCGACCGGTGGCATGGCCATCGGCGTGGGCGTGTCCAGCAGCCCCACCGGCCCGTTCACCGACGCGCTCGGGCGGCCGCTGGTGGAGAACGGCGAGATCGACCCTAACGTTTTCATCGACGACGACGGGCAGGCCTACCTGTACTGGGGCAACCCCCGCCTGTGGTACGTCCGGCTGAACTCCGACATGATCTCGTTCTCGGGCAGCCCGACCCAGATCCCGCTGACCACCGCCGGCTTCGGCACCCGCACCGGCAACACCAGCCGCCCGACCCTGTACGAGGAGGGTCCCTGGGTCTACAAGCGCAACGGCCTGTACTACAACGTGTTCGCGGCCGAGTGCTGCTCGGAGTTCATCGGCTACTCGACGGCGCCCGGCCCGACCGGCCCGTGGACCTACCGCGGGACCGTCATGCCGCGGCAGGGCAGCAGCTTCACCAACCACCCCGGCGTCATCGACTTCGCCGGTGGTTCGTACTTCTTCTACCACAACGGCGCCCTGCCCGGCGGCGGCGGTTACACCCGGTCGGTGGCCGTGGAGAAGTTCTCCTACAACAGCAACGGCACCATCCCGACGATCAACATGACGAGCTCCGGCGCGCCGCAGATCGGCACGCTGAACCCGTATGTGCGCCAGGAGGCCGAGACGATCGCGTGGGAGACGGGCGTCGAGACCGAACCCGCCAGCGAGGGCACCCTCAACGTCGGCTGGATCGACAACGGGGATTACATCAAGGTCAAGGGCGTCGCCTTCGGCACCGGCGCGTCGTCCTTCACCGCACGGGTCGCCTCGGCGGGCGCGGGCGGCAACATCGAGCTGCGGCTGGACAGCCTGACCGGCCCCGTGGCGGGCACCTGCGGGGTGGGCGGCACGGGCGGCTACCAGACCTGGGCGACGGTCACCTGCGGGGTCTCGGGGGCGACCGGCACCCGTGATCTGTATCTGCGGTTCACCGGCAGCGGCGGCGGCCTGTTCAACGTGAACTGGTGGCAGTTCGGCGGCGGCGTCTCCGGCGGCAACCAGCTGGCCAACGCCGACATGGAGGCCGGCACGACCGGGTGGGCCGTGTTCGGCAGCGGCACGCTGGCATCGAACACGTCCGTAGTGCACGGCGGCAGCAGGTCGCTGGCCATCACCGGCCGCACCGCCTCCTGGAACGGCATCCGCCAGGACGTCACCGCCAAGCTCGTCAACGGCAAGAGCTACACGACGAGCGTCTGGGTACGCACCCAGAGCGGGACGCCGTCGGCGAAGGTCACCCTCGCCCTGACCGCCAACGGCTCGACCTCTTACGTGCAGCTCACCCCCGCCGCGACGGTGAACTCGGGTGGATGGACCCAGCTGACCGGCACCGCGACCGTCTCCTGGACCGGGACGTTGTCGGGCGCGAGCCTCTACGTGGAGACGGCAGCCGGGACCGACGGCTACTACCTCGACGACGCCTCGTTCCAGTAAGGCCCACCCAGGCCGGTGGCCGGCCGCGCGCCGGCCGCCGGCCGTTCCTGTTCTGACGTCGGCGATCGACTGACGCGATGGTCGCAATTGCTATGACGTCATACGTGTGATGTGATGCACGCCATCGGTGGCTCTGTTCTCGCCGAACGTGGGCCACCCATGTCTGTCCCGCACCCCCAGCAGCTCGAACTCGTGGAAGGACGCCATCGTGGCTATTGCTCCCAGCCGCGCACATCGACCGCCGGATCGCCGGTCCCGGCTGCTCCCCCTGTACCTCACCGCCGTGCTCACCGCCGCATCGGCACTGTCCGCCGCGCCGGCCGGCGCCGCCGTCATGACGACCCTGCACGCCTCCCCCACGGGATCCGGCACCGCGTGCTCGGCGGCGCAACCGTGCTCGCTGGCCCAGGCCCAGTCGTCGGTGCGCGCGCTCGCGCCGACGATGAGCGGGGACATCGTGGTGCAGCTCGCCGGTGGCACCTACGCCCTGTCCACGCCGCTGACGTTCACCTCGGCCGACTCGGGCACCAACGGCTACACCGTGTTCTGGCAGGCCGCGCCGGGCGCCCTGCCCGTCATCTCGGGCGGGCAGCGGGTCACCGGATGGACCCAGGTCGACGCCGGGCAGAACATCTGGCGGGCCGCCGCCGGGACCGGATTCGACAGCCGCCAGCTCTACGTCAACGGCCGCATCGCGACCCGGGCCCGCACCCAGGTCAACCGCGCCGATTTCACGATGACGACCAGCGGCATGACGTTCTCCAGCAGCGCGCTGTCGTACCTGAACAACATCGCCGCCGAGGACCGCGTCGAGCTGGAGTCGGTGAACTCGTTCACCGACCGGTACGTGCCGGTGCAGTCCATCAGCAACAACGTGATCACCATGGAGCAGCCGGCCTGGAACAACAACACCTTCGGCTACGACACTCTCAGCAGGCCGTTCCGCGCCGGGCCGCTGTACCTGGTCAACGCGCGGGAGTTCCTCGACGCCGCCGGCGAGTGGTATCTGGACACCTCCGCCGGACAGCTCTACTACAAGCCGCTCAGCGGCGAGAACATGGCCACGGCCGAGGTGCAGCTGCCGCGGCTGGAGTCACTGCTGCGGGTGGGCGGCACCTACGCGTCGCCGGCCCATCACCTGTCCTTCTCCGGCCTGCAGTTCTCCCACACCAGCTGGCTGCAGCCCAACACCGGCCAGGGCTACGCCGACCAGCAGACCGGCGCTTACATCTACGGCACCTGGGCCCGTCCGTCGGACTGGCTGAACTCGTGCCAGTCGGGCTGCCAGCAGTTCGAGGCCACCCGGCCCAACTGGCGCCAGATGCCCGCGGCGGTGCAGGTCTCGGCGGCCAACGCGATCAGGTTCACCGGCAACCGGTTCACCAACCTGGGCCAGGTCGGGCTGGGCATCGGCAACGACGCCAACGCCCACGCCACCGGCGTCGGCCTCGGTGCCGGCGACGTCGACGTCATCGGGAACACGTTCGAGCAGATCGCGGCCGGCGCCGTCATCGCCGGTGGCGTGCAGGCCGACGCGCACCACCCCGGCGACTCACGGATGATCAACCGCGACATCGTGTACGCCGACAACACCGTCCGCGACGTGGCCATCGACTACCGCAGCCACGTCGGCCTGCTCATGACCTACACCGCCGACTCGGCCATGACCAACAACGAGGTCTACAACCTGCCGTACACGGGCATCTCGATCGGCTACGGCTGGGGCGCCAACGACGCCGGGGGCTCGCAGGACTACATCGATCGCGGCCTCTACAACTACCAGCCGAGATACACCACCGCGACGATCGCGAAGAACTACCGCGTGCAGGCCAATCACGTCCACGACGTCATGCGGCAGATGACCGACGGCGCGGCGTTCTACGCCCTGTCCGCGCTGCCCGGCTCGACGATCAACCAGAACTACTTCCGCAACACCAACGGCTGGCTCGGCCTCTACTTCGACGAGGGAGCACGCTACCTGTCGGCCTCGAACAACGTGTTCGACAACATCGGGCAGTGGGCCTACGGGCAGCACTGGGCCAACAACAACACCGGCAACCTGACCCTGACCAACAACTGGACGACCAGCACCAACACCAACATCGTCAGCGGCTCGCGCGGCAACGTCAACACCGGCACGGTGGTCGTCACCGGCGGGAACTGGCCGACGGCGGCTCGCACGGTGATGACCTCGGCCGGGGTGCAGTCGTCCACCCAGCAGGGCGTCACCATCGTCGGCGGGCAATCCGGCCGCTGCGTCGACGTGCCGAACTCCACCTCGACCAACGGCACCCAGGTGCAGCTGTGGGACTGCTCCGGCGGCACCAACCAGCGCTGGACCTACACCGCGAGCAAGCAGCTGACGGTGTACGGCAACAAGTGCCTGGACGCCTCCGGTCAGGGCACCGCCAACGGCACCCGCCTGGTCATCTGGGACTGCAACGGGCAGGCCAACCAGCAGTGGAACGTCAACGCCAACGGCACCATCACCGGCGTGCAGTCGGGGCTGTGCGTAGACGCGAGCGGGTACGGCACTGCCAACGGGACGCTGCTGCACCTGTGGGGCTGCCACGGCGGCACGAACCAGCAGTGGAGCCTGCGCAGCTGACCAGGTGGGAAAGGACGCGAAGCCGTCAGGGCAGGGTCGGCGCCGTGCGCGCCGGCCCTGCCCGTGTTCGCCGTGGCCTTCATCCGCGCCAGGTGTGCACTGCTCGCCGCGAAGGCCGGCCATCATGCCGACGGGGCCCGGGTGTTCACCCCGTCGCCTGCCACAGGCCGGTGGGCACCGTGGTGCGCATCGCCGCTGCCGCGGCCGCGACGTGCGCGGCCGATCCCATGCCGGTGACGACAGAGGTCACCGCCGGGTGACGGAGGGGAAACTGCAGGGCCGCGACGGGCAGCGTGACGTCGTGCGCCTGGCAGGTCTCGGCCAGCCGCCGTGCCCGCTGGAGCACCGGGTCGGGCGCGGGCGCGTAGTTGAAGTGCGCGCCGTCGGCCGGCCACGGCCTGGCGAGGATGCCGGAGTTGAAGGGCGCGGCGGCGACCACGGCCACTCCCCTGCCGGCGCACTCGTCGAGCAGCTGCTCGCCCGACCGGTCGAGCAGCGTGTACCGGCCAGCCAGCATGACGACGTCGAGGTCGGTCTCACGCACCATGCGCAGGGGGGCCTGCCACTGGTTCATGCCCACGCCGACCGCGCCGATCACCCCCTGGTCGCGCAGCCTGATCAGAGCGGGAATGGCGTGGCTGACGGCTTCGTCGACGGCGTCGTCCGGGTCGTGGACGTAGACGACGTCGATGCGGTCGACGCCCAGCCGGGTGAGGCTCTCCTCAAGGCTCCGGCTGACTCCGTCGGCGCTGAAGTCCCATACCCGGATCAGGTCGTCGGCCACGGCGAAGCCGCCGGCGGCGAGATCGGAGCCGGTCGGCGCGGGGTGGGGCCGCAGCAGCCGGCCGACCTTGGTGGACAGGACGTACGCGTCGCGGGGCCGTTCGCGCAGCGCGTCGCCCAGCCGCAGTTCCGACAGGCCGAGCCCGTAGTGGGGCGCGGTGTCGAACAGGCGTATGCCCGCGTCCCAGGCGGCGCCGACGGCTCGCGCGGCGTCGAGGTCGGTCCTGGGGTGGCCCAGGTTGCCGATCCCGGAGGCGCCGAACCCGAGCGTGGTCACGTTCAGGCCGGTGCGGCCGAGCGGCCGGGTGGGCATGGCTGCCGGGGCTTGTGGAAACACGGCGACTCCCGTCGGTCAGGTGGGATCAGTGGTCCCGGTTGGTGCGGCCGGGTCAGGCAGACGCCACACCAGCGGCAGCGGCCCGCGCTGGGACACGGCCATGTCGAGCAGCGGGTGGATGATCTGGTGCCAGCGTTCGGTCAGCTCCAGCCGGCCCATCGACGCCTCCATGCCGTCCCAGTCGTCGCACACGATCGTGTGGAACAGGTCGAGCCCGTCCCGCCAGATGTGCCACGAATGGACCCCGCTCTCGCGCAACGCCTGCTCGTGTTCCGGCGATAGCTTGGCGTGGATGCGTTCGTACTCCGCCTCCAGGCCGGGCTTGAGGCGGGTGTGCAGTCCGATCACCTGCATGGTGGCTCCTCGAGGGTCGTGGACCGGTCAGGGTGGGCGATGGCCGGCGCGGTCACCGGCCGAGCCAGCCGCCGTCGACGGGCACGAGCGCGCCGTGCACGTAGTCCGAGGCTGCCGACGCGAGGAAGACGGCCACACCCGCGAGGTCGGCCGGGGTGCCCCACCGTCCGGCCGGGATGCGGTCGACGATGGCGGCGTTGCGCACCGGGTCGTCGCGCAGCGCCTGGTTGTTGTCGGTCGCGATGTAGCCGGGCACGATGGCGTTGACGTTGACGCCGTGGACGGCCCATTCGTTGGCCAGCGCCTTGGTCAGCCCCGCGACGCCCGACTTGGCGGCGGTGTATCCGGGCACGGTGATCCCGCCCTGGAAGCTGAGCAGCGACGCCGTGAAAATGATCTTCCCGGTGCGCCTGGTGAGCATGGCCCGGCCGACCTCGCGGGCCAGGATGAACTGGGCGGTGAGGTCGACCGCGAGCACGTGGTCCCAGTCCTCGTCGCTGTGCTCGGCGGCGGGTGCGCGGGCGATGGTGCCGGCGTTGTTGACCAGGATGTCGACGGGACGTTGCCGCCCGGTGAGCTCGGCGGCCAGCGCCGCGACCGCCGCACGGCGGGAGAAGTCGGCCGCTCGCACCTCGCAGCTGCGGCCATGGGCCGTCACCCGGCGGGCCACCTCGCTGCCTTCGGGCTCCAGCTGTGCGCTGACCGCGATGATGTCGGCTCCGGCGGCGGCGAGCGCCTCGGCGACGGCCAGGCCGATGCCGCGGCGGGCGCCGGTGACGACGGCGAGTTTGCCGGTGAGGTCGAACATCGCGGCGCTCACCGGCGGACCGCGCAGTCGAGCAGCACCTTCATCACGCCGGCCCCCGATTCGAGGGCGGCGAACGCTTCGCCCGCGCGGTGCAGCGGCTCCACGTGGGTGACCAGGTCGGCGGCCGGGATCCGGCCGGCGGCCACCAGGTCGACGGCCGTCGCCATGTCGTCGCGGCTGTACAGGCGGGCGCCGAGCATCGTCAGCTCTCGCCAGAAGAAGCGGTGCAGGTCGATCTCCCGCGGGGTGGCGTGGATCGCCACCATCACCAGCCGCCCGCGCGGTGCCAGCGCGTGCACGGCCGTGGCGGCTCCGGCGGCCGCGCCGGACACTTCGAACGCGACCGCGGCGCCCGCGCCGCCGGTCCAGTCCTCGACGAGCGCGGTCGTGTCAGCGCCGGTGGGATCCGCGGCCGGGAAGCCGAGCCGGTCGGCCAAGGCTCGGCGCTGCGGGCTCGGCTCCAGCACCATGACGTGGGCTCCGGCGTGCCGGGCGACCACCGCGATGAGCAGGCCGACGGGACCACCGCCGATAACGACGGCGTGCTCGCCGGCGGTCAGGCCGCTGCGCCGGACGTCGTGGACGGCGACGGCGGTGGGTTCGGCGAGCGCGCCGTGGGCGAGGTCGAGGGTCTCGGGCAGGCGGACCAGCGCCTGGGCGGGCACGTTCCAGCGCTGCTGCATGGACCCGGCGCTGTCGATGCCGATGAAGGTGAGCCGTGGGCAGACGTGGCCGTGCCCGGCGGCACAGGTGCGGCAGTCGCCGCACGGCAGGACAGGCAGGACGGTGACCGGGTCGCCGGGGACCCAGCCGGCCACGCCGTCGCCGAGGCGGGCCACCGTTCCCGACATCTCGTGGCCGAGCACAGCCGGTGTGGCGACGCGCCTGTCCATGTCGCCGTGCAGGATGTGCAGGTCGGTGCCGCAGATCCCGGTGAAGGCGACATCGATCTGCACCTGCCCCGGGCCGGGTGCCGTCTCGGGCACGTCGATGACGCGCAGGCGGCGGTCGCCTTCGTATACGGCTTGGTGCATGACTTCCCTTTCGGACCGGTGCTGGGCGGAGGTGGTCGCGAGCGGCATTCCGGTACAGGCGGCCCGACCGCAGATATGACATCATACGTTTGGTCCGATGACAATGTCAGCACAGCGGCTCGCACCGACGGTCACCGCACGCGGCCGCCGTCCGGCGTCCCGCGCGCTTTCACCCCTGGGAGCTGAACGTGACCCTCGATCCGATCGCGACGATCATCGACGCGCACCTGCATGTCTGGGATCCCTCGCGCGGCGTCTACCCCTGGCTCGGCGAGCACCTGGCACCGGTGAACCGCGCCATGGCGCTGCGGGAGGTCATGCCTGAGCTCACCGACCGGGGAGTCGGGGCGGTGGTGCTGGTGCAGTCCGCCGACGACGGCTTCGACACCGACCTGATGTTCGAGACGGCGCGGTCTCACCCCGAGGTCGCCGGGGTCGTCGGCTGGGTGCCCCTGGACCTGCCCGCGGTCGCCGCCGACAGGCTGGCTCGGCTGCGCGACGAACCGCTGTTCGCCGGGGTGCGCAACCTGATCCACGAGCGCGCGGACCCGCACTGGATCCTGCGCCCCGATGTGGACGCGGGCCTGGGCCTGCTGGAGCAGGCCGAGGTGCCGTTCGACTTCGTCGCGGGCGGTCCGCAGGCCCTGGCCACCGCGGCCGAGGTCGCCCGCCGCCACCCCGGACTGCACCTGATCCTGGATCACCTCGGGGCGCCCCCGCTGCGCGCCGACTCCGGCCCGGCGCAGCAGTGGCTGCACGATCTGGAGGTGCTCGCCGGCCACCCCCGCGTGTACGCCAAGCTGTCCGGGCTGTACCTGGGGCTTGACCCGGCGGGCGACGGCCTGCGCCGAGCCGGTGCCCACATCCGCGCAGCGCTGCGGCTGTTCGGCTCCGACCGGCTGATGTACGGCGGCGACTGGCCGATCTGCCTGCTGCACGAACCATACGGGCGCACATTGGACATCGTCCGGCACAGCCTGCCGGACCTCGGCGCCGCCGGATGGCACGACATCCTCACCGCCACCGCCGCGCGGGTGTACGGCATCGACCCAAGGCGGGCGTCCGCTCAGCCGTGACCGTGCGGGCCCGGCATCACCGACCTGGTTCCGGGCCCGCCACCGGTACGACCGCCGGGCACGCTCAGCGCGGCCCGGCGGGACGTACGTCGCTGAGCTCCAGTTGATAGGTGCTGACGGCGGTCTCCGCGAACACGTCGCGGTGCAGGCCGCCGAGCAGCGACGCGATCGCGCGCAGCGATTCGGGGTACGTCGCGGCCAGTTCGCTCGTCGGCCAGTCCGATCCGAACATGAGCCGCCGGGCGCCGAACACCTCCACGGCGTGGTCCACGTACGGCCGGAGGTCGTCCACCGACCAGCGGTCCCAGTGCGCGAGCGTCACCAGGCCGCTGAGCTTGGCCCGCACGTTCCCGCAGGCGGCGACCGGCTCGATGCCGCGCTGCCATTCGGCCAGACCTTCGGCGCCGCCGGTCACCCAGGGTGAGCCTGCCTGCTGCAGGACGATGCGCGCACCGGGCATCGCCTCGGCCAGGCGCGCCACCGAAGGCAACTGCTCGGTGCGCACCGCGAGCTCGATCGCCAGCCCGCATTCGGCCACCGCGGTCAGCCCCGCGCGCGTCCCGGGCCGATCCAGGAAGTCTTCTTCCAGCTCGTACACGCGCTCCTGCAACGCGACGAGGTGCTGCCCGCCCGGTTCGGCCCGGTGCTTGCCGATGATGTCGCCGAGATCCGGGTCGGTGAGCGGCGCCCAGCCGACCACGCCGACGGCCCACGGAGTCCAGGCCGCGATCTCCAGGCACCTCGTGGTGTCGGCGGAGGTGCCGGGACCGGCCTCCACGAGCACGCAGGCGTCGACCTCCGACGCGGCCAGGCTGGCGCGCAGGGCGTCGACGTCGTGGTCACGCCGGACCCGGGGGTGCCGGGCGGCCGCGGCCCAGAGGCTGTCCGCAGTCCACAGCTGGACATGCGCATCGATGATCACCGCGGCCGCCGCCCGTCGCCCGCGGTGCTCCGCGCGGAGCCCGGTCCGGGCGCGGCGTCGCCGCGCCGTCCACGACCGGCGAGCCGCGGAGCGGCACGCCCATCGCTCACCGTCGGGTCCGGAGCTGACCGGCGCGAAACAGGGCCGGTCGGATGCTGTTCCTGCACTGCTGTCCTCCCTGTCGCACGAAGAACGGCGCCGGCCGGTCTTCATGCCGGTCGGGTGGGGCGCCGGCCCGCACGCGGCGGGGTGCGGGCCGGCGCCGTCTGGTGGTGTCAAGCCACCGCAACCCGCCGAAGGTCGCGGTCGCTCCCCGACGGCGCGTGGCCCAGAACCGTCGAGGACCGGCGCCGTGGAGTTACCCGAGCGAAACACTCTGATCGCTACCTCATCATACGTATGACGTCATAGCAAGACCCGGATCTACATCGGTCCGCAGAGGATCCACATCGGCGCGCAGACACCGGCGACGTCGCCGGCCCTGGACCGGGCATCGCGAACTGCCGCACAGACAAACCAGCCCGCGCGGTGGCCCGCAGGCCGGCACGGGCCGCTGCTGTCGGTCAGCGAGCCGACTGCCGGCGCGCGCCCGAGCCGGTGGCGTCCGCCTCGGCCCGCGGCCGCCGCCGGCTCCACGAGCCGGTGATGTGGGCGCGCATCGCCGTGGCGGCGCCTGCGGCGTCCCTGGCCAGGATCGCGTCGTGGATGGCTTGGTGCTCGTCCAGCGTCTGGCGCATCACTGCTTCGTTGTACTCGCCGTGGTAGCGCATGCTTCCGCGAGCCTTGTCGTGGATGCTGTTGACGATCGCACGCCCGAGCCGGTTGCGCGACGCGGCCATGACCATGTCATGGAAGTGCGCGTCCGCGGCGGCGAACTCGGCCACGTTGTCGATCTTCGACCGCATCAGCTCGAGCGACGCGCTGATGCGAAGCCTGTCCTCTCCCGTGTACGCGGTCGCCGCGGCGGCGGCCATGTCCGCCTCGAGCGCGGTGCGCGTGGCCACGAGCTCGTCCAGGAAGGAGAGGTTGGCGTCGTGGGCGATGATGGCGGTCAGCACGACGTCGTCGAGAAGGTTCCACTGCCGCGGATCGGTGACCTGGGTGCCCCGTCCGTGCTCGATGCGGACCAGGCCCTTCTCCTGCACCACCTTGACGGACTCGCGGATCACCGTGCGGCTGACCCCGAACTGGTCGCACAGCTCCGCCTCCGGCGGCAGCGTCGAGCCCGGCGCGAGCACGCCGCGCACGATGTCGCTGACGATCTGCTGGACCACGTTGATGCCCAGCTTGGTGCCGCGGGCCCGGGGCGGCGCGGCCTCGGCGGCCGGCGCATGGGGTATCGCGAACGGGTCAGCCAGTACCTGCCGCCTCAACGTGGCCTCCCGGTGCAGTGATCGCCGGACGCCCAGACCCGGCGACGATGAGTGTACGGTACGCTGCTAAGACGTCACAGGTGAGATGTCATATGTCACTGTTCCGCCTCCGTACCACGTCGATTCTTGCACGAATGGTTATCTGCGCGCACCGGGCGTGGTCGCAGTAATGCGACGGGGCGGGTGCGGAACCTCACCACGCCGCCGCACCCGCCCGTAACCAGCCCGCGGCGCAGCCGCGAGCCACCCCCGTTCAGCAGGCGGCCGCGAGCAGCCGCTGGCCGGCCCGCTCCGGGCGGACGCCCGGCCCGTCGAAGGACACCGTGGCCGGCCGCAGCCCGCAGCCAGCGATCGCCTCCTCGTGCAGAGTGATCCCGAGGCCCGGCGCATCGCCGAGCACGAATGCCCCGTCCTCGATCCGCAGATCGAGGTCGACACCGACGGGTGGCACAAGGACCTGCAGCTCGCTGGTGATGTGGTTGGGCACTGACGTCGCCGCGTGCAGCAGCCCGACGGGATTGGTGCCGATCGGGCTGACCGGCAGGTCATGGGCGTGGGCCAGCGTGGACACCCGCAGGAAGTGGGTCACCCCCCACACCGAGGCCGTCTGCACGATGTCCAGTGCGCCGGCCGCCAGCAGCGGCCGGAACTGCTCCAGCCCGCTGAGGTTCTCGCCGCTGGCGACCGAGGCCCGCAGGCCACGCCCGACCGCGGCCAGCCCTTCGGCGTCCCACCGCCGCACCGGCTCCTCGATCCAGATCAGATCCAGGGTGCGCTCCAGCTCCGCGACGTACCGAACCGCCTGCTTGCGGTTCCAGCATTCGTTCGCGTCGAGCATGAGGCCCGGACGAGCACCGCCGCCCGCCTCGGCGAGCACGTCGTGCACCAGCGTCAGCCGGTGCCGGTCGCGTGCGACGTCGAGTCCGCCCTTGAGCTTGGCCGACCGCATGCCGCGATCGGCATACGCGCGATAGGTGGCGACCAGTTCGTCGTCGTCGAGGCCGATGTCGAGACCGGAGGCATAGGCGGGCACCACCCGGTCGCGCCCGCCCAGCAGGCGCCACAGGGGCTGGCCGGCCGCCTTGGCCTTGATGTCCCACAGTGCGGTGTCGAACGCGCCGATCGCCCCGAAGACCGCTCCGGCGTGCCCGGCCTTGAACGTCTGCCGCAGCATCCGGTCGTACAGCGCGGTCACCGCCCTCGGGTCCTCGCCGTCGATGGCGGCGAAGATCGCGTCCAGCTCCACGTGCGGGCCCATCCCGACGCCGGTGATGCCCTCGTCCGTCGTCACCACGATGATCGGCACGTCGGTGAGGCCGTCGGCGTAGAGGCCGTTGGCGTCGCCGACGGGCCGGCCCCATTCCTGCACGGTGTTCAGGGCGCGGTACCCAGTGATGCGCATGTCAGCCTTTCGTCGAACCAGCGGTGACAGCGTCGGCGATCCGGCGCTGGAAGAAGAGGTAGACCGCCAGTACGGGCACGGCTGCGATCAGCACCCCCGAGGCGAAGGTGGGGATGTCGGCCGAGTACTGACCGCGCAGCGACGTCACCCCGACCATGAGGGTGCGGTGCTCCGCGGACGGCATCATCAGCAGCGCGATGAGCACGTCGTTCCAGCAGAACAGCGCGTTGAGCACGCCGACCGAGAGCAGCGCCGGCCGGCCCATCGGCAGCATGATCCTGCGGTAGACCCCGTAGGTCGTGTTGCCGTCGATGCGCGCCGCATCCGTGATCTCCGTCGGGATGGCGCTGTAGTAGCTGGCCATCAGGTAGATCGTGAAGGGCAGGTACTGCGCCGTGTAGGCGAGGATCAGCCCGGGATAGGTGTCCACCAGCCCGGTGTCCGCCATGGTCCGCACCAGCGGCACCATGATCACCTGGAACGGCACGAACAGCGCCGCGAGGCACCCCAGAAACAGGGCCCGCGACCCACGGAACCGCAGGTGGCTCAGCGCGAACCCGGCCATCGAGCCCAGCAGCAGCAGCATCGCGACGGCGCCGGCCACCACGATCACCGAGTTGGCGAAGTAGCGCGCCGTGCCCGCGCTGGTCCAGGCCGTGGCGATGTTGTCCCAGCGCAGCGTGTCCGCGAACGCGAACCGGTCCAGGATGTAGTCGCGGCGGGTCTTCATCGCCGCGTTGCCGGTGAACACCAGCGGGTAGATCGTCGCGAGGGCGAGCAGCGCCATGGGTCCGGCGATGAGCCACCGGCTGAGTCGTGCGCCGCGCATCAGTCCTCCTTCCCGGTACGCCGCAGGAAGCTGACCTGCGCGAGCCCTACGACGAGCATCACCAGGAACAGCACCGTGGAGGCGGCCGAGGCGAACGCCGGGCGGTTCATCTGGCCCTGCTGGATCCAGATGTAGTACTCGGGCAGGTAGGTCGACCCACCGGGGCCTCCGCTGGTCATCACGTAGATCAGCCCGAACATGGAGGTCAGCATCCCGATCATGGTGGTCACGAACACGAACTGGATCGTCCGGGACAGCCCCGGGATGATGACGTGCCGGATGACCTGCGGCAGCGTCGCCCCGTCGGAGCGGGCGGCGTCGAGCAGGGCGGGATCCAGCGTCGCGAAGCCGGACAGGAACACCACCAGCGCCATCCCGAACGTCGCCCAGATGTGCACGCCGAGGACGGTGAAGATCGCGACGTCCGAGTCGCCCAGCCAGTCGACCGGGCCGAGGCCCACGACCTCCAGCAGGGTGTTGACCGGCCCGTCGAAGGACAGGAGCAGATTGAAGATGGAGCCCACGATCACCGGTGACAGCACCGCGGGGAAGAAGTAGACGCTGCGATAGAACCGGTGCCCGGGCACGCGCAGGTAGATGAACGTAGCGAGCGTCCCGGGGATGGCGACCGCGACGGGCAGCAGCAGCACCAGCCATCCCACGTTGCGCAGCGCGCCGAGGAACAGCGGGTCGGCGAAGAGCTCCGCGTAGTTGTCCAGGCCGACCGCCGCCCCGTTGCGCTCGCCGTCGCCGGTGAAGGAGAAGTTGACGCCGAGCAGCAGCGGCCACAGCCGGAACAGCACGATGACCAGGACGGCGGGGGCGATGAGCACGAACGGGGAGAGCCGTTCGGCGGACAGGCCGGCGGTCTGGCGTCGCCGGCGTGACGCGGTCGCGGCTCCCTCGGCCCGCCCCGCCAGGGCGGGGCGGGCCGACAGCGGCGTGAAATCACCGAGCGGCACCGGGGTCAGCTCCGGTCCGACTCGCCGAGCTGCTTGAGCGCGGCGTCGACGGTGACGGAGCCGTCGAGGATCTGCTGGGACAGCCGGCCCATCAGTTCGATCGTCTTCGACGACAGCGCCACGTGCAGCGCGGGCTTGCCGTTCTTGAGGTCGGCGACCAGCGCGGTGACCGCGGGCTCGGCGGCCTTGACGGTGGTGTCGGACACGACCGCGCCGGCATTGGTGTAGAACGCGGTCAGCGCCTCGGTCGAGGTCAGCGAGCGCACCAGGTCGGCGGCCAGGGCCGGATCCTTGGTCCACTTGGCGACCCCGTACCCGATGCCGCCGTCGAACGGCAGGCTGGGGGTGGTGCCCTCGTTGACCACCGGGGACTTCATCACCCCGACGTTGTCGGGGCCGAGGAACTCGTTGAAGTCCTTCCAGTGCCCGATGTCGGACATGAGGCCGATGATGTTGGTCGCCTTGCCCGACTGGAAGATGCCGAAGGCGTCGGTGAACATCGTGGTCGAGTTGCCGCCCTTGCTGTTCAGTCCCCGGTCCTCGACGTCCTTCCACAGCTGGAAGATCTGCTTGACGTGGGCGGAGCTCCAGTCACGGCGGCCGGCGATCCAGTCGTCGTACTCCCGGGGGGACAGGATTCCCGAACCGAACGCCGACAGGAAGAACTGGATGCCGGCGCCCTCCTTGTTGCCCAGGGCGAAGCAGGTGGCCTTCGTCGCCTTGGCGATCGCGGCGCAGTCGGCCGTGAATCCGCTCCAGGTGGTCGCCGGGCGCTGCGGGTCGAGCCCGGCCTTCTTGTAGAGGTCCTTGTTGAAGTAGATGGGGTGGCCCTGCAGGGTCACCGGGGAGGCGAACGCCTTGCCGTCCTTGGTGAACGCGTCCCAGCCGGTCAGGCGCTGCTTGTCGGAGCTGACGTACTGGTCCAGCGGGACCAGCGCGTCGACCCGGTCGCGGAGCTGGCCGCCGCCGTTGAACATCATGACGTCGGGGCCCTTGCCGGCCTGGATCGCCGCTCCGAGCAGTGTGTAGTACTGATCGAACGGCTGCGCGACGAACTCGACGGCCACGCCGGGGTGCTTCTTGGCGAAGTCCGCCTTGGCCTTCTCCACGTAGGCGGTGGCGGTCTTGTCACTGGACTTCCAGTCCCACACCACGAGCTTGCCGCTCGCCGCCTCGGACGACGGTGCGTTTCCCGTGGCACTTCCACAACCTGCCAAGGCCAGCGTCGCCGCGACGGCGACCGACCACAGTGCTCGCTGCTTCATTGATTCTCATCTCGAGAATGGCCGGGACCCGGCCGTCAGCTGGAATGCAGCAAAGCTAAGTCATATGATGTGTGATGTCAACGCGGATCAGGCGGAAGCGGCCCGGGCGGCGGTCGGCCGGGGCCCGGGCTGAGATGACGTCATGAATGCGCGCAACGCGGCGCGGCGAGCGCGGCCACGGGAGGCCGCAGGGTGATGTCGGATCGGCTGAGATCGGACTCACCGGATTGCCGGCCGGCGGCGGCCGGTTCGGCACTTTGGATCATGGTATGCGGGACGGGAGGGCGCCGGTGCGGTCCACGCCTGACGATGCCGTGGCCATGCCGGAGCTGACGGGTAGGGCTTTCGCAGTGGCCGAGAACCGGGGCGACGATCTCGACGCACGTGCCTGAAACTGCGTTCGTTCACTCCTTGGATAGTCACCGGCCGACCGGATGGGAATGCTTATGCCGGCACCCGAGGAGACTGCCAGAGTGTCTCCTTCACTTCAAGAGGCAGGCGCCTGGCCAGAACGGCAAGCGGAACCCGCCCGACCCGCTGACGCCCGCCGATCGGGCCTTATACCACCAGGTCAGAGGGCACACATGGATGCGGGGGAAACGATCGGCCGCGGCACGAATTGGCACGGTGAGGACTTATCAACCCTGCCTCGAGGAGCGTTCTCTCGCACTGTTCCGACAATGATTCAGGTCGGATCCTGTGCGGGAAAGCGTTATGCGAGCGCCCCTCCTGTGGTCGCGTCAGGACGTGCCACCACGCGACTCAGCCGGACACCGCGCCCGCGGCTTGACGGCGCGAGAGGACAACGGGTCGGCGTTCCTACCGACGCGCGGGCGCGGGCCCGGTGCTGGCCCTGACGACGAGCGTGGGCGCCACTGCCGGCCGGCTTCCCCCGGCGCGGCGCTCGCCCGGCTCGAGCAGTTCGAGCAGCTGCCCGAGGCAGCGGCGGCCGACCTCGTCGAAGTCCTGCCGCACCGTCGTCAGCGGCGGGGACAGGTAGGCCGCTTCAGGAATGTCGTCGAACCCGACGACGCTGACGTCCTCCGGCACCCGCACCCCGTGCTCGCGGAAGGCGCGCAGCATACCCAGCGCCTGCTGGTCGTTCGCGCAGAACACGGCGGTCACGTCACGCCTGGCCGCAAGCGCGCAGCCGGCCGCGTAGCCCGACTGCGCGCTCCAATCCCCGCTGATCACGGGCGGTACGATCCTGCCTGCCGCCGCCAGGCTGTGCCGCCATCCGTCGATGCGGCTGCGGGCCTCGATCCAGTCCCGCTGGCCCGACAGGTGCCATACGGTCTCGTGGCCCAGCGCGAGCAGGTGCTCCACGGCCAGACCGGCACCGGCACGTTGATCGACGGAGACCGACGGCAGCCCGTCGACCTGATCGGATTCCACGACGACGACGGGCACGCCGACCGGCAGATCGCGGACCGCCGCCACCGCTCTCGTCACCGGGGCGAGGATGACCAGTCCCGCGACCGACTGGGCCGCCAGCTGGTCGACCGCCTCGGCCAGGCCGTCGCGGTCGAGCCGCTCCACGGCCACGATGCTGATGCCGTATCCGACTCGCCGGGCGGCCCGCTCGACGCCGAGCAGCGTGGCCGCCGGTCCGTAGAGCAGCGTGTCGAAGCCGACCACGCCGATCACGTCGGATCGCCGGCGGGCCAGGCCACGGGCCAGCGCATTGGGCCGGAAGTGCAGCTGCTCGACGGCGCGCAGCACCCGCTCGCGCGTCTCCTGGCGAACGCTGTCGTGGTTGTTCAGCACCCGCGACACCGTCTGGTGGGAGACCCCGGCCAGGCGAGCGACGTCCTTGATCACAGCCGCTCGTGCTGGCTGGCGACTCATCCCTACCCCCTGTGAGCGCATGATAACCAACGATGTTTTCGCCGGATGACACGAGCTGAACGAACACCAGCCCCAGGGCGATCGAGCCGATCCGGGCGCCCTCGCTCTGCTCTGGGCAAACCGGTTCTGATCACCGATACGGAGCCGGCACACCTCCGAAACATTTTCGCCACATCTTGACGCGCGGGGATGTTATCGGTCACATTCGACGGGCGGGACAGTGAGACACGTCAACACGACGGCGTCATCGTCACCGTCGGGAGCGGGCGACGTCTTCAAGACGTGCTCCCGGCGGTGCCCCTGTGACCGTTAACTAAGCCCACTTCGTTCGAGCACTTCCGTGGACCGCCGTCCTGACGCATCGCGCGGCGGACCACGGCGATGTGCCGCGTCTTCGTCCAGCCCGTACCTTACGACGAACAAGGAGAGTGCCGTGAACGGCATCAGTATCACCCCGCCCCCGACCAGGCGACATGGCTGGCGCAGCGCGCTGGCCACGCTCGTGGTCACCGCGCTGGCCAGCGTCGGCCTGGCCGTCGTGGCCACCACCGGCGCCCAGGCCGCCACCGTGGACACCAGCGCCTGGTACATCCTGGTCAACCGCAACAGCGGCAAGGCCCTCGACGTGTACAACTTCTCCACCGCCGACGGCGGCCGCATCACCCAGTGGACCCGCGGCACCGCCAACAACCAGCAGTGGCAGTTCGTCGACTCCGGCGGCGGCTACTACCGCCTCAAGTCCCGCCACTCCGGCAAGGTCCTCGACGTCTACAACTGGTCCACCGCCAACGGCGGCTCCATCGTCCAGTGGACCGACCTCAACGGCACCAACCAGCAGTGGCGCCTGGCCGACTCCGCGGGCGGCTACATCCGCCTGATCAGCCGCCACAGCAACAAGGCCCTCGAAGTCCAGGGCGCCTCCACCGCCGACGGCGCCAACATCGTCCAGTACGACGACTGGGGCGGCAACAACCAGCAGTGGCAGCTCGTGCCGGTGGGCAGCACCCCGCCCCCGTCCAGCCCGCCGCCCGGCGGCTGCTCGCTGCCGTCGACCTACCGCTGGACGTCGACCGGTGCCCTCGCGCAGCCGGCCTCGGGCTGGGTCTCGCTCAAGGACTTCACGTACGCCCCGTACAACGGCCGGCACCTGGTCTACGCGACCACGCACGACACCGGCACGACCTGGGGCTCGATGAACTTCAGCCTCTTCTCGAACTGGTCCGAGATGGCCTCGGCCAGCCAGAACCGGATGTCCTCGGGCACCGTGGCGCCGTCGCTGTTCTACTTCGCCCCGCGCAACATCTGGGTGCTGGCCTACCAGTGGGGCGGTCCCGCCTTCTCGTACCGCACCTCCAGCGACCCCACCAACCCCAACGGCTGGTCCGCGCCGCAGACGCTGTTCTCCGGCAGCATCTCCGGCTCCGGCACCGGCCCGATCGACCAGGCCGTCATCGGTGACAGCACGAACATGTACCTGTTCTTCGCCGGGGACAACGGCAAGATCTACCGCGCGAGCATGCCCATCGGGAACTTCCCGGGCAGCTTCGGCTCGACCTCGACCGTGGTCATGAGCGACACCACCAACAACCTCTTCGAGGCCGTCCAGGTCTACAAGGTCGCCGGCCAGAACCAGTACCTCATGATCGTCGAGGCGATCGGGTCGCAGGGGCGCTACTTCCGCTCCTTCACCGCCACGAGCCTCGGCGGCAGCTGGACCCCGCAGGCCGCGACCGAGTCCAACCCGTTCGCGGGCAAGGCCAACAGCGGCGCGACCTGGACCAACGACATCAGCCACGGCGAGCTGCTGCGCAGCAACGCCGACCAGACCATGACCATCGACCCCTGCAACCTGCAGCTGCTCTACCAGGGCCGCTCGCCGAACTCCGGCGGCGACTACGGGCTGCTGCCCTACCGGCCGGGCCTGCTGACCCTGCAGCGCTGACGCCCACCACCGGGTCACGGGCCGGACCGGCCCGCTGACCTGCCCGGGTGCCCCGCCTCCCGATCAGCGGGGCACCCGGGCGAGCGATCCGTGCCGCCAGGGTCCGCCGGCCACTCACCGCGGCCGGCGGACCCGGGCAGCCGGTCGCCGCCCTCGCTCCACCCTGCCCTCTCGACGGCGAGACGGCAGGCCGCACGAGACCGGCCGACGGGCACGCCCATGCCCGCCCGGACCGGAGCACCGGCGCCCTACCGCCCCGCAGGGCGGCTCCACGGACCTGTCCACCGCTCCCAGGAGACAGACATGAAACGAACACCCCGGGTCCGCGCGCTCCGCGCGGCGCTGACCGCGACGACGCTCGTCGCCGCGACCGCCCTGACCACCATCGCCCTGGCGAACTCGGCCAGCGCCGGCACCACGCTGGGCGCGTCGGCCGCAGAGCGCGGCCGCTACTTCGGCACGGCCGTCGCCGCGTTCAAGCTCAGCGACAGCACCTACGTCAACATCCTCAACCGCGAGTTCAACTCCGTCACCGCCGAGAACGAGATGAAGTGGGACGCCACCGAGCCGTCCCAGAACAACTTCACCTACACCAACGCCGACCGCATCGTCAGCCACGCCCAGAGCAGGGGGATGCGCATCCGCGGGCACGCGCTGCTCTGGCACCAGCAGCAACCCGGCTGGGCGCAGAACATGAGCGGCAGCACCCTGCGCTCGGCGATGATCAATCACGTCACTCAGGTCGCCACCAAGTACCGCGGAAAGATCCACTCCTGGGACGTGGTCAACGAGGCGTTCGCCGACGGCACCAGCGGCGCCCGGCGCGACTCGAACCTGCAGCGCACCGGCAACGACTGGATCGAGGCCGCGTTCCGCGCCGCCCGCGCGGCCGATCCCGGCGCGAAGCTCTGCTACAACGACTACAACACCGACGGGATCAACGCCAAGTCCAACGGCATCTACAGCATGGTGCAGGACTTCAAGGCACGCGGCGTGCCGATCGACTGCGTCGGGTTCCAGTCGCACCTGACCAACTCGGCGCCGTCGGACTACCAGGCCAACCTGCAGCGCTTCGCCAACCTGGGCGTCGACGTGCAGATCACCGAACTCGACATCTCCGGCTCCAACCAGGCCGCCGCGTACGATGCCGTCACCCGCGCCTGCCTGGCCGTGGCCCGCTGCAACGGCATCACCGTGTGGGGCATCCGCGACAGCGACTCCTGGCGCACCGGCCAGAACCCGCTGCTGTTCGACTCCTCGGGCAACAAGAAGGCCGCCTACACCTCGACCCTCAACGCCCTGAACAGCACGCCGCCGGCCAGCCCGCCGCCGTCGCCGTCGACCTCGCCGTCCACACCGACCGGACCGGTGGACACCAGCGCCTGGTACATCCTGGTCAACCGCAACAGCGGCAAGGCCCTCGACGTGTACAACTTCTCCACCGCCGACGGCGGCCGCATCACCCAGTGGACCCGCGGCACCGCCAACAACCAGCAGTGGCAGTTCGTCGACTCCGGCGGCGGCTACTACCGCCTCAAGTCCCGCCACTCCGGCAAGGTCCTCGACGTCTACAACTGGTCCACCGCCAACGGCGGCTCCATCGTCCAGTGGACCGACCTCAACGGCACCAACCAGCAGTGGCGCCTGGCCGACTCCGCGGGCGGCTACATCCGCCTGATCAGCCGCCACAGCAACAAGGCCCTCGAAGTCCAGGGCGCCTCCACCGCCGACGGCGCCAACATCGTCCAGTACGACGACTGGGGCGGCAACAACCAGCAGTGGCAGCTCGTCCGGGTCGGCACCGTGACCGTGGCGGCCGGCACGGTCGCCTACCAGGCGGGCATCGCGGCACGGCAGGCTGCTCGCCTGCCCGCCGCGCTCGCCGTGACGCGCTCGTGAGCGCGGCCACGCCGTGAGCTGCCGTCGGGGTGCGGGCCGCCGCACCCGTGCCCCGACGGCCCACCTGCTCAGCGTTCGACACCCACCGGCGGGCAGCGTCCCGCGATGAGACAAGGAGAGTGCCGTGAGCGGCATCAGTATCACCCCGCCCCCGACCAGGCGACATGGCTGGCGCAGCGCGCTGGCCACGCTCGTGGTCACCGCGCTGGCCAGCGTCGGCCTGGCCGTCGTGGCCACCACCGGCGCCCAGGCCGCCACCGTCGACACCAGCGCCTGGTACATCCTGGTCAACCGCAACAGCGGCAAGGCCCTCGACGTGTACAACTTCTCCACCGCCGACGGCGGCCGCATCACCCAGTGGACCCGCGGCACCGCCAACAACCAGCAATGGCAGTTCGTCGACTCCGGCGGCGGCTACTACCGGATCAAATCCCGCCACTCCGGCAAGGTCCTCGACGTCGCCAACTTCTCCACCGCCAACGGCGCGTCGATCGTCCAGTGGACCGACCTCAACGGCACCAACCAGCAGTGGCGCCTGGCCGACTCCCCCGACGGCTACGTCCGGTTCATCAGCCGCCACAGCAGCAAGGCCCTGGAGGTCCAGGGCGCGTCGACGGCCGACGGGGCCAACATCGTGCAGTACGACGACTGGGGCGGCAACAACCAGCAGTGGCAGCTCGTCCGCGTGGGCAGCAACCCGACGCCGAGCGCGTCGTCATCGCCGCCGCCCACCGGCACCTACGCCAACCCGGTGCTGTGGCAGGACTTCGCCGACATCGACATCATCCGGGTCGGGGACGCCTACTACTACTCCGCCTCGACCATGCACTACTCCCCCGGCGCACCCATCCTGCGCTCGTACGACCTGGTCAACTGGGAGTTCGCCGGGCACTCGGTGCCGGTGCTCGACCATTCCAGCGCGTACAACCTCAGCGGCGGGCGCGCCTACGTCAAGGGCATCTGGGCCTCGACGCTGAACTACCGGCCCTCCAACAGCACGTTCTACTGGATGGGCTGCATGGAGTTCAACAAGACCTACGTCTACACCGCCAGCACCGTCGAAGGGCCGTGGAGCAAGCGGTCCACCATCAACAACTGCTACTACGACGCCGGCCTGCTCGTGGACGACAACGACAAGATGTACGTCGCCTACGGCAACAGCACCATCAGCGTCGCCGAGCTGTCCGCCGACGGGCTCAGCCAGGTCCGCACGCAGCAGGTGTTCACCACCCCGTCGAGCGTGGGCACCCTCGAAGGCGCCCGCTTCTACAAGCGCAACGGCAGCTACTACATCTTCCTCACCCGGCCCGCCAACGGGCAGTACATCCTGAAGTCGTCCAGCCCGTTCGGCCCGTACACGATGCAGCAGCTCCTGCTCAACCTGCCCGGCCCGGTCTCCGGCGGTGGTGTGCCCCACCAGGGCGGCCTCGTCCAGACCCAGAACGGCGCCTGGTACTACATGGCCTTCGTCGACTCCTACCCCGGCGGCCGCATCCCGGTGCTCGCCCCGGTCACCTGGACCGCGGACGGCTGGCCGCAGCTGCAGCTCGTCAACGGCGCCTGGGGCGGCTCGTACCCCAAGCCGAACCTGCCCGCCCCGCCACGCCAGGTCAAACCGATGATCGGCAGTGACACCTTCACCGCGAGCACGCTCGGGCCGCAGTACGAGTGGAACCACAACCCGGACAACACCCGCTGGTCGGTCGGCAGCGGCCTGCGCCTGCAGACCGCGACCGTCACCAACGACCTCTACAACGCCCGCAACACGCTGACCCACCGCATCCAGGGACCGACCTCGACCGCCACCATCGAGCTGGACTACTCGACCATGCGCGACGGCGACCGGGCCGGCCTGGCGATGCTGCGCGACTCCTCAGCCTGGATCGGCGTCAAACGCGACAACGGCGCCACCCGGGTCGTCATGACCAACGGGCTGACCATGGACGGCAGCTGGAACACCACCGGCACCGGCACCGAGAACGCCTCGGCGGCGGTCTCCGGAGGGCGGATCTGGCTGCGCGTCAACGCCGACATCAGGCCCGGCAGCGGACGGCAGGCCCGGTTCTCCTACAGCACCGACGGCACCAACTTCACGGCGCTGGGCTCGGCGTTCACGCTGAACAACGCCTGGCAGTTCTTCATGGGCTACCGGTACGCGATGTTCAACTACGCCACCCAGGCCCTCGGCGGCGCGGTGACCGTGCGCAAGTTCGACATCACCACGCCGTGACAGCTTCCAGGCCGGCAGCACACCGGCATCCACGCGGCTAGGCAACATCCCCAGATGAGCGCAGCCGGTGCGGAGCCATCGCTCCGCACCGGCTGCCTGGCCTGCCGTATCCCGTCAGTCAAGTCACATCCATCGTGCGAACCCGAGGAGACAGCATGAATCCGCATCACCGGCCCCGCCATTGGCTGGCGGCGATCGCCGCCGGCCTGCTGGTGGCCGCCGCAGCCGTCAGCATGCCCGGCACCGCCGCACAGGCCCTGGACAACGGCGTCGGCCGGACGCCGCCGATGGGCTGGAACTCCTGGAACACGTTCGGCTGCAACATCAGCGAGACTCTCATCCGCCAGCACGCGGACGCGCTGGTCAGCAGCGGCATGCGCGACCTGGGCTACCAGTACGTCGTGGTCGACGACTGCTGGTTCAACCCCAACCGCGACTCGGCCGGCAACCTGCAGGGCGACCCGACCCGCTTCCCCAGCGGGATGAAGGCCCTCGGCGACTACCTGCACGCCCGGGGACTCAAGTTCGGCATCTACCAGGTCCCGGTCGACAAGACCTGCGCCCAGTACTTCGGCTCCTACCCCGGTGCCACCGGCAGCCAGGGCCACGAGGTCCAGGACGCGCGGCAGTTCGCGGCGTGGGGCGTCGACTTCCTCAAGTACGACTGGTGCTCACCCAACGGCACCATCGACCAGCAGGTGGCGACCTTCGCCAAGATGCGTGACGCGCTCGCGGCGACCGGCCGCCCGATCGTCTACAGCATCAATCCCAACAGCATCCACGCCAAGACCGGCCCGCTGCGCAACTGGGGCGACGTGGCCAACATGTGGCGCACCACCGAGGACATCACCAACGCCTGGAACACCGGCCAGACCAACGGCTACCCGATGGGCATCCAGAACATCGTCGACGTCAACGTGCCCCTGGCCTCGTACGCCCGGCCGGGCGGGTTCAACGACCCCGACATGATGGAGGTCGGCCGGGGCGGCATGACCGACACCGAGATGCGCAGCCACTTCGCCCTGTGGGCGGTCATGGCGTCGCCGCTCATCGCCGGCAACGACCTGCGCTCCATGTCCTCGGCCACGCAGACCATCCTGAAGAACACCAACCTGATCGCCATCAACCAGGACTCCCTCGGGCTGCAGGCGACCCAGGTCGCCAACGACGGCACCCGCCGCGTGCTCGCCAAGCGCCTGGCCAACGGCGATGTCGCGGTCGCCCTGTTCAACCAGGGATCCGCCACCACCACGGTCTCCACCACCGCCGCCGCGATCGGCAAGTCCGGCAGCTCGTTCACGCTGCTCGACGCGTGGACCAACGCCACCAGCACCACCAGCGGCACGATCAGCGCGAGCGTCCCCGCACACGGCACCGTGGTGTACCGGGTCAGCGGCGGCGGCACCACCACGCCGCCCCCGGCGACGACGACCACGCTGGTGAGCGCGGCCTCCGGGCGGTGCCTGGACATCCCGCAGAGCAACACGGCCAACGGCACCCAGCCGGTGATCTGGGACTGCAACGGTCAGGCCAACCAGCAGTGGACCGTCAGCGGGGCGACGCTGCAGGCGCTCGGCAAGTGCCTCGACGCGCCACTGAACGCGACGGCGGGGGCCAAGGCACAGCTCTGGGCGTGTAACGGCGGCGCCAACCAGCAGTGGAACCTCAACACCGACGGCACGATCAGCAACCGCCAGTCGGGGCTGTGCGTCGACGTCAACGGCGCCGCCACCGCGAACGGCACCCTGGTGATCCTGTGGACGTGCACCGGCGCGGCGAATCAGCGCTGGACCCGGCGCTAGCCGGGACGGCGGACCAGCGGGGTGAACCGGTGATCGGCGGAAGGGGCCGCGACGCCCGGGCTCCCGGCGCCGCGGCCGATTAACGGTAACGTCGTCATACGTCACATGTCAATGTATCGATGTGCGTCAGGCTGGCGCACAGGAGCGGCCGGGGGCGGCTTACGCCCCCGGCCGCTCGCGTCAGCACACGACTGCCATGCCCACGCGGTCGTGCCGCCGGTTCACTGCGAGACGAGGCTGAACCGCTGGTTGGCCTGGCCGTTGCAGTCGTAGATCTGGACCCGGGCGCCGTTGGCGGTGCTCCACACGTCCAGGCACCGGCCCGACTGCACACCGGTGATGGTGCCGTTGGCGTTGAGGTTCCACTGCTGGTTGGCCTGACCGTTGCAGCTGTAGATCTGGATCTCCGAGCCGTTGCCCGAGCCGGCGGCGTCGAGGCACTTGCTGCCGTACACGGTCAGCTGCTTGCTCGCGGTGTAGGTCCATCGCTGCTGGGTCAGTCCGTTGCAGTCCCAGAGCTGCACCCGGGTGCCGTTGGTCTGCGACGCGTTGGGCACGTCCACGCAGCGCCCCGACTGCGCGCCCACGATCCGGCCGACCCCGCCCGGCGGAGGCGTCGGCGAGGAGGACGGGCCGGGCGAGGCCGTCGGGGAGGGCGATGCGGGCCCCGACTGCGACGGCTGCGGCGTGGCGGAGTTGAGGACGTTGAGGACCGAGGTGTACGCGGCCTTCGCGCCGCCCCCGCTGTTGAACAGCAGCGGGTTCTCGCTGGCACGCCAGGAGTCGCTGTCGCGCACGCCCCACACGGTGATGCCGATGCAGCGCGGCACGTTCATGCACGCCTGGGTGAGCCCCGCGTACTGCGTCGTCGACGCGTTGGTCACGTCGACCTCGGTCAGCGCCACGTCCACGCCGAGCGCGGCGAAGCTGGACAGGGTGGTCTGGAAGTTGCCGGGCAGCGAGCTGCCGCCGGTGAAGTGGGTCTGCAGGCCGACACAGTCGATGGGCACGCCCCGGGACTTGAAGTCCTGGATCATCCGGTACACACCCTGCGTCTTGCCGTAGCTCCAGTTCTCGATGTTGTAGTCGTTGTAGCAGAGCTTGACCGACGGGTCGGCGGCACGCGCGGTGCGGAACGCCACCTCGATCCAGTCGTTGCCGGTGCCCTGCAGGTTCGACGAACGGCGGCTGCCGTCCTCGTTGAACGCCTCGTTGACCACGTCCCACGCGGCCAGCTTGCCCCGGTAGTGGGCCATCACACCGTTGATGTGATCGATCATCGCCTGGCGCAGCGTCGAGCCGGACAGGCTCTGCATCCAGCCCGGCTGCTGGGCGTGCCAGGCCAGCGTGTGGCCACGCACCTTCAACCCACGCTGGGTCGCCCAGTTGTAGATCTGGTCACCGGAACTGAAGTTGAACTGACCCCGGTTCGGCTGGGTCGCGTCGGGCTTCATCTCGTTCTCAGCCGTGATCATGTTGAACTCACGGGCCGCGATCGTGCTGTACGTCGAGTCGCCGAGTCTGTTGGCGGCGATGGCGGTGCCGAAGTACCGCCCCGACTGCGCGGCGGCGGCGCCGAGGGTGCTGGCCGCGGCGTTCGCGTTCGGGATCACGAGCATGACTGTCAGCAGCGCCAGCGCGCCGGCGGCACCGGCGAGGGCGGCGGTGCGGACGGCCGATCGTCTCTGTGGGTCCTTGCCCCGATGGGCAGGGGGGAGCGCTGTCACCATGGTCTCCTTTTCAGGCGGGCGCTGGGCCGTCTCGGGCGATCGGCCGCGGCGCCCTGGGGGGACGGGCATCGATACCGGGGCATGTTGCCATGCTTGAGAGAGGCTTCGCAACGGCCAATTTCCGATAACTTCCGGAAAACGTTCGCCAGCGTCTGCAGTGGACACAGGGTCGCGGTCGCTGCGCACGAGGCACCGGTAGGCCAGTTTGCCCAGCTCGATGTGTCAGACTCCCGATCTTCACCGAGTACTTCGGATGATCATCTTGAGACCGCCAGAATCAACCACGCAGAAGATTAAGAACGCACGACCGAAACTTCCGGGAGCCGCTCGAAAGGTCAGCTCGCGGCCATCACCGCGACGGTGTGGGCCATGATGCCGACGGCGGGCTCCCGCGTGGACCGGCCGACGACCTCGAGCACGTGTCGCTGCGCCTGCTCGGCAAGCCCGTCGTAGATCTCCACGAAGACCTCCCGGGCGCTCGCCCGGGGCCACCGCGCCGGCAGCAGTTCAGCCGGCAGCTGCGGATCGAGCAGCGGGATCTGCCGGTAGGCGTCCATGATCTCCGTGCGGGCCCGGACCGCGGCGGCTCCGGCGATCCGTCCAGCACGGACCCGCTCCAGCAGCGGCCGCCACTGCCGGTCGAACGCCGCGTAGTGCTCGGCGATCGCGGGCACGTCCCACGCCTCGATGGGGTTGCGCTGGGCGGTCACCGCCAGGTCGACGTGGTTCGCCTGGAACACGGTCATCGCGCCGGGCGGGACGGCGGCCAGCCGCTTCGCGACGGTGGGGTGCCACGGGTCCGGAGAGATCCAGAGCCCGTCGTACAACGGCGCGAAGCCCAGCCAGCGCAGCTGGCCGCGCAGCGCCCGCCGCTGCGTGCCGTGCTCCTGGGGCAGGGAGAAGGCCACGAGCGTCCAGGTTCCGTCCCAGCTGCGCGCCCGCTCGGCGAAGCGCGCGATCCACGCTCCCCCGGCCGCCAGCTCGGCGGCGGCGTCCCGGGTCAGCCGGTAGGAACTGTGCCGCCCCTCGCGGCTGCTCTCCAGCACGCCGCGGCGGCCCAGCCGGCTGACGGCGGTCCGGGCCGCCCCGATGCCGATCCCGAACTCGCCGAGCAGCGTCATGACGGCGGCCGCGGGCAGCCAGGCCCGCGTCGGCAGCGTGTAGTCGGCGATCAGCGTGGTGGCCAGCCCTTGCGCCGAGTTGCCCGCCTGGCGCCGCGGCAGCCGCGACCCCGCGGCGACATCGGGGAAGATCTCCTCGATTTCGAACAGGTTCTCCACGGCTACTCCGGCGCTGGGACGGTCACGCCCCGCGGCCCGGGGTCCGGCCCATGGTAAGCGCGGCGGGCCGACCCGCGCCTGCTCGCCACCGGGACCGGCTGGCATCTGGAACAGTCAATTGACACTTTCCTGCTCGACAGGCATGCTACGTGACACACGTCGTCGATGGAGCCCGGCTACGTGAGCGCACGCAATCCGGCAAGCAGGCAGGGCAGGCCCGCAAGCCGACCCGCAGCTGTCGCGACCAAGGAAGTGCCATGACACGAACAACCAGCTCCAGCCGGCGCCGATGGGTGCTGAGCAGCCTGCTCACAGTGACGATGACCGGCGCCGTGCTACTCGTCCCCCGCCTGGCCGAAGCCGGCCCGACGGCAGGCTGCGGCAGGACCCCGACTCTGACGAACGGAACTCACTCGATCCAGAGCGGTGGCCAGAGCCGCACCTACATCCTCAGCATCCCGAACTCCTACACCAGCACCCGGCCGTACCGGCTCGTCTTCGGCCTGCACTGGCTCAACGGCACGGCCAACGACGTGGCCACCGGCGGCGCCGACGGCGCGGCCTGGGCCTTCTACGGGCAGAAGCAGCTGTCGAACGACAGCACCATCTTCGTCGCGCCGCAGGGCATCAGCAACGGCTGGGCCAACACCGGCGGGCGCGACGTGACCCTGATCGACGACCTGGTCCGACTCGTCGAGGGCGACCTGTGCGTGGACACCAGCCAGGTCTTCGCCATGGGCTGGAGCTACGGCGGCGCGATGAGCTACGCGCTGGCCTGCGCCCGGCCGGCGGTCTTCCGCGCGGTCGTGGTGTACTCCGGCGCCAACCTCAGCGGCTGCAGCGGGGGCACGCAACCGGTCGCCTACTTCGGCATCCACGGCACCCATGACAGCGTGCTCAACATCTCCAGCGGGCGCTCGCTGCGCGACACCTTCGTCCGCAACAACGGATGCACCGCGCAGAGCCCACGCGAACCGGCCCTGGGCAGCCTGACCCACATCACCACGAGCTACGCGGGATGCCGGGCCGGATACCCGGTCCAGTGGGCCGCGTTCGACGGTGACCACGCCCCCCACCCGGTGGACGGGTCGACGGCCACCAGCGGCACACGGACGTGGACCTCGGCCGCGGTGAACAGCTTCCTGGCCCAGTTCACCGGCAGCCCGTCGCCGAGCAGCCCGCCGTCGGGCAGCCCGTCGCCGAGCAGTTCTCCCTCGTCCGGCCCCTCCCCCTCGCCCAGCAGCCCGGCCCCGTCCACGCCCGGCCCGGGCACCGGGTGCAGCGCCGCCTACCGGACCACCAATTCCTGGCCCGGTGGTTTCCAGGGCGAGGTGATCGTGACGGCGGGCAGCTCGGCCATCGCGGGCTGGACCGTGCAGTGGACGCTCAGCAGCGGCCAGACCATCACCCAGGTGTGGAGCGGCACGCTGTCGGCCAGCGGCTCGGCGGTCACGATCCGCAACGTCTCCTACAACGGCTCGCTGGCGGCGAACGCCTCGACGACCTTCGGATTCCTTGCCGGCGGGACCCCGTCGGCTCCCACGCTGACCTGCACCAGCGCCTAGGGCGGCGGGCAGCGGGCCGGCCCCTGGACGGGACCGGCCCGCTGCCCTTCGGCTAGCTGCGCAGGCTCCATTGCTGGTTGGCGCCGCCGTGGCAGCTCCACAGCTGGAGCTTGGTGCCGTTGGCGGTGGCGGCTGCCGCGGCGTCCACGCAGAGCCCCGACTGGACGCCGGTGATGGTGCCGTTGGCGTTGAGGTTCCACTGCTGGTTGGCCTGGCCGTTGCAGTCCCAGATGATGACGGCGGTGCCGTTGGCGGTGCCGTTGCCGTTGGCGTCCAGGCACTTGCCGCCGTACACCGTCAGCTGCCGGCCGGCGGTGTAGGTCCAGCGCTGGTTCGTGCCGCCGTGGCAGTCCCAGATCTGCAGCTGGGCGCCGTTCGTCGTGGAGGAGCCGGGCACGTCGATGCAGCGCCCTGACGGCTGACCGACTACCAGCACGTTCGACTGGCCGGGGGCCGGGCTGCTCGGCGGCGGAGAGCTCGGCGCCGGGCCGGACCCGAACTGGGACAGGAAGCGCCAGGCCTCAGCCTTGCTCCAGGTCCGGACGCCGTCCTCGCAGCCGGAGCATCCCTCCACCGGCGCCGGTCCGTGACCGCCGTCGAAGGCGGCCCACTGCACCGGGTATCCCGCCCGGCAGGAGTAGGTCGTCGTGATGTGCCTGCCGCTGCCGGGAGCCGGCTCCGGGGCGTTCTGCGCCGCACAGCCGTTGTTGCGCAAGAACGTGTCGCGCAGGCCCCGTCCCTGCGAAATGTTCAGCACGTTGTCGGAGATGCCGTGGATGCCGAAGTAGGCGATCGGCTGGGTGCCGCCGCTGCAGCCGGACAGCTGCGCGCCCGCGTACACCACCACGGCACGGAAGACGCTCGCCCTGGCGCAGGCCAGCGCGTAGCTCATGCCGCCGCCGTAGCTGAACCCCATGGCGAACCGCTGCGTGGTGTCGACACACAGGTCGTTCTCGATGACGCGGATCATGTCGTCGGTGAAGACGACGTCCGTGCCGTTGCTGTTGGCCCAGCCGTTGCCGTTGCCCTGCGGGGCGACCAGGATGGCGCTGTTGTCGGACTGCTGCTGCATGCCGTAGTACGACCACGCGGTCCCGCTGGTCCCCCCGGACGAGACGTCGTTCATCGTGCCGCCCCGCCAGTGGTAGGCGAAGATCAGGCGATAGGGCCGGGTGTTGTTGTAGCCGTCGGGGATCCGCAGGATGAAACTGCGGCTCTGGCCGCTGCTCTGGATGGTGTTCGTGCCGCTGCGCAGCGTCGGGGCCTTTCCGCATCCGGCGGTCGTGGCGGCGAACGCGGGCGGGCCGGTCAGTGCGGTCATGGCCAGTGCGCCTGCGATGACCATGGCGACTGTGCCTAGTCCGGCCAGCCACCGGTGATGTGGTCTGGTCGCGTGGAGTGTGGTCACGGTGCTGTCTCCTTGCTTGGGAGCGTCGGCTGCCCTGCCGGGTGCGGCGCGCGGATGAGGGGCGCTCGGCAGCGCGGCCAGACCGCCGCACCCGGGCGGGCACACAGTTGGTCGGCATCGTCCTGGGCGATGGACGAGTCCTTGAACGTGAGGGGGTGCGACCGCGGGTGGCCCGGCGTTGTCTCTCACCGCACAGCCGCGTGGACGGTGGTCAGCTCACTGCCCTGAGCCTTCCGTCCCAGCGGGACAGCGTCACGGTATCGACATCACACATCACATGTCAATGACTGCTGTCGATTTACGCGAGGCAGCGAAAGAGCTGCTGTTTTCCACGTCGGAACGGCCTGCCGTGTCGCTGGTTGTCGCAGATGGAGGCGAGGAGCTGCCAGAACACGGGACGACCGTACGTCAGACATCGTATGACATGCCGAGTTCTGCCTGCTCCCGTTGCCAGTGCACCATCGCCTGGCGAAACCGCCGTCCGCCGCACTTGACGCGGCCGATGTGGTCGGTCACATTGGATCTGCCATCTTTCGGCCTTTGTCAATGAACCCAGGCTGTTCTAGCTCTACAAATGGTGCGGCAGCCGCAGAGCACTTCAAGTGTTAGCGGTCACCGTCATCGGCGCTCCAGCACGGGCCGCGCTCGCCGAGGGCCGACACACACGACAGAACGAAGGGACCGACCATGTCCAAACACGCCCGCCGGCTCGCCGCCGCGGCGGCCACACTGGCGCTGACGGCCTCGATGGCCTTGACGCAGAGCGGCGTCGCCAGCGCCGAATCCAATGGCGGGGTCCGGGTCATGCCGCTGGGCGACTCGATCACCGAAGGCACCCAGGTTCCCGGCGGATACCGAACAGGCCTGTGGCAGCGGCTGGCCGCCGGCGGATACCGGGTCGACTTCGTCGGCACTCAGTTCAACGGGCCGTCCAGCCTCGGCGACCACGACCATGAGGGCCACCCCGGATGGCGCATCGACCAGATCGACGCGAACATCACCGGCTGGCTCCAGACGACGGCACCGCGTACGGTGCTGCTGCACATCGGCACCAACGACGTCCTGCAGAACTATCAGCTGTCCACGGCGCCCGGCAGGCTGTCCAGCCTGCTCGACCGCATCACCGCCGTGGCGCCCGCGGCGGACGTGTTCGTCGCCACGATCATCCCGCTGAGCAACGCCGGCCAGGAGAACGCCGCCCGGACTTACAACGCCGCCATCCCGGGCATCGTGCAGAGCAAGGTGAACGCCGGCAAGCACGTCCACCTCGTCGACATGCACAGCGCGCTGACCACCGCCGACCTCATCGACGGCATCCACCCGACCGCGACCGGCTACGACAAGATGGCCGCCGCCTGGTACACCGCGCTGCGCTCGGTGCCGGGCAGCATCGGCTCGGGCGGCACCGGCCCGACGACATCGGCGCTGGTCAGCGCCGCCTCCGGACGCTGCCTCGACGTGCCCAACAGCAGCACCGCCAACGGCGTACAGCCGATCATCTGGGACTGCAGCGGCCGGGCGAACCAGCAGTGGACCGTCAGCGGCCAGAGCATCCAGTCGCTGGGCAAGTGCCTGGACGCGCCGACGGGTGCCGCAGCGGGCTCGAAGGTGCAGCTGTGGGCCTGCCACGGCGGCCTCAACCAGCAGTGGAACCTCAACGCCAACGGCACCGTCAGCAGCGTCAGCTCAGGGCTCTGCCTGGATGTCTCCGGCAACGCCACTGCCAACGGCACCCCCGTGATCCTGTGGTCCTGCACCGCCGCGGCGAACCAGCGGTGGACCCGCGCCTGAGCCCGCAGGGGTGAGGTGCGCGACGCCGCCCGGCTTCCGCGGCAGGGCAGCGGAAGCCGGGCGGTGACCGGTGCTTCGGGTCAGCTGCGCAGGCTCCATTGCTGGTTGGCGCCGCCGTTGCAGGACCACAGGACGATCCTGGTGCCGTTGGCCGTGGCCGCGCCGGTGGCGTCGGCGCACAGCCCTGACTGGACGTTCGAGATGGTGCCGTTGGCGTTGAGGTTCCACTGCTGGTTGAGGCCGCCGTGGCAGTCCCAGATCACCACGGCGGTGCCGTTGGCCGTGCCGGCCCCGGACGCGTCCAGGCACTTGTTGCCGTACACGGTGAGCTGCTTGCCGGTGGTGTAGGTCCACCGCTGGTTGGTGCCGCCGTGGCAGTCCCACAGCTGTACCTGGCTGCCGTTGGTGGTCGAGCTCGACGGCACGTCGATGCAGCGGCCCGACTGCCCGCCCACGATCTGCACGTTCTGCTGACCGCCTCCGCTGCCCTGCCGCCTGACGAGCGACTTCGACTCGGCGGAGCGGTTGCCTTGCGCGTCCACGACGTACAGCCGGTAGTCGCCCGGCGTGGTGGGGACGGCGATGGCGGTGGCGGTGCCGTCGGCGCGGGTCATCGTCGGCCCGGCCGCGAAGTTCGTCGTGCCGGAGGGCGCCAGCCAGATCGCCTTGGACGCGTCGCCGGCGCTCCGGACGGGAACCGACGATCCGGTGCCGCTGACGAACGTGCTGGCGGGCAGCACGTGATCGGGCAGGGAGAGATTGCTCTGCGGGATGATGCCGCGGTAGGCGTCCTCGAGGCCTGAGCTCACGGCGATAGCGTAGGCCGCCGCCGGCCAGACGTAGTCGGTGGAGACGAGGATGTCGTGGATCGTGCTGTTGGGCAGGTTCTTGTTGGAGACCTTGTTGATGGGGCCGTAGGTCTGCGTGATGCTCAGGTCGTGCTTGCGGCCGAAGTCGTCGGAGTTGATGAGCCAGGTGACGTTCTTGTCCACGCTGAGGACGTTGTCGCGGAACGTCAGGTAGGCCGAGCCCTCGTCGGGGTGCAGCCCGTACTTGTGGCCGGAGGGCACGCCCTGGAGGTAGTTGTTGGTGATCGTGGTCCCCGGCTGGCTGCCGAGGGTGTAGATGGGCGCCGTGTCGCTGAGGCGCTGCACCGTGTCGATGATGTGGTTGTAGCTGATGTTGTTGTTCCTCGCGGTGGTCGTCGGGCGGTTCGGCGCGATCGAGCCCGCCGAGCCGTCGAAGTTCCACCATCCCCAGCCCAGCGTGATGCCCGACCAGGGTGCCTTCTCGATCCGGTTGCGCTGGATCACGAGGGTGTCGGCGAAGTACGCCGAGATGGGGCTGTGCCCGTTGAACAGCACCGCGCTGTCGTAGAGGTGGTTGTTCTTGATGTCGATGTTCTTGGGCAGTCCCTCGACCTGGGCGGAGTACTTCTCCCGGTTGGTCGACGTACCGTCGCCGATATAGACGTGCTGCGGGTGGCCGATGCTGATGGCGGACCCCGCGATGTCGTTGGTGCGGTTACCGGTCAGCTGCGCGTTCTGCACATCGTTCACCATGCGGATTCCGTCGGCGCCGGTGTGCTGGATCCGGTTGCCCTGCAGGGCGATGCCGTCCGCGTTCTGGATGTCGATCATCGCCGGGGTGACGTCGACATTGCGGTAGTAGTAGACGTGGAAGTTGCCCTTGGCGTATGCGGTGGCACCCAGGTTGCCCTGCTGCGCCTGTTTGAACGCCGCGCCGGCCACGTTGAACAGGTTCCAGTCGGAGTGCTGCACGGTGAGGCCGGACAGCGTGATGTTGCGGGCGTGGCTGCTGGTCGAGGTACCGGCGATCCGCAGCGCCGTGGTCACGTTGTTGGGCGCGATGACCGTCGCCGTCGTCATGTTCTCGGCGGCGGCCTTGTAGTAGTACAGGGTCCGGCTGGTCTTGTCGAAGTAGAACTCGCCCGGCGTGTCCAGGAACTCGTAGGCGTTCATGACCTTGTGGACGCCGCCGACCTGTGCGTTGCCGTTGAACGCGCCCTGGGCGATGGCCGCACCGGGCTGCTGGAACAGCGCCACCCGGCTGCCGCCGTCGGTCGTCACCTGGCGCACGCCGACGATGGCCGTGGTCCAGGTCGTGCCCGTCTCGATCTCGATGTCGTCGTGGTTGCCGGCGATCGCGGGGAAGTCCGCCGAGCTGTATCGGGCCCCGTCACACTGGGAACCGGACTCCCAGGCCCAGGAGGCCTGCCCGGCCGTGACGTTGTAGGTTCCGTGGCAGCCCGCGGAGCTGATCGTCTTGGCGGCCATGTATGCCCGCTTGTCGTTGACGTACAGCGCGCGCAGTTTGTTGGCGCGGTTGAGCGGGGCCTTCCAGATGTTGCCGCTGTGCTGGGTCCATCCGGTGACCTGGACGCCGCTGTCGAGGACCGGCGTCTCGTCGGCGTATGCGGCGTAGACGACCCGGTTGCCGTTGGTGCCGGAGTCGGCCGCCCCGAACTCGATGGTGCTGCTCACCGGGTACGTGCCGCCGCGGAGGTACACGTGGATGTCGCCGGTCATGTTCGCATTGACGGTGCGGACGACGTCCCGCGCCCGTTGCAGGGTCCGCAACGGCGACGTGATGGTTCCCGGATTGGCGTCGTTGCCGTCGGGCGAGACGTAGTAGGTCGCCTGGATCGCGGCCGAAGCCGGCAGCTGATGCGCGATCACGGCCGTCGACGTGGCAGCGACGAGCACCGCGATCGCCGCCAGCGATCTCCCGAGGGCGGAAAGGGCTGGGGTCACGTTTGGTTCCTTTCGATTGCCGCTGGACAGAAATGACCGCAGCTGCTTTCACACTGCGGTGACGTGCCGCGCGTTCCTTGATTTCGCCGTCGCTGGTCCTGGTGATGACGTCGCGCCGGCCGCCGCCGAGCCGGCACTTCGGCGGACCGTGGCACGCACGCGCCTCCGGCGGGCCGGGAGAGCCTCGGTGCCGCCCGGAAGACCACCTCCGGCCCGGAGGCCCTGCCCATCAGGACATGTAACACTAACGACATATGACGTCACATGTCAATCTCAGATGTCGGTTCCATGTCCGATGGTCGCGATCAGACCTTCGGCCGCGGCGGACACGGCGAGGACCGTCCGCGGCGGGCTGCCGCACGCGCCCGAGGGCACCGTGCGGACACGACGAAACAGCAGGTCATCGTAGGTATGGGTGCATGCGGGGGCGCAACCTCAACAGGGCTGTTCGAGCATCCGGCGCCCGGCATGCGTGCTATCCATGAGCTGGGCACCATGGCGCCGCGTACCGCCGCTGACCGGCCGGACGTCGCGGCGATCAGGAGTCGGCCAATGGGGACCCGGCTGGGATGCGGTTGGAGGGTGGCGGTTGGAACCGGGTTGAGGCGGGCGGCTATGGACGGAGATGGTGGTGGCGACTCTCAGCGACGGACCGGGTTCAGGGCGAGCCGGCGCGGTCGCGCAGGTCCTCGGCGCCGAAGGCGAGGTGGCCGGGGCCGGGTTCCTGGTCGGCACGGGCCTGCTGGTCACGTGCGCGCATGTGGTGGCGGCCGCCGGGGGCGGCCCGGGCGCGCGGCTGTGGCTGGCCTTCCCCCATCTGGACGGTGCGCCGCGGGTCACCGGGCAGGTGCTGGCCTCGTCATGGCGGGAGCCGGAGGCCGAGGATGTCGCGCTGGTGCAGCTGGACAGCGTGCCGCCGGACGCCTCGGTGCCGGGACTGGGATCCGCGGCGGGGTGCCGGGGGCGCCGGGTCTGTTCGTTCGGTTTCCCTGCGCAGGCTCCGCCCGGCGGCCACTACGGCTTCGGGGTGGCCTGTGACCTGCTTGCCACCCCGGGTGCCGGTGAGCTCCTGCAGCTGACCGACGCCAACGACTTGACGACCGGATTCAGCGGCGGGCCGGTGTTCGATGAGGTCACCGGTCTGGTGATCGGCATGATCACCGCGATCAGCCCGGCGGACGCCCACCTACGCGGCACGGGGATCGCTTATGCCACACCGACCCAGACCCTGCGGCGGGTGTGGCCCGAACTGGCCGAGCAGCAGGTCTGCCCCTACCGGGGACTGGAGCCGTTCACCGCCGAGCACACCGGTTGGTTCCACGGCCGGACGAGCGCGGTGGAGCATGTGCTGGACGCGCTGGCCGGGACGCGACGCGCGCTGCTGCTGCTGGGACCCTCCGGCGCGGGCAAGTCGTCCCTGGTGCAAGCCGGCGTGCTGCCCGCCCTGGCCGCCGGTGCGCTGCCCGGCAGCGACCGCTGGATACCCGTGCTGGCCCGCCCGGGACAGGACCTGCCGGCCGAACTCGAGCGCGCCGGGCTGCCGGTGGCCGAAGGCGGTTCGATCGCCGCGGCGGTCGAGCGCAGGCTGGCCGACGAGCCGGCCGGTGCCCGGCTGCTGCTGATCATCGACCAGTTCGAGGAGCTGCTGACCGCACCCGCCGCCGGGGAGACCGGTGCCTCTCGCGACGTGCTCGACCAGCTCCTGGCGGCGCTCGACGCGACCGCCCCGCTGAGTCTGGTCCTGGTGATGCGCGACGACTTCTACCCGCAGCTGGCCGCACAGGCGCCGGAGCTGCTGCAGGCGCTGACGCCCGGCCTGGTCAACGTGCCGGCCACCCTGAGCGCTCAGGATCTGCACGACATCGTCACCAAACCGGCCGCGGCGGTGGGACTGCGCTGCCAGGACGGGCTCGTGGAACGCATCATCACCGACGTGCTGGCCGTCGGCCCCGACGCCTCCGGCCACCACGCGCCGATCACCATGCTGCCCCTGCTGGAACTGACGCTGCAGCAGCTGTGGCAGCGCCGGCACGACGGCTACCTGACCCACGACGCATACCAGCGCATCGGCGGCGTCACCGGCAGCCTGGCCACCTGGTGCGACACCGCGATCAACCAGCTGAGCCCAGCGCAGCGGCCTGCCGCGCAGCGGATCCTCACCGCGCTGGTCCGCCCGGCCGACGAAGCCCACCACATCCCCGGCGTCCGGCAACAGTGCACCCTGGACGTGCTACGCGAACTGGCCGACGCGGACGACCCCGTCTCCGGCGACCGGACCGCCAATCAGGCAGACGAGGTGCTGGCCATTCTGACCAGCCAGCGGATCGTCACCACCCACGCCGTCCCCGCCACCGGGCAGCCCCACGACGCCTCCGCTCTCCCGGTCGCCGAACTGGTCCATGACACCCTCATCCGCGACTGGCACACCCTCCGCGACTGGGTCAGCAAGGACCACGACTTTCACGACTGGCTGCGCCGCGTCGACGAGAAGCGCATCCGCTGGGCGCACCACCAGAACCCCGACGACCTGCTACACGGCACCGATCTGGCCGAGGGCCTCGACTGGGCCAAGCAGCGCCACCTGCCCCGCGACATCGGGATGTTCCTGACCGCGAGCCGTCAACGCCAGCAGGCCGGACACCGGCGGGCCAGGCGCCTGAACGTCATCCTGGCCGGCCTGCTCATCGTCGCCCTCACCACCACCGGGGTGGCCGGGTGGCTGCGGCAGGCCGCGGTCGCCGCGAAGCGGGAGGCCCAGTCCCGGCAGCTCGCCGCGCAGTCCACCACCCTCCTGGACGCCAATTCCGATCTGGCCTCGCTGCTGGCCGTCCTGGCCTACCGGACGAGCCCCACCACCGAAGCCATAGCCAGCCTGTACGCCGCCGCAGCGCTGCCCCTCCGGCGCCGCCTGAGCCACACCAGCAGCGTATGGACGGTGGCGTTCAGCCCGGACGGGCGTACCCTGGCCACCGGCAGCGCCGACCGCACCGTGCGGCTGTGGGACCCGGCCACCGGGCAGGCCCGCACCACCCTGACCGGCCACACCGGCGGCGTGCTGTCGGTGGCGTTCAGCCCGGACGCGCACACCCTGGCCACGGCCGGCGACGACGGCACGGTGCGGCTGTGGGATGTCGCGTCCGGACGGACTCGCACCACCCTGACCGGCCACACCAGCAGTGTGTTGTCGGTGGCGTTCAGCCCGGACGGGCACACCGTGGCCACGGGCGGCGCCGACGGCACGGCGCGGCTGTGGGATGTCGCGACCGGGCAGGCCCGCACCACCCTGTCCGGCCATACCAGTGACGTGTTGTCGGTGGCGTTCAGCCCCGACGGGCACACCCTGGCCACGGGCAGCAATGACAAGGCGGTGCGGCTGTGGGATCCGGCCACCGGCAAGACCCGCACCACCCTGACCGGCCACACCGGCCGCGTGTGGTCGGTGGCGTTCCGGCCGGACGGGCACGCCTTGGCCACCGGCAGCGACGACAAGACGGTGCGGCTGTGGGATGTGGCGACCGGGCAGACCCGCACCACGCTGACCGGCCACTCCGGCCACGTGCTGTCGGTGGCGTTCAGCCCCGACGCGCGCACCCTGGCCACCGGCAGTGACGACCGCACGGTGCGGTTGTGGGACCCGGCCACCGGCAAGACCCGCAACACGCTGCCGGGCCATACCGGCCTCGTCTGGTCGGTGGCGTTCCGGCCGGACGGGCACACCCTGGCCACCGGCGGCGACGACGCCACGGTCCGGCTGTGGGACCCGGCCACCGGGCAGGCCCGCAACGCCCTGACCGGCCATACCGGCCCCGTCTGGTCGGTGGCGTTCAGCCCGGACGGGCACACCCTGGCCACCGGCGGCGAGGACGGGACGGCGCGGCTGTGGGACCCGGGCACCGGGCATACCCGCGCCGTCCTGACCGGCCACACCAGCGGCGTGCGGTCAGTGGCGTTCAGCCCGGACGGGCGCACCCTCGCCACGGCCGGCGACGACAAGACGGTGCGCTTGTGGGATGTGGCGACCGGACGGACCCGCGCCACCCTGACCGGCCACACCAGCGGCGTGCGGTCGGTGGCGTTCAGCCCGGACGGGGGCACCGTGGCCACCGGCAGCGACGACAAGACGGTGCGGCTGTGGGACGCGGCCACCGGGCGGACCCGCGCCACCCTGACCGGCCACGGCGGCCCCGTCTGGTCGGTGGCGTTCAGCCCGGACGGGCGCACCGTGGCCACCGGCAGCGACGACAAGACGGCGCGCCTGTGGGACGCGGCCACCGGGCAGGCCCGCGCCACCCTGACCGGCCACACCAGCGGCGTGAAGTCGCTCGCGTTCGGCCCCGACGGGCGCACCCTGGCCACGGCCGGCGACGACGGCACCGTGCGGCTGCGGGACCCGGCCACCGGGCAGACCCGCACCACCCTGACCGGCCACACCGGCACCGTGGGGGCCGTGGTGTTCGCTCCGGACGGGCGCACCTTCGCCACCGCCAGCTCCGGGACGGTGGGATTGTGGGACCCGGCCACCGGGCAGGCCCGCACCACCCTGACCGGCCACACCGGCTGGGTGAACGCGGTCGCGTTCAGCCCGGACGGGCACACCCTGGCCACGGGCAGCTCCGACGACACCGTGCGGTTGTGGAACCCGGCCACCGAGCTCGGCACGCTGACCGGGCACACCGGCCCGGTGTGGTCGGTGGCGTTCAGCCCGGACGGGCGCACCCTGGGCACGGGCGGCGAAGACGGGACGGCGCGGCTGTGGGACCCGGCCACCGGGCAGACCCGCACCACCCTGACCGGCCACACCGGCCCCGTATGGTCGGTGGCGTTCAGCCCCGACGGGCGCACCCCGGCCACGGCCGGCTCCGACGGCACGGCGCGGCTGTGGGACCCGGCCACCGGCCTCCCTCGCACCACCCTGACCGGCCACACCAGAGGCGTGCGGTCCGTGGCGTTCAGTCCCGACGGGCATACCGTGGCCACGGCCAGCGACGACGGCACGGCGCGGTTGTGGGACGCGGCCACCGGGCAGGCCCGCGCCACCCTCGGCCAAACCGATCCGGTGTCCTCGGTGGCGTTCAGCCCGGACGAGCGCACGGTGGCAACCGGCGGCTACGACGGCATGGTGCAACTGTGGGACCTGTCCACCGAGCAGACCCGCGCCACCCTCGGCCAGACCGATCTTGTGGCCTCGGTGACGTTCAGCCCGGACGGCCACACCCTGGCGACGGCCAGCTCCGACGGCACGGTGCGGCTGTGGGACCCGGCTACGGGCCAGACCCGCACCACGCTGACGGGCCACACCGGCTGGGTGAACGCGGTGGCGTTCAGCCCGGACGGGCGCACGCTGGCCACGGCCAGCGACGACGGCACGGTGCGGCTGTGGGACCCCGCCACCGGGCAGGCCCGCACCACGCTGACCGGGCACACCAGCGGCGTGCGGTCGGTGGCGTTCAGCCCGGACGGGCACACCCTGGCCACCGGCGGCTACGACGGCAGAGCGCGGTTGTGGAGCATCACCCCGCAGGACCCGGTCGCCGCCATCGACAAGATCTGCTCGGCCGTCAACCGGGACCTCACCGACCTTGAACGGACGGCGTACCTGCCACCGGACCAGCCACTCGCGGCGGTATGCCGCTCCTGAGCGCCGCCCGGCACCGGTCGGCGCCGGTCGGCGCTCAAGACGTTCAGCAGCTGGTAGCCGAGTGCCCAGCCGCCGGTCTGGGTCCACCAGCCGATCTGCAGCGCGGTCGGCGCCCATCCGCCGCGCTCGGTCCACCAGGTGGAGCACAGGCGCGAGTCCGATCCGACCATGAAGACGTCGATGACGCCCAGGCGCCGGCTGACCGCCGCGATGCCACCGGAAGGCACCGACGGCGGCCGGTCCGGCCGCCGTCGGTGTGGCCCTGCCTTTTCACACCAGCCGGATGTCTTCCAGCCGCCTCAGCTCGTGCAGCGGCATCGCGCCCGGCGCCGCCTCCCTGCCGGCGAGCGGATCGGCGTTCTTGAGCTTGCCGAACCGCAGCCCGGTCAGCTCCTCGATCTGCGCGATCGGGACCTGATACGTCTTGAACTGGCCGAACACGAACTCGATGTCGGTGATCAGGTCGGCTTGGCTCACGGTGTAGGCGGTGGCGGTCAGCTTGCCGGTCTCGGCGTGCACCATGACGGCGACCTTCCAGAACGCCCGGGGCAGCCGCACACCGCGATACTCGGGGTCCTCCTCGCTGAACACCGGGCCGGTGTACACGCACGCGCGGAAGTCGAGCGTGTCGGCGTGCCCGAGCAGGTAGTCCTCCAGTTCCAGCCACAGGTGCTGGTTGAACTCGATGTGCTGCGGCGTGGCGTTGGTGAAGAAGAACGTGTCCTTCTCGGCGCGCTTCGCGTCCTCCAGGCTCCCCCAGGCGGGGTCCAGGCGGCGGACCAGATGCCCCCGGTCGAGGTCGTTGCCCGCGTAGAGGGCGTTGCCGACCTGTAGCGAGGCGTCCAACCGCGGGTCGAAGCTCCAGCGGTCCTGCCCCCGCTTCAGCAGGCGGCTGAGTGAACCGTCGATGTTCGAGGCAGTGAAGATCGCAAACTTACGCACGGTGTGCATCGCGATGGTGAAGTGCTGGTACTTGAGCAGGTGCCGGGCGGAGCCGCGGGCGTCGGCGTCCACGACGGCGGCGGCCTCGGCCAGCGGCCCGGACAGCTCCGGCAGCGGCGTCTTCAGGTTGGCCGCGGTGCCCAGGAACGTCTCGTCGAAGCCCGCGCGGTCCTGCAGGGACGCCGCCGACACCCGCGCCTCCGGCTCGGGCTTGATCGTCTGGGCGAGGCTGACCGACTGCGGCTTCACGGCCCGTTTCGCCGTACCGTCCAGCTTCTGCAGATGGCGGCGGAGTTCGGATACGGTCACCGCGTAGTTGGCGTCCAGGTATTCGCCGGCGAAGTGCAGGCCTAGCGCGCCACCGGTCTCGACATCGATCACCACAGATCCGGAGCTGCCCCCGAGCGTCGTGCAGTCATGCGTGAAGACCTTACGGTCCACCTTGCCCATCACCTCGCCCGGCGCCAGGCGCTTGACGTCGTAGATCCCGCCGAACAGCCGGGTCTGGTCCAGCAGGCTGTTGCGCGGATCCTCCGCCGGATAACCGATGACCGCCACCACCTGGCCCGGCTGCGGCTCGCCCTCATAGAGCGGCAGCGGCGGCGGCAGCCGGCGGCCCTTGGGCGCCTCCAGCTCGATGAACGCCAGGTCCGGGGCGTCGGCGCCCTGATCGGCCACGTAGAGCACGCGCTTGACCCGCACCTCGAACGGCCGCACCCCCGCGTACTCCTCCTTGAAGTCCAGCCGCGCGGCCAGGGGCAGCCCGATCGGGCTCGCCCGGAACACGAACTCGCCGCCACGCGGCCGTACCAGTTCCGCGACCACGTGCCGGTTGGTCACGGCTATGCCGGGCGCGATCATCCAGGCGGTTCCCGCGTACGGCACCGACAGGCCGGTCACCTCCAGCCGCCCGACCGAGCGGATGGCCGCGTCGAGGCGCGACTTGGCGGGATACAGCCGCGAGCGCCAGATCTTCGCCTGCGGCAGTTCGAACGTGTCGTTGCGGACGAGCAGGGTGGGCCGGCCGAGTCGCTGGACGATGGCCTCCACCCGGGACTCACGGCTCAGGGCCTCACGCACGGCCCGCTCGGCGGTGACCGGATCCCGTGTCTCGGCGAGCAGGCTGACGTCACGTCGTACATGTCCGTCGGGCAGACCGGACAGCTGGCTCTCCATCTCGGGCAGCAGCTCGGCGATCTCGGATACCAGACGCTCGTCTTTCATGATCGATTCGCTCTGGAAGCGGCGCATGTCCCATCCCCCAATCAATGCCACAATGAGGGTAATACGACCATTCTTCTGATGAGACCCGATTAGGACACCCGCCCCGGCACGCCCCACCCGCGGCCGCAGAGCGATCCCCGCCAGCTTCCTCCGTGGTTGTCGCAGATGGAGGCGAGGAGCTGCTAGAACACGGGACGACCGCGGTCAACGTGACGGTCGTCAACAGCCTGGAGAGCCTTCGATTCCGAGCGCGGCGGCGCAGTTCACCGGATCCGGACCTGATCGGCCGCTCTGTCACCCGGCCGGTCGGGAACGCGCTCAGGACGACAGCGCCTTGATCTTGAGCGTCTCGAACTCGGCCTGTGTGATCGCGCCGGTGTCGAGCAGTTCCTTGGCCTTCGCGATCTGATCGGCGGGAGACGAGCCGGTGCCGGCCACGGCGCGGATCTGTGCGTCCATCTGCTGCCTCATGGCCTGCTGCTGCTTCAGGGCGCGTTCGGCCATGCCGCGGCCGCGCACGATGAGGTAGAGCAGGACGCCCAGGTACGGCAGCACGATGACCAGGATGATCCACAGCGCCTTGACCCAGCCCGACGCCTCATGATCGCGGAAGAGGTCCGCGAAAACCGTGATGAGCAGCCAGAACCAGATAACGAGCAGGAAGAACTCGAACATCCACAGAAGGACGTCGCCGTTGCCGAAGGACGACTCAGCCAGGTTCGTCATGTTGATCCTCGGACGTCGCAGGGCTTGCAGAGTTCCCTGCGTGGTTCTGTCACGTTATGACACATCCGGTCGCCCCGGTGGCCGAACCCGCGAAATGCGGCGACTCGGCTGGGCCGATCGACGGCGTTCGTCCCATTCCGCGTGCAGTCCATGTCCGACGGCCGCGCTCCGGCGCTCGTAGCTGCGGATTTCGGTTTGCGGCTTCGCTCCGACGCTAGTCCGATACGCTTTTCCTGGTGGAGTCGAGGTGCGGCTCGGCTCTCAGGGTTCAGCAAGCGAACAGGTGGAGCTCCCATGGGCGAGGCAGTCTTCTCGGATTAGGTCCGCGCCGGGCAGCCGGCCGCTGCATAGCAGTCGATGCGCATCACATCACCCTGAACCCGTCCGTCGCGGCGCACAGGCCGACCGGTCCCCGCCACGGCGATTCATCAACTCTACGACCTCCGGCTTCGCGCTCTCCGAGGTGGCTTCGGGCTGCACTCCGCACGCGATCGCGGTGCCGGTCACGTGCGGCCACCACGGCACCGCGTACTCGTCAGCGCGCCGATGAAGCCCTTCCCGCAGCGGTCGGTGTACGCGACCGCACCGGCGGCGCACCCATGCTGCGCGCATCGACCTCAATGTTCCGACGCACCGAGGAGGACACATGCCACGCACGACGAAGAAGAACGCCGAAAGCGCCAACCACGCCGTCGCCGTCGCCGAGCGCATCTGCAACCTCGTCCCGTCCAGGGGGATCACCACCGACTGGACGCTGGCGGACGCGATGGCGGTCGGCGCCCTGACAGCCGTGCCCCTGCCCAGCAGCGTCGATCTGCGTGCGCCGTGGTGGGAGATCGGCGACCAGGGCGGCACGGGATCCTGCGTGGGCTGGGCCACCGGCGACGGGCTGATGCGCTACCACCTGGTGAAAGCCGGCCTGATGCGCAAGGACCAGCACATCTCGCCGCGGTACGTCTGGATGGGATCGAAGGAGACCGACGAGTTCACGACCCGGCCGGAGTCCTTCATCGAGCGTTCGGGCACCTCGCTCAAGGCGGCGGTCGACCTGTGCCGCAAGCACGGCGTGGTCACGACCGACCTGCTGCCCTTCGCACTCGAGGACAGCCTCTACGCCGGGCCGGAGAACGCGTTCTGGGCCGCGGCCGCGCAGCTGCGCGCGACGTCGTACTTCAACGTCGGCCTCGACGTCGAGCGCTGGAAGGTGGCAATCGCGCAGGATCAGCCGGTCCTGGTGGGGCTGGTCGTCGACAAGACGTGGCGCGACGCCACGCAGACCGGCGGCGAGCTGGACGAGTTCGACGTGGGCAGCGCGGGCGGCGGGCACGCCGTGTGCGCCGTGGGCTACCGCAGTGACGGCCGGATCATCCTGCGCAACAGCTGGGGCACCGGCTGGGGCGACCAGGGCTTCGCCTACGCATCGCCCGAATACATCCAGGCGGCGTTCTTCCCGGAGGCCTACGTGGTGACGGTCCGGTGACGGACGTCCCGCGCCGTATCGGCCCGAGTCCCCGCCGGCACGTCCTTGAGTTCTGGTGGTTGTCGCAACACCCCAGTTCAAGGGGTGCGATGGACTTCAAGATCCGTACTGACCGTACGGCGCAGGGGCCGAAGAAGCTGCGTGCTGAACGGGAGGAATACTTCCGGCTCGTGCAGCAGGGCTATGGCAACAGGGAGGCGTCCCGACGCGTCGGTGTTCATGAACGGACCGGACGCGAGTGGCGCAACGGCCGGATGGCCCCCAACCGGCTCCGGGCGCCCGCTCAGGCAGAGCGGGCGCCCGGAGCGTCGTCGAGGTATCTGCAGGAGGCTGATCGTCTCCACATCGCCGACCGGCTGCGGGACAAGGCCTCGGTGCGGGCGATAGCCGCAGAGCTCGGCCGCAGCCCGTCCACCATCAGCCGGGAGATCCGCCGTAATCGGCATCCGGGTAACGGCCAGTACCGACCGTATGCCGCTCAGGCCCGGGCCGACGGCCGCCGACCACGCCCCAAGCCCGGCAAGATCGGAGAGAATGCCGCCCTGCGGGACTTCATCCAGGATCACCTGGACAAACGGTGGAGCCCGGAACAGATCTGTCAGGCTCTGCGCAGACGATTCCCCGCGCGGCCGGAGATGCACGTGGTCCACGAGACGATCTACCAGGCCCTCTACGTTCAGGGCCGAGGCGAGCTACGCCGCGAACTCACCCGTGCGCTGCGCACCGGCCGTGCCCGTCGCAAGCCGCACCGGCAGGCGGCCAGCCGCCAGCCACGGTTCACGCACCCCATGGTCATGATCAGCGAGCGGCCGGCCGAGGTCGAGGACCGTGCCGTGCCCGGCCATTGGGAAGGCGATCTGATCATCGGCAAGGACGGCGGTTCGGCCATCGGAACGCTCGTCGAACGCTCCACCCGCTACGTCATGCTCGTCCACCTGCCCACCGGCCGCAGCGCCGAACACATGCGCGACGCCCTCCAGGCGACAGTGCAAGCCCTACCGGCCCACCTGGTCCGCTCCCTCACCTGGGACCAGGGATCCGAAATGGCCGCCCACCACGCCTTCAGCGTGGCCACCGACATTCCGGTCTACTTCTGCGATCCGGGCAGCCCATGGCAGCGCGGCTCGAACGAGAACACCAACGGCCTGCTGCGGCAGTACTTCCCCAAGGGAACCGATCTATCCGTCCACAGCCGTGACCACCTCGACGCCGTCGCCGTCGAACTCAACGGCCGACCACGCAAAACGCTCGGCTGGGAAACCCCAGCCGAGCGCCTGCGTACACTGCTCGCGGCCTAGACAACCAACCACGTGTTGCAACGACCCCTAGAATCCGCCGTCATGCCGGCGGGGACTCGTCCCGGATGAGGCTCACCTCGCCGTCGCGCTCGGGTCCGCGTACGTTGTCGAGAACCTTCTTGCCCTGGATGTCGACCAGCCGCGTGACACTCTCCTGCGCCACGCCGAAGATGATGGCCCAGGCGACGATCTGCGCGGAGCTGTCCAGATTCGACAGGCCGGGCACGAATCCGCCGTGGATGAGCACCAGGCCCATGAGCGCGGCCAGCGCACCGACCGGCAGCCGGAGCAGTACGAGCATGAGCGGCACCCAGTACGGCGTCGACGTGCCCTGGATCCCGCGCAGCGACACGGCGGCGGCCAGCGCGGCCGCCCCGGCCCCGAAGGCCTCCACGAGCAGGACGTCCCTGCCGCTGGGCGCGGCTCCGATCGGGCACACGAGCTGGTCGTCCTGGGGGGTGAAGCAGAGCTTCGAGGCTATCGGCATGGGGTCCTTGAATGCCCACACGATGAACAGGACGGCGATGGCCGACGTGACCAGGATCGACGCCAGCAGGATGTTGCGGAAGCTGCGTGCCTGCGCACGTTCCTGCTCCTCCGCCACCTGGGAGGCCAGCAGCACCGACACGGCCAGTTCCCGCATGTCCTCGGTGACTTTGTAGCCGTTGCCGCCGAGCCGCTCCTCGAGCGCCCTGAGGCGCTGGTCCGTGGGCTTCAGGTGCTGCCGGCCGGTCTCGATCAGGAACGGTCCCAGCTCGGCGAGCTCCTCGGTAGGCGTCAGGCGCAAGATTTTGATCTCGGCTCGGTGGATGTTGGCGAACGCCCGGTCGATGTCGGAGCCGGCGAGGTCCGGCCAGAGCAGTCTTCTCTTGTTCGCCGCGTCCCTGGCGGCCCGCAGATGGGTGTCCGCCTTATCGGCGATCTGCTGCTGCGCGGGGGTGAGCCCGCGCGACTTGATGGTGTTGAGCTGGGCCTGGAGTTCGGCCACGTACGCGCTCGTGCGCTGCCACCATGACGAGGCTCGGTGGTAGCCGGCGACGTCCCGGTCGCTGTCCATGAAGACTTTGGGCCTCATGCCGCTCCCCCGCACGTGGCTCCGGTGCGGTCGCCGTCGCGGGGTACGCGGATGCGGCTGTCACCGACCCGCGCGACGCCGATCACGGGATGGAGGTACCTCGTAACCAAGACGCGATCCTTCTATTATGCGCAATTCATCTGCTTTATACGTATACGGGATATCTCACTGATCTGCCGGACGCCACGGAAAACCAGGCGGAGCGAACTTCGCCGCCGTGCCCGCCGACTGACCGTCCTCGCTCGACACCGCGACTCAGACGCCGTACGCAGGCAATATCACTCTCCTATGCTGATCTCATGGTCGGTGCGGAACCGGAACGGGAGCTGCGCCTGGCGCTGGTCCTCAACGGTGGAGTGAGCCTGGCCGTATGGATGGCGGGCGTGGCCTACGAGATCGACCTGCTGCGGCGGGCCTCGGCGCAGGAGCGGTCCGGGGTGGCCGACGACGCGGCCGCGCAGCAGTGGTGGCTGCTGTGCCATCCGGAGGACGGCGCGCACCGCCGCGTGGTCGTCGATGTCATCGCGGGCACCAGCGCCGGAGGCATCAACGGCACCCTCCTGGCCGCCGCCGTCGCCCGTGGCGCGACCCTGGACCCGGTCAGCTTCGAAGCGACATCCGCCAGGTCGCGACGCTGGCTGCGGGAGGTGTGGACCGAGCGGGCGTGCCTGGAGCGGGGCAAGCTCCTGCCCGCTGGCCCCGGCCCGCGATCGGTGCTCGACGGTGACTACTTCTCCGAGACCATCGCCTCCGCGCTCACCCAGGTCGACGCAGACGGGGCCGAAGGGCAGCCGGTCACCCTGTTCATCACCGCCACCTGCATGGGCCGCAGCGAGCGCAGCTACGTCGACTCCTACGGCCGGCCGTTCACCGTCGCCGACCACCGAAGGCTGTACCAGTTCGAACACGCGCCGCGGCGGATCGAGTACGTCCCGCCCGCCGCCGCGGCCGACCTGGACGACGGGCTCGACGGCTGTTTCCGGCTGTCGGAGCGCAACGACTTCGCCCTCGGCAATGCCGCGCAGCTGGCCCGCGCCGCGCGCGCTTCGGCGTCGTTCCCGGTGGCGTTCGCGCCCGTGCCCCTCACGCCGGGACTGTGCGCACAGCAGGCACCGGGAACGCCGCACCTGGGCGGCGCCGGGCCGCTGCTGGACGGCGGGATCCTGGACAACTCGCCGTTCGCGCCCGTGCTCAGGGCCGTCGCCTACCAGCCGCTGGACTCCCCTGCCGATCGGCTCATCGTCTACGTGGTGCCGTCCAACGGCAGCGAATCGGCCGGGGATCCCGCTCTCGGTGCGGAGCCCACGCTCCGGCAGGTCATCGGCTCCACCATGAGCTTTCCCAGGGAGGCAGACTTCCGCCTGGACGTCGACGGCATCACGGAGCTGATGGTGGCCTCGAACGCCGCCTGGGAGGACGCCCAGGCGCTGTTCACGACACTGATGTCGAGCCCGGCGGAGCGGCGGGAGTTCGCGCACCTGGCCCGCCGCCTGGTGCCGGTCTACCGCCGAGGCCGCGCCGCCGGGGGCGTCTGCGAGGCGCAGAGCCTGGCCCGGCCGGGGCCCAGCACGGCGCTGACGGCGGCGCCCGGGTTGGGCGCGGCGGAGGTGGAGGCGGTGCTGGCCACCTCTCCGCGCTGGATCCCGCCGGAAAGCCAGGGACATCTTCCCCTCGGCGACCCGGCGACCACACGGCCGTGGCAGTGGGGTGTCACCGCGGCGCACCGCGCACTACGGCTGATGCTGTCCAAACTCCGCACGGATCTCGACGGCGACCACACAGCCCGACTGCGGACCGCGGTGGCGGACGTCGACGAGCAGCTGCGGCGGGTGCTGGCGGTCCGCGACGAACTCGAGCGCACGCTCGCCGGGCTGATACCACCGCCGCACAGCGGTGCGGCAGCCGTCGCGGTCGCCGTCAACACCCAGCTGACGAGACTTCGCATCCCCGAGGTGCTGGGGCGGGTGGTCACCGCGGCAGCTCAGCGGGTCGCCTCGGTGTACGGCCTGACGCCGCAGGACGTGCTCGGATGCGTGCTCACGGTCGAGGTCCTGGCCTGCAGTCTCAACGCAAGGGTGGCCGGCGCTCGGCCCGCCCCGTTCAGGCTACTGCGGCTGGGGCCCGACGTGGAGGTGCCCGTGCTCAGCCACGACGAAGCGGGGGAGCTGGCCGGGCGCCTGGGCGCGCTGAAGCTGTACGGCACCCAGGTGGGCCATTTCGCGGCGTTCGGCCTCGCGCAGTGGCGGGACTGGGACTGGCTCTGCGGCAGACTGGACGCGGTGGCGCATCTGGGCGCGGCACTGGACGCGTCACCCGAGTGGATCAAGGCAACCCAGGCCGCCGTGCTCGCTGCCGAAGGCTCCGACCCCGACGATTACGCCCAGCGGATGAGGGCCATGCGCGGTGTGGACGCCGACCGGCTGCACAAGGCTATGATCGACGATGAGCGTGGCGGTCAGAACCTGTTCGACCTGGGCCAGCGGCTGATCCAGGTGGCCGCGTCCGCCACCGGCGACACCTCCGCCTCCGCGCGCTGGCTGCGGGTCGCCGTCGATCCGTGTTTCCCGGCGGACAAGCCGGGTACCGTTCAGCTGCTGCGCTGGCTGACCCACCCCGTACGAGCCAATGCCTGGTCACGGCTGGCGTCCAGGCACGCGGTCCTGCCCGAACCGGCGGTGCCGCGCCTGCTCGACCTGAAGGCGCACGCGATCGCTCTCGCCACGGCCACTGTCCTGGCGCTGCTCGCCGTCGCCGTCGTCAGCACGGCCACCGGCACGACCATGCGCGGCGCCCTGGCCGCCGCCGCGGGAGTCCTCATCGGCTTCCTCGCGGTCCTGCTCGCCGGCGCCGGCACGCTCCTCCTGCTCACCAGCGCCGCCTCCGGCCGCGCGCCACGGTGGACCCGGGCAGTCGGCGGCCTGCTGGCGGTAGGTGCCGCGGTCGCCGGCTTGGTGTCGTGGTGCCGGACAGCTCAGGCGCCCGGTCCCCATACCGCGGCGGCCGCGGCGGGCACCGCCGTGATCCTCCTCGGGCTGCTGTCACTGGGCGGCGCGGCCGGACTCCACGGGTTGCGCCGCAGGCTCGGCCGGCTTGTCCGCCCGGGCGGTCGGAGAAGGTGACCACGCCACGCGCGGTCGTTCCACTGTGCTTGTTCCCGGGTAGACGCAAAAAGCGCACCGACTATCCCGGAAACGCGGCCTGAGCTGCTAAAGTTGAAGCCGGGTCAGCGGGCTGATCACCCGGAAGACAGCAGGTGAGGGGCATGCTTCAGCCAGAAGGCGATGCCCACGGTACGCGGAGTTGACCCGAAGCCATAGCCAGTGGCGATCGCTCCCCGAAACGGCCCCAGGATCCGGCGGTCGAAACGGATCCGCCATGAGGATCATGGGCAAAGCGGTCCGATGTCACACCCTGGCTCGCCTGCTGCCACTCCTCCGCAAATCGACGTCCGGAGACCGGTATCCGGCAATCCTGTTCAGACACAGCCTCCTGAGGAGGAACCATGTCTGTCACCACGCGCCAGGACCAGATGGTCGACCCTACTCCCGCAACGGACAAGAAGAACGTCGAGTCGGCGGTGGTCGAAGGCCGCACGCTCGAGCTTCGAGTGGGAAACATCAATGGCGTGCAGCACGTGTGGACGCGCCTGACCGAGCCGAAGCCCGGCGATGTCATCTGGATCGAGCGCACCACGGACGGCGGCGCTCACTGGAAGGCCTTCGGCAAGCGCACCATCACGGCCGGAGGGCGCAACTACACCGACGCCCTGCGGACGGACCCGAGTGACCAGGTGAGAATGCGGGCCCATACGGACCTCAAGGACGGCGACGCATACCAGACCGCCCCGTTCTGATCACTCGTCCCGAATGGTGCCTCACCGCATTCCACGGTGAGGCACCAGCTCCGATCCGCTTCGGCGGTCGAAGCGGATCGGGCCACGGCGTACGTGTCACGAGCGGAGGATGCCCATGGCGAGCGTGGCTCAGATCCAGCTGGAAGGCGGCGGATCGATCCTGGTCGAGGCGCCGGACGCGACGGACGGGCCGGTGAAGGCAGGCCGGGTGGGCGACGCGATCCGCGAGCTGCCGGTGAGCCTGCAGGCCGCGCTGGTGCCGGTGACCGACGCGGCCAGAGCGATACTGGAGCAACTGCGGCAGGCGGGACCGGCCGGCGTCGACGTGGAGTTCGGGGTCGATCTCGCCATGCAGGCCGGAGCGGTGATCACCAAGAGTGAGACGTCCTGCCACCTGAAAGTGAGGCTGACCTGGCACCCGGGCGAAGCCGACCGGACCGGCCGCTGAGCGGAGGCGGACCATGGACGTGCTGGCGGCAGCCGCGCCCGATGGTACGGCGGGGCCGGCCGGGGCACCGGTCGGCGCCCGCCGTGGCCACGTGACAGCCTTCGAAGGACTCTCGCCAGGACTTCGCAAACGGCTCCCGGCCGGCGGAGCGACCGCCGGCCGGGAGCCGCTACACGGTGGAACGGCAGCAGCGTCTGCGGGGTTCAGCTGCAGGCAGTGCCGTTGAGGGAGAACCCGGTGGGCGCGGAGCTGTTGCCGGTGTGGGTCGCCTGGAACCCGATGGTGGTGGATCCGCCCGGCGGGATGGCGGCGTTGTAACCCACGTTGGTCGCGGTCACCTGACCGCTGGTCGGGGCGAAGGTGGCGCTCCAGCCGGAGGTGATGTTCTGTCCGGAGGCGAGGGTGAACCGCAGCGACCAGCCGTTGATGGCGGTTGAGCCGGTGTTGGTGATGGTGATGTTGTCGGTCAGCCCGTTGTTCCACGCATTGAGCGCGTTGGTCACCCGGCATCCTCCGCTGCCGCCCGGCGAGCTCGACGGGCTCGGCCGCGGGCTGGCGCTGGCAGGTGCGCTGGGGCTGGTCGGCGTGTTGCCCTCGCTGACGGTGATGGTGGAGCTTCCGCTGCTCTGGTAGCCCTCGGTCGCCATGATCTGGTAGTTGTGCGTGCCCAGGTTGAGACCCAGGCCGGCCCAGGCGTTGAAGTGGTTGGCGGTGGTGATGGTGCCGCTGGTGCGGTGCTGCTGGCGCACGCTCCAGTACTGGTAGAACGTGGCGTTGCCGATGATCGACGGCTGGTTGACGCGCAACGTGCGGTAGATGTCGTAGGTGCTGCCGTCGGTGGTGACCGAACCGAGCCTGGTCGCGCCCGTGCTCGGGTTGTAGCTGCCGAAGTCCTCCACGACGTAGTACTCGATGAGCGGGTTGGTCGTCCACCCGTACAGGGCCAGGTAGCCGTTGCCGTTGGGGCTGAAGCTGCCGGAGTAGTTGACCGTGTGGCTGGAACCGGGGTTCCAGCCCTTGCCGACGACGGTGTTGTTGATGCCGCTCCACTGCACGCTGTAGCGGCCCGCGGCGCCCAGGGTCATGGTGACGTTGCCGCTGTCCTTCCAGTACGAGTAGAAGAAGCCGTTGTGCCAGCCGGTGGAGTTCGAGGTGATGGTCCGATCAGCCTCGGCGTGGGCCGTGCCGGACACGATGATCGAGGCGGCCGCCAGCGCGACGGCGCACAGGCCGCCGATGAGCGCGTTGACCCGGCTGCGCCTGCGGAGCATGGGGTGGGACGGGTGATCGTTCACGCGAGTGCATCCTTCGTGAAGGGCAGCCGGCGGGCGGGGCTGCCCGGGGGGGGGCTCGATTCGATGCTGTCGGGGCCGCCGGGGCGGGCGGCGTTCACCGACAGCGCAGCGCGACGGTGGCGGATGGGGTGATCCGGCCGGCGGCCCGGGGGCCAGGTCATGGCCACGGCCGAGGGCCGCCGATCGTCGACAATCATCGATGCTCGCAGTATTGGACCGTCTAACCAGACCTGTCAACAACTTCCGGAAGTTTTCGGCGATCCGCGGCTACCGTGACTCCACCGGATGCGTGGAAGCTGCCACCCCAACACGTCCACTACGTCACGGCCGCTGGCACACGAAGCGATCACGACGACACCATGGTCTACAGTGATCGACACACCGCCACAGGGGCCACCGAAAGTTTCGGTGCCAACAGCAAGGAGGCGCCAGTCGTGACGCACTCGCCGGCGCTGCTGGAGAACCTCCTCCGCAGCCGCATGCACGACGTCGTCACCGTCGAGCCGGCCACGGGCGGGCAGGCCGCGCTCGCGGGCATCGCCACCCGCCGGGAGGCACCGCCCGTGTTCGTCAAGGCTCTCGCCGAACCCCCGCCCGACGATGTCTTCGTCGCGGAGGCCGAAGGACTGGCCGCCCTGCGCGACATCGGCGGCGTGGCGACGCCCGAGGTGCTCCTTGCGGACCGGGACCTGCTCGTGCTGTCGGTGCTGCGGCCCCGGCCGGACAGCGAGACCTTCTGGGAGCAGTTCGCGCACGTGCTCGCTCGCCTGCACACGGGTACCGTCCACCATCGCTTCGGCTGGCACCGCGACAACTGGCTCGGCCGCCGCCGCCAGGTCAACGCCTGGAACGACGACGGCTTCGCCTTCTTCGCCGAGCACCGGCTGCTCCGGTGGCTCGGGCAGCCCCGGATCGACGCCGCGCTCGACCGGGCAGACCGGGCGGCGCTGGAACGGCTGTGCCACCGGCTGCCTGACCTGCTGCCGGACCGCCCGGCCTGCCTGACGCACGGCGACCTCTGGGCGCAGAACATCCTGGCCACTGCGGACGAGCGGCCCGCGCTGATCGATCCGGCGGTGTCCTACATGTGGGCCGAAGTGGATCTGGCCCATGTGTGGACGACTTCGCCACCGCCCGAAGCGCACCGCTTCTTCGCGACCTATGCCGAGCTCACCTCACTCGACAGCGATTGGCGGAGCCGTATGCCGATCATCCAGCTTCGCCAGCACCTTGCCGTCCTGGCCCAGTTCGACGACGACTGGGGCGCGGGCGACCAGATCCGCGCCACCCTGGCGCCCTTCCGGCAGCGGTGAGCAGCCTCATGCCGGCCGCCACCAGGCGAGCGGCGGTGAAGGCCGTCCGCTGGGGTGGTGCCCGCCGGGCCGGTGCTCAGGCATCAGCCCAGCAGGCGGTCGCCGCGATCGGTCCGCAGGTGCAGCACCGTGCGGCCGTCTCGGTGCGTGCTCACCAGCCCGCACGCGCGCAGCACGCCCAGATGTTGTGACACCGCACCGGCCGTCACGTCCAGTCGGCCGGCCAGGTCCGCGGTCGTTGCGGGCTGAGCGAGACCGATCAGGATCTGCGCCCGGGTGCGGCCCAGCAACGTGGCCAGGGCGTCGGCGACCGGTGCGGGCCGCTCCCACAGGGTCGCCACCCCCCGCGAAGGGTAGCGGAGCGTGCCTGCGGCGATCGGGCGCGTCGCGGCGGTGACCCGCGGCCAGCAGAAGACGCTGGGACACAGGATCAGCCCGTTGCCGTGCAGGCTGACGGCTTCGGCGACCAGCGGCGGGCGGGTGCGGTGCACCACCAGTTCGCCGCCGTCGAAGACCACTTCGTCATGTAGATCGGTGAACAGCCGCTCCAGGCCCCCGGCGGCGAGCAACCCGGCCCGGTGGGCGATGTCGGCCTCCAGCAGCCGTTCCATCCGGGTCCAGTGCGGAGCGATGAGTTCGCGGTGGCAGCAGGCGAGCGCCTCGGCCAGCTCGCGCAGACCTGCTGACGGGTGGTCGGCCAGACGGCGTGTCCGGGACGTGCTCACCGTCAGCGTGGCCAGTTCCTCGCGTACCCGCGAAGGGCTGATGGCCTTGATCCGGCGTAACTCGTCGGCCAGCGCGGGCAGGCGGGTGTCCGGCGGCGGGATGAGGAAGGCGGGCTTGGCTCTGTCGTCGCCGGTCAGGTCCAGCAGGAGACGCAGCCCTGGAGTGTCGGGCAGGCGTGGTCGTGCCCACCTGACCCAGGGCAGGTGTACGGCGTGGACGCCCGGCCGCTGCAACGCCGCGAGTGCCATGACCGTCTCGTACGCGGGAGAGACGGCGAATCGCACCCGGGCCAGCTCCAGCCCTGCCAGCGAGATCCGCAATGCCATGACCACAATTTAGCCAGGGCTAAACAGTGGCCGCGATCGGGCCGGTCGGCTCAGCATCCCGAACATGACCATGACCGATACCGTGCCGAACGCCGTGCGCCGCCCACGCCGGGACTGGCATCTGCTGTGGGCCGCGAGCGCCGTTTCGACCCTCGGCGACGGCGCGTTCGTCGCCGTGTTGCCGTTGCTGGCCGCTTCGATGACATCGGACCCCCGGCTGATCGCCGGGGTGACCGCCTGGGGCACGCTGCCCTGGCTGCTGGCCGCGCTGCCGGCCGGGGCGCTCGCCGACCGGTGGGACGCCCGCCGGACGATGGCCCGATTCCAGGTCGCTCAGGCGTTGCTGCTCGGCGCGCTGGCCGCGGTGACGCTGACCGCGGTGAGCGGGGTCGCCGTCCTGTACGCCGTGGCGTTCGCCGTGGGGCTGGCCGAGACGATGGTGAAGGTGTCGGCGCAGAAGCTGGTGCCGGCGGTCGTCGGCGCGCGGGATCTGGAGAGGGCCAACGGGAGGCAGAACGCGACGGTGTTCGCCAACCGCATGTTCGTGGGGCCGCCGCTGGGGGCGTTGCTGTTCTCGCTGGCGGCCTCGCTGCCGCTGTGGTTGTGCGCCTCGACGTTCACCGTGTCCGCTGCGCTGGTGTGGCGTATCCGCGCACGTACCGAACCCGGCCGGCGGCGCACCCTGCGGGTCGAGATCGGTGAGGGCGTGCGGTGGCTGGGCTCCAACCGGTTGTTGCGCACGCTGTCGTTGCTGTCCGGAGCGGCGAACCTGGCCAACTTCATGGCGATGGCGACCTTCGTGCTGTTCGCGCGTGAACGGCTGGGCGTGAGCGACGCCGCGTACGGCGTGGTGGTCGCGCTGACCGGGGTCGGCGGGGTGCTGGGCAGCCTGCTCAGCGGCCGGATCGTCGCCACGCTCGGCAGCCGCCGCACGGTCACCATCACGATCTTCACGACACCGGTCGCGATGATCGCCCTCGGGTTGTTCGCCCGTGACGTCCTGACACTGACCCTGCTCGCGAGCGTCACGTCCTTCGGTGCGTCGCTGTGGAACGTGTCGTCGTCGTCCGTGCGGCAGCGGATGGTGCCCGCCGCGCTCATGGGCCGGGTGAGCAGCGTCGGGCTGCTCATGGCCTGGGGCACCCAGCCCCTCGGCGCGCTGCTCGGCGGGTTCGTCGCCGGATGGTGGGGACTCGCCGCGCCGTGGCTCATCGCGGGCGCGGTGCGGCTCGCCGCCGCCTTCCTCGCCCTGCGGCCGCTCGCTTCGTGGCCGCCCGAGCCTTCCTGAGCCGTGGACGTCGTCTCCGATGAAGGATCCGGTTCCACGCACGAGGCTGACCCAACTGCCGGGACGGGCAAGGCCAATCAATCGCCAGTTATCTATGCTTTGGGTAACCGCTCTATCGATGGAGGGAAGATGCGCAGAGTCAAAATGGCGATCGCAGCGGCGGCCCTGGTGGGTGCCACCGTGTTCGTCGGAGCCACGCCGGCGCACGCGACACCCAGCCTTCGCGGCGTCGTCTACGACTACTCGGAGTGCGTCCGGATCGGCAACTACGGCATCCAGAACTACGGCTGGACCGGCCCGCTCCAGTGCGTCTGGTACCCGACCGGCAGCAGCTACCCCTCGGGCTACTGGTTCATCTACGCCTGATGCGCGGCAATCGGCGAATCTCACCGAGGAGCCGGAGGCGACCATGACGGCCTGCCGGCCGTTCGCCGTCGAGCCGCTGGATCACGGCAGAACGGCGAGACAAGCCACGCCGTAGCGTGGCGGAGACACCCCCGGCCGCCGCAGGTCAAGCCGGCGGCGGCCGGGCAGCCGGACCGGCGATCGCCCGCGCCCTTCAACTTAGTTGAACAAGTGTACGGACGAAGGATCCTGCCGATCCGGCTCCTGCCCCAAGAAATGCCTGTTCAGGAGGTGAGATCGGCTGAATTCGGGGTGTTGATCGGTCAAGCTCCGGGTACGGCATCCGCGATAGGGCATACACGGGGGTGGAGAAGTATGAGCGCCAACTATGAGACAGGGCCCGCTCGCGGCGAGCAGGTCGGTGATGCGCGACCGGCGGAGACCGTCGAGACGTACCGCGTCGGCGAGCAGCGCGAGATGGTGATCACCCGCGAACACGACCGCTTCGGCGGGATGAAGTTCGGCTCGGCCTTCTTCGGCTGGCTGACCGCCATGGGTACGGCGGTGCTGCTGACGGCGCTGCTGGCCGCGGCCGGAACGGCGCTCGGGCTCGCGGCCGCGGACAACAGCGTGGTGCAGGACGCCACGACCGCGGTCACCGACACCGCCGCGTCGATCGGGATAGCCGGGATCGTCGCACTGCTGGTGATCTTGTTCGTGTCGTACTTCTGCGGAGGCTATGTGGCCGGCCGGATGGCCCGCTTCGACGGCACGAAGCAGGGCGTCGCGGTGTGGCTGTGGTCGGTCCTGATCGCGGTCGTGGTGGCGGTGGCCGGGGCGGTCCTGGGAGACCAGTACGACGTCCTGTCGCGGCTCAACGGTTTCCCGCGGCTGCCGGTCAACGAGGGCGATCTCACCGCTGCCGGAATCGTGACGGCGGTCGTGCTGGCGGCGGTGGCACTGCTCGGCGCGGTCCTCGGCGGGCGCGCCGGAATGCGCTACCACCGCCGGATCGACCAGGCCGGGCTCAGCCGCTGACCGAGCGGATGGCAGTTGCCGCCTTCCATGTGATGGGCCCGCCCGGGCGGGCCCATCACAGTGCGGCGGCAGTGGCCGGGTGGCATTACCGTGCGGACATGGAACTTCTGATCTGGGTCCTGGCCGTCGCAGCGCTGCTGGTCGCACTCACGCTTTTCGTCGTGGCGCGACGCAGCCACAGCCGCAGCACCCTCGACCCGTCACAGGACGTCTACACCGGCCCGTCCCGCGGCGCCGAGATACACAAGCCAGGCCACATGCCATGACGTCCAGCAGGATCAGGCGACCTGCACCCGTGCCGCGCGCGTCGTGAGCATCGCCGAACGCCCTGACGTCCTGTGACCGATGGCACAGGACGTTCCTGTCAGCAATCGGGGCGCTGTCCCGCTCAATTCCCGAGCGAACGCGAACCGACAGGAGCAAGGCATGAAGCACCGCATCGTCGTCCTCGGCGCCGGCTATGCCGGGGCCTACGCGGCAGGAAACCTGGCGCGACGGCTGTCCCCTGCGGACACCGAGATCACCGTCGTGAACGCCGAGCCCGACTTCGTCCAGCGGCTGAGGCTGCACCAGCTGGCGGCCGGCCAGGAAATCGCGGCCCCCAAGCTCGCCGACGTGTTCAAGGGCACCGGCATCCGGTTGCACCTGGCCCGTGTCGCCGCCATCGACCTCGAACGCCAGGCCGTCGCCACGGCCGACGGCGGCAGCGAGATCGGCTACGACACCCTGCTCTACACGCTCGGCAGCGCCGTCGCCGGCCACGGCGTTTCCGGCGTCGCCGAGCATGCCTTCCACGTCACCAGCCGTCCGGCGGCGCTGCGGCTGCGGGCGCGCCTGGACGCCCTGGACAGGCAAGGTGAGGGCGGCCGTGTGCTGGTCGTCGGGGACGGGCTGACCGGCATCGAGACGGCGACCGAGCTCGCCGAGTCCCGGCCCGGCCTGTCGGTGACGCTGGTCGCCCGCGGCGAGCTGGGCGCCCGGCTCAGTGCCGGGGCCCGCCTGCACCTGCGGCGGGCCTGCGATCGGCTGGGCATCACCGTCGTCGAGCACACCGGCGTCGATGCCGTCGAAGCAACGCGGGTGCTGTGCGCCGACGGCACGACGCTGGCCTCAGACGCGACCGTGTGGACCGCCGGGTTCGCGATCCACCCCATCGCCGCAGCCAGCGGGCTCGAAGTCACCGAGAACGGCCAGATCGTCGTCGACCGTACTATGCGGTCGCTGTCGCACCCCAGCGTCTACGCCGCCGGCGACAGCGTCCACGCCGTCGGTGACAACGGCAGGCCGCTGCCGATGTCGTGCGCTTCGGCCGGCTACACCGGCCGGCAGGCCATGAAAGCGATCGTAGGACGCCTGACCGGCCGCAAGATCGCGAACGTCAAGCTGGACTACGTGGGCAACCACATCAGCCTCGGGCGGCACGACGGCATCCTGCAGCCGGTCGACGGCCGAGGACGGGCAAAGGCGAACTACCTGGCCGGCCGGAACGCCGCACGGGTCAAGGCCGGCATCGTGCAGCTGTCACTGTGGACCACCTCCCATCCGACCTTCGGCCTGCCCAAGCGCCGACGCGACCTCGCCCCCGCGCAGCAGGCGTTCGCCGTGGACCGTCGCGCGGCCGCGTAGGGTGCCTCGCGTGGACGGCACCACCGCTGATCGCTTCGACGTCAGCCGCTTCGAGGCCAGCCGCGACCGGCTGGCCTCGCTGGCGTACCGGCTGCTGGGCTCCGCCGCCGACGCCGAAGACGCCGTGCAGGACGCCTTCCTGCGCTGGCAGGCCGCCGACCGGCGGCGGATCACCGTGCCCGAGGCCTGGTTGACCAAGGTCACCACCAACCTGTGCCTGGACCGGCTCCGCTCGGCGCAAGCCCGCCGAGAACGCAGCGCGAGCGCCTGGCTGCCCGAACTGCTGCTCGACGGCGATCCGATGCTCGGCCCGGCCGACACCGCCGAGCAGCGCGAGTCCGTATCCCTGGCCATGCTGATTCTCATGGAGCGCCTGTCCCCGCCGGAGCGGGCCGTCTACCTGCTGCACGAGGTGTTCTCCTACAGCCATACCGAGACCGCCGAGATCCTCGACATCACCGAGTCCGCGAGTCAGCAGCATCTGCACCGGGCCCGGCGCCGCATCTCCACCGAGCGCCGCCGGAGCGGCGACGTCGACCCGGTGGCCGCGCGCAGAGTCGTCGAAGAGTTCCTCGCCGCCGCGTCCTCGGGCCGCACCGACCGCCTGGTGGCGCTGCTCACCGACGACGCGACCGCGATCTCCGACGGCGCGGGCCTGGTCGAGACGTTGCTGCGCCACGACACCGCGCCGCGCATCGCCGCCGTCGCGCGGGCCGGCTTCAAGCCGACCCCCGCGAAGCGGCGGCTGGCCGGCGGCACACCCGCCGTCCACTACGCGGCCGTCAACGGCGGACCCGCCGTGCTGTTCGTGCTGGGCGACCGCGTGGTCGGCGCCGTCACGTTCGAGGTCACCCACGGCAGGATCGCAACCGTGCTCGGCATTGCCGCGCCCACCCGCCTCGCCCGCCTCACCGAAGCCTGGCGGCGGCACGAACCGGATCCGCCGCTCGTCCCTCAGTGGTGACCCGGCCCCGACAGCGGGCCGGGCACAGCATCAGGCACGGTGGCTCCCAGCGTCAGCGGGGCCTGTGCGGTGAGCGGTGGAGACCGCCCGGGCCGGTGACGCTCGCTCGCAATGCGGCGGGTATGCGCTACGGTATGGGCCGGTGTGCCGGGAAGTCTGGTCGGCGAGCAAGTCCCCTCGTCGTCCTCGACCAGACAGCGGAGCCACCTCATGCCCCTGCAGATCCTGCTCTCCGTCGCAGGCCTCGTGCTGCTGACCTTCGCCGCCGACCACCTGGTGCTCGGCTCGTCACGCCTGGCCACGCGGATGCGCATCAGCCCGGTCGTCGTCGGCGTCGTCGTCATCGGCCTGGGCACCAGCGCGCCGGAGTTCCTGGTGTCCGCGCTGGCCGCGGCACGCGGCGACACCGGAATCGCGGTCGGCAACATCGTCGGGTCCAACATCCTGAACCTGACCCTGATCCTCGGTATCGCCGCGCTGATCACGCCGTTCGCGGTCGACTCGACCGTGGTCCGGCGCGAGGTCCCGCTCGCCGTCGGGTCGGTGCTGGTGTTCGCAGTGCTGGCCTACGCCGGCCTGTCGCCGCTGACCGCGCTGCTGCTGGCCGTCTGCGCCGCCGCGGCGCTGTTCGTCCTCGTCCGGTGGGCCAGGGGCGGCGGCAACCAGGAACTGACCGCCGAAGTCGCCGAGTTCGAGACCGAAGGCGGAGCCGTGGTCGTCGCACCGGCCAAGCAGGCCCCGACCTGGTTCGAGCCGGTGCGCACCGTACTGGGCCTGGCCGGTGTACTCGGCGGGGCGCAGCTGCTGGTCGCCAACGCCTCCGCGATCGCCGAGGAGCTCGGCGTCCCACAGATCATCATCGGTTTCACCCTCGTGGCGCTGGGCACGTCGCTGCCGGAGCTGGTCACCACGATCCAGGCGCAGCGCCGCGGCGAGACCGACCTGGTCGTCGGCAACCTGTTCGGCAGCAACCTGTTCAACAGCCTCGCCGGTGGCGCGTTCATCGGGTTCGCCGCGGGCATGGACAACGTCGCCCGCGCGTCGGCTGTGCTGCTCACGGCGATGATGTTCACCGCGCTGCTGGCCTGGGCGCTGCTGCGCCGCGGGCTGCGGCTGACCCGCGGCGACGGCGCCGTGCTGCTGTCCGTCTACGCGCTGACGCTGCCGCTGCTGCTGACCTACTGAGCAGCTGCGACGCGGCCACGTTGCCGACATCCGGCAGCGTGGCCGCGCCGAAGACGGTCGAGTCTCGACCTGGAACCCACGCCGGGAGCAAGCAGATGCTGTGGAGCATGACAGACGACATCGCCGTACGGGCCGAGGACTTGACCAAGTTCTACGGCACCCGCCGCGGCATCGAAGGCCTCACCCTTGAGGTGCGCACCGGGGAGGTGATGGGATTCCTGGGCCCCAACGGCGCGCCCGGCTGCCGGGGTGGCCCAACGGAGTCCCACGCCTGACCGCCGGCCGCCTTCAGCCGGGCGCCGTTCGGCCGGGCAGCGTTTGATCCGGCAGCGCCACGTTCGATAGGGTCAGGCCAGGAGCGCCGGGAAGTCTGGACGGCATCACATCGCCGACCACAGAAACGGACCCCTCTCGTGCGTGCTGCCGATCTTCTCGTGCCCTGGCCGAGCGTCACCCTGGACACCCCCGCCATCGAGGCCGCCAGGACCCTGGCCGACGCCGACCTGCCCGGCCTGATCGTCGTCAACGGGCGCGGGGTGCCGTTCGCGGTGCTGCCCGGCACTCAGGTGCTGCGGCTGGCGGTGCCGTCGTACTGCCAGGACGATCCACTGCTGGCTCGGCTGGTCGACGAGGCCGCGGCCGACGTGTTCATCCGCGAGCTCGGTGAGCGCACGGTGCGGGAGCTGCTGCCGCCGCAGCCGTCGGAGCTGCCTGTGGTGGCGCCCGGCGCGACGGCGCTGGAGATCGCGGCGTTGATGGCCCGCACCCGCAGCCCGCTGGTCGCCGTCGTCGACGACGGCCGCCTGCTGGGCGCGGTGACCCTGCACGGGCTGCTCGACCGGGTGATGCCGGCATGACCGTGCAGGCCTGGCTCGCGGTGGCGGTGTTCGCCGTCGCGTACGTGTTCATCGCCACCGAGTGGATCCACCGGGTCGCCGTCGCGCTCGGCGGCGCGGTGCTGATGTTGCTGATCGGCGCGACCGATGCCGAGCACGCGTTCTTCTCCGAGGAATCGGGCATCGACTGGAACGTCATCTTCCTGCTGATCGGCATGATGCTGATCGTGGCCGTGCTGCGCCGCACCGGCCTGTTCGAGTACCTCGCGATCTGGGCCGTCAAACGCGCCGGTGGGCGTCCGTACCCGGTGATGGTCATCCTCGTGGTGATCACCGCGGTCGCGTCGGCCGGTCTGGACAATGTGACCACGGTGCTGCTGGTGGCTCCGGTGACGCTGTTCGTGTGCGACAAGTTGGGGCTGCCCGCGGCGCCGTTCCTGATCGCCGAGGTGATGGCGTCCAACATCGGCGGCACCGCGACCCTGATCGGCGACCCACCCAACATCATCATCGCGAGCCGGTCGGGGCTGACGTTCAACGACTTCCTCAATGTCATGGCCCCGATCGTGCTGGTGCTGCTGGTGGTGTTCCTGGGGCTGTGCCGGTGGCTGTTCCGTGACGCGTTCCGCCACGACAGCGCCAAGGTGGCGTCGGTGATGGCGATGCGTGAGCGCGAAGCGATCCGCGACCCGCGGCTGCTGACGGTCAGCCTGGTCTTCCTCGCTGCGGTGCTCGGTGCGTTCATGCTGCACTCGGTACTGCATCTGGAGCCGTCGGTCGTCGCGATGGTCGGCGGGCTGATGCTGCTGGCTGCTTCCCGGCTCGATCCGGACGAGATCGCCAGAGACGTCGAGTGGCACACGTTGATCTTCTTCGCCGGGCTGTTCATCATGGTGGGCGCGCTGGTGCACACCGGTGTCATCGGTCAGCTGTCGCAGGCGGCGACGCAGGCGGTGGAGGGCAAGCTGTGGGGCGCGACCGTGCTGCTGGTCGGCGGGTCGGCGGTGCTGTCGGCCATCGTCGACAACATCCCGTACGTCGCGACGATGAGCCCCATCGTCGCCGACCTCGTCCGCGCCGACGGGACGCCACAGGGCAACGTGCTGTGGTGGGCGCTGGCGCTGGGCGCGGATCTGGGCGGCAACGCCACCGCGATCGGCGCGTCGGCGAACGTCGTCGTGCTCGGCATCGCCGAACGGGCCGGCAAGAAGATCACCTTCTGGGAGTTCACGAAGTACGGCCTGATCGTCACCGTGATCACTGTGGCGATCTGTGTGCCTTACCTGTGGCTGCGGTTCTTTTGATCGTGGGCTGCGCCGATGCTGTCGCGCGGCCCGCCGTTGATCGATGTTGATCAGGCGCCGGGGTCGGCAGGCCCGCGGCGACGAAGGAGGTACTCGATCTCGTTGTCGAGGGCTGCCTCGTCGCGGCTCGATACATCAAATGGATTTGATGTATCCTGGCGGGGTGGTGGTACCTGCTCGAACCCAGACGCCAGGGTTTCTGCGGGCGGCCGGGCATCCGCTGCGCTGGCAGCTGCTGACCGAGCTCGCCGCCAGCGACCGGCGCGTACATGAGCTGACGACGATGCTCGACCAGCCGCAGAACCTGGTCTCCTACCACCTCGCACAGCTGCGCGCCGCAGGCCTCGTCACCGGCCGCCGCAGCAGCGCTGACGGCCGCGACACCTACTACCGCCTCGACCTCGCCCTGTGCGCGGCCCAGCTGGCCGCCACCGGCAGCGCCCTGCACCCCGCACTCGGCCTGGTCCGGCCCCCGGCACCGAGCACCCCGGCGGCCGGGCGAGTGCTGTTCCTGTGCACCGGCAACAGCTCCCGCTCGCAGATGGCAGAGGCACTGCTACGCCGGCGCACGGCCGGATCGGTCGCCGTGTTCAGCGCCGGCAGCCAGCCCAAACCCGTCCACCCGCACGCGATCGCGGTCATGGCCGCCCACGGCATCGACCTGAGCGCCGCCCAGCCCAAACACCTCGACGTCTTCGCCGGCACACAGTTCGACCACGTCATCACCGTGTGCGACCGGCTACGCGAAACCTGCCCGCAATTGCCCGCCCGGCGCACCGCCCACTGGAGCATCCCCGACCCGGCCCGCGACCCTGACGGCTACCCCGCGTTCGAACGCGTCGCCGCCGAACTCGCCGAACGCGTGGGCTTCCTGATCCACGCCCTGACCGAACCGCAGCCACCGGAGGGAAAATGAACAGCCACGACGACTCCACCGTGCACGTCCGCTACCTCGTCGACGACGTACCGGCCGCAGTCGACTTCTACACCACCCACCTCGGCTTCACCCTCGGCACGCACTTTCCGCCCGCGTTCGCCGACGTCCGGCGCGGCAACCTGCGCCTGCTGCTGTCCGGGCCGCAGAGCTCGGCCGGGCGCCCCATGCCCGACGGGCGCACACCACAACCCGGCGGCTGGAACCGCATCCACCTCATCGTCGACGACATCGACGCCGAAGCCGCGCGGCTGCGCGCCGCCGGCGTCCGCTTCCGCAACGAGATCATCTCCGGGCCCGGCGGCCGCCAGACCGTATTCGACGACCCCGCCGGAAACCCCATCGAGCTGTTCCAACCAGCCCAGCACTAAGCCCGGCCGAGCTCCGGCACCACGCACCACGGCACACCTGGTACATCGCCGCCGGGGCCGCCATCGGTATCGCCCACCTGCTTCTGTGACCGGCACCGGTCCTGACGGCGGGGTTGGCGTAGCCGGCCGAACCTGCCGTGCCGGCTATGCGGGTGCGGGTCGGGTTCTGCGGTAGCCGTAGGTGGTCATGCCGCGTGGTTTGAACACCGCCAGTGCGGTCGCTGCCAGCAGGACGGCGATGGCGGCGGCGGCGTCGGCGACGAGCTGGACCTGCAGCCCGTGGAGGTCGCCTGCGGCGATCATGGTGGTGGCCGCGGGGTCGGCCAGGCGGCCGATGGGCTGGGTGTGCAGCAGTAGCAGGCCGGTGGCGGGGATGGTCAGGACGAGTTTGGCGATGACCCACCAGTGGCGGACCAGTCCCCAGGTGGTGCCGAGAGACTGGATGACGCCGGTCGTGAACGAGGCCAGGGCCAGGGGGACGATGACGGCCCAGGTGATCACGTCGGCGGCCAGGTATAGGGCATGGGCGCGAGCCGGGTCGGTGCTGGTCAGGCCGGCCACGGCGACGGCGAGGAAGGCGGTGACGGCGCCGAGCCAGCCCAGCGAGGTGGTGACGTGCGCGGTCAGGGCGGCCTTACGCAGCCGTGGTCGCATGGGCATCAGTGGCCGCCGTGGGACGGGATTTCGCCGGTCAGGTGGATGGCGATGAACGCTGCGGCCAGGATCAGGACGACCACTGCTGAGATCTTGACCCAGCGGGGCGTCTTGGGTGCTCGGTCATCGACGGTGCGCGGCTCGGTCATGGCTGGTTCTCCGGCTGGTCGTGAAGGGCGACGATGAGTTCGTCACTGGAGCAGACTTTAACGATACACAGTGTCTTAGACAAGACGCTATGTATCGCGCCCGTACGTCTCGTATGATCGAGGGGTGCCGAAGCTGTGGGATGCCACGATCGACGCGCACCGCAGCGCGGTGCGCGAGGCGGTGCTGGACGCCACCGCCGGACTGGTGGCCGCGCACGGGGTGGCGTCGGTGACGATGTCGCAGATCGCCGAGGCCTCCGGCATCGGCCGGGCCACGCTGTACAAGTACTTCCCCGACGTCGAGTCGATCCTGCGAGCCTGGCACGAACGGCAGGTCGGCGCGCACCTACATCAGCTTCAGGCGGTGCGCGAGCAGGCAGGCGACCCAGGCCGGGCACTGGTCACGGTCCTGGAGACGTACGCCCGCATCTGCCAGGCGCAGCACGGCGGGGACATGGCCGCGATGCTGCACCAGGGCCCGCACGTGGCCCACGCTCACCAGCACCTGCAGGCGCTGGTCGCCCAGCTGCTCGCCGACGGCGTACGCACGGGCGACGTGCGCGATGACGTACCCGCGCCGGAGCTGGCCGGATTCTGCCTCAACGCCCTGCGGGCAGCCGGGGGTATGACGTCGAAGGCAGCGCTCAGCCGGCTCGTCGCCGTCACCCTCGCCGGCCTGCGGCCACCGGCCTGAGCCGACACGGCCACCGGGCCGCCGGGCCGCCGCCGCAACCGACCGGCAACAGACATCGTGAGGTTCATCGATGCGCCGAGCGCCGTCACGCCTGACCCGAAGCCTGACGGTGCGTGACATCTCAGCAGCTCAGCGAAGTTTTCCTGCACTCCGGTTGAAACCGGCTCGCCTTTTTTCCTAGGGTTGGTGACCAACTGCCGCGTACGCCTGGTTGCACCCCTTGCGACCCCGCGGCGGTCACCGCCGCCGGGCTCACCCCCGACCGCCGGCTGCGGTCGGCGGCAAAGGAGATCCGGTGTCCCCCCTCCATACCGCGTCGCGCCCGTTCGCGCGGGTGCTGATCGTGGTGGCAGCATTGACGGCCGGACTGCTCGCAGCAGTCCCCGCGCACGCCGAACCGACCCCCGCTGAGATCGAAGCTCAGCTCACCGAGGCGTGGAACAAGCTCGAACCGGTGATCGAGGAGTACAACCAGGTCCACACCGAACTCGACAAACTGAAGAAGAAGGCCGCCGCACTGGACGCGAAGCTCGCACCGTTGCGGCTCACGGTCCAGGTCAGCCGCGCCCGGGTCGGCGCCATCGCGGCCGAATACTACAAGGGCAGCCGCACCCAGGAGATCAATTCGCTGCTGTCCACGGGGTCGCCCGCGCAGTTCGCCCGGCAGCTGTCGATCCTGACGCAGCTGGCGCACTCCAAGCAGCAGGAGATCGCCAAGACGACCGAGGTCAAGGCCGAGTTCGACCTCCAGAAGGCCGAGCTCGACCAGGTCATCGCCGACCAGGCGAAGAAGGACGCCGACATGGCGGCGAAGAAGAAGGCCATCGAATCCGACCTGCAGCGGCTCGCGGCCCTGCGGCTGAAAGCGTATGGCAGCGGCGGTCCGGGCGGCTCGCTGAAGATCGGCAACCTGTGCCCGGTGCCCGCGCTGGGTACGCAGGACAACACGTCCAGCAAGGGCAACACCGCGGCGCTCGCCGCGTGCAGGCAGATCGCCAAGAAGTACGTGTTCGGGTCCAACGGCCCGGACACCTTCGACTGCTCGGGCCTGACCCAATGGGCGTGGGCGAAGGCGGGTGTGGAGCTGACCCACTACACCAAGGCCCAGTGGACCGAGGGCAAGCGGGTGAGCACACCCATCGTCGGTGATCTGGTCTTCTTCTACCCGAACGACAACCTGCACCACATGGGCATGTACGTCGGGAAGGTCAACGGCAGAAAGGTGATGGTCCACGCACCGCACACCGGCGACGTCGTGCGAATGCAGTACATCGACGTCATGCCCCTGGCCGGCTACGTACGCCCGAGCTGACCAGCACCCGCACGCACCTCACCAGGGCCGCGTGCCTGCCGGCTGCGGCACCGGTGGAGTGTGGCGGCGCAGCAGCAGCGCGTTGAAGGTGACGATGATCGTCGAGGCGCTCATCAGCAGCGCCGCCCACTGCGGCTGCAGCAGGATGCCCAGGCTCGGATACAGCGCACCGGCCGCGACCGGGATCGCGAGCAGGTTGTAGACCGCGGCCCAGAACAGGTTCTGCTTGATCTTCTTCCGGACCGCGCGGGCGATGGACAGGGCGTACCCGACGTCGGCGGGGTTGTCGCGGATGAGCACGACATCGGCGGTCTCGACCGCGACGTCGGTGCCCGCGCCGATGGCGATGCCGATGTCGGCCTGGGCCAGCGCCGGCGCGTCGTTGACGCCGTCACCGACCATCGCGACCCTGGCTCCGCCTTGCTGCAGCGCGGTGATGTGGCCGGCCTTCTCCTCGGGCAGGACCTCGGCGATGACCGTGTCGATACCGAGCTTACGGGCGACAGCCTCAGCAGTCGTGCGCTGGTCGCCGGTGAGCATGACAGTACGGACGCCGGCGCGGTGCAGGACGCTGATCGCGGTCGCGGCCGGCTCGCGGACGGGGTCCGCGACCGCGACGACGCCGAGCGCGACGCCGTCGCGTGCGACGTACATCGCGGTCTTGCCGTCAGCGGCCAGCGCCGCGGCCGAGGAGGTCAGTCCGTCGACCGATACGTGCTCGCGCTGCATGAGCCGCAGGTTGCCGATGAGGATCTGCTTGCCGTCGACGGTGGCCTGCACACCGTGGCCGGGGATGGAGTCGAACCGCTGCGGCGGCGTGACGTCCATGCCCCGCTGCCGGGCGGCGTCGACGATCGCGGCGGCCAAGGGGTGCTGGGAGGGCTGGTCGGCCCGCGCCGCGGCGGCGAGCAGGTCCGCATCGGTGGCGCCGTCGGCGGGGACGAGGTCGGTGACGGCCGGTTTGCCGGCGGTCAGGGTGCCGGTCTTGTCGAACACGACGGTGTCGATGCCCGCGGTCGCCTCCAGCGCGGTGGCGTTCTTGAACAGCACGCCACCGCGCGCGCCCTGCCCCACGCCGACGGTGATCGCGGTCGGGGTGGCCAGGGCCAGGGCGTCGGGGCAGGCGATGACGACCGCCGACACCGCGGCGGTGACGGCGAACGCGGCGCCGTGCCCGCCCCACAGCATCCACGCGGTGAAGGTGAGCGCACCGGCGGCCAGCGCCACGTAGACGAGGTACTTGCCGGCGGTGTCGGCCAGGCGCTGGGCCGGGGCCTTGGACGCCTGGGCGTTCTGGACCATGGCCACGATGCGGGCCAGGGCGGTGTCGGCGCCGACCGCGGTGGCGGTGAACGTGAACGCGCCGGTGGTGTTGATGGTACCGCCGACGACGGGGTCGCCCGCGGTCTTGCTCACGGGAACGGGCTCGCCGGTGATCATCGACTCGTCGACGTAGGACCGGCCGCCGGTGACCGTGCCGTCGACCGGGACTTTCGCTCCGGGCTTGACCACGATCACGTCGCCGGCGACGACCTGGTCGAGGGCGATCTCGGTGTCGGCGCCGGCGCGGCGCACGATCGCGGTCGGCGGTGCCAGGGACAGCAGCGCCTCGACGGCGCGACCGGTGGCGAACCGTGAGCGCATCTCGAGCCAGTGCCCGAGCAGGCTGAGCGTGGTCAGCATCGCCGCGGCCTCGAAGAACACCTCGTGTCCGCCCAGCAGCGTCGACACCACCGAGTAGAAGTAGGCGACCAGGATGCCGACAGCGATCAGGGTCATCATGGTGACTTCGCCGATACGCAGCGAGCGGGCGGCCGAGGAGATGAACGGCCAGCCGCCCCACCACACGACCGGGGTGGCCAGGATGAGCCCGAACCATCCCATGGACAGCCCGAATGGCGGCTGTTCCGGCAGGCCGATCGCACCGCCGATGGGCGAGAACACCACGATCGGGATGGTCAGCAGGGCGCTGATGACGAACCGGCGCAGCATCGACGCGACCATGTGCTCGCCGTGGCCCGCGTGCTCGTCGTGCACTGCGTGGTCCACGTCGGCGGGGGCATGCCCGGTGTGATCCATGGTCGCTGTCCCGGCGTGGCCTGCGTGACCTGCTCCGGTGCCCTGCGAGTCCCCGGTGCTGTGGCCGCCGTGGGCGTGGTGGGCGGCGGCGTGCTGGTCTGCGGCGGTGTGGCTGGGGTGGTGGCGGTGAGTGCCGGTCTGGTCGGGTGGTCCCGCGGCGGGGTGGTCGGGCTGGCAGCACGAGGCGGGGCAGTCGGCGCAGTCGCAGGCGTAACCGTGCCCGGTCAGCAGTTGCCGGAGGCCGTCGGCGTCGATGCGGTCGGGGTCGTAGGCGACGTGGATGACGGCGCGGGTGCGGTCGGCGTGGGCTGCGGTGACGGCCGGTTGCCGGGTGAGGAAGCGTTCGACGGCGGCGAGTTCGGTGGCGCAGAAGCAGAAGTCGAGCGCGACCTCGGCGACGCGGCCACCGGTGTCGCGGTGGTGGCCAGGGTGGCCGGTGCCGTGGTCGTGGTTCATCGCAGGCTCCCCAGTCGGTGTTTCTCGATCAACTTCAACATACCCCGTAGGGGTACCTTTCGCGGTCGTGATTTCTCGGCCGGCGGCTGCGGGGCGGCCGGCGCGGGGTCTCGGTGTCGCGGCAGCCCATGACAGAGCCCTTTCGGATACCCATACCCCCTATAGGTATCGGCCAGCGGAACGCTAGCATACCCCCCAGGGGTTTGGCTACACTGGTTTCATGACGACGCAAGCCCACACTCCCCCGGCGGCCACGGCCCGCGGCTACACCGCGACCAAGGACCAGCTGCTCACGCGGATCCGCCGCATCGAGGGCCAGGTGCGTGGCATCGAGAAGATGGTCGAGGACGACCGGTACTGCATCGACGTGCTCACCCAGATCTCCGCGATCCAGGCGGCGCTGGACAAGGTCGGCCTGGGCCTGCTGGACGGCCACGCCCGCCACTGTATGCAGCACGGCGCACAGGAAGGCCGCGGCGAGGAGATGGCCACGGAGCTGATGGCCGCGGTCGGCCGGCTGATGAAACGAGGCTGACCACCGCGGTGCGGGCGGGCGCCGGTTGACCGGCACTCGCCCTGCCGTGTCACTTCAGCCGGTCGAGGACCTGCTGCAGTGTCGCGATCTCTGCGGTCTGGGCCTTCTCGATCGTCGCGGCCAGGGCCTTGGCGTCGACGTTGGCGCCCTGGGCCTGTTCGGTCTTGGCCATCTGGACCGCGCCCTGGTGGTGGGCGATCATCATGCGGACGAACTCGCGGTCGAACGCGATGCCGGTCATGTTCTCCAGAGAGCCCATCTGCTCCTCCGTCATCATGCCGGGCATGTCGCCGTGCATGCCGCCCATCGGAGCGGCGGTCGGCTGACCCCAGGCGTCCAGCCAGCCTTTCATCGTCGCGATCTCCGGGCCCTGAGCGGTCTTGATCTGCGTGGCCAGCTGCTGGACCTGCGGGTCGGCGGCGCGGGTGCCGGCGAACTCGGCCATGCGCACGGCCTGCTCGTGGTGCGGGATCATCATCTGGGCGAAGGAGACGTCGGCGGCGTTGAAGTTGGCGCTGGCCGGCACGGACGCTGCGGGCATGTTGTGGCCGGTGCCGGGGTTGTGCGGCGCGCTGGAGCCGCAGCCGGCCGCGGTCAGCACGGCAGCGGCCAGACCGGCGAGCGCCAGTCGGCGGATCAGAGTCTTTACGGACATGGTGAAGCCTTCCATCGGTGTCCTGGATTGGGTGAGACAAGCAGCAGGCGACCCCGGTACGGGGCCGTCCGTGGCTGCTATGTCCGAGACACCGACAGTTGGGCAAGGCGCAGGCGAAGCGGCGGCGGGTCCGGCGGGCCACGCGACACCGCCTGGGCCACCCGCAGCCCCGCCAAGACGAGCATGGCCGTCGAGCGCAGGCGCACCCGCACCAGGAGGAACGCGACGAGGATCAGGGCGGACAGCACGGCCATGCAGACGCTGAACACGTGCCAGCCTGCGTGCCGGCAGCCGTGGCAGTCGCTGTCGCCGACCGTCGGCACCACCACCGCGCGAGCTGGGGCGACGGGCGGGTGGGCGGTCGCGGCCGACTGCGCGTGAGCGTTGCCGGCGGGGTGGGCGCTGTGTGCGCCGTGGCCGAAAGTGTGCATGATCGCGAGCCCGAGCAGCACTGCGTACAGCAGTGCCTGCGGGACAGCGCGGCGCACCCCGGTCATCACCCCTCCACCGTAGCGACACGTCGGTGATCGCAGAGCCTGTCGACGACGGGAGCAGACTGCCACGGTCACGAACCTTCATACCCGCCGGGGGTACCTTCGGCCGGCGCCACCGCATTCTCGCAGTGGCCCACGGCAGGCCGCCTCGGATGTGATGTGAAGCATCCCGTTCCCCTACACAAACCCCTGGGGGGTATGCTACGGTCGGCTCAAGATACCCCACAGGGGTATAGTCTGAGGAGGGATCGCGATGGAGACCGTATACACCGTCAAGGGCATGACCTGCGGGCACTGCGTCAACTCGGTCAGCACCGAGATCGGCAAGCTCGACGGGGTGACCGGTGTGCAGGTCGACCTGACCAGCGGTGCGGTCACCGTGTCCAGCGCAGGCATCCTGGACGAGGCCGCGGTCGCCGCGGCCGTCGACGAGGCAGGCTACGAACTGGTGGGAGCACGGTCATGAACACACCGCTCAAGCTGAGCCTGTTCGGGCTCGGACTGGCCGCGGTGTTCGCAGCGTCATACGGGGCCGGCCACCTGGCCGGTCCCGCCCCCGCGGCCGCACCCGCCGGCCACCAGAGCACCGCCCACGGCGGCGGCCACGCCGCCCCGACCGCGCAGACCGGCTCGGTCGAGGTCCCCGGCGGCCTGCAGGTCGCCCAGGACGGATACCGCCTGCAGCCGCTGTCGACGCAACTGTCGACGGACCAGCCGCAGCCGCTGCGGTTCCGGATCCTCGGCCCCGACGGCAACCCCGTCACCGCCTACACCCCGACCCACGACAAGGACCTGCACCTGATCGTGGTGCGCCGGGACCTGGCCGGATTCCAGCACGTCCACCCCACCCTGGGCGCGGGCGGCGTGTGGGAGGTCCCGGTGCGGGCCGGCGCGGGCGCCGGGCAGTACCGGCTGTTCGCCGACTTCCAGCCCACCGGACGCGACCAAGGGCTGACGCTCGGCGTCGACCTGCCCGCCCCGGGGACATACCAGCCGGCACCGCTGCCGGACGCCGCCCGCACCGCGAGCGTCGACGGCTACACCGTCACCCTCGACGGCGATCTGACCCCCGGCACCTCGTCGAAGTTGACGCTGACCGTCGCCAAGGACGGCAAGCCGGTCACCGACCTCCAGCCGTACCTGGCCGCCTACGGCCACCTGGTCGCGCTCCGCGACGGCGACCTGGCCTACCTGCACGTACACCCCGACGGCGAACCCGGCGACGGCCGCACCCCCGCCGGACCGCAGATCGTTTTCCACGCCGAGGTCCCCTCCGCCGGCGCCTACCGGCTGTTCCTGGACTTCCAGCACAACGGCGTCGTACGCACCGCGGCGTTCACCGCCGTGGCCGGACCGGCGGCCCCGGCCGCGCCGGCGACCGCACCGGCATCGGCCGGCCCGGTGCCGGTGCCAAGCCCGAGCCACGCCCACGGAGGGCACTGATGAGCACCGACAGCAAGCCCCTGCTCCTGGCGACACGGCAGATCGACCTGGCGATCGGCGGCATGACCTGCGCGTCGTGCGCCGCTCGGATCGAGAAGAAGCTCAACCGCATGAATGGGGTCACCGCGACGGTCAACTACGCCACCGAGAAGGCGTCGATCAGCTTCCCGGAGACCGTCTCCACCGACGACCTGATCGCCACCGTCGAGGCCACCGGCTACACCGCGGCCGTGCCGGTCACCGAGCCGGCGGCCGGCCCGGCCGAGGCCGAGCCCGCTGACGAGCTGGCGGGACTGCGCCGCAGGCTGTGGACGTCGCTGGCCCTCGCGGTGCCGGTCGTCATCCTGGCCATGGTCCCGGCGTGGCAGTTCACCAACTGGCAGTGGCTTTCGCTGATGCTGGCCGCCCCCGTCGTGGTGTACGGCGGCGCGCCGTTCCACCGCGCCGCGTGGACGAATCTGCGCCACGGCGCCGCCACCATGGACACCCTCATCTCGGTCGGCACCCTGGCCGCGTTCGGCTGGTCGCTGTGGGCGCTGTTCTTCGGCACCGCCGGGCAGCCCGGCATGACCCACCCGTTCTCGCTGTCGATCTCCCGCACCGACGGCGCGGGCAACATCTACCTCGAGGTCGCCGCCGCGGTGACCGTGTTCATCCTGGCCGGGCGCTTCTTCGAGGCCCGGTCCAAGCGGCGGGCGGGCGCCGCCCTGCGCGCGCTGCTCGAACTCGGCGCCAAGGACGTCACCGTGCTGCGCGACGGCCGCGAGCAGCGCATCCCGACCGGGCAGCTGGCGGTGGGCGACCTGTTCGTGGTGCGGCCCGGCGAGAAGATCGCCACGGACGGCGTCGTCGACGACGGCGCGTCGGCGGTCGACACGTCGATGCTGACCGGCGAGTCCGTGCCGGTCGAGGTCGGCGCCGGGGACGCTGTCGTGGGTGCCACGGTCAACGTCGGCGGCCGCCTGGTCGTCCGGGCGACCCGGGTCGGCGCCGACACCCAGCTGGCGCAGATGGCGCGCCTGGTGGAGCAGGCCCAGACCGGCAAGGCCGCCGTGCAGCGGCTGGCCGACCGGATCTCGGCGGTGTTCGTGCCGATCGTCATCGGCCTGGCCGTGGCGACGCTCGGGTTCTGGCTCGGCACCGGAAACGGTGTCGCGGCGGCGTTCACCGCCGCGGTCGCGGTGCTGATCATCGCCTGCCCATGCGCGCTGGGCCTGGCGACGCCGACGGCGCTGCTGGTCGGCACCGGCCGCGGCGCGCAGCTGGGCATCCTCATCAAGGGTCCGGAGGTCCTGGAGTCGACGCGCAAGGTGGACACGGTGGTGCTGGACAAGACCGGCACCGTCACCACCGGCCGGATGACACTGATCGACGTGGTCACCGCCGACGGCGTCAGCAGGCAGCAGGCGCTGCGGCTGGCCGGAGCGGCCGAGGCGGCCTCCGAGCACCCGATCGCACAGGCGATCGCCGCGGCCGCCGCCGAGGCCGGCGACCTGCCTGCGGTCACCGGGTTCGCCAACAAGCAGGGGCTCGGCGTGACCGGCACCGTCGACGGCACGGCGGTCGTGATGGGCCGGGCCGCGCTGCTGGCCGAGCACGGCCTGGCTGTGCCGGCCGAGCTCGACGCAGCCAGGCAGGCCGCAGAGGAGGCCGGGCGCACCGCGGTGCTCGCCGGCTGGGACGGCGAGGCTCGGGCGGTGTTCGCTGTCGCGGACGTGGTCAAGCCGACCAGCGCCGCCGCGATCGAGGGCCTGCGGGCGCTGGGCCTGACGCCGGTGCTGCTGACCGGCGACAACACCACCGTCGCGCACGCCATCGCGGCCGAGGTCGGCATCGGCGAGGTCATCGCCGAGGTGCTGCCGTCCGGCAAGGTCGACGTCGTCAAGCGCCTGCAGGAGCAGGGCAAGGTGGTGGCGATGGTCGGCGACGGGGTCAACGACGCCGCCGCCCTCGCCCAGGCCGACCTCGGCCTGGCCATGGGCACCGGCACCGACGCGGCCATCGAGGCCGCCGACCTCACCCTCGTACGCGGCGACCTGATGGCGGCGGTCGACGCGATCCGGCTGTCCCGCCGCACCCTGGCGACCATCAAGACGAACCTGTTCTGGGCGTTCGCCTACAACGTGGCAGCCCTGCCGCTGGCCGCGCTGGGCCTGCTCAACCCGATGATCGCCGGCGCGGCGATGGCGCTGTCCTCGGTGTTCGTGGTCTCCAACAGCCTGCGGCTGCGCGGCTTCAAGACCGTCACCACCAGCTGACGGCCCGCCGCCGGTGGCGTCGCCCGACCGGGGCGGCGCCACCGGCCCACGTTCTCCCGGAAAGGGCGCCACAGATGACCGTCCCCGCCGTCGGCGCCTGCCGGGTCGTGCTGTGCCGCGGCTGCTGCTGCGGCACCACCGGCAAGCACCCCGACATCGACCACCAGCAGCAGGCCGACCAGCTCGCCGACGCCGCAGGCGTGGCCCTGCTGATCACCGGCTGCCTGGGCAACTGCGAGCGCAGCAACACCGTCGTCGTGCTGCCTTCGCCCGCCGGGCGGGCCGCGGGCGGCACCGTGACATGGTTCGGGCGCATCCTCGACCCGGCCTTGACCAAGGCGGTGGCGGACTGGGTCGCCCGCGGCGGCCCGGGTTTGGCCGAGCTGCCCGAGCTGCTGGGTGCGCATGTGCAGCCGCCTGGCCGCCGACTGTCCAGGGGCAGGCAGGCGGATACCGAACCAGTGTCGGCCGGAACGCGGTGACGTCAGCGTCGCGCAGGGCAGCGACGAGATGGCCCCACTGCGCGACGACTGCTGCGGTGGCGTGAGCACACCCGGACGAGGGTGCGGCGCGATGTTGATCAGCCTGGCCGTCGCCGAGGCACCGACGGACGGCAGTAACGGATGATGCCGAGCCGGCGGTGATGAGACATCATCATCGCCGTGACAAGCCGCGTCGAGGCATACCTCGCCCATCTCGATCAGCTCTCCGGCGGACAGCAGCCGGAGTTCCGGCCGGTGTCGAAAGAACGCCGCCAGCCGCCCGGCGTCACGGTGCTGCGCTATCGCGGACTGCCCGCCGGTATGACGACGTCGCTGACCTACGGGCTGTCACTTGGCGAGCACCCGTCCTGGACCGCGGGTCGGCCGGAGCTGTGTCTGAGCGTCCGCTCCGATGACCTGCGCTGGAGCATGGCCATGGGACTGGTGGCCGAGCGGCTGCACGGTGATTGTGGCTTCCGGGTCGGCGACGTGATCAACTTCAACTCCCTCGTCGCGCCCGGCTCGGGCATGACCGCGTTCCTGGTCGCAGCCCCCGCGACGGTCCCGCCCGGCCAGTGCCGGATCGACGTCGGCGGCCCTGGACACGAGGGCCACGACATCGTCGACCTAGTGGGTTTCTACCCGATCCACGACAGCGAGCGGCGTTATGTGCGCGAGCACGGGGTGCGCGAGTTCTGGAAGCTGGACTGGGACGCGGCCGACGTGACCCGACCGCCCGTGGTCTGAGCGGCTGGGGTCCCGTCTGCTGCTCAAGCTGTCCATGCGCGGCGTGCGCGCCCACGGCACCCTGACGGTGACCTCGGCACTGCACGGCACCATGCGCACCGACCCGTCCACCCGGGCGGAGTTCCCAGCCCTGGCCCGGGACCGGCACTGACGCGCGCGTGACTCGGCCGCTGTGTGCCCGGCGCGGGCGGGTTGCCGCACCGGGCTGAACACCACCGCGCCGTGGCACGGCGGATCGCGGACTGCTACGGGCGCGTGAACAGCTCCTCAAGCCACTGCACGACATGCGGCGCGATCGCTGCCGCCACGGTAAAGTGGTCTGCTCCGGACACCGGGGTGTAGGTGACGTCGGTGCCGGCCGCGGCGAGCTGCCCGGCGGTGATCTCGGTGAGCACGGCGGGCAGCTGATCGGCCGTGCCGTGGGCCAGGCGCACCGGCCTGGAGTAGCGCCGGACCGGGACCTCGTGCGGGTCGAAGAGAGCCGTGAACTCGTCCATCGCGGCGGGCGGGTCGGTGAACACGTCCGCCATCGTCAACCCGGTCAGCGCCGTGGCCATCTGCTCGATGCAGACGTGTCCGGCGAGGTCGATCAGGCTGAGGCCGGCCGGGGTGAACCAGTCCGCGGCGTGGAACCCGCCCGGGTGGGTCACCGGCAGGGTGCGGCCCTGGTAGGGCACTGCGGGGTTCACCGGCGCGGCCGGGTTTCCGGCAGCGGCGAACTGCAGGCCCCACTGGGTGGTGGGTGCGATCGCGATGGTTCCGACGTGGCGCAGTGACGGCGCGTAACCATCAGCGAGCGAGCCGGTCCACAGCGCCGCATGGCCGCCGAGCGAGTATCCGGCGGCGGCCCATCGCCGTGACACCGGGGCGAGACGGCGTGCGGCACGCACGATGTCCACCATGGCGTACGCCTCCGCCGGACCGTGCACGACGGAGCTTTCGCCTGGCGTGCCGATGCCCTCGTAATCGGTGACAGCCACGGCGTACCCGGCGCGGAGCAGGGCCTCGCTGAGCGGGCGGATGAACGGCGGCGTGCCGGCCTGCGAGGCGGCGCACCGGTCCGGCGTGCCGTTGAACCCTGGGCCGAAGCTGACCACTCGCCACCCGCCCGCCGGTGGGGTGCCGGCAGGCAGCGTGATCGTGCCACTGACCACGGCCGGGTGGCCGTTCCACGACGTGGACAGGTAGCGCAGCCGCCATGCGGGACCGGAACCGGCCGGCCGCAGCGGCTCGGGCAGCGGCTCCACCGCCACCGGGGTGCCCGGCGCACGGCTGCCGGAGCTGTGCGGGACGGCCGTCGCCGGGGCAGCGGCGGCTGGAGTCGCGCTCACCGCGACGAGGCAGGCGACGACGGCAGCGGACCACCGAAGCGTGCGGCAGGCTGCGGCGCGGTCACCGGCGGCGGCAGGCAGGACCGGCGGCCGGTGGTGGAGGGAGGTGTCGGGATGTGCCATTCGGTCTCCTCAGACGGGAAGGGACCCGAGGAGATGCTGGGTGCGGGCATGGCGGTCGGCACACGCCGACTGCCGTCGGCGTACCCACGGGCGTGTTCGCTGCCCCTTCGCCCGTTCCTTCCGCGGCGCGACCCCGAATCCGCTCGAGCCGTGGGCGCTCCCGCCCGCCTCGACACCACATTAGACCTGATCAATCGGCCGGGCAACGGCGCGCCCATACTGATCAGGACCTGCATGGCGAAGCCGCCGCCCGTCTTAACCTCGCGATGATTCACCGGGCGGGCGGCAACCTGGACGAGGCGATCCGGTAACTCGAAGTGGTCGTCGATCTCGACCGTCAGGTCGGCGGCCGTCGACGGGGCCGACGGACCGGCGATCAGACCAGGTTGACCATCTTGTACCCCGAGTGACGGCACTTGCGGATGAGGACCAGCTCGGCGGAGACCGTCAGCTGCTGCATGGCGCCGAACTCACGGAACGTGGTGAACGACGACGCCGTGGACGCCGCGTCGGCGAGGTCGTTCAATGCCACCTTGACCTCGGCGTCGGCCACCCGGTCGGCGGCTTCGCCGAACTTCGCCGAGACGGTGAGGAACATCGGCTTCAACGCCTCCAGTTCCTTGGCCACCGCCGCCGTGTCGCCGCGCTGCTCGGCTTCGAAGCCGCGCTGGATGTGCGCCTGCGTCTGCTCGTTCAGGGTGGCGTACAGGCCGTCGGCCGCCTCGCAGGCGAAAGCGATACCGGCGACCGCGTCCGCCGTGGCGCTGCCGGCGGGGGCAGCGGAAGCCGAGGCGGAGGGCTCGGCCTGCGGCTGTGCCTGGTCACCGCAGGCTGCGGCACCTGTCACGATGACGGCCAGCAACACGGAGAAGGTGGTACGGCGCATACGGAAGCCTCCTCGACGGCGGACACCGACGCACCGTCCGGACAAGACGGATCGCACCGCCGCACCATAGTTGATCGTGGCGACCGACGGCAACGTGAGACACCGGCGCCGATGCGTCGCGGCTCGACGGATTCCTGATGTGCCGGTGCGGCCGCTGTCAGGCACGTCGATGGTTTCGTGAGGCTGCCGCAGCTCGGGCCAGGTAGCCGGTGGCGGTGGCGAAGCGTCGAGGAGCCTGGTTCGAGCACACCGCGGGCCATTCCCTGCAGGACCGCCACGCCTCAAATACGTCGGCCGGCCAGGGAAAGAGCCCCTGACCGGCCGACAGCTCACCAACGGCTCAGGTGTTCTCGACGGCTTCGATACGAAGCGCGCCGCACACCACGAATCCCCCATCGTCTCGGTCGGAGACGGAGAGGTTCACGTATCTGGAGCGATGACGTTCGGGAACGTCGACGAACTCGTCGATCTCGGCGACCCTTCCGCTGTCGCTGATCGTCAAGCCGCGGTACAACGCTTTGATCTTCATACCGAGGACGTCGACGAACACGACGTCGATGTCGCCGCCCTCCCGGTTGTGACTGCGCAGCACGAGCGTCCGGTGGGACACCCGATACGACCAGGGCCTGAAGCTGCAGTCGAACTGCAAGGGCAGACCGACCCGCAGGTCGACGGAACCCAGCACCTGTCTGTCCTCCTCAGCCGAACGGATTCGGCACGACGTCGCCGTTGCGGTAGAAGGTCACGCGCGCCTGCACCGCGGCGGGCGCCGCCTTGATCTGCGCCAGTTCCCACGCGGTGAACCGGTCAGCGTCCGGCAGAGCCTTCCCTTCCTGCAGTTTCGCCCATGCGACCGGATCGTCGATGCCGTCGAGGTTGAAATGCACCAGTGTCTTGGAGTTGGGATCAAGCGCCCGCGTGACCACATTCTCCCACTTGTCCCTGGGTCCGATCACCCAGTCGTCGTGGTGTAGGGAGTTCGTGTTCTGGGCGAACTCGGCGAGCTGGAACGGGTCGTCCGGGTTGTTCAAGCCCAATGCGATCGCCGTCGGGCACCAGGTGTTGTGCACCAGCACCGGGTGCCCGCCGGCCACGACGTAATAAGTGTGGATGCCTTCGATGGAGAGGTTGTGAACCGTCGCGGGCTCGACCCACTCCGAGACCGACGCCACCCGGAGTCGGCTGTCGTCAGACTGCAGTACATCCCCTGCCCGCAGTTCGGCGGCGTCCAGCCACCTGCCGAGCTCCGGCAGCCAGAACGGATGGTGCTCGGTGGCGGTGATGAGACCCGTGGCGTCGCCTCTGTCGCCGTCGACGTCGACGCCGATCTGAACGAGCTTCTTCTCACCGCTGCTGCTGATCGTCGCGGTCACCCGCTTCGGTTCGGTGCGGCCGGTCTTCGGATCTGTGGCCAGCACCACATCGCCGATCTTCATTTTTTCGATCGGCACCGTGGTTCCGTCGGCGAGGAGCACCAGTGTGCCGGGCAGGAAGCTGCTGACGGCGCACGTCGGCACCAGGGCGTTGATCCCGGAGACCGCGTTCTGCGCATCGTTGACCTTGTCGGCTGCCCAGAGGCCGTGCGCCCACCGGGCCGACGTCGTGATGAGTTTGCCGTTGCCGAGGGTGGCGACGTTGACCGTCGTCATCACGCAGCCCAGAACCTGGCCGTCGCCGCCGCCGAAGCAACGTTGCGCGTCGGCGATCCCGCTGAGTTCCAGGAAGAACTGCTTCAGCTCGGCCCTGTCCTGCGCGGCTTTGGCCTTGACCCAGGCCGCGTACTCCTCCTCGTAGTAGGTGAACGCGTAGAACTCGAGCGCGTCGTTCTGCTGGAACGGGCTGAGGTTGAGCGGGTGGGTCTTCCAGTTCTTCTCGACGAACTCGAACAGGGAGAGCTGACGCGGGTTCTCGGCCTCCCGCTCACAGGACTTGATACTCGAGCAGGCTTGCTTCTTGTTGCTGTTGCAACCGCCGTTGTCGTCGCACGTCTGCAGCAGCCCGCTGGGGTCACTGCGCAGGATCGGGCTGTTGCCGGCGTAGGAGTACGCCTGCAGCTGCTGTGGATCAGCCAGGTCCATGACGGGGTCGACGCTGATGAACCGCCCGATCTTGGCGTCGTATTCGCGGGCGCCGAGGTGGACCAGACCGGTGTTGTCGTTGGTGCCGCCGACGAAACCCCTGTCGAGGGTGGGCTCCCAGACGCCCACGGTGGATCCGCGCTGGTTGCCGTAGGGGTCCTGGCGCTTGACCGCCACCGCCTGCGCGCCTGCGGCCTTGACCGTGATGTTGGCGCTGTTCTGCCGGTCGGCCACCATCCAGGTCAGCGCATCGGCGCCGGACGCGCTGCTGGACCTGGTGGCGATGTTCTTGCCCGCCCAGGTGTAGTACCGGGTGCACGAGATCACCGCGCTGCCGGCCGCATTGACCCTCAGCTCCTGCCCAGGCAGGTAGAGGGTCTTGCCTTGCGGGTCCTTGCGGATCAGGCGTCCGCCGTCGGCGTCGTAGAGGTAGCTGGTGAGGCCGGTCGAGTCGGTGGACGAGGCCACCCGTCCCTCCGGGTCCCAGGTCAGCACCTGGCTGCCTGTGCCGGACGGGCAGGTGTTCAAGCTCGTGCCGGCCGGACGGCAGCGGGTGTTGCCGGTGCCGTCGTAGGTGTAGTTGGCGGTGGTGACGTTGTTGGCGTCGGTGGTGCGCTGCAGTGTGTGTGGCTGGGCCGCGGTCGGAGCCGGGTAGACGTACTTGGTGGTGACGTCACCGACCGACTTGTGCTGCACCTGCTTGGTGCGGTTGCCGCCCGCGTCGATCTCCCAGCTCAGCCAGTACTTCTCCACCCCGCCGACGGCGCTGAAGCTCTGCGGGACGGCCCCGCAGTCGCCGGACGCCAGGGTCCACGCCTCCTTCAGGCGACGCAGGTAATCATGCGAGAAGCACTGCGTCTCCACGCCCGCGACGGCCGACTTCTCCTCGACCTGGACGAGGGTCCCCGCTTTGTCGTAGCCGAGGTTCACGTCCGATACCGTGGTCGGCGCCGTGTCCCTCGTGGTCCAGATCCGTTCCAGGCGGCGGTTCTGGTCGTCGTAATAGTGGCCGATCTGCAGCTGCGGGTTGGCGGTCTGATCCCGGAGTGTGATCACGCCGAGCTCACCGTACTCGGTGTAGGTCGTGTCGGTCACCAACCAGGTGGTCGCACCTGTGCTGAGCTTCTGCGGCAGGCCCTTGCCGTTGTAGCTGGTGGTCTGGGTCTCCCAGCCGAGGCTGTAGGTGGCGTTGCCGATCGCCGGGAGCCGCAGCGTCGCCAGCTCCCCGTTGGCCTTGTATCCGTAGTCGTAAAGGTAGTCGCCGGCCAGGCCGGTCTCGGTCGCCGGAATCGAGATCTTCTGCTGCGACGGAGTGCCGAAGGGCGACACGGCGGTGGTGGCGGTGCTGTACGCAGCCCCGCTCTCCCCTCCGACGTACCGGGTCGACGACGTCATCATGCCCTTGCCGTTGGCCAGCCCGTCGTACTCCCACTTGGACAGCCGGTTCGCCGGAGCGATGGAGCCCTGGTAGAGGCCCGTCTTGCGGCCCAGGTTGTCGTAGGTGTAGCGCAGCGTCACGGGCGGCACGCGGCTGTCGGTGGTGCTGGTGACCCGACCGGCCGTGTCGTAGGTCGTGGTGGTCGTGCCCTTGTCCGGGTCACGAGCCTCGATCTGGCGACCGAGCACGTCGTACTCGAACTCCCACTTGGTGCCGAGCTGGTTGGTCACCCGCTCGAGCTTGCCCTTCTGGTCATAGTCGTAGGTCGTTTCGTCGTACGTCGACGCGGGAGTCGGGCCGTGGTGCTCGCGCAGCTTCGTGGTGCGCCCCTGAGCATCGACGATGGTCGAGGTGACCAGCCCACCCTGGGGCGGGATGAGCTCGGTTCGATCGCCTGACGGGTAGCGGGTGGAGGTGCGGTAGAGCTCGGTCAGTTTGCTGTAGCGGATCTGCTCGACCGGCCTGCCCGCACCGTCGAACTCGGTCTTGGCCCAGGCCTCGATGTTCTCCATGTCCGATGCCGGGTGCGGCGAGAATGTGCCCCAGGTAACGGCGGCGACCGGGTACGGCCCGAAGTTCCGCCAGACCCGCCCGGCGGTGTCGAAAAACGAGTCGGTGATCATCGCACCGGCTACACCGTTCGCCTTCAGCGACTGTGTCTGCCGTGGTCGCAGCAAGCCGTCGTGCAGCGTGAAGGAGCTGAGCATCGTGCCGTTCGGCCCGAGTGTCCGGGTCTCGACCACCGACGGAGCCGTGTTGGAGAGGGTGTACACATACCACGATGAGGGCGTCGACGAGTAGAGCGCCTTCGAGCGACCCGGCTGCCAGACCTTCTCCGTACGTCCCAGCGGGTCGTAGGTGACATCGGTGCGCCGGCTGTTGACGTCGACCACCGAGGTGACGGCGCCCCACGCCGGCTCGGCGGTGCGGGTGGTCGTCCCCAGGACGTGAGTCTCGGAGGTCGCGGTGAGGGGTCCGTCCGCCGCTGGAGTGTACGACGAGGACGTGTGCACGTTGTCGACGTCCCAGGCATCGGTCTGGCGGCCGTAGTCGTCGTAGGCCGACCTGGAGACGGTGACGGGCACGAACGCGTTGTCGGTCCACTCCTTGAGCGCGTCGACCTGGGTCACCTCACCGACGGTCGGGGCGAGGTCCCACGCCTGGCCGTCGTAGTAGGTGCGCACCTCGCTGACGATCTCGTCCTTGGTGAAGATCCGCCCTGCCTGCAGCGCATCCGCGCACGTCAGCGCCCAGACGCGCACCCGGGACGGGTAGGACATCAAGAACGCGTTCGTGTTGCGCTTGTACTCACTGAACGTGCACTGTTCGTCGCCGCTCTTGGCGACGTCGCCGTGAGCCGTGGCCTTCACCGGCATGCCGAGCTGGTCGTACTCTGTGTAGTTGCGGGTGACTTGATCCGGGCGACCGCCGTCGAGCTTCGTCCAGGACCAGTCGTCGGAGTCCGCGGTGAAGCGGGCGTGAACGGTCTGCCCGTCGACCGTGCGCGACGCGGTGGAGTTCGACCGCCACGGCTTGGTCACACTGCCAGAGATCGGGTTACCCGCCGGCCCGTCGTACTGCGTGGACTCCAGGTTCATCCCGGCGTACTCGTCGTAGTCGTAGATCGTCTCGGTGGGGTAGGCGGCGGCGAGCAGGCCCTTGCTGTCGGCCAGGGTCACCGTGTCGGTGCCCCCGGCCGGTGCGGTCTTGTCGCCGTGCATGCCCCGGAAGTAGCGGGCCTCGGAGCGAACCTGGTCCGCGCCCTCCCCGACGAGGGTGCGTACCTTGTCGTAGCCGCGGAACTGGTTCCAGGTGCGGTACTTGTCCTTGGTGAACGCGTCGTCCTCGGCATAGCGCCAGGCTGCGCCACCAACGTACTCGTAACGTGTCACCTTCGGCGGCGACGCTGCCGCGTCCTTCAGCACGAGGTCCGACTCGGTCACCTTGGCCACCACGTACTTGTGGAACCAGTCCGTGATCTCCTGGCCGGGTGTGCCGCCCAGGTCCTCGGGTGCCCAGCGCACCGGGTAGCAGCGCTTGGTGTTCGTGTGCGCGGTCGGCGTGCTGCCGGCCACGCATTCGCTGGCCGCGTACTCGATGCCGATGACACCGCCGGTCTCGGTGGTGATCGCGGCCATGCGGGCCCAGTTCATCGGGCGCAGGCCGTTCTTCAGCGCGGTGTCCACCCGGTTGGGCAGCATCACCGGGTCGAACTTGATGTCCGGCACCGAGACGGTGGCCGGAGTCGTGGGCGTCGGGCCGATGTGGCCGCTGTGGGAGACCTTCTCCAGCCACATGCCGGCACGGGTGCCGTCACCCGGATCGGGGAAGCCGTGCGTCAGCGTCCACTTCTCGACCAGCTTGTGGTCGGACACCGCCGGTTCCCACACCGAGGTGGTGACCTCGCTCAGCCGCCGGGTCGAGAAGAACGCCGGCGAGTGCTTGTCACACGGCGACGCCGTGCACGAGAGGTCCCACGGGGTGTCCGGCCAGTTGTCGTCGTGCGTGCCGCAGTTGGACAGGCAGCGGTCCGCGGTCGCGAACTCCACCTGCATCGGCACGGGCTTGGTGGTGTACACCGTGTCGGTCTTGACGTTGTTGACGAGCGTGCGCTGGTGGGTGCCGTAGTCGATGCGCTGGAGATACGCGTCGCGGGTGTAGCTGTGCAGGTCCGTGGTGGACAGGTTCATCCCGTACTGGTTGGTGTCGCGTCCCCACCAGAACGACATGGTGTTGCCGTGGGTGTCCACCACGTAGTCCAGGTTCCACCGGTAGGCCTGCATGCAGTCGGACGCGGCATAACTCGCCTGATGGCACGGGTCGCCGCTGTGGTTGCCGAACACCGGCACGGTCTGCACGGAGTTCGTCTCCAGCTTGCCTGCCGTCCAGCCCTGCAGCCGGTTCAGGCCGAAGTAGTACTTCGTGCCCTCGGTGCCGGTGACCACCCAGTGCTCACCCGCGTCGCCCGGCGAGGGCGTGCTGCCGGGCGCGTCCCCGCCGTCGCCGTTGGCCGCCCCGTACTTCAGCTCGATCTTCGAGCCGTCCTCGCTGCGGCCGTGCCACAGCTTCTCGGTGGCGTTGTAGATCAGCTCGGTCGAGCGGCCGTTGAGCGACATCGTGGCGTTGCTGCCCCGCCAGCACTGGTCGTAGGTCTTCTCGTCGTTGTTGGGCGAGCCGTCCATGTCCTCACTGCAGGAGATGTAACGCCGCTCGATATAACCGGGGTGCCAGTCGAAACCCTCACCGATCCACGAGGGCTGGCTGTTCGTCGCCGCCGTGCGGCCGTCAACCGCCTGAGAGGAGTAGGCAAAGGTCACCTTGGGCACGGGACCGCCGATCGCCGGCGGCACTCGCAGCCCGTACGACCACGAGAAGCCGCCCGAGTTGCCGCCCGCCGACCAGGTGGAGGACTGCGCGAGCGAGGTGGCCGCGAAGTCGCCCGAGCCGGAGGCGGACTCGGTGTCGGCGGCAAGAGCCACCATCGTGCCGCCGGCGGCACCCATCGGCACCGTCGCCGTCAGCGTGTCACCACTGCGGGACGTAGCCAGCCGCTGCTCGGCACAGGCTGCTCCGGCCGCGTTGCCGCAGGACTGCGGAAGTGCGATCAGCCGGAGCCGGTCGGACCAGTCCGCCCCGTAAGCAGACTTGAACGCGGAGATGTTCAAGGACAGTTCGACAGAACCCGCCGTTGTGCCGCCGACGGATGACAGGCGCATCAGCAGGTCGCGGCCGGCCGCCTTGGCCAGTTTCCGGTCGAGGACCTCCACCCGCACCGCGTCCGGTGAGACGGCGGAGGTCGCGGCGAGCGTGACGGGCGTGTCGCCGGCCCGCACCCGGGGCGCGGGCTTGGCCAGCGGCCCGTCGACCCGCGCCAGCAGACCGGTCAGCCGCCCCTGTCCCTTGGGCAGATTCGCAACGGCCGATCCGGGACTCGGCCAGCGCGCAGCCGACGGCTGGTGCTGGCGCACGGACTTCTGCGGGCGGACCGCGGCCACCGAGTTGTCACTCAGTGAGACGTTGCGCATAGGCTCCAGCTGTTGTCCTGCCGCTGCCGCCACGGCCGGCTCGGGGACGTGCATTCCCGAGCTGATGACGCCGACGGCGAGTGCCATGACGGCATACAGCCGCCAGTTTCTCAGGCTCACTGTTCCCCCGTGAATCTCTTTAAGAGGTTTGTGTTGCAGTTCCGGCAGGCGATCATGCGGTCGTTTCGCCGAGCTTCACCACGGCCTCGACTCCTCGGCCCGCGAGACACCTTCGCGGCGTGGCGTGTCGGCGTACAGCGCGGTCGTCTGCTCGGCGCGCCGGACGACGCGAGCCCAGGCGGCCGGATCGGGAACGCAGCGTGACATGTCCACTCCTAGAACGATGTTCGGAGCGGAACGCTAAGCCAGAAAGTCGATCCCCGCTGTCCCTCGGCGGAGTCGGTCATCGGCCGTGCGGACGGCGAATCGGCACGCCAGACCCCTCGCAACAGGAATGATTACCCGGTGCGACGTTGGCTGCCGCGGTGCGCACAGCGATCGTCATTGAGTGATTTCTGTCACGCTGCGAGTGTCGACACGTCCGGCGTGCTTAGGTGATCGGTTCAGCCGCTGGGTAACGTCATCTCCGCCTTCTGCGGCGCGGGTGGCGCGGACCGACCTCATGCGCTCGTTGTGTCTGGAGCAGACACCCCGCTCATGCCTCTTCGCCGCATGCTCGGGGTTCGACAGCGCGTGCGGGAGGCCTCAGAGATAGCGCGCGGCAGCGGTCAGCGCACGTACGCGCTCCGTGGCGATCGCACGCTGGTACACCTCGGCGATGCGTTCGGCGGTGTGCGCCCAGGTGTATCCGGCGCGCACGATCGACCCGGCCGCCTGGCCGTAGCGCAGCCGCCGCAGCGGATCGCCGAGCAGCCCGCGCAGCGCCCCGGCCAGTCCGTCGAGGTCGTGCGGGGCCACCAGCTCGCCGGTCACCCCGGCCCGGACCGAGTCGGTCAGGCCGCCGACGGCGTACGCCACCACGGGGATCTGGCAGGTCATGGCCTCCAGCGGGGTGATGCCGAACGGCTCGTAGTCCGGCGTGCAGGCCACCACGTCGGCCGAGCGGTACAGGTCCGGCATCCCCGCCTGCGGCACGCCGCCCAGCAGGCGCACCCGGTCACCGAGGCCGAGCCGCTCGATCAGCTCCGTCAGCCGCCGCGCCTCCGGGTCCGCGGCCAGCCGGTCGGCCGGCGGCCCGCCCGCGATGACCAGTTCGGCGTCCGGCACGCGCGCCATGGCCTCGATCAGGTCGGCGAAGCCCTTGCGCGGCACGAGCCGGCCGACGCTGAGCACCCGGCGGGGCCGAGCGCGATCGGCCGAACAGCCGTCCGCGGGCGCGAACATCACCGTGTCGACCCCTGACGGCACCGTCTCGATCTTGTCGCGGTGGAAGCCGTACCGGAGCAGTTCGGTGATCTCGTCGGAGCACTGGGCGATGATCCTGGTCGCGGCGTTGCCGACGGCCCGCTCCAGCTCGATGCGCCGGGGCGGGCTGGTGTCGGCGGGACCTTGCATCCGCCGCTTTACCGAACCCAGCGCGTGGTAGGTGACCACGTACGGCCGGTCGTGGCGGTGGGCGGCGTCCATGGCGGCCAGGCCGCTCATCCAGAAGTGGGCGTGCACCACGTCGGGGTCGAACCCGGAGCGGTGCCAGGAGCGCACCAGCCAGTCCGCGAAGGCGCCCATGTAGGGCAGCAGATCGTCCTTGGGGATCTCCTCAGGCGGCCCGACCGGCACATGCTCCACTGCGTACCCGTCGGCCACTCCGACCACCGGCTCGGCGTCGGGCCGGTCCCGGCGGGTGTACACCCGCACCTGATGGCCCTGCCGGACCAGCGCCCCGGCCAGGCGGGCGACGTGCACGTTCTGGCCACCGGCGTCGACGCCGCCGAGCGCGGCGAGCGGACTGGCGTGTTCGGAGATCAGTGCGACGCGCAGCTTCCTCATCCCGCACCCCCTCGGAGAAGAGCAGGTCCGAGAAGTACCCAGGTAGATTGGCGCCAAACGGGCGGGCGCTACGGGCGCTCGTCCTCCGGCTCCATCACCAGCATGGCGCCGGTGGACGGGCCGCCCTTGGGCGCCAGCACGGTGCAGATGACCTTCACGTTGAGGCTGCGGCCACGCCGGTTGACCGAGGGCAGCACGATCGTGCGCGACGGCTCCGTCACCTCGCTGTCGGCCGTGGAGGCGAGCACCTGCCGGATCACCGGCCGCAGCTGCTCGACGGGCAGGCCGATGTCCAGGTTGAGGAAGTGGCGGCCGACCGCCTCCTCCCGGCGCAGGCCCCACAGGTCCTCTGCCCGCCGGTTCCACACCTGGACCTGCAGGTCCTGGTCGAGCACCGCGATGCCGGCCTGCAGGCTGGTCAGGATCGCCTCCATGAAGGCGTTCGCCTCGTCCAGCTCGGCGGTGCTGTCGCGCAGCTGGTCGTTGATGCTCTGCAGCTCGTCGTTGGTGGACTGGAGCTCCTCGTTCATGGTCTCCAGTTCCTCGTTGGTGGACTGGAGCTCCTCGTTGGTGGTCTCCAGCTCCTCGACCGTGGACTGCAGCTCCTCGTTGGTCGTCTCCAGCTCCTCGTTTATCGACTGGAGCTCCTCGTACGCGGTCTCCAGCTGCCGGTTGGCGCGCTCCAGCTCCTCCTGCAGCCGCCGGGCGGCGGTGACGTCGTGGAACGACAGCGCCACGCCGAGCAGGCTGGAGTCGGAGTTGACCAGCGGCGCCAGCTGGATCTCCAGGTACATCGGGTCGCCGCCGTTGCGGGTGTACTCGACGTCGCCGACCCGGACGATGCGCCGCTCGACCTGCACCGTCTCGATGGGGCGGCGGAGCTCGACGGGACGGTAGGACACGTCGAGGTCCCGGAACGGCCGGCCCACGTCGCGGGAGGAGACCCCGAACAGCGACTCGGCCTGCCGGTTGGTCAGCGCCACCATGCCGTCGGAGGTGACCACGATCTGCGCCACCGTGGCCGACATGAACGACTCGTTGCGCAGGTGGTCGAGCTGGCCCAGCTGCGGGGCGCGCTGGACCGGCGCCGGGATCTCCGGGAACACCACGTCGGAGGACTGCGAGTAGCGCGCGACCTTCTTGAAGATGCGCCGCTTGAGGTCGATCGGCGTGAACAGGTTGCTGTGGCTCAGCAGCATCTCGGCCTTGCCGAGGAACAGCACCCCGAAGTCGGCCAGGGCGAAGTGGAACCGCGCCAGCATCCGCGACTGTGTCTCGGCGTTGAAGTACATCAGCGCGTTGCGGCACACCAGCAGGTCGATCCGGGAGATCGGCGCGTCCTGGACCAGGTCGTTGCGGCCGAAGATGACCGAGCGGCGCAGGTCCTTGCGGAACCCGAACCGGCTGCCGATCGGCTCGAAGTAGCGGTCGATCAGCTCGAGCGGGACGCCCTTCATCTCGCGCTCGCCGTAGGTGGCGTGCCGCGCGGTGGTCAGGCCCTCCTCGTCCACGTCGGTGGCGTAGATCTTGACGCGCTTGCGGAACTCGTCCACGCCCAGCATCTCGGCCAGCATCATGGCCAGTGTGTACGCCTCCTCGCCGGAGGCGCAGCCCGCGCTCCACACCCGGATCGGCGACTCGGGCGGCTTGGAGTCCGTGCCGAGTTTAGACCGCGACGCCCTCGCTGACGCTCAGGGCGGCGCTGGAGCTTTCGAGCCGGTCGATCAGACCGCGGATCAGATCGCCGGCGTGCTCGGCATCCTCGGCGAGCCCGATGTTGCGGGCACCGGACAGGATCACCCCGACCGCCCGCGGGCCGCAGCAGCGCGCGACGGAACGGAACAGGGGGTCGACCGCGGGACGGTGGCCGTTCTCGGCGGGGCCGTGCGACAGCCTGATCCGGCCCTCCAGCACCAGCAGGTGCCGGTCGGGCGGCGCCACGTACACGGTGCCCGGCAGCATTAGCGGCTCGCCGTCGACGGCGTGGTGCACCGGCAGGCTGCCGGCGCGGGCGAGGATCGCGGGCAGGGCACTCGGCGAGGAGCGGGGCAGGTGCAGAACCACGAGCACGGAGGCGGGCAGACCCGCCAGCAGCCCGGCGATCAGCGCGCGCAGGGCCCTCCACACCCCCGGCCGAAGCGCCGACGACCACCACATGCTGCTCCGCCACGGTAGACGTCCTTGCACAGGCACTGGTCCGTGGCCTTCTATACCCATTCTGCGCTTCTCCAGGCGTGAGGCGGGCAGCCGGGCTCAATGTCGGCGGCTCAGGGTGGCCCAGACGACCTTGCCGTCGCCGGTGGGGGTGACGCCCCAGCCGCTGGCCAGGGCGGCCACCACGGCCAGGCCGCTGGCGGGCGGGCCGCTGCGGGCGACGATCCGGGCGGCGCCGACGCTGAAATCCCGCACGGCCACGTGCAGGTGCCGGGTGCGGCCACGCAGGTGGAGTTCCAGGGTCGTACGCGCGTGCAGCACCGCGTTGGCCACCAGCTCGCTGCAGACGTGCCGGGCCTGCGCCCGCACCGGATCGGGCACACCCCACCGCTCGCAGCACCAGTCGAGCAGGTGCCGAGCATCCGCGGGGGCGCCGGAGACGGGGTCGAACCGCTGTGCCCAGGCGCCGATCCCGGCCGGTCGCGCCGCGGCGGCGCGGGCCTGCACCTCGTTCGCGCAGATGGAGAAGTGCTCCTCCATGTGCAGCGCGCGCAGAGCCCGCCCCACGGGGGGCGAGGCGCCGTACAGCACCACGCGGCAGCCGGGCCAGGCTTCGGCCTGCCGGCACACGGCCGGGATCACCATGAGCGCGACCTCGTCCTCGACCTCCACCCCGCCCAGGTCGACCAGCAGCGCTCCGGGAGCCTCGGCGAGCGCCTTGAGCATCAAGGTGCGCAGGCGCACGGAACCGGCCAGGTCGAGCCGTCCGGCGGCCCGTAACGTGACCACGGGACCACCGAGAGCGGGTCCCGCGGGTTCTATCTCCATCAGTCTGTTGCCCATCGCGCTGCCTCCCACGCCGACTCGGCCACTTCGGTCGAGGGGCGGATCGGTTGCCACCGGTGGCAGTGCTCGGTTCAACCTTCCGATTACCCGCTTGCGACGTGCCGAAACACCATCGGCGCCCCGGCCGGGGCGCAGCCTGGCAGGGAACGCTCGGGCCGATCAGCGGGGCAGGAGCAGGGGCGCAGCGCCGGGCTCGGCCGCCGCCGGCTCCCACGTGCCGGCGTGCCTCCACACGGCCGCCCACACCACCTTGCCGTCGACGGTCGGCGTCACTCCCCAGTTCAGGGCGAGCGCCGCGACGATGCCGAGGCCGCCCGCGGGCACCCGGGGACGGGAGTGCACGCCGTCCACGCCGGGGGCGTAGTCGCATACGGCCAGATGCAAGTAGCTGGGCCCGCACCGCAGATGCAGCTGCACGGGGGTGCCGACGTGCCGCACCGCGTTCCCGACGAGTTCACTGCAGATCTGGCAGGCCACGGCGACGGCGTCGGCCGCCACGCCCCAACGGGTGCAGCAGGCCTCGACCAGATGCCGCGCCTCGGCGGGCGCCTGCTGCTCCGGCGCGAAGGTGCGCGTACGGGTGCCGAGGTGGGTGGGGCGGTCGGCTGCGGCCAGCGCGTCGGCCAGCGTCTCGCATACCGGCAGGTAGTCGTGTACGCGGAGCGCCAGCAGCGCGGCCTGCACCGCGGGTGGGGCGTCGAAGAGGATCAGGGGGCAGCCCGGCCAGGCGTTGGCCTGGCACGCCATCGCGGGGAAGATCGTCAGGTACGCGTCCTCGTCGAGCTCGATCCCGGACAGGTCGGTGAGCACCGCCCGGGGGACGCCGGACAGCACCTTCAAGACGGCTGCCCGGATGCCTGCCGCCGCGGCCAGGTCGAGCGGCCCGGTGGGTCGGAGGATCGCGATCCGGTCGTCCGCTATGTAGGTGATGTAGGTGCCGTTGGCGCCGATCTTCGCCATGGCTCGCCCTGCGTTCGTCTGCGGTTCCCATCGTGGATGGGAGCTCAGTGCCAGCTTACGACTGGTCCGTGCGGGTCAGCCCGCTGACCGGGATCCTTCGTCAGGAGCATCGGAGCCGGCCTTGTCACTCAGCAGGTCCAGCACGCCGGTGATGGACAGGACCCGGGCCACCCAGTCGTGCGCGTGCTCCACCACGAACCGGTGCCCGATCTCCTGGGCGGCCTGGTAGCCGTCGTAGAGGGCACGCACCCCCATCGAGTCGATGAAGGTGACCTCCGCCAGGTCGACCACCACGGGATCGCCGAGCTTGACGGCGTCCCGCAGCTCGGCGACCAGCAGGTCACGCACCGCGAGGTCGATCTCGCCGCGGACGGCGACCCTGACCCCGCCGGGACCTGGACGGCAGGTGACACCGAACGCCGGGCTGTCGGACACATCCTCATAGTGCCACGAATACGGGCCGGACGAGCCTGCCGCCGGATCCGGCCGGCCGCGTCAGGGCTGCAGCAGGACCTTGACGACACCGTCCTTCTTCTCCTGGAACTGCTGGTATGCGATCGGCGCCTCGGCCAGCGGCACGCGGTGGCTGGCGAAGCTCTCCACACCCAGCGGGTCGGCGTCGGTGAGCAGCGGCAGGATGTCGTCCACCCAGCGGCGCACGTTCGCCTGGCCCATCCGCAGCTGGATCTGCTTGTCGAACAGGGTGAGCATGGGCAGCGGGTCGGCCATGCCGCCGTACACCCCGATGATCGAGATGGTGCCGCCGCGGCGCACGGCCTCGATGGCCAGGTCCAGCGCGGCCAGCCGGTCCACCCCGGCGGTCTCCATGAGCTTGGCCGCGAGCGGGTCCGGCAGGATGCCCACCGCCGCCTGCAGCGCCTTGCTCGTCGGCGATCCGTGGGCCTCCATGCCGACCGCGTCGATCACCGAGTCCGGGCCCCGGCCGCCGGTCAGCTCCCGGATCGCGGTCAGCAGCTCGTCACGGTCGTGCAGGTCGAGCGCCTGAACGCCCCGGGCCAGCGCCCGGTCACGGCGTTCGGCCACCGGGTCCACTGCGATGACCCGGCCCGCCCCCCGGTGCAGCGCGATCCGGGCGCACATGTCGCCGATCGGGCCGAGGCCGAGCACGAGCACCGTGCCGCCCTCCGGGATCGCGGCGTACTCCACCGCCTGCCAGGCTGTGGGGAGCACGTCGGACAGGTACACGAACCGGTCGTCGGGCGGCCCCACCGGGACCGTGATCGGGCCGTACTGGGCCTGCGGGACCCGCAGGTACTCGGCCTGGCCGCCCGGGACGCGCCCGTAGAGGCGGGTGTAGCCGAACAGCGCCGCGCCCATGCCCTCCGCGCGCACCTGGGTGGTCTCGCACTGCGTCTGCAGCCCCTGCGTGCACATCCAGCACCCGCCGCAGGCGATCTGGAACGGCACGACCACCCGGTCGCCGGGCTTGAGCCGGATGACCTGCGGGCCGACCTCCTCCACGATGCCCATCGGCTCGTGGCCGAGAATGTCGCCCTCGGTCATGAACGGGCCCAGTACCTCGTACAGGTGCAGGTCGGAGCCGCAGATGCCGCTCGACGTGACCCTGATGACCGCGTCCGTCGGTTCCTGGATCACCGGGTCGGCGACCGTGTCCACGCGTACGTCACGCTTGCCGTGCCACACCACTGCCTTCATGAGCTGCATCCCCTGTCTAGTCCCCGGACGCGTCGCGGCCGGGCGCGCTGTCCCGCCCGGCCGCGCCTGCGCCCCTCTCAGAAGCGCTGCTCGACCTCCAGGCCGAGCGCCTGCCACAGTTCCCGCGTGTTGGCGAAGGTGCGCCCGCGCTCCAGCAGCCCGAGGGACTCCATCACCTCGTCCGGAGCGTCGCTGCGCACCGCCGTCTCGGTGAGGTCCTCGGTCGTCGCCGGGAACGTCGCCAGCGAGACGTGCTCGCCGATGCGGGCGCGCAGCTCGCGCCGGTCCGGGTCGGTCTCGTCGCCGGTCACGACGCCGTCGCGGCCGGGAGTGTCCCAGGACCGCCGGTCGAGGTCGTCCTCGATCGGGTCGCCGAGCTGCCTGCTGCCATACGGTGTGTGCGTCATGCGGTACAACATTCCCCCGCTTCGCCCCATGAAACCTGTACGCCTTGTTTGCCGGAAAGGTGCCGAGGGCAAGGTACAAGCCGGAGGTGGGCGTCCCGGCGTGGGCAGCAGTGGCCCGTCCGGGTCGACGAGCAGCTCGCACCGGACGCCCACCCCGGCCCGGAGTGCAGCCGCGGCCGCCCCTGCGACTACACCGGGCTCAGCTACGCGGCTGCGCGATGGCCCCGTCCAGTGGCCGTGCGACGACGCCCGGCCCGGCGGCACCGAGCGCCTCTACACCGACGGGGTCTTCCCGGCCCGCGCCGAGCAGTGCGAGGCCTACGGCCACGACCTGCTCACCGGAGCCGGACCGACTGCACGCCGAGGCGCCGCCAGCGGCCCGTTGTCCTTGTTCGGCACAGATGGCCGATCGCTGCCTGACTCGTCAGTCAGTGATGATTTGCGCTGTGACCTGCACCATTGCTTGTCGAGAAGCATCACCGAGGCATCCTGATGCCTTACTCTTGCCGCCGTGCATGACGTCAAACGGGGGCGGCATGGCGCTGGTTGGCGCCTGCTCGTCATCACGCTGACAACGGCGGCTCTAGGAGCCGCCGTTGGCGTGTACGCGTGGAGTTCAGACCAGGTGGCCGGCGCGGAGCCGACCACCGCGGTGCCGGTGTCACCGGCCGATGAGGCCAGGATCCCGCAGATCACCGGACGGTCGCTGACCGTCCTCGGCGCTGGCGACATCCTGGTGCATCCGGAGATGTGGGATCAGGCCCGGCGCGACGGCGGCGGCCGGATGGACTTCGCGCCCATGCTGTCCGATGCGGCTGGGGCCGTCTCCGGCGCCGGTCTGGCGCTGTGCCACATGGAGACGCCGGTGGCCCCGCTCGGCGGGCCGTTCATCGGATTCCCCAAGTTCAGCGTGCCGCCGCAGATCGTGGACGGCATCAAGGCCACCGGCTACGACGGCTGCTCGACGGCCTCCAACCACGCCATCGACCGGGGCCCCGAGGGCGTGACCCGCACGCTGGACGCCCTCGACGCCGCCGGGATCGGGCACACAGGGACATACCGCACCGCAGCTGAGTCCCGGCTCCCCACGATCTACCCGGTGGACGGCGTCAAGATCGCCCATCTGTCCTACACGAAGCACTTCAACGGGCTCACCGAGCCCGCCGGCCTGGGCTGGATCGCCAACGAGATCGACCCCAAGAAGATCGCCTCGGACGCCAAGCAGGCCCGCAGGGCCGGCGCCGAGATCGTGATCGTCAGCATGCACTGGGGCACCGAGTACGAGCACGAACCCGACGTCGACCAGCAGAACTGGGCGCGGCAGGTAGCTGCCTCACCGGATGTCGACGTGATCTTCGGGCATCACGCACACGTCGTCCAGCCGATCGAGCAGGTGTCCGGCAAATGGGTCGTGTACGGCATGGGCAACCAGATCGCCCGGCACGCCGAACCGATCAACGAGAACCGTGAGGGCGCCATGGTGCGCTTCACGTTCACTCCGGCCGGGCCCCAGCGCTGGAAAGTCGCCCTGGTGGAGGCGCTACCGACCTTCGTCGACCTCAATCCGGACATCCGCCTGGTCGACCTGGCGCAGGCGCTGCGCAGCCCGGGGCTGTCGCCGGGGCGCCGGCGCATCTACGAGGCCGCGATGGAGCGCATCGGCGGGCACCTGCTGACCCGCGCCGCCGGCAGCGAGCGGCTGTTCGTGCACGGCTTCCGGAGCCCGGCATGAGCAGGCCCGACCCCGCCCCGGCGCCGGAAGGGCAGCGGGCCATGACCGGCAGCTCCAGCGCCCGCTCGCGCGAGGAACTCATCGACGAGCACATGCGCGCCGAGCGGGACGTCCTGAAGTGGCGGCGGCGCGCCCTCGACCAGCAGCTGCCCGCGGTCGGCTTCCCGAACGGCGCCGGCGCCCCGTCCACGGTCTACCTGCTGGCGATGGTGGTGCTGGCCCTGACCGCGGTCGCCGTCTTCGCCGCGAACTCCGGCGCCGGCGTGCCGCAAGCCGTGCTGGACTCGCAGCGCGACTCGGTCAGCAAGCTCGCCCGGTCCATCGACGCCGCCTACCGCCTGGACGTCGAGACGGTCGAACGCGCGGTCGACACCAACCGGACCTCGGCCGCGACCGACCCCAAGCACCTGCTCGAGGACGTGCTGCAGGCGCAGTCCTGGTCCGGGGCCGCCGTCCTCGACACGGCCACCTCGGCGGTGCAGTCGACGGCCGGTCTGGCGATTCCCGCCGACCTGCTGGCCGCGCCGCGTTCCCCGGACGGCACCGCCACGGCGATCACCGACGACGGGCCGTCGGTGCTGCACGCCGAACCCCTGGACGAGACCCACACCCTCATCGCCTTCCAGCCGGTGCGGATGCGCAACCTGCGCCTCAACCCCGACGCCGACCACGGCGTCCACCTGCTGACCACGAGCGGCGGCCACACCCTGGTGCAGGGCGTCGCCGCCGTCGACGAGCAGACACTGACGCCGCTGTTCACCGGGCTCGGCGCGATCACCGCGAGCACGTCGTCGGAGCACCTGCTACCCGGCGACGACCGGCGTCGCCTGGTGGTGGCGGCGGCGCCGATCCGCTCGGCCGGGCTGGTCGTCGCGTCGCTGGTGAGCACCGAAGTCGCGGCGGGCACGCCGCTGATGCACGGCATCGTGCTCGGAGGCAGCCTGCTGGTCGCGGCGCTGACCTCGTTCGCGCTGATGCGGCTCTCGCTGCTCGTGCCGCTGCGCCGGCTGCTGCGCCGCGCCAAGGCCGACGCGTGCGGTGAGCCGGTGAAGCAGCGCCAGTCGCTGCGTACGGCGGAGATGTTCCGCATCGCGCGGGCGTTGGCGGTGTCGTCGAACGCCTCGCTGCGGGCCAGGCGCTGGCGGCCCGCGGCGGTGACCGGGCTGGTGGCGAGTACGGTCGTCACGTTGGCGTGGGCTGGTGCCGTGGCCACGGTCGCCTACCGGACGCGCCCGGCCGAGGTGCCCGCGCAGCTGGTGATCGACGAGGAGAATCGCGCCGAGTCGGCCGCGGTGATGCTCGGCCACGTTCTCGACACCGGCCTGTCGAGCGTGTCGCGGCTGGTCGGCGAGGTTGGTGCCAAGGACCCGGCGGCGGCGGAGCGCCGGCTGGAGCGGGTGCTGGCCGACGAGGACCGCTTCCGCAGCGTGTACCTGGTGGATGCGGCGGGCCGGCCGGTGGCGCAGGCCGGTGCGGAGCCGCTGCGGCAGCAGCAGCCGCTGGCCGGTGAGATCGGCGTCCGCCTGGACCAGGCGGCGGGCCGGGTCCCGGTGATCTACGCGTACCGGGTGGCGGGCGACGGCAACGGCGTCGTGGCGGAGTTCGACGTGGATGGCCTGCGTGGCGTGCTTCGCCAGAGCGGCGGCCGTGCCCGTGTGGTCGATGCGGAGATGCGCACCGTCCTGGACTCGGAGGGCTATCTCGCGTTCCAGCCGCTGGCGGGGACGATCGTGCAGCGTGTGGCGACGGCGACGCTGCCGGGCGGCACGGCCAGCGAGACGGGCCGGACGACCGCCGGCCACGTCCTGGTAGCCGCGACCGGCCTGGTCAACCCGACCACGGTGGCGCATCTGGAATGGTCGCTGGTGGTGGAGCAGGACGTCGCCGCGATGTGGCTGCCGCAGTCGACGACGCGGCGGTGGACGCTGCTGGCGGCGGGCATCGCCGCGGCCTTCGCCGTCCTGACGCTTGCCTGGCACTTCTTCGTCTTCGTACGGCCGCTGCGCCGGCTCGCCGACACAGCCGACCGCATCAGCGGCGGCGACTTCGAGATGCCCGTGCCGCCGCAGCGGCATGACGAGATCGGCATCATCGCCATGTGCCTGGAGATCTGCCGGCAGGTCCGGCACACGGGCTCGGCACGATTCGGCGGCGCCGTGCGGATGCGTGGTTCCGAGAGCGACTTCACCTCGGTCCTGCCCCGAGCCCGCAGCCGGCGGCCCGAGACGGCGGAGGCCTGAGTTGTACTACCTCTACACGGTGTTCGCGTTGTGCTGCCTGGCGCTGCTGGGCGCCGGCGTCGTCGAGCAGCGCAAGCACTACCGAAACCTGGCGGTGATCCCCAACCGGGTGCTCGTCAACGGCATCCGCGGCAAGAGCTCCATCACGCGGCTGTGCGCCGGCGCGCTGCGCGGCGGCGGGCAGGTCGTGGTCGCCAAGACGACCGGCACCGCGGCGCGGTTCATCTTCCCGGACGCCAGCGAGGAACCGGTGTACCGCAAGTTCGGCATCGCCAACGTCGTCGAGCAGATCGGCATCGTCCGCCGCGCGGCGGTGTACCACCCGGACGCGCTCGTCATCGAGTGCATGGCGGTGATGCCGGCGCTGCAGGAGGTCAACCAGAGCAAGCTGATCCGCTCGAACATCGGCGTGCTGTGCAACGTACGTGAGGACCACCTCGCCGAGATGGGCCCGACCCTGGACGATGTCGCGCGCTCGCTGAGCCGCTCCATGCCGGTCGGCGGGGTGTGCATCACCGCCGAGCGCGACCGCCTGCACATCCTGCAGCAGGAGGCCGACGCGCGCGGCTGCAGGCTCATCGCCGTCGACCCGGAGTCGGTCACCGACGCCGAGATGGCCGGCTTCGGCTGGATCACGTTCAAGGAGAACGTGGCCATCGCGCTGGCGGTCGCCGAGCAGCTGGGCGTCGACCGCGACAGCGCCCTGGCCGGTATGTGGAACGCGCCGCCGGACCCCGGCGTGCTGTCGGTGGTACGGGTGCAGCACGGCGCCAAGCGCATCCGCTTCGCCAACGTCTTCGCCGCCAACGACCCCGAATCCACCCTGATGAACATCGGGCAGCTGGAAACCCAGGAGCTGATCGGCCGCCCGCTCAACGTGGTCATCAACTGCCGGCCGGACCGGGTGGAGCGCAACGGCCAGATGGGCGCCATGACCGAGCACCTGGACCCGCAGCGCATCCTGCTCATCGGCGAGACCACCCGCAGCGCCCGCGCGACGGTGCCCGAACACCTGCAGGACCGCATCGTCGACCTCGGCGTGCGCATGTCGCCGCACATGCTGCTCGAGCGGGTGATGAGCGCGGTCGACGACGGCTCGTCGCTTGTCGCGGTGGGCAACATCCACGGCCAGGGCGAGGTGCTGCTGCACGAGCTGGCCAACCTGCCCAGCTGGGTGCCGGCGGAGCAGCCGCCTGCCGCAGCCGCCACGCCGGCGCCCGTGCCGGGCCCGCGCCAACCCGTCGACGAGACGGTCGTCCTGGAGAGAATACGATGATCATCAACGGGGAGCTCAACGCTCAGCTGGCCACCGCCTGCCTGGGCATCGGCCTCGTCTTCGCCCTGATGTGCTACCTGACGACCAACCTGTCGCCCGGCGGCATGATCACTCCCGGTTGGATCGCGCTGGCCCTGGTCGAGGATCCGCTGCAGGCTGCCATCATCGTCGTGATGACGGTCGTGACGTACCTGCTGACCCGCCTCCTGCAGAAGATCGTCATCCTCTACGGCAAGCGCCTGTTCGCCGCGATCGTGCTGCTCAGCGTGCTGCTCCAGCTGACGTTGTTCATCATCGTCGAGCGCGACGTGCCGCTGCTGTTCGCCCATCAGACGCTCGGCTTCGTCGCGCCCGGCCTCATCGCGTACCAGCTGGTGCGGCAGCCTCCCAAGGCGACGATCCTCGCCACCGGCATGGTCACCGCGGTCACCTACGGCGTCGCGATCAGCGGCATCGTCGCCGGTTTCATCCCCGTCAGCTAACCCTCGGCAGATTAGGCAGCATCGTTATGGCACACCGCCGTGGCTTCCGGGGCCGCACGGCCCTGATCCTCACCACCGTCACCGGCGTCCTGGCCGGCGCGGGCGCCCTAGCGCTCGCACTGCGCGACAACACGCAGCCTGACCCTGCCGCGCAGCCGCAGGTCGTGGCGCAGCCGAGCGCCACGACCACGGACGGGCTGTCGTTCCGGCGCCTGCAGGATCCTCCCCGCACCGAGGTGGTCGGCCAGGACGGCAAGCCCGTCGCCGTGCTCACCGACGGGTCACGCACCGTCCAGCTGGCGGGCCCGCGGCGGACCTTCGCCGAGCCGCGGTTCACCAACGCCAAGATCAAGAGCGGCTGGTGGGTACGCCTGGCGCCCGCCGAGTGGACCGCCGACGGCGCCGAGCAGGACTGGTTCCGGCCGTGGCTGCGCGACGCGCTGGCCGACCGCAGCCCTGACGTGCTCGCCGTGGCGATGGAGTACACCTACGGCGCCAACCCGCAGAAGAAGAACGGCCTGCAGATCGCCGGGGACGCGGCGTTCGGGCCGCTGTCCGAGATCGACCCCGACGGGCGGGCGGAGAACTCCGACTTCTACGACTACCTCGGCGTGTCCTGGAAGTTCTCCGACGGCAAGAAGGAGCAGCCCAGCGCCACACATCTGCGCAGCCTCGACTGCTCGGGCTTCCTGCGCATGGTCTACGGATACCGCCTGGGCTACCCGCTGCGCGGCACCAACACCCCCGGCGTCGGCCTGCCCCGGCGCGCCTACGCCATGGCCGAGTTCGGACCCGGCGCGCAGCTCATGCCGAACACCGGTAAGCGCGCCAAGGGCCTGGACCGGCTGCTCCCCGGTGACCTGCTGTTCTTCAACGCCGGCCCCGTCCAGGGCACCAACATCGAGCACTCCGGAATGTACATGGGCGTCGACGACCGCGGTCATCACCGGTTCATCTCCAGCCGGACCACCGCCAACGGCCCGACGTTCGGCGACCTGGGCGGCGAGTCGATCCTCGACGGCACCGGCTACTGGGCGGTGCGGCTGCGCACCGCCCGGCGCATCTGAGCACCGGCCGGCTGCTCAGCGCCCGGCGTACAGGCTGCCGACCGCCTTGGCCGCGGCCAGCAGCCGCGACTGGTCCCCACGCACCGACCAGCTCAGCTCCAGGTGGATGAACGGCGTGCCCAGCCGGGCCGCCGACTGGCCCTGCACGTTGGTGGTGCCTTCCAGCCGCCCACACCGCTGAGCCCACGCCCGACACGCCGCGATGCCAGCCTGGTCCAGCAACGCGGCAAGCCGGCGGGCATCGCGGGTGACGTCGGCGGAACCGGCCGACACCACCGCGTCGGCCCCCTCAAGGTTCCGGTCGGCGAACCCGTGCAGTTGCACCTGCGGCAGCCCACCGCGGGCGAACTCGTCGGCCATCGTGTGGAACACCGATCCGTCGTTGTGCGCGACGTCGCCGTCCCCGCCAGCCGTCTGCCGATGCGCCCCGGCAATGAGAAGCACGGCGCCGGGTGTGCTGCGGGCAACCTCCAGGCCCAGGTCGTCCGTGTTCACGTCGAATCCTGGATGCGGCACCTCGACCACCACGCGCGGGGCCGTGGATCGGTCCACCAGGACCACACCCCACGGCCGGTCGCCGTCCCGGTCGGCGGTGAACAGGCTGTACGGCCGGCCCGTCCGCGGATCGGTGCCCTGGAACGTGCGGAACCCCAGCTCGCCGAACGTGCGGTCGAGGACTTCCGTGTCGGCGTGGTCGCGCAGCAGCGCCTCGACCGCAGCACGTGCCTGCGCACGCTCGCGAGCGGTGGGGTCACGGTAGAAGGCGTTCGGCGACAGTCCCGCGGTCATCTCCTCGATGATCGCGACATGGTCGACAGTCGGCTGTGTCGGCCCCTCGGGGGAGGTCGTCGCGCATCCGGCAGCGAGCAGGGTCGCAGCGGCGGCCAGCAAGCCGACGCGGCACTGCCTGGCTCGACCGGCCGGTGGGAAGATCACCGCAAGAGGTTAGCCGAACGGCCGGGCCGGTGGAGACCCCCGAAAACCTTCAGTGACAAATCTCCCGCATGCTGTCACCTGGGACGACACGATGCGAGAAAAGGTGGATGCGAGTCGAAGGTCCGGTCCTGAATCAGAGCGCTATTCCGCGGTGCATTCGGTGCCCTCGAGCCCGAATCGGGCGCCAACCCCCACTCCGGGTCAGAGCCCTGACGGGTGGTCGGACAGCCAGTCGCGGTAGCGGTGCTTCAGCTCATCGCGCTGCTCGCGCGCTGGCAGGACGACGTCGGCCCCGCCGTCGTACGGGTGGTAGAGCCAGTGCAGGTCCAGGGGCGCGACCATGACATTCGCCAGTTCGTCGTCGGCGACAGCGCGTAGCAGCCCGTCGATGCATTGCGGTGTCCACTGCAACGCCTCGACGTAGAGCTGATGAAAGGTCCGGTACTCCGGATCTTCCGGGTCTTCCACGAACGTTCGCCAGTGGTGTGCCCGAGGTGCGACCTCCGCACGCCGCGGCCACCGCTGAGGTGTGAGCTCCTCCGTGTCGGTCCACTCGGTGGTGATGACGAGGACCAGCGGCCCGGCTCCCAGCTGGTCGAGAACGGTGTAATGCCGGTCGAGCACCGTGCCGTACTCGTCTTCGTTATCGGGATAACGCTTGGAACCGGGCAAGCTGTGGAACCTGACCCAACGATCCGGGTAGCGCGAGCGCAGCAGGTACGCCATCGGCGGGCACTCCGGCCACTGTTGCTCCCACAGGTCGGTCAGAGCCTGCGGTCGCGGGTACCGGCTGGAGATCATCCTGCAGTTCTACCGCACCCGGAAGCCACGGATTGTGGGGACCGGCGGGCGACATGGATCGGACGGATACCGTTAGGCTCCTGCCTCCACGCGAGGACCAGGAGAGCACATGACGGAGTCGCCACCAGCCGGGTGGTACGCCGACGCCGACGACTACCTGCGCTACTGGACCGGCGAACGCTGGTCGGACCACACCGCCCCAGCCGGCCGGGCGCTACCGCCGCCGAGCCCCTCGGCACACGTAGCCTCCGGGACACCCCGGTCCACCATCGCCCGGACTCTGCTCAGCGCCGTGATCCTCGGGTCGCTGACGATCCTCGCCAACCGGGCCGCCGAATGGGGACTCGCCGCGCTGTCGTTGCCGAGCCACGGCGTCCTGCGCGACTGGGGCGCGCTCGGACTGCTCGCCCTCGTGCTGTGCCTGCCCGCGGCCCGAGTCGGCTACCGCAAACGGGATCTCATGCTGCTGCTCATTCCGTTCTACAGCTTCTTCCTGGCATGCCGGATCGTCTGGCGGATCGCTTACCTGCCCTTCGCGGACTGGCTGCCACGCGAGGAAGACGCCGCGAACTGGCGGCAGGTCCCGCACCCCACGCTGCCAGGCGAACTACTGTATGCCCGAATTGGACAGAAGTGACCGACCTGAACCTGGCGGCGGCAGCGGGCGCTCGGAGCCGTTGTTCGGCGTCGGTCTGGTCCTGATCGGTGACGCCTGCGGATGCATGGCGCGGTCGGTGTTGCCTGGCACTGCCGCACTACGATGACCGCGCGGCCGGGTGCCATGGGCGGGGAGACGGGGAACATGTCCTGGGTTGAGGAGGTCCTGCGTCAGCGACGCCGACGACGGACGTGGGGCCGGATCGCCATGGTGCTGGCGCTCGTGACCCCGCTTGCCCTCCACCTCAGCCGGCCGTACTGGGAGCAGTACCGAGGCGGGCAGGAAGCCGAAGCGCGCGCGGCAGCCCTTCGGCAGTACGAGACAGTGGTGCGTCCGGCGGTTCGTGCCCTGTTGGCATACGACTACCGCGACTTTGACGGCGCGGTAGCGCATGGACAGGCGTTCCTTACCGGCCCGTTCGCCGCCGAGTACGCCGCCGCCATGGCGTCACTGCGCACGACCGCATTCGCGGAGCAGGCCGTGGTCACCGTGGACGACCCTACTCTGGTCCTCGACGAGCGTGGGCAACACCGGTCCGAGGTGATGGCCTACGTGACGCAGCGACGGCGCTCGAACCGCCTGGCCGGGGTCGAGATCACCTATTGCCGGGTCCTGGTCACCCTGAAACGTGCCGGCTCGGGCTGGAAGGTGGCACGGTTCGTCGTCATGCCGAATTCGACGGTAGAGATCTCGCCTGCCGCCGTACCGTAACCTGTCACCGCTCACGTGCCCGCTGCCGGATCGACTGCAACCCGCCACTGCCGTAGACGATCACTGCCATCGAAGACTGGACGCGCCGATGACTTCGCAGACCCCATCCCAACTCAGCCCGGACGATGTTCGCAGGGCCCCGTCGTATCCGCGGATGCTGACCGCGGCACGGGTCTACGGCGCGGCGATGGCCGGCTTCATGCTGACCGCCGGGCTCATCGCCGCAGTCGGCGTGCAGACGTGGACCTATGCGCTGATAGCCGCGATCGTGCTGACCTGGATCGCCGGGGCCGTGCTGGCCCGCGGCGCGTTCAGGGCGCTCGAGTCCGAACTGGGCGCCAATCCCCGGTCGCCCGCGGTCATCGCCTCGGTGCAGGACCTCTTCCGCTCCCGCCGGTCCGGAGCCTGACGCGTCTGTTCAGCTGTGGCCGGGCTCGCCTGCCGCGTCGGTGTCCGGCTCCTGTCCCCCGCCCGAGGGCGGGTCGACGAACATGCCCGGCGTCTGGCCGAGCTGCTGGCGGCGGCGGAGTTCGGCCGCGGACACCTGCTCCTCGGCCTCCTCCTTCGGCGCGGCCTGGTCGGTCTGGTCCTGAAGTCGTTCCTCGCTCATCGCTGTCCCCTTTCGAGATCCGCCGTCAGAGGATGGGCTTGCCGCCGGTGACCGGGACCATCGCGCCGGAGATGTAGCTGGCCTCGTCCGAGGCGAGCAGCACGAACACCGGCGCGACCTCCTTGGGCTGACCCGGGCGGCCCAGCGGGGTGTTCTTGCCGAACTCCTTGACGTGCTCGGGCGGCATCGTCGACGGGATCAGCGGCGTCCAGATCGGGCCGGGTGCCACGCTGTTGACGCGGATGCCGCGGTCGCCGAGCAGCTGCGCCAGACCGGCGGTGAAGTTCGCGATCGCGCCCTTGGTCGTCGCGTACGGCAGCAGCGTGGGCCGGGGCATGTCGGAGTTCACCGACGCCGTGTTGATGATCGAGGCGCCCTCGCCCAGGTGCGGCAGGGCGGCCTTGACCAGGCGGAACATCGCGGTGATGTTGAGGTCGAAGGTGTGCTGCCACTCCTCGTCCGGGATCTCCTCGACGCTCTCGTGCGTCATCTGGTACGCCGCGTTGTTGACCAGCACGTCGATGCCGCCGAGTTCGCGCACCGCGGTGTCGATCAGTGCCTCGCACTGCTCACGCCCGGACAGGTCGCCGGGCACCAGCACGGCCCTGCGGCCGGCGTCCTCGACCAGCTTGCCGGTCTCCTGGGCGTCCTCGTGCTCGTTCAGGTAGCCGATGACCACGTCGGCGCCCTCGCGCGCGAACGCGATGGCGGTGGCGCGGCCGATGCCGCTGTCCCCGCCGGTGATCACGGCGCGCTTGCCCGACAGGCGGCCGTGGCCCTGGTAGCTGTCCTCGCCGTGATCCGGCTTGTGCTCCATCTCCTGGAGCGTGCCGGGCGGCTGCTGCTGGGGCTCGGACATGTTCGTGCGCCTCCTCGGGTCCGGCGGTCGCGCGCACGCGGGCGCGGCGATCGCTCGCTGACGTCCTCGATAAGCGCATGCCCGGCGATCGACCTGCGGAAACCCAGACGGGGACATTCCCGGCCGGAGGTTCAGGAATGCCGGCAGTGTGCCGCGTGGCCCCCGGGTCCGCTTTGCCCGCAGGCCGGGCAGCTCTCGCCCATGATCATGCGGTGCGAGACGAGCAGGGCCTCGTGCACGAGTCGGCGCCCGGCGGCCGTGCCCCGCCGGAACTCGCCGTCGGCGGCCCGGGCTGCGTCGTACGGGATGTGCACCGGCTCCCGGCTCCGCCCGGCGGCCATCGCCGCGATCCGGGCCACCAGCTCCTGTTCCACGAGACGGCCGTGCCTCAGGCCCGCCCGGTACTCGGGCCCCCCGTCGCTTTCCGCCTCGGGCACCGGCACCGCGGTGTTTTCGTACGCCAGGCACGCGAACAGGTGGACGATCTGCGCGACGTCCTCGCCGTAAGGGGCGGGCCGGCCGGTGTCCGCGTCGCCGGAGTGGCTCATCGCCGCCGCCTGGGGAGGGCGCGGCCGGGGGTGGCGGCTAGGAGCGGCCGCCGGTCTGCGCGGCGCGCAGGTCGTCGAGCAGCCCGACCTGGCTGGACAGCACCTCGGTGAGGATGCGCCGGGCGACCGCGAGCAGCTCCGCGACCTGTGGGCTGACCAGGGAGTAGTAGACCGTCGAGCCTTCCTTGCGGGTCACGACGAGGTTCATCTTGCGCAGCACGGCGAGCTGCTGCGACAGGTGCGCCGACTCCAGGCCGACCTCCGGCAGCATCTCGCCGACCGAGTGCTCCCGCTCGGAGAGCAGCTCCAGCACACGGATGCGAGCGGGGTGCCCGAGCACCTTGAAGAACTCTGCCTTGACCTGATACAGCGGCCTTGTCACCGGTCCACCCCCTTCTCCGCAGCAAACCGTACCCGTCCGCGCGGGGGGTATGCGGGCGGGCGGTTCGGTGGGTCATCGCGCTGAGTGTCCGCGACACCGCCTCAGGATACACAACTTAGGAAGTTGCTAAAGTTAGCAACTGACCAGGTGACAGATCACACCTCGGGCATCGCGGTGAGCAGCTCGGTCGCGACGGTGATGAGCTGGTTGGCCCGCACGGCGAGCGTGGTGGCCAGCCCGTGCGCGGAGCCGGCCGCCGACTCGGCCAGCTGGCGCAGCGCGGCCAGATCGGCGTCGAGCCGGGCCAGCGCGGCGGCCAGGTCCGCTCCCCCGGCGCGCAGCTGGGTGGCGATCTCCGCCAGGCCCATGCCGGAGGCCTCCAGCCGCTGGATGGTGGCGATGTGCTCGGCGGCCACCGGGTCGTATAGCCGGAACCCGCCGGAGGTGCGCGACGCCGGGCTGATCAAACCGAGGTTGGTGTAGAAGTCGACGGTGCGGTTGCTGACGCCTGCTGCGGTGGCGAGTTCACCGATCCGCATCAATGCCATGACCTGCCTCTTTTCAGCAACCGTACAGTTTCACGTGTTAGTGTCGCGCCGTGGATGAGCATAGTGCGGGCCTCCCGGCCCGGCACCTGTCCAAACCGGCCGCCCGGCCGCACACCGTGTCTGGGGTGCTGGCACAGCCGTGCTGATAGTCACCGGGTTGGCGCTGATCGTCGCGCTGACCGCCGCCACCGCCTACTTCGTCGCGCAGGAGTTCGCCTACGTCGCCGCCGACCGCGGCATCCTGCGCAAGGAGGCCGACGGCGGCGATCCCGCCGCACAGCGCGCCCTCGAGGTCACCGGCCGACTGTCGTTCATGCTCTCCGGCGCGCAGCTCGGCATCACCGTCACCGCCCTGCTGGCCGGTTACGTCGCCGAGCCCTATCTGGGCGCCGGGCTCGCGCCGCTGCTGCAGGCCGTCGGCCTGCCCGAGAGCGCCAGCCTGTCCGTATCGGTGCTGCTGGCACTGCTGGTCGCCACGGTCGTGCAGATGGTGCTCGGCGAGCTGGCCCCGAAGAACCTCGCCATCACCCGCCCGGAGGCGCTGGCCCGGTGGCTGTCCCGGTCCACCCTGATCTACCTGACCGTGGCCGGGCCGGTGATCCGGGTGTTCGACGCCGCGGCCAACCGGCTGCTGCGCACCGTCGGCATCGAACCGATCGAGGAGCTGCCGCAGGGTGCCACCCGGGAAGACCTGGAGCAGATCGTCGCCGAGGCGCGCGACGCCGGGCACCTGGACGCCGACACCGCCGCGCTGCTCGATTCCGGGCTGGACTTCCGGCTGCTCACCGCGGGCGAGGCGATGGTGCCGCGGGTCGACGTCGTCGTCATGTCCGCCGCCGACCCGGCCTCCCGCCTGGTCGAGCTGCTCGGCACCGGCCACTCCCGCTTCCCGGTGATCGGCGCGGGCCTCGACGACGTGCTCGGCGTGGTCTCCATCGCCGAGGTGCTCGCCGTGCCCGCGCACGCCCGCGCGGTGACACCGGTGGCCTCGATCGCGGTGGCGCCGGTGGTGGTGCCCGCCGCGGTCACCCTGCCCACGGTGCTGGAGCGGCTGCGCGCCGAGCACCGGCAGCTCGCCATCGTCGCCGACGAGTACGGCGGCTTCGCCGGGGTGATCAGCCTGGAGGACGTCGCCGAGGAGCTGGTCGGCCCGATCCGCGACGAGGACGACCTGCCCGAGGCCCGGCCGCACGCCCAGCCCGACGGATCGTGGCTGGTGCCCGGCCGCTGGCGCATCGACCAGATCGCCGACGCGACCGGCATCGAGCTGCCCGGCGACGACGTGTACGACACCGTCTCCGGCCTCATCCTGCACCGGCTCGGCCGGGTCACCACCCGCGGCGACGTCGTCGACGTCGACACCGCCGAACCGGAGGGCGGCGCCCGCCTGACCGTGCTGGAGGTACACCGCCACGTCCCGGTCAGCGTCCGGGTCGAGCCGCTCGGGCGGCAGCCGTGAGCACCACGACCGCGCTGACGGTGTCGGTGCTGCTGCTCGCGCTCAACGGCTTCTTCGTCGCCGCCGAGTTCGCCCTGGTCGCGTCGAAACGGCACCGGCTGCAGCAGTACGCCGACGCGGGCTCACGCGCCGCGCGGGCGGCCATCGCCGGCACCCGCGAGCTGTCGCTGATGCTCGCCGGGGCGCAGCTGGGCATCACGCTGTGCTCGCTGGGCCTGGGCGCGCTGGCCAAACCGGCGCTGGCCGACGTGCTCGACCCGCTGCTGGCCGCCGCCGGGCTGCCCGAGCAGGCGAGCTACGCCATCGCGTTCCTGCTGGCGCTGGCCCTGGTGGTGTTCCTGCACATGGTCGTCGGGGAGATGGCGCCGAAGTCCTGGGCGATCTCGCACCCCGAGCGGTCCGCGCTGGTGCTGGCGCTGCCGTTCCGGGCGTTCGCCCGGCTGGCGCGCCCGGCGCTGGCCGCGCTGAACGCGTTCGCCAACGCCAGCCTGCGCCTGTGCAAGGTGCGCCCGGTCGACGAGCTGGCACAGGCGCACGGCCCCGCCGAGCTGCAGATGCTGCTGTCGGCCTCGGCCGAGCACGGCACGCTGCCCCCGGCCGACGAGCGGCTGCTGTCGGCGATGCTCACCCTCAACAACACCACGGTCGACTCGGTGATGATCCCGGCCGCCCGGATCGTGACGGTCGAGCGCCACGCCAGCGCCGCCCGGGTCGAGCACACCGCCCGCGAGCGAGGCCGTTCGCGGCTGGCCGTGACCGGCCCGGCCGGGGCGATCACCGGCATCGTGCACGTACGCGACGCGCTGAAGGCCACCACCGCCGGGCTCGACCTGACCGCGGGCGAACTGGCCACCCGGCCGCACCGGCTGCGGCCGGGGCAGAGCGTGATGTCGGCGATCCGCGGCATGCGCGAGCAGCGCGCGCAGGTGGCCCTCGTCACCGACCGCGGGACCACGGTCGGGCTGGTCGCGCTGGAGGATCTGCTGGAGCAGGTCATCGGCCAGTTCGACGACGAGACCGACCCCATCATCGCCACCCACCTGTCCACCCAGCACACTCGCCGCTAGCGGGTGCGTCAACCAACGGAAGGACCCTGATGGTCTTCAAGAAACTGCTCGCCGGGCTCGGCCTGGGCGGCGTCGAGGTCGACACCGTCCTGTCCGCGCAACCGGCGGTCCCGGGCGGGCAGCTGCACGGCCAGGTCAACCTGCGCGCCAAGTCCGACACCGACATCACCGCGATCTGGCTGCTGCTGGTCGCCAGCACCCCGTTCGGCGAGGTGGAGCTGGGCCGCCAGCAGGTCGCCGCCGGGATGCGGGTGGCGGGCGGGCAGACGCCGTCGGTGCCGTTCGCGCTCGCCGTGCCCGCCTTCGTGCCGTTCACGGCGCTGTACGGCAAGGGCCTGCCGGGCGGCGGCGTCGGCGTGCGCACCGAGGTGCAGGTCGCGGCGGGCAGCGCCAAGGGTGACTGGGACCCGGCCCGGCTGGACGCCTCGCCCGCCCACCAGCAGATCATCGACGCGCTGGGCACCATCGGCTGCCGGTTCGTGCGCAACGAACTGCGGCCCGGGGCGAGCGCGGGGCTGCCCGTGCCGGTGGCGCAGGCGGTCACGTTCTACGCGCCGATCCCGGAGGGGCAGCAGCCCGGCCCGCACATCCCGCAGCTGACCTTCACCTTCACCGCGACCGGGGAGACGCTGGTCGTGCTCGCCGAGCTGACCTCGCGGCCCGGCAGCGCCGACCGGCACGAGCTGTCGCCGGCCGACGTGGCGCGGCTGTCCGCCGAGAGCGGCTGGATCGGCGAGGTCGACCGCTGGGTCACCACGGCGCTGGACAAGCTCGGCCAGGCCCCGGCCGCCGCGCCCGGCTCGTTCATGCAGCCCGCGCCCGCGCAGCCGTACGGCCACACCCCCGGCTACGGCCAGGCCGGTTACGGGCACGCCGCCAAGGGCTACGCCTACGGCGGGCACGGCCACCACGGGTACTCCGGGTACAAGTACGGCGGCTACCACGGCAAGCCGAGCATGGCCGGGGCGGTCGCGGCGGGTGTGGGCGGCGCCGCGCTGGGCTTCCTGGGCGGCATGGTCATCGGCGACATGATCAGCGACGCGTTCGAGCCGGACATCGCCCAGGCGGTCGAGGACCCGGCGGCGGCCGCGGAGGACTTCGCCGGCTACGACGACGGCGGCTTCGGGTTCGACGACGGCGGCGGCGACTTCGGCGAGTTCTGAGCCTCGCACGTCACAACTTCTGGGTTGTACCTACAACCCAGAAGTTGTGACGGCTGGAGCAATGAGCGTGTCCCAGCCTCGTCTCCGCAAGCAGCTCAGCCGTTCGCTGCGCGGACGTCCTGAGGGTGTCCCGACCTCTCAGGGGCCTGCGTGCGGGCGCGGGCCGCGGAAGGCGGTGACGACGGAGCGACGTCCGCCGCGCTTCCCCGGCTGTGCGGGCGGCGGGGGCGCCGCGAGGTCGGCGAGGTCCTGGTAGCGGTGCAGGCTGGTGCCCACCGCGTACAGGAACACGATGACCGCGACGCCCTGGATCAGCTCCTCGACCGACGCCGCGATCAGGTAGCGCAGGTAGGCCGCGCCGGTGAGATCCTGGCCGGGCAGGTGGGCGAGCAGGTTGCGGCCGGTCAGCACGCCGACGGCCTCGACCGCGGTCACCCCGATGACGTACCCGGCCGCCGCGCCGCACATAAGCCACCGGGTCCGGGCGGGCAGGTGCTGTACGAACCGGACGTACGCCAGCGCGAAGACCAGCGCGAGCGGCGCGGCGACCACCAGCCAGGACGACGCGTTGCCGAGCGCGGCGAGCGCCCCGACCCGCAGGATCCGGTGCGCGTCGGTCATGTCGTCCAGCGACAGCAGCGCGAACGCCACGCCGAGCACCCGCCAGTGGCGCACGTACCGCAGCTCACCGGCGGCCTTGGCCGCGGTGCCGACCTCCCACAGCAGCCAGCCGGTCAGCAGCAGCACCCCCGCGGAGAACCAGGCGGGCAGGTTCTGCTGCTCGTCCACGTTGAAGAACGTGGCGAACCAGATGGCGGAATGCACCTTGCGGCCGTATCCGAGGCCGTGGAACAGGAAGTTGCTGGCGAGGCTGAGCACGTGCAGGGCCAGCAGCGCCCACAGCAGACGCCGTGCCAGGACGCGGATGTGCGGCAATGCCATGCTCATGGACGACTCCCCGGGATGCCGAGCGGCCGACAGGCCGAGGTACGACTCTAGGGGATACCGACCGATTTGCCCGTGTACACGCCGGAGCCGGGCAGGGGCCCGATGCGCCACGGCAGGCGGCACCGGGCCCCGCGAACCGGTAGAGGCCGCCGCCGAGCGCGACCGGCTGCCCCTGCTGGTTGGTGCCGCCCACGTACGACCACAGGTGCACTTGCGCACCGTCGCCGGTGGCCCCGGGGCCGCCGTTGACGTCCCAGACCAGGCTGGTGGCGTGCCGGTTGACGACCTGGTAGTAGCCGCCGCTCGTCGCCCGGAACTGCCACGGGGTGCACGGGTGGGTGTGCGCATCACGGCCGGGACGCGGTCACCGTCGCGTGGCGGGCCGCAGGCTCGGGGTTAAGAAGGTGCCCTTCCTTGCGCCGTTGTCGGGGTGGGTCAGGTGTAGAGGCGGAGGTCGGCGATGGACCACCAGTTACCGGCTGCGGCGGTGCTGGTGATGCGCAGGTGGCGGGCGGTGGTGCGGGGCAGGTCCACGTTGGTGAGCTGGGCGGCGCCGGTGCCGGTGGCCAGGGTGCGCCAGGTGGTGCCGTCGTCGCTGGCGGACAGCTGCCAGCCGCGGGCGTAGTCGCCGAGGTTGCCGCCGCTGTCGATGGCGACGCGACGGAAGGTGCGGGCCGCGCCCAGGTCGACCTGGAGGTGCTGGCCGGGGGCCTGCGCCTGGCCGCTGCTCCAGCGGGTGGAGGCGTCGGCGTCGACGGCGGCGGCCGGGTTCTCGCCGGCCGGGTCGGCCGAGGCGGTCGCGCCGGTCAGTGGGATCTCGCGCAGCGTGCTGTGCAGGGCCGGGTGGGCGGGCCAGGTGAAGGTGGCCAGGGCGCCGCCGGGCAGGGTGTAGTCGATGATCCGGTCGCCGACCGCGACGGCGAAGGAGCGCGGGTCGTCGTTCTCGTTGTGCACGATCAGCGCGGTGGAGCCGTCGGGGTTGCGGAAGGCCACGTCCATGAGCTGCCCGTTCCAGCCGACGGTGCCGAACGAGGTGCTGGCGATGCGGACCGCGCCGGGACGGACGAACTTCGACAGGTGCCCGATGGTGTAGTACTCGGCGTTGGTGGTGGCGGTGCCGTCCGCGCCGACGGTGACCAGCCCGGTGCAGGTGTCGCAGCCGCCCAGGTGCGGACCGCCGCCGGCGTCGAGCGCGAGGTTCCAGTTGACCACGGACTTCGCCCAGTTGCGGGTGGTGCCGATGGCCAGCGTGCGGGCGTGCCAGACCAGGGTCTCCCGGAAGAACTTCGCGGGCGGGTCGTCCGGGCCGTGCGAGCCGGAGCACTCGGTGAACCAGATGCCCTTGCCGGGGAAGGCGTCATGCAACGCGGTCTGCGCGGACGGGTCGCCGTAGTAGCAGTGGAACGCGGTCCCGGCGATCCATCGCGCGGCCGGGCCGGACAGCAGCTGGTACGGGTAGTCCGTCTCGGGGTCCTCGCCGGGCGGGGTCGAGGCGATGTCGCCCGGGTGGGTGGCCCAGTTGTGGTCGTAGCCGAGGATCTTCGTGCGCGGGCTGGCGGCGCGCAGCAGCGGGCCGAGCGCCTCGATCACCTTTGCCTGCTGGCGCACCGGCAGGTCCGTGCCGGGGTAGCCGGACGGAGCCCGGTTCTGCGGCTCGTTCTGCACGGACAGGTAGTCGATCGGGACACCGGCGGCCGCGTACGCCTGCACGAAGCGCACCAGGTAGCGCGCATACGCCCGGTAGACCGCCGGGTCGTCGGCCAGGCGCCCGCCGACCAGCGAGCCGCCGGTCTTCATCCAGGCGGGCATGCTCCACGGCGTGGCCATGATGGTCAGCTTCGGGTTGAGGCGGCGGGCCTGGCGCAGCAGCGGCAGGATGCGCGCCTCGTCGTGGGCGATGCTGAACGAGCGCAGCCCGAAGTCGGTCTGCCCGGCCGGCACGTCGTCGTAGGTGTAGTGCTCGTCGGCGCCGGTGAAGTCCGACGAGCCGATCGGCTGGCGCAGGAAGCTGACGCCGATGCCGCGTGCCGGGTCGAACAGCGACCGCATCACCTCGTCCCGCGCGGCGGGGCTGAGCCGGTACAGCACCTCGGCCGAGGAGTCGGTGAGCGACGCACCGAACCCGTCCATGCTCTGATACGACCGGCGCGGGTCCACCACGATCGTCGGCTCGGCCGAGGTGCCCTCCCGGAAGGTGACCGGAGCGCGCTCTTGCAGCAGCTCCGACCGGTCCACCGTGGTCACCCACACCCTCGCCTGCGGCTGTGCCCGGCGGTCCGCCGACGGCGCGGCGGTCGCGGCCACGGCGCCGCCGAGTGCGAGCGCCGCCGTCACCGCCGCGGCGACGGCTCCTGTCGCTGGTCTTCTCATCCGTCCCACCTCAAGCCATGTAACGTCTTGTAACACTTGTGAAACATCTTCGCTTCGCAGCGAACCACCGTGCCGACATCATGTCAATAGGTCGATGCACGCCTTGTCTGATGTGGCCGGTAAGCGCCATGCCAACCTTGTAACGTCGTGGAACAGCAGCACCTGCGGCAGCCGCCGTGAATCGATGTAGAGGAGATCCGGTCACCCCCTGGAGCAGCGCACAGCGGGCCGTTATGCTGACGGCATGAAACGGCATGGAACAGATGACCAGACCCGCCACGCGTAAGGGGAGCGTCCGCGACATCGCGGCGGCCACCGGGCTGTCCATCGCCACCGTCTCGCGCGCTCTCAACGCCCATCCGAGCGTCGCCGCCGACACCCGCGAACTCGTCCAGCGCACCGCCCAGCGGCTGCGCGCGGCCGTACGCGCCGAGGCCGACGGCCGTCCTCCGGCCCGCCAGGTCGTGTACGTGCGCTGCCCGTACCAGCTCACCGACTACTTCGGGCTGATCGTCTCCTCCATCGCCGAGACGCTCCTGCTGCACGGGCGCCACCTGCTGCTGGACGCCGGACAGGTCGCGCAGAACGAGAACGTGCTGCCCACCCTCGGCGCTCGCACCGACATCGGCGGCGCCGTGCTGATCCTGCCGCCCGAGCCCAGCGAGGAGCTGGAACACCTGCGCCACGACGGCTTCCCGTTCGTCGTCGTCGACCCGCGCACTCCCCCGCCCCGCGACATCCCCGCCGTGTCCGCCGCGCACTTCGGCGGCGCTCGCGCCGTCACCGCCCACCTGACCGCCCTGGGCCACCGCCGGATCGGCGTGGTCGGCGGCCCCCACAACTGGCTCGCCGGCCAGGCCCGTCTGGCGGGGCACACCTCCGCGCTGGCCGACGTGGGCGTACTGGCCGACCCGGTGCTCGTACGGTCCGCCGAGCCGACCGCCGAGCTGGGCTACCGCGCCGCCGCCGAGCTGCTCGACCTGCCCGACCGGCCCACCGCCCTGGTCTGCTTCAACGACAAGGCCGCCGTCGGCGCGCTGGCCGCCGCCAACGAGCGTGGCCTGCGCGTGCCCACGGACCTGTCGGTCACCGGCTTCGACGACATCGACCTGGCCAGCGCCACCACGCCCCGGCTGACCACGGTCCGCCAGCCCTTGCAGGAGATGGGCCGCATCGCCGTCGGCCTGCTGGTGCGCCTGCTCGACCAGCACCAGCTCGAAGCGCTGCACATCGAGCTGGCCACCGAGCTGGTCGTACGCGACTCGACCGGGCCGGTGCCCGCCTGAGCTACTCGCCCGTCTGCCCATGCGGGGCGGTGACCGGCTTGGACTCCGGCGAGCCGTGCTGGCGCAGGAAGATGCTGAGCACGATCAGCGCGCCGACCGCCAGGAACTCGCTCTGCCAGTTCTGCATGGACTGGAACCAGAAGTCCGACGTGCCGAGGAACTCCAGGGCGCTCACCGACGGCTGGCCCTTCAGCGCCGCCTGCTCGTTGAAGTCGGCGGTCCCGCCCAGCAGGTGGCTCACGAACGACAGCACGAAGAACAGGAACAGCACGATCGCCAGGCTGTTGCGGTAGAACAGCTGCGCCAGGCCGTGCTGCCGCGACGGCTTGGGCGAGTCCTTCGTGGCCTTCTCCGGCTCGTCCTCCGGGCGATCCTTCTGGTCCGGCTTCTTGGACTCCGCCGACCCCCGCTGCACCAGATAGGCCGTCAGCAGGACGTACGCGCCCATCTGAAGGAACTCCGACTCCCAGTTCTCGAACAGAGCCTCGGCGAAGTGGCCGGTACGCAGGTAGTGCCAGTACGTGTCGGCGGCCACGCCGTAGTCGGCGAGTTCCTCGTTGCGGACCTGCCAGCCGAACACGCTCTGCAGGACCACGAAGACCGCGAAGGCGCCGAACATCGACACCGCCAGCGCATTGTCGTGCAGCCAGCTCTTTCGTGCGCTCACCTGACACCTCCTGGTACCCGGATTACCCCGGATCGCCGGGTTGATGCGTAGGCGACAGAAAGTCGCAAAAGATGACATACACGTCAAACGGGCGTCCCGTCGAGGAACCGGCGTGAACGTGCCGACAGCCGGGTAAGCGTGTGCCATGCGGCTGCGGCGAAGCGACCTCTCCCGACCCGGCATCAGCCGCCGGCGGCGGGGCAGGGGATTCTCCTACTCGTTCCAGGGCAAGCCGGTCACCGACCCGGACACCCTGGCGCGGATCCGGGCGCTCGCGGTGCCGCCCGCCTGGTCCGAGGTGTGGATCAGCCCCGACGAGCGCGGCCACATCCAGGCGATCGGGATCGACGCCGCCGGGCGCCGCCAGTACCGCTACCACGACCAGTGGCGCGCCCAGCGCGACCGCCGCAAGTTCGCCCACCTCGCCGACCTGGCCGCGGCGCTCCCCCGGCTGCGGGCCGCCGTGACCGAGGACCTGTCCGGCCGGGGCCTGACCCGGCGGCGGGTGCTCGCCGCGGCGGTCCGGCTGCTGGACCGCACCGCCGTCCGGGTCGGCGGCGAGCAGTACGCGGTCGACGACCCCGACCTCGGCGAAGCCACGTTCGGGGTGGCCACCATCCGCCGCGACCACGTCAAGGTCCGCGGCGACGAGATCATGATGAGCTTCCCCGCCAAGGGCGGCATAGAGACGATGATCACCGTCGAGGACGCGGCGGTCGCCACCGTCATCCGCAACCTGCTCCGCCGCGACGAGCCCGGCGAGGAGCTGCTCGCGTACCGCGAGGGCCGTGAGTGGCGCGACGTGCGCAGCGACGACGTCAACGACTACCTGCGCGAGATCTCCGGCGCCGAGATCACCGCCAAGGACTTCCGCACCTGGCACGGCACGGTCGCGGCCCTGGTCAGCCTGTGCGCCGCAGGCCGCTGCCGCACCGTGACCGCCCGCCGCAAGGCCGTCACCGCCGCCATGCGGGAAGCCGCCGACCTGCTCGGCAACACCCCCGCGGTGGCACGCGCCTCCTACGTCGACCCCCGCCTCGTCGACGCCTACGGCGCCGGTGCCCTCCCCTCCCTCAAGGGCCTGGACAGGACCGCCGAACAGCCCGCCGGCGCCGCGTTCGCCGACGCGGAGCTGTGGGCGCAGGCCGAGAAGACAGTCATCGACATCCTCACCTGAGGATGCGGGGCGTCCATCAGATCGGGCAGCCTGTCGCTGCGATAGGTTCGGGAGCTGTGTCGACCCGATCAGCCCACGGCAGGGACTCCGCCCGCACGACCCGGCTGCCCGCCAAGCCGCAGCCGCCCTCGGCCATGGAGACGGCCCAGCAGCCCGACCACGACATCGAGGACGAGGCGACGTTCCGGAAGCTGGCGTTCCTCGACCTCGATCTGTCGGGCCAGGCCGGGGACTCGGTCGAGTTCGAGCAGTGCCGGTTCACCCGCACCGGGCTGGCCGGGACGGTGCTGGAACGGGCGGCGTTCACCGACTGCCTGGTCGAGACGTCCGACTGGGCGAACCTCAAGGCGGTCAAGTCCGGGCTGCTGCGGGTGGAGGTGTCGCTGGCCCGGCTCACCGGGCTGAACTGGCTCGACGGGTCGCTGCGCGACGTGACGTTCCGGGAGTGCCGGATGGACCTGGCGACGTTCCGGTTCAGCTCGCTCAAGAACGTGGTCTTCGCCGACTGCAACCTGACCCGGGCCGACTTCACCCACGCCGACCTGCGCGGGGCGTCGTTCACGGGGTGCGACCTGTCAGGCGCGCAGTTCGCGCAGGCCGACTGCGCCGGTGCGCGGTTCACCCGCTGCGAGCTGACCGGCATCGGCAGCGTGACGAGCCTGCGCGGGGCGACGGTCGGCGCGCACGACCTCGCGGGACTGGCGTACACGCTGGCCGGGGCACTGGACATCACCATCGACGAGGCCTGACTCGATCAGGGACAGGGGTGGGACTTCGACGATGCTGCCGAGGTCCGCTGGCGCCTGCCGCGACTGGCAGCGCTCTTCGCGGACTAGTTCCAGTTCGTGGCGGCGCATGTCGTGAGCCGGCACTGCTCGCACAGGTACAGGCTGCGCCAGCCGTGCCCGTACTCCCGGATGTAGTTCTGCACGGTGACGACGTGGAACATCAGGCGGTCGCAGGATCGGCAGTGCGGGTTCGGGTAGAGACCTAACGGCGGGCCGCCGGCCGTCCCGAACACGCCCGGCGTCGACAGGATGTGTCCGTTGCCGTAGACGAGGTCGGCGTCGTACGGCCGGAGCACGGCCACGCCGATTCCGCGCGGGTCGCTGTTGTCGACCTCAGGTTCGTCGTCGCGAGGCGGCTCGTCGAAGGCGACGGTCTCGTCGTGCCAGAGGCCGTCCGGGCCGGCGGCCGCGGTCAGCGTCCAGCCCATCGAGCCTTTCGGGCCGGCCAGGTGCACCCGGTCGGCGGGCCAGTTCGGCATGCCCGGCACCTGGTCGAGGCGTAGCGACAGGTAGTGCCAGACCGCCGGGGTGGCGTCCGGCCGGCGCACGACCTGATCCAGTGGCAGTCCGACGGGATGATCCGCGGTGAGCAGCTCTGACGGGTCGGACACGGTCCGGAGTTCGACGGCCTGCCGATGCGGGGTGAACCGGCGCTGTGCCGGGCCGGTGACAGGGGTCCAGATGCCCGAGTCCTCGAACTCCTTGCCCGGGTCCGCGCCGTCGCGGACGAGTCCCGCGATCGCCGTGAGTGCGGCCTCGGTGCCGATCGCCGCGAGCGCCCACGCTTCACGGTATGACCATCGGCTGCGCAGCCGCTGCTCCAGGTGCTCCGCGCAGCGGTCGGGTGCGCCGTCGAGCAGCACGCACAGGTCGTCGAAGTTCACCTCGAGACCGTCGAGGTACCCGGTGACGATCGTTTGCTGATGCGGCCGTATCAACTCCGGCTGGGTCCCGACCACGTACGCGAAGTGGTTGCCGAGCTCGTCGCGCAGTCGCTCGTCGGTGACCGCCCGGCCAAGGAGCTCCACCAGTGCCGTGACGTCGCCCGCGTTGTCGACCGGGAACGCGGCGGCATGGGTCTTGATCGGCATTCGCGGACTTTATCAAGGCAGCCCACCCACATCGTCGGCCGTTAATGCGGTCAGCGACCTGCAGAAACCGCTGGCGCGCTGTCGATGCGGTGGTCAGACTTTCGTGGCCATGGCACAAGTCGGGGACTGTAATGGGCAGCTTGACGACAACTGACGGAGACGTACCGATGGACGAAGTCTGGGAGCGGTTGATCCCGGATGCCCGCGATCGGGTCGACGCGGTGTTGCTCGAACGCGGCCTGCTCCCGGCGATCGTGGTGCTGCGCGGTGAATGCGGACTCGACCCGGTGCCCGGCCTGTATGAGGCGCAGGAAGCGGTAGTACGACGCCGGCACTGCCTGATCGATCGGGGCTTGCTGGAAGTGGCGCCACGGCAGGAACTCGACGTCGCGGACGTTCTCGCAACGGCGAGGGCGATCACCTCGCCAGTCGTGGCGGTCGAGGCGTTGTGGGACGGCGACACCCAGGGCTGGATGGTCTACCTGCTGGCGATCGTAGACCGCCCCGGCCAGCACCACGAACGCTTCGACGAGGTGCCGCTGGCGTCGATCCGCCACGGCAGCGATCTCCGCCTGTTCAACGGACAGGTGCCGCCCTGGCCGGAGGCGATCGAGGCCCAGCAGATCGGCGGTGCCGTGGCGGCGCGCCTGGGTGTGCCGTTCCACTTCACCAGCCCCGAGACCCCCGACATAGACCTGGCCCGCTGGTGGGACGGCCGCCCTGCCGGCATCCTCCAGCGCCGGTATCGGTACGTCGGCCCGGAGGATGTGCTCGCCGCCGTCACGCCGGATGACAGCGGCCAACGGATCACGTCAGCCGATGAGCTGGTCGCGTGGATGGCGGTACAGGCACCGGCCGAACGCCGGGAGCCTCATACATTCGTCATCGATGTGGCAGGCGGCCTGCGCGTCGCGCCCAGGCGCAGCGAGCACGTCGCGTGTGCGGGCGGTCGTCCGGTGCTCAGCGCCGGGGAGATCGGCTTCACCCGGCAGGGTGGGCGCTGGACGGTCACCGAGGTGAGCAACCAGTCGACCGGATACTGCCCCGAGCCCTCCTCATGGCCGGCCGTCGCCGCCGCCTGCGAGCAGGCGGGACTGGTACACCCCGGCGGGTTCACCGCTGCGTTCGAGTTCCGCCGCTGCACGCTCTGCGATCAGATCAATATCGTCAAGGACGACGACCTCGCCTGCGCCGTCTGCGGCGGGGAACTACCGCGCGAGTGGAACGTGTCGTGCTGACCGCGGCCCGTCATCGAGCTGAACTGAGGAGGACCGACGGTGGACGACCGGACACGTGAACTGCTCGACACCGCGGTGCGCGAGCAGCTTGACGCCCACGGGCTGGTTCCGCCGCCATGGCGGGCGTATCCGGAGATCGAGCGGTTCAGCATCGGCTGGCGCATGGGCTACGGCGAGTGGCACCTGATGGTCTGGTGGCACTGGTGGGAGTCCAACGGCATGGATGAGGCCGAAAGGATCGCCTACTTCCGGGCCGACGAGCCTCCGCACGAATGGCTGGATTGGGCCGCGGAGCAGATCTGGCCGGACCTCGACCTCGGCGAGGCGGGCGTACGCCGCCTCGCCGAACACGGGATCGGTACTCGTCCGCTGCTGTTCCTCGACGTGGACGGAACGCTCCTGCCGTTCGCCGGTGCCGCGCGCCAGGTGGACGACGAAGCCAACCCGTTGCTGGCCGGGCTCGACCCCGGACACGGCAGCCGCCTGGCCGCGTTGTCTTGCGACCTGGTTTGGGCCACGACCTGGATGGCCGAAGCGAACGAGGTGCTCGCGCCCCGGCTCGGCCTGCCTAGTCTGCCCGTCGTCGACTGGCCGGACGAGGATGACGGCGGTCGGCTGCACTGGAAGACACGCCACCTCGTCGAGTGGGCCGCCGGGCGCCGGTTCGTGTGGGTCGACGATGAGATCACCGACGCCGACCGCGAGTGGGTGGCAACGAACTACCGCGCTCCGGCCCTCCTGCATCGCGCGGACCCCCGCTGCGGCCTCACCGACGCGGACTACCGCACCATCGCTCAATGGGTGGATGAGGAAGGTTCTGCAGCGTGACCCCTACCGGGTGACCAAGTCCCGTGGGAGCCGCAGGCGACCGTCGGCTTTGTCGAGACCTGGTCTGAGCCGCATCCCGGCGCACGGTACTGGCTGTCAGGCGCGAGCCATCTCCACCGAGAGCACCCGGCGCAGGACGGCGACGACCACGTCGGGGGCGAACCGCGCTGCGGCCACCCGCTCGAGCCGGGCCACCACGGAGAACATCTGCGCCGGTCCGGCCGTACGCAGATGCGCCACCATCCAGGCGCTCAGGTCATCGAGGCTCTCGGGCAGCTCCAGCGCCTCCATCGGAGGCGGCGGGACCAGCCCGAGGTGAGTCAGGTTCGGCAGCGTCTGCTGCGCCGATGCGTACGCCCCGGGCGGCAGCCCGACCCGATAAGGGTGGACGCACACGGGAGTCCCCTCGGGGGTGGCGCGCCAGCCGAGCTTCGGGTTGAAGGCCAGCTCAGTCGCAGGGCGGGCGACCACGTCGAAGCCGCCCGGACCCAGCAGCTGCGCCGGGCAGATCGCGCAAGTCTCGTCGCACCAGCGCGCCAGCGGGGCTGCAGAGTCCACGTCGGCAGCATATCGGCGCACAACTGCTGGTCGACGCCCGGCAGGCGTACCTGGATCCAGCGCATCGGGTGGACGACGCCACGATCGTGGGATTGGGCGGCAGGTCGACGCGGCTGTTGATCCCGTTGACCAGGCCCCAGTTGCCGTCCCAGTTCAGCAGCCAGCCACCGCCGCTCGCGCCCTTGTCAAAGTGCCTGGCCGACGCCTCACCCGGGGTTAGCACCCGACGAGATCGCCGATCACAGCCACGCGCTGAACTGGTTCACCGCCGAGTACCGCGTGCTCCTTGCTGCGGTCGCCCACGCGGAACGTGCCCAGTTCGAAGGGCACGCCTGGCGGCTGGCACGGTAATCGAAGTCGTCGTCGTGTGCGCCGTTGTAGTCGGGGTCGTCGATGGGGTCGAAACGACCGCGAAGCCACGCTCGCTCCACGTCCCGTAGGGCCTCGGCCACATCTTATGGTGCGCGGCTCAGCCGACGTGATCGCGGACTCGGAACACGGTTCCCGACCACCCTGTGTCGTGCACTCCGGCGTCGAGGGCGGCGCTGATCGCACGTTCCTCATAGTTGAAGTGGGACTCCATGATCGCCATGAGGCCGTCGAGTTCGCGGCCCACCGCGTCGAGCCCTGAGGCCGGTGACCGGGCCGCCTCATCCGCCAACTGCGTCACCCGCAGCAGGATCGTTCCGATCATCTCGTGGTCCTGGACTAGGTTGGCCACCGTCTTGGCGAGGTCGGGACGGGCGCGCAGCAGCTCGGCGAACAGGCCCTCGTCCTCGCCGGTGTGGTGCGTGGTGAGGGCGGCGCAGAACGCCAGGCAATGGGTGACGAGCACGTCGTCATCGAATCGGCGCCGGCCGAGATCAGCCTTTAGCGTCTCGACTTGGCGGCGTAGTTGCCGATGTGCCTGCTGGAGTTGCAGGCTGAATGCGACGGCGCGGTCGCTGTCGGGCGACGCCACGGAGGTGCCTTTCGGTGCCGCACCTCCATGCCTGGCGCAGTCCGCCACCGGCACGCGATGCTGGGCCTATTCGATCATTGCCGCGCCGAAGCCGCAACCGGACCGGCGCGCGCCGCCTGACCATGATGCTCCATGCCTGCATCGACGCCACGTTGACGAAGCCGGTGGAGCTGCCCGTGACCCGCCGATGTTCCCGCACAGGAGCGATGGTGACGGGCTGGCTGATGACCATGATCAAGCCCGTCCCATGTCCGCCAACCACGCCCGTCAGGTCAAACCCGGTTCGACCGCCCAGGTGGTGTCCTCGGTGAAGGACGCCGGGGAGTCGAAGGGCTGGCCGCCCTTTCGCAACCGGTCCCGGGCGCACCCTCGCCCTTGATCGTTCGACTTGCCTGGCACTCGGGCGTATCTTGGCCGCGCATTGGCCCATGTGCCAGGCAAGTCGAGCGATCTCGGGTCAGGGGCGCGGCGCTGCGCAACGGCATCGCCTGCCCGTGTACCTCGGCCTGGCCACCCCGGCCGCGCTGCTGGTCGGCACCGGCCGCGGCGGCCAGCTCGGCATCCTGATCAAGGGTCCGGAGGCGCTGGAGTCCACCCGCCGGGTCGACACCGTGCTGCTCGACAAGTGTTCGTGGTCTCCAACAGCTGCGCCTGCGCGGCTTGGAAGCGTCACCACGCGTTGACACGTCCGGCCACGCACGGCGCAGGTGCGGGGCCTGACGTGTCGGCGTCCGTCAGAATCGGCGAGAACATGGTCCGATCCGCAGCAGAGTGAGGACTCGTGCAGAGCAGTCCAGATCCCGCCCTCCAGATGTATGACCTCGCCTGCGAGCTGCACCTGAAGTTCAACCAGGGCGGGAACCCCGCCGACCTGGACCAGGCGATCGAGTGGGCGCAGCGGGCGGCCGAGGTCGCTGGTGAGGCGCATCCGGAGTGGCCGATGTGCCTGGCCAATCTCGGAAACCTGCTCCGGATCAGGTTCGACCTGCTGGGCGGCCTCACCGATCTCCAAGACGCACTGCGCCTCGGGACCGAGGCCGTGCGTCTCGCCCGACCGAGCGACCCGATGCGGCCTCTATACCTGGATTTCCTCAGCACCGCGCTACTGAGCCACTTCGAGCGGACCGGCGACGGTTCGGGCCTGGACCGGGCAGTAGACCTCGCCCGTGAAGCCGTGCACATCGTCCCGACGGACCACCAGTGGGCCGCAGGTTTCTGGTCGAGCCTCGGGCTGGTTCTCCGGTCTCGTCATCGCCATCGTGGTCATCGCCCAGACCTCGATGAAGCCGTCCTCGCGGGCAGGAAGGCCGTCAAGCTTCCCGCCGAGGCAAGGACCGCCTCGACTGCGTGCCAGAATCTGAGCCTGGCGCTGCTCGACCGCTTCGCGATCACCGGAGATTCTGCCGACCTCGACGACGCCATCGCGTACGCCGAAGCAGCGGTCGGTCTGGCCGGCCCCGACCTGCTCACCAGTCAGGCGCACCTCGCGTCCGCACTGGAGCCGCGATACCGGGCACGCAGCGACCGGCGTGACCTGGACCGCTCCATAGACCTGCTGCGCACGGTGGTGACGGCATATCCCGCAGGACAGGCCGCACGAGCCGTCCATCTGTCGAATCTCGCCGTGGCTCTGTCGAACCGATACCGCTCGACGAATGAACTCGCCGACCTGGACGAAATGATCGACCTGCTGCAACAGGCAGTCGACCTGACCGCCGACGACGATCCCGGCCGCGCCGCCTCGCTGAACAATCTGATCCAGGCATATGGAAGTAGATTCGACGCACGTCCCACACCGGCGGATCTACATATGATGATCACGTTGTCGCAGGAGGTGCTCGCGTCGACACCGCCCGGGCATCCGCAGCGTGCCGCGCGGCTCCAGACGATCGGCAACATGCAGCAGAGACGTTACGTGATGACGCGCGATGTCGACGCACTCGACCAGGCCGTCCGCGTGCACGCGGAGGCGCTCAAGGTGTGCCCCGATCCGCATCCCGACCGTGCCGGGCACCTGTCCGACCTCGGCACCGTACTCACCCTGCAGGGCGAGGCGAACCGCGAAGCCGCCATGCTCGCCCTGGCTGTCGCGCTCCACGACGACGCCGTGCGGTTGACGACACCCGACGACCTGTACCGAGCTGGGCGGCTGCACAATCTGGGCAACGCGTTGAGCACCCACCACAAGCTGACCGCGGACCGGCGGTCGGCTGAACGCGCGGTCGACGCCTACAGCGGCGCGGCCGCGACAGTGACCGGTCCGCCGTGGCTGCGTACAGACGCCGCCATCTACTGGGGCGAGCAGGCTGCCCACATCGGGGACTGGGTCCAGGCCGCTGCCGGATACCGTGCCGCCGTGCTGCTGCTTCCCCTGCTCACGTGGCGCGGTCTGGGCCAGGGCACACGGGAACTCCAGCTGGAGCGGCGCCCAGGGCTGGCCGGCGACGCCGCGTCCAGCAGCATCGCGGCCGATCTACTCGACGACGCCGTCCCCCTGCTGGAGGGCGGGCGGGGCGTGCTGTGGACGCAGCTGCTGGACACCCGCTCCGACACGACGAAGCTGCGCAGCGTACGCCCCGACATCGCGGCACGCCTGGACCAGATCCGGGCCGAACTCGGCTGACGCAGCGGCCAGCACGAGCGCGTCGCGGGCCGGACCCCGGCTCAGGAACTGTCTTCGGCCGGGTCCGGCCGTTCGCCGAGCGTCTGCTCGTGGAAGGCGAGCGCCTCGGCCTCCCGGCCCGCCTTCGCCAGCGCCACCACGTGCCTGGCCTTCGCCTGCAGCAGGTACGGCAGGTAGCGGCCCCGGTCGCGGGCGGCAAGTACCTGCCAGGTCTCGACAGCCGAGGCGGAGAAGTCAGTCGCCTCCGGTGCCCGGCCTACCAGCAGCAGCCACTCGACATGGTTGTCCAGCGTCCTGGCGAGGTTGGGCAGGAAGTCCCCTCGATCGTCGGCGGCGAACTCGCGCAGCAGGTCGATGACATAGCCGGAGAACAGCAGCGCATCGGACGGCTGCTGCGCGCCCTTCCACCGGGTCGCCTCGCGCAGCGCCATCTGGGCCAGGTCCCGCACGCTGCGGTGACGCTCGGCGGGGGCCAGGCCCCGGCACAGCTCTGCGGCGTGCCGGGCGACGCGCAGCGCCTCGCCGTACTGCCGCGTCTGCGACAGCGCGAACACCTGGTTCATCAGCGACCTGATCAGCTCGGACAGGAACGTGCCGGGGTCGGCGTCGGCCAGCGTGCGCCGCAGCTCCACCGCGCGTCGGCACACTTCCAGTGCCTGCGCCGGTTCCCTGAGCTCCAGCAGCGCGACGACCTGCTGGTCCAGGGCCCGGCCCAGGTTGGGCAGGTGCGCGGGCTCCTCGCTCGCGAGCTGCGCCCACAGCTCCACGGACTCGGTGGCGAACCTGCCGGCGTCGGCCCAGCGTTTCGCCTGTGCGAGCGCCAGGACGTACACGATCAGGGCTGCGGCAAGATCGGACCGCCACGCGCCGGCGTCGGCCGCGTCGAGTTCGCGCCACAGCTCGACGCTCTGCTCGGCGAGGCTGACGGCGTCCGCGGCCGGCTGCCGCCCGCCCGCGAGCAGTGCGTGCCTGCGGACTGCGGCGCCGAGCTGCGGCCGGTACGCCGCCGGGTTGTCGCGGGCGAGCTGCCGCCACAGGGACAGCGCCAGCTCGGACATGTCGTATGCCTCGGCGGGCAGCCCGGCGGACGCCAGGTGCAGCGCGTGATCGTCGAGCGAGCCGACGAGCTGCGGGAGGAAGCTGGAGCGGGTGCCGTCGCCGATCTCCCACCACAGATCGACGGCCGCGCGGTAGGCGTCGAGCGCCTCGGCCCAGCGTCCCTGTGCGGCCAGCTCCTGCGCACGGCCTGCAGTGGACCTCGCCAGATCCACCGAGGCCGGTGGCCCATGGCCGGCCGGGCCGGTCGCGTCGAGGTCTTCGCCGTGCATGACCCACCTCATCCCCGCCGACCGCCGCGGATCAGGCCGAGGCGGCTGCCTGCGAAGCACGAACGAACGTGTCCAAAGTAGCCGCTCGGTGTCGCCATGTCGTCAGCCGTCCGGGGCGCCGTCCAGGCCGGTCCGGCATTCACGCAGCCGACGGGCCAGCTCGGGGGCGGCCGACGCCAGCCGGGTCAGGTCCGTCCGGGTGTCGAGCAGCTGCGACCACAGCACCGCCCGGCCCTGTTCCAGGAACCGTACGGTCTGCGCCAGATCCCCGTTGCCGACGGCGGCCGACGCGGCCTCGGTAGCCAGGGAGCCGGCTTCGTCCCGTACCAGCCGCAGCTGGTCGTCGCGGCTGATGCCCCGCCAGGTCAGCAGGTCGAGCACCCCGATCGAGGCCTCGTAGAGGCCCGCCGCCGCGGCCGGACCGTGGGCGCGGGCCGCGGCGGTGGCGGCGTGCCGGGCCGTCCTCAGCCTGGTCGAGGCCGGAGCCTGCGCCATCCGCGCGGCCCGTGTCCACGCGTCCAGCGCCTCGTCCAGGTCCCGCATGTCGCCGGTCACCTCGAAGCGGAGGATCAGCGCGCTGCCGAGCTGCCACAGGTAGACCGCGGTGTACGGATGCCCGGCCGTCACTCCCCTGGCCGCCTGCCTGGTCAGCAGGATCGCCTCGTCGAGGTCGGCCGGGTCGTCCGACCCCTCGCACCGGATGCGCAGGGCGGTGCCGAGGCTGCTGAGCGCGTTCGCATGGTCGGGATGCCCAGGCCGGGACATGCCGAGAGCCTGCCGGGACGCCTGGATGGCCTCGTCGAGATCGCCGGGCCGGTCCGGGATCCGCTCGAACCGGCCGCGCAATGCGAGGCCCAGGTTGTTGAGCAGCTTGGGCCGGTCGGGATGGGCGCCCGGGGCCAGCTCGACGGCGCGGCGCCCGGCCGCCACGGCCGCATCCATGTCCGCCCCGTCTCCGGTGAGCCAGAACCGCAGCCGCAGTGACTTGCACAGGGTGTTGAGCATCCGGGGCAGTTCGGGGTGGTCCGCCGGGGCGACCGCGACCGCTTCCCGGCCGACCGTCACCGCCTCGTCGATGTCGGCGGTGCTGCCGGCCAGCTCGTACCGGCTCTGCAGCACCAGCCCCAGGTTCGACAGCAGGGTCGACGGGTCCTGGCCCGCAGCCCTCGCCATACGGACGGCTTCTCGTCCGGCGGCGACCGCGTCGTGCAGGTCGTCGGCGGTGCCCCGCCGGTCGAACCGCTCGCTGAGCGCCGCGGCGAGGTTGCCGAGCAGCAATGCCCGCTCAGGCAGGCCGGCCGGTGCCAGCCGCGCCGCGTCGCGCAGGTGGCCGACCGCCTCGTCCAGGTCGGCCGCCACACCGGTGCGCCTGAACCGCAGCAGCACCGCCGAGCCCAGATTGCTCAGCAGCTTCGCTTGCAGGGAGGGGTCGGCGGCCGCACCCTGCCGCGCCACGGTCAGCAACTCGATCGCCCGGTGCAGCGCGTCGGCGTCACCGGACTGGACCACTCGCAGCAGCAGTAACCCGGCCGCATGCATGAGCTCCTCAGGCGACGCCATTCCCCCAGCATTCCACTGCGGATGGATGTCCGGGATCGACCGTTCCAGCAGGTTCCACGCCGAGGTCACCGAGTGCTGTTCGCCGTGAGCCCGCCGGACGCGGCGGTGACCAGCGGTGCCAGCTCGTCCAGCGCGGGCCGGGACAGGACTTCCTGCCAGCTGCCGCGATCGCCGGTGGTGACGACGGTCAGCGCGGCGTCCGGCGCGACGAACACGCACTGCCCCGCCCAGCCCACGGCGATGTCGACGGGCACGCCGACCTCGTAGCCGAGCCACCGCAGACAGCCGTAGCCGCGCTGCAGGGGCGCCCCGGCCGGTGTGTGGGCGGTCCACGCCGGCTCCCGGTAGCCGCGGGGCACGGCGTGGCCGGTACGCCACGCCTCGCCGAAGCGCAGCAGAGCACGCGGCGACAGCCGGGCGCCGCCGAACCCGTACGGGACGCCTTCCGGATCGGCGGGCCAGATCACGTCGGCGCAGCCCGCGCACGGCAGCGCCCGGTCGCGGGCGTACGCGTCGAGTCCGCCGGTGACCTCGTGCGGCGCCACGGCCAGCAGGTGCATCGCGTGCAGGTCGTAGGCCGCAACCTGTACCCCGTGGTGGGCGACGAGCAGGCTGCTGGTGTGGGTGAGCGCGGGCTCGGTGCGGCATCGGCGGCGAGCAGCTCGGTGGATTCGACCAGGTCGGACATTCCCGGTGTCTCCGCCGGCGCGGGCCGGCAGCGCAAGGTGTCTGTGCCACGCGGCACGGCTCAAGACCGTGTCCACAACACAGCGCCGGGAGCAGGATGGTCCTGTGCCGCCAGCATTATCGACGGCACAGGACGCCCAGTGATCAGGACGTGATGGTCGGAAGGAATCCGGGCCATACAGCCGGGGCGGAACCCCAGTACGTGAATATGAAGCCCGCGGTGCAGTTGCCCACTGCTGTGCCTGCGCTTCCCGTGAGACTCCCCAGGATACTGACCCCCGCCCCGAACGGCTGGTAGATCGGAGCACCCGAGTCGCCAGGACATGCCGTACCCGTGCCGCTGGTCCGCAGCGCCTCCCATACCAGTGCACGGCCGAACCGAGTGACGCCGCCCTGGGAGACGGAGAAGACCCTGGTGACCTGGCCGGAACCGACGGTGTACCCACAACTGCCCACAGTCGTGGCGCCGGAGTGGCACACGTTGGTTCCAGCGATGTTCCTCGACGCGCCGGGGAAGGACACGATGTCCGCGACGGACGTGGTGTCGCCCGCCACATACAGCTTCGGGCTTGCCTGCGTGGTGATCAGCGCCATGTCGAGGCCTGCGGGGTTGGACTGCGCGTCAGCCACCGATGCGAAGGTGGTCAACCCGGTACGCCATACTGTGCCGAACGGCTGTCGATCGCAGCCGCCGACTGTCTGACAATTGTCCTCACCCTGAAGGGCTCCATTGGTGACGGCAGTGCGAAGCTCGGCGAACCCGAGTGCTGCGCAGTGGCCCGCCGTCACCATGACCCCTGTCAAGCGGTAGGTCGCGGGATACCCGGAGGTACAGGCGTTGGCGGCTCCGCCGCCCGGCGCGCGCAAGAGGATCCTGGCACCGCCATAGTGAGGCGCGGGATCATTGTATCGGGTCGCATAGATCCGTCCGATCGGCTCCTGGCGGACCGCGACCGCGTCTCCGAAACGCACGCGCAGCGCCCTACGCGCATCCCCGGTCAGCACGTCCAGAGACACCACGACCTTGTTCAGGCGGTAGTCCAACCGCGTGGCGACAACACCGAGATTCTCGCTGGCGGAGAACTGCCAGACCTCGTCGCGCTCGATGCGAGCCAGTTCCGCTGCGCTATACCGGACCTGCTCGAACAGCGCGGATCGCGCTACGTTCGCAGTTGAGGCCAGGGCCGCCTGCTGGACAATTCGTTTCGCGCTGTCGGCCCGCCGGCCACCTACCACGTAAATGGTGAGCCTGCCTGAAGCGGCATCGACCGAGTAGCCCCCATGGTCGTGAGTGTCGACGCCCGCCAGCACCTCGTCGCCCGCGGTGAACGACTCCGGGAACGGCGCTACCCGAGCCGGATCGGCCAGCGGCGCCAGTTGCTCGTCAGCCGCGGACGCCGGGGCGGCCAGACTGATCGTCAACAGCGCGACGACACCCACAATTCCTACCAATCGATGATTCACATTGTCACCTCTCGTCGGGGAATGACGATCGATGACCTTAGCCAGTCACGACAGATCGCAACGACCCTGGATCGACCAAATCGGACTTTCTGCGCTCGAGATTAAGTGAAGCAGACCGATCCAGCTCGACCTTGGTCATATCCTTGCGACCTTCACGGCACTCAGAGTCCGGATCGGCCGGCGACAACCGTCGCGTCCGCGCGCCGGACCCGTGGCCTACAGCAGTGTCGCGACCACAGCGCGACACTAGCCGATGTCGGGGGGCGCCGTTATGGTGCCGCCGTGACGATCGAAGACGGCTGGATCGCGTTCGACCTGGGCAGGTTTCGCAGGCACGAAGCTGAGTTCGCCACCTACAGCGGAAGCTCGCCCACCGCGCTGCCGACATTGCCGGTCGCCCATCCGGGTGGTCTGCACGCCTGGATGCGGGAGCTGGTGCCGCTCGGCGACCTCGCCGCCGGCCCATACGGCTTGGTCACGCTGACCGACGGCGCTCCCGTGGGCGAGCACGAGGCAGCCCTGCCCGAGCAGTTCGTCGCGTTCATGGCCGATCCGGTCCTGCGCGACAACGTCCCCACCTGCACGTCCTGCTATTGGGAGCCGGAGCTGCCCGTGGCCGCGAGCCCCGTGCACGAGGGTGCGCAGCTCGTGCGCTTCCTGAACGACCAGCAGGGCTGCCTGTTCTGGTATCTCCACCTGCTGCCCGGCGGCGGCCACGAGGTCCTGTGCGGCGGCCACGCCTACGACGAGTACGAGGTGCCCCGCGACGAGGCACTCGAAGATCTCGTACGCGTGGCAGGCGACTTCGATGGGTTCATCGCCCGCTTCTGGATCGAGAATCTCGCCTGGTTCGAGGTGGTCGGCCAGAAGCGACCCGATGAGAGCCTGTCCGGCCCGGTCTGGGAGTACGTACGCCAGTACGCCTCGGCGGTGCGCTGACCGCGCTACCGCCGGTCAGCGCAGCAGCAGCACCAGTCCGGTGACCAGCAGGCCTGCGGCGAGCACCACGACCACGATCAGGGTCTTGGTGCCGAAGCGGCGCCGGATGAACTTCGCGTTGTGCACCATTTCGGTTTCCCTCCGGATCAGACGGTCAGGTGGTCAGCTCGCTGCGGCGGCGCAGCAGCCGTGCCCGCTCGCGGTGGGCGTGTGCCAGCAGCAGCACCGACACGGCGACGAAGACCGCTCCGACAGCGAGGACAGGCCACAGGTCGGTGCCCCGCCCTGCGGCGATCACCGCCAGCAGGGCGGTGGTCGCGGTCGAGGCGGACAGCGCGATCCAGGCCGCGACGACGCGGTCGGCGGCGAACAGCACCACCTTGCGGGTCAGCAGCCAGCAGCCGTACCCGGCCCAGGCCACGCAGATCGCGATGAGCAGCGCGAACGCGAGCCGGGTCCGGCCCGGCAGCGGATCCGGCTCGGTGAGCCACAGCAGCGACACGAACGCGGCTCCCGAGAGCCCCGCGACCAGCGCCGCGACCGCCCGGATGCGGGCCCGCCGCGACACGGCCGTGCCGAGCCGCTCGACGATCTCCTGCGCCGACAGGCGCGGCTGGTCACTCATCTCCGGCGGTCCTCTCCAGATGTACGCGCAGCAGGCGGCGGGCCCGGTTCAGCCGGGACTTGACCGTGCCGACGGGCACGCCGCAGATCTGGGCGCAGTCGGCCACGGGCAGGTCTTCCAGGTAGAACAGGACGAGGATCTCCCGCTCGGCCACGGGCAGCGCGGCGAGCGCGTCCAGCAGCCGGGCGCGGTCGGCGAGCGCCTCGACCGGGTCCTCCACCGGCGCGTCGGCTTCGGCGAGCGCTTCGGGCCGGTCGGTGTACTGGCTGCGCAGCCGGTCGGTGACCGAGCGGCGGGCGATGGTGAACAGCCAGGGCGCGAAGCGGGCCGGTTCGCGCAGCCGGGGCAGCCCCCGGACCACCGCGAGCCAGACCTCCTGGGCGACGTCGTCGGCGCGCTCGGCGTCGAGCATGCGGCGCACGTACGTCCACACGGGCAGCCGCCAGCGGTTCACCAGCTCGGCCAGCGCGCCGCGCTCCCCCAGCTGGGCTCGTACCACCAGCAGCTCGTCGGTCATCTCGTCCTCCCGTCACCATGCACAGTCGGGCGGGAGGCCGGGGAGGTTCACGGTGGGGCGAGATTACCGCCGGCCGGCCTCGGCAGTCGCCTGGGCCGGCCGGGGCTGTGGCGGTCGGTCAGTGCTCGGTCGGGTGCATGACGGCGACCGGGCTGTGCGCGTGGTGGGCGAGGGTGAGGCTGACCGAGCCGAGCAGCAGCCCGGCGAAGCCGCCCCGGCCCCGGGAACCGACCACCGTCAGCGCGGCGCCCCGGGAGGCCTCGACCATGCTGTGCTCGGGGTTGAGGCTGCGCACCGCGCGGGTCTCGATGCCCAGGCCGGGGTGCTCGCTGAGCAGGCGGCTGGTCGCGGCGGCCAGCAGCCGCTGCGCGCCTTCCTCGGCCGTACGCTCGGCCTCGGCCTGCTGCGCCTCGCCACCCGGGCCGAGGTGGAACCAGGGCTGCGGCCAGTAGACGTGCACGATGATCAGGGGCACGTCGCGGTCGGCCGCCTCCTGCGCGGCGAAGACCAGTGCGGCCTGCGCGGCGGGAGATCCGTCGATGCCGACGACGACGGGTCCGGCCGTCTCGGGCTCCGTCGGCACGGTCTCGTCGTCGGAGCCGGTTCCGGCCGGGCGTACGACGATGACCGGCCCGTGGGCGTGCGCGGCGACCTGGGCCGACACCGAGCCGAGCAGCAGTTCGGCGAAGCCGCCGAGGCCGCGGCAGCCGACGACGGTGACCGCCGCGGCGCGGGACCGCTCGATGAGCGCGGCGGCCGGGGTCTGGGTGAGCTGCTCGGCGTACACCTCGCCCAGCGTGGGCTGCTGCTTGCGCAGCTGCTCGACCAGTTCGGCGAGGTCCCCGTCGATCGCGGCACGGGTCGCGGACTCGTCGAACCAGGCCTCGGCGAGCGCGACGGTGCCATAGCCCCACATCGGACTGACATAGCAGTACAGCAGGTGCAGGGGCGCCTGGCGGCGGGCGGCGAGGGCGGCCGCGTGGTACGCGGCGGCGTGGCTGGTCGGGGAGCCGTCGACGCCGACGATGACGGGCCGGTGGGTGCTCATGGAAGGGCTCCTGTTCCGCGAGGGTGTGTCCGTACCCCCACCCTGTCGCCCCGGAGTCGGCCCGGTCAGTGCCGCCGGGCCCGCGCGGGCGGGCCTTTGGTCCCGTCCGGCCGCCTCAGGGAAGGCGGCGGGGTCCGGGCTGGACGGCGCCGCTGAGCACCGCGGTCACCGCCCGGTGCACGGCCTCGGCCGTCGGCGGGGTGGCGGTGCGGTCGGCGTGGAGCAGGTGCACGGTGCCGATCAGCATCGCGGCGAGGGTGTCGGTGTCGGCAGCGGAGGCGAGGCGGCCGCGTTCGCGTTCGGCGGCCAGGTAACGGCCGATCATGATCGCGGCGTCGGTGAGCACTGGGACGCCCGCCGGCCAGCCATCGCGCAGCCGGGCCCGCAGCTCGTCGCGGTAGCCGACCAGGGCGACGATCGCCACCGCTGCCGAGCGGTACAGGCCCGTGAGGGCTGAGGTGAGGTTGTCGGCGACGGTGTTCGTGCCGGCTGCTTCGAGCAGGGCGGCGGCCTGCGGATCCAGCCGGGCGATGCGGTCGAGCACGAAGGCCGCGAGGAAGTCGTCGAAGTCGGCGAAGTGCCGGTGCAGCACGCCCTTGGCGACCCCGGCCTCGGCGGTCAGGGCGCGGCTGGTCAGCGCACTTGGCCCGTCCCGCAGCAGGATGCGCTCGGCGGCGTCGAACAGCTGCTCGCGGATGTCGCGCAGGGCCACTCCGGTCGGCGCCATCGGCTCTCCTTCGGGTTGACGAGTGGGCGCTCGCCCACTCATAGTGGGCACATGCCCACTCTACCGCCCGAGCCGACGCCCGACGCCCTGCGCCAGGTGGCACAGTCGTTCGGCACCGACGCGGCCCGCTACGACCGGACCCGCCCGCCGTACCCCGCCGAGCTGGTGGCGCACATCGTCGCGGCCAGCCCCGGCCCGGCGGTCGTCGACGTGGGCTGCGGCACCGGCATCGCCTCGCGGCAGCTGCGCGACGCGGGATGCACGGTGCTCGGCGTGGACCCCGATCCGCGGATGGCCGAGACGGCCCGCGCCGGGGGCATCCCGGTCGAGGTGGCGACGTTCGAGCAGTGGGAACCGGCCGGTCGCGTGTTCGACGCCGTGGTCGCCGGGCAGGCCTGGCACTGGGTCGACGCCGAGGCCGGAGCGGCCAAGGCGGCACGGGTGCTGCGGCCCGGCGGCCTGTTCGCCGCGTTCTGGCACGTGTTTCAGCCACCACCGGTCGTGGGGGAGGCGTTCGCCACGGCGTTCCGGCAGGTGGCGCCCACGGCACCGGTCGACGTGTCGCTGCTGAGGCGGCCCGCCGACGCGTACCGGATGATGCTCGACACCGCTGCCGCCGGGCTCCAGGCCGCGGGCGGGTTCAGCGCGCCGGAGCGGTGGAGCTACGGCTGGGAGCTGCCCTACACCCGCGACGAGTGGCTCGCGCTGCTGCCCACCCAGGGTCTCCTGACCAGGCTCGCGCCCGAGCAGGTGGCGCGGCTGCAGGCGGACGTCGGGGCCGCGATCGACACGATCGGCGGCGGTTTCACGATGGCTTACGAGACCGTCGCGATCACCGCGAAGCGGCAGGCGGACGCCTGACGCACTAGATCATCCGGGTAGGGTGGGGGCAGGTGTGCCGGGAAGTCTGGTCGGCGATTTCGTCAGCCTGACCGGAGGAGCCCGGCCATGAACACACCCGCCAGCCGCAAGGTCATCTTCGGACGGGGCTCCTGGCCCGAGGCCCGCCGCCTGGCCGACATCCTGCGCCTGGAGACCGTCGGCGGCGCGCTGCTGCTGGCCGCCGCCGTCCTCGCCATGATCTGGGCCAACTCGCCCTGGGCACCCGCCTACGAGGCGCTGCGCGAGTACGAGCTCGGCCCCGCCGCGTTGCACCTGCATCTGCCGCTCGGGATGTGGGCGGCCGACGGGCTGCTCGCGATCTTCTTCTTCGTGGCCGGGCTTGAGCTGAAACGCGAGTTCGTCGCAGGTGACCTGCGCGAACCGGCCCGTGCCGCCGTCCCGGTGGCGGCGGCGGTGGGCGGGGTGCTGCTGCCCGCGCTGATCTACATCCTGGTCAACCACGGCGACCCGGCCGCCCGCGCCGGGTGGGCGATCCCGACCGCCACCGACATCGCCTTCGCACTGGCCGTGCTGGCGGTCGTCGGCCGCAACCTGCCCACCGGCCTGCGTACGTTCCTGCTCACGCTCGCGGTCGTCGACGACCTCATCGCCATCGTCATCATCGCCTTCGTGTACACCGAGACCCTCCACCCGCTGCCGCTGGCCGCCGCGCTGCTGCCGCTGGCCGCGTTCGGGGTCCTCGTACAGCGGCGGATCCGGTCGCCGTGGCTGCTGGTGCCACTGGCCTTCGCCACGTGGGCGCTCGTGCACGCCTCGGGGGTCCACGCGACGGTCGCGGGGGTGCTGCTCGCGTTCACCGTCCCGGTGCTGCCGCGCGACCCGGAAGGCGGTGCCCACCGAGGCATGGCGGCGCGGTTCGAGCACCGGTTGCGGCCGCTCTCGGCAGGGTTCGCGGTGCCCGTGTTCGCGCTGATGAGCGCCGGGGTGGCGCTGGGCGGCGCCGCCGAACTGGCCGCGTCCCTGTCCTCGGGCGTCTCGGTGGGCATCGTCGCCGGTCTGACCCTCGGCAAGGTGGCCGGCGTGCTGATCGCGACCGCGCTGGTGGCCCGGTTCACCGCGGCGCGGCTCGACGACGGCCTGGCCTGGATCGACATCGTCGGCCTGGCGATGCTCACCGGCGTGGGGTTCACCGTGTCCCTGCTGGTGACCGAACTCGCGTTCGGCCCCGGCTCGGCGGCCGCGGGCGACGCCACGATCGCCGTGCTGGCCGGGTCGATGGCGGCCGCCCTGCTCGCGGCCGTGGTGCTGCGCCTGCGCGACCGGGCGTACCGGAAGCTGGCCGAGGCCGAGCGGGTCGACACCGACCACGACGGCATCCCGGACGTCTACCAGGTGCGGACGGGTGAGCCCGGGTCGCCGGGGAACTGACGGCCGGGTTCCACGCACGACAGTGCCGACGGGGACGCCAGGGTCACGGCTCCTCGCCGGCCGCGACGCGCAGCAGCACGTCGGCGTGGCAGGGCACCGGGTTGCCGTACGCGTCCGTCAGCGGGCACCAGCACGCCAGGTCGCGGCCGTGCAGGTGCTGCCGGATGGGCGGGATCAGCAGCGCCGGGTAGCGCAGCAGGTGCGCCCGGAACAGTCCGACCGCGTCGGCCCGGTCGGCGACGGGCCGGATCTCGTAACCGCCGGGCCGGTCCGCGTCACCGGGATACACCCCGGGCGGCCGGCTGCCTTCGTAGGGCTTGGCGTACCCGCCGGGAAACTGCTGCACCATCGCCCCGACCTCGAAGGGATTGCCCCACCGCGTCGGCCGGGTCACGATGATCGCACCCTCGGGCAGCTGCCAGCCCTTCACCCGCCGTCGCTGGATCCGCTGCGGCGGCGTGCCGTCCATGAGCCCCATTCGTCCTCCGCCGCCACCGTAGCCACGGCAGCCCTGCCGCCGCCACTGCGTGCGCGAACCGGATACGAATACAAGCCCCATTGCCGAAATACCACTTATCCCATAGGATTTATAGCCATAGGGGTGAGGGCCGTCCGTCCGAACAGGAGTGCGCCGACCGTGCACATATCGGCGAGACACGACTACGCGATGCAGGCGATGCTGGCCATCGCCGCGGCCGGCGGCCGGCTGGTTAACACCAACGAGCTGGCCGCCCTGCAGGGCATCCCCGCGACCTACCTGCCCCCGCTGCTCTACGACCTGCGCCGCGCCGAGCTGCTGAGCAGCCGCCCCGGCAACGTCGGCGGATACAGCCTGGCCCGCGGCGCCGACCGGATCACCGTCGGGGACGTCATGCGCGCCGTCAGCGGCGAGCTGAGCAGCATCCGGGGCCGCCCGGCGCAGTCGGTCAGCTACGTCGGCGCCGCGCGGGCCCTGCCCCGGCTGTGGCGGTCGGTGCACTCGCTCACCGCCGAACTGCTCGACGGCATCACCCTGCGCGACCTGCTCGACGAGCTGCCCGAAAGCACCGCCGGGAGATGAGCGGCGCGGCCGGACCACCCGCGGGGCGGACGGTGGGCGATTCCGACGTCCACCGTCTCCCCTGCGGGCCCGCCCGGCCGCGCGACGTGCCTCAGACGGCGCCGACGACCTGCGACCGGCTCTCGGCCCCCGCGACCTCGGGCGCGACCCGCACCTGCACCTCGGACCCGGTGTGCAGCCCGAGCGCGAGGAACTCGTTGCGGTTGAGGGTGACCGTGACGGTCTGCTCCCCCACCGCCACCTCCACCCGGATCTCGAAGCCGATCCGCGTGATCCGCTCGACCAGCCCGGACGCCGCGTCCGGGTCGCTGCCGGCGGGCAGCAGCTGCAGGTCGTGCGGGCGTACGAGCCGGTCGCCCAGCTCGGTGACCGGGCCGAGGAACCGCATCACGAAGTCGTTGGCCGGGCGGTCGTAGAGCTCGTCGGGCGAGCCGATCTGCTCCACGCGGCCCTCGTTGATCACGACGATCTCGTCGGCGACCTCCAGCGCCTCCTCCTGGTCGTGCGTGACGAAGACCGTGGTGACGTGGACCTCGTCGTGCAGGCGGCGCAGCCAGTCGCGCAGCTCCTTGCGGACCTTCGCGTCGAGCGCGCCGAACGGCTCGTCCAGCAGCAGCACGCTCGGCTGCACGGCCAGCGCGCGGGCCAGGGCCATGCGCTGGCGCTGGCCGCCGGACAGCTGCGCGGGCAGCCGGTCGGCGAACTGGGACAGGTGGACCAGCTTGAGCAGCTCGTCGACCCGCTCCCGGATCTCCGCCTTGGGCTTCTTGCGGATCTCCAGGCCGAACGCCACGTTGCGCGCCACCGAGAGGTGCTTGAAGGCCGCGTAGTGCTGGAACACGAACCCGACGTTGCGCTTCTGCGGGGACAGGTCGGTCGCGTCGACGCCCTCGATCCGGACGCGCCCGGAGTCGGCCGTCTCCAGCCCGGCGATGATGCGCAGCAGCGTGGACTTGCCGCCGCCGGACGGTCCGAGCAGGGCGGTGAGCCCGCCGGACGGGATGCTGACGGAGACGTCGTCGAGGGCGACGAAGTCCCCGAACCGCTTGGAAACTCCTGTGATCTCGATGCTCAACGGTCTTCCTTAGGGCGGAGGGCGGAGACGACGATGATGCAGGCCACGGCGACCAGGGCGAGGAGGAAGGCGGTGGCGTACGCCCCGCCCTTGTCGAAGTTGAGGTACTTCTCCTCGACGACGAGCGTCGCGGTGCGGGTGTCGCCGAGCACGTTGCCGGAGACGACCTTGACCGCGCCGAACTCGCCCAGCGACCGGGCCAGGCTGAGCACGACGCCGTAGATGACGCCCCACTTGATCGAGGGCAGGGTGATGCGCAGGAACGTCTGCAGGGCGTTGGCGCCGAGGCTGCGCGCCGCCTGCTCCTGCTCCTCGCCGACCTCCTCCAGCACCGGCACGACCTCGCGGATCACCAGTGGCAGCGCCACGAACACGGTGGCCAGCACGATGCCCGGCGTGGAGAAGACGACCTGGATGCCGGCGTCCTCCAGGGTGGGGCCGAACCAGCCGGTGCGCCCGCCGTAGACGAGCACCAGCGACAGGCCGACCACGATCGGCGACACCGACAGCGGCAGGTCCAGCAGCGCGGACAGCCACCGCTTGGCCGGCAGGTCGTAGCGGACCAGCAGCATGGAGATGCCGACGCCGAACACCGTGTTGATCACCACGGCGATCAGCGCCACCTGCACGGTGAGGCTGAGCGCGTGGATGACGTCCGGGTCCTCCAGGATGCCGTTCAGGTTCTCCATGCCGTCGGCGAAGGTGTTCTTGGCGACCAGGTACACCGGCCACGCGACCAGGAAGAACAGGTAGACGATGACCAGCAGGCGGACCAGGTGCGCACCCGGGCCGCGCTTGTTCCGCGACAGTGCTCGCTCAGCCACGCCGCACCAGCCTCCGCTGCAGGAAGTCGACCAGGATCAGCACCACGAACGAGATCACCAGCAGGATCGTGGCGACCGCCGCCGCGCTGTCGAGGTTGTCGTTCTCGATGCTGCTGAGGATGCGCACCGAGGTGACCTCGGTCTGGTTCGGCAGGTTGCCCGACAGCAGCACCAGCGAGCCGTACTCGCTGACCCCGCGGGCGAACGACAGCGCTGCACCGGCCGCGATGGCCGGCGTCAGGCTGGGCAGGATGATCCGCCGGAAGACGGTGAGGCGGCTCGCGCCCAGCGACATGGCCGCCTCCTCGACGTCGCGGTCCAGCTCGGCCAGCACCGGCTGCACGGTGCGGACCACGAACGGGAGCGTGACGAAGAGGAAGGCCAGGAAGACGGCCTGGCGGGTGTTGGCGATGTCGATGCCGAGCGGGCTCTTCGGCCCGTACAGCGAGAGCAGCACCAGGCCCGCGACGATGGTCGGCAGGGCGAACGGGATGTCGATGATGATCTCGAGGATGCGCTTGCCGAAGAACCGGTCCCGGACCAGCACCCACGCGATCATGGTGCCGATGACGATGTTCACCAGCGTCACCGCGAAGGCGGTGCCCACGGTGAGCTCGATCGCGGCCAGCGTCTGCTCGGTGGTCACCGCCTCCCAGAAACCGGCCCAGCCGCCCGTCGTCGCCGTGACGACCACGGCGGCCAGCGGGATCAGCACGAGCAGGCTGAACCACAGCATCGCCACGCCGAAACCCAGGCCGGAGACCCGGGTCAGGGGGCGTCCATGCCGGATCGGCCGGCGGGTGACCGCCGGCCGATCCGAGGTGAGCGTCGTCGTCACTTAGCCTTGCCCGAGGCCGCGATGATCTTGACGATGATGCCCTCCTTCTCGTCGAAGAACTTCTTCGACAGCGCCGACCAGCTCTCGAAGTCCTTCGAGACGGTCAGCAGCTTCTGCGGCGCCGGGAACGGGTTGTCCGGGTCCTTGGCGCCCTCGACGCCCTTGGTGTCGACGCCCTCGATGATCGGCCGGAAGCCCTTGAGCGCGAACTGGCGCTGGCCGTCCTTGCTGAGCACGAAGTCCAGCCACTCCTTGGCCTTCGGGTCGGCGTTGGTGAGGATCGCGCCCGGGTTCTCGATCAGGATCGTGGTGTTCGGCACGACCCAGTCGAACTTCTCGCCCGCCTGGGTGGCCAGGATCGCCTCGTTCTCGTAGGCGAGCAGCACGTCGCCGGTGCCGCCGAGGAAGGCGGTGGTGGCGTCACGGCCGCTGCCGGGCAGGGCGACGACGTTGCCGAACAGCTTGGTCACGAAGTCCGTGGCCTGGGCGTCGGTGCCGCCGTTGGCCGCGATGTGGCCCCACGCCGCCAGCGCGTTCCACCGGGCCGCGCCCGAGGAGGCCGGGTTCGGGGTGACGATCTGGATGCCGGGCTTGACCAGGTCGTCCCAGCCCTGGATGTTCTTCGGGTTGCCCTCGCGCACCGCGAGCACCACGATCGAGGACGACACGATGCCCTTGTTCGGGCCGGCGTTCCACTCCTTGGCCACCAGGCCGGCGTCGACCAGGCGGGTCACGTCGCTGGAGACCGAGTAGTGCACGTAGTCGGCCTTGAGGCCGGCCACCACGGCGCGGCTCTGGTCGCCGGAGGCGCCGTAGGAGGTCTGGAACTTGACGCCCTTGCCCGCGTCGGTCTTGTTCCACTCGGCCGCGATCGCCTTGTTGGCCTGCTCGGGCACCGCGAACCCGACGATGTGCAGCGTGGCACTGGAACCCGGGGTGCCGCTCTCCGCACCACCGCCGCCGCAGGCCGACAGCGCCAGCACGGCGGCGGCGAATGCGGCGGTTGCTCTGATCCGGTTCTTCATGGGGAACCTGTCCTCCTCAGGGCGCTTTTGGGCGCACCGAACCCCGCCGGGGCCACCGGCGAGATCGGCAAACTTCGATGTAATGGGGTATGACTATCTGGACATGACAGGGTCAGCCGGTATGCCTGCGCAGCATCTATGCGGCGAATCGAATGCTTTCGGCATCCGGGCGGCATGGTCCGGCTCGACCACGGAACGAATATCCCACTAAACCGCTAGACTTTCAAGACTTTGTCAGCGCGACGACGCCGCCGCTCCGTCAAGGCCCCCCAGCCGTCCAGCCGACCCGCCGGCCGACCGGACATCCCTGCCGCACAACGGCTTCGGCCGTGCCGCGGCGTCCACTCTCGACAGCCACGGCCCCCTCGGCCGGCAGCGCGACCCCGCGCAGGTGATCGCCGTCTCGGTCAGGTCGGGACCTTTGCCCTGCTCACCACCGCCGCCATGACGACATCATGGGGGTATGCCGGACTCGGTGCACACTGCCGCGAAGCCGCCACGGGTGGACGCGCGATGCCCGCTGCGCCCCGGGCAGCCGTGCACCCTGTGCCAGCTCGACGTGACCGGCCCACAGGACTGCCCGCTCGTCTACCTCGTCATGTCCGATGACGAGCTGCGCGACGGCGTGCGGCGCGGTGGCGCGGCGCGCTGATCCTCAGCGCCACGGCTCCGCGGTGGCGCCGGCACGCCTGTCATGGTGGTCGAGCAGTCTGGACAGCAGCTCGGTCAGTTGCCCGCGCTCCTCGGGGGTGAGCGGCGCCAGCAGCTCGTCCTGGCGCGCGGCCAGCTCCTGCTCCAGCAGCCGCAGCTGCCGTCTGCCCGCGGCGGTCAGCGAGACGATGTTGCGCCGCCGGTCGGACGGATCCGGGGCACGCTGGACCTGGCCGCGTTCGGCGAGTTCGTTGATCGCGGCCACCATGTCGCTGAGGTGGATGCCGCTGCGGCGGCCCAGCGTGGCCTGGCTGGCCGGGCCGTGCTCGGCCAGCGTCGCCAGCAGCCGGTAGTGGTAGCCGCGCGCGCCCACGGCGGAGAAGCCGTCGGTCACCAGCCGCTGCGCGTGACCGGCCGTCTGGCTGAGCAGCCAGCTCGGCAGGCCCCGCCAGCTCGGCGGGCTCTCGTCGGCTTGAGGGTCCATGTGACGAGTCTAACGAATCGTTCGGCGGACAAACGATTGTGATACCGTTCGCCTCACAAACGTTAGTGCCCCAAACGTTTATAGACTGAACGAGTCGCGAGGAGAGTCATGATCCAGCCGTTTCGCATCGACATCCCGCAGGCCGACCTCGACGACCTGCGCGACCGGCTCGCCCGGACCCGCTGGCCCAACGAGGTCGCCGACGCCGGTTGGCACTACGGCTTCCCGCTGGCGCGGCTCAGGGAGCTGGCCGAGCGCTGGCGCACCGGCTACGACTGGCGCGAGCACGAGGCCCGACTCAATGAGCTGCCGCACTTCACCACCGAGATCGAGGGCCAGCGGATCCACTTCGTGCACGTGCGTTCGGACGACCCGGACGCGCTGGCGCTGGTCCTCACCCACGGCTGGCCCGGCTCGTTCCTGGAGTTCCTGGACGTGATCGAGCCGCTGCGCCGCGACTTCCACCTGGTGATCCCGTCCATCCCGGGGTACGGCTTCTCCGGGCCGACCCACGAGGGCGGCTGGGACATCGTGCGGGTCGCGCGGGCCTGGGCCGAGCTGATGCGCCGCCTGGGGTACGAGCGCTACGGCGCGCAGGGCGGCGACTTCGGCTCGGGCATCTCGCTGGCCCTCGGCGCGGTCGCGCCCGAGCGGGTCGTCGGGGTGCACGTCAACTACCTGCCGACCCGCCCCGACCCGGACGCCGATGTCCGGCTGTCCGCGTCGGACGAGGCGCGGCTGGACAAGGTCCGGCAGCTGATGGCCAACCGCCCAGCATACCAGGCCCTGCTGGCGACCACCCCGCAGACCATCGGGTACGCGCTGACCGACTCGCCCGTCGGCCAGCTCGCCTGGATCGCCGAGCGCTTCGCCCAGTGGACCGATCCGCGCACGCCGGTCGGCGACGACCGGATGCTCACCGACATCTCGCTGTACTGGCTGACCGCGACCGCGGCCTCCTCAGCGCGGCTGCACCGGGACGCTCCCCGCGGGGCCCCGTCCTGCCCCGTGCCGGTCGGCGTGGCGGTGTTCCCGCACGACATCACGCAGTCGGTGCGTCCGCTGGCCGAGCGGCTGTACGACATCAGGCACTGGTCGGAGTTCGAGCGCGGCGGCCACTTCGCCGCTATGGAGGTCCCGGACCTGCTCGCCGAGGACGTCCGGCAGTTCTTCCACAAGCTCGCCTGATCGGTCAGGCCTCAAGAAGCGCGGCGAGCGCGGCCAGCGGCTGGGGCTGCGCACGAGCCAGCGCCCCGATCCCCGTCGTCATGACCACGGCCTTTCCACCACCGCCCGGTGCCGGTGGGAACGCTACCCGCACCGGTCGGCCGAGCGCATCACCGGAAAGCGCCACCCGGGGCGCGATCGGTCAGGTTTCGAGAAGCGCTCCGCACGAAGCCGCAGCTAGCGTGGCCGATGTCGCCCACATCCACAGAGGAGTGCCCCATGAATTGGAACAAAGGTATCCGGCAGTTCCACCGCTGGACGTCCATCGTCTTCACATTGACCGTCATCGTGACCTTCGTCGCCCTCGCACAGGAGGAGCCCCTGGTATGGGTGTCCTACCTGCCGCTGCCGCCGCTGTTCCTGCTCCTGTTCAGCGGCCTCTACCTGTTCGCGCTGCCGTACGTCGCCAGGTGGCGGGCCGGGCGCTCGGCGGCCGCGAGCTGACCCGCGCCGGTCAGCAGACGGCCTTCTGGAACGGAGCCGGCATCGGCGGCGCCTGCTTGGGAGTCACCTGCGCGGCGATCTGCCGGAACAGCACGTCGCTGGCGTTGGGGTAGTTCCCCTGGCAGTCGAAGGCGCCCGGCAGGTAGGTCACCGCGACGGAGATGCCGACCCTCTCGGCGGGCAGGAACGCCTCGGTGGCGCTGTAGCCGCCGAGCAGCGGGTTCTGCAGCAGCCAGCCACCGGAGCGGACCACACCCAGGCCGTAGTTGTAGCCCTCGACCTGGGTGAAGCAGGAGGGCTTGCAGCTGTCCTGCGGGTGCCCGAAGCCGAGCAGGTTCGGGTCGGTCATGGCGCGGTAGCTCGCCTCCGACAGCAGCGTGCCCTCCCCCACGGCGATCGCGGTCCGGGCCATGTCGTCGATGGTGGTGGTCTGGCTCGCGCCGTTCGGGGTGCCCCAGTCGGCGTTCCAGAACGTCGCCTCCTCGTAGAACCCGGTGCCAGCGGGGACGCCCAGCGCCTGGCGGCCCTCCGAGCTGAACGAGTGCAGGACCGGCTCGGGGATGGCCCCGGTGTCGCTCGCCACGGTGTCGCGCAGACCCATCGGGTCCAGCACCTTCTCGCGCAGCAGCACGTCGAGCGGCTTGCCGCCGATCTTCGCGAGGATCTCGCCGAGGATCATGAAGTTGGTGTGCGCGTAGCTCCAGTTGGTGCCGGGCGGGAACTGGACCGGCCGGGAGAACGCGTACTTCATCCGCTCCTCGAAGGTCCAGGACTGGAAGGGGTCGGCGTTGAAGGCCGCGTTCCAGGCCGGGTCGGTCTCGAAGTCGGGATACCCGCTGGTCTGGTTGGCCAGCATCTTCAGGGTGACCTTGCCCGCCTCGGGCAGGTCCGGCATCCACCGCTGCACCGGGTCGTCGAGCTTGGCCCGGCCCTCCTCGACGAGCAGCATCAGCAGCGTGCCGAGGTACGCGAACGCGACGGCGCCGTTGCGGAAGCGCATCGCGGTGGTCGCGGGCACCCCGTCCAGCGACTCGCCGAACGCCGCGCTGGTTACGACCTGGTCGCCCCTGGTCACCTTGAAGATGACGGCTCGCAGCGAGCCGGCCGTCATCGCGTCGCGCACGATCTTCGCGATCGCCTCGGCCTGTGGACTCGGTGCCTGCCTCGCCGCATCGGCGGGCGCCGTGCATGCCCCTAGCAGGAGCACGAGCGCGAGCAGCGTCCGCGAATGAAAGATCACGATTGATGGTATCTGTGCCCTTAGTCCTAATGCGTGACAATCGGGGAAAGGGTTTCATCTCCCTGCCGGGGCCTGTCCGAGCTTGTCAGAGCCGTCAGGTTCACTGGGACGACGGCGCAGCACCCTGCCGCCGTCCGGGTGCGTGAGGGGACCAGCGGTGGCCGACCTGAAAGACAACATCGACGACGCGAGCATCGCCCGGCTGGCGGCCGCCGTCGCCAGGGTGCACCCGGCCTTCCCGGCCGCGCGCTTCGCCGCCGACGCCGCGACCGGGCTCGCGCCGCTGGCCCTCAAGCAGCGCGTGTCCGTGGTCGCCGGAGCGCTCGCCGCGCACCTGCCGCAACGGTTCCCGCAGGCCGGGCGGGTGCTGCGGGAGACCGTCGGGGCGACCCCGCTGGACATGTGGAGCGCCTGGCCCGCCACCGAGTACGTCGCCGTGCACGGTCTGGACCACCCCGACGAAGCGCTGGACACCCTCGCCGCCCTCACCTCGCACGCCACGGCCGAGTTCGCGGTCCGCCCCTACCTGGCCGCGCACGCCGAGCACACCCTGCGCCGGCTGCACGTCTGGGCCGAAGACCCCGACCAGCACCTGCGCCGCCTGGCCTCCGAGGGCTCCCGGCCGCGGCTGCCCTGGGCCTCCCGCGTGCCGCTGCTGGCCGACCCGCAGGTCACCATCCCGCTGCTGGACCGGCTGCACGACGACCCGGAGCCGTACGTGCGCCGCTCGGTGGCCAACCACCTCAACGACATCACCAAGGACCACCCGGACACCGCCCTGGCCACCGCGCGGCGCTGGGCCGCCACCGGCGGCGACGGCACCACCTGGGTGATCCGGCACGCGCTGCGCTCCCTGGTCAAGCAGGGGCATCCCGAGGCGCTGGAGCTGCTCGGCTACGACCACGGCGCGGACGTGGCCGTCACCGGCCTGACCGTCACGCCCGGCACGCTGCCCATCGGCGGTCAGGTCACCATCGCGTTCACGCTGACCGCCGGGGCCGGGGCGCGGGCCGCCGTCGACTACGTGGTGCACCACGCGGGCGCCCGCGGGCCCCGCGCGCCGAAGGTGTTCAAGCTGACCACGGCGGACCTCGCGCCCGGCGTGCCGCGCGAGGTCACCCGGCGGCACACCTTCCAGCACGTCAGCGTCCGGCGCCTGCACCCGGGGCCGCACCGCATCGACATCCAGGTCAACGGCCGCGTCCTGGCCGGCACCTCGATAACCCTGCTCGACGGGGAGTGACCGCCTCGGCCCTCAGCCGGAGCAGCGGCCGCCCGGGTCGGCGGGGACGGCGAACGGGTTCACGGCGATCGGCTGCCGCCCGGCCCGGTCGCGCAGGTCAGGCTGCGGCTCGTCGGGGGAGCTGAACACCAGCGTCGTCTGCGGGCGCACACGCGCCGGACGGTCAGCGGCCACGGCTGTCAACTCGGGCTCCTCGGTGGTCGGACGGTGGTCGGTCGGTGCCGCGCCCGTCGCGGTGCGGCTGGACGCGACCATACCCACCGGATGCGACAGATAACTCGGCTTTTTCGACCATCGGACGTCCGGCGGCCGGTGTTTGCGTTCCATACCCTCGGGTAGGCGCCAGCCACGGCCGGTCCCTGTCCGCACCGGGACGGCCCTCTTGCGCGCGCCGCCCCCGGGAGTCAGCATGCCCAGCTCCGCCACCGCCCCGCCACCGACCACCGAGGCGCTCGCCGAGGCCCGCTGGCAGGCGAGCCTGCGCTCGGTGCAGCAGCGGCTGCGCGCGGGCCGCGACCGCACCCCGCTGGTGCTGCCGGACTTCGGCGACCAGCACGAGGAGGAGGTCCCGGCCGACGCCGACCAAGCGGTCCCCTACTGGCTGCGCCTGGCCGGCGCGTGGGGCTGGCGCTTCCTCGTCCTCGCGGCCGTCGGCTGGGTGCTGCTGTCGCTGACCGCGCGGCTCGCCCAGGTGATCGTCCCGCTGGCCATCGCGCTGCTGCTGGCAGCGCTGCTCTCCCCGGCGGTGCAGGTCCTGCGCCACCGGTTGCGGCTGCCCGCCTCCCTGGCCACCGCGGTGGTGCTGTTCGGCGGGGTGCTCGGGGCCGTGGGTCTGGTGACGCTGCTCGTCACCCAGCTCATCGACGGGACCCCCGAGCTGAGCGAGAACGCCTCGGCGGGCCTGCGGCAGATCCGCGAGTGGCTGCGCACCGGGCCGCTGCACCTGTCCACGCACCAGCTCGACGCTGCCGTCGACGCCGGCGGCGCCTGGGTGCGCGACAACCGGCAGAACCTGACCAGCGGGCTGTTCGCCACCGCCGGCGCGAGCTTCCAGATCCTCGTCACCGCGATGCTGATCCTGGTGGTGACGTTCTTCTTCCTGCGCGACGGGCGGCGGCTGTGGCACCTGGCGATGATCGCCGTGCCGCGGCGCGCGCGGCGCCCGGTGCTGGAGGCGGGCAACGCGGGCTGGCTGACGCTGGTCGCGTACGTGCGGGCCACCGTCATCGTCGCGTTCATCGACGCGCTCGGGATCGGCCTGGCCCTGGTGCTGCTCCGGGTCGAGTTCGCGTTCGTGCTGGCCGCGCTGGTGTTCCTGGCGTCGTTCATCCCGATCCTCGGGGCGACCGTGTCCGGCGCGGTGGCGGTGCTCGTCGCGCTGGTCGACCAGGGCCCGGTCACCGCCGTGATCGTACTGGCCGCGGTGATCCTGGTGCAGCAGCTCGAAGGCCACGTGCTCCAACCGCTGATCATGGGGCGGGCCGTGTCGATCCATCCGCTGGCGGTGATCGTGGCGCTCGCCGCGGGCGTCGCCGTCGCCGGCATCGTCGGCGCCCTGGTCGCGGTGCCGATCGTGGCGGTGCTCAACACCGCGCTGCGGCACCTCATGCAGGGCCGCCAGCCCGCCCCCGACGCCGTCGTCGTCACCGCAGACCCGACTCCCTGACCCGGCCGGGCCCGTCCCGGGCGGGCAGCAGGACCTCGGTCGCTACGCCGGGCCGGTCAGCATCCGCTCGCGTTCCTCGGCGTTGTCCGCCAGCGCGGCGCGGACCCGGGTGAGGGTCAGCGTCTCCAGCCGCTCGACGTCGCGCACCTCCGCGGTGTGGGCCTGCGAGAGCGCGAGCACCCGTGAATCGGCGTCGGCGAGCGACCGCTTGAGCTGCCCGTGGCGCGCCAAGGTCGTCTCACGTTCGCGCATCGCTGCGGCGGCGGCCGCGAGCCGCTGCGCCATGTCCCCGTCGTTCATGCGCGACATTGCAGCACGGCCGGGCAAGCCCCGCTACCAGGGGATCAACAAGATCACTCGAGGGTGACCGGGCGGCGGGTGTCATGCCGGGTACGGCCGGGTACTGGTCCTCGCATGAGCGAACCGACCTTCACCCCGCCCGCGGAGGACTTCGAGCCGCCGCCCGAGGCCGAGCCCCTGCCCGAACCCAAGGACGGCGACCTGCCCGAGCACGCCCACGACCAGGACGGCGCGCAGGCCCGCGACGAGTCCCCGGGGCGTGACCCGCAGGCACCGGGTGACCGGGACACGCCACCGCCGGGCATGGACGACTACGGCACCACGGCGGGCGGCCAGCGGCGGGGCGACACCATCGACGACCGCCTGGCCCGCGAGGAACCCGACTCCGTGGGCGAACCGCCGGACTGACCTGGAGCGCACAGCAAGGGTGGCCCCGCCGGAGCAGGGCCACCCTTGACGGAGGGGTCAGCGCGTGGTGCGCCGGCCGACCAGGTACGCCACCAGCACGGCGGCGGCGCCGACGGCCCACGGCGTGGGGTTGGCGCGGATCCGGTCGCGCAGGTCGCGGCCCAGGGCCTCCCACTGCTCGGTGCTGCGGGGCATCCGGTCGGCCAGGTCGTGCGCCAGCTCGGCCGCGTGGTCCTTGACGAGGCCCGCCGTCTCGACCGTCCGGTCCTTGACCGCCAGCGCGGCGGTGCCCGCCTCGTCCTTGAGGGTCGCGGCCCGGTCGGCGATGTCCCGCCCGGTGGCGGTCAGCGTCTGCCTGGCCTCGTCCGCGCGCTCGGCGATCACCGCGCCGGCGTCGGTGGCACGCTGCGTGACCTGGTCGACAGCGGCCGCTACGTTCTTGTCCTTCGGTGGCATGACGTTCAAGTTCCCTTCGCAGACTGTGGTGCGATCCCGATACCCGCCGATCGGGGCGCTAATCTCCCGGCGGGCCACCAGCTCACGGTCCGGATTAGGCGGCGCCGCGCCGCGGTATGTAGCCGCCATGCCTGACCACCCCGAGACATCCCCGTCCACGCCCCCGCCACCGGACGCGGGGCCCCGCAGTCCCGCTCAGTTCAGCCCGCGCGCCTGGTGGGCGGTGGTGCGCCGCACCGCCAAGGAGGCCGACACCGACAGCCTCCAGGTATGGGCCGCCGCGCTGACCTACTACGGCGTGCTGTCGCTGTTCCCCGGCATCCTGGTGCTGGTCGCGGCCGTCGGGCTCATCGACGACCGGCTCGTCGACCAGGTGCTCGCCGAGGTGTTCCCGATCATGCCCGGCGCGGTCCAGGAGATCTTCACCGCCGCGCTGGAGAACGTGCAGGCCAACGACGCCAAGGCCGGGGTCGCCGCGATCATCGGTCTGGCTGTGGCAATGTGGTCGGCCTCCGGTTACATCGACGCGTTCATGCAGGCGTCCAACGCCATCTACGACGTGCCGGAGGGGCGGCCGCTGTGGAAGCGGCTGCCCCTCCGGCTCGCCGTAACGCTGGTGACCGGCGTGCTGCTGGTCGTCAGCGTGCTGATCGTGGTGCTCAGCGGTCGCCTGGCCGAGGCCGTGGGCGACGTGCTGGGACTGCCCGGACCGGCCGTGACCGCCTGGCAGATCCTCAAGTGGCCGGTCCTGGTGATCCTGATCGGAGCGCTGTTCGGGCTGCTGTACTGGGCCTCGCCCAACGCCCGGCAGGGCGGCTTCCGGTGGATCACTCCCGGCTGCGTCGTCGCGGTGGTGCTGTGGGTGGCGGCGTCGGCCGGTTTCGGCTTCTACGCCGCGCACTTCGGCTCGTACGCCGAGACCTACGGCAGCCTGGGCGGCGTCATCGTGTTCCTGATCTGGCTGTGGCTGTCCAACCTGGCGCTCCTGCTCGGCGCCGAACTCGACGCCGAGCTGGAGCGCCAGCGGGCCATCGCCGCCGGCCACCCGGCCGGGCAGGAGCCCTACCTGCAGATGCGCGACAGCAAGGCCGTCGAGCCCCGGGACAAGCAGAACCTCTGACCCGCCGCCGGGCCGCCCTAGCTCTCCTGCTTCGGCGGCCCGGCCGCGGGCCGCGCCGACTCCGTCGCGGACACCGGCTGCGGCTGCGGCTCCGGCTTCCGCTCGGGCTCGGGCTCGGGCTTCCGCTCGGGCTCGGGCTCCGGCTGCCGCTGGTGCACGACCTTGTGCACCCGCTCCAGGCCGCCCCGGCCGCCGATCGCCTCCATGACGGTCAGCAGCGCCGGGGCCAGCACCGAGCGCACCACGAACGCGTCCAGCAGGATGCCCACCGACAGCGCGAACGCCAGCTCCCGGAACGGGCGCAGCGGCACGATCGCGAGCAGGCCGAAGCTCACCGCGAGGGTGAACGCCGCGGTGCGGATGGCCCGCGCCGACTGCGGCAGGGTGATCGCCAGGGCCTCGCGCAGCGGCCGGTGCCGGGCCTCGTTCCAGGCCGGGCCGATGCCGAAGATGTTGTAGTCGGACCCGAGCGCGACCAGCAGCACGGCGGCGGCGAACGGCACATAGAAGGTCAGCCCGTCCGCGCCGAGGTGCTCCTGGAACAGCCAGGTGGTCGCGCCGAGCGTGGCCCCGATAGCCAGCACGCTGCATGCCAGCAGCGCCAGCGGCGCCCACAGCGCCCGTAGGTAGAGCATGAGGAACAGCAGGTTCGCGGCGAGCGCGGCCAGCGCGATCCGGCCCAGGTCGGACATGGTCTGGTCGACGATGACCTTCGCGATGGCGGTGTCGCCGCCGAGACTGAACCCGGTGCCGCCCAGCCCGGCGGCCTCCAGCAGGCCGGGCAGGTCCGCGTCCAGGCTGGTGAGGGTCCGCACGGCGGTCGCGCCGAGCGGCTCGTCGTCGAGCACGAGCAGGTAGCGGGCCGCGCCGCCGTCGGGCGACCGGAACAGGTTGAGCTCGGACGGGATGGCCCGGTCGGCCGGACCGATGACGGCCGCCACGCCGGTCCGCTTCGACAGCTCCTGCTGCAGCCGGGTCAGCTGCTCGGTGCGGCTGGCCACGCCGTCGCCCTCCAGCAGCAGCTCGGTGGGCGACAGGATGCCCGCGGCGAAGCCGGCCTCGGCCTCGGCCGCGGCCTTGCGCGCGGGATGGTCGGCCGGGAGGGCCTCGACGAACGAGACGCCCAGGCCCATGTGCCGGGCGGGCAGCGCGGCGGCGACCAGGCCGCCCACGCACAGCAGCAGCACCGGCAGCGCCACCAGAGGGCGGGTGAGCAGCCGGGCCCACCGGCCGCCGGTGTGCTCCGGCTGCTCGGCGGGGTCGGCGGCGGCCCGGCGGCCCGGCGCCCACAGCGCGGCGCGCCCGAGGATGGCCAGCAGCGCCGGGACCAGCGTCACCGACACGAGCATGCCGATGAGCACGGCGACCGCCATACCCGGGCCGAAGGCCCGGAACGCGGCCGAGTCCGCCACGATCAGCGCGCCGGTGCCCGCGGCCGCGGTCGCCCCGGCGGTGGCGATGATCGGGGTGAACCGGGAGCCCGCCTGGCGGGCCGCCTCCAGCCGCCCCTCCCCCGCCGCCAGGCGCGTACGCACCCCGGACAGGTAGAACACGACGTAGTCGGTGACCACGCCGAGCAGCAGCGCGACCAGCAGCGGTTGCGTCTCCTGCGGGACCGGCACGCCGAACCGGCCCGCCAGCTCGCCGCCGACGTGCAGCGTCAGCATGATCGCGATCCCGGCCACGCCCAGCGCGAGCAGCGGCGCGACCAGCGACCGGAACGCCACCGCGACGATGACGAACACGGCCACGACGGTGATCGCCTCCAGCCACGGCAGGGACGACAGCACGATGCCGCCCTGCTCGACGCGGGCCGGCACGGAGCCGGTCACGCCGACCACGGCGTCGTCGGCGTCGTACTGCTCGGCGGCGAACTTCTGCGCGGCTTCGAGCTGCTCGGCGAAGCCGGCGTCCGGGGCGGTGAACAGCATGGTGATGATCGTGGTGCCGTTCTCACGCGCGCCGGGCAGCAGCTTCAGGGTGTTCGCGACCGGGATCGCGGCGAGGATCGCGGAGTCCGCGAGCTTGCCCTCGCTGACCGCCTGGGCGCGGGCGACGGCGTCGGCCTGCACGGAGGCGGGCAGCCCGGACGGATCGCGCTGCACGATCGAGATCCGGCTCAGCAGCGGGAGGCCGAACCGCTCGAACGAGCGGACCTCGCTGCGCACCGCCGGGTTGTCCACCGACACGAGCTGCCCGAGGTCGCTGCCGCCCTGGCCGAGCGCGGGCAGGTACACCATCGCGGCGGCCGTGGCGGCCAGCCAGGCCGCGACGATCACCCAGCGCAGCCAGACCACGATCTCGGCGTACCACTCCAGCAGGAAGCTGGGCCGCCACCGGCTGCGCGGCATCGGTTCGGTGCTCATCGGGCGGCTCCTCGTGGCATGACAGTCCTCCCCACCGCGGCCCGGCCCAGGCCGGTGCGGTTCTGTGCGAATAAAGGGCCGGCGGTGCGTGGCCCCGCCGATGTCACTGCGGTGCCCGGCCGGGAGCCGGGCAAACGTGCCGCCCCGGCAGGCGGCCCGGAATCCGGGCGCGGACGCGACGGAGCCCGTGCCCCGCAGGGAGGCACGGGCTCCGTGACCCGCAGGGTCAGTCGGGCCAGCGGCCCGTCAGCGACTTGACCGCGTGCGCGCCACCGCGGTCGACGGCCGCCTTGACCAGGCCGAAGATGGCCCCCTGCACCGCCGCGGCGACCAGGATCTCGGCCATGCCCTTGGTCCGGTCGGTCGCGTGGGGCGCCTCGCGCGACCCCGAAGCCACCCGCCAGACCTGCTTGAACGCCGCACCCGCGATCGCACCGGCGAGCACGCCGCCGACGATGCCGATCGGCTTGTACATCACCGTCTGTTTGTTCATGGCGCGCCCATACCCGCCTGGCCCGGGTTCAGTCCCGCTCGGCCGCAATGGACGATCATCGGCCAGGTTTCGCCCGGGAGCGGTCCGGGAAGTCGAGGGTCAGCATCAACGACCGGACGGAGCTGAACATGGGTGCGCTGGACGAGGCGAAGCACAAGGGCCAGGAGCTGCTCGGCAAGGCCAAGGAGAAGGTCGGCGACCTGACCGACAACCACTCCCTGCAGGCCGAGGGCCTGGCCGACCAGGCCAAGGCGAAGGTCAACCAGGCCGGTGACGAGGTCCGCGACGCGGTGCGCGGGCGCGACCGCGACGAGGACGACCTGCGCTCCCAGCGCTGAGTGCCGCCTTCCGCCACGCGTGGCCCGCCCCGATCGGGGCGGGCCACCCGCATTTCACCGGGTACTCGTGACGATCAGCGCGAAACGTCCCAGCCCCCGGCGGCGGGGCGCGCCGCATCGGGTTTACCCGGGCGCGGATCGGGAGAAGTTGCTCGTACAGATACACCTGCCTGTGGAGGACATCATGCGACTCAACGAAGACGACATCGTCGCCTCGCAGGGACCCGGCGGTGAGGGTCCGGCCGACGCGGGCGCCGGTGAGCCGGCGGAGCCGAGCGAGCAGGACGGCGGCGCGGACGGCGGCGCGGACACCGAGGGCCCGGCCGACGCCGGTGCCGGTGACACCGTGGAGCCGGAAGAGCACGACGGCGGGGCCGACGGCAGTGCCTGACCGGCCCGGTTACGCGGCGCCGGGCCCGCTGGGCCCGGCGCTGCGCCGTTGTGTGGGCGACCCGGACGACTTCGCCCAGACGTACTGGGGGCGGCAGCCGCTGCTGCGGGCGACGGGCGGCTTCGCCGACCTGCTCAGCCTCGACGCGGTCGACGAGCTGCTCAGCGTCCGCGGCTTGCGCACCCCGTTCCTGCGTGTGGCGCACGAAGGGCAGCTGGTACCCGCCGCGCGGTTCACCGGCGGCGGCGGGCTGGGCGCCGAGGTGGGCGACCAGGTGCGCGACGACCGGGTGCTGGACCTGCTGGCCGCCGGGGCGACGCTGGTGCTGCAGGGCCTGCACCGGATCTGGCCGCCGCTGCAGGAGTTCTGCCTGGACCTGTCCGCCGAGCTGGGATGCGCGGTGCAGGCCAACGCCTACCTGACCCCGGCCGGCAACCAGGGCTTCGCCACCCACTACGACACCCACGACGTGTTCGTGTTGCAGGTCGCGGGCGTCAAGCACTGGCGGGTCCACGAGCCCGTCCAGCCCGACCCGCTCGAACGCCAGCCCTGGGGCGGCTTCGCCGACGAGGTGGCCGCGACGGCGGCCGGCCCGGCTCATCTGGACCATGTGCTGTCGCCCGGCGAGCTGCTGTACCTGCCGCGCGGCTGGCTGCACGCCGCCGCCGCGGTGGACGCGACCAGCCTGCACATCACGCTGGGACTGCGCCGCCCGACCCGCTACACCATCGCGCAGGCGCTGCTCGAGCTGGCGTGCGCGGACCCGCAGCTGCGCGCCGGGCTGCCGCTGGGCCTGGACCTGACCGACCCCGCGCAGCTGGCCCCGCACCTGGCCGCGACGGTGGAGGCGCTGCACGACATGGCGCGCAAGGCCGACCCGGCGGACGTCGCCCGGGCCCTGCGCACGGGGCAGTGGACGGCGCACCGCCCGGCCCCGGTGCGCCCCGTCGCGCAGGCCGCGTTCGCCGCCGGGCTGACCGGCGAGGACCTGGTGCGGGTGCGCCCCGGCCTGCGTTTCACCTGTGTGGACGGACGGCTGGAGCTGCCCGGCGGCCGCACGCTGACGTTCCCGGCCGGCTGCCAGGCCGCGCTCGCGGCGGTGCTCGCCGGTCCGGCCGTACGCGTCGGCGACCTGCCCGGTCTCGACGACACCGAGTCGCGGCTGGTCCTGGTGCGGCGGCTGCTCCGGGAGGCGGTCCTGGTCCCCGCCGGCTGACGCCGGGTTTGCCCGTCGCGGCGAGCGGGGATCCGGATGCCATGCATCTGCCCATCAATCACCGGCTCCGGCCGCACTGGCGCCTGCTGGCCGGGCTGTGCGGCGCGTACCTTCTGGCGTTCGGCGTGCTCGGCGCGGTGGCCACGGCGGGCCTGCCGCTGTTCGACCGCGACGACACGTACGTGCTCGGGCTGCGGGCGAATCCGGCGTTCGCCTGGCTCTCGCTGCTGGCGGGCGGGGTGGTGCTGCTCGCCGCGATCGTCGGGCGCGACCTGGCCCACTGGGTGAACCTCGGCACGGGCGGCCTGTTCCTGCTCGTCGGCCTGGCCATGCTCGCCCTGCTGCAGACGCCGCAGAACGTGCTCAACTTCGAGGTGGCGACCTGTGTCGTGGCCCTGCTGCTCGGCACGGTGCTGCTGACAGCCGGGCTGTACGGCAAGACCGGCACGCCGCGGGAGTCCGCGGCCGAGGAGGTCCTGCGCCACAGCACCCGGCCCGGCGACAAGTTCACCGTCCGTCCCGAGTCCGGCGCGTAGACGCCGCCGCGGGGCACCGGCGGCGGACGCGCGACCGTCCGCCGCCGGTCGACCACGTTGAAGGCGAGCACGCCCGATCGATCGAGATATGAGAGATCATGCGTGCGGGATGGTACGGCGGCGGACCTACAATTCGTGCACATCGCCGTACCACCGGTGCCCCCGCGCGCCCGCCCGGTGCGCTGCTCGCTGAGGTGAAGCTTGCCCGTCCACTTCGACCTGCTCGGCCCGCTGACGGTGTCGCGAGACGGCCGGCCGGTCCCGCTCGGCTCGACGAAACAGCGGCTCGTCCTCGCCGTGCTGCTGCTGCACCCGGGCGAGACGGTGAGCGTCCACGAGCTGACGGCGGCGCTGTGGGGCGGCGATCCGCCCGACTCCGCGGCGGCCAACATCCGCACCTACGTCCGCGGCCTGCGCAAGGAACTCGACGGCGGCCAGGACGGGCGGATCCGCACCACGCCCGGCGGCTACCTGCTGCGGGTGGAGCCGGGCGAGCGGGACCTGGACCGCTTCGACGCCGCCGCGGCGCGCGGCCGGGCCGCCCTGGCCGCAGGTGACGCGCGCGGCGCCGCGGCGGCCATGGCCACCGCCGTGGGCCTGTGGCGCGGACCGGCCTTCGCCGGGCTGCCCCTGCCCCGGCGCCTCGACGCCCGGGTCGCGCAGCTGGCCGAGCGGCGGCTGCTGGCCGAGGAGGACCACGCCGAGGCGCGGCTCGCGGTCGGCGAGCCGGCGGCGGCGGTCGCGGGGCTGCGCACGCTGCTGCACCGGCATCCGCTGCGCCAGCGTGGCTGGGCCCTGCTCATGCGCGGCCTCTACCGCACCGGTGACGTCTCCGGCGCGCTGGCGGCGTTCCGGCAGGCCCGGCGGGTGCTGGCCGAGGAGACGGGCATGGACCCCGGGCCCGAGCTGACCCGGCTGCATGAGGACGTCCTGCACCACCGCCTCGACGCGCACCCCGCCGTCGCCGGCCCCGGTGCGGCGCGCCCGGTGTCCGGGCACCCGCAGCAGCTGCCGCTGGCCGTGCCGGGCTTCGTCGGCCGCAGCACCGAGCTGACCCTGCTCGACGGATTCCTCACCGGCCCGGCAGACCGCCCGGCCCGGGTGGACATCGCCACCGTCAGCGGCATGGCCGGCGTCGGCAAGACCACCCTGGCCCTGCACTGGGCACATCGGATGCTCGACCGTTTCCCCGACGGCCAGCTCTACCTCAACCTGCGCGGCTACGACGACGGCGACGCGGTCAACCCCGCCGACGCCCTCGTCACCTTCCTGGAGGCGCTCGGGGTGCCGATCGGCCGCATCCCGAGCAGCACCGACGCCCGGACCGGGCTCTACCGCAGCCTGCTGGCGGACCGCCGCATGCTCATCGTGCTCGACAACGCCCGCGACGCCGCCCAGGTGCGCCCGCTGCTGCCCGGCGCGGGCCGGTGCGCCGTGCTGGTGACCAGCCGTGACCAGCTCGCCGGGCTCGCCGCCGCCGAGGCCGCCCGGCCGCTCACCCTCGACGTCCTGACCGAACCGGAGTCCCGGAACCTGCTGCGCGGCCGGCTCGGGCCGGACCGGCTCAGCGCGGAGCCCGCAGCGGTCGCCGACATGATCGAGCTGACCGGCCGCCTGCCGCTCGCGCTGTCCATCGTCGCGGCCCGGGTGGCCGCCCGGCCCGCCTTTCCGCTCGACGCCGTCGCCGCGCAGCTGCGTACCTCCGAGGACCGGCTCGCCGCCCTGGCCGACGGCGACCTGCGCCGGGTCTTCTCGTGGTCGCACCGGGCGCTGAGCCCCGACGCGGCACGGCTGCTGCGCCTGCTGGGCCTGCATCCCGGACCGGACCTGACCGGCGCGGCCGCCGCGGCCCTGTGCGGCCGGTCCCGGGCCGAGATCGGCGCCCCGCTGCACGAGCTGACCCGGCTGCACCTGCTCACCGAGCACCTGCCGGGGCGCTACTGCCTGCACGACCTGCTCCGCACGTACGCGGCCGAGCTGGCCCGCGACGGCGAGCAGGACACCGAACGGCACGCCGCCCGGGGCCGGATGTACGACCACTACCTGCACAGCGCCCATCCCGCCGCCGTGCTGCTGCAGCCGACGTGGACGCCGATCGAGCCCGAACCCGCCCGGCAGCCGGACACGCACGTGCCGATCGCCGACCGGGCCGCCGCCACGGCCTGGTTCAACGCCGAGCATCCGGTGCTGCTGCGGGTGCTGCGCCAGGCCGCCGAGACCGGATACGAGCGGTATGCCGGGCAGCTGGCCTGGACGCTGGCCGCCTACCTCGCCCCGCGCGGCCTGTTCCAGGACCAGCTCACCGCCCAGCAGACGGCGCTCGCCGCGGCCGAACGCATCGGCGACACCGAGGCGCAGGCCCTGGCCAGCCGGATGCTCGCGCGGGCGCTCATGCGGCTCGGCGACCACGACGCGGCCGAGCACCACATCCGGCGCGCGCTCGACCTGTACGGGCAGCTCGACGACCTGGCCAGCATCGCGCTGGTGCTGCGGCAGTACACCGAGCAGTGCACGCGGCGCGGGCGGCTGGACGAGGCGCTGGCGCACAGCGCCGACGCGCTGCGGGTGTCCCGGCTGATCGGCAACGACTACGCCGAGGCGCGCGCCCTGAACACCAAGGGCTACCTGCACGCCCTGAACGGCGACTACGCGCGGGCCGTGGCCGACTGCACGGAGGCGCTGACCCGCCAGCGGCGGATGGGCGACCGGGTGGGCCAGGCCGCGACCCTGGACAGCCTCGGTTTCGCGTACCACCGCCTGGGCGACCCGGCCCAGGCGGTGACCTGCTTCGAGCAGTCCATCGAGCGCTTCCGCGAGTCGGCGAACCGCTATCACGAGGCGGAGACCCTCACCCGGCTCGGCGACGCCCAGGAGGCGCTGTCCGACCTTCCCGCGGCGGTGGAGGCCTGGCAGAAGGCCGTGGAGATCTACGACGAGCTGGGCGGCGCGGCGGCCGAGCCCGCGCGGCGGCGGCTGGCCGAGCTGACCGCCGAGGGAAGTGTGGCACAGATCACCGCGCCGGTGTCTGGAAACGACGGCAGGGCCTCGTCGACGGCACGCCTTGAGGGCCGCCAGATCGCCCCTGGAGCACCTGCCGATCCCACCCTCGATCCCCCCTGAGCGGGGCGCCGTTTTCGGTCGCAGGCAGAGCTTCAGTGCCCGTTTGATCTTGCAAGTGCATGGGCGGCCGGAACACGCCGTCGTCACTACGGTGGCCCGCATGCCTGAACTGATCCTCCCGACCGCCCGCCTGCATGCCGAGTTCCTCGAGTGCCACGAGGAGTGGGGTCCCGGCCTGCACGAGGACGGCTTCGGCCTCGGCGCCGACGACGACGTGCACTCGCCCGAGGGCTTCGCCGCGTGGGTGCACGAGCGGACCCGGCTCACCCACCCCGCCGGAGCGCCCTGCCCCGACGAGCCGCACGGCTCACCCCGCTGGCTCGTCGAGCACGGCCGGGTGCTGGGCGGTTTCGCGCTGCGGCACCGGTTCGACCCGCTGCGCGGTCACATCGGCTACGGCGTGCGCCCGTCCGCGCGCCGCCGGGGCCTGGCCACCTGGGCGCTGGGCGAGATGCTCGGCGAGGCGCGCGCCGCGCTCGGCGTGGACCGGGTGCTCCTGGTCTGCGCCGTGGACAACGTCGCCTCGGCCCGCACCATCGAGCACCACGGCGGCGTCTTCGAGAACGTCCAGGACACCGAGCTCGGCTCGATCCGGCGGTACTGGCTCGACCTGGACCGGACGGCGTGACCGCCGGGGCCGGGCCGCGCGGGCGGCCCGGCCTCCGGCAGCGGTCACTCCGCCGTGGGCAGCGTTATGCGCAGGAACCGCGTGCCGGCGCCGCCCGGTGCGGTGCCGCCGGCGGCGATCCACACCGTGCCGCCCACGCCGGGCGCGGCCGTGTACAGCTTCCCGTAGGTGCCGACCAGCACCGGCTGCACGTCGGCGATGTCGTCACCGTCGAGGGAGACGCGGTAGAGCCGGGCGCCGGTCGCGCACGCGACGTAGACGACGGTGCGCACCACGGCCAGCCCGCCGCAGCCGCCCTCCCCGGCCGGGAACATGTACTTGGGCGCGACGAGGCTGGACGACGCGCACCCGGTGCCCGACCTCGACTCGGTGCCCTCGCACATCGGCCAGCCGTGGTTGCCGCCCTTCACCACGAGGTTGGTCTCGTCCTCGACGGTGTCGCCGTACTCCTGCATCCAGAGCTTGCCGCGCGGGTCGAAGGCGAGGCCGCGCGGATCGCGGTGCCCGTAACTCCAGATGTAGCCGCCGAACGGGTTGCCGGAGGGCACCTTGCCGTCCGGGTTGAACCGCAGCACCTTGCCCGCGAGGCCGGCCATGTCCTGGGCCAGGCGCGGCACCCCGGCGTCGCCGGTGGCGACGTAGAGCTTGCCGTCCGGCCCGAACCGCAGCCCGCCTCCGTTGTGGACCTTGCCGCGCGGGATGCCCACGACCAGCGACTCCATCGAGCCGCCGTCCAGCCCCGCGGCACGCAGGCGCAGCCGGACGATCCGGTTGTCCGTCGCCGTGGTCTGGAAGGCGTACACCCAGCGGTCCTTGGCGAAGGTGGGCGCGACGGCCAGGCCCAGCAGCCCGCTGTTGCCGGTGCCCACCGTGCCCGGCACCGTGCCCAGCGGCTTGGACTGGCCGGTCCGCGGATCGAGCAGCAGCACCTCGTGCTGGTCACGCCTGCCGTAGAGCACCGTGCCGTCGGGCAGCGGCGCCAGGGCGGTCACCGTCGCGGGGTCCTCGGCGACGACGCTGACCTCGCACAGCACGGTGCAGGACTTCCCCGCGGTCACCTCGATCCCCGCGCTGGGGGCCGACAGGTTGCCCTGCCCGTCACGGGCGCTCACGTGATAGCGATGCCTGCTGTCCGGGGGCACCCCGAAGTCGGTGAAGCTGAACCGGTCACCGGCGCTGCCCGCGACCGTGCCCACCTTCCCACCGTCGCGGAACACGTCGTACGCCGTCACCCCGACATCGTCGGCGGCCGCGTTCCAGACCATGGTCACCGTGGTGCCGTCCGCGGTGGCCTTCACGCCGCCCGGCGCGGCGGGCGCCTTGGCGTCCGATCCGCACTCCGGCGGCGTCACCACGAGCGTCTCGCTCGGCGGCGACACGTTGCCGGCCTCGTCCTGCGCCTTGACCTGGAGCTGCCACTCCTGCGCGGGCGCCGCCTCGATCACCGCCGAGGTGTGCTCAGCGTCGATCTCGGCGAGCACCTGCCCGTCCCGGAGCACCGCATACCAGGTGACCTCGCGGTCGTCGGAGGAGGCGGCCCAGCTCAGCGCGGCCGAGCGGCAGGTCGTCTCGCCCAGGCTGACCCCGCCCGGCGCGGTCGGCGGCTGGACGTCCGGCGGCGGCTCGGGCCAGCGGACGATCAGGACGGCGAGCCCCACGACCGCGAGCACGAGCAACCCGGTGAGCAGCCGGGAGCCACCAGAGGAGGAGGCGATGGGCGACGGGGCGACGGGCGTCATGCCGGGAATGTAGCGAGGCCGGCACCCTTTCACCAGACCCGCGAACGACCTTCCGGAAACGGATTTTCCGCCTCCGAAACCCGCGCGATACGCGCTGGTCAGGCCCCGTCCGGCCGTCCGAAGAGGAGCTCCGCGGCGGACTCCCACTCGGCGACCAGATCGGTCGAGCCGGGCGCGCGCAGCCACAGGATCTGCAACCCGTCCATCATCGCCACGATCTGGCGCGCCAGCGACCCCGGCCGGTCGGTCAGCCCCTCGGCCAGCTCGGTGAACACGGCCAGGATCTGGTCCTGCCGGGCCACGAAGTATCCGTGCGCGGGGTGGCTGGGGGCCAGCGACTCGGCCTCCAGCACGGCGAACAGGCGCACGATCTCCGGCTGCGCGGCGTTGCGGCGGACCAGGGCCGCGCACATCCGCCGCAGGTCGACGCCGCGCCACCGGCGCCGGTCGCCACCGGCGAGCTGCTGCTCGTCGAGGCCCAGCTCGGCGGCCAGGGAGCGGGCGTCCTCGGCGTCGCGGTGGTCGAGCACGGCGACGAGCAGGCCGTCCTTCGAGCCCACGTGGTGCAGCAGGCCCGGCACGGTCAGCCCGCAGCCGTCGGCCACGTCCTGCATGGACAGGCCCCAGAAGCCGCGCTCGGCGATCAGCCGCGTCGTCACCGCCATGATCTGGCGGCGGCGCTGCTCGGCGGGCAGGCGCGGGCGGTCCCTGCGGTAGGTCGGCGCGGTGTCGGCCACGGTCCCGGCACCATCCCTCGGCTCGGCTCTTGTGCGGCGGTATCGGCGTGGTTAGGTTACCCCATGGCTACTACCTACTAGGTACTAAGTAAGCCCGCCCGCTCCCCGGAGAGGAACCCGCATGAGCCACGACCCGCGCCTGGCCCGCTTGAGCATCGCGGAGAAGGCCGCGCTGACCAGCGGCAGCGACTTCTGGCACACCACCGCCGTGGGCGACGTGCCCTCGATCATGGTCACCGACGGCCCGCACGGCGTACGCAAGCAGCCCGCCGGGGCCGACCTCGACCTCGGCGCCAGCGAGCCGGCGACCTGCTTCCCGCCCGCCGTCGCCCTCGGCTCGACTTGGGACGCCGAACTCGTCGGCCGGGTCGGCGCCGCGCTCGGCCGCGAGGCCCGCGCCATGGGCGTCTCCGTGCTGCTCGGACCGGGCGTCAACCTCAAGCGCACCCCGCTGGGCGGCCGCAACTTCGAGTACTACGCCGAGGACCCGCTGCTCACCGGCGTGCTCGCCACCGCCTGGGTGCAGGGCCTGCAGAGCCAGGGCGTCGGCGCCTCGCTCAAGCACTTCGCGGTCAACAGCCAGGAGACCGACCGGATGCGCGTCAGCGCCGACGTCGACGAGCGCACCCTGCGCGAGCTCTACCTGCGCGCCTTCCAGCGGGTGGTGCGGCAGGCGCAGCCGTGGACGGTCATGTGCGCCTACAACCGGATCAACGGGGTGTACGCCGCCCAGCACCGCTGGCTGCTCACCGAGGTGCTGCGCGGCGAGTGGGGCTTCGAGGGCCTCGTGGTGTCCGACTGGGGCGCCGTGGTCGACCGCGTCGCCTCCGTGCACGCCGGGCTCGACCTGACCATGCCCGGCCCCGCCGACGCCGGCGACCGCGCCCTGGTCGAGGCCGTCGAGCAGGGCGTCCTCGACCCCGCCGACCTCGACACCGCCGCCGCCCGGGTCCTGGCACTGGTCGACAGAGCCGTCGCCGCGGCCGACCCGGACGCGACCTATGACCAGGCGGCCCACCACGCGCTCGCCCGCGAGGCCGCCGCCCGCGGCGTCGTCCTGCTCAAGAACGACGGCGGCCTGCTCCCGCTCCCCCGGCGGGACGTCTCGCTCGCGGTCATCGGCGAGTTCGCCCGCACCCCGCGCTACCAGGGCGGCGGCAGCTCGCAGATCAACCCCACCCGGCTCGACGACGCACTCACCGAGATCACCGCGCTCACCTCGGCACCGGTCGTCTTCGCGGCCGGCTACCAGCCCGACGGCTCCGCCGACGACACCCTGCTCGCCGAGGCCGTCGCGGCCGCCTGCGGCAGCGACGTCGCCGTCGTCTTCGTCGGCACCGCACACGAGACCGAGGGCCGCGACCGCGACGACCTCGACCTGCCCGCCGCGCACCGCGCCCTCGTCGAGCAGGTGGCCGCCGCCAACCCGAACACCGTCGTCGTGCTGAGCAACGGCGCGGTCCTGCTGACCTCCCCCTGGGACCGGGCCGTGCCCGCGCTCGTCGAAGGCTGGCTGCTCGGGCAGGCCGGCGGCGGCGCACTGGCCGACGTGCTGTTCGGCGTGGTCAACCCGTCCGGGCGGCTCACCGAGACGATCCCGCTGCGGCTCGCCCACCACCCGTCCCACCTCGACTTCCCCGGCGAGGCCGGGCACGTGCGCTACGGCGAGGGCCTGCACGCCGGATACCGCGGCTTCGACGCCCGCGAGCAGGAGGTCGCGTACCCGTTCGGGCACGGCCTGTCCTACACCTCGTTCGGCTACGGCCAGGCCGCCGCGACCGTGTCCGGCGACCTGATCGAGGTGCGGGTCCCGGTCACCAACACCGGCGACCGGGACGGCCGCGAGATCGTGCAGGTGTACGCGAGCCTGCCCGGCTCGCCCGTCCGCCGTGCCCCACGCGAGCTGAAGGGCTTCGCCGTCGTCGACGTCGCCGCCGGTCAGACCGCCGAAGCCGTGGTCCACATCGAGCGCGCCGAGCTGGCCTACTGGGACCCGCGCCTGGGCCGCTGGGCCGTCGAGGGCGGCGGGTACCTGCTCGCCGCCGGTGCGTCCTCCCGCGACCTGCGCACCTCGGTGACGGTCGAGGTCACCGGCGACGACACCCGGGCGCCGCTGACCGCCGACTCGTCGCTGGGCGAGTGGCTGGCCGACCCGCAGGGCGCCGCCGTCCTCGGGCAGGCGCTCGCCGCGTCCTCCTCCGGCAGCGGCGCCCTGGCGGCGATGGCGGCCGACCCGGCCGTCTCCCTGTTCCTGGCCAGCCTGCCGCTGAGCCGGCTGGCCGGGTTCCCCGGCAGCACGTTCGGCCCCGACGCGATCGCGCAGCTGGTCGCGGCGGCCAACGCGTAGGCCCGTACCTCCCCCGGGTGAGGGCCGGGACGGAAAGCCGACTCAGCGGGTTTGCGCCCCGGTCCGAGCGATAAGGCTGTTTTGTACACAGCAGGCGTCGCCGCCCCGGGAGCGTGCGGCCGCCTCCACCCTCGCGCGACGGGGTGGAGGCGGCCGGCACACCGCCGGACGCCGGCACCGGACCGGACGGGGGAGGGCACGTGAGCGGCTTGCTCGTCGGCACCGGCTGGGGTGGCCTGATCCGCCGCAGGGTGCGCGATTCGGCCGAGATCTGCGCGGTCCGGCGGGACTGGCCGGACCTGTACACCCACGAGTTCGTGGCCCCGCGCCTGACCGAGCAGGACGCCGCGCAGGCCGCCCGCGCCGAACTCGCGTACTGGTGGCGCAGCCCGCTGCGGCCCCGGCTGTCCGTCGTGCGCATCAGCGCCAACGACTTCCGCATCCACCGCCACCGCCGCGACTGCCGCGCCCCCGACTGCCCCGTCTCCACCCGCCGCCCCACCCCCCACTGACCCCGCCCCACCCTGGCCCGCGCGCCCGCGCGCCCGCGCGCCCGCGCTTGATCGTCCGACTTGCCTGGCAGGTGGGCGTATCTTGAGCGCGCATTCCCCCAGGTGCCTGGCAAGTCTGACGATCAAGGCCGTGCGGCCGCGGCCCGGCGCGCGATGTCCATTACCCGGCGGACAGCCGGGTGACTTTCCACCGCCGGCCACGGTTCCACCTGGACATCCGCTGGCGTGACGGCGAGACTGCTGTTAGTGAAAACGATTGTCAGTGCTACCGGCTCCGGCGGCCTGACAGCCCGTTGGGCACGGTCGTGGCCGGACAGCGGCCACCGCCGACCTGGGAAGGGGCGGTGTCATGGCGGACGAAACCGAGAACGAAGGCATTGCCCCTGCCGCCACCTGGATCGTCGTCAGCGGCGAGCAGGTCGGCGTCGGTGACGCGGTGACCGTGGACCTGGGTGAGCCGACGCGCGGCGTCATCTGCGACGTCGACGGCGCTCGGGGCTTGCCGCTGGTGCGGGTGCAGGGTGCCGCCAGCACCGACGAGCCCCTGGTCATGACCCCCGGGCAGATCATGGGCCGCGCTCCCGACGGCGGCAGAGCCGGGCGCGGCCGACCCGTTCAGGACGGGTAGTCGGTGGAGACGGTGACGTCGGCCCACAGCTCGGTCTCGGCGAGGCGGGCGTGCTCCGCCTCGCGGGCACGCTGGAGGGCGTCGCTGCCGAGCAGCAGCCGCCGGGGCGGCTCGACGGCGTCCACCAGGTCGATGAGCACCTGCGCGGCCCGCACCGGGTCGCCCGGCTCGGTGCCCTGGTAGGACTCTCGGAATTGCAGGAACCGTCCCACCGTGGCCTGGTAGTCCTCCCCCACCGGCGCGGCCGTGCGCCCGGCTCCGGCCGACCACTTGGTACGGAACCCGCCCGGCTCGACGATGGTCACCTTCACCCCGAACGGCGCCACCTCGGCGGCCAGCACCTCGGAGAAGCCCTCCACCCCGAACTTCGCGGTCTGGTACGCCGCCAGCCCCGGCGTGCCGCCGACGCGCCCGCCGATCGAGGAGAACTGCAGCACGTGCCCGCGCCGCTGCCGCCGGAGCACGGGCAGCGCCGCCCTGGTCACGTTGACCACGCCGAACAGGTTCGTCTCCAGCTGGGCCCGGAACTCCTCGTCGGGCGTCTCCTCGATGGAGCCGGAGACGGCGTACCCGGCGTTGTTGACGAGCACGTCGAGCCCGCCGAAGGCGTCGACGGCGACTCGCACGGCGTCACGGGCCGCGGCGGCGTCGGTCACGTCGAGGGCCACCGCGCGCACCCGCTCGCCGTGTTCGCGTACCAGCTCGTCCAGAGTCTCGGGGCGCCGGGCGGCCGCCACGACGTTGTCGCCATGCGCCAGCACGGCCCGTGCGAGTTCATACCCGAACCCGCTCGACGTACCGGTGATCAGCCAGGTCCTGGCCATTGTCGTCCCCCTTTCCGTCAGGTTCTAGGCTGACCCGGGGAGGCTGTCGCGGGGCCGGATCGACGATCTCTCCCAACTGGACGGGGCACTTTTCCCGGAAATGGCGCTCATTGTCCATTTCGACAGGCTCCGCTGTTGGTGGATCTCTACAAAATTCCCTGTGCAGAGCTGATACGCACAGCGGTTACCTACTGGCGAGTAAGTGCGAAGGTTTAGAACAGGGACCCCGCCCCTGAATGGGGTCCCTGTTCGGTTCTTGGAGGCATACCCGGTGTTCAGTCGCATCGCCATCGTCAACCGCGGAGAGGCCGCCATGCGGCTGATCCACGCTGTCCGCGAGATCAACGCCGAGACAGGGGCGCCGCCGATCGAGACCATCGCGCTGTACACCGAGGCAGAGCGCACCGCCTCCTTCGTGCGCGAGGCCGACGACAGCTTCTGCCTCGGTCCCGCCTCGGCACGGCCGTACCTCGACCACGCGCTGCTGGAGCGGGCCCTGCTGGAGACCCGCGCGGACGCGGCCTGGGTCGGCTGGGGCTTCGTCGCCGAGGACCCGGCGTTCGCCGAGCTGTGCGAGAAGATCGGCGTCACCTTCATCGGCCCGAGCGCCGAAGCGATGCTCAAGCTCGGTGACAAGATCGGCTCGAAGCTGATCGCCGAGGAGGTCGGCGTGCCGGTCGCGCCGTGGAGCCGCGGCGCCGTGGAGAGCCTCGACGCCGCCAAGCGCGCCGCCGCCGAGATCGGGTACCCGCTGATGCTCAAGGCCACCGCCGGTGGCGGCGGCCGCGGCATCCGCGTGGTGCGCAGCGACGAGGAGCTGGACGACGCGTACGACCGCACCAGCCTGGAGGCCAAGCGCGCCTTCGGCAGCGGCATCGTCTTCCTGGAGCGCCTGGTCACCGGCGCCCGCCACGTCGAGGTCCAGGTCATCGCCGACGGCCAGGGCACCGCCTGGGCGCTGGGCGTGCGCGACTGCTCCGTGCAGCGGCGCAACCAGAAGGTCATCGAGGAGTCGGCCTCCCCCGTGCTCGCCCCCGAGCAGATCAAGGAGGTCAAGTCGGCCGCCGAGCGGCTCGCCCTGGCCGTTGGCTACAAGGGCGCCGGCACCGTCGAGTTCCTCTACCACCCGGGCGAGAAGCTCTTCGCCTTCCTCGAGGTCAACACCCGCCTGCAGGTGGAGCACCCGATCACCGAGGCCGTCACCGACTTCGACCTGGTCAAGGCGCAGATCCACGTCGCCGCGGGCGGCCGGCTGGGCGATCGCGTGCCCACCGAGATCGGCCACGCCGTCGAGGCGCGGCTCAACGCCGAGGACCCGGACCGCGACTTCGCACCCTCGCCGGGCCGGATCGTGCGGCTGACCCTGCCCGCCGGTCCCGGCGTGCGGGTGGACACCGGTGTCGCCGAGGGCGACGTCATCCCCGCCGACTTCGACTCCATGATCGCCAAGATCATCGCGTACGGGCGTACCCGCGAGGAGGCGCTCGGCCGCCTGCGCCGGGCCGTCGCCGAGACCACCGTCATCATCGAGGGCGGCGCGACCAACAAGAGCTTCCTGCTCGACCTGCTCGACCAGCCCGAGGTCATCGACGGCAGCGCCGACACCGGCTGGATCGACCGGGTCCGCGCCGAGGGCCGCCTGGTCTCCACCAAGCACTCCGGCATCGCGCTGGCCGCCGCCGCCATCGAGGCGTACGAGGACGAGGCGCTGGTCGAGCAGCAGCGGCTGCTGTCCACCGCGCACGGCGGGCGCCCGCAGGTCCAGCACAAGAGCGGCCGCCCCATCGACCTCAAGCTGCGCGGCAGCGCCTACCGGGTGACCGTCGCGCAGATCGCCCCGCACCGTTTCCGGGTCGGCATCGACGACAACTCCACGGTGGACGCCGAGGTCGAGCGCTTCGACGAGCACACCGGCCGGATCATCGTCAACGGCCGCCGGTTCCGCCTGGTCACCGATACGCACGGCCCGATCCACCTGGTCGAGGTCGACGGCGTGACGCACCGGGTCAGCCGCGACGAGGGCGGCGTGGTGCGCTCCCCCGCCCCGGCGCTGGTCGTGGCCGTGCCGCTGGAGGTCGGCGCCGAGGTCGAGGCGGGCGCGCCGGTGCTCGTGCTGGAGAGCATGAAGATGGAGACGGTGCTGCGCGCACCGGTGAAGTCCCGGGTGCGCGAGTGCCTGGTCACCGTCGGCAGCCAGGTCGAGACCGGTGCCCCGCTGCTGCGCCTGGAGCCGGTGGGCGACGACAGCGCCGCCGAGGCCGCCGAGACCGAGACCGTCGACCTCGCCCTGCCGCAGGAGCCGGCCGGCCTGTCCGCCGAGGCGCGGGTCGCCCGCGGCAGCGCCGACCTGCGCAGCCTGCTGCTGGGCTACGACCTCGACCCGCGCGACGAGCGCCGCGCGCTGTCGGCCTACCTGGCCGGGCGGGCCGAACTGGGCCACCGCCCGATCGAGGCCGAGGTGGGCCTGCTGCAGGTGTTCGCCGACCTGTCCGAGCTGAGCCGCAACCGGCCCGCCGGTGAGGAGAGCCGGGCCGACACCCGCGTGCACAGCCCGCGCGAGTACTTCCACACCTACCTGCAGAGCCTCGACGTCGAGCGGGCCGGGCTGCCGGACACGTTCCGGCAGCGGCTGGCGCGGGTGCTCGCGCACTACGGCATCGAGAGCTTCGACCGTACGCCCGCGCTGGAAGAGGCCGTGTTCCGGATCTTCCTCGCGCAGCAGCGGTCCTCGGCCGACGTGGCCGTGATCGTGGCGCTGCTGCGGCAGTGGCTGACCGACCCGATGCCCGGCGACGAGCAGCGCGCGATGGTCAGCCAGGCGCTGGAGCACCTGATCTCCGCCACGCAGGTCCGCTTCCCGGTGGTCAGCGACCTGGCCCGCAGCGTCGTGTTCCGCTGGGCCGCCCAGCCGATGCTGCGCCGCAAGCGCGCCGAGGTCTACAACGACGTCCGGGCCCACCTGCGTCACCTCGACCGGCACCCGGACTCGGCCGACCGCGCCGAGCGCATCGCGCAGATGGTCGCCTCCCCGGAGCCGCTGGTCCGGCTGCTCGGCAAGCGCATCGGCCGGCCCGGCGCGGACAACGGCCCGATGCTGGAGGTGCTGAGCCGCCGCTACTACGGCACCAAGGGCGCCGACGAGGGCCGCTGCTTCGAGCAGGCGGGCCACACCTTCTTCACCAGTGACCACGAGCGCGACGGCGAGCGTTTCCGGCTCCTGGCCGTGGCCACCGACGTGAGCGCGCTGCCCGCGGCCCTGGCGAAGGTCAAGTCGCTGGTGGCCAACGGCACCGTCGCCGACGTCTACATGACCTGGGCCGACCAGCCCGACACCGACGCGATGGCCGCGAGCCTGCAGCAGACCATCGACCAGGCCGGTCTGCTGGACGTGCTGCAGCGGGTCACCGTCTCGGTGGCCGGGCCGACCGGCACCGCGATGCACCACCACTTCACGTTCCGGCCGGGCGAGGGCGAGGACCGGGTCATCCGCGGCCTGCACCCGATGATCGCCCAGCGCCTGCAGCTGCCGCGGCTGGCCAGCTTCGACCTGACCCGCCTGCCCTCGGCCGACGAGGAGGTGTACGTCTTCCGCTGCGTCGCGCCGAGCAACCCCGCCGACGAGCGGATCGCCGCGATGGGCCAGGTCCGCGACCTGACGCCGCTGCGCGACGCCGACGGGCGCGTCATCGCGCTGCCCGCGCTCGAGGGCATGCTCGACGGCTGCCTCGACGCGATCCGCCGCGTGCAGGCCCAGCGCCCGGCGCGCAAGCGCCTGGACACCAACCGCATCACCCTCTACGTCTGGCCGTCCAGCGAGCTGACCGTGGAGGACCTGCACGGCGTGATCCAGCGGGTGCTGCCGCGTACCGCGGGAGCCGGGCTGGAGCAGGTTCTGGTGCTCGGCCGCCAGCGCAACGCCGCTACCGGCCAGGTCGAGGACGTCGCGGTCGAGGTCTCGTTCGACGCCGGCATGCGCATGTCGGTCACCGCGCCGACCACCGAGCTGATCGAGCCGATCGACGACTACCGGCAGAAGGTGCTGTCGGCGCGCCGCCGCGGCACCACCTACCCGTACGAGCTGACCGGCCTGCTCGCGGGCAAGGGCGGCACGTTCACCGAGCACGACCTCGACGACACCGGCGCGCTGGTGCCGGTCGAGCGGCCGAAGGGGCGTAACAAGGCCGGCATCGTCGCCGGTGTGGTGAGCACCCCGACCGAGCGCTACCCCGAGGGCGTCCAGCGGGTGGTGCTGCTCGGCGACCCGACCAAGGCGCTGGGCGCGCTGGCCGAGGCCGAGTGCGCCCGCGTGATCGCCGCGCTCGACCTGGCCGAGCGGATGCAGGTGCCCGTCGACTGGTACGCCCTGTCCGCGGGCGCCCGGATCTCGATGAGCTCCGGCACCGAGAACATGGACTGGGTGGCCGCGGCGCTCAAGCGGATCGTGGAGTTCACCCAGGGCGGCGGCGAGATCAACATCGTGATCGCCGGGATCACCGTCGGCGCCCAGCCCTACTGGAACGCCGAGGCCACGATGCTCATGCACACCAAGGGCATCCTGGTGATGACGCCGGACTCGGCGATGGTGCTCACCGGCAAGCAGTCGCTGGACTTCTCCGGCGGCGTGTCGGCCGAGGACAACTACGGCATCGGCGGCTACGACCGGGTCATGGGCCCCAACGGCCAGGCGCAGTACTGGGCGCCTGACCTGCGGGCCGCTCAGGACGTGGTGATGGCCCACCACGACCACGCGTACATCGCCCCCGGCGAGTCCGCGCCGCGCCGCGCCGTCACCGCCGACCCCGCCGACCGCGACATCTCGGCGTACCCGCACTCGGCGCCCGACAGCGACTTCAGCACCGTCGGGCAGATCTTCTCCAAGGAGCACAACCCCGACCGCAAGAAGCCGTTCGACATCCGCACGGTGATGCGCGCGCTGGTCGACCAGGACCACCGGATCCTGGAGCGCTGGGCGGGCATGGCCGACGCCGACACCGCGGTCGTGCAGGACGTGCACCTGGGCGGCATCCCGGTGACGCTGCTCGGCATCGAGTCGCGCTCGGTGCCGCGGCACGGTTTCCCGCCCACCGACGGGCCGGACACGTACACCGCGGGCACCCTGTTCCCGCAGTCGTCGAAGAAGGCCGCGCGGGCCATCAACGCCGCCAGCGGCAACCGGCCGCTGGTCGTGCTGGCGAACCTGTCCGGGTTCGACGGCTCGCCGGAGTCGATGCGCAAGCTCCAGCTGGAGTACGGCGCCGAGATCGGCCGGGCGATCGTGAACTTCCGGGGCCCGATCGTGTTCTGCGTGATCTCCCGCTACCACGGCGGCGCGTTCGTCGTGTTCTCCAAGGCGCTCAACCCGAACATGACGGTGCTGGCCGTGGACGGCTCGTTCGCCTCGGTGCTCGGCGGCGCGCCCGCGGCGGCCGTGGTGTTCTCCGCCGACGTCGACGCGCGTACCGCCAAGGACCCGCGCGTGTCCGAGCTGGAGGCACGGGTCGCCGTCGCGACCGGCGGCGAGCGGGCGGCCCTGGCCGCGCAGCTGCTCGACACCCGGGCCACGGTCCGGGCGGAGAAGCTGGGCGAGGTCGCGGCCGAGTTCGACGGCGTGCACAGCATCCAGCGGGCGGTCCAGGTCGGCTCCGTCGACGCCATCGTCCGCCCCGAGGAGCTGCGCCCGCAGATCATCGCGGCGATCGAACGGGGTCTCGCCTGACCCTCACCGCGTTATCGAGGCTCCCGCCATGCTGCTCCACCAGCGTGACGGGAGCCTCGATCATTGGCGGGCGGGCGTTGTCGGGGTGCCGCCCTAGACTCCGCGGCCATGGTGACGGTGACCTTCGTCGACGAGACGACCGCGGGCGAACGCGGCACAGCATGGCATCTGGAGATCTTCGAGGAGCGGCTGACGCTGCGCGAGATCATCAGGCGGCGGGTGTTCCAGGAGGTGGCCGAGCACAACGCGGCCGGCGCCGAGGTGTTCCGCGGGCTGATCCAGCCCGGCGACACCGAGCGCGCCCTCAACGGCCCCCAGACGAAGACCCACCGGCGCGTCGACGCGGAGAAGCAGTTCGCGCTGGCCGTGGAGGCGTTCTCCCGCAACGGGTTCGTGGTGCTCGTCGACGAGCGGCAGGTCGAGGAGCTCGACACCGAGCTGCAGCTCGGGCGCAACACCGAGGTCACGTTCCTCAAGCTCGTCCCGCTGGTGGGTGGCTGATGGCACCGACGGCGCAGCACCCGCAGCAGGTGGCCGAGCTGAAGCGCCTGCTCGCGGCCGGCGACACCGAAGCGATCATGGCCCAGCTGGTGTCCCTCGCCCAGGTGAGCCACGGAGCCTGGGGATTCGGCTCTCCCTCGGTCAAGGACGTGCTGCATGCGCTGCCCGGCCCGCAACAGCGGGAGCTGCTCCGGCAACTGCTCGACCAGGCTCGCACGGCACGCACCGCCGCCGACGCGGACCACCTGTTCGAGCTGGCCGAGTGGCTGGTGCGCAGGCTGTCCCCGCCGGACCCCGCCGACGCGTTCGCGCTGGTGCTGGAGGTCGAGGGACAGCGCTGGATGTGCCATGACCCGAGCCTGGTCAGCACCGCCTGGGACCTGCTCGACCGGGGGCGGGAGCTGCCCGCCGACTTCCTGGCGATGATGCGCCGCACGGTCACCGGCAGCTACCGCCCGAAGGAGTTCCCGGCGCTGCTCGCCAAGGTCCCTGCGCAGCCGCTGCTCAACCTGGGCGAGGCCTGGTCGGACCGGGTGCTGGCCGAGGTGGCGGAGCTGGGGCAGCCCTGGCACGACCTGGTCGCGCACGCCGCGACCGCGACGCCCACGAAGATCACCAAGGCGTTCGAGGTGCGTGGCCGGGCACTGCTCGACACCGTCGGCGTGGACAAGGCGGCCGTCGTGCTGACCGGCTGGCTTTCCCTGGTCGGCCGCCCCCGCACCCGGCCCGTGGTGCGCCGCCACTACGACAGCGACGTCAACGAGCTGTTCGACCCGGTCAACGCGACCGTGCTGCGCGGCCTGATCTGGCTGGCGGGCCTGCTGCCACCGCAGCCGGACCTGGCCCGGCTGCTGGGCGCGCTCGTCGACACGTCGCTGCGCAAGGCGGCCGGGGTCGGCCCGCGCTCCCCGAAGATCGCCAACACGGCCGTGCACACCCTGGCCCGCATCGACTCCGACGACGCGCTCGCGCAGATCGCACGGCTGGCCGCCCGTGTCACCTTCAAGGGCACCCTGAAGGAGCTCAACACCGCGCTGGACACCCGCGCCGCCGCCCTGGGGCTGAGCCGCGCGGAGGTCGAGGAGCTGGCCGTGCCGACGTACGGGCTGACCGAGGTCGGCCTGCGCGTCGACCACTTCGGCGAGGTGCGCGCCGAGACCACGGTCGGCGCCGACGGTGTACGCACGGCCTGGTTCGCCGCCACCGGCCGCCCCGTGAAGTCGGCGCCCGCCGCGGTGCGCAGCGACCACGCCGAGGAGCTGCGCGAGCTGAAGGCGGCCGGCAAGGACATCGACAAGATGGTCACCGCCCAGGCCGAGCGACTCGACCGCCAGTTCCTGGCCCAGCGCACCTGGACCTACCCGGCCTGGCGCGCCCGCTACCTCGACCACCCGCTGCTGGGCACGCTCGCCCGCCGCCTGATCTGGCTCGTCGGCGAGCAGGCCCTCGCCTGGTCGGACGGCGGCCTGACCACGGTGGACGGCACCGCCGTGACCCCGGCTGACGGGGCGGAGGTGCGGCTGTGGCACCCCATCGGCCGGCCGGTCGAGGAGGTGCTGGCGTGGCGGGAACGGCTGGAACGCGACCTGGTCGTGCAGCCGTTCAAGCAGGCCCACCGCGAGGTGTACCTGCTCACCGCGGCCGAGGAGAACACCCGGACCTACTCCAACCGGTACGCCGCCCACGTCCTGCGCCAGCACCAGTTCCATGCGCTGGCCGCCACCCGCGGCTGGCGCAACCGGCTGCGGCTCATGGTCGACGACGAGTACCCGCCGGCCGCCCGGGAGCTGCCCGAATGGGGTCTGCGCGCCGAGTTCTGGGTCGAGGGCATCGGGCACGAGTACGGCGACGACACCACCGAGAGCGGCGCGTACCTGCGCCTGGCCACCGACCAGGTGCGCTTCTACGCCGTGGACGCGCCCGAGCACAGCGCGCACGCCGGTGGCGGCGGTTACCACCGCGGCTGGCGCGGCCGCCCCGGCGACGGCATCCCGCTGGACCAGGTCCCGCCGCTGGTGTTCAGCGAGGTGATGCGTGACGTGGACCTGTTCGTCGGCGTCGCCAGCGTCGGCAACGACCCGACCTGGCAGGACGGCGGCCCCGACGGGCGGTTCGCCGACTACTGGACCTCGTACAGCTTCGGCGAGCTGACCGCGACCGCGCAGACCCGGCGCGACCTGCTGCGGCGGCTGGTGCCGCGGCTGGCGATCGCCGACCGCGCCACCGTCGAGGACCGCTTCCTCGTGGTACGGGGCGACCTGCGCACCTACCGGATCCACCTGGGCTCGGGCAACATCCTGATGAGCCCCAACGACCAGTACCTGTGCATCGTGCCGAACCAGCGCGCCGACACCGGGACCGGCGGGGTGTTCCTGCCGTTCGAGGGAGACCGCGTGCTGGCGGTGATCCTCAGCAAGGCGATGCTGCTCGCCCGCGACACGGCCATCACCGACCCCACCATCACCCGCCAGCTCCAGCTATGAACTCCACGGGCCGGACCCCGGTTTGACAACCGCCGGGGTCCGGAGTGGACGATGCCGTCGTGAGAATCCTCGTGATCGGCGGCAGCGGCCTGATCGGCGCCCACGTGACGGACGTGCTCGGCGAGCGCGGGCACACCGTGTCCACCGTCGGCGATCTGCTGCTCAGCCCGCTGTTCGTGGAGCCGGTGACGGGCCGCTCGCTCGATGAGGCGATCCACGAGGATTCTCACGACGGCATCGGTACTTGATCACGGGTGATGGGATACTGCCCCGGTGACCGTTCCCGCGCGCATCAGCATCGTGACGCTCGGCGTGGCCGACCTCGCCCGTTCGACCGCGTTCTACCGGGCGCTCGGCTGGCCGCTGTCCGGCCGCTCGTCTGTTGAGATCAGCTTTTTCCGCACCGGCGGCGCGTTGCTGGCCCTCTACCCCACCGCGGCGCTGGCCGCCGACGCGCTGCTGCCCGCGCAGGACGTCACCGGCTTCCGGGGCGGCACCTACGCGATCAACGTGGGTTCGGAGTCCGCGGTGGACGCGTCGCTCGCCGTCGCCGTGGCGGCCGGGGCAGAGCTGCTCAAGCCCGCGCAGAAGGTCGAGTGGGGCGGCTACTCGGGCTACTTCGCCGACCCCGACGGGCACGCCTGGGAGATCGCGTACAACCCGTTCTGGCCGCTCAACGACCAGGGCCTGCCCGAACTGCCGGAGCCCGCCCAACCCGCATGATCTGCCCGCGGCATGGCATGGGTGCGTACACCGATGCGGCCAGGCTGTGCAGCGCGGCTGGTGACGGCGGACGCGGTGGTCAGCGGTTGCTCGCCACCACCACGGCCACTGTCCCGAGCAGCGGAATCGCGGTGACCGCCCAGCTCAGGCCGACGTGCATGACCGCGTTGCGGGAGAACAGCCGCGACCTGGCGGCCGGTGCGGCGTGCGGGCCGGTCGGGGTGCCGGCCGCGGGGGCCGGACGGTAGAACGAGCCCCGGCCGACCGCCCAGGCCACCGACACCACGACTTTTTCGAGATCGGACTCATCTAGATAGGCCAACGTCGATGACAAACGTGGGCCGGGTCACGCCAGCGCCGCCGCCTTGCGCAGGAGCACGGAGCGTTCGCGCAGGTTGGCACAGAGGCGGGCGGCGAGCTCCAGCTCCGCTCGCGCCTCGGCGGTACGGCCGAGCCGGGCCAGCAGCTCGCCGCGCACGCTCGGCACCAGGTACGACCCCGGCAGCCGGTCGGTCGCCACCAGCTCGTCGACGATCTCCAACGCGGGTCCGGGTCCGGTGGCCATGGCGACGGCCACGGCCCGGTTCAGCTCGACGACCGGCGACGGCGCCACCCTGCCCAGCGCCTCGTACAGCAGCACGATGCGCTCCCAGTCGGTGTCGGCGACCGACGGCGCCGCCGCGTGGCACGCGGCGATCGCCGCCTGCAGGCCGTACGGCCCCAGCCCGCGCCCGGCGGCCGAGGCGCGGCCCAGCGCGGCCAGGCCACGGCGGATCGCCGACCGGTCCCACAGCCGCCGGTCCTGGTCCTCCAGCAGCACCGGCTCACCGTCGGGCCCGGTCCGGGCGGGGAACCGGGCCGCCGTCAGCTCGCACAGCGCCAGCAGCCCCGACACCTCCGGCTCGGCCGGCAGCAGCGCGGCCAGGGTCCGGGCCAGCCGGATCGCCTCGTACGCCAGATCACGGCGCAGCAGGCTGTCCCCGGCCGTCGCCGTCGAACCCTCCGTGAAGATCACGTAGAGCACGCTCAGTACGCTCCCGAGCCGCTCGCGCCGCTGCTCGGCGGGCGGCAGCTCGAACGGCACGTGCGCCGCGGCGATCGTCTTCTTGGCCCGGGTGATCCGCGCCTGCACGGTCGGCACCGGCACCAGGAACGCCCGCGCGATCTCCTCGCTGGACAGGCCGCCGACCGCGCGCAGCGTCAGCGCGACCCGCGCCTCCGGCGCCAGCACCGGATGGCACGCGATGAAGATCAGCGAGAGGATGTCGTCCTCGATCCGGTCCGGGTCCCACAGCTCCCCCGACCGGTCGGCGGGCACCGTCACGCCCGCGCTGTGCTCGCCCTCGCCGAGCCCACGCGCGAGCATCGCGTACCGCTCGTCGCGGGCCGACCGGCGGCGGAACAGGTCGATCGCCCGGCGGCGGGCGGTGGCGAGCAGCCAGCCCACCGCGTCCCGGGGCGCCCCGTCCCGCGACCAGGAGACCAGTGCCTCGGCCACCGCCTCCTGCGCGACGTCCTCGGCCAGCGCGAAGTCCCCGGTGTAGCGGGCCAGCGCGGCCACGATCCGGGCGGACTCGATGCGCCAGACGGCCTCGACGGCCCGCCGCGCCGACTCGGCGATCAGCGGGCCGTCGGTGGCGGCGTCCATCAGAGCTGGCCGGTGCGCTCGCGCCACGCCCGCTCCCTGATGATCCACTCGTTGTCCTGCGGGAACTCGTCGATGGTCGGCACCCGGCGGATCTCGCACTTCGAGCCGGCCGTGGCGGGCATCCGCTTCGCCCACTCGACCGCCTCCTCCTTGGTGGCCACGTCGATCAGGTAGAAGCCGCCGAACAGCTCCTTCGTCTCGCCGTACGGGCCGTCGGTGACCACCGGCGTCTCGCCGCTGTAGTCGACCACCACGCCCTGGCCCGCATCGTCCAGGCCCTCGGCGGCGATCAGCACGCCGGCCCGGATCAGCTCCTCGTTGAAGCGGCCGACGGTCTCCAGCATCTCCTCGAACGGGGTCTCCATCATCTTCGCGAGCGACTCGTCCGTCGCGCGCATGATCAGCATGTACTTCGCCATCTCGGTTCTCCTTGCCGTGCGGGCCGTCTCTCGACCCTCTCACCCCGAGGTCGAACGGCCCGCGCGCGGATCGACACGGCGCCGGAAATTTCTCCGAAGATTTTCTGCCCGGCCGTTTGTGCTGCCGACGGCGCTGCGGTCAGCTCGTGGCCGCCGCGCCGACCAGCCGCGGCGACACGTCCGGGAACGAGCCGTCCCCGAACATGATCCGCGCCGCCGCGCCGCGTCCCGCCCCCGTGCGCAGCAACGCGACCGCGGCTTCCGCCGCCGCCACCGACCGGATGCCCGCGAACATCCGCCGCAGCGCCAGCCGCCCCCGGAACCGCGCCCGCAGCCCGTTCCCGTCGTAGCGCCGCAGCAGGCCCTCGTCGCCGGTGCGCAGGTATCCGGCCGCCACCGACGCGGCCAGCTCGGACAGCCGCAGGCACGGGTCCAGCCCGCCCGCCGTCAGCGGCGACACCGCGCCTGCCGCGTCCCCGACGAGCAGCCCGGCCGGGCACGCTATCCGTCGCAGCACCCCTCCCACCGGGATCGGGCCGCCCCGGCGCGCGACCTGGCCGGCCGGCGCGGCCCGGCCGGGCGCGGTCGCGGCGAACTCCTCCAGCAGATGGCGTACGCCGGTGCGCATCTGCTCCGGATCGCCCGCCACCCCGACGTGCGCGTGCTCGCCGTCGTCGATGACCCAGCCCAGGTAGCCGGGGGCGATCCTCGGGTCCAGCACGCAGTGGAACGCCGGGCTCGTGGTGCCCGACTCGATCGGATGGACCAGCTCGGCACCCACCAGGAACCGCCGGTTGACGTCCAGCCCGAGGTCACGGGCCACCCGCGAGCGGGCGCCGTCGGCCCCGACGACGAACCTGGCCGCCACCGGCTCCGCGCCCTCCAGCAGCACCACTCCCCCCGCCGTCCCGGCGTAGCGCACGCCCAGCAGCACCTGGGCACCGGCGGCCTGCGCCGCGCGGTGCGCGTGCTCGTAGACGGCCGCCATGTCGGCCACCCGGTACTCGTCGCGGTCGCTGGCCAGATGCACCGGCGCTCGCCGCGAAGGCGGGTAGAGCAGCACGTCCCGGACACCGGGCCCGAGCAGGTGGCCGGGCAGGTCGAAGTCGTCGAGCGTACGCCGCACGAAGATCCCCGTGGTGCGGATGCCCGCCGCCAGGGACCTGCGCCGGTCCACCACCATCACCGTCAGCTCGCGTCCGGCGAGCAGCCGGGCCGTGTGCAGCCCGGCCAGACCCGCACCCACCACGAGCACATCCACTGTCCGCATGCCCAGCGACGGTAGGTGCGACAGCGGCCGTAAGCGCTGGTCAGCACGCTACCGGCCCGACATCTCCACAGCTCCGCCACAACCCGAAAAACCGATGTCACACCAGGTCAGGAGGTATGCGCCGCGGGCGCTCCCAGGTCACGGCGATCCCGTCCCGAACGGGCCGTCACCCGTTCGGGACGTCGTACGGCCCGCCGGCCGCGAGCAGGCGCTGCGCCCCGGGGTGGCCGTTCGCCGCCGCGGCCATGAACCACGGCTTGGCGGCCGCCAGGCCGTCGGTCTCCTCGACCAGGCGGCCCAGGTCCCACTGCGCGCTGGTCAACCCCGCCTCGGCGGCCTGCTGGAGCCATCGCCGTGACCCGGCCTGGTCGCCCCGCATCTTGAGACCCAGGCCCAGCGCGTACGCCGCCTGCGGGTTGCCCGCCTCGGCCTGCGCCAGCAGCATCGCCTCATGCCGCGCCGACCAGCGGTCCACGATCGCGGGCAGGGCGAAGCTCCACTTCCCGGTGGCCCAGATGGCGAGCAGGCCCGCGAACAGCCACAGCGCCCTGCCGACGGTGCCGGCCGTGCTGTCGAGGGCGGAGAAGAACATGATCAGCCCGGCCACGATGAACAGCACCAGGCTCACCAGCATCACGAGCGAGCCGGCGTTGGCCCCGGGCGCCGACCTGTAGGTGGCCGTCCTCCGCAGCACCCACCAGAACACCGGTCCACCAAGGATCATGACCAAGGTCAGCAGCATGACGGCGTCCACGGGGCTCCCTTGACTTATGCCCGGTCCAGACCGGATCAGACCGGCCCCTGGAGGATCGAGACCGGCTTCCAGGTTAGTGCCCGTCGCCAACCTCCAGCCGGCGACGCAAAAGTCCTTTGCAGACCGCCGTTACCCTTCGCAGCACGCGTTGCGACCGCCACCCGCCAAGATCACGTTGATCTTGCGCGAAGTGTTAGGGATATGTCCGGAAAGAGCGTGTCGCACCCACAGTTGGCGCAAGATCGGCGCGGGAGGGGTGGCGAGGGTGGCGAGGGTGGCGAGGGCGGCTGCCCCGTGACGGCAGCCGCCCTCTTCCCCCTTATTTCAGCAGGCGCCCTGGTCGGACCAGACCGCCCAGGATCCGGGCGCTCCCGGCTCGGCACCGGTCGACCACCAGGTCGCCTTCCACCGCCGCCCGTTGTGCGAGACGAGGTCGTCTGGCACATACGCGGTGGCGGAGCTCCATGCGGGCAGGCTGCCGCAGCCGCCACCACCGCCGGTCACGGTCAGCGTGAAGGTGGCGGTGCGCGTCGCGGAGCTGCCCGCACCCGTCACCGTCAGCGTGTACGTCCCCGGCGCGGCGCTCGCCCCGACGGCGACCGACAGCGTCGCGCCCGCACCCGAGGTCACCGTCGACGGGCTGACCGACGCGGTCACCCCGGTCGGCGCGCCGGTCACCGACAGGTTCACCGTCTGCGCACTGCCCGAGGTGGTCGTGGTGCCCACGCTCGCGCTGGTGGAGCCGCCGGCCGCGACGGTCGCCGAGGCGGGCGACAGCGACACCGCGAAGTCGTCGCCACCGGGCACGGTGGTGACCGTGACGGTGTACGTCGCCGTGTGCGTGGCGTTCGGCCCGGTGCCGGTGACGGTGACCGCCGCCGAACCGGTCGCCGCCGACGCGCTCGCGGTGAGGGTCAGCGTGCTGGACCCGCCGGAGGTGACCGACGACGGGCTGAAGCTGGCCGTCACCCCGGACGGCAGGCCGCTCGCGGTCAGGCTGACCGTCTGCGCGCTGCCGGAGGTGGTCGCGGTGCTGACGGTCGTGCTGACGCTGCTGCCGCGCTGCACCGTGCCACTGCCGGGGCTGACGGTCAGCGAGAAGTCGTTGCCCGGCGCGATGCTGCACTGGGCCTCACCGGACTGCGCGGGCACGCTGACCGCGTCCCAGGCCGCCTTGACCGTGCGGCACTCCGCCGACGACGCGCCGAACAGGTTCACGGCCGCGCGCAGGGTCGCGGTGCGCACGTTGACGTAGCGCCAGCTCGACGTCTTCATGTTGAGCGCGGCCATGTAGATCTGGCCGGCCTTCTGGATGCCGATGCCGGTGACGGTGGAGCCGTTGCAGGTCGGGCTGGCGGGGTTGCCGCCGCCGCCGGCCGAGCCGATCGCGGTCAGGTAGAACCAGTGGTTGTTCGGGCCGGCCGCGGCGTGCACCTCGGTGTTGGGGATGGCCGAGCTGTAGCAGTTCGGGTCGCCCAGCGCCTGCGGGTTGTACATGTTGCGGATCGGGCCCTGCCCGACGAGGTTGACCTCCTCGCCGACGAGGTAGTCCGGCGGGTCGTTGGGGTTGTTCGCGTACGCCTCGGTGAGCGCGCCGAAGATGTCGCCGGTGGACTCGTTGATGCCGCCGTTCTCGTTGCCGGAACCGGCGCCGCCCGGGGTGGTCTGGAAGATCGCGTGGCCGTACTCGTGCGCGACGACGTCGATCGGGGTGGCCTGGCCGGTGCCCGCCTGGTTGCGGCCGAAGTTGGTGTAGCTGCCGTTCCAGTACGCGTTGACCTCGGCGAGGCCGACCCGGGCGGGGAAGCCGCCGCCGTTGCCGTTGATGCCGTTGCGGCCGAGCCAGGAGCTGAGCATGTCCCACTCGCGCTGCACGGCGTAGAGCGCGTCGACGCAGGCGGTCTCCAGGTTGGTGCCTGAGCCGTTGCCCCACGCGTCGTCGGTGCCGGTGTACGCGGCGCCGTTCTGGCCGCCGCAGCGGATGCCGGGCCGCGTGTTGTCGGTCATCGACCAGGAGCTGCCCGAGCCGCTGGTGGTGATGCTCACCTGGCCGTTGTAGTAGCCGTTGCCGGTGCCCATGCGAACGTCGTCGCGCACGTCGAGCACGGCCGAGGTGGACGCGTCGACGACGACGTGCAGGCGGCTGGGCGCACCGGCCTTCACGCCTTCGAGCACGACGGCGTACGCGAGCCGGTCGCCGCGCTCGCCCGCGTGCACCGCGAGCTGCGCCGGGGTGAGCTGCCGGACCTTGTCGAGCTGCTTTCGGGCGACGCCCTCGGCGCGCGCCGCGGTGATCTTCGGGGTGGTCGTGGTGAGGGTGACGCCGCGGCCGAGCGCGGAGGCGGTGTCGCGGACGGTGCCCTTGGCGTCGGTGACCACGACGGCGTCGCCGCCGAGCACGGGCAGGCCGCGGTAGGTGCGCTCGTAGGACACGTACTGGAAGCCTCCGGAGCCGGACACGACGTCGCGGCGCAGGAAGGATTCGTCGGGGCCCTTGGCGAGGGCGTCGTAGCCGCTGTTCGCGGCGCGGTCGGCGGCGGCCGCGGCGAGCACGGCCGGGTCGGCGGCCGGGGCGGGTGCGGCGGCGGGGCTGTCGATGGCGCCGGACACGCCCGGGATCACCAGGGCGAGGCCCACGGCCGCGGCGGTGGCCGCGAGCGTGATCCGTATGCCGATGGACTTCACGAGGACGGACTCCTTAGGAAGGGGTGTGCGGGGGTGGTGGCCTGGGCGTTTCTCCAGGACGCCCAGGCCACCTGATGGGGAGGAACGCTTGCTAACAGGAGCCCTTGTCGGCCCAGACGGCCCACGAGCCGGCCGCGCCGGGCACCGCACCGGTGGACCACCAGGTGGCCTCGTAGCGGCGGCCGTTGTACGCGACGACCGCGCCGGGCGCGTACGCCGTGGTGGCGCTCCAGCCGGGCAGCCCGCCGCAGCCCGGCGGCGGCCCGGTCGGGCCCGCGGTCGGGGTGGGGCCGGTGCTCGGCGGCGTGCCGCCGCTGACGGTCAGGGTCAGGCCGTAGGTCTGCAGGATCTCGTTGACCGGCTGGAAGTACGTGGTGCCGCCGGAGCTGCAGTTGCCCGAGCCGCCCGAGGTGACGCCCTGCGCCTGGTCACCGGCGATGAGCGAGCCGCCGGAGTCGCCGGGCTCGGCGCAGACGTTGGTCCGGATCAGACCGGACACGGTGCCCTGCGGGTAGGTCACCGAGCTGTTCAGTGCGTTGATGGTGCCGCAGTGCCAGCCCGTGGTCGAGCCCGAGCGGCACACCGACGCGCCGACCCCGGCCGCCTGCGAACCGGCCACGGGCACGGTGCCCGAGTAGCGGTTGACCAGGGCGCGGGGGGTGTTGCCGGCGGCGGTGCGGACCCAGGCGTAGTCGTTGCCCGGGAAGCTGGACCCGGCGAAGCTGCCGCTGGGCTGGGTGGTGCTCGCGCCGGTGCTGCCGCAGTGCCCGGCGGTGACGAACCCGCCGGTGACCGCGAAACCGACCGAGCAGCGGGTGCCGCTGCCGATGTAGTACGCGTTGCCGCCGATGATGTCGATCAGCGGGCGCGGCTGCTCGGCGCTGGCCTCGTAGCGCACGCTCGCGGTGTCGAGGCCGCTGGCGGCGGCCCAGGTGCGGGCCGCGTCGAGGGCGCCGTCGCGGTACATCACGACGACCTTGTTGGTGCGCACGTCCGGGTACCAGCCCGGCACCTGCTTCGGCGCCGCGGCGGCACTACGGTCGAGGCGGGCGGCCGCCTCGGCGAGCCGGGCCTCGCTGCGCTCGACGACGACCGGGACGGCGCCGGCGGCGCGGACCCGGGCGCTGTCGGCGCGGCGGGTCACCGCGACGGTGAGCTGGGAGGCGTCGGTGTTGAGGTACGCGCCGCCGAAGCCGTCGCCGAGGACCCGGCGCAGGCCGTCCTCGGTGCGGGCGAAGGCGGCCTCGCGGCCGAGCCGGGACAGCGCCTGCTCCGGGCTGACGCCGAGGGTGCGGGCGAGTTCGGCGACCATGCCGCGGTCGGCGTTCACCGGTACGGCAGCGGGGGCGGTGCTGCCCGCCATCGCGGTCGGCGCGACGAGCAGGGCCGCGGCCAGACCTGTCGCGGCGAGCACGGTAGTGATCAAAGTGGATCTGTTGGCCATGCCTGGAATCTAGGAAGACCACTGTTAACTTTGTACTACCGAACTGCTCATATTGTTTACGGTAACTAAACCGGCGGACACCCCCGACCAGCGCATCGATGATCGCGGACATGCGACACGAAGACGCATGGGCCGCCGTTCACCGCCGACTCGGGCGACCACGTGTCCGTGTACCGGCCCCCACGGGCTGTCACGAGCGGCTGACACGATCCCGGAATGTGCAGGCGGCGATGTTGGCGGCGGCAACCCGTTCTTCCCCGCCGGCGTCCGCGTCGACCTGAATTTCCTGAAGGAGCGCGCCGGTTCGCCAACGGCGTGGTGGGTCTGAGGTACGCCACCAGGCACGACGGCTGACCACCTCAGCAGCGCCGCCGGATGCCCGCGCCACATGTCTTGACGGCCCGTGGCCGACCCGGCCGGAAACCGATGCCGATCAGGGATGGGAGAGGTACGCTTTGGCGCTCGATCGGCCTGTAGGAAGGAGAATCTGTATGGCTGAGCGCATCTTTTCCGAGGGACTCGTATTGCCAGACGGCCGCAAGGTACGCGTGCTGGCGTATGACGACGGCTCCGTCCGCATCCGTCTGGATGCGACACCGTACGTGATGGAGGAGTGTTTCCTCACCGGTGGAAGCAACGACCACGCGATCATCAAGCTGGCACCCAAGCGTGCTAGCTGAAGATCTCGGCTGTCGCCCGGCGCGTTGCCCATGATCATTTCTTGGCGATGAACTGAATCAGGCCGAGAAGCAATGTCGCGGTGCCGCCGAAGGCGGCACCGCCGATGAGGATGCTTCCCGCTTCGCTAGTGCCGTTGACCCAGCTGAGAAAGCTGGCCGCGCCGGCCGCAAGTGCCGAGATGACGAGTAGGTGAGCCACGGCCATGAGGCGCCAGGCATCCTTATCGAACACGTCCGATTCCCTCCATCTAGACCCCTCCTTAAGCGGGGGTGATGGAGCTCCGCCTTGCTCCGCAAGATGGCACTCAAGTACGCAGCGATGCAAGTAGACGGCACAGTAACCTTGTGTCGCAGCTGGGCCGACTTGGGTGGACACCGAGAGCTGTCAGGTAGGCGACACAGGTCTCCGGCATCTCGCCGGCGCTCAGTCAACCGTTAGGTGTCGCGGCGGCCGGCCGCCGCCGTGACCCACCATCAGGCGGGCGGGACGACGACGCTCCAGCCGATGGCGCGTGCCGAAGCGACGCTGCTGGTCGCGGTCACTCCGGGCCACATCCCGGCCCCGACGCCGCCGGTGTCGCCCACGACGGTGGACAGCAGCCCGCCGCCGCTGCCGGTGGTGGAGGTGCGCGGGGTGACCGTGCCGGGCACGGTCCACGAGCCGGTCGTGCTGAGCTTCTGCACCCAGTAGCTGACCACCGTCGAGCCACCGGCGGCCACGGCCACCGCCGCGGTCGGATGCCCGGTCTTGGTGGCGGTGTCCTCCAGCGAGCCGGTGACGGTGACCGGCCCGGCGCCGGTGTACGCGACCAGCACCAGGCTGGCCTTGGTGAAGGCGTCGAGCGTGGTGCTCACGGCCGAGCCCGCCGTCCCGGCGGCCGCGGTGCGGGTGAAGACCCACGACCGCAGGTCGGTGCCGTCGCTGCGGGTGCCGAGCAGGGTCCACCCGGCCGGGGTGGTGGTGGTCGCGGCGCGGTTGCCGGACAGGAACAGCACCAGCGTGTCGCCTGCCTGCACGCTCGCGGGCACGGTCACCGCCGGCGTCATCGTGTTGGCGTCGCTGCCCACGGCCGCCCGGAACGTCACGTTGCCGGCCGGCGGCGTCGCCGTGACGGTGACCGTACGGGTCAGGCTGCCGGTGAGCCCGTCGTCGTCGGTGACGGTGAGCGTGACCGGGTAGCTGCCCGCCGCGTCGTAGGTGTGCGAGGTGCTCGCGCCGCTGCCGGTGTCGCCGTCGCCGAACGCCCAGGCGTGTCCCGTCACCACACCGTCCGGGTCGGACGAGCCACTGCCGTTGAACGTGCATGCCAGCGCGGTGCAAGAGAAGCTGAACGCGGCCACCGGCTCCTGGTCCGGCGGGGGCGGGCCGTTCGGGACCAGCACGGCCGAGTACGCCTGGCCGCCGCCGCCCGCCACGGTGACCCCGGTCAGGCCGGTCGCGGTGACCGCGCGGGTCCGGCTGGTGGTGGTGCCGTCGCCGAGCTGGCCGCTGGCGTTGTAGCCCCAGGTCATGACGGTGCCGTTCGCCATCGCGGCGATCCCGTGGTCGCGGCCGGACGCGATGGACACCGCGGAGGTCACCCCGATGACGGAGACCGGCCGGGTGCGGTCGGTGGTGGTGCCGTCGCCCAGCTCGGAACGGTAGTTGCGGCCCCAGGACAGCACCTGCCCGTCGGCGCGCAGCGCGTACGAGTGGTGCGCACCGCCGATGACCTCGGTGATCCCCGACGCGATGATCTGGACCGGTGACGTGCGGTCGGTGAGGGTGCCGTCGCCGACCTGGCCGTACTCGTTCCAGCCCCAGGCCCACAGCGAGCCGTCGGACAGTTTGGCCAGGCCGTGGTTGCGGCCGCCCGCGATCGCCTGGACGCCGGTCAGCGAGCCCACCCGGACCGGGGTGCTGCGGTTGGTCGTGGTGCCGTCGCCCAGCGCGCCGGTGTCGTTGAGGCCCCAGGCCGCCGCCCAGCCGTTGGCGCGGATGGCGTAGCTCATGTCCCGCCCGGCGGCGATGCGCACCGCGTCGGTCAGGCCTGACACCAGGACCGGCGAGCGCCGATTGGTGGTCGACCCGTCGCCGAGCTGGCCGGTGGTGTTCAGGCCCCACGTGTAGACGGCGCCGGAGGCGGTCCTGGCCAGGGAGTGGTCGTGGCCCGACGCGACCTCGACGATGGCGGGCAGGCCCGGCACGATCACGGGCGTGGACCGGTTGGTCAGGTCCCCGAGCCCGAGCTGCCCGAACGCGTTGCCGCCCCAGGTCCACACGCGGCCGGACGCGTCGAGCGCGACGACGTGGTCCCGTCCCCCGGCGAGCTGCACGAGGTCGGTGACGGCCGTGACCGGGCCGGGCGTGAGCCGCGAGGTGGTGGTGCCGTTGCCGAGCTGGCCGAGGCTGTTGCCGCCCCAGGTGTACGCGGTGTAGGTGACGCCGGCGGCGTCGGCCGCCGTGGCGGCGGGCAACCCGACCGCGACCAGCACCCCGACCAGCACCGCACCCAGCTGTCTACGCATGCACGACTCCCGCCCCATAGGTCTGCGCGAATGCAATCACGCGCGGGCGGCCGGGCGGCAGCGTCGGTTCAGGTGGTCTTTTCGACCGTGCATCCGGGACGGTCGCGTCGTCGGGCCGACCCGGAACGAGCGATCCGGTCCACTCCGGATGGACCGGACCGCCCGGCGGCACTAGCCACACACCAGCTCCCGCACCCGCGGCACGACCTCCTCCGTGAACCGCCGGAGCTGGTCCAGTTCGGACATCGCAGGCCAGAACACGAACGTGTCGAAGCGCAGCTCGCGTACCCAATCGGCCAGGGTCTGCGCCCAGACCTCGGCCGGGCCGAACAGGCCCTTGCCGCGGTGCCCGCCGCCGATCAGACCCAGCACGTTGTACAGGCGGCGCACGTCACCGGTCCCCCGCCCCGCGGCGAGGGCAGCCCGGTCGATGAGGGCCTGCTTGGCGGGCACCTCCCCCGGCGGCACGTAGATGTTGAGCGGGCAGATCCAGCCGTCGGCCAGCTCGCCGATCAGGCCGAGCATGCGCGGGCCCTGCGCGCCGACCCACACCGGCACCCGATGCGGCGGGACCGGGCCCGGCTGGTATCCGCCGACGCGATGGTGCCGCCCGTCCAGCCCGATGGGGGCGTCCGCGTCCAGCGCCGCGCGCAGCAGCGCCAGCGCCTCGGCGGTGAACTCGACGGCCTGCCCGCCGCGCACGGCGTGGCCGCCCATCCCGGCGACCGCGTCGGGGAAGCCGCCGGAGCCGACGCCCAGTTCGACCCGGCCGCCGGTCAGCACGTCCAGTGACGCGGCGGCCTTGGCCAGCATCGGAGCGGGGCGCAGTGCCAGGTCGGCCACGTCGGTGAGCAGCCCGATCCGCTCGGTGCGCGCGCCCAGATGGGTCAGCGCGGTCCAGGTGTCCAGGTGCCCCGGCTGGTACGGGTGGTCCTGCACCGCGATCAGGTCCAGCCCGGCCCGGTCGGCGGCCTGGGCCAGCGCGGTCATCGCCGCCGGGTCGTGCGCGCCGGGTGTCACCGCGACGCCGAAACGCAGGTCCTCAGCCATGGAACGGCCACCTCTTCCAGGTCGCCAGCACGGGCGCCAGCGACTCCTCCTCGAACGCCAGGTGCGCCAGCAGGTGGTCGGAGAGCGTGCGCAGCGCCGCCACCAGCTTCTCGCGCACCGCCCGGTCGTCGCCGCCCAACGCGCGGGCCGCGCCCTCGACCTGGTCGAGCAGGCCGGAGACCAGCTGGTGATCGGCTTCGAGCCGGTCGACGGTCTCCTTCAGGTGCGGCGCCGAGCGGCGCACCGCGGGGAACAGCAGGGCGCTCTCCAGGCTGTGGTGGTGGTGCACCACCTGGCAGTACGACAGGCAGTTGGCCTTGAGCTGGAACAGGGGGCCGCTGGTCTGCAGCCGCCGGAGACCCTCCTGCAGCGCGGCGGCCGGGGCCCCGGCGGCGGCCTCGTCGGCGAGCCGGCGCACGGTCGCCAGGTCACGGCGCAGCATGTCGTGGATCCAGCGCAGCTCCGCCAGCAGCGGGCTCTCGGTCGTTCGGTGTTGACTCACCGCCCCAGCTTGTCGCCGCCCCGGGCGCTGGGCAAAACGCCGGTTAGTTACTTACTCTAGGTAAGTGACCACGACGCAGCACTCCCCCGCCAGCCTGGAAATGCACCATCCCAGCGACGCCGCCTGCCGCTCGTTCCAGCCCGTGCTGGAGCTGCTCGGGCGCCGCTGGGTCGGCATGGTCCTGCTCGCCGGGCAGCGCGGCGCCCGCCGCTTCGGGCAGTACCGCGCCTTCGTGCACGGCATCTCCGACCGGGTGCTCACCCAGCGCCTGCGCGAGCTGGAGCAGGTCGGCCTGCTCGAACGCCAGGTGATCCCGAGCACGCCGGTGCAGATCCTCTACGCGCCCACGGCCCGGGGCGCCGAACTGCTCGACGCCATGCAGCCGCTGTTCGACTGGACCGCCCGCAACCGTTCCTAAGGACTGCGCATGTGTTGATGCTCAGCCGCGTGTCCCGGACGGTGTTGGGCACGCTGGTCTCCCACTTTCGCGGCGCTGTCCGGTGGGCGCATCGTGTGCGCGGTCCGGTGACAGGCGGGCGGGGTTCCTCGCGCCCTCGGGTGCCGGGTCGGGCCTGGACGTTCCGATGCCCGCGACGATCGCTCCGGTCGTCGTGGGGCGGTGGCGTCCGACGCCTGATCCGGTGCCCGAGGGCACGTCTGCCGATCGCAACGGCCGCGCCGTCGTGACGGGTCGGGTTTCTACGGGCCGATGTGAGTGGTCTGCGCCAGTGCTGGGCGCCCCACTTGGAGGTGTAGGCGGGGTCGACCGCGACGAGGGCCAAGCCGTGCTCGGCGGCCATGGACAGCAGGCGGGCTCGGAGCCGGCCGGTGGGCATGCCGGAGATCAACTGCCGGAACCTGCGGCGTCGGCCGTGCCTCTCCCGGGTCTTCTCGCTGGTGAAGTCGAGGTCCTCCACCGCGACCGCGTTGACGCCTGCGCGTGTGGCCCAGTGCAGCAGCGCGGTGATGGCGTGGCGGATCTGGGCGTCGCGGTGTTCAGCGTTACCGGACAGGTCGTAGCCGAACCGGCGCGGGTCACCCACGGGGTTGCCGTGGACGTCGAGCCGCCACGCGGCGAGGTGGTGGGCGTTCATGTCGACCCCGACCACCCCCGCGGCCCGCGCCGCCTCCAACGGCACGACCCTGACCGCTGGCTGCTGCCAGGATGCGGTCAGGTACCAGCGACGCCGGCCAGGATCGTGGTGGATGCGATATGCGACGGCCAGGTCCGCCTCGACCCGGTCACGCCACCGCTCACCCCGGTGCGCGAACACCACCCGGCCCGGCAGGTTGTAACGGCCGTGTCCGGTGTTGGCCAGGTGAGCCAGCGGGGCAGGCAGTTTGATCGTCACTTCGCCGTCGGGGGTGACGCGGATCGTCTCGTTGCCGTGCGGCTTGCCGCTCTCGCCGTCGGCGGACAGGAACCACCGCTCGGCCTGCCACCGTTGCCGCCACTGCTGCTCGGTAAGCCCGGCCTGCTCCAGGTGGTGACGCAGGTGGGCCAGGCGTCGCCCGCCGCGCACGACCCGCACCCGCCCCGCCTGCCAGTCGGCCGCCGCCGCCGCGTGGCGGGCCTTGAGCACGGTCAGGCGGCGGGACTTGGCGAACCACTCCGAACGGGAGCGGTACCCGCCCGGGACACGCTTGGTGCCGGGCGAGCCGACGGGCTGGGACAGGCGGTGCGCCAGCATCACGATCCCGGCCTCCAGGCTGCGGATGTGCGCCTGCAGGCATCGGCGGGACAGGTTCCACTGGTCGTTGGCGGCCCGGGTGATCGACCCCGCCCACCGCGACGACGACATCCCCGTCAACGACTGCTTCCGCGCCGCCCACCGGTCCGAGCTGTGGTCATGCCCGTCACGGCAGCGGGCCTTCAGATCAGCCGAGGCCAGCGTGCCCAGGTGCTGCCCGACCAGACGCAGCACCTGCTCATCAGCGGCGGTCAGGCCGCGCAGACGGTCCCGGACCGCCACACCCGACGGCCCCGCCACCACGAACGGCGCCGCGACCGGCCGCAACCCACTGACAGACCCCGTCACCACCGGCCACCACACACCTGCACCGGCCCAGCCAGACGCCCGCCACCGGCCCGCACCCGAGCGACACCGGCCCCGCCGACGCCGCAGTCGCGCGACAGCCACGTTCCCGTGCACGGGTCCATGCGCAGGCGGCGCACCTGCACCACCAGCCCAACATGCTCCATACAGGACACGAGCCCGAGCCTAAGGACCCGGTACGACAATCCGAAGCGCCGATGCCACCAGAACCACCCAGTGAACCTACCGAGCCGACCCCCAGGCGGAACCGTCCATTTCGCCCAACCCCCGACAGCGGCCGTGGTCAGCGCACACTGACGAACGCTCGCGCACACCAGGATCCACTCACCGTCGAACAGTTGCGAACCCCGGCGTCCTCGACAGGAGTTGACAAGGGTCACTAACTTATCGATTATCGAGATATCGATTATCGATAAGGAGATGCCGCCGTGTCCCTGCGCCGCCCCGACTGGCTCGCCGAGCTGCAGTCCGTGCTGCTCGCCGCGATGGTCCTGACCAGCGCCGTGATCGCCTTCGGCCTCATCGCGCCCGCCGTCGACGACACCGTCACGTTCACCGTGCCCGCCGTGTCCGTCGACGGCCTCACCGACGTGCACGGATCCCTGCGGCCGAACGCCGCCGTCGACCCCGACGGCGACGTGGACGTGCTGGTCACCGGCCCGTCGGCATACCAGCGAGTGCTGCACGTGCTCACGGGGCTGCCGTCGTACGCGGTCGGGCTGGTCATGCTGGTGCTGCTCTGGTCCACGGTGCGCCTGGCCCGGCGGACCGGGCCGTTCGAGCAGCCCGTCGTCCGGCGGCTGACCTGGCTCGGCTTCGTGGTGGTCGCCGGGGGGCTGCTCGCCGACGCCGTCCAGCTCAGCGCCACGTTCCTGGCGTCGGAGACCCTGTTCGACGGATACCTGTCCGCGTCGTACGCCATGTCCTGGTGGTGGCTGCTGGCCGGCATCGGCTTCCTGGCCGTCGCCGAGCTGGTCAAGCGCGGTGCCGCGATGCGCGCCGAACTCGACGCGGTGGTGTGACGGTGCCACCCGAGGACGAGCACCGCGTCGAGGTGCACATCGACGCGCTGCTCGCGGCCCGCGGCATGACGCTCACCGAGCTGGCCGACCGGGTGGGCATCACCCTGGCCAACCTGTCGGTCCTCAAGAACGGCCGGGCCCGCGCGGTGCGCTTCAGCACCCTCACCGCCCTGTGCGAAGCCCTGGACTGCCAGCCCGGCGACCTGTTCACCGTCCGGAAAGAACAGTGAGCACGGCCCGTGTCGGCGGCCGGTAGTAGGTTGCCGGGGTGACCAGCATCGACGCCAGCCGGTTCGCCGGGCTGCTGCACGCCTACGGCTGGGCCGTCGACACCTCGGGCCACCTGGCCGCGCTCGCGGAACGCGACCCGGCCGCCCGCGACGCGGCGCTGGACCACCTCTGGTCGGCTGTGCTCCACCAGGGCACACCGTGGACGGCGACCCCACCGGCCGCCGTCGCGGTCGCCGGGCTGGTCGGCGACCCGCGACTGGCCGCTGCCGAGGACGCCGAGCTACGCGCGCGGCTGCACGCCCTCTTCGCCGACTGCTCCACCGGCGGACTGCCCCCGGTGCAACGTCGCTGCTTAAGCGCGCTTGTCGACAACGCCGACCTGTGGGGCTCAGGCAACGGCACCGTCGCCCTGGTTCTGCGCGACGCCGGACTGCCCTACGACCGGGATGCCTGCCGTCTGCTGGCGGACGGCCGGCCGTAGCCCCGCGCCCGTCAGCCGGAAGGCAGCCTGCAATGATCATCATGTGGCACCGGCCGACATCGCGTACATCGTCGTCTCCGGGCTGCCCGGCAGCGGGAAGACCACGCTCGGGCGGCAGCTGGCCGAGCGGCTGGAGCTGCCGTTCGCCGACAAGGACGAGATCCTGGAAGCGCTGTTCGACTCCCTCGGCGTCGGCGACCAGGCATGGCGCACCCGGCTCAGCCGTGCCGCCGACGAGGTGCTGCTCACGACGGCGCGGGGGATGCCCGGCGCGGTGCTGGTCAACTGGTGGCACCACGAATGGGCGGCGCGGCACCTGCCAGGCCTGGGCGGCCGCCTGATCGAGGTCCACTGCGCGTGCCCGGTGGAGACGGCCGCCGAACGCTTCCGGCGCAGACGCCGCCATCCCGGTCACCTCGACGAGGAACTGACCGACGAGCAGGTCGCCGCACGGGTCGCCGCGATCCGTGCCACATACCGCGGCCCTCTGAAGCTCGGCGGTGCCGTGCTGAAGGTGGACACCACGCGGGCGGTCGACGTCGATGCCCTGCTGGCCGACCTGTCAGAGCTTGCTCCGCTCGCCGCCCGGTCAGGTCCTCAGTCGCCGGTGCCCGAGCTGTCGAAACGCACCTCGGAGGTCACCCACGCCGCCGGAAACAGCGACTGCCAGTGCGCCTTGGTGCCCTCGGCGCGGGTCCCGGTGGCGAAATCCCTTATGCGCCGACACCGGTAGGACCGCCCGCCCCCGCGCAGTTCGAGAGTGAGGGTCGTCCGGTAGGACCGGTATGGAATGTCCGGATCGTAAGGTGAGACCTTGGTGAGCAGACGGATGCTCCCGATGTCGGCCACGGCGACCTGGTCCACGCGACCGGTGACGGTGCGCAGGTGAAGCTCCGGCGCGTCGCCGCCGACCGACCGGATCTCGACGACCCTCGCCCGATCCCGGGCCCAGTATCCGAGCCCGAGCAGCGCGACGAGCGCGGCGCCGCCCGCCACCACCGAGCCGTGGACCGGCCAGCCGGCCACGGCCGCCAGCACGCCGCCCACGGCGACGAGCGCGGTCACGGCGGCGCGCAGGATCCAGCGCCGCCAGTTCCGGCCCTGGTCTTCGGCCTGCCACAGCAGCCCGTCGGTCAGCGTCATGCGCCCATCGTCGCGAATGGAGTCAATCTAACGCCGCTGTCATGCGCAATGGTGGGACAGGACACGGGTGATCACCCGGGACGGTGCCGCCGCCGTTCGGCGGGCACGTGTTCCAGCGCGACGGGCGGGACGAACTCGTCGACGAGGGTGCGGTGCCAGCGGTCGCCGGTGGCCCGTCGCTCGGCCCGGCTGGTGAAGCGGTAGCGGTACAGCAGCGCACGGACGTAGGTCGGCGGCGCGTCGGGGAACGGGTTGTGGCGCAGCAGGCGCAGCACCGGCCGGTCGTCGGCGAGCAGCCGCCCGAGCAGGGTGAGCAGCCACGGGTGGGCGTACAGCGGCGACATCGCGGCGAACCACATCAGCCAGTCCAGGCGCAGGTGGTACGGCGCGACCTGGGGTGGCAGCCGGCGCGGGTCGCCGGGTTTGCCCTTGAAGCCGTACTCCTGCCAGACGGTGTCGGGGCCGGGGAGGCGGTCGCGGGTGCCCTCGATGACGATCTCGTGCCGGACCTTGGTCACGCTGCCGAACGCGCCGTACGTGTTGACCAGGCGCAGCGAGTCGAAGCTGGTGTTCATCAGCTGGTGCCGCGAGAACAGGTTGCGGGCCGGACGGTAGCTGAGCACCAGCACCAGCACCACGGCGGCAGCGACGAGGGCCACGAACCAGATCGGTCCGGGTCCGGCCGCCGGGGCCGCGCCCAGCAGCGGCGAGTAGTCGATCACCGAGGCGGCCAGGATGATCGCCATCCAGTTGAGCCAGGAGAAGTTGCCCGAGGCGACCAGCCAGAGCTGGGTGACCAGGATGATCCCGGCGGCCACGCTCGCCACGGGCTGCGGCAGGAACAGCCCGAACGGCACCACCAGCTGCGTGACATGGTTGGCCAGCACCTCGGCCCGGTGCAGCGGGCGGGGCAGCAGGTGGAACAGGCGGCTGAGCGGGCCGGGCATCGGCTGGGTCTGGTGGTGGTAGTAGAGGCAGGTCAGGTCGCGCCAGCACCGGTCGCCGCGCATCTTGATCAGCCCGGCGCCGAACTCCAGCCGGAACAGCAGCCACCGCAGCAGCCACATCACCGCCACCGGCGCCCCGACCGAGGCGTTGCCGAGGAACACGGCGAGGAACCCGGCCTCGACCAGCAGGCTCTCCCAGCCGAAGGCGTACCAGAGCTGGCCGACGTTGACGATCGACAGGTACAGCGCCCAGAGCAGCAGCCAGAGCGCCATCGCGAGCCACAGCGGAACGTGGTCGCCCACCCCGGCCAGCAACCCCGCGGACACGGCGGCCCCGGTCCAGGCCACCACGGACAGGAAACGGTCGGAGTAGTGCAGGTAGAAGATGCTCGGCGACTGCCGCCATGGGATGCGGGCCAGGAAGCGCGGCACCGGCGTGAGGCCGTGCTCGCCCAGCAGCGCCCGGAACTGGTTGACCGCCACCAGGAACGCGACCAGGTAGATCGCGGCCAGGCCGCGCTGGAACACCATCCGGCCCCACCACTGGTCCTGCGCGGTGAACCAGTCCATCGCTCACCCGTCCGCCGCCGGGGCCCGGATGCCGAACACGCGCCGCAGCGCCACCCGGGCGGCGTGGTAGCCGCACATCCCGTGTACGCCCGGGCCGGGCGGGGTCGCCGACGAGCAGAGGAACACCGCCGGGTGCGCGGTGGTGTACGGCACGGGCGCGAGCGTCGGCCGCAGCAGCAGGTGCAGGCCGTCGCACCGGCCGCCGGCGATGTCGCCGCCGACGTAGTTCGGGTTGCGCCGCTGCACCTCGGCGGGCCCGGCGACCGCGCGGGCCAGCACCAGGTCCCGGAAGCCGGGCGCGAACCGTTCCAGCTGCGCCTCGATCGCGGCGGTGAGGTCGCCGTCCCAGCCGTTCGGCACGTGCGCGTACGCCCAGAACACGTGCTGCCCGGCGGGGGCGCGGCCGGGGTCCCACCGGCCGGGCTGCGCGGTGATCAGGAAGGGACGGTCCGCGGTCCTGCCCGCCCGCACCGCGCGCAGCGAGGCGTCGATCTCGGCCATGCTCGGCCCGAGGTGCACGGTGCCCGCCTCGCGGCAGGCGGGCGAGGTCCACGGCACCGGGCCGGACAGCGCGTAGTCGAGCTTGAACACGGCCGGACCGGGTTTCAGGGCCCGCAGCCGCCGCCGGTAGCCGTCCGGCAGCATCCCGGCAGCCAGCGCGGCGAGGTGCCGCGGCACCACGTCCAGCAGATACGCCCTGGCCCGGGGAAGTTCGTCCAGGTGGCTCACCGGGCAGCCGGTCACCACCTGCCCGCCGAGTTCACGCAGGTACGCCGCGAGCGCGTCGGACAGGCGCTGCGATCCGCCCCGCGCCATCGGCCAGCTCACGGCGTGCGCGGCCAGCGCGAACATGAGCGCCACCCCGCCGGTGCCGATCGTGCGCAGCGGCGTGGGCACATGCGCGGCCAGCCCGGAGAGCAGCGCCCGCGCGTGGCGGCCGCGGAACCGGTGCGCCAGCAGCGCCGCGGGCAGCGCCCCGGGCAGCCCGAACCGGGCCAGCAGCAGCGGGTGGCGGGGCGGGACGGCCAGCGGCGGCCGCATCACGTCCACCGACAGCTCGTCCCAGCGGCCCAGGAACGGCCCGACCAGCCGCCGGTACGCGGGCCCGTCCACCCCGAGCGAGGCGGCCGTCGCCGCGACGGAGCGGGTCAGCGTCGCCGCCGTGCCGTCGGGGAACGGGTGTGCCAGCGCCACGTCGGGCTCAAGCCAGTGCAGCCCGTGGCGCTCCAGCGGCCAGGTCCGGAACACGGGCGAGCCGGCGCCCAGCGGATGCACCGCCGAGCACGGGTCGTGCCAGAAGCCGGGCAGGGTCAGCTCCTCGGTGCGGGCGCCGCCCCCGACGGTGTCCCCGGCCTCGTACGCGATCACCCGCAGGCCCGCCCGGGCGAGCGTCACCGCGGCGGCGAGCCCGTTCGGGCCGGTGCCCACCACCACCGCGTCGACGTCGAACCTTCCGGCAGCGACCACCACGCTCCGCCCCGATACAAGTGCCCTCGGACGTGCCTCTTACCCGCCGGGGCCTGCTTCGACACCTCGGCTAGGCCGCCGCCGGGGTGCAGACCCGGTTGCGCCCGGCGCGTTTGGCGTCGTAGAGGGCGCCGTCAGCCTGCTCGACCAGCTCCCCGGCGGTCCGCCCGTGCTCGGGATAGGCGGCCACCCCGAAGCTCGCGGTGACCGACAGCGACCGCTCCTGGTACACGGTCACCATGCGCGCGATCGCCAGCCGCAGCCGCTCGGCGATGGCCATCGCCGTGTCGTGTCCGGCGCCGGGCAGCAGCACGCCGAACTCCTCGCCGCCGAGCCGGGCGGCCACGTCGTCGGCCCGCAGCTCCCGCTGCAGCACCGCGCCCACGTGGCGTAGCACCGCGTCGCCGCCGAGGTGCCCGTACTCGTCGTTGATCGACTTGAAGTGGTCGAGGTCCATGATCAACAGAGCCAGCGGATCGCCGCCGCGTTCGGCGCGCGCCAGGTCGCTGGCCAGGCTGGTGCGGAACGCGCGCCGGTTGTGCAGGCCGGTCAGCGCGTCGGTGGTGGCCAGGTCGGTGAGCACCGCGCGGCGCTCGGCGATACGCTCCGCCATCGTGTTGAACGCGGCGGCCAGCTCGCGCATCTCACCCCGAGAGGACACCTCCGCCCGCACGTCGTATTCGCCCTCGGCGTAGCGGTGCGCCACCGCGGTCAGCCGCCGCAGATCGTGCACCAGGCCGCGGGACAGCGCCCAGCCGAGCGCCAGGGCCACAGCCATGCCGCCCAGCGCGGCGATGATCGTGTTACGCCGGGCGGAGGCGCTCGAGTCGAGCAGGTCGTCGGTGATGCCGGTGTAGTCCAGCAGCACCGCGCCGACGATGCCGCCGTCGGTCCGGATCGGCACGACCATCAGGCTGAGCATGTCCTCGCCGGCGTCGTGGCTGATGACGCGGGGCAGGCCGTCGCGGACGGTGGCCGCGATCTGGCCACCGGCGTCCGCGCCGAGCTGCCGCGCCTGCGCCTCGGGCATGGTCGCCGCCAGCACGTTGCGCCGCAGGTCGACGATCTCGATGTCCCCGCCCACCTGGGCGCTCAGCTCTGCGACATGCTGCCGCAGTCGGGCCCGGTCAGCCCCCTGCCGACCGTCCGCGTCCTCGCTGACGTCATGCGCGATCACCTCGGCCAACTGCTGCGCCTCGGCGCGCGCCCCGCGCACCCCGGCAGCGCGCTGCTCCCGCTCGGCCAGCAGCCCCAGCAGCGGCAGCAGCGCCGACAGCACCACGATGAGCAGGGTGAGCCGCGGGCCGACGCGGGCGAACCGGTCCCGCACGCTCGACCGCCGCGATGTGCCCGGAGACCAGGGCAGCCGGGTGAAATAGCGCCTGATGTCCGTTCTCATCGCGGGGTCCCCACCGCCGGGCACCGCGCTGAACAGCGCATACGGCAACAGTAGCGACCCGGCCCGCCCTCGGTGCCGGGAGCGCCGGGCGGATGACGCGCGCCCCGCCGATGGTTACCCTTCGTGAGGGTCAAGCCGTTCCCGGTGGGAGGTGACGACCATGCGAGCCGACCTCGCCGACGGGGCCGTCGGCACCGTGCCCGCCGCGCCCATGCCGCCGGCCGAGCCAGGCGAACTGCCGGCGTCAGCGGGCTCGGGACGCGGACCGTCCGGCGGCGCCGCCGGTCCTGATAGAACACGCGCACGTCACGCCGCATCCGCCGGGTTGATCTACCGGTTAGGAGGTCGGAAGTCCCGGTCGCGGCGGGCACTTCGCTCCTGGCCGCAGGAGCCGCCGTCGCGTGCACTGGAGCCATAGACGTACGGAGGGACCGATGACCACATCGCACGGCGCACCGGGCGCCGCGTACGCGCAGGCCGCCGAGGCGGCCGGGCACGCACCGTCGATCCACAACACCCAGCCGTGGCACTGGTCGGTCCACCCCGACCGGCTCGAACTGCGCACCGATCCCGCGCGCGCCCTGCCCGGCACCGACCCGGACGGCCGGATGCTGACCGTCAGCTGCGGTGCCGCGCTGCACCACGCGGAAGTCGCGCTGCGCGCCGCGGGGCAGGCCGTGGACGTGCGTATGCTGCCCGACCCCGCCGATCCCGGCCTGCTGGCCGTGCTGACCTCGACGGGCGACGTACCGGTCACGCCCGAGTCGATGCGGCTGATGCAGGCGCTGCGGCTGCGGCACACCGACCGGCGGCCCACCGTCGACGTCGCGGTCACCGCCGAGCAGGTCGACGAGCTGCGCGAGATCGCCGGCCGGTACGGCGTGCACCTGCACCGGCTCAATCCCGACCAGGTCACCGACCTGGTGGTCGCGGTGTCGCGGGCCGAGGACGCGGCCGCCGCCGAACCCGCGTGGCAGGCCGAGACGGCGCGCTGGACCGGGCCGGACCGCCCCGCGGGGACCGGGCTGCCCCCCGAGGTCATCCCCGACCGGCGGCCCGAGACCGACGTCGGCGAGCGGGACTTCGGCACCCGCGGCACGCTGGAGGTCGGCGGCGGGCACGACAAGGCCTCCACCTACGTGGTGCTGTTCGGCGACGACGACGACCGGGCCGCCTGGCTGCGCGCCGGGCAGGCCCTGTCGGCGGTATGGCTGCACGCCACCGCGCAGGGGCTCGCCGTGCTGCCGTTCAGCCAGGTCGTCGAGATCGACGGCACCCGGGCCATGATGCGCCGGATCCTGTCCCAGCTCGGGCACGCGTACATCGTGCTGCGGCTGGGGATGGCCGACCCGGAGCACGGGCTGCCCGGTCGCACCCCGCGGCTGCCGTTCGACCAGACCACCAGCGTGGACGCCGACGACTGAGCCGATGCCGGGGTCAGCGCAGCGGGCCGTACACCGTGTCCCACGGAGCCGCCAGCAGCTCGCGGGCGGCTCCGTCCACGAGATGCGGCGCGCCGTAGGCGAGGGCTGCCTCGCGCAGCGCGCCGTAGGCGGAGCACCACGGCTCGGCGACCACGTTCTCGCCGTCGCCGTCCACGACCCACGCTCCGGGCCCGCCGCGCAGCCGGGCACTGGCCTGGACCACCGTGCCCAGCAGCCCGAGTCCGGATCCGACGGGCGAGTTCACCCCCCACCCGCGTGGCTCGGCCGACCAGCGGAGCCACGCGTGGACGTAGGCGCGCCCGGCCTCGGGTCTGCGGGCCTCGGCCAGCCGGTGCGCCGTCGGCTCGTCCAGCGCCTGCCCGGCCTCGACGACCCGTGCCACCGCATCGCCGTGCGCACCGAACGGCAGCGCCGGGGACACCTCGGCCACCACCTCGACGCGGCTCGCATGGGTGTACCCGGCGCCCGGCGCGATCCGCGCCGTGATCTCGGCCAGCGCCGCCCGCTCCGGCTCCGCCGCCGGGGGCATGATCTCCACCCGCCACAGCCGGCCCGGCCAGCCAGTCACCAGGACGCGGCCGGGTGCCGTGTACACGACCAGCCACGGCGGCCGGGGCGACGGCATCCGTACCAGCCCACCCGGCTCGGCCGAGCGCACGTGCGCCGGGGCCGTGTCGTCGGCCCACAGGTATCCCGAGCCCATCAGCGCCTCCCCACTTCTCGCCGACCCTAGGCAGCGGGAGTGATCCGCGCTATCCGTTTGCAGGTCGCGGCGGACGCGGCGTATCTTGGTCGGCGATGTGAGCCACTGACGCCATCCCGCACCCGCGACCGAGGCACCGCCCGGCGGGTGATCGAATCGACCTCGTCGGTGGTGTCCCATGTCTCATGCTCCCCTGCTCGCGCACGACCTTGTCCGTACGCTCGGCACCCGCCGCGTGCTCGACGGCGTGTCCCTCACCGTCGCGCCCGGCCGCCGGATCGGCCTGATCGGCGAGAACGGCGCCGGCAAATCCACGCTGCTGCGGCTGCTCGCCGGGGTGGACGAACCCGACTCCGGCAGCGTCACCCGTCCGGCGGATCTCGGCTTCCTGCACCAGGAGATGCCGTTCGACGCGGCGGCGACGATCGCCGACGTGCTCGCCGACGCGCTGCGCGAGGCCCGTCACGACCTGGCCGAACTGGACCGGCTCACCGGTGAGCTCGCCGACGCCGCACCGGACTCCCCCGGCTACGGCGAGCTGCTGGCCGCGTACGGCGAGCGCCTCGACCATGCCCAGGAGCACGACGCCTGGGACGCCGACCGGCGGGCCGGGCTGGTCCTCACCGGACTCGGCCTGGGCGCGACACCGCACGACCGCACGCTGGGTTCGCTGTCCGGCGGCCAGCGCGGGCGGCTCGCGCTGGCCGCGCTGCTGGTGCGGCGCCCGTCGGCGCTGCTGCTCGACGAGCCGACCAACCACCTCGACGACGCCGCGGCGGCGTTCCTGGAGGAGCAGCTGCGCGGCCTGCCGGGGGTGGTCGTGGTGGCCAGCCACGACCGGGCGTTCCTCGACGCGGTCTGCACCGACCTGGTCGACCTCGACCCGGCCGTCGACGGCCCGTTGCGCTTCGGCGGCAACTACACCGCCTACCAGACCGAACGGGTCGCCGAGCGGGAGCGCTGGCAGCGCCGGTTCGAGGAGGAGCAGGAGGAGCTGGCCGATTTGCGCCGCGCCGTGTCGGTGACCGCCCATCAGGTGGCACCGGGCCGCGCCCGCCGCGACAACGAGAAGATGGGCTACGGGCACACCACCGGCCGGGTGCAGAACCAGATCTCCCGCCGGGTCCGCCACGCCGCCCGCCGCCTCGACGAGCTGGAACGCGACCAGGTACGCAAGCCCCCGCAGCCGCTACGGTTCCAGGCTCCGCTGGCGGCCGTCGCCGCCGAGGGCACGCTGCTGTCGCTGCGCGGGGTCCGGGTGCCGGGTCGGCTGGTCCTGGACCGGCTCGACGTCTCCGCGGCCGACCGGCTGCTGATCACGGGCCCGAACGGGGCGGGCAAGTCCACGCTGCTCGCGGTCCTGGCCGGACGGCTGGACGCGGCGGGCGAGGTGCGGCGCCGCCGCGGCCTGACCGTGGGCATGCTGGCCCAGGACACCGTGTTCGGCCGTCCGGACCGGACCGCGCGCGACACGTACGAGCAGACGCTGGGCTCGGCGCGGGCCGAGGCGGTGCCGCTGCAGGCGCTGGGCCTGCTCGCCCCGCGCGACCTCGGCACCGCAGTCGGGGACCTCTCGGTCGGGCAGCGCCGCCGGCTGGCCCTGGCCCTGCTGATCGCCGACCCGCCCGAGCTGCTGCTGCTCGACGAGCCCACCAACCACCTGTCGCCCCGGCTCGCCGACGAGCTGGAGGAAGCCCTGGGCAGCGGCCCCGGCGCGATCGTCGTCGCCAGCCACGACCGCTGGCTCCGCTCCCGCTGGCCCGGCCGCGAACTCCGCCTGTGACCCGCCTCGGACCGTGGCGGGCGGGCCGGAGGTCAGCCGGCGGCGCGCTGGTAGCGGGCGGCCAGGTGGCGCAGGGCGGCGGAGAGTTCGGGGGCGTCCTGGACGGTGAAGTCGGCGTCCAGCAGGCCGATCCACATGGCCAGGCTCTCGGGGGTGTCCGAGCCGGTGGTGACGGCGCAGGTGTGCTCGTCGATCACCTCGACCGACCCTGCCGTGGCGGGCAGCCGCTGCGCGATGAGCTCGGCGGGCGCGTGCACCACGATGCGCGCCCGGTAGTGCCAGGTGGCGGTGGACACGCCGCGGGAGACGTAGGCGGCCAGGTCTTCGGCGGGCAGCGGGCGGGGTGCGAATCGCGGCCCGCCCGGCGTGCGCGGCTCGATCCGGTCCACCCGGAACGTGCGCCAGTCGCCGCGCTGCACGTCGTAGGCGACCAGGTACCACTTGCGGCCCCAGTTGACCAGGCGGTAGGGCTCGGCCTCGCGGCGGGTCGCGGTGCCGTCGTGGGCGCGGTAGTCGAACCGGATCCGCTCTTGGTCGCGGCAGGCCGCCGCCAGCGTGGTGAGCACCTGCGGGTCCACCTCCGGCCCGCGCCGCCGGGCCGGCACCGCCACGGTGTACGTCTGCAGCGCGTTCACCCGCCGCCGTAGCCGCACCGGCAGCACCTGCTCCACTTTGGCCAGCGCCCGCAGCGAGGTCTCCTCCACTCCGGCGATGGATCCGCCCGCCGCGGTGCGCAGCCCGACCGCGACCGCCACCGCCTCCTCGTCGTCGAGCAGCAGCGGGGGCAGGTTCGCCCCGGCACCGAGCCGGTAACCGCCGACGGCGCCGCGCGTGGCGTGCACGGGGTAACCCAGGTTGCGCAGCCGGTCGACGTCGTTGCGCACGGTCCGGGTGCTCACCTCCAGGCGGCCGGCCAGTTCGGTGCCGGACCATTCGCGCGGGGTCTGCAGCAGGGACAGCAGTTTGAGCAGGCGGGCCGAGGTCTCCAACATGTCTTCGATTCTGCCGTACGTATTAGGAACGTATTGTTCCTAATGGCCTGACAGGGTCTACGGCATGGAGAACATCAGCAACGGCCGCCGCTGGCTCGGCCTCATGGCGATCCTCGCCGCGACCCTCATGAACCTGCTCGACTCGACGGTCGTCAACGTCGCCGCCCCCGCCATCCTGGCCGATCTGCACGGCACGTACGTCGACCTGCAGTGGATCGCCGCCGGCTACACCCTCGCCCTGGCCGTGGGCCTGCTCACCGGCGGGCGCCTGGGCGACATGTTCGGCCGCCGCCGGGTCCTGCTCGTCGGGGTCGTCGGCTTCGTCGCCGCGTCCGCGCTGTGCGCCGCGGCCTGGTCGCCCGAGTCGCTCATCGCGGCCCGCATCGTGCAGGGACTGTTCGGCGCCGTGATGATCCCGCAGGGCTTCGGCCTGATCCGGGACCTGTTCGGCCCGGCGGAGGTCGGCAAGGCGTTCGGGGTGTTCGGCCCGGCCATCGGCCTGTCCACCATCCTCGGCCCGGTCGTGTCCGGACTGCTCGTCGACGCCGACGTATTCGGCACCGGCTGGCGCATGGTGTTCGCGATCAACCTGCCGCTCGGCGCGTTCGCGCTGATCGCGGGGCTGCGCGCGCTCCCGGCGGGGCACGGTGTGCTGCGGCCGCGGCGGCTGGACGCGGCCGGTGCGGTGCTCGCCGCGGTGGGCATGTTCCTGCTGGTGTTCCCGCTGATGCAGGGCCGCGAGCTGGGCTGGCCGGCCTGGGTCTGGGTCATGCTGGCCGCCTCGGTGGTGGTGCTCGCGCTGTTCACCGCCCACCAGCAGCGCCGCCGCGGCGCGGGCCGCACGCCGCTGGTCGAGCTGAGCGTGTTCGGCAAGCGCTCGTACACCTCGGGGGTGCTGTTCGTGCTGGTCTTCTTCGGCGCCATCGTCGGCTTCTCGCTCGCGGTCGGCCTGTTCCTGCAGCTCGGCCTCGGCCACAGCCCGCTGCGGGCGAGCGTGACCATGTCGGCGTGGGCGATCGGCGCGTTCCTCGGCTCCGGCTTCAGCGCCGGGACCATGGCGAAGCTCGGCCGGCGCATCCTGCACCTGGGCCTGTCCCTGATGGCGGTGGGCCTGATCCTGCTCTACGCCGTGTTCACCCAGTACGGCCTGGGCATCGGCGGCTGGACGCTGGCGCTGCCGCTGCTGGTGTACGGCCTGGGCATGGGCATGATCTTCGTGCCGCTGTTCGACGTCATCATGGGTGAGATCGCCGACCACGAGGTGGGTTCGGCCTCGGGCATCCTGGAGTCGATCCAGCAGCTCGGCGCCTCGCTGGGGGTCGCGGTGCTGGGCACGGTGTTCTTCGCCGCGGCGGGCACGACCGGCCAGGCGGCCGGGTTCCTGGTGGCCTCCGAGCGGGTCACCCTGGTCGCCATCGCGCTGACGGCGGTCGCCTTCGGCCTGGCGTTCCTGCTGCCGCGCCACGTCCGCCGCCACGAGCAGCCCGCCGCGGTCCCGCAGCAGGAGCCGGCGGCCGCCGAACTGCCGGAGCGGGAGCCCGCACTGGTCTGACCACCGCGATCAACCCAGCCCAAGATCGACCGACTTGCCGGGCACACGGGCGTATGCGCGTTCAAGATACGCCCACCTGCCAGGCAAGTCGGTCGATCTTGAAGGGGGGCGGCCCGCTCGGGCCGCCCCCCTTGCCGGTCAGACCGGGATGGCCAGGTCTGCGGCGAGGTCGTTGAGGTCGAGGTCGAGGACCCGGGCCAGGTTGGCGACGGTGAAGAAGGCGGGGGTGGCGATGACGCCCTGCTCGATCTTGCGCAGGGTGTCCAGCGAGATGCCCGCCAGCAGCGCCACCTCGGCGGCGCTGCGGTCGCCGCGGGCGCGTTGCAGCGTGCGGCCCAGCGCCAGCCCGCGCCGGCGCTCCTCCTCGGTCAGCGGTGTGCGTACCATGGCACCGATTCTAATCATGGTATTAAAATACCACCCATGGTCATCCTGAGAACCGCCGCGGAGATCGCCGCGATGCGCGAGTCGGGCCGCATCGTCGCCCGCACCCTGTCCGCCGTCTCCGCCGCCGCCCGGCCGGGGGTACGCCTCGACGAACTCGACCTGCTGGCCGCCGACCTGATCGCGGCCGAAGGCGCCAAACCCTCGTTCCTCGGCTACCACCCGCGCTGGGCGCCCATGCCCTACCCCGCCGTGGTGTGCCTGTCGGTGAACGACCACATCGTGCACGGCATCCCCAGCCGCCATGTGCTCGCCGAGGGCGACCTGCTCTCCGTCGACTGCGGTGCCCACCTCGACGGTTACCACGCCGACGCGGCGGTCACCGTCGGCGTCGGCGCGATCGACGAGCGTGCCCGCACGCTGAAGGAGACCGCGCAGCGCGCGCTCGCCGCGGGCATCGCCGCGGCCGTGCCGGGCAACCGGATCGGCGACATCTCCCACGCCGTCGAGACCGTCGCCCGCGCCGCCGGATACGGCCTGCCCGAGGGCATGGGCGGGCACGGCATCGGCACCCGGATGCACGAGGACCCCTCGGTGCCGAACACCGGCCGGCCAGGGCGCGGACTGCTGCTGCGCGAGGGTCTGGTCATCGCGATCGAGCCGATGCTGGTGGAGAGCGGCAGCGACGACTCCGTCACCGCCGCCGACGGCTGGACCATCCGCACGGCCGACGGCAGCCGCGCCGCGCACGCCGAACACACCATCGCAGTCACCACCGACGGTCCGGTCGTGCTCACCACTGCGTGAGCACGGCATACTCCGTTTGGCCGACAAGTTTCCCTGGAGTAGCTTGAGCGGACACTCTCACGCTGGACCGGCCATACGACGGGGTTAACCGCACCGGCGGAGTCAGGCTTGGAGGCCGCGACATGACTTCGTACACCGTCACCATCACGCCCGACGACCCGCAGCTCGCCGTCACCACCGTCCGCCTCGACCTGGTGGACGGCGCGGCGACCGTACGCGAGCTGCGCCTGCAGCCCGGCAGCGGGGGCGGCCTGCGGCCCGGCGACCTGCCCGTCCTGGACCTCAACCAGCTCGTGCAGACCGTCATCGCCGCGACCGGCGGCTCGGCGGCGGGCGGCGGCTCGGCAGCGGGCGGGCACCCGGCCCCGGCAGGGCGGACGGCGAAGGCGCAGTCCGCACCGGCTGAGGCCACGCAGACGGGCGCGGGCACCGCGAAGGCACCCGCGAGCCCGGCTCCGGCCAAGCCCAGCACGACCGGCCGGGTGCCGGCGAAGGCCGCCAAGGCGGCCCGAACCGCGGTCGCCCCCGCCAAGGCAGGCCGGGCTCCGGCCAAGCGGACCGCCGCGTCGGCCGGGTCGGCGGCCGAGGGCCGGGCGAAGGCCGACGCCGCGATGGCGGCCGTCACCAAGGCGAGCGCCGGTAAGGCGTCGCCGCGTCGCGCCCCTCGGACGGCGGACAGCCCCGCGAAGGCCACCCCGGCGAAGGCGGCTTCCGCGAAGACCACCGCCCGCAGCGCGGCACCGGCGAAGGCCACCCGCAAGGCGGTCGCGCCCGAGGCGTCCGGCAACGGCGCCGCGGGCGGCAGCCGGACCTACCGGCGGCTGCCGGACGACTTCGCCGAGGTGCTGCGCCAGGCCGGCAGCAGCGCCAGCGTCATCGCCGACCACTACGGCGTGCCGCGGCACACCGCGTACGGCTGGATCCGCACCGCGGGCCGCAAGACCACCGCGTCCTGACGCAACCGCATTAACGCCCGGCGGGTCGGGAAAGTCGTCTCCCGGACACTTCCCGCACCCGCCGCCGGCGCCGAATGGTAATAGTGCACACAACCGCCGTGGCGTCGTTCACAGCGCGATCCCGTCCGCACTGTCCAGGCAGGACGCTGTAATACATCCGTCATCGAAGGACGGTCGCCGGACCTGCGGATATTCGAGAGAATTCACTCCCGCGCACCTTCCAGAATTCCTTTCACGCGCCACCGTGGCGCTCCCGAAAGGGCATACCGCGAAGGACTGGACGTGCGGAACACCACCAGGCGGCTCGCGATCACGGCGACGACCGTCGTCGCGTCGCTCGCGCTCACGCTGACCCCGGCCGCGGCCGACGGCCCACAGGCCGATTCCGTCCAGGGCAGCCAGCTCGCCGCGAGCGCGACCGAGCTGATCACCAACCTCGACGCGATCGGCTGGCCGGCCGAGCGCGCCTACAACTACTACGGCACGCCGAGCCGCATCACGTTCGGCACCCCGAACCAGCCGACCACGTACCTCAACGTGAGCCAGTGCGCCACGTTCGTGCGGCGGCTGCTGTCGCACCGGTTCGGCTGGGCGACCAGCTCGTGGTTCACCGCCGAGTTCGGCGACAGCTTCCCCGACAGCGCGGAGTTCCACGACGCGTTCGCCGCCGATCTCGACCGGACCGACGACATCCCCGACATCCGGGGCTTCGAGCTGCACGTCTTCCCGTACTTCAACCTGGAGGCCGGGGACATCATGGCGATCCGGTACGACGACGGCTCGTCCGGCGGCAGCGGCCACATGGCGATCATCGGCACCGGCAGCCACCTGGTCGACGACACCCACCCGAGCTACCGCGAGTGGGCGATCCGGGTCATGGACAGCACGTCGTCGCCGCACGGCGTACCGGCCGCGGGCCACGACTTCCCGGACAGCCGCTTCTACCGCGACCCGCAGACCGGCCGCTGGACCGAGGCCGACGGCGCCGGGACGGGCTGGATGTTCATCCGCACCGCCCGCGCCGACGGCGGGATCATCTCGCACAGCTGGAGCGCGGACGACGACACCTGGCACACCGTGGCCGACCGCCCGATCAACTTCGGCCGGATCGACCTGTACGCCTGACCGCCCTGGCACGCGAAGCGCCCGCCAAGCCGTTACCGCGGCCCGGCGGGCGCTTGGCGCATGGTCACTCCTTGGCGCGCGGCGGCCTGCCCACCGGCATGATGGTGGCCAGCATCGTCGCGACGTGGCGCTCCTTGCCGTCCTTGACCGCGTACACATCGGAGCTCGCGGTCACCAGCCGCGACGACGCCCGGATCACCCGGCCGCGCCCGATCAGCCTGTCCCCGATCGCGGGGGCGAGCAGGTGCAGCTTGTACTCCGCGGTCACCACGTCGCCGACGACCGAGGCCGCGGCCCAGGCGCAGGCGTTGTCGGCCACGCACCCGACCACCGCGCCGTGCGCGAAGCCGTGGTGCTGGGTCAGCTCGGGGCGGATCGGCAGCTGCAGCTCGGCGATCCCCTTGCCGCACTCCAGGATCTCCGCGCCGAGCAGCGCGTTGAACGGGGACGCCTTGATGACCTCGCGCATGATCTCCAAGGTGGCGACAGGGCGGTCGTCGATCGGTTCCATCGGTCCTCCGGGCAGGTCGAGGGGCGGGTTTCGGGGCAGGTCAGGCCGTGACGGGCGCGGGCGGCGCCCATACGTCGAAGTCGGCGTCGAGGTAGCGGCGCCGGGCCGCGGCACGCATGATCTTGCCGCTGCTGGTCTTCTGCAGCTGGACGGGCTTGGTCAGCACGATGTCGCCGAGCGCCACGTCGTGCTCGCGGGTCACCGCGGCACGGATCGACGAGACGACATCCATCCGGTCAGCTTCCCACAGCCGTTCGCGCCTGATCTCCTGGACCACGACCAGCCGTTCCCCGTCCGGTCCGGGGACCGAGAACGCGGCGCAGCCGCCCTCCTGCAGGGCCTCGTGCGCGGCCTGGACGGTGTACTCGATGTCCTGCGGGTAGTGGTTGCGGCCCCGAATGATGATCATGTCCTTGAGCCGGCCCACCACGTACAGCTCGCCGTCGAGCAGGAAACCCAGGTCTCCGGTACGCAGATACGCGTGCTCGTCGCCCGCGAGCCGGCCCTGGAACGCCGCCGCCGTGGCGACCTCGTTGCGCCAGTACCCCTGGGTGACGTTGCCGCCGCTGACCCAGATCTCGCCGATGTCCCCGTCGTCGCGCGGCAGCCCGGTCTCCGGGTCGACGATGCGCACCCGCTGCCCCGGCGCGACCGTGCCCGACCCCACGAGCGTCTGACCGCGGCCCGGCTCGCCAGGCTCGTAACGGCGGGCGGCGAGCGCGTCCACATCGGCCTCGCACGTCCGCGCACCCCGCCCGGCACCCGCACCGGCGACCATCAGCGTGGCCTCGGCGAGCCCGTAGCAGGGGAAGTGCGCCTCCGCGCGGAAGCCGACCGGCGCGAACGTCTCGGTGAACCGCCGCAGGGTCTCGTGCCGCACCGGCTCGGCGCCGTTGAACGCGATCCGCCAGCTGCTCAGGTCCACGTCCGGCAGGCCCTGCTTCTGGGCACGGGCCACGCACGCGTCGTAGGCGAAGTTCGGGCCGCCGCTGGTGTGCGCGCCGTATCGGGAGACGGCCGTCAGCCAGCGCAGCGGCCAGCGGATGAACACCAGCGGCGACATCAGGACGCTGGTCGAGCCGACGAAGAGCGGGTTGAGCACGTTCCCGATCAGGCCCTGGTCGTGGTAGAGCGGCGCCCAGCCGACGACGGTGGAGTCCGCGTCGTGGCCGAAGGCGCGGGTCATGTGCTCCTGGTTGGCGATGAGGTTGCCGTGGCTCACCATCACGCCCTTGGGCGCGGCCGTCGAGCCGGACGTGTACTGCAGGAACGCGATGTCCCCGGGGTCGCACGCGATCGGCTCGAAACCGCCGCCGGGGGCCGGGTCCAGCCGGTCGATCTCCAGCCAGGCCGCCGATGCGGCCAGCTCCGGCAGGTTGCGGCGGGCCGACTCGGCCAGGGTGCTGTCGGTGAGCACCACGGCGGGCGCGCAGTCGGCGATGATGCTGAGCGTCGCGTCCTGGATGCGGTGCTTGCGGGGCCGGTTCACCGGCACGGCGATCACACGGGCCAGCAGGCAGCCGAAGTATCCGACGACGAAGTCGAGCCCCGGCGGGAACAGCAGCAGTGCCCGGTCGCCCGGCGCGCACAGCCCGGTCAGGTGCACGGCCACCGTGAGCGCCCGCCGGTGCAGCTCGCCGTAGGTGAGCACGGCGGCCTCGGTCTCGTCCTCGCCGAGGAAGACGTACGCCCGGCGGTCGGGCGTCCGTGCCGCGCGGGCGGCCAGGATCTCAGGAAACAACGGCGGCACGCGCGCGGATCCCTTCGGCGATCGTCGCCGCGATCGCGACCCGGTGCTGCTGGTGGAAGAAGTGGTCGCCGGAGAAGGCGTGCACCCGGAACGGGCCGTCGGTGTGCTCGCCCCAGGCGTGCACCTCGTCGGCGTCGACCACCGGGTCCTCGGTGCCGACGAACGCGTCGACCGGGCAGCCGAGCCGGGGCAGCGGCTGGAAGACGTACTCCTCGGTCAGCTCCAGGTCCGCTTTGATCAGCGGAACGGCGTACCGCAGGAAGGATCTGCCGCCCGCGCCGCTGAGGGTGCCGCCGGAGGTCTCCAGCGCGGCGGCGAACTCGTCGTCGGGCAGGCGGTGGATCTGCGGGCGGCGGGCTGGCAGCTGCGGCGCGCGGCGTCCGGACAGGAACAGGTGCACCGGCGGGGTGCCTGCCGCGGTCAGGTGCCGGGCCAGCTCGAACGCGATGATCGCGCCCATGCTGTGCCCGTAGAGGGCCAGCGGCCGGTCCAGCTCCGCGCGCAGCTGTGCGGCCAGCCCGGTCACGGCCGCCGCGACGGTCCGCAGCGCGGGCAGCGCGGCCAGGTCCTCCCGGCCCGGCAGCTGCGCCCGCACCGGCAGCACCGACGGCGGGAACAGCCCGAGCCAGCGGCTGAACGACGCGGCGCCGCCGCCCGCGTGGGGCAGGCAGAGCAGCGCGACGGGCGCGTCCGACGGCTCGTAGCGCAGCCAGCCCTTCACCGGGTGCCCCGCACCGTGACCGGCAGCGCCTTGAGGCCGCGGATGATGAAGCTGTGGTCCTGCCAGTCGAGGCCGCCCGAGCCCAGCTCGAAGCGCTCCGGCCGCTGACCGAGGGTCTCGAACACGATCGCGGCCTGCGCCTCGGCCAGCAGGCCGCCCAGGCAGCCGTGCATGCCGTGGCCGAAGGCCAGGTGCCGCCGGGCGTCGCGGGTGATGTCGAACTCGTCGGGCCGGGCGAAGACCTCCGGGTCGCGGTTGGCCGCGCCCAGGCACACCAGCACCTGGTCGCCCGGCGCGATGCGCTGGCCGCCGAGTTCGACCTCGCGGGTGGCCAGGCGCTTTGTCTGCTGCAGCGGGCAGTCGTAGCGCAGCGCCTCGTCGACCATGCGCGGCACCAGCTCGGGCTCGCGGCGCAGCAGCTCGTCCTGGTCCGGATGCTGGAGCAGGGCCAGCAGCGCGTTGCCGATGAGCGACTTGGTGGTCTCGTTGCCCGCGACGAAGCACATGACGCAGACGAAGACCAGCTCCTCGTCGGTGAGCCGGTCGCCGCCCGCGGTGGTCGTGGCCAGCAGCCGGCTGATCAGGTCGTCACCGGGCTCGGCGCGGCGGGCGGCGACGACCTCGTCCAGGGCCTTGGCGAAGGTGGCGACGACCTCGCGGACGTGCGCGAAGTCCTCGCTCTTCATCAGTCCGGGTTCGAGCAGGAAGCGCACGTCGTGGGTCCACTGCCCGACCTGGGCGCGCAGGCTGTCCGGCAGCGCCATCCAGTCGCACATGACGTCGACGGGCAGCCGCGCGGCGACGTCGGCGACGAAGTCCCCGCCGCCGTGCCGCCACACCCCGTCGATCAGCTCCGCGGCACGGGCGGCGATGCGCGGGCGCAGCTGCGCCACGGCGGGCGCGGTGAAGACCCGGTTGACGATGCCGCGCAGCCGGGCGTGCTCCGGGTTGTCGGTGAAGACCAGCGACTTCTCGCCCAGCCGCTCGAGCTGGCCGACGTCGTCGAAGCCGAAGCGGCTCGCGTGCTGGCGGACCAGGGCCGGGATGAGCCCGGCGCCGAAGGTGCGGTCGTGCAGCACCTCGCGCACCTCGGCATGCCGGGTCAGCACCCACATGCCCATCGTCCGGTGCACCGGTTTCGTCTCGCGCAGCTGCCGGTACGCCGGATACGGGTCGCGCCGGAACTCGGCGCTGAACGGGTTGAACCGGGCCTGGGCCGCCTGCACGCTCATCGTGGCGTCACCCCTCGCGCGTCGAACAGCCTGGCGCTGTACGGCCGGAACACCAGGCGCAGCAGGCACAGCTTGCCCATCCGGAAGCCGAGCGCGGAGAGCTTGAGGTAGCGCGTGTACCGGGCGACCGTCTCCGGCCCGGCCACCTCGACGGCCAGCTCGCGGTTGGCGCGCAGCCGCCGGCCCCACTCCTCCAGCGTGCGCGCGTAGTCCAGCCGCCCGTTGCCGACCGACTCGATCTCGAACACGCCCTCGGCGGCCTGCGCGATCTCGGCGAACGTGGGCAGGTCGGCGTTGGGGAAGATCTCCTGCTGGATGAAGCTGCTCGCGTCCGAGGGCGACATGTTCGCGTACGCGATGGTCTGCAGCGACAGGGCGCCGCCGTCGTGCAGCCAGCCGCGACAGCGCTCGAAGAACTCGCGGTAGATCCGCGCCTTCTCGGCCGGGGACTCGTCGGGCCGGGCGAAGTGCTCGAACGCGCCGATCGAGATGATGCCGTCGTACGGCTCGGCCGGCTGGTGGTGCATCCAGTTCTCGATGCGGACCTCGACTCCGGGCAGGCCCTGCGCCCGCACGTACGCCGCCTGCTCCTCGCTGAGGGTCAGCCCGACCGACTGACCCACCCGGTGCTGCACCGCCAGCCGGTCCAGGATCGCGCCCCAGCCGCAGCCGATGTCGAGCACCCGCCGGGCGCCGTCAGCGCGCACCGCGTCCAGGTGGTGGCGCAGCTTGCGCTCCTGCGCCCGCTCCAGCGTGTCGTCTGGGCCGTCCCACAGCGCGCAGGAGTAGCTCAGCGAGTCGTCCAGCCAGAGCCGGTAGAAGTCGTTGCCCACGTCGTAGTGGTGGCGGATCGCGGCCGCCGCCTCGTCGGCGCGCTGCTCCTGCGTCTGCACCGCCACGGTCACTGCCCGCGTTGCTGCTGGATGGCCGTGTGCAGGTACGCGCTCACGGCGTTGAGGGTCGGGTTCTCGAACAGCGCCTCCGGCGGCAGGTCCACGCCGTAGCGCTCCTCGATGTCGATCAGCAGCGACACGGCCAGCGCCGAGTCGAGGCCGAGGCGGTCGAAGTCGGCGGCCGGGTCCACGTCGGCCACCGGGATCTCCAGCAGTTCCGCCACGGCCTGGCGGCACCACGCGGTGAGGTCGTCCTGGGTCAGGCTGGCGATGTCGCTTGTGGTCATCTGCGGTTCCTTAGGCTGCGGCGTTGGCGGAGGCGGCACGGCGGTCGAGGCGCTTGGCCACCCGCCGGTCCTTGGTCGGCAGTTTCAGATCGGTGGCCAGCCCGGCCACGGCGAGCATGCGGATCACCCAGTAGCCGGGGTCCAGCCGATACCAGTCCAGGCCGAACGAGGGCGACTCGGGGAACGCGTGGTGGTTGTTGTGCCACGATTCGCCGAGGGTGAGCAGGGCGAACACCCCGCCGTTGCGGCTGTTCTCGCGGGAGTCGTAGGGGCGGGTGCCGAACATGTGCAGGAAGGAGTTGATCGCCCAGACGATGTGCTCCAGGATGAAGATCCGCGCCAGGCCGCCCCAGAGCAGGCCGCTGACCGCGCCCTGCCAGCTTCCGTAGACCAGCCCGCCGATGACGCCCGGCAGGATCAGGCCGAGCACGACCCAGTAGTAGTAGAGCCGGGCGACCCGGATCAGCGGCTTGTTCTTCAGCAGGTCCGGTGCGTAGTGGACGATGTTCGGGTACTCGTGGCGGCGCATCCACAGGAAGTGGGAGTGCACCAGCCCGCGCAGCCGGCCCGTGAAGCCGCCGCCGGACAGGTTGGGCGAGTGCGGGTCGCCCTCGCGGTCGCTGCACTCGTGGTGGCGGCGGTGCAGCGCCACCCAGGAGACCATGCCGCCCTGCCCGGCCATCGAGCCGAGGATCGCCAGCGCCGCGGCCACCCAGGGCTTGGCCCGGAAGGTGCGGTGGGTGAACAGGCGGTGGTAGCCGACGGTCACCCCGATGCCGGTGAGCAGCCACATGCCGAACAGCAGCGCCAGCTCGACCGCGCCGAACGGGTGGACCCACAGGAACGCGATCGCGGCCGCCATCCCGAAGAACGGAAGGACGTCGAAGAGTAGGAAGTGGCGCCTTTGCAGGCGGTGGATATAAGGATTGCTGATTGCTTTCTTACGGTGGTCCGCTCCGCTCTCGACCACGAAGTCGGCATTGTGGGTGGCGAACACCGAACCGTCCTGCGCCATCTCAACCCCCATCCTTGAGGCAGCCTTGAATATTGAGATGTTTGAGTGCAACAGGGAGCCATGCTAGGCGAGCCCTCGGGGCACCGCAAGACGGTGCACGGCCCTCAGCGTGCAAATATGTCGTGAACAAACTCTCACCGAGGACGTACAACCATAGACATCAGCTGATGGCATGCCTGGTCATCGTGCGTGTCGACGGTCCGCCGCCGAGGCACGGTAAACCATCCGACAGCGACCGTCCACGTTGGACGCGTGATTCACGCAGAATTCACCGGAGCGGCGATCCGGGCGCTGGTTCCCCAGGCGATGAATCGTCACATGCGCATACCGCGGGCACTATTCGAAACGGGACGGGTCCCCGGCCCCGACGCGCAGGATCTCCGGCTCGCCCTCGGACAGGTCGACCACGGTGGTCGGCTCGGTGCCGCACTCCCCGGAGTCGATCACCGCGTCGACCAGGTGGTCGAGGCGTTCCTTGATCTCCCAGCCCTGCGTCATCGGCTCCTCGTCGCCGGGCAGCAGCAGCGTGCTGGAGACCAGCGGCTCGCCCAGCTCCTCCAGCAGCGCGAGCGCGACCGGGTGGTCGGGGATGCGCACCCCGACGGTGTGCTTCTTCGGGTGCAGCATGCGCCGGGGCACCTCGCGCAGCGCCGGCAGGATGAACGTGTACCGGCCCGGCGTCGCCGCCTTGACCAGCCGGAACACCGAGTTGTCCACCTTGACGAACTGGCCCAGCTGCGCGAAGTCGCGGCAGACCAGGGTGAAGTGGTGCCGCTCGTCCAGCTTCCGGATGTCGCGGATGCGGTCGAGCCCCGCCTTGTCGCTCAGCTTGCAGCCGAAGGCGAAACAGGAGTCGGTGGGGTAGGCGATCAGCCCGCCCTCGCGCACGATGTCGACGACCTGACGGATCGCACGGGGTTGCGGGTTGTCCGGGTGCACGTCGAAATACCTGGCCACACGCCGAGGGTAGTACGCCGCGCGGCCACCGCGGGTGTCCGACGCGAAGCGGCTTCAGCCCACCGGCGGCGGCACGTGCTCGCCGACGCGGCGCGCCTCCTCCAGGTGCGGCCACGCGGACAGGATGAACTCGTCCACGCCCAGCGCGGCGTATTCGCTCAGCCGCGCGGCGACCTCGGCGTAGCTGCCCACCAGCGCGGTGCCCGCACCCTCGCGGACCAGGCCCACACCCGCCCACGGGTTCGGGGCGACGACCAGGCTGTCGGCCCGGCCGCCGTGCAGCGCGGCCATGCGCGCCTGGCCGACGGACTCCATCTGGGCGAAGCGCTGCTGGGCAGCGGCGATACGCGCCGGGTCCATTCCCAACAGCAGCCGGCCCGCCTCGGCCCACGCCTCGTCGGCGGTCGGCCGGGCGATGACGTGGAGAAGCCCGACTGCTCACTCAGCCCGGCACGCCATTCCTGTATTTCCGACCGGAACGCTAGCTTATGCGCCGGGCAGCGGCGGCGGCGGACCGCCCCGGGCCCGGATCACCGCCACGCGAAGAGCACAGGTGAGCCCCGCGCGCCGACAAACCGCGAATTGGTGAAGAGCGCCACCAATGCCGCAGCTCACACTCAATATGCAGCCGAAAACGGACACCCACCGCGAGACGTCGCCATTGGCCTGCCGCGATGCGGCAAAATGCATGGATATCCGGCGAGCGGCCGGGAAACGGGGCGCTGACCAGGGAAAACCTTTTCCAAAGTCGTTAGCCTGGGATACGACCCCGACCTGAGGAGGGACCGTGCCCCACGCTTCCCCACTCGACACGCTGGCCCGCGAGCTCGCGGTGGTCGACGCGAAAGCCGGCTGCGACCGCATCGCGGCGATCCTGCGACCCGACCCGCAGGCGACCTCCGTCGCCGTCGCCGACGGCGACCGGCTGGGCCTGGTGATGCGCCACCGCTTCGACGCCGCGGCCGCGGCCGGCCAGGCGGGCCCCGGCGTCCCTGCCGCCGCGATCGCCTACTGGCACCCGCTGCGGCTGCCCGGACGGACCACCGCCGTCGCCGCCTCGGAGGAGATGCACGCACGCCCGCGCGAGCACCGCTACGACGACGTGCTGGTCGATCTGGAGGGCGGCGGCCTCGGCGTGATCCCGGCGGTCCGGCTGTTCGACGTCGTCGCCACGCAGTTCGCCGAGCGCGCCCACTACGACGACCTGACCGGCCTGATCAACCGTGCCAAGTTCCTCGACCTGCTGATGGCCGCCTGCGCCGCCACCGAGCAGGACGGCGACGAGGTTGCGGTGGCGTTCATCGACCTGGACGGGATGAAACGTATCAACGACCGGCTCGGGCACCGCCAGGGCGACGCCGCCCTGGCCCAGGTCGGGCGGCGGCTGCGCGAGGCGACCCGGCCCGGCGAGGTGGCCGCCCGCCTCGGCGGCGACGAGTTCGCCGTGCTCTCGCGATTCCCCCGCGACGGCGACCCCGCCGCCGTCGCCGAAGACCTCGGCCGCAGGTGCCTGCTCGCCATCACCGCCCGCGACGGCCACGCGGGCGCCGTGCCCCGGATGCGGGCCAGCATCGGCGTGGCGGTCACCGCCCGGTGCGCCGATCCGCAGGCCCTCGTCGACACGGCAGACGCTCTGATGTACCGCGCCAAGCAGGCCGGCGGCAACCGCGTCGAGCTCGAAGCGGACACCTGTGCGGCGTCGGCCCGCCCGTCGGCGGCCGCGGGCCGCGACCGGCTGGAAGCCGCGCTGGAACAGGGCGAGCTGCGGCTGCACTACCAGCCGATCGTGCGGCTCAGCGACCACCGCGTCCAGTCGATCGAGGCGCTCATCCGCTGGCAGCATCCCGAACACGGCCTGCTCGGCCCGGGACGCTTCCTGCCGGCGGTGCACCAGGCAGGGCTGATGCCGCTGCTGGACACGTGGGTGCTGCGGCGCGCCTGCACCGACCTGGCCGAGCTGATCAGCTCGCTCGGCCACGCGGCGGCGCCCGACCAGGTCAACGTGAACCTCTCCACGTCCACGCTGGCCACCGCGTTCGACGACACGGTGCTCGCCGTGCTGCGCGAGACCGGCCTGGCCGCGCACCGGCTGCGGATCGAGCTGCCGGAGGACGCCGAGCTGGAGGCCCTGTCGGCGGCCCGCGCGCGGCTGGAGCGGCTGACCCGGCACGGGGTGCTGCTCACCCTCGACGACATGGGCGCGGGCTCCACCAACCTGCGCTACCTGTCCTCGCTCACCGTGCAGGGCATGAAGATCGACCAGGGGTTCGTGGACGGGATGCTGCACAACTCCCGCGACCACGCCGTGGTCAAGCTGCTCACCGACCTCGGCCACGGCCTGGGCATGCGGGTGACCGCCGAGGGCGTGGAGAACGGCGCGCAGCTCGCGGCGCTGACCGAACTCGGCGTGCCGTTCGCCCAGGGATACCACCTGGGTATGCCGCTGCCGCTGCCGGAGCTGCGGCAGCGGCTGGCCCGCGCAGGCGCGGCGTCAGGTCCAGCGGTCGCCTAGCAGCAGGCGCCTGCCCCAGTCGTCGTACGGGATCGACTCGCCCGTGTACAGCGGGTGGAACCACGCGAACGCGAGAACCACCAGCAGCACGTACGCGCCCGCGATGACCGCCCCGGCCAGCCGCCGGTTCTCGTCCGGCGGCCGGCCCGGCGGGCTCGTCATGATCGCGCCGAGCACGAACACCACGGCCAGGATCAGGAACGGCTCGGCGGGCATGGCGTAGAAGTAGAACATCGTGCGCTGGGGGTAGAAGAACCACGGGATCAGCGCCGCGCCCGCCATGGCCAGGATCGCCGCGGCCCGCCAGTCGCGCCGCGCGATGCCGAACCAGAGCGCCGCGCCCAGCGCGGGCAGGAAGCTCCACCACAGCAGCGGCGTGCCCAGCAGCAGCACGTCGGCCATGCACTTGTCGGCCCCGCACAGCGCGTCGCCGTTGCGGTAGAACAGCACCGGGCGCCCCAGCAGCAGCCACTGGATCGGCGCCCACTCGCCCGCCGACTGGTAGGTGTGCGGGTTCGTGGCCGTCGTGATCGCCTGGTGCGAACCGTACGCCAGCTCGTGGTACTGCATGAGGTTGCGCAGCGCGCCCCACACGGGCGGCTCGTCCTGGCCGCTGTCGCGCAGCCAGTGCCGGGCGTAGCCGCCGTCGCCGGCCAGCCAGCCGCTCCACGACGCCAGGTACACGGCCAGCATGATCGGCAGGCCCGCCAGCAGCCAGCCGATCTCGTCGAGGAAGGTGTCGCGGATCGGGTTGCGGACCCCCGCGCTGCGCCGCGCGCCGACCTCCCACCACAGGATCAGCAGCACGAACACCGGCACGAACGCCAGCGCCGACCACTTGACCGCCAGCGCGCAGCCCAGCAGCGCGGCGGTGGCCAGCCGCCACCACGGCACCGCGTGCGGCGGGCGGCTGCCGCGTCCCCGCCCGGCCGGGTCGCCGCCGCTCTCGACGAACCGCAGCCACCTGGCCCGGCGCTGGTCCCGGTCGCGCAGCAGCGTGCCGAACGCGGCCAGCACGAAGAACATCAGGAAGATGTCGAGCAGCGCGGTGCGCGACAGCACGAAGTGCATGCCGTCGAACGCCATCAGGATGCCGGCCGCGCAGCCCAGCATCATCGAGCCGAACAGGCGCATCGCGATGCGGGTGAACATCAGCACGGAGAGGGTGCCGAAGACGGCTGCGGCCAGGCGCCAGCCCGCCTCGCTATAGCCGAGGACCTGCTCGCCGAGGCCGATGATCCATTTGCCGAGGGGCGGGTGCACCACGTACCCGGCGGTGTTCTCGTTCTCGTTCCACTCGAAGCCCTTTTCCCACAGCCAGTGGGCGTCGGTGGCGTAGTAGGTCTCGTCGAAGATCTTGCCCGGCGGCTTGGCCAGGTTGTTCAGCCGCAGCAGGCCCGCGAGCAGGGTCACCAGGAGCGCGGCGGGCCAGGCGTACGGGTCCAGCACCGGTGGCGCGAGACGGCGGCGCAGCACATCGGACACGGGCGTCGCGGAGGTGCCCGCCTGTCGGGGGGGCGGCAGCAGGACCGTACGGGGCATGGCCGCATGGTAGGCGCTCGTGATCGCGCCCGCCGCCCGACACCTCCCGCCGCCCGGTAGAGAACGGTTACGCGGAACGGGTCGTGTTATCGCGGACACGTGCACCATGCCGGTGGGACGGCGGGCATGCCGAGCGATCAGGTCGTGGCGACGCGCTGCGGCTGGGTACGCCGCGAGGGCAGCAGCGTGAGCGCGAGCCCGAGCAGGGCGCTGACACAGCCCGCCACCAGGAACAGCGAGAACACCGGCTGGCCCAGCCACTCCCACAGCGGATGCCAGCGCGGATGCGGCTCGCCGAGGTGGTGTTCGACCATGAACGGCACCGTGAAGAGCACGGGCAGCCACCACAACCCCATCGTCACGCCGAACAGGACGTCGACCGGGACGCGCGCCGGATGCGGGGCCTGCGTGCGGCGGCTGGCCCAGCCGAACAGCAGCCAGCCCACGGCCGCGCCGAGCAGCCCCGCGGCGATGGCGGCGGGCCACACGGCGGCCGGGGTCGTCCGGCTCAGGCTGACCGCCAGGTAGGTGCTGTCGGCCTGCTGCTGCGGGTAGAGGTCCAGTTCGAGCGTGAGGTCACCGCGCTTGGCGAACAGCCTGGTGTCCTGCGGGATCGTGGCCGGATCGCACGGCGGTCCGGCGCACCCGTACATCTCGTTGTGCGTCGCCGGGTACACCGTCCAGCCGCCGTCTCGCAGACTCTGCTCGGCCGCGGCCGCGGTCTGCTCCAGCGGCACGGGCGGGAAGCCGGTGCGGTAGGCCGTGGTCGCCGTCAGCGCGTACTCGCCGCCGTCGCCGAACAGCAGATCGTTGACGGAGTCGAGGCTCAGCGGCTCGCCGTAGATCGCGAACAGGGCCTCCGCGGTGTTGACGTCGCCGGGCGGGAACCGGTGTCCGGGCAGCACCTCGGCCAGGATCGCGGCGGCCTCCGCGCGGTCCGGCATCGGCGGCGAGGTCTCCCAGGCGAGCCGGGTGGCCAGCGCCGCGGTGAACAGCCCGCAGATGACGGCGGTGAACACGGCCCAGGTGACCACGGAGCGGCTCCTCGGCCGGCCGAGCCGGGCGCGCAGGCCGTGGCCGATCAGGTTGGCGGCCTCGCGGGCCGCGGGCCGGGTGCGGCCGGGCGGCGCCGCTTCGAGCAGCGTCGCGAGCAGCTCCTCGCCGCGCTCGCGGCGGTAGGCGCGGGGGTAGCCCAGCAGCAGCCGCCGGTAGCGGCGTGCCAGCGGGTCGGAGGTCACCGGCATGGTCTGCCTCTCGGACATGGCCGGTCAGGCCGTCTGGGGTCGCAGGGTGCGCAGCCGGGTCTCGGCCGCGGTGGTGAGCCGGCGCATGCGGGCGGTCTCGGCCTCCAGCGCCGTGACGCCGCCGGGGGTGAGCCGGTAGTAGCGGCGCAGGCGGCCGTCGACGGTCTCCTCGCGGTCCAGCTCGACGAGCCCCTCGGCGGCGAGCCGGTCCAGTGCGGTGTAGAGGGTGCCGGGCAGCAGCGACGTCCGGCCCCCGGACAGCTCCGCGACGTCCTGGATGATGGCGTATCCGTACCGCGGCCCGGCGGCCAGTGCGGTGAGGATCAGGTAGCTGGGCTCACGCATCGGCGGCATGCACGGACCATAGTTAAATGATCAATACATGTCAAGATCCGGGACAGCCTGCGCACCCCGCGGCCACTAGGCTCCCTCCATGACCGAGCCCACCTTCGTGACCACCACCCGCCAGTCCTACGACGCCTTCGCCGCCGACTACACCGAGCGCTTCCGGGACGAGTACGAGGCCATCCCCATCGAGCGCGCCATGATGTCGGCGTTCGCAGCGCTGGTGCAGGCGGACGGCGGTGGCGAGGTGGTCGACGCCGGGTGCGGCGGCGGCATGAGCACGAACTATCTGCACAGCCTGGGCCTCGACGTCCGGGGCGTCGACGTCTCCCCCGGCATGCTCGCCCAGGGCCGCAAGGAATACCCGCACCTGCGCCTGGACGAGCGCAGCATGACCGACCTCGGCGTGCCCGACGGCTCGCTCGCCGGGATCACCGCCGTCTACTCCGTGATCCACATCCCGGACGAGGTGCTCCCGGCCCTGTTCGCCGGGTTCAAGCGGGCCCTGCGGCCGGGCGGGCACCTGCTGCTGATCTTCATGAACCTGGACGAGCACATCGTGCGCACCGAGGCCTTCGGGTACACGATCCACCTGGAGTACCACATGCGCACGCCGGGACGGATGGCCGGTTTCCTGGAAGCGGCCGGGTTCGACGTGCACACCGAGGTCACCCGCAAGACCCAGGCGGGCGAGAACCTGCCGCGCGCCATGCTGCTCGCGCGGAGCTGACCGGCGTCAGCGCAGCAGCGACCAGGCCGGCCCCGCCAGCTGCCGCCTCATGGCGCCTCCTCCCGCTGTCCTGCCGCCAGGCCGGGCCGGTACGCCCAGGTGGCGCGGACGGCGGTCTCCGGCGGCAGGGCCATGTCGCCGGCGGGGACGGTGATCGGGTCGCGGCCGCGTACGCTCCAGCGCACCGCGAGCGGGCTGTCGGGCTGCTCGGGTGTCGGCCCGACCAGCTCGACGGCGTACACCTCGGACCACGGCACCGGCTCGCGCCACCCGCGCGGGCGCAGCCCGTCCGCGTCGAGCGTGATCGGAGCGCCCGGGGCCGGATCGTCCCGGGGCACGCCGCGCAGGCGGCGGGTCAGCGCGCCCGCCGCCACCACCAGCAGCAGCACCAGCCAGACCAGCGCGCTCACGCCGAAACTGCTCAATCCCTCGACGAGGTCGGCTGGGACGCCGAGGTGATACCAGGTCAGCCAGCCGACCGCGGCGACGGCTGGAACGAGCAGCGGCCACCAGGCACGCAGCCCACGCCGGCGCGGAATCGTCAGCGGCACCGCGGGGAGCGGACCGGCCCGGTGCAGCAGCAGCAGCAGGTTCGGCGTCTGGGCGTGCGGCGGCAGGCCGCCCCGGAACACCCGCGGCGTGTACTCCCCGTTCATGATCACAAACCCGGGCGCCACCGGAAGCACCAGCAGCAAGATCCAGCCGGGGACATCCTGGACGGAGCCGCCCGCGATGAACATGGCCAGGCAGAGGCCGTAGAAAGCGGTCATCGCCACGCCGAGCAGCAGCTCCCGGGTGTTCTGGTCGCGCCGGTCGAGGCGGCGTACCCGGTCGACGATCGCGGCCGCCACGGCCGGATCGGGAAACGGCCGCCCCTGCGCGGCCAGCGCCACGGCTTCCGCGCGCTCCTGCGCGGACAGCGACGCCCAGTCCCTCGTGCTCCCGTTCACGCACCGGACGGTAGCCGGGGCGCGCGAATCCCGCGGTACCGGTTGCGCGCCACCGTGCCCTTCTCGTGATCGAGGTCCCGCCGGGCCCGGGAACGGCTCGGCGGGACCTCGATCACGGGCGGTCAAGCCGGCACGGCCGCCGGGCCGGTCCGGAAGCCCTCGCCCAGGTCGCGCGCCCGCCCGATGGCCTCGCTCAGGGCGGCCTCACGCTGGTGCGGGGTGATGTCCATGGGCTGGGCGTGGATGAACCGGATGTCGGTGACGCCGACGAACCCGAAGATCGCCCGCAGGTACGGCTCCTGGAAGTCGTACGGCGCCAGGAAGCTGCCCGCCGAGTAGTCGGCGCCCCGGGCGGTGACGCACACCATGCGCTTGCCGTTCACCAGCGGCACGACCTGGCCGGTCTCGTCGTACCGGAACAGGTAGCCCGGCTGCACGATGCAGTCGATGTAGTACTTCAGCGCGTACGGCACGCCGAAGTTCCACATCGGAGCCGTGACCAGGTACATGTCGGCCGCCAGGAACTGCTCGATCAGCGACTCGACCTGCCGCCACGAGTCGTGGTGGTTCCGGTCGATCGGGCGGCCGACCATCAGCGAGTACTTCGCCTCGATGTTGTCGCCGGCCACCGGCGGCAGCTCGTGCCGGTAGAGGTCGATCACGTCGAGCTCGACGTCGCCCTCCCGCGCGGCCAGGCCCTTGAGAAAGGCCTCCGAAACACGAAGCGAATGCGATTCGGAACCACGGGGCGTGGCGACGATGTGCAGAATGCGCATGCCGTTCCTTCATCGGGGGAATGAGACGTCCAATGTAGGCATGACCTGTGCATATGCGGATCGCACTGTCGGATTATGGCGCTCTTCAGGTGGACGGCGGAATGAATTGTGAAGGTCGCCCGCATACTGCCTGGTATCAGCCGGCCTCGGCCATGGTGCGGCCGGTCTCCAGGAGCGTCTTGAGGTCCGAGAGCAGGTGCGGCCAGCCCTGGCTCACCATGCCGGGCAGGGCGCTGCCGGGGGCGAAGCCGTCGTGCACGACGGTCAGCTTCACCAGGTCGCCGACCTGCTCCAGGTCGAAGGTCACCTTCGACCGCTGCTCGGCGGCCAGCTGGACGCGCAGGTCCTCGGCCAGGTCCACCGACTTGGCGAACTCCGGCGTGAAGGTGTGCCACGTGTAGGACAGCCGCGTGTAGGGCTCGGCCACCAGCACCACCTGCGCCGGGTCGGCCATGACCACGCCGTGCCGCTCCCAGCTCATGGTCGAGCCGGGCTGCCAGTCCGTGTCGAAGGTGACCTCCCAGTACCGGCTGGTGAACGCCGGGTCGGTGATCGCCTGCCACAGCTTCTCGGGTGTGGTGCGGATGTAGGTCGTGTAGACGAACTCGTCCATGGGTTGCTGCTCCAATGCCGTCTTGAGGTCCGCGAGCGCCTGCACCCGCCCGCGGTGGTAGCGGTCGATCCAGCGGTCGGCGATGGCGTTGATCGGCTCGGCGTTGAGGAAGTGCAGCTTCTCCCGGCCCCGCCACACGGTGGTGACCAGGTTCGCCGCCTCCAGCACCGCCAGGTGCTTGCTCACCGACTGCCGTGCCATGTCCAGCCCCGCGCACAGCTCGCGCAGGGTCTGCCCGCCGCGCGCCTCCAGGCTGTCCAGCAGCGCCCGGCGGCTCGGATCCGCCAGCGCCTTGAAGACCTCGTCCATCCCCGTCCCCACATGCAGCCATTCGGCTGCCTTTCCTCACGATAGGCAGCCGAATGGCTGCATGTCAAGTCGGCCCGCTGTCCGTCAGAGATGTGGTGCAACGCCAGCCGGACCACCCGGCCTCCCCCGACACCCCTGACCCGATGAGGAGCGATGCGTACTCCATCCACATCGGACGCTGTCTTCCTGTGGCGAGCAGCCACCACGTCGACGAGTCCTGACCACCCGGCGCCCCCGTACCCGGGGAGGTGGTGATGTCCCGACGCGACACGTCCGCCCCCGGCAGCTCCCTGGAGCGCGCGGACCGCAGCCGGTCGCTGCCCGCGACGCCGTACGGCGGTTTCAAACGGCGCCGGGACCGCTTCCACGGCTGGTGGGACGGGCGGCTCGGGCGGCCCGACGTCGCCTCCGAGGACCTCAAGACCGCCTACTGGCGGGGCCTGGAGAACCTCGCGCTGAAGATGTACCAGCAGGAGCGCGTCGCGTTCCAGGAGGAGTTCGGCCCCGCGCTGCGCCGCGCCGCCGCCGCGAAGACCGAGCTGCAGCAGTGCCACGAAGCCCTGCCCGAGCAGCGGCTCGCGGTCGAGGTCGCGCAGGCCGAGTTCAGCGACGAGAAGCTGCGCCAGGAGAAGCTGCGCGAGTCACGCGCCCCGGGCGTGCCCGACGACGTGCTCGCCCGCAACCGCGCGCTGGCCAGGCAACGCGAGCAGCTGGCGGCCGCGAGAGGCCGCTTCGACAAGACCCGCGAGCGCGGCGACCGCCTCGAGATCGAGATCAAGGACCTGGAGGTCCGGATCCGGCTCGGCATGGAGCAGGCCCAGTCCCGGGCGGACCTCGCCTGGCGGCACGTGTCCGAGCGCATCAACGTGTACCGCCAGTCGCTGTGCCGGTCCCACGAGTACGGCGACGAGATCGACGCCCGGCTCGGCGACATGGCCGGCCCTCCGCCGTTCCCGGACGGCGGAGCCGACCACCCCGCGCAGACCCCCTCGGACAGGAGCTGAAGCACCCATGGCCCGCAACCACGCAGACCCCGGCGCGCCTGCCGGATACTACGGCTCGCTTCGGCCGCCGGACCAGGACGCCCTGCTCAGGGAAGTGGAGAGCGACCTCGCCAGGATGCCGGCCCTGGACGAGGGCCTCGGCGGCGTGCTCGACCCCGCCATCGACGCCAAGGCCGCCGGCTGGGACCACGACATCGACCTGGAGTACAAGCGGCAGGTCCAGCTCGCCAAGGACGAGCTGGCCCGCATCGCGCCGGACGCCGCCGCGCGCCAGCGGCTGGTCGACGACGCCACCGCCGAGCAGGAGACCGCCCGGCAGATGTACGACAAGGCCCACCGCGAGGCCGTCGACCCTGCGTCCCGCCCCAGCAGCGCCCTCGTGCCGGCGCAGGCCAAGCAGTCCGGGCCGGCCCACCTCGTCATGGCGCACACCCCGCCCGGCACCGCGCTCACCCCGCACGACCCCGCCGCGGCCGCCCGCGCCCCCCGCCGGAACCCCCGGCGCGGCTACGGACCCGGCCGCGTCGACGGGCTCTCAGCCGGCGACCTGGCCCACTATGGCGTGCTCACGCTGGCCATGCTCGCCGACTTCGTCGCGTTCTACCAGGTGCTCGCCCTGATCCTGGGCAGCCTGCCGGAGCTGCTCTACGTCGCGGTGCTCGCGGTCACCCTCATGGCGGTGTACCTGATGCACAAGGCGGGTGAGACGTTCCGCGACTTCGTCGCGCGCCACCACCCCGGTGGGGACCTCTGGATCGTCGTGGTGTGCGTGCTCGGCTGGGCGCTGCTCGGCGCGGGCGCCTACTGGCTGCGGCTGACCGTCGAGGACGACGAGGGCGCCAGCACGTCGCTGCTCAACTTCGGCGGCTTCGAGGTCGGCGAGGACGACACCTCGACGGCCACCAAGGCGATGGTCTTCCTCATCGTGTACGTGACCACCGGCGTCCTGGCCATGGTCGGCGCGTACCTGGCGCGTCACCCGTACACCAGCGCCTACCGCGCAGCGCGCCGCAACCTGCGCCGCAAGACCCGGCGGCTGCGCCGGGTCTCCCGCCGCGCAGCCAAGCTGCTCGCCCGCCAGCGCACCCTGAACGAGCGGCTGGAGGCCGAGGCCGCGGTCGCCGACGGGCACCGCGGGCAGCGCCGGGCGCTGGCCTGCGTGCTGAAGACGCACGTGCGCACCCAGATCGCCCAGCGGCTGCACGATCCGGAGCAGCTGCAGTACCTGCTCGGGCAGCCCATCCCCGGGTGCTCCACCCGGCCCGCGGAGAGGAACTCGGATGCGGCTGTCTGATCGCACCCGCCGGGGGCGCGCCCTCGCCCGCGCCGCGTCGATGGGCGTCCTGCTCGCCACCGCCCTGCCCGCCGCCGCCTGCTCCGAGGCCTGCTGCCCGCCGGAGATGACCTTCGCGGCGCTGCCGGGCTGTCTGGAGCAGGGCGGCGAGGTGGCGCTCGCGGTCGGGGCGCGGGCCAACCAGCCCGCCCCGGTGCTGCCCGCCGAGGTGCAGACCCTGCTGCAGCGCACCGCGTACGACGGCGACCGGATCAGCGTGTTCCGGGTCGACGGCGATCCCAAGCCGACCGGCGACGCCAAGTTCGGCAGCGGCGCGCAGAACAAGGTGCGCTGGGACAAGGACCTGGAGAACTTCCAGCTGAGCCTCGGCAAGGCGATCAGCGCGGTGAAGGCGGAGCAGCCCGAGGCCAACCCGCTGGAGGCGGTCGCCCGTGCCAGCGAGGCGGCGGCCGGCCAGGGCACGGTCGTCCTGATCGACTCGGGCCTGCAGACGCTGGCCCCGCTCGACTTCCGCCAGGACGGCATGATCGACGCCGACCCGGTGGAGCTGGTCGACTTCCTGGAGAAGGAGGGCCAGCTGCCCAAGCTGGACGGCAAGGCCCTGGTCCTGGTGGGCATCGGCACGACCGCCGAGCCGCAGCGGTCGCTCGACACGGCCCGCCGGGACAACCTGCTGGCGATCTGGCGTGAGATCGGCAAGCGGGGCGGTGCCCGGTGCGTCGAGTCCTACGCCACCGCGCAGCAGGCGGCCGCGCCGGACGGGCTGCCCGCCGTGGGCGCCGTCACGATCCCGCCGCCGCCGAACCCGCCCCAGGGCTGCGACAGTGTCAGCATCCGCGACGCCGGGCGGGTGAAGTTCCGGCCCAACTCGGCCGACTTCGTCAGCGAATCGGACGCCGCCGCCGAGCTGAAGGCCTACGCCGACACCGCGCTCGCGAAGAAGTATCGGGTCAAGCTGACCGGCACCACGTCCTCGGCCGGCGAGAACCGCAACACCGAGAGCAAGCGGAAGCTGTCCCGCGACCGTGCCGAGGCGGTCAAGCGGATCCTGGTGGGACATGGTGTCCCCGCCGGCGACGTCGAGACGCTCGGGGCGGGCATGGACTTCCCCGGCTTCGCCGACGACCGGGACCGCGGCGGCAACCTCGTGCCGCAGCTCGCCGCGCGCAATCGGCAGGTGATCCTGGAGTTCACCGGCTGCGCGTAGGCACCACGGACACCGGGACCGGCCGCGCACTCGGCCGGTCCCGGCCCGCTGGATCGGCGCGGCGTAGGGTGGGCGGAGATCATCAGGAGGTACGGATGAAGAGCGTCTTCGTCACCGGATCCGCCGACGGCATCGGGCTGCAGACGGCACGTGACCTGATCGCGGCCGGGCACCGGGTGGTGCTGCACGCCCGCGACGAGCAGCGCGCGGCGCAGGTGCGCGACGCGGTCCCCACCGCCGCGGCCGTCGTCGCCGGGGACGTGTCGTCCCTGGCGCAGACCAGGTCACTGGCCGCGGCCGCCGCCGCGCACGGCCCGTATGACGTGGTCGTGCACAACGTCGGCATCGGCAGCAGCAGCGAGCGCGTGGTGACCGAGGACGGCATCGAGCGCATCTTCGCCGTGAACGTGCTCGCGCCGTACTTGCTGACGGCTCTGCTGCCGCTGCCGGAACGGCTGATCTATCTGACGTCCGGGCTGGAGTCGGGCGGCCGGGCCGACTTCGCCGACCTGCAGTTCGAGCGCAAGCCGTGGCAGGGCATGCAGGCGTACAGCGACTCGAAGCTGCACGACGTGACGCTGGCGTTCGCGGTTGCCCGCCTGTTCCCGGCGGTGCTGAGCAACGCCGTCGACCCCGGCTGGATCAAGACGCGGATGGGCGGGCCGAACGCGCCGGACAGCCTGCCGGAGGGTGCCGAGACGCAGGTCTGGCTGGCCACCGCCGACCCGGCCGAGGTCGGGTTCAGTGGGCGCTACCTCAAGCGGCGGCAGGACCTGCGCGCCAACCCGGCCGCCTACGACGTGAGCGTGCAGGACCGGCTGCTGGCCGCGTGCGCGCAGCTGACCGGCGAGAAGTTCCCCGCCTGAGCGTCAGCTCGCGGAGGCGTCCGGCAGCGGAGGCGGGCAGGGCTGCGACCGCAGCTCGAAGTGCCAGATCTCGTTGGCGTAGATCTGGCACAGTCCGTACGCCGCGCCGTGCCGCTGGAGCCACCGGTCGGCGTCGACCGGTCCCACGTCGACGGCGTCGCCGGTGACGTGGGTGGACCGGTCCGGGGTGTTGACCAGGCGGCGCGCCTCCTCCGGCCCGTGTTCCGCGACGGCCTCCTTCAGCAGGTGCTCCTGGTGGTCGCGGCTGCGCCAGCCGGAGTTGATCACAAGGGTGACGCCGTCGCCCCGGGCGTCCACGGCGGCCTTGCGGACGGCGTCGCGCAGCGCGGGGTCGAGCCCGGTGATCGCCGGGTGGTCGTCGTCGAACGGCGACACCGGCTCGGCCAGGTAACCGTCCGCGGCGGTCAGGGCGCCGGCCGCCGACGCGTCCTGCGCGAAGGCCGTGTACGTCGGCACCGCGACCGCGAGGGCGGCGGCGGCACCGACACCGGCTCGCCAGGGCAGCCGGGGACGCGGGGCTGGGCAGGTCATCTCGAAGCTCCTCTCCCGGTCACCGCGACGATCACGGTGACCCGCGAGGAACCACTCCACCACTCAGCGTGTTACCGCAGGGTGAGCCGATACCCACACATGCTGTTAACACCCACCACAGTCTCTTGAAAGGCGCGAATCGGGCGCTCAGCCCTGCCAGGGCTCCACCCCGACCTCGACCAGCTCGCCCGTGCGGGCGGACTCGTCGATGGCGAGGCTGATCGCGTGGTCCTGGCACGCCGCGGCGAGCGGATACGGGGCCGGTCCCTGCTCGCGTACCCACCGGCCGGTGGCCTCCAGGATGGTCGCGATGGCGATCTCCTCATCGGACAGCCGCGCGCCCGCGTACGGGTTGGTGTAGAGCACCTCGCCGTCGAATCCGATGTGGTCCAGGTCGAAGCCCTCCAGGTTGAGGTCGCGGCCGGTCTGGCGGCGGCGCAGCTGCGACTCCACGAACGTGCGGGTGCCCTGCAGGCGCACCACCCGGTCGTCGGTCAGCTCGCCGAGGCTGCCGCGCACCACGATGCGGCGGCTGCGCAGCGGGTTCCACCACTGGTTGTCGGTGAAGTCGTAGAGGCCGCTGCGCCCGCCGCCGAAGTCGACGGTGGCCAGCGTCGTCGTCGCCGGGCGCGGGGTGGCGTCGTCGCGCCAGCCCGCCGGGGTCAGCGGGTCGGCCAGCGGCGCGGTGAAGGTACGCGCGTGCACGCTCGCCGGGCCCAGGCCGACGCCGAGCATGCCCCGCAGCATCGACACCGCGTGGTAGCCGTGGGTGGACGACACCTGCGCCGAGGTGGGCTCCCCGATCACGCCGGTACGCAGCACCGCCAGCCGGGCGGCGTGGTCGGGCAGCAGCAGGTACTGCTCGGCGACCTGGACGCGCTCGGCCCTGCCGACCTGCTCCCAGAGGCGGCGCAGCCCGGCCAGGTCCGGTGCGGGCGGCGTCTCGGACAGCACGGGCATGCCGCGCTCGCACAGCGCCTCGACCAGGCCGGGGTTGACGCCCCACGGCACGGAGGTGATCACGTACTCGGGGTCGCCGGTGCGCAGCAGGGCGTCCAGGTCCTGGGTGACGGGCAGCCGCCAGCGGCCGGCCACCTCGGCGGCGGCCTCGGGCGAGCGCGTCAGCACGCCGGTCACCGTGAACCGCTCGGGCATCAGCTCGGCGAGCTTGAAGAAGAACTGCGCACGCCAGCCGCGCCCGACCACCGCGTACCGCACCGGGTTGTGAGTCACAGCGGTACCGTACGGCAGCGGCGGGACCCCGCGCAGTGCGAGATCCCGCCGTGGACGGTGCCGGTCAGGCGCCGACGTACTGCGCCAGGTGCTGGCCGGTCAGCGTCTGCTTGTTCTTGACCAGGTCGGCGGGCGTGCCCTCGAAGACGATCCGGCCGCCGTCGTGGCCCGCGCCAGGGCCGAGGTCGATGATCCAGTCGGCATGCGCCATGACGGCCTGGTGGTGCTCGATCACGATGACCGACTTGCCCGCGTCGACCAGCCGGTCCAGCAGGCCGAGCAGGTTCTCCACGTCGGCCAGGTGCAGACCGGTGGTGGGCTCGTCGAGCACGTACACCCCGCCCTTGTCGGCCATGTTGGTGGCCAGCTTGAGCCGCTGGCGCTCGCCGCCGGAGAGTGTGGTGAGCGGCTGGCCGAGGGTGAGGTAGCCGAGGCCGACGTCGGCGAGCCGGTCCAGGATCGCGTGCGCGGCGGCGACCTTGGACTCCCCGGTGCGGAAGAACTCCTCGGCCTCGGTCACCGGCATCGCGAGCACCTCGCTGATGTCGCGCCCGCCGAGCCGGTACTCCAGCACGGCCGCCTGGAAGCGCTTGCCCTCGCACTCCTCGCAGGTGGTGGCGACCCCGGCCATCATGGCCAGGTCGGTGTAGATGACACCGGCGCCGTTGCAGGTCGGGCAGGCGCCCTCGGAGTTGGCGCTGAACAGGGCGGGCTTGACGCCGTTGGCCTTGGCGAACGCCTTGCGGATCGGCTCCAGCAGCCCGGTGTAGGTGGCCGGGTTGCTGCGCCGCGAGCCGCGGATGGCGCCCTGGTCGACGGAGACGACGCCGTCGCGGGTGGCCACCGAGCCGTGGATCAGCGAGCTCTTGCCGGAACCGGCCACGCCGGTCACCACGGTCAGCACGCCGAGCGGGATGTCGACGTCCACGTTCCGCAGGTTGTGGGTGGCGGCGCCGCGTACCTCCAGCTTGCCCTTGGGCTTGCGGACCGAGGGCTTGAGCTGGGCGCGGTAGTCGAGGTGGCGGCCGGTGAGGGTGCCGCTGGCGCGCAGGCCCGCGACGGTGCCCTCGTAGACGACCTCGCCGCCGCCCGCGCCCGCGCCGGGGCCGAGGTCGACGACGTGGTCGGCGATGGCGATCGCCTCCGGCTTGTGCTCGACGACCAGCACCGTGTTGCCCTTGTCGCGCAGTTGCAGGAGCAGCTCGTTCATGCGCTGGATGTCGTGCGGGTGCAGGCCGATGGTCGGCTCGTCGAAGACGTACGTGACGTCGGTGAGCGAGGAGCCGAGGTGGCGGATCATCTTGGTGCGCTGCGCCTCGCCGCCGGACAGGCTGCCCGCGGACCGGTCGAGGCTGAGGTAGCCCAGGCCGATCTCCACGAACGAGTCCAGGGTGCGGGTGAGCGTGGCCAGCAGCGGCGCGGCGGACGGCTCGTCGAGCTGCCGCACCCACTCGGCCAGGTCGCTGATCTGCATCGCGCAGGCGTCGGCGATGCTGACGCCCTTGATCTTCGAGGAGCGGGCGGCCTCGCTCAGCCGGGTGCCGTCGCAGTCGGGGCAGGTCTGGAAGGTGATCGCCCGCTCGACGAAGGCGCGGATGTGCGGCTGCATCGCGTCGACGTCCTTGGACAGGATCGACTTCTGCATCTTCGGGATGATGCCCTCGTAGGTGAGGTTGATGCCCTCGATCTTGATCTTCGTCGGCTCCTTGTAGAGCAGGTCGTGCAGTTCCTTCTTGGTGAACTTCTTGATCGGCTTGTCCGGGTCGAAGAAGCCGCAGCCGGTGAAGATGCGGCCGTACCAGCCGTCCATGGTGTAGCCGGGGATGGTCAGCGCGCCCTCGTTGAGCGACTTGTCCTCGTCGTAGAGCGCGGTCAGGTCGAAGTCGTTGACCCGGCCCATGCCCTCACACCGCGCGCACATGCCGCCGGTGACGCTGAAGGTGCGCTTCTCCTTGGTGGTGACGCCGCCCTTCTCGACGGTGACCGCGCCCGCGCCGCTGATCGAGGCGACATTGAAGGAGAACGCCTGCGCCGAGCCGATGTGCGGCGTCCCGAACCGGCTGAACAGGATGCGCAGCATCGCGTTGGCGTCGGTGGCCGTGCCGACGGTGGAGCGCGGGTTGGCGCCCATCCGCTCCTGGTCCACGATGATCGCGGTGGTCAGGCCCTCCAGCACGTCGACCTCGGGCCGGGCCAGGGTCGGCATGAAGCCCTGCACGAAGGCGCTGTACGTCTCGTTGATCAGCCGCTGCGACTCGGCGGCGATGGTGTCGAACACCAGCGAGCTCTTGCCCGAGCCGGAGACGCCGGTGAACACCGTCAGGCGGCGCTTGGGCAGCTCGACGCTGACGTCCTTGAGGTTGTTCTCGCGCGCGCCGTGCACGCGGATCAGGTCGTGACTATCCGCGTCGTGCGGCGTGGCCGCCCTTGGGGACTTGCTCATCGTGTCTCCATCCATGGCTTCGAGCGGCACCTGCGGCTCTGCAACGTCGGCACGGTCGCCGCAACGGTACACGTACCGTACGACGTACGGTTGCAACCGCGGCGGGTGCCCGTCGCATTTCCGCGCGCAGGGTGACGGTGCTCACGGCGCCTCACCCTAACCAGGGCGGCGTGAGCTGCGCTTCTCGAATCCTGACCGGTTCCGCGAGGGCGGCCGGTGAGCTGCCGGGCGGCGGGGCGGGGTGGCACGCCGGATACGCCCGGCCGCCCGGCAGCTGCGCCGGTCACCGCCCTCGCCCCACCGACGGACGCGGACGGTGACCGGCGGCACGCAGGCGGCCTTCTCCCCCAGCCGGCCAGGCGTGCCATGACGCGGCGGCGCGAGCGTGCCGCCGCGGGTCCAAATGATTAGGAAACTTTCTTAAAGACAGATCGAGTCAACCACTGGCGGTGGTCCAAGTCAAGGCATCCGTCGATGCACCCGGGCCACCTGGTGCCCGCGTGCGGCCATGACGCATCATCGAAGGCCGCGAGGCACCGAGGGGAGGCACGGCATGCGGATCCTGCTGGTCGAGGATGACCTGCGGGTGGCCACGGCGATGACCGCCGCGCTGACCCGCCGGGGGTACGAGGTCGAGCACGCCGCCACCGCGGCCGCCGCCCTGTCCGCCGCCCCCTGCGACCTCGCCCTGCTCGACCTCTCGCTGCCCGACGGCGACGGCCTGGACGTGTGCCGCCGGTTGCGGGCGCGCAGCCCCCAGCTGGGCATCATCGCGGTCACCGCCCGCGGCGAGGAGCGCGACCGGGTCACCGGGCTCCGCGTCGGCGCCGACGACTACGTGGTCAAGCCGTTCTCCATGGTCGAGCTGCAGGCGCGGATCGAGGCGGTGCTGCGCCGCGCGGCGTACGCCTCCCCCGAGCTGATGGTGATCGTGGCCGGGCGGCTGCGTATCGACGTGCCCGCCCGCACCGTCACCCTCGACGGCGCCGAGGTCGCGCTCACCCGCAAGGAGTTCGACATCCTGCTGTCCCTGGCCCGCCACCCCGGCGCGGTGATCACCCGCGACCGCATCCTGCTCGACGCCTGGCAGACCACCTGGGTCGCCAAGCACACCGTCGAGGTCCACGTCGGCTCGCTGCGCGGCAAGCTCGGCGACCCTCGCCTCATCGAGTCGGTCCGCGGCGTCGGCTACCGTCTGCGCACCGAGTAGCCACCCGTGCGCCGCCGCCTCGCCGCCAGCTACCTGCTGCTGATGACCCTGGTCCTGCTGGCCCTGGAGATCCCGCTCGCGGTCACCCTGGCCAGCCGCGAGTCCGACCTGGTCCGCGCCGACCGGCTGGCCGACGCCACCCGCTTCGCCGCGCTGGCCCGCCCCGGCCTGCGCACCGACAGCGTCGGCACGGTCCGCGACGAGCTCACCCGCTACGACGAGCTGTACGGCATCGGCGCGGCCGTGCTCGACCGGGACCGCAACGTCTTCACCAGCTCGGCCGGTTACCGGCTCGACGCGGAACGCCGGGACGCCGCGATGCGCGCCGCGTTCGCCGGGCAGCAGTACAGCTCGGCCGAGTCGGTGCTGCCGTGGAGCGGCGAGCCGATCGTGGTCGCCGTGCCGGTCAACGACAACGGCGAGGTCCTCGGCATGGTCGTCATCGTGTCGCCGGCCGGCCGGGTGCGCGACGCGGTGACCTTCTGGTGGCTGGCGCTGGGCGGCATCGGGCTGCTCGCCGCGCTGGCCGCCGTGCTGACCGCGCGCAGCCTGGCCAACTGGGTGTTACGCCCGGTCACCGTGCTCGACGCGATGACGCACGAGGTCGCCGCCGGGGACAGCGGCACCCGCATCTCCGACCAGGCCGGGCCGCCCGAGCTGCGCCGCCTCACCCGCAGCTTCAACGACATGGCGTACGCCGTCGCGGACGCGATGGAACGCCAGCGCGCGTTCGTCGCCCACGCCAGCCACCAGTTGCGCAACCCGCTGACCGCGCTGCGGCTGCGCGTAGAGGAGCTGGGGCCAAGCCTGGCCGACGAGGACGGCCGCGCCGAGCACCGGATCGCGCTGGAGGAGACCGACCGGCTGGCCACGGTGCTCGACGGCCTGCTCACCCTCGCCCGCGCCGAACGCGGCCAGCACCGCCCCGTCACCGTCGACGCCGTCGCGGTGGCGCAGGCCCGGGTCGCGGCCTGGGAGCCGCTGGCCCGCCGCACCGGCACGGCCCTCACCCTGCGCGCCGACCGGGCCGTGGTGCTGATGCAGGCCGTGCCCACCGCCCTGGACCAGGCCCTGGACGCGCTGATCGACAACGCGGTGAAGTTCAGCGGCCCCGGCGGCCGGGTCGAGGTGTCGGTGGGTGCCGCCGACGGAGGTGTGGCCGTGCACGTGCGCGACGACGGGCCCGGCATGACCGACGAGCAGCTCGCCCAGGCCACCGAGCGCTTCTGGCGTGCCCCGCACGCGCAGAACATCGACGGCTCCGGCCTCGGCCTGGCCATCGTCGCGGTCCTGGTGGACGCCTCCGGCGGCCGCTTGACCATGTCCCGCGCCGACGACCACGGCCTCGACGCCCGCCTCTGGTTCCGCGCCCTCGTCAGCCCGGAGTGAAGATGGCCCCGGTGGTCGGCAACCCCAGGGATGCACCGGCAACACCAGGATTGCCGACGGCGACGGCACCGCTGTCGTGGTCGGCACGCCCGGCCCCGACCCTCGCCGACATCGAGGCGGCCCCACGCGACCGGACCCCGACCCGGCAGCACTGCTCGGGAGGTCACAACTTCTGGGTTGTAGGTACAACCTAGAAGTTGTGGCTGCGGCAGGCATGGTCTGGACCCGGCCGCGCCACGGCTAAGGCTTGATCGACTGGTAGTAGCGGGCCGCGCCGGGATGCAGCGGCAGCGGGGCGGTCGCGATCGCCGACTGCGGGTTCATGCGGCCGGCCGCGGGGTGGGCCACGCCCAGCTCGTCGCGGTGCTCCATGAGCATCCGGGTCAGCTCGAAGACCAGGTCCTCGTCCATGCCCGCCGGGACGACGAGGTAGTTCGGGTCGGCGACGGTGCTGATCGGGTCGAGGCCGTAGACGGAGTACGGCACGTCGCGGCTGACGTAGACCTCGCTGTAGCGCACGCGCAGCGCGTCGGTCCACTCACCCAGGTCCACGAGCCGGATCGGCAGGTCGGCCACGAGCTGCTCGACCGCACGGACCGGCGGGCCGCCGGAGAAGAAGAACGCGTCGATCTCGCCCTTGCGCAGCGCCGCCGCCGAGGCGTCCAGGCCGAGCTGGTGCACCTCGACCCGGTCGCCGGCCAGCTCGGCGACGTCCAGCAGCCGGTTCGCGGTGATCGCCGTGCCCGAGCCCGGCGCGCCGACCGACACCCGCCGTCCCTTGAGGTCGGCGAGGTCGCGTACGGGCCCGTCCGCGCGGGTCACCAGGTGCAGCAGGTCGTCGTACACCCGGGCCACGGCCATGACCTTGTTGCCGGTGGACGGCAGGATGTCGGCCTGGGTGAAGCCGAGCTGCGCCCGGCCGTCGCCGACCAGCTCCACGTTCTGCGCCGAGGCCGTGGTGATCAGGACGTTGGTCTCCACGTACGGCAGCTCCCGCTCCACGATCGCCGCGTACGCCTTGCCGAAGACGTAGTAGACGCCCGTCTGGCTGCCGGTGGCGATGCTCAGGCGCACCGGCTCGGGCGCGGGCTCGGTGCACCCGCCCACGCCGAGCAGGACCGCCACGGCCAGCGCGGCGGCCGGGAACACACGCCGCCGGACCACGCGCCAGAAACTACCCGGTCAGGCTGGCAGCGCGCCCGCCCCCTGCAGGATGCGGCACGCGGCGGAGCCCGGCACGCTGACCAGGAGACTGCCTGCCTGCGGGGAGAGCGTCGCCTGCGCGCCGAGCAGGTGCGCCCCGCGGACCAGCACGGTCGCCAGGTCCGGCTCGCTGACGCGTACCCCCAGGATGTGCTTGCGCATGTGGCGGCCGGCCGAGAGCAGCACGGCCCGCCAGGCGGCCCCGGCCAGGCGCAGCCGCTCGGCGTGCGCGGGGGCGGAGGCGCCGACGGCCGCGGTGCTGAGCACGCTGGCCCGGCCCTGCCGCCAGGCCGCCGCGCTCAGCTCGGCGTACGCGTCGCGGTGCGCGCCGGGCACGCTCACCCGGTGCAGGCGGTAGCGGCGGCGCAGGCCCGCCTCGGCGACGTCGTGCGCGAAGGGCAGCTGCAGCGCGCGCATGAGCTGGCCCATGCGGCGGGCCGCGGCCTCGCCGTTGAACTCGACCATCCCCGCCGGCAGCGCCGCCCGGCGGGGATGGACCGCCCGCACCCCCCCGTTCGCCGCCGGCGAGGTCGCCCGGACCAGGCAGGCCAGCTCGAACGCGTCCTCCAGCCGAGCCCGGTCGAGCCGGGCGGCCGGCGCGCACGTGGCGGCGGGCAGCAGGTCGAGGGTGGCCCGCATGGCATCTCCCGTCGTCAGCGTCGTTGGTGCGGCGGAACACGCCCGGCCCCCCAGGTACGGCGGGGCGTGTTCCGTCGGTGTACCCACGGTGAGGGGTTCGCGCGCCCGCGCGGAATACGTACGGCGCAGCCTTGAGGAAAACTTGCGCTTAGACCGAGTCCTCCAGCGGCGGCGGGCCGGCCGCGCTGCCGTCGCGCGGCGGCAGGTGCCGGATCACCAGCCGGTTCAGCGCCCACAGCGCGACGCCGCCCAGGAGCAGCCAGAACGCCAGCAGGTAGATGTTCGCCTCGCGGACGAACGGCAGCAGGAACACCGCCGACACGATCGCGCCGAGCACCGGGACGATCGTCGGGGCGTGGAAGTGGCGGTGCGCGACGTGGTCGCGGCGCAGCACCAGCGCGGCGATGTTGACCAGCATGAACACCGCGGTGAGCAGCAGCACGGTGGTGTCGGACAGGTTGGTGAGGTCGTTGACGGTCATCAGCAGCAGGATCGACAGGGCGGTGGTGAACAGGATCGCGATCCAGGGGGTACGCCGCGGCGACAGCACCGCGAAGGGCCGGGGCAGCACGTCGCGCCGCGCCATGCCGTAGAGCAGCCGGGACGCCATCAGCATGTTGATCAGCATGGTGTTCGACACCGCGATCATGGAGATGGCCGAGAAGATCCGCGAGACGGGCAGGTCCGGCGCGCCGATGCGCACCACCTCCAGCAGCGGCCCGCTGGACTTGGTCAGCACGTCGAGCGGCACCACCATGGCCGCGGTGAACGCCACCAGCAGGTAGATGATCCCGGCGGCGAGCAGGCCGGTGATCATCGCGGGCGGGAAGTTGCGCGGCGGGTCGGTGGTCTCCTCGGCGAGGTTCACCGAGTCCTCGAAGCCGAGGAAGGCGTAGAAGGCGGTCGCGGCCCCGGCCATGATCCCGGTGAACACGCCGAACCCGGTCCCGGCGAAGTCGAACGCGGCCGCCGGGTCACCCGAGCCCTTGGACAGCACGCTGGCGCCCACCCCGATGATGAACAGCAGGCCGGACAGCTCGATGCAGGTGATGACGATGTTCACCTTGATCGACTCGGAGATGCCCCAGTAGTTGATCGCCGCCACCAGCAGGATCGCCAGGATGCCGATCAGCACCATGGGCGGGTCGACCACTCCGGTCAGGCCGGTGAAGTAACGCCCGCCGACGCGGGTCGCCGCGAAGCTGGCCGAGGTCACCCCGGACGCCATGATCGCGAAGGTGACCAGGAAGCTCAGGAACTTGATCCGGTACGCCCGGTCGCAGTACAGCGCCCCGCCCGCCGCCTGCGGATACTTCGTGACCAGCTCCATGTACGCGAACGCGGTCAGGAACGCGAGCACGAACGCGACCAGGAACGACGCCCAGATCGCCCCGCCCACCTTCGCGCCGACCTGGCCGGTCAGCGAGTAGATCCCGGCGCCGAGGATGTCGCCCAGGATGAAGAAGATCAGCATGGGCCGGGTGATGATCCGTTTCAGCGCGTGCGGATCGTCATGCGAGTGCGGAGCGGGCGCGCTGGAGACGTCGGCGCTCATGGGCAGGCCTCCCGAGACCGAGCGGCGGCCAGGTGCCGCTGCTCCTCATCCTCCTCTCTTTCCGGGACGCGGCTGACCAATACGGTCAGGGCAGCTCGGCGAAGCGCTCCACCCGGTCCACCGGCCCCGCCACCACGATGATGTCGCCGTACTGCAGCACGGTCTGCGCGTCGGCGTAGGTGAACTCCTGGTCCGGCGCCTTCACGCACACGATGGTCACCCCGTGCTTGCGGCGCAGCCGGGTCTCCCCCAGCGGCACGCCCACGTACTCGTGCGGCGGGCGCGTCTTGACCAGCGCGAAGTTGGAGTCGATCTCCATGTAGTCGAGCATCCGCCCGGACACCAGGTGCGCGACCCGCTCGCCCATGTCGTGCTCGGGCAGCACGATGTGCTTGGCGCCGATCCGCTCCAGGATCCGCCCGTGCTGGCGGCTGACCGCCTTGGCCCAGATGTCGGCGACCTCCAGCTCGACCAGCAGCGACGTGGTCAGGATGCTGGCCTCCAGGTCGCTGCCGATGGCCACCACGCCCCGGCTGAACTCGCCCACCCCGAGCTGGCGCAGCGCCTCGATGTCCGTCGAGTCGGCCGCCACCACGTGGGTGAGCTGCCCCGACAGGCTCTGCACCACCTTGGGCCGGTTGTCGATGGCCAGCACCTCGGTGCCGCGGCGCATCAGCTCGATCGCCAGCGAGCTGCCGAACCGGCCCAGCCCGATGACGACTACGGGATCGTTCTTCTCAGCCGACAAGGAGGCGCTCCTCGGGTAGCTCGTAATGACGGGTCTTGGCGCGCAGCGCCAGCGCGGTGCCCAGGGTCAGCGGGCCGACCCGGCCCACGAACATCAGGATCGCCAGCAGCGCGTGGCTGGCGGCGTCGAGCTGCGGCGTGATGCCGGTGGACACGCCCACGGTGGCGAACGCGGAGATCGCCTCGAACAGCACCTGGTCCAGCCGGTGCGGGTTGAGCACCAGCAGCAGGTACGTCGACGCGGCGACCGTGCCCACGCCGACCAGGGCGATGGTCAGCGCCTGGCGCTGCAGCTGCACCGGCACCCGGCGCCGCCCGACGTTGACCGACGGCTCGCCCCGCAGCTCGGCCCAGATGACGTACGCCAGCAGCCCGAACGTGGTGACCTTGATGCCACCCGCGGTGCCCGCGCTGCCCCCGCCGATGAACATCAGCGCGTCGTAGGCAAGCCAGCTCGACGGGTACATCGCCGCGATGTCGATCGAGTTGAACCCGCCGCTGCGCGGCATCACCGCGCCGAAGAACGCGTTGAGCAGCTGATCGGCGCCCGACATCGGGCCGAGCGTGCGCGGGTTGCGCCCCTCCGTGGCCAGCAGCAGGATCGTGCCGATCACCAGCAGCGCGACGGTCAGCGTCAGCGTGATCCGGGTGAGCACCGACCACCGGCTCGGCCGCCGCCAGCCGTGGCGCAGCTCGAACAGCACCGGGAAGCCCAGCCCGCCGATGATCACTCCGGCGGCCAGGGTCAGGCAGATCCACGGGTCGGTGTTGAACCGCACCACGCTGTCGGGCCACAGCGCGAACCCGGCGTTGTTGAACGCCGAGATCGAGTGGAACGCGCCCAGGTAGAGCGAGCGCCCGAACGACTCCCCATACCCGATCATGAAACGGGCGCCCAGCAGCAGCGTGAGCAGCAGCTCCGTGCCGAGGCTGAGGATGAGCACGTTGCGGACCACCCGGCGCAGGTCGGTCATCTGCAGCGTCTTCGTCTCGACCTGCACCAGCATGCGGGCGCGCAGCCCCATCCGGCCGGACAGCGCGACCGCGAACAGCGTCGCCATCGTCATGATGCCCAGGCCGCCGGCCTGCACCAGAGCCATGATGATCAGCTCACCGGCCACCGACCAGTGCGTCTCGCTGTCCACCAGCACCAGCCCGGTCAGGCATACCGCCGAGGTCGCCGTGAACAGCGCGTCCAGGAACCGGGCGGACTCGCCCGACTCGGTGGCCAGCGGCAGCGACAACAGCCCGGTCCCCACCAGGACCGCCGTCGCGAACCCGCCGACGATCACCTGCGTGGGGTGGTGGAACTGGTCGAGGATGACCGTCGAGACGCTCCTGCGCACGTCGGCGACCCTACCAACTGCCGCCCAATCCGGTGATCCACCTCCGGCGCGAAGACGGTCCGCATTGGGCACCGCCCGGACCGTTCGGGGGTCACCGCTGTTAACGCAGCCGTGCCAAGGTATGCCCCATGCGTGATGCGGACGTCCTCGTCATCGGTTCCGGGCCCGGCGGGCAGAAGGCCGCCATCGCCGCCGCCAAGCTGGGCCGCCGCGTCGCGGTGGTCGAACGCGGCGACATGATCGGCGGGGTCAGCGTCAACACCGGCACCATCCCGTCGAAGACCCTGCGCGAGGCGGTCGTCTACCTGACCGGCCTGAGCCAGCGCGAGCTGTACGGCCAGAGCTACCGGCTCAAGGAAGACATCACCGTCGCCGACCTCACCGCGCGCACCCACCACGTGATCAGCCGCGAGGTGGACGTGGTCCGCGGCCAGCTCGCGCGCAACGGCGTACGCCTGCACAGCGGCACCGCCCGCTTCCTCGACCCGCACACCGTGCACGTCACCGGCGAGCGCGGCCGCGACTTCACCGTCACCGCCGATCACATCGTGATCGCCGCGGGCAGCCGCCCGGCCCGGCCCGCGACGGTCGAGTTCGACGACCTGACCATCGTCGACTCCGACGGCATCCTCAAGCTCGACCGCGTTCCCCGCTCCATGGTCGTCGTCGGCGCGGGCGTCATCGGCATCGAGTACGCCTCGATGTTCGCCGCGCTCGGCACCAAGGTCACGGTCGTCGAGAAGCGCGCCCGCATGCTGGACTTCTGCGACCTGGAGGTGGTCGAGGCGCTCAAGTACCACCTGCGCGACCTGGCCGTGACGTTCCGGTTCAGCGAGGCCGTGGCCCGGGTCGAGAAGCACGCCCGGGGCGCGATCGCCGTGCTGGAGAGCGGCAAGACCATCGCCGCCGACACCGTCATGTACTCCGCCGGCCGCCAGGGCATGGGCGACACCCTCGACCTGGCCGCCGCCGGGCTGCAGGCCGACGACCGGGGGCGCATCCCCGTCGACGAGTACTTCCGCACCAGCGTGCCGCACATCTACGCCGTCGGCGACATCATCGGCTTCCCCGCGCTGGCCGCGACCTCGATGGAGCAGGGCCGGCTGGCCGCCCACCACGCCTGCGGCGAGCCCGTGGGCACCATGTCGGCGCTGCAGCCCATCGGCATCTACACCATCCCCGAGATCAGCTACGTGGGGCGCACCGAGGACGAGCTGACCGACCAGCGGGTCCCGTTCGAGGTCGGCGTCTCCCGTTACCGCGAGCTGGCCCGGGGCCAGATCATCGGCGACTCGCACGGCATGTTGAAGATCCTGGTCTCCCCGGAGGACCGTAAGCTGCTCGGCGTGCACGTCTTCGGCACCGGCGCCACCGAACTGCTCCACATCGGCCAGTCCGTGATGGGCTGTGACGGCACCGTCGACTACCTGGTCGACGCGGTGTTCAATTACCCGACGCTGGCCGAGTCGTACAAGGTCGCCGCCCTGGACGCGACCAACAAGATGCGGCACATCGCGAGCCTGCGCGATTGATGACGGGCTTCGTGACCGTGCCGGACCCGCAGCCCACGGCGTTGCGTCCGGCCGTGCCGCCGCGCGCCCTGCGGCCGGGCCGCCGCCGCGGCCGGCTGCTCACCGCGCTGTCCGTGCTGGTCGCCTGCCTGCTGCTGTTCCACCGCGCCGTCCCGAACGTGTTCGCGCACCTGGGCAGCCTGCTGGAGTCGCTGCTGCCCTGGCTGGGCCTGGCCGTGCCGGTGCTGGCCGGGCTGGCGCTGCTACGCCGCTCCGCGGTCGCGCTGGCCGCCGCCGCGCTGCCCGCCGCCGCGTGGCTGCACGCCTTCGGCGGGGTGCTGCCGCCCGACCCGGCCGCCGCGCACGACCTCACCGTCGTGCAGCACAACGTCAGCGACGAGAACCCAGACCCGGCGGGCACCGCGCGGGCGCTGCTCGCGGCCGGGCCGGACCTGGTCGCGCTGGAGGAGGTCACCCCGGCCGCGCTGGACGCGTACGCCACCGTGCTCGGCCGGGAGCTGCCGCACACGGCCCTGGAGGGCACCGTCGGGCTGTGGTCCCGCTACCCGGTCGGCGACGTGCGGCTGGTCGAGATCCGGCCCCGGGCGATCGTCGCCGACTGGAGCCGGGGCATGCGGGCCACCGTGCACACCCCGCGCGGCGACGTCGCCGTGTACGTGGCGCACCTGCCGTCGCTGCGGCTGCGCCCCACCGACGGGTTCGGCTCCACCATCCGCGACGAGAGCGCCGCCAAGCTGGGCGCGGCGCTGGCCGCCGAGCCGCTCGACCGGCTGATCCTGATCGGCGACCTCAACGGCACGGTCGACGACCGAGGGCTGGGGCCTGTCACCGAACAGGTGCGCACCGACCGCTCCGACTTCGCCTTCAGCTGGCCCGCCGCCGCGCCGGTCGCCCGGATCGACCACGTCATGGCCCGCACCGCGGCGGTCGTCCGGGCCTGGTCCCTGCCCCGCACCGGCAGCGACCACCTGCCGCTCGCCGCCCGGATCAGGATCTGACCGTGTTTGCCAGAGTGATCCGGAAGGTCCCGGTCAGCTGCAGCGGGAGCTGCTCCCGCAGCACGGCCGCCGAGTAGATCTGCGGCGGCTCGTTCATGCCCGGCAGCACGACCCCGTAGGCGACATGCCCGCCCGGCACCTCGGTGACGGTGAAGGGGTAGGCGCAGCTGGTGCCCTGCAGCTGGCGGTTGGCCGCTTCCTTCTTGAGGTGCCCCACCGCGATGATCACCCCGGTCTCGCTGAGCACATGGACCCTGTCGTCGGGCAGGTCCGGGCAGAGCTCGCCCTCCCGCTTCGCTCCGGTCACGGTCGCCGTCCCGTCCACGGTGAACGGGTCGCCCACCTCTGAACCGCCGATCAGCGCGACGACACCGCCCCCGAGTAGCATCCCCGCCATTGCGGCCACGGCGGGAACGGCGATCCGGTCGACGCGGCGACGGGTATTCGAGGAGCTGTGCGGTTCAGTCATGGCGCGCACAGTAGTCGACTCAGTCCATCACGTGGGGCGGGCGCGAGCGGCGCAGTTCCGCCACGTCGGCTCGGCGCGCCCGGCCGTCGGGCAGGATGGGATCGGGAGCCGCCCGGCGATCACCAGGCAGGACTTCTCGATCAATAGGACACCGCCGCCCCGAGCGTGCGCGAGGGCGCTCGCCGTGGTGGGGTATGAGTGACAAGGGACGCAGCGGCGCGGCCGTTTCACATCGGGCTTTCACGACCAGGAGTCACATCATGGCAGCACAGATCGGTGTCACGGGGCTGGCGGTGATGGGCGCGAACCTCGCCCGCAACCTGGCCCGCAACGGCTACACCGTCGCGGTGCACAACCGCAGCCGCGCCCGCACCGACGCGCTGATCGCCGAGCACGGCCACGAGGGCGACTTCGTCCCGGCGGAGACGCTGCAGGAGCTGGTCGGCGCGCTGGAGAAGCCGCGCCGCGTCCTGATCATGGTCAAGGCCGGCAAGCCGGTCGACGACGTGATCGACGACCTGGTGCCGCTGCTCGACGCCGACGACATCATCATCGACGCGGGCAACTCCCACTACACCGACACCCGCCGCCGCGAGGCCGCGCTGGCCGAGAAGGGCCTGCACTTCGTCGGCGTGGGCGTGTCCGGTGGCGAGGAGGGCGCGCTCAAGGGCCCGTCGATCATGCCGGGCGGGTCGAAGAAGTCGTACGAGTCGCTCGGGCCCATGCTTGAGAAGATCTCCGCCCACGTCGACGGCGAGCCGTGCTGCTCCTGGATCGGCACCGACGGCGCCGGCCACTTCGTGAAGATGGTCCACAACGGCATCGAGTACGCCGACATGCAGGTCATCGGCGAGGCGTTCGACCTGCTGCGCGCAGGCGCGGGCATCGAGCCGGCCGAGCAGTCGAAGATCTTCGCCGAGTGGAACAAGGGCGACCTGTCGTCCTTCCTGATCGAGATCACCGCCGAGGTGCTCGGGCACGTCGACGCCAAGACCGGCAAGCCGTTCGTGGACGTCGTGGTCGACGCCGCGGGCATGAAGGGCACCGGCGGCTGGACCGTCATCGCGGCGCTGGAGCTGGGCTCGCCGGTCACCGGCATCGCCGAGTCGGTGTTCGCCCGCGCCCTGTCGTCGCAGGCCGCGCAGCGTCCCGTGGCGCAGAGCCTGCTGCCCGGGCACGAGGTGAAGCTGGACCTGCCGGACACCTTCGTCGAGGACGTGCGCCAGGCGCTGTACGCGTCGAAGCTGGTCAGCTACGCCCAGGGCCTGGACATGCTGGTCGCGGCGGCCAAGGAGTACGGCTGGGAGCTGGACCTGGCCGCGATCGCGTCGCTGTGGCGGGCCGGCTGCATCATCCGGGCCTCGCTGCTGCGCGACATCACCGAGGCGTACCGGAGCGACAACCCGCCCGCCAACCTGCTGTTCGCGCCGGCGTTCACCGAGGCGATCGGGGCGGCCGTGCCGGCCTGGCGCCGGGTCGTGGCCACCGCCGCGCAGCTGGGCATCCCCGCCCCGGTGTTCTCGTCCTCCCTGGCGTACTACGACGGCCTGCGCCGCGAGCGCCTGCCCGCCGCGCTGACCCAGGGCCTGCGCGACCTGTTCGGGGCGCACACCTACAAGCGGGTCGACGCCGACGGCGTGTTCCACACCCTGTGGTCGGGCGACAAGACCGAGCGCCAGGAGTCCTGACGTCTTTGCGAACAAAGCTCCGTTCATGCCGCTTTGCTGCGTGAACGGAGCTTTGTGCTTGCCGCCCCGTGCGATGCGGGCAGGACGACCCCGATACGGTGTTGATTCAACTTTGAGCTCCGAGGAGTGAACGCCTGTGGGCGGCTACGGCACCCAGATCCTGCTGGTGCTTGTCCTGATGTTGATCAACGGAGCCCTGTCGGGCAGCGAGATGGCACTCATCTCGCTCCGCGAGTCGCAGATCCAGCGGCTCGAGCGCTCCTCCTCCGGCGGCCGGGTGCTCGCCCGCCTGTCCCGGGACCCGAACCGGTTCCTGGCCACCATCCAGATCGGCATCACCCTGGCCGGCTTCCTGGCCTCGGCCTTCGCCGCCACCTCGCTGGCCCAGCCGCTCGTGCCCGCACTCGCGTTCCTCGGCTCCGCCGCCGAGGTCGTCGCCATCGTCCTGGTGACCCTGGTCCTGACGTTCCTGACCCTGGTGCTGGGCGAACTGGCCCCCAAGCGCATCGCCATGCAGCGCGCCGAGGGCTGGGCGCTGCTCGCGGCCCGGCCGCTGGACTGGATGGCCACCGCGTCGCGGCCCATCGTCTGGCTGCTCGGCAAGGCCACCGACGTGATCGTGCGGATCGCCGGCGTCGACCCGCGGGCCGGGCGCGAGGAGATCTCCGCCGAGGAGATCCGCGACCTGGTCGTCGCGCAGCGCGGCTTCAGCGCCCAGCAACGCGAGATCATCTCCGGTGCGTTCGAGATCACCGAACGGGACATCCGGGAGATCCTCATCCCGCGGCGCGAGGTGTTCGCCCTGGCCGCCGACCTGACCGTCGAGGAGGGCCTGCGCGAGCTGGCGAACTCCGGCCACAGCCGGGCCCCCGTGGTCCGCGACGGCGACCTGGACACGGTCGTCGGCGTGGTGCACCTGCGCGACCTGCTCGACGCCGAGGGCGAGGTCGGCGAGCGCGCCCGGCCCGCGATCTTCCTGCCGGAGACGCTGTCGGTGTCGGACGCCATGCGCCAGCTGCGCTCGCAGCGCGAGCAGTTCGCCCTGGTGGTGGACGAGCACGGCTCGATCGACGGCATCCTCACCATGGAAGACCTGGTGGAGGAGGTCGTCGGCGAGATCTACGACGAGACCGACCGGGACATCGTCGCGGTGGTCCGCGAGGACGACGACGTGTTCCTGCTGCCCGGCTCGTTCCCGCTGCACGACCTGCCCGATCTCGGCATCGACGTGGACCGGCTGGGCGAGGTGGACTACACCACCGTCGCGGGCCTGGTGCTGGACCGGCTGGGCCGCATCCCGACCGAGCCCGGCGACGTCGTGAAGGCGCCCGGCTTCACCGCCGAGGTGGTCGAGGTCGCCGAGCGCAGCATCACCAAGATCCGCCTGCGCCTGGTCCGCGACCGCGACCGGCACACCGACCGGACCGCCTGACCGCCACCGCGGCCCGTGCCGCCGGGGCAAGATCGCTGCTGGGGTCGTCTGTGGGACCCGTCCTCGCCTGCGCCCCCGCAACGGCCGCCTGCCCTGCTGACTTCCTGATCCTGGTCCCGTGCCGGCGCGGCGGCGCGGGACCAAGATCCGGCGTCGCGGCGTCCGCGGGTAACGTGAACGGGTGACCGACCAGGACCTCAAGCCGTTCTTCGCGGCGGCAGCCGCCGGGCTCACCTTCAACGCTCCGCTCGGCGAGCTGCGCGCCGCCGACCTGATCCGGCGGCTGGCCCCGGCCGGCCCCGGCTGGCGTGCTCTCGACCTCGGCTGCGGCAACGGCGAGCTGCTGATGCGCCTTTGCGACGCGTACGGCATCAGCGGCGACGGCGTCGAACGGGAGCCGCAGGACAAGCCCCACGCGGACGAACGCGCCCGGGTGCTCGGACTGGCCGACCGGGTCACCTTCCACACCGCCGACGCGACCACCTGGGACACCCCGGCTGAGCTGGTGCTCAACGTCGGCGCGAGCCACATCTGGGGCGGCGCCGAGCAGGCCCTGACCGTGCTGCACCGGCTGACCGCACCCGGCGGCCTCCTGCTGTTCGGCGAAGGCTGCTACGAGACCGACCCGGCCACCGCGATCCGGGAGATCTTCGGCGACCTGCCCGACCTCCTCGGATTGGCGCGGCTGTGCGTCGCGGCCGGATTCCGCCCGCTGCACGTCGCGGTGTCCACGATCGGCGAGTGGGACGACTTCGAGTCCGACTGGCGTGCCGGCATCGAGCGGCTCGGCACCCCGGAGGCCCGCGCGTTCGCCGACCAGCGACGCGACGAGTATCTCGGCGGCTACCGCGGCACGGTCGGGTTCGCCTGGCTGATCCTCACCCCGGCCTGAGCCTGCCGGGTTTCCGGCCGGCGGCTGGTTACGGTGGGCCGATGCGTGAAACGGCATCCGAACTCGACGAACTCCAGGCCCTGCTCGACGCCTCGCTGTCCCGCTCCACGGCCCACCTGCAATCGATCTTCACCGCACGTACGATCGACGCGGTGCAGCTGACCCGGATCCTGACCGGCATGTGCACGCTCGCCCTGTCCACCGTGACCGCGAAGGGCGAGCCGCGGATCAGCGGCGTGGACGGGCACTTCCTGCACGGGCGGTGGCACTTCGGCACGGCGCGCACCGCCGCCAAGGCCCGGCATCTGGCCGCGCGCCCGGCCGCCAGCGCGGCACACATGAGAGGCGAGGACCTGGGCGTGTTCACCCACGGCACGGTCGAGATCCTCAACCCGGAGGACGGCGCACCCGCCGCAGACTGGCCGGAACTGCTGGCGTACTTCAAAGACTGCTACGGCGCCGACGCCTTCGACTGGGAGCGCGAGGTCGTCTACTACCGGCTGCATCCGCACTGGATGACCGTGTACGCACCCGACGTGGCCAAGCTCCTGCCCGAGTGAGCGTGAGCGGCCCGCTTCTTGATCAGCCGTTCGGTGCGGTGCGACCGGCCGATCCGGGGGCGAGCGGGGTGCCGGATGCGACTAATCTTCGCGTTCATTATGACGGAACTCACCTCACCGGCCCCCGCGTCATGGCTGCGGCGTCCCGCCGCCCGCGCCGCCGCCGCCGCGATCATCGTGCTCGTGCTCGTCGTCGCGGCCAGCGCCGCCTGGGACCCGTCCGGCCTGCTGGCCCCGGTCGGCGGGCGCGGCCTGCCACTGCTGGACACTGGCGGCGCCTACCAGTGGGCGCCGCTGCTCGTCGGGCTGCCGGTGCTGCTCGCCGCCACGGCCCTACCGCTGCTGCTGCTCGCGGGTGACCGGCCCCGGCGCTCGGCGTGGTGGGTCTTCCTCGTCACCTGGGCCACGGTTCTCGGCGCGGGGGCACTGGCGACCGCCGCGACCGGGCTGGTCACCGCGGCACCCCTGGTCGGCCCGCACCTGACCGCCGGTGCGGCGCTGCGCTTCGCCTTCGCCGTCAGCGGTTTCGCCGCGATCAAGTTCCTCCTGGTCGGCCCCCTGGTCGCCGCCCCCGCCGCACTAGCCTTCCGCCTCAGCCCGCCCCCCACGACCACGGCCACTGCAACGGCCAACTTCGGGGAAACTGCAGGTGAGCAGGCCGGGATTCGTGCAGTTTCCCCGAAAGCGGTCGATGACACGGCGCTCGATGACACGGCGCTCGATGACACGGCGCCCGCCGACGTGGCGGCCGGGCTGCCGGAGACCGGGGGCGGGCGACAGGCGGTGGTCGGGAGCGGGATCGGGCTTGCCGTGGTGGGCATGTTCGTCCTGGTGACGGTCGTGGCGGCCGTGTTCGGGGAGCGGTGGTGGCGGGGCGGGCCGGTCGGTTACGCGTTCGCCGGTCCGCTGCTCGCACCGACCGCCGCCGCCGGAGTGGTCGGGTTCGTCTGCGGTACGGCCGTGTTCCTCGGGATCTTCGGCATGACCTTGCAGGCGCTGCGACGGCGGCCGGCCCACAGCACGCTGCCGGCCGTCGCCGTGACGGTCTGGCTGGCCGCGACCGTGGCGGGGCTCGGCCTCGGCGTGCTCGGCGCGGTGACCGCCGCGCTGGCCCCCCGGCCGTCCGACGGCGGCCCGGACAGCTGGTGGATCGCCACCACCCTGCTGAGTGTCGCGACCGGTATCGGGTACGGCGTCACCACCGGCCTCATCGGCGCGCTCGGCGCGGCCGCGGCGTGGCGGTGGCGCGCGGCGCTCGTCGCGGCAGGCCGGTTCCCGCGGCTGCGGGTGGCCGCCGTGCCCGCCGTCGCGGTCCTGGTGGCGCTGCCGCTGCTGGTCGCGTCCCCGGGCGTGCCCGGCCCACAGCCGGTGACGCCGGTGCCCGCGTCCGGCGGGCTGGAGCGGCTGCACCTGCTGCCCGCCTCGGGCGAGGGCACGCTGCCGGTCATCGGGGACGTGACCGGCCGCCAGGTGATCCTGCGCGGTGTCAACGTGAACCAGCTGATCGACTACCACCTGCGCGATCCCGCGATCCCGGCGACCGCGCCGCTGACCGACGCCGACTTCGCCGACATCTCCGCGCTGGGCTTCAACGTCGTACGCCTCGGCATGTCCTGGTCGCGGCTGGAGCCGCGGCGTGGCGAGTTCGACCAGGGCTACCTGGGACAGATCCGGGCGGCGGTCGCGTCGGCCAAGGCGCACGGCGTCTACGTCGTGCTGGACATGCACCAGGACGCCTGGGGCAACGCCCTGGCCCGGCCGGATGAGCAGTGCGGCGGGGGCACCACCCCCACCACGGGCTGGGACGGCGCGCCGGCCTGGGCGACGATCACCGACGGGACGCTGCACTGCCAGTTCCTGGCACGCGACCTGGCCCCGGCGGTGGCGACGGCGTACACCAGCTTCTACACCGACCGGGACGGGATCCAGACCGAGCTGGTCCGCGCCTGGGCGTTCGTCGCGCAGGCGTTCGCGAACGAGCCCGCGGTCGCTGGATACGACCTGCTCAACGAACCCGGCATCGGCGCGAACCCGCCGATCAGCTCCGGGCTGCTGCTGGGCCGGTACTACGACGCGGCCATCACCGCGATCCGCGCCGCCGAGCGGGCCGGGCAGGGCTTCCCGCACCTGGTCTTCTTCGAGCCGAGTGTGCTCTGGTCCGGGCTCGCCTTCGACGTCACGCCGCCGCCCGGCTTCACCGACGACCGGCTGCTGGTCTTCGCACCGCACCCGTACAGCGAGTCGATCTCGATGGACCAGGGGTTCGGCCTGACCATCGCCACGATCGAGCGCAACCTGACGGTGTCGTCGCGCGCGGCGGCGGCGTACGGCGCGGCGCTCTGGCCCGGCGAGTGGGGCTGGTTCGGCGACCCGGCGGTGGACGGCGCGAAGGTGGCCCGGTTCGGCGCGGCGCAGGACCGGCGCGGCCTGGGCGGCGCGTTCTGGGTGTGGAAGCAGGGCTGCGGCTCGCCGGAGACCGGCCCCGATGCGAAGACCTCCGGCAATCTCGCCAAGGTCGACTGCGTCACCGGCGCCCCCATCGCCCCGCCGGACGGCTTCGCCAGGCCGCTGACCAGGGCGTATCCAAAGGCGTTCCCCGGCCGCCTGGACACGCTGGCCGCCGCCGACGGAGGCCTGACGTTCGGCGCGACGGCCGCCGCCGACGGAGCGAGCTGCCGCCTCGACATCTGGGTGCCCGGCGACGCGCAGCCCGTGCTCAAGACCGAGAACGTCAGTGACGCGGCAACGCTGCGGGTGCCCGGCGGCTGGCAGGTCACCGGCTGCGCGCGCGGCACCTACACGGTGGCGGTCACCCGGTAGTACGGCATGAACGAAGCTCCCGCCCTGCTGCCGGAACAGCATCGCGGGAGCTTCGTTCATGAAGACGGTGCGTCAGGCGAGGAACGAGTGGCGGATCAGCGAGCCGCCGTCCACGACGAGCGTCTGCCCGGTCATCCAGGAGGACTGCTGTCCGACCAGGAACACCACCGCGTTGGCGATGTCGACGGGCTCGCCGATGCGGCCCAGCGGCGTGTGCTGGTTGATCAGCTCCTCGTTGTTCTCCCACAGCGCCTGGGCGAGCTTGGTCCGCACGATGCCCGGCGCGATGCCGTTGACCCGCACCTTAGGGGCCAGCTCGGCGGCGAACTGCCGGGTGAGGTGGATGACCGCGGCCTTGGTCGCGTTGTAGTAGCCGATGCCGGGCTCGGTGGCCAGACCGCCGACCGAGGCGATGTTCACGACGGCGCCGCCGTGCGCGGCCATCGAGGCGTGCCACACCGCCTGCGTCCACAGCACGATGGACAGCTGGTTGACCTGCACGGTCTTCTCGGCGCGGGACACGTCGAGATCGACCATGGGCCCGAAGTACGGATTGGTGCCGGCGTTGTTGACCAGCACGTCGACCGAGCCGAACTCGGCGACGGCGGCGGCGACGCAGGCTTCGGCCTGGTCCTTCTCCCCCACGTGCGCGGCCTTGGCGAGGAAGCCCGCCTTCGGGTACGCCTGGCGCAGCTCCTCGGCGACCGCGTCCAGCGCCTCCTGCCGCCGGGAGGTGAGCACGACGTTGCAGCCCTCGGCGGCCAGCGCGGCCGCGGTGGCCAGGCCGATGCCCCGGGAGGCGCCGGTGACCAGCGCGGTACGACCTTCCAGACCTGTGCGCACAGTTGCCCCTTAGGAATCGTTCATGCAGTGGCTGTGCACACATTAGCGATCCGACCGACCGGTCGGTAGGGTTGGTGAAAGACAACATACCAACCGGTCGGTATTGACAGGGTGAGGCGCCGCGCAGTGTCATGGGGCACCTCGGAGACGACGAAAGGGCGGCCATGAGCCACTACCGGAGCAACCTGCGCGACCTGCGATTCAACCTGTTCGAGGTGTTCGGCCTCGGCGAGCAGCTGGGCGCCGGGCGCTTCGCCGACCTCGACACCGAGACCGTCGAGCACATGCTCGCCGAGGTCGAGCGGCTGTCGGTCGGGCCGATCGCCGCGTCGTACGCCGAGGCCGACCGGACTCCGCCCGTCTACGACCCGCGTACGTTCTCGGTGGCCATGCCCGAGGGCTTCTGCCGGTCGTACCAGGCGTGGATGGACGCCGAGTGGTGGCGGCTGGACATGCCCGCCGAGGCGGGCGGCGTGGTCGCCCCGCGCGCGCTGTGGTGGGCGCTGATCGAGCTGGTGCAGGGCGCGCAGGCGCCGGTGTACATGTACGGCGGCGGCCCCGGCTTCGGCGGCCTGCTGCACCGCATGGGCACCCCGGAGCAGCAGCGCATCGCCGAGATCATGATCGACCGCCGGTGGGGTGCGACCATGGTGCTGACCGAGCCGGACGCCGGCTCCGACGTCGGCGCGGGCCGCACCCGGGCGCTGCCGCAGGCCGACGGCTCCTGGCACATCGAGGGCGTCAAGCGGTTCATCACCTCGGGCGAGCACGACCTGAGCGAGAACATCATGCACTTCGTGCTGGCCCGGCCGGTGGACACGCCCGGTGCGGGCGGGCCGGGCACCAAGGGTCTGTCCATGTTCCTGGTGCCGAAGTTCCACTTCGACCACACCACCGGCGAGCTGGGCGAGCGCAACGGCGTCTACGCCACCAACGTCGAGAAGAAGATGGGCCTCAAGGTCTCCAGCACCTGCGAGCTGACCTTCGGCCAGCACGGTGCCCCGGCGGTGGGCTGGCTGGTCGGCGAGGTGCACGACGGCATCGCGCAGATGTTCAAGGTGATCGAGTCGGCGCGCATGCAGGTCGGCGTGAAGGCCATCGCGACGCTGTCGACGGGCTACCTCAACGCGCTCGACTACGCCCGCCAGCGGGTGCAGGGCCCGGACCTGACCCAGGCCGCCGACAAGACCGCGCCGCGCGTCACCATCGACCGCCACCCCGACGTGCGCCGCATCCTGATGCTGCAGAAGTCGTACGCCGAGGGCCTGCGCGCCGTCTACCTCTACACCGCCGGCTGGCTGGACCGCGACCACGCCCAGGGCTCCAACGTCAACGACCTGCTGCTGCCGATCGTGAAGGGCGTCGGCTCGGAGCGCTCCTACGAGATGCTGGCACTGTCCCTGCAGACCCTCGGCGGCTCGGGCTACCTGCAGGACTACCCGATGGAGCAGTACATCCGGGACACGAAGATCGACACCCTGTACGAGGGCACCACCGCGATCCAGGGCCTGGACTTCTTCTTCCGCAAGATCGCCCGGGACCGCCGGGTGGCGCTGGACCTGCTGCTCGGCGAGATGACCGACTTCTGCGACGCCACCGAATCGAACGCCGACCTGAAGCTGGAGTGCGAGTCGCTGCGCGAGGGCATCGACGACGTGCGCGACATGGTCGACACGATGCTCGGCTGGCTGAAGGACTCCGGCGGCGACCCGAGCGAGGTCTACAAGATCGGGCAGAACTCGACCCGGCTGCTGATGAGCGTCGGCGACCTGCTCATCGGCTGGCTGCTGACCCGCCAGGCGGCGGTGGCCCTCGACGCGCTGGCCGGGTCGCCCTCCGCCGACGACACCGGCTTCTACCAGGGCAAGCTCGCCGTGGCGCGGTTCTTCGCGCGTACCGTGCTGCCGGAGCTGACCGCCCGGCGACGGGTGCTGCAGCAGACCGACAACGCCCTGATGGAGATCCCCGATGGGGCGTTCTAGGACGGTCGCGGGGGCGGCCGGGGTGCGCGAGCGCGTCCTGGCCGCCGCCACCGAGCTGTTCGCCGAGCAGGGGTATGCCGCGACGTCGGTGCAGCAGGTCGTCGACCGCGCCGGCGTCACCAAGGGCGGCCTCTACCACTACTTCGGCGCCAAGGAGGACCTGCTCATCGAGATGTACCGGGCGGTCTTCGGCGAACGGCTGGCCGCGCTGGACCGCATCATCGGGCAGGGCCGCGATCCGGAGTGGACGCTGCGCGCGATCATCGACGACATCGTGGTCGGCACCGCGGCCATGATCAAGGAGTCGGCGGCCGTCTCCCGCGAGCTGGCCGCCATGGACAGCGAGCGCACGCAGCGCCTACAGGCCGACTGGCGCCGCTACCAGGAGACGGTGCGCGGCCTGATCCGGGACGCGCAGGAGGCCGGGGTCTTCGCCGCCGTCGCCTCCCCGGAGATCGTCTCCTGGTCCATCTTCGGGGTGACCAACTCCCTGCACACCTGGTACCGCCCCGACGGGCCCAAGGCCGCCGCGGCGATCGCCAAGGAACTCGCCGACCTGGTCCTCACCGGGCTGCGCCGCTGACCCGCCGTCAGCCGTGCACACACCGGCCGTCGACGAGGCGGATGTGGGTCTCCACGTGACCCCCTTCGGCGAGCGGCGTCTCCGCCAGGACCCGGCGCACGTCCGCGGCGCCGACGCCCAGCCCGTCGAGCACCCGGCGGCCGCCTGCGGTGCCGTGCTCGGCCAGGGCCAGCAGCAGGTCACCGGACCGGATGAGACGGTCGCCGTCGGCGGGCGCCTGCCTCGCCAGCACTCCCACGAGCGCCCGCACCGCCGGGTCCAGCTGCATCGCCACCCGCCGGATGAGCCAGCCCCGGCCGCACGCGCGCCGCACCTCGGCGTCCAGCACCTCGACCGTCAGCCCGAGCGAGGCGAGCGCCCGCGCGCTGGTCGTCTCCGGGCAGCCGGCCAGGCCGAGCAGCAGGTGCTCGGTGCGGGTGGCGGAACGGCCGTACGCGCCGGCCTGCATCATGCCCACCAGGCAGGCGACGCGCGCACCGGGGCTGAGCCGGGGCACGGCCAGGCCGGGCCCGCTCCTGCGCAGCGCGACGGCGCCCGTTCCTTCGGCTCCGGAGATCATGCCCGGCACCGTGCCACGTCCGCATCGCGCTCGCCATGGCCGAACCGCCGCCTCGATCTCCACCGTCCGGTGGATCAACGGTTTCTCGATGGCGTCCGGTCAGGTCGCGATGGGAACATGCCGCCATGACGTCCCCCGAGAACCCGGCTGCGCGCCCCCGGCGGCGGCCCGCCCGGCCCGGCACTCACGGCGTGCCGCTGCCCGACATCGAGTGGATCACTCTCGCCGTGTACGACAACGTGACCGGCTGTCCGCGTCCGGTTGAGGCCGTGCTGGCCTGACTGCGGGAGCGCGGCATCGACTGGATGCCCTTCGGCGATCACCAGCTCCGGGTGGACCTGATATGCGGCCGTGACGAACACGGTCGGCCCCACGGTGCGCTGCGGGTGTGCGTGCCCGGCGAGCTGCTCCGCCCGCTCGGGCTGCACCCCGAACAGCCCACCTCCCGCATCGTCGGCCCGTCACCCCCTGCCTGGTGGCACGCGGCGGGCGAGCGGTACGCCAGACTGCGGCGGTGACCGCTGAGGTGACCCGGGTCGCGTGCCGGAATACCGCGCCGGGCGGCCCGGTTCACGCTGTCGACGATCAACGAGGAAGAGGCAGGGATGTCCGCACCACTGGAGTTCGCGCTCGACACGTTCGGCGACGTCACCGTCGGCAGCGACGGCGACAAGGTCTCGTACGCGCAGGTCATCCGCAATGTGGTGGAGGAGGCTGTGCTCGCCGACAGCCTCGGCGTCGACGCGTTCGGCATCGGCGAGCACCACCGGCAGGACTTCGCCGTCACCGCGCCGGAGATCGTGCTGGCCGCCATCGCGTCGCGCACCGAGCGGATCAAGCTCAGCACCGCGGTGACCGTGCTCAGCTCCGACGACCCGGTGCGCGTCTTCGAACGCTTCGCCACCCTGGACGCCGTGTCCCGCGGCCGGGCCGAGATCATCCTCGGCCGGGGCTCGTTCACCGAGTCGTTCCCGCTGTTCGGGTACGACCTCGGCCAGTACAACGAGCTGTTCGAGGAGAAGCTCGACCTGCTCGCCCAGCTGCTGGAGGAGGGACCCGTCACCTGGCAGGGGCAGTTGCGGCCGGGGCAGCTCACGGACCAGCACGTCTACCCGAAGACGGAGTCCGGCCGGATCCGGACCTGGATCGGTGTCGGCGGCAGTCCCGAGTCGGTGATCCGGGCCGCCGCGTACCGGATGCCGCTGATGCTGGCCATCATCGGCGGGCAGCCGGGACGGTTCGCGCCGTACGTCGACCTCTACCACCGCGCCCTGGCGGAGCTGAAGGCCGAGACGCTGCCGGTCGGCGTGCACTCCCCCGGGCACATCGCCGAGACCGACGAGCAGGCCCGCGAGGAGCTGTGGCCGCACTACCGGACGATGATCGACCGGATCGGGCGCGAGCGCGGCTGGCCGCCCACCAACCGGTCCCGCTTCGACGGCGAGGCCGACCAGGGCTCGCTGTACGTCGGCTCGCCGGAGACCGTCGCCCAGAAGATCGCGAACACGGTGCGCAGCCTCGGCGTGCAGCGGTTCGAGCTGAAGTACAGCGCCGGCACCCTGCCCCACGAGAAGCTGATGAACTCGATCCGTTTCTACGGCGAGCAGGTCGTGCCCCGCGTACGGGAGCTGCTCGCCGCGGGCTGACCGCACGGGCCGAAGCTCCGTTCCTGAAGAACGGAGCTTCGGCCGACCGCGCGGGGGTCAGACGTGGATGTCGCGGATGCCGCTGCTCTCCCAGGCCGTCCAGGAGCCCTGGACGCCGTTGCTGGTCACCCGGAAGCGCACCTGCTGGTACATCTCCGACCACTGGTCCATGCCGCCGTCGTTGTCCGGCAGCACACCGGTGATCGTCCACGTCCAGCCGGAGGTCGTGTTGAACGTCCGGGTCGTGCTGCTGGTGCCGATCAGGTCGTCGGCGCCGTTGAGCCCGGAGTCGGCCTCCCAGCGCCGCATCTCCAGCTCGATGGTGCGCCCGGCGCTGCAGTCCACCTCGACGTCGTAGTCGATCCACTTCTCGCCGCCACCGGTGAAGGTGCCGTTGTGGATCGGCCGGACCGGGTCGACGGTGCAGCCGTCCCTGCTGGTCGCGGCGCTGGCCGGCAGGGCCAGTCCGAGCGGCAGCACCAGGGCCGCGGCGAGCACCAACGCCCGCACGGCCGCCTTCGATCGGTTCATGACTTCGCTCCTCGGTTACCCGCGCCGCCCTCTGCGGCGCTGGTGACACCATGCGGATCGACCGTCATGCCGTCGTCATGGTCGCGTCAGGGTGCTGCTCACCGGCGCAGGCGCAGCAGGATGTCGCCCGGCCGCACGGTGATCACCCGGCCGGTCTCGGGGCCGGAGGTGAGCAGGACCTCCATGGAGTCCTCCGCGTCACCGGCGGCGACGATGCGGCCCACCGAGTCGGGGTGGCGGGCCAGCGCCACGTGGTCGCCGACGAAGACCTCTTCGCCGCTGGAGACTTTCCATCGAGCCGGGCTGCCGTTCATGGCCGCCTGCCTGGTGGTCGATCGTTTCGCCCGCACACGCGCCCTCCCCAGGGTGAGGACGTGGCGGCTGACGAACACCCGCACCGGCGGCCGCCATGTCCGATCCAGACCAGTGGCCGTGCGGTCGCTCAGGACGCTGATGACCGTCCGACCACGACTCAAAGTTAGGGCACCAACTATTGCGGCGCAACAAACCTAGTGCCCTAACCTGATGAGTGATCTACTGGTAGGCGGAGAACGGAAGGACCTTTCACGTCATGCCTGCCGACCTGCCCGCGTACCTGCAGATCGCGGCCGAACTGCGCGGCCGCATCGTCGCGGGAGAGCTGGCACCCGGCGCGAAGCTGCCCAGCGAGAGCCGGCTGATGACCCGGTTCGGGGTCTCGAACACGGTCACCAAGCGCGCCATCGCCGTACTGAAGGCCGAGGGCCTCGTCGAGGGCAGGCACGGCTCCGGCGTGTACGTCCGCCGCGTGCGCCGCCTCGTCCGCGACTCGCAGGGCCGGGACCAGCGCCGCCGCGGCGGCTCTACCTCGCCGTTCGCGCGGGACGTCACCTCCTCCGGGCAGCGGCCCGGCTGGGAGCACGAATCGGCCGAGGTCGGCTGCCCCGACGCGATCGCGGCCCGGCTCGGCGTCGAGCCCGGCGACCCGGTGCTGCGCACCCGCTACCGCTACCTTGCCGACGGCAGCCCGATCCAGCTCGCGACGAGCTACGAGCCGCTGGCCATCACCCGGGGCACCCCGGTGGAGCTGCCCGAGGACGGCGCCGCGGTGGGCGTCGTGGCCCGCATGGACGCGATCGGCGTACGCATCGACGAGTGCGTCGAGGAGGTCATCGCCCGCGCGGCGCACCCCGACGAGATCGAACGCCTGCACCTGCCCTCGGCCGGCGCCCTGATGATGGTCGTCCAGCGCACGTACCACGCCGCCGGCCGTCCGGTCGAGACCGCCGACATCGTCATGGCCGCCGACCGCTACCAGCTCCGCTACCGCTGGCCCGTCGAGTAGCCGCCCGCGCAGGAGGCAAGATCGGCGTCTCGTGTCAGAACATGAGGTCTGAGCACAGGTTTCGACACGAACTCGCGATCAACCCCACGGCCGATGGATCGGACGGCGCCGGGGACCTAGCGTGCCGGGTGTGAACCTGCTGGAGATGCGGGCCGTGGTGCCCGGGTTGCGGACCTTCGCCGACGGGATCGATCCGGCGACCGGGGCGACGGTGCACACCACCGTCTACACGGGACACGTCGTGCTCGTCCACAACACGGGGTTCCGGGGCATGATCCGCCTCACCGACCTGCAGGAGGTGTCGTTCTTCGTGCCGGACAGCGCGCCCTACCCGCAGCCGCCGGACGCGCTCGGCATCGAGCTGAGCGTGCGGCACTTCCGCAGCTCGGGCAACGTCAGCGCGGTGCACATCGGGGCCCGTGACGAGCGGGTCGCGGTGGTGCCGGACCCGCGCGGCGGCGAGCACCAGTGGCTGCAGGTCACGTTCCACACCCCGGTCTACTCCCATGAGCTCGTCGAGCTGAACTACCGGGTCACCGTCCAGAACCGGTGACGCCGGTCACGGCATACAACCTGATGAATGCTTGAGGAGTCTTATTGACGAGGCGCCGCTCCGCGTAGCAGCCTGCCCAGGGCGACTCGGCACCGGACAGGCGGGATGGGTGGAACAGGCATGTTCCGTATTCACTTCACACAGCGCGACGTCAGCGCCGTCCGCATCCTCGCCGAGCCCTCTCCCCTGTGGGAGATCACGCTGAGCTGCCACATGCTGGCCAAGCGCAATGAGGACCCGCTGCTGGCCGGCTGGCACCGCACCGCCCGGGGCACCCTCCAGCAGGGACTGCCGCTGCGCGACAGCGTGGACCTGTTCATCCATCTCAACTGGGCCCACGGCGACTTCCCCGACCTGCTCACCCCCGGCCCCGCCGGCGCCGGCGTCGACGACGGCCTCGAGGTCGTCGCCCGCACCCCCACCCGGCAGCTCACCCAGGAGGTGAGCACCGTCGCCCGGCAGCGCGGCAACCTGATGACCGCCGCCCGCGACCTCGCCGCCGGGCGCGCCGACGCCATGGGCCAGCTGGTCACCGGCATGCGCGACTACTTCGAGGCGGTCATCCGCCCGCAGTGGCCGGCCGTCACCGCGTCGTTCGGCGCGGACCTCGACATGCGCACCCGCTGCATGGCGACGGGCGGGGTCGCCGCCATGCTGAACGGGCTGCACCCGTCGGTGCGGTTCGACGGCAGCGTGCTGACCATCACCGACTACCCCGGCGAACGCGACCTGTTCCTGGAGGGCCGCGGCATGGTCCTCGTGCCGTCGTTCTTCAAGCGCCGCTCCCGGCCGCTGACGCTGATCGACCCGCAGCTGCCGCCGGTGCTGGTGTATCCGGTCGACCGGTCTCCGGGGATGCTCGCCGCGCGGCAGACCGAGGCGCTGTCCGCGCTGCTCGGGCGCAGCCGCGCCGCGATCCTGGAGCTGTGCGCGGCGGGCGGCTCGACGACCTCCATCGCCGCGCAGCTGAGCCAGTCGCCGAGCACCATCAGCGAGCACCTCAGCGTGCTGCGCAACGCCGGGCTGGTGGCCAGCGACCGGCGCGGCAACGCCATGCTGCACCGGCTGCGGCCGCTCGGCACCGCAATGCTGGAGGGCCAGGCCCCGAGCGGGACCGCGGGCTGAGGCGTCAGCGGGCCTGGACCATACGCACGGCGAGGTCGGCGTACAGCGCTCCGATGTCCTCGGGCGCGCGGCGGCCGGAGGTGCGATACCAGCGGGCCACGTCCACGGTCAGCGACAGCAGCGCCAGGCCGGTCCCCGGGATGTCGGGCACGTCGAACACGCCCTCCTGCACCCCGTGCTCCAGAGTCGCGCGCACCACCAGGTCCATCTCGTGCCGCAGCGCGGTGATCTCGGTCAGGTGGGCCGGCTCCAGGTGGTTCAGCTCGTACGAGATCACCCGCGCCGGTGTGTGGAACAGCGCGTGCCAGGCGGCGAACTCCCCGATCACGTCGCGCAGCTGCGTCACCGGGTCACCGCTGCGCGCCGCCGCCGCGCGCAGCGCGACCAGCGAGTGCCGGTGCCCGATCAGGCAGATCCGGTAGAGCAGCTCCTCCTTGGACCGGTAGTGCACGTACACCCCGGCCGGGCTCATCCCCACCCGGTTGGCGATGTCACGGGTGGTCGTGGCGTGATACCCGCGCTCGCCGAACGCCTGCACGGCGGCGATGAGCAGCCGCCGGGCGGGCGCGGGGGTGACGTCGTGCCACGCGCGCTCCAGCATCTCGACCTCGTCGAGGTCGGCGGCGGTGGTGTCCATGTGTGCCTCCAGGGGGCGCGGGGAAGCGTTGACAGCACCCTTCCATACCGGCATCCTAAGCAAGCGCTTACTTAGTTCGCCAGCCTTCACCGCGGAAGGAAACAGATCATGAGCTTCGCCTCCCTGGACGAGGTGCGCGCCGCCGCCGGGACCGTGGTCAGCACCAGCGACTGGCTGGAGATAGACCAGAAGCGCGTCGACATGTTCGCCGAGGCCACCGGCGACCTGCAGTGGATCCACACGGATCCGGCGCGCGCCGCGCAGGGCCCGTTCGGCACCACCATCGCGCACGGCTACCTGACCCTGTCGCTGATTCCGCTGCTGGCCGGCGACGCGCTGCGGGTGCCGGGCGTGACCATGGGCGTCAACTACGGCACGAACAAGGTCCGCTTTCCCGCCCCGGTGCCGGTCGGCTCGCGGGTGCGGGCCGTGGTCAAGCTGCTCTCGGTCGAGGACGTGACCGGCGGCGTGCAGCTCACCTCGCAGGTGACCATCGAGCGCGAGGGCGGCGACAAGCCGGTCTGCGTCGCCGAGACCGTCTCCCGGATGTACGTCTGATGGCCGCGACGATGCGCGCTTGGCAGGCGACCGCGCACGGCGAGCCGCGCGACGTGATGCGCCTGGGCGACGTCGAGATTCCCGAGCCGGGCCCCGACCAGCTGCTGGTACGCGTCCGCGCGACCGCGCTGAACTTCCCCGACGTGCTGCTGTGCCGGGGGCAGTACCAGGCGCGCCCGCCGCTGCCGTTCACGCCGGGAGTCGAGCTGTGCGGCGACGTCGTGTCGTTCGGGGCGGTCGTGAAGGGCTTCGGCGAGGGCGACCGGATCATCGGCACGACCTCGCTGCCGCACGGCGGCCTGGCCGAGTACGCGCTGGTCGACGCGCCGGACGCGTTCCTGGCACCGACCGCGCTGGACGACGTGCACGCGGCCGCCATGCACATCGCGTACCAGACGGGCTGGTTCTCGCTGCATCGCCGCGCGAATCTGCAGCCGGGCGAGACGCTGCTGGTGCACGCGGCGGCGGGCGGGGTCGGCAGCGCCGCGATCCAGCTGGGCAAGGCCGCGGGGGCGCACGTCATCGCGGTGACCGGCGGCGCGGAGAAGGCCGCGGTGGCCGCGAAGCTCGGCGCTGACCTGGTCATCGACCGCCGCGAGCAGGACTTCGTGGCAGCGGTGAAGGCGGCGACGGGCGGCCGCGGCGCGGACGTGATCTTCGACCCGGTGGGCGGCGACGCGTACGCGGGCTCGGCCAAGTGCGTCGCCTTCGAGGGCCGCATCCTGGTCGTCGGCTTCGCCGGGGGCACGGTCCCGAGCCCCGGCCTCAACCACGCGCTGGTCAAGAACTACTCGATCGTCGGCGTGCACTGGGGCCTGTACCGGCAGCTCGACCCGGCGCTGGTCACCGAGGCGCACGGGCGGCTGTGCGAGCTGGCCGCCGAGCGGGTGGTGCAGCCGCTGATCGGCGGCGTGCTCGACCTCGGCGAGGCCGCCGAGGGCCTGACCCGGCTCGGCGCGGGCGAGACCGTCGGACGCCTGGTGGTGCGGCCGTGAACGGGCGCGCGTCGAGCTGTGGGCAGGGTGTGCTGTCGGCGGCCCACAACTTCTGGGATGTAGCTACATCCCAGAAGTTGTGGGCCGAACCGGAGAACAGGCCAGGTGGCCACGCCGCCAGGAGCGAAGCCGAGCACGGCGAGGTGACGGCATGACGGATCCGAAGGGCCTCGATCTGGCCGCGCTGCGGGCGTTCCTGGACCGGGCGCGGCCGGGGCTGGTCGCGGGTGAGCTGAGCGGGGAACTGATCCCGGGCGGCAAGTCCAACCTGACCTACCGCGTCGGCGACGGCGCGCAGCGCTGGGTGGTGCGCCGCCCGCCGCTGGGCCACGTGCTGTCCACCGCCCACGACATGTCCCGGGAGTACCGGGTGATCTCCGCGCTGGGCGGCACCCGGGTGCCGGTGCCGCGCACGGTCGCGCTGTGCGACGACACCGAGGTGATCGGCGCGCCGTTCTACGTGATGGAGCACGTGGACGGGACGGTGTGGCGGACCGCCGAGCAGACCGCGACGCTGGGCGCGGAGCGGGTGACCTCGCTGTCGCTGGCGCTGATGGACGTGCTGGCCGACCTGCACTCCGTGGACCCCGCCGCGGTGGGGCTGGCCGACTTCGGCAAGCCGGAGGGCTACCTGGCCCGGCAGCTGCGCCGGTGGAGCACCCAGCTGCAGCACTCGCACAACCGGGAGCTGCCCGGTCTGCGGGAACTGCACGACGACCTGGCGGCGCGGATGCCCGCGCAGGCGGCGCAGGCGTCGATCCTGCACGGCGACTACCGGCTGGACAACTGCATCGTCGGGCCGGGCGACCAGCTCCGGGCGGTGCTCGACTGGGAGATGGCCACCATCGGCGATCCGCTGGCCGACCTGGGCCTGTTCCTCTGCTACTGGCGCATGTGGACCGAGCCGGTGATGGACGGCCTGTTCGGTACGCCGCCGCCGCCGGGCATCTTCCCGTCCGCCGCGCAGATGTCGGCCCGGTACGCCGCCCGGCGCGGCACGGACCTGTCCGAGCTGCCGTGGTACGTCGCGTTCGCGCACTTCAAGCTCGTCGGGATCCTCGAAGGGATCCACTACCGCTATCTCGCCGGGCAGACCGTCGGCGAGGGCTTCGACCGGGTCGGCGCCATGGTGCCGCGCCTGATCACCCTCGGCCGCGGCATCCTCCAGGAGGCATGAGACATGGACTTCTCGTACGACGAGCGCACCGAGCAGCTGCGTGCGGAGCTGCTCGACTTCATGGAGCAGCACGTGTATCCGGCTGAGGCGGTCGCCGAGCACCAGCTCCGCGAGATCGCGCCGTGGACCACACCGCCGGTGATGGAGGAGCTGAAGACCGAGGCCCGCAAGCGCGGCCTGTGGAACCTGTTCCTGCCGAACAATCCGCTCGGCGCGGGGCTCACGAATCTGCAGTACGCGCCGCTGGCCGAGATCAGCGGGCGCAGCGGGCACCTGGCGCCCGAGGCGATGAACTGTGCCGCCCCGGACACCGGCAACATGGAGGTGCTCTCCATGTTCGGCACCGCCGAGCAGCAGGAGCGCTGGCTCAAGCCGCTGCTGGCGGGCGAGATCCGGTCGGCGTTCTGCATGACCGAGCCGGAGGTCGCCTCCTCCGACGCCACCAACATCACCACCCGGATCGAGCGCGACGGCGACCACTACGTGATCAACGGGCGCAAGTGGTGGTCGTCGGGGGCGATGAACCCGCGCTGCGAGATCTTCATCGTGATGGGCAAGACCGACCCGTCCGCCGAGCGGCACCGGCAGCAGAGCCAGATCCTGGTGCCCCGGAACACGCCCGGCGTGGAGATCCACCGCGGCATGCACGTGTTCGGCTACGACGACGGCTGGCACGGCGGCCACGCCGAGATCACCTTCACCGACGTTCGGGTGCCCGTCACGAACCTGATCGCGGGTGAGGGCGAGGGGTTCGCCATCGCGCAGGCGCGGCTCGGGCCGGGGCGCATCCACCACTGCATGCGGCTGATCGGGATGGCGGAGCGGGCGCTGGAGCTGATGTGCCGGCGTGCGCAGGATCGCGTCGCGTTCGGGCGTACCCTGGCCAGCCAGGGTGTGGTCGGCGAGTGGATCGCCGAGGCGCGGGTGCGCATCGAGCAGGCCCGGCTGCTGGTGCTGAAGACCGCGTGGCTGATGGACACCGTCGGCAACAAGGGTGCGCACACCGAGATCCAGGCCATCAAGATCGTGGTGCCGGAGATGGCGGGATGGGTGCTCGACAAGGCGATCCAGCTGCACGGCGCGGGCGGCGTCAGCCAGGACTTCCCGCTGGCGCACATGTGGGCGTCCGCGCGTACGCTGCGACTGGCCGACGGGCCGGACGAGGTGCACAAGGCCTCGCTGGCCAAGCGTGAGCTGCGCAAGTACGGGAGCTGAGCATGAAGAGCGCGTACGCCGACCTCGGCGGCAGGGTGCATCACGTCGACTTCGGCGGCGCGCCGGACGGCCCGCCCGTGGTGCTCGTGCACGGGCTGGGCGGCTCCCACCTGAACTGGACGCGGCTCGCGCCGCTGCTGACGCCGTACGCCCGGGTCAGCGCCCTGGACCTGGCCGGTTTCGGCCGCACCGGGGCGCAGGCCGGGCCCACCACGGTGTCCGCGAATGCCGTGCTGCTGCGGCGCTACCTGACCGAGGTGGTCGGCGAGCCGGCTGTGCTGGTCGGCAACTCGATGGGCGGCATGGTCTCCACGTTGGCCGCCGCGTCTGCGCCGGAGCTGGTCAAGGGCTTGGCACTGGTGGATCCGAGCATTCCGCTGGCACCCGGGGCGAAGATCGACCCGCAGGTGCGGCTGCGGTTCGCCGTGAACCTGATCCCCGGCCTCGCCGGATGGGTGCTGCGGCGGCGCATCGCGACCCTGCCGGCCCGGCAGCGCGTCGCGGAGACCCTCGACATGACCTGCGCCGACCGGTCGCGGGTGCCCGAGGAGGTCATCGCGGCAGCCGTCGCGCTCGATGAGGAGATGACCCGCGACCACCCGGCCCGCGCGGCGTCCTACCTCGAGGCAAGCCGGTCGCTGCTGCGGCTGCTGGCCCGGCCGACCGCGTACTGGCGGGCGATGGAGTCGCTGCCGATGCCCGTCCTGCTCGTGCACGGCGTGCACGACCGGTTGGTCGGCATCGCGCAGGCCCGTGCCGCCGCCGCCCGGCTACCGCACTGGACGTACGTAGAGCTTGACTCGGGCCACGTGCCGCAGCTCGAACATCCCCTTGAGCTGTCCGAACATCTCCTGAGCTGGACGGCGTCGAGCCTCAGGTCGCCCACCGAACGCCATCACCTGGGGACCTGAGGCAGCTGCACCACACCCGTCCACGTGAGCGTAGGTCCGAGTTCGGCGATTTGGATCACTGCTGATCAGGGACCGGGAGAGGCCGTCGGCGCCTGCCCCTGCCCCGTCGTAACAGCAGCACCAGGCAGCCGATCAGGCCGAACATGCCGGCGGCCAGTTCCGCCGTGGTGGCCAGATAGGCGCTGCCGCCCGCGGTGTAGACGCCGTAGGACAGACCGGTGTCCAGGGCGCGGATGCGGCTGCCGGCCTGGTACGCCCCCGCGGGCGCGTCGTAGAGGCGGACCCCGTGCAGCATGCGGGAGCCGTCGTCGGACACCCACTCACCGCCGCCGAAGCAGTCGGCCCCGGCGCAGCGCGTCACGGTGAACACCCCGGCCGTGCCCGAGTTCCGGTGCGCGCGCCAGGACGGCCGGAGGTGCTGCGCGCCCTCGACGGTCATGGCGAGCAGCAGCACAGGCAGGACCAGCCAGGCGAAGGCCGCATGGGCGCGCCGCCGCCGGGCCAGCCGCCGGTACGGCAGGGCCGGCGTCGCAGGACGCACCCGCTCGTCGCTGTCCTCCCGCATGGTCCCTCCAGTCCGGGTGCGATCGATCCGTCCATCACCGACAGAAGACACCCGCCGGGGTGCCATCGGCAAGGGAGTAACGCGAACCGTCCGGCGCGCTCGCGCCGCTCCTGGAGTTCGATGGAACCAGCTTGACGTGGGCCGCCGCCGCGACTCGCCTGCTGCGCCGCGACTGAGGACTACGCGGCGGCGGCCGGCACCGGGCCCGCCGTCGTCTTGCGGCCGGAGTCGGGCAGCGAGCGGTAGATCTTGTTCATGCCCCCGAGCATGCCCTCCAGGCGGGGCAGCGCGGCGTACACCGGGTCACGGCGCAGGATCGCGTCGACCTGCCGCAGCCGCCACATCGGCGTACGCGGGAACAGGTGGTGCACCAGGTGGAAGCCCTCGCCGTCCTTCTCGCCGAGCACGAAGCGGGTGGCCAGGCCGTACACGCGGTTCCAGGACATGTAGATGTCGACGCGCGGCGCGGACTCGATCAGCGGGAAGTGCTCCATCAGCTCGGCGACGGCGCCGATCCACACCTGCGTGGTGACCAGGGGCACGAACCAGAGCAGCAGCAGCCAGGCCCACCAGCCGCCGAGCACCGCCCACGCCACCACCGCGGCGAGCAGGGCGACGCGCAGCCAGCGCTCTCCCCCGCGCTCACCGCTCGCCACGATCCGGTGGCGCAGCAGGTAGAGGACGTACGAGGCGGTCGCCCGCGGGCTGATCGCGGTACGCAGGTAACGCCGCAGCGCGGCCCGGCCGAGGTTCTCGCCGCACAGCCCGTTGTCCCGGTACTGCCGGTAGTCGGGGTCGCGTTCCGGGTCGCCGAGCCGGCCGTGGTGCTCGCCGAGGTGCGAGGCGCGGTAGCCGGTGTAGCTCTGCAGCACCGGGTAGCCGCCGAGCAGCGCGCCGAGCAGGCTGCCGGTGCGGTGGTGGGCCATGAACGCACGGTGCACGGCCATGTGCAGCACCCCGGCCAGCGCCCGCTGGCGCCCGCCGATGAAGAACACCGCGACGAGGTAGACGGGGATCGCCGCCCACAGCGCGGCGTGCTCGTACGCGAGCACCGCCGCCGCGCACCAGGCCGCGATCCACGCCCAGTGTTCGATGATCTCGAGTGGCCCGTGCCAGTTGTCCAGACGCGACGCGGCCTGAACCTCGGCGAGGATCTCCGGCGAGAACCGGTGTCGATCAGCGCGGTCAGCTCTGGACACAGTCGATCCCTCCCGTGGTGAAACCTGCACGCGATCCCTTCCCACCAGGGCGGCGTACGGAGGCACCCATGAAGCAATCGTCACCCGGATCCCGGATCGCCCCGTCCCGCCTGGCTGCTGATGGATACGGTGTCGACCACCGATGCCCCCGGGGTCGACCCCTGTCCTATCAGGGTGAATCGATTGTATCGTCTCACGACACTCATATGTGTCAAGCGATCCGACCCCCGGCTGAATCCACATTGGCGGGTCGCCACCCGCACCGGCACGTCAGGCGTCCTCCCAGTCCAGCCGGCCGTCGGTGACGATCCGGCGGCGGTTCATCAGGCGGGAGCCGTACCGCATCGCCTCGTACGTCTTCGACAGCAGGTCGCCCAGGTCCGGCCAGGTCTTCGGCGGGCCGCCGTGATCGTCGCCGGACGACACGGTCACCTCGGCCCGGTCGTCGTCCTCGGAGTGGTCGACGACCAGGCAGTTGCCCTTGCCGTCGGCCGCGACGGGCAGCCACCGGCGCTTCCAGGTGCGCCACAGGCGGTCCTGGTCGGCGGCGAGGCGGGCCCGCGCGAGCGCGATCATGGCGTCCGTGCCCAGGAAGGCGTAGCCCGGGGCCAGGCAGAGCGGCGGGCGGAACCGGCCTGCCCCGTTGTGCCAGCGCAGCAGCGCCTCCACGTCCGGCAGCAGGTCGGCGCCCAGGTGCGCGCGCACCGCGGCGAGGTCCGCGCCGGTCGCGGGCGGAGCCAGGTCGCGATGGGTGAGGGGCGCGTTTTCGGCGAGCCAGCCGTCGATCGCCGCGAGGGTGGAGGAGAACGGCATGGCGCATTCAAGCACCCACCTCGCGGACCCCGCGCGGCGGTCCCGCGTCGAGATGATGATCGCGGCCCTGTGTCGAAACCTGTGGCCAGAGCCCAGGTCTCGACACAGGACAGCGATCTTGCAACGCCACGGCGGGACGAAGCGACTCAGGGCGCCGGGGTGGGCACCGCGGCGGGCGGCTCGCAGATCCGCACCTCGGTCATGCCGTGGATGGATTCCTTCGGCACCAGGGTGCGGGCCTTGGCGGTGATCCGGTTCTCGGCCTGGCCGGGGTCGGGCTCGACGGTGATGTAGCCGTCCGGCGTCAGCGACACCTGCCCGCAGATGATGCCGTGGTCGTAGGTGACCTGCATCAGGTTCGACGGCGCCGGGGCGAGCCAGCCGGTGAGCACGGCCACGCCGAGCACGGCGAGCCCGGCGGCGGCCTGGACCCGCACGCCGGCGGGCGGCCCGGCGGCCGGCCCGACGGGGGCGAGCAGGGCACGGACCAGCAACGTGAACGCCACGGCCAGCAGGATCGCGACCACGGTCTGGACGGACCAGTGCAGTCCGGCGAGGTCCTGCGGTCCGCGGAGGATGAGGGCGGCGGCGAGCACGGCGGTCAGCACACCGAGGCCTTTTCGCCTGGCTCCGGCGTTGCGGGCGGCGAGCCGCGGGTCGGGCGCGGCCTCCTGCGGCGGGGCGGTGTCCGCGGCACCGGCCGTGCCGGGCGCTGTCGTCTCGGTCATGGGTCAACCTCGGTCTCGGTGGGGGCACGCGCCGCCGGGCAGCAACGCGCAGCGATGAGCGTAGATCAATGGGCGCGCTCCCATCCAGGGCCCGGGGTGGCGTACGCCAGCCCGCGGTGGCTGCAGCCGTGACAGCGCACCTGCTCGCCGGCGGTCAGATGATCTCGGCGAGCAGGTACAGCTCGTCCCGCTCGCCCGAGCGGTGCACGGCGGCCGCCACCTCGACGAGCGTGGCCCGTGCCATGACGTTGCCGAAGGTGCGGACCGGCAGGGTGGGGTCCTGCGGCCAGCCGAAGCCCGCGACCGTCCTCGGGTCGAACGGCAGGCCCGCCCGAACGCCGGCGTCGCCGTACAAGCCGTTGAGCAGGAGGAACAGGTTCACGCAGGACGCGTCGCCGATGAGGTGCAGGTAGAACGAGTCGGCCTCCCACTGGGCGTGCCGGTAGTAGCGCACCGACGGCTGGGCGCACTCCGGCAGCTGCAGGTGGTATCGCTCGAGCGTGCCGGGCAGGTCCTGGGTCTGGCTGCCCGGGTAGGCGCGCGGGTCGTACGGCTCGGTGGTGCGGGACAGGGCGAACCACGATCCGAGCAGGAGCACGGCGCTGACGGCCAGCGCGATCCTCAGCCGGCGGGGTCCGCGCCGCCCGGCGCCGCCGTCCGCGGGCACCGGCGCCGCCTCGGTCGCCACGTCCAGCACATGAGCCCCCGTTCTGATCTTGCGTCGACCCTACCGGCTGCGACGGGCGCGCGACCCTTGCCATGCCGGACGGGGCAGGGTCACCGCTGCAGGCGATGGCGGGTGAGCAGGACGCCGAGCCACGCCGAGCGGACCGCGCGGAACGCGGCGACCTGGTCCATGCCGCCGGGATACGCCCCGGCGGCCCGCAACCGGGCGGCGGCCAGCTGCAGCTCGCGTACAGCGGCGAGATAGGAGCGGCCGGTCCGGGTATGGGACCGCGCCGCCGACCGGGCACGCAGCCAGGTCACACGCACGTACGTCCGCTCACCGCTACGGAGCACCATCCGGATCAACAAGCCCTCGCGTTCCCGCACAAAGGTCAAGATAGCGAGCAAAACCGGCGCTACCGCACATTTGGTAGCGCGAGCCGGGCTCGGATGCGCTTATCGGTCAACACTTCTCGGCCAAATAGGGCATACCGCCCTCCCCCGCCCGGACAGGGGCGGCGGTTGATCCCCGCCGCCCCCTCGGCTCACCCCTGGGCGGCGTCCAGCTCCGCGAGCCGCCGTGCCTCCCGGTCCCGCCAGGCCGCGGCCAGCGAGGTGCGCCCGTTGGTGCGCAGCAGCGAGCCCTCGTAGATCCGGGCGCCCACGGCGACCATCAGCACCGCCGCGACGGCCAGCACGACCAGCGCCAGCGCGGGCTCCCAGGCGGCCGCGTCACCGTGGAACAGCCGCACCGGCATCGCCGACGGCGCCGAGAACGGCACGTACGACAGGATCTTCATCGCCGTGGGGTCGTCGCCGAACATCATCACGCCGAAGAACGGCAGGATCACCGCCAGCTGCACCGGCATCGACACCGCGTTGATGTCCTCCTGCCGGTTGACCAGGGCGCCCACCCCCGCCCACAGCGCGGCCAGCATCACGAAGCCGACCACGAAGAACGGCAGGAACCAGCCGATCGCCGGGGTCAGCATGGTGACCAGCTCGTCGCCGGTGTCCGCGATCCGCATCCCGGCCAGCGCCACGACCGCGATCAGCGCGATCTGGCCCAGCGCCAGGATCGCCCCGGCCGCCACCTTGCCGATCAGCAGCACCCGCACCGGCACCGACGCGACCAGGATCTCCACCACCCTGGTCTGCTTCTCCTCGGTGACGCTCATCGCGATCTGCAGGCCGAAGGTGAGCGACGTGAAGAAGAAGATCACCGCGAAGAACAGCGGGACCAGGAACGACAGGACCGGGTCGACCCCGCTCGGGTCGAGCAGTTCGACGGCCGGCGCGGTGCTCAGCGCTCGCACCACGTCCTGCGGCGCGTCGGTCAGCGCGATCACCGTGCCGTCGCCCAGCACCGCCGCGTCGGCGCCGCCGTCGCGCACCAGCGCCCGCGCGGCCGCCTCGTCCGCGACCGGATGGATCTCGAAGTCCGCCGCGGTGAGGGCGGCGGGCGCGGTGCCGATCACCGCCACCGACGGGGGGCCGCCGGCCAGCAGCGGCGGCAGCGCCGTGCCGCCGACCGCGAACAGCAGGAAGAACAGCGTCCCGAGCAGGAACGCCTTGTCGCGCAGCTTCACCCGGATCTCGCGGGCGGCCACGATCCGGACGGCTTCGTACGTGTTCATCGGGCGACCTCCCGGAAGATCTCGGCAAGGGACGGGGTGACCGGGCCGAACGCGCGCACCGGCCCGCGGGACAGCGCCGCGGCCAGCACCCGCTGGTCGTCCGCGCCGGACGCCAGCTCGAACACGGCGTGCGCGCCGTCCAAGTCGATCAGCCGCACGCCCGGCTCGTCGCGCAGCCAGCCCGCGTCGCCGTCGACGGTCAGCGCGTACCGGGGCAGGGCGTGGCCGGCGCGCAGGCCCGCGCGGCTGCCCGCGGCCCGGATCCGCCCGCCCGCGATGATGACCAGGTCGTCGCAGAGCCGCTCCACCACGTCGAGCTGGTGGCTGGAGAACAGCACCGGCACCCCGCGCCTGGTCCGGTCGCGCAGCACGTCGACCACGGTGTCCACGGCGATCGGGTCGAGGCCCGAGAACGGCTCGTCCAGCACCAGGATCTCAGGGTCGTGGATCAGCGCCGCGGCGATCTGCGCCCGCTGCTGGTTGCCCAGCGAGAGCTGCTCCACCGGGTCGCCCGCCCGCTCGCCCAGGCTCAGCCGCTCGATCAGCTCCTCGGCGTTGCGGCGCACCGCGTCCCGGCCCAGGCCGTGCAGGCGGCCCAGGTAGTCGAGCTGGTCGCGGACCGACATCTTCGGGTAGAGGCCGCGCTCCTCCGGCATGTAGCCGATGCGGCGGCGCACGGCGCGGGTCAGCCGGGCGCCCTGCCAGGTCACCTCGCCCGCGTCCGGGGCGAGCACGCCCATGATGATGCGCATCGAGGTGGTCTTGCCGGCGCCGTTGGCGCCGACGAAGCCGGTCATCCGCCCCGCGGTCACGTCGAAGGAGACCTCATGGAGCACCTGCCGGTCGCCGAAGCGGCGGCTGACCCCGTCGAGGCGAAGCACTTTCGTCATGGCACCGAAGGCTAGGCGACGCCGGGTGGGCCGCCGTCCGTCCCCGGATCGATCTTCGGGTCCGTCTCGCGGAGGACCCCGGGCTCAGCCTCCCGGGGTGACCACGCCGTGCTCGTACGCGTACACCACGGCCTGGGTGCGGTCGCGCAGCCGCAGCTTGGTGAGGACCCGGCTGACGTGCGTCTTCACCGTCGCCTCGCCGAGGAACAGCCGCGCGGCGATCTCGGCGTTGGTCGCCCCGCCCGCGAGCAGCACCAGCACCTCGTACTCGCGCGGGGTCAGCTCCTTGAGCTCGCCGCCGGTCGCGGGCGGCGCGGCGGCGGGCCGGGCGAACTTCGCGATGACCCGGCGGGTGATCTCCGGGGCGAGCAGCGCGTCGCCGCGGGCGAGCACCCGCACCGCCTCGACCAGCGCCTCCGGCGTGCCGTTCTTCAGCAGGAAGCCGCTGGCCCCGGCCTGCAGCGCGGCGAACAGGTAGTCGTCGCGGTCGAACGTGGTCAGGATCAGCACCGCCGGGCCCGCGCCGGACGCGGTGATGCGCCGGGTCGCCGCCAGCCCGTCCACCCCGGGCATCTCGACGTCCATCAGCACCACGTCGGGCGCGGTCTGGGCGGCCAGGGCCGCCGCCTGCTCGCCGTCGGCCGCCTCACCGACCACGACCAGGTCGTCCTCCGTCTCGAGGATGACCCGGAACCCGGTGCGCACCAGCCGGTGGTCGTCGGCCAGCAGGATCCGGATCGGCCGGCCGTCCGCGCCGGGCTGCCCCGAAGCCGTCGCCGGGGCGTGGGCGTCCGGCGTGCTCATGCCGCCGCCTCCGCCACGCCCGCCGCCGCCACCGAGGGCGCTCCCGACGCGGCTCCCGCCAGCGGGAACCGGGCGCGCACCCGGAAGCCGCCCTGCGGCCGCGGGCCGGCCTCCAGCGTGCCGTCGTGTGCGGCGACGCGTTCCCGCATGCCGATGAGGCCCAGCCCGCCGTCGCCGCGCACCGGGCCGCCGCGGCCGTCGTCGGTGGACTCCACCTCCAGCTCGTGCGCCAGGTAGCGCAGGCGCACGTCGAGGGTCGCCGCACCGGCGTGCTTCAGCGTGTTGGTGACCGACTCCTGCACGATCCGGTACACCGCCTGCGACAGCGAGTCGGGCAGCGGCACGGGGACGCCGAAGACGCCGTAGCGCACCGTCAGCCCGGCCTCGCGCGCCCCGGCCAGCAGGCTCTCCACCCGGTCGACGCCGACCGTGGCAGGGGCCTCGTCGGTGCGGCCGCCGTGGCGCAGCAGCGCGAGCATGCGCCGCAGCTCGTCCACTGCCGCGCGGGCGCTCTGCTCGATCGCCTCCAGCGCGGTGCGCGCCCGCGCCGGGTCCTTGTCCATCACCCGGCGGCTGGCCGCGGCCTGCACGCCCATCACGGACACGTGGTGGGCGACCACGTCGTGCAGCTCCCGGGCGATGCGCAGCCGCTCGCCCATCACGGCCCGCTCGCCGGCCTCGTCACGGGAGCGGCGCAGCTGTTCGGCCTGCACCTCCAGCTGGTGCTGGCGGCGGGCGGCGACCCAGGCGGTCTCACCGAAGAAGTACGCGAACCCCAGGGCCAGGGTGTTCAGCAGCACGGCGCTGACGATCGCGGCGAGCAGCGGCGGCATCGGCCCGCGGGCCCCCTCGAACGCGTCCGCCGGGATGTCGTCCAGCGACGTCAGGACCGAGAACAGCAGCCACGAGATCATCGCGGTGATGATGCCCAGCCGCACCTGCCGGGAGCGCCGGTGGTCGCGGCCCCACGCGCCGGCCGTGTAGAGCACGCAGAACAGCGCGCCCGCGGCGAGCTGCTGCTCAGGCTGGGCGCGGACCTGCGCGCCGATGAACGCGACCGCCACCACGAGCGCGATGGTGAGCGGCAGGCGGCGGCGCAGCGCCAGCGGCGCGGTCACCGCGACGGTCCAGCACACCTGCTCCGGCAGGCTGGGCGGCGGGCCGAAGTCGATCCCGGCGCTGTTGGCCAGGGTGAGGTTGAACAGGGCCAGCGCCGTGACCGCCACCGCCACGAACACGTCGGCCCGCCGCTGCTCCACGGTGGGACCCGGCCGCGCCCAGCCGTCGTCGCCGCTCCCCAGGGTCATGCCGCGACGATTTCACAATCCCGGGCCGGTACGCCAACGCGGCTGCGCCGGTCGGCGCGCATCGTGTTGAATACGTGGATCCCCTCCCGCGCCCCAGGAGCCGCCATGCCTCGCACCGTCGTGCCGCCCGTCCGGTTCCGCAACTCCGGCACCAGCAGCGGCGTCGGCGGCGACGGACTGCCCGAACGGCTGGTCAAGTACGTGCCCGCGGAGACGCTGGCGTTCTTCGTGCCGCTGGCCGCGGTGATCGGGCCGGACCGGCGGCCGCTGCTGATCGCGCTGCTCTGCGTCGGCCTGGTGGGCACCATCGGTTACCTGTGGCTGGCCGGGCAGCAGACGGCCCCCGACGAGCGGCCGCTGCCGCACTTCTACGTGCTGGCGGCGGTCGCCTACCTGTGCTGGGCGCCGGCCACCAGCCCGCACGCCGCCGCGCTGCTCGGGCTGGACCAGGTGGAGGCGGGGGTGGTGCTGACGCTCGCCGTGTTCCTGGTGCCGCTGGCCGACGAGCTGCTGGTCCGGCTACGCCGCCCGGCCCGCTGACGCGCGGTAGACGCCGGGGCGGGCGCGTTCCACCGTGAGCTGGGTGTCGCCGTACATGACGTAGAGCAGCCCGAGCGGGTTGCGGAAGTCGCGCAGCAGGTCCCGGCGGGCCCACACCACCGCCTCGCCGAGCGGCCGCCGCGCCTCCAGCAGCCGGCCGTAGAAGGCGGCGGCGAACCCGGCCGCCACCCCGTCGGGCACGTCGGTCTCGGTGCCGATGAACGCCCGGTGGCCGCGGTTGAGGAACCACCTCGGGAACGAGTACGCCGTCAGCGGGTTGGTGCGCGAGGAGGCGCACGCGTTGAGGATGATCACGGCGCGGTGCCCGCCGCTGTCGCCGTCGGCGAAGATGCGCTCGTAGTAACCCTCGCGCAGCTCGCCGAAGGTCAGCCGGCGCGCCTTGCCGTTGCGGGTGGACAGCGCGAGCACGTAGTCGTCGTCCAGCTCGGCGGTGGTGTCGCAGTGGCAGGCGAAGTGCTGGACCTGCACCGGCGGTGCCGTGCCCGCGGAGCCGTCGAGCGGGCTGCCGTCGTACAGGGCGCGCAGCAGCGCGTCGCGGACCTCGCCCTCGTCCTGCGCGACCGGCCACGGCCCGTCCACCCGTACGTGGCCGCCGAGCGACGCCAGGAACCGCTCCTCCTCCTGCGCGCTGGGCAGGCCGCGATGGCGCAGGAACTGCACCGGCAGCGCCGGATCGTTGCGCAGCACCCGGTCGGCGGGGACCGGGGTCGGCACCACCCGGCGCACCACCGTGGCGAACCCCAGGAACCGTGACGCCGCCGCGGCCAGGTCGGCGTAGGTGCGCAGCTCGGGCAGCGGGCCGAAGTCGAACAGCGGCAGCAGTTCCAGCGGCAGCGTGTCGTCGTGGCAGTGCAGCTCCACCATCGGCAGCGGCGCGGTGTCGTCGCTCCAGTCGGCCGAGCGCCACCGCGGCCAGGCCGCCCGGAACGCCGACTCCAGCCGCAGGAACCGCTCGATGTCGTCCTGCACCAGCAGGGCCGTCAGCTCACGGCCCTTGTTCAGCAGGATGCGCAGCGCGCTCGCCGCCTGCTCGGTGCCGGCGTTGAGCCGGGCCGTGAGCGGCACCACCCGCTCCAGGTAGATGCCCGCCTTGCGGCGCACCTCCGCCAGCAGGCCGCGGTCGGGCAGCGGCAGGTGGACCGTCTGGCCGGTGCCCGGGAACTCGAAGCACACCTCGACCCCGATGCCGGCACGCGGCGAGCGGACCGAGACGGTCGCGATGACCTCGCTCACCCACGGTCCCGGCCGGGCGTCGGGTAGTCCGCGGTCAGCTCGATGCTCTGCAGCGTGCGGCGCTGCTGCGAGACCCGGATCCACAGCCACGGCGGCGGCCACAGCGGCGGCTGCCCCGGCCCGAGGGTGAACTCGATCCGGGCGCGTTCGGACTCCTGCACCCACACCGCCCTGGCCGCGTGCCGCAGCGCCGGGCGGTCGCTGTCGACCTCGACCTCGAACAGCACGATGCTCTCGTCGACGCCGCCGGTCACCGCCAGCGGCTCGGCCAGCCGGGACGCCGGGCTCGGCGCGATCGTGACGATGAGGTCGTAGACGCGGTCCGGGTCGAGCAGCAGCCGCCGGTCGGGTGAGGCGGCGACCGGGTCGGCGCCGTCGTACACCTCGACGCTGACCCAGCCGTCGTAGTTCACCAGCGGCGCGCCCTCCAGCACCTCCCGCACGGCGTCGGAGACGTCGTCGCGGCCCAGCCGTGCCTCGACGGCGGCGGGTTCGTACAGCTCCTCGACGATGCGCAGGTAGAGCTCGTTGGGGTGGGGCAGGTCGACGACGCGGCGCATGCCACCGCGCCGGCTCGCGCCGTCGATGTGGAACGTCGCGTAGTTCAGCAGCCGGCCCAGCGGCGACTGGAAGTAGCGCATGTCCGTGACGTGCATCAGCGGCAGCATCGAGACGCGCCGGTTGAACACCCCGCGCACCAGCATCAGCCGCTTGTTGGTGAGCACGAACCGGCCGAGCCGCCAGTCCGCCGCCCGGAACGCCGCCAGCAGCAGCGCGCCCACGGCGATCACCGCGATGACGCGGCCGGTGTACTGCGGCTTGATGCGCTGCGCCGCGAGCGTGATCAGCAGGCCCGTGTACACGGACAGGATGAGCAGCGACTTGGCCAGGCTGATCGGGTGCCGCCGCCACTCCCCCCGGAAGCGCTCCGTCGGGAACAGATACCAGGCGACCATGTCGCTCGGCTCGTCCTCCAGCGGGAGCACGAACCGGGACTGGTCCGTGGCGAACAGGCCGGCCAGTTCGTCCTCGGTCAGCGGCTCACCCGGCTCGAGCTCACCACCGGGCCGCGCGCCGTCCTCCGGCTCGATCTCACGCGGGCTCATGCCGCACCGGCCGGGGCGAGGGGAGCAGCGGCTGCCGACATGCGGCCATGCTACGGAAGACCGCACCGGCCGGTCGATCAGCCGTCGGTTCAGGACGCCGCTCTTGACACCACGATGGACGGTCAAGATACTTCGTGGGTGAAGGATCCCCGCGACGCGGGGGCTCCCACGCCATATCCCGAATAGCTGCAAGCCGACGCCTCCGACCGCACACCATGCGGTCCACAAAGGCGTCGGCTATTGTTGTTTTTGCAGGTCATCGACGATATTTCACAACCATGGATACGCCATGTCAACGGCGATGAAACAACGCCGTAATGGCGATCGACGAACCTTTCAGTGCCTGGCATTCAGGCGGTCGCCTCAGGGCCGGCACAACCGGCCGAGACGCCCGCTGCGCGCTGCCGGCACACGCATCGGATCGCCTGTCACGCACCGCCCCGGGCCGGCCCGCCCGACCGCCGAGACGCCGACGTCTTGTCGCCCGTCGTGCCTCCCATCGCGGTGCCTTCCACCGTTGACTCGTGCCCCGCCGACGCAGGGAGATACCCCACCATGCTCAGATTGCACCGCCGCGGCCTCATGGCCGGCAGCGTCGCGCTCGCCGCCGCACTGGCGCTCAGCGCCTGCGGCGCCAAGACCGGCGAGAACGAAACCGCCGGCGGCGTCACCGCCGACACCTCGGGCGACACCGTCAAGGTGGGCCTGCTCAACTCGCTGTCGGGCACCATGGCCATCAGCGAGGTCACCGTACGCGACGCGATCCTGCTGGCCGTCGAGGAGATCAACGCCGCGGGGGGCGTGCTCGGCAAGAAGATCGAGCCCATCAGCGAGGACGGGGCCTCGGACTGGCCCACGTTCGCCGAGAAGGCCGAGAAACTGATCAAAGTGGACCGGGTGGCGGCCGTGTTCGGCTGCTGGACCTCGGCCAGCCGCAAGGCCGTGAAGCCGGTCTTCGAGGAGAACAAGGCGCTGCTGTTCTACCCGGTGCAGTACGAGGGCCTGGAGCAGTCGCCGTACATCTTCTACACCGGCGCCACCACCAACCAGCAGATCGTGCCCGGCCTGGACTACCTCAAGGCGCAGGGCAAGAAGTCGGTCTACCTGGTCGGCAGCGACTACGTGTTCCCGCGTACCGCAAACAAGATCATTAAGGCGTACGCCGAGGCCAACGGCCTGAAGGTGCTCGGTGAGGACTACGCGCCGCTGGGCAGCACCGAGTTCGGCACGATCGTGAACAAGGTGAAGACGGCCAAGGCCGACGCGGTGTTCAACACCCTCAACGGCGACAGCAACGTGGCCTTCTTCAAGGAGTACAAGTCCGCGGGCCTGACCGCGGCGGCGATGCCGGTCGTGTCGGTGTCGATCGCCGAGGAGGAGGTCAAGAGCATCGGCACGCAGTACCTCGCCGGCCAGCTCACGGCGTGGAACTACTACCAGACCACCACCGGCCCGGCCAACGACAAGTTCGTCAAGGCGTACAAGGCCAAGTACGGCGCGGACAAGCCGACCAGCGACCCGATGGAGGCCGCGTACACCGCGGTCTACCTGTGGAAGGCCATGGTCGAGAAGGCGGGCAGCTTCGACGTCGAGAAGGTCAAGGGCGCCTCCGACGGCGTCACCTTCGAGGCGCCCGAGGGCCTGGTCACCGTGGACGGCGCGACGCAGCACATCCACAAGACCGCGCGCATCGGCAAGATCGGCGACGACGGCCTGATCACCGAGGTGTGGAACTCCGGCAGCCCGGTCAAGCCGGACCCGTACCTCAAGGGCTACCCCTGGGCGACCGGCCTGTCCTGACCCACCTGAGGCGGTGGAGCGGCTCGGTGCCGCTCCACCGCTCCGTCCCGTATCCGAGGTGTCCCCTGCCATGACAGTGATAGTCGGCCAGCTGTTCACCGGCGTCAGCATCGGCGCGGTGCTGCTGCTCATCGCGCTCGGCCTGGCCCTGACCTTCGGCCAGATGAACGTCATCAACATGGCGCACGGCGAGTTCATCATGGCCGGCGCCTACACCACGTACGTGCTCCAGCAGGCGATCACCGACGCGGGAGTCTCGCTGCTGGTCGCGATCCCGATCGCGTTCGCGGTCGCCGGGGGGATGGGCGTGCTGCTGGAGTGGGCGCTCATCCGCCGCCTCTACACCCGCCCGCTGGACACGCTGCTGGTCACCTGGGGCGTCTCGCTGATGCTGCAGCAGCTCGCCCGGGACATCTTCGGCGCGCCCAACGTGCAGACCAAGGCGCCGGACATCCTCACCGAGAGCACCTCGCTGGGCGGCGACGTCAGCATCGCCAACAGCCGCCTGTTCATCCTGGGGCTGGTCGTGCTCGCCGTCGTGGCGCTGACCGCCGCGCTGAAGCTCACGCCGCTGGGCAGGCGGATCCGGGCCGTGGTGCAGAACCGCGACCTGGCCGCCGTGTCCGGCATCCCCACCGGGCGCGTGGACCGGCTGACCTTCTTCATCGGATCCGGCCTGGCCGGGGTCGCCGGGGTGGCGCTGACGCTGCTCGGCCCGATCGGCCCGACCATGGGCACCAATATCATCATCGACGCCTTCCTCGTCGTCGTGGTCGGCGGCATCGGGCAGCTCAAGGGCAGCGTGATCGTGGCGTTCACGCTCGGCATGCTGCAGGCGATGGTCGAGTACCTGACCACGCTCAGCGTCGCCAAGGTGATCGTGTTCATCGCGATCGTGGCGTTCCTGCAGTGGCGCCCGCAGGGCCTGTTCACGCTGCGTACCAGGAGCCTGGCATGAAAGCTCTGACCGACATGAACCCCCGGCTGCGGGCCTGGCTCGGCTTCGGGCTCGGCGCGCTCGTGCTGTTCGCCGCCGCGCCCGCGCTGCTCAGCGACTTCCGGCTCAGCCTGCTGGCCAAGTACCTCTGCTTCGCCATCGTCGCCGTCGGCATCGGCCTGGCCTGGGGCCGTGGCGGCCTGCTGACCCTCGGGCAGGGCGTGTTCTTCGGCCTCGGCGGCTACGCCATGGCCATGCACCTCAAGCTCGCCGACGCCGGGCCGGGCAACATGCCCGACTTCATGGAGCTGTACGGGCAGCTCGACGAGCTCCCGGCGTGGTGGGCCCCGTTCGCGAACCCGGCGTTCGCGCTGGCCGCGACGGTGCTGCTGCCCATGCTGGTCGCCTTCGGGCTCGGCACGCTGGTGTTCCGGCGGCGGGTGCGCGGGGCGTACTTCGCCATCCTCAGCCAGGCCCTGGCCGCCGCCATGGTCATCCTGCTCATCGGGCAGCAGGGCACCACCGGCGGCACCAACGGGCTCACCGACATCGACGGCTTCTTCGGCTACGACCTCGACGACCCGGTCAACCAGCGCATGGTCTACTTCATCATCGCCGCCGTCCTGCTCGGGCTGCTCGCGCTCACCCGCCAGCTGATGCGCTCCCGCTACGGCGAACTGCTGGTCGCGGTGCGCGACTCCGAGGAGCGGGTGCGCTTCCTCGGCTACAACCCGGCCAACGTCAAGCTCGTCGCGTACGTCGTCGCCGCGGGGATGGCGGGCCTGGCCGGGGCGCTGTTCGTGCCCGCGGTCGGCATCATCTCCCCCGCCCTGATCGGCATCGTGCCGTCGATCGAGTTCGTCATCGGGGTGGCCGTCGGCGGCCGGGCGGCGCTGCTCGGGCCGGTGCTCGGCGCGGTCGCCGTGGCCTGGGCCAAGACGGCGCTGTCCGAACGTTTCCCTGGCACCTGGACCTACCTCCAGGGCGCCATGTTCGTGCTGGTCGTGGCGTTCCTGCCGGGTGGTCTCGCGTCGCTGTGGGGCATGGTGCGGCGGCGACGCGAGACCACGCCCGCACCCGCGCCGGTGACCGGTGACCAGGCACTGATCAAGGAGGTGGCCGTATGACCGCGGGCGGTCTGACCATTCGCGGGCTGCGGGTGGCGTTCGACGGGTTCGTCGCGGTGGACGGCGTGGACCTCGACGTCGCACCGGGCGACATCCGGTTCCTCATCGGCCCGAACGGGGCCGGCAAGACGACGCTGGTCGACGCGGTGACCGGGTTGGTCAAGGCGAGCGGGTCGGTGCGCTTCGGCGAGACCGAGCTGCTCGGCCGGGACGTGCACCGCATCGCCCGGCTGGGCGTGGGCCGCACCTTCCAGACGGCGGCGCTGTTCGAGGAGCTGACCGTGCTGCAGAACCTCGACATCGCGGCGGGCGCGGGCCGCGGCCCGTGGACGATGCTGCGCAGCCGCCGGGCGGTGCCCGACGACGTCGCGTACGCGCTGGAGGCGATCGGGCTGACCGGCCGCCGCGACGCGCTCGCGGGCACCCTCGCGCACGGCCAGAAGCAGTGGCTGGAGATCGGCATGCTGCTGGTGCAGAACGCCCGGCTGCTGCTGCTCGACGAGCCGGTCGCCGGGATGAGCCACGAGGAGCGCGAGGCCACCGGCGAGCTGCTCGGCAAGATCGCCGCCGACCGCACCGTGGTCGTCATCGAGCACGACATGGACTTCCTGCGCCGCTTCGCCCGCACCGTCACCGTGCTGCACGCCGGGAGGGTGCTCAGCGAGGGCACCGTCGCCCAGGTGCAGGCCGATCCGAAGGTCCAGGAGGTCTACCTCGGCCACGCGGCCGAGTCCGAGGCCCAGGAGGTGCAGGCGTGATGCTGCGCATCGAGAAGGTGCACGCCGGGTACGGGCGCAGCACCGTGCTGCACGGCGTGGACGTGACCGTCGACGACGGCTCCGTCACCGCCGTGCTCGGCCACAACGGCGCGGGCAAGTCCACCCTGCTGCGCGCCGCGATCGGCCTGCTCCGGCCCCGGCAGGGGATGGTCCTGTTCGGCGGCGAGGACGTCACGAAGCTCGCCCCGCACGAGCGGGTGGCGCGCGGCATGGCGTACGTGCCGCAGGGCCAGCAGTGCTTCCCGCACCTGACCACGCTGGAGAACCTGCAGCTGGTCGCGGACGGCCGCCGGGGCGGCAAGGAGGCGCTCGCGAGCGCGCTCGACCTGTTCCCGGCGCTGACCGGGCTGCTGCGCCGCCGCGCCGGGCTGTTGTCCGGCGGGCAGCGCCAGCAGCTGGCCATCGCCCGCGCGCTGATCACCCGGCCCAAGCTGCTGCTGCTCGACGAGCCGACCGAGGGCATCCAGCCCAACGTGGTCGCCGAGATCGAGCAGGCGGTGCTGTCCCTGGCCGGGCGCGACGGCCTGTCCGTGCTGCTCGTGGAGCAGCATCTCGGCTTCGCGCTGCGCGCGGCGCACCGCTACCACGTGCTCGAATCCGGCAGAGTGACCTCGTCGGGGGCGGGCGGCACCGCCGCCGAACCCGCCGTACGCGCGGCCCTCACGGTGTAAGAAGGACGGTCCATGTTCCTCACCCAGCATGAGCAGGAACGTCTGCTCATCCATGTGGCGGCCGACGTCGCCGAGCGGCGCCGCGCCCGCGGCCTGCTGCTCAACCACCCCGAGTCGGTCGCGATCATCACCCGTTTCCTGCTGGAGGGCGCCCGCGACGGGCGGACCGTCGTGGACCTGATGGACGCGGGCTGCCAGGTGCTGACCCGCGCGGACGTGCTGCCCGGCGTCCCCGAGATGGTGAAGGAGGTGCAGGTGGAGGCGACGTTCCCGGACGGCACCAAGCTGGTGACGGTGCACCACCCGATCCGGTGATCCCCGGTGAGATCCTCTTCGGGGACGGCCCCGTCGAGATCAACGTGTCCCGGCCGACCACCACGCTGACCGTGGTCAACACCGCCGACCGGCCGGTGCAGGTCGGCTCGCACTACCACTTCGCCGAGGCCAACCCCGGCCTGTCCTTCGATCGCGCCGCAGCCTGGGGCCTGCGCCTGGCCGTCCCGGCCGGGACCGCCGTGCGCTTCGAGCCCGGTGTCACCCGCGAGGTCGAGCTGGTGCCGCTCGGCGGCCTGCGGGTCGTGCCTGGCCTACGCGGCGAGTGCGGAGGCGAGCTGTGACCGGCGACCGCGCGCGGCGGAGTACATCCCAGAAGTTGTACCTACATCCCAGAAGTTGTGGCCCGCGGCGGCAACACCTGGGTTGCCACCGCGACACGAGGGTCGCCCCTTCCGGCATGGCCGAGTGCGAGAGGACCGAGGCGCTGTGACGATCCTGGTCAGCCGGGAGCGCTACGCGGCGCTCTACGGCCCCACCACCGGCGACCGCATCCGGCTCGCCGACACCAACCTGCTCATCGAGGTCGAGGCCGACCACTGCGCGGGCGGCGACGAGGCCGTCTTCGGCGGCGGCAAGGTCATCCGCGAGTCGATGGGCCAGTCCCGGGCCACCCGTGCGCAGGGCGCCCTGGACACCGTCATCACCGGGGCGGTGATCCTGGACCACTGGGGCATCGTCAAGGCCGACATCGGCCTGCGCGACGGCAGGATCGTCGCGATCGGACGCGCCGGCAACCCGGACACCATGCCCGGCGTACACCCGGAACTGGTCATCGGGCCCGCCACGGAGGTGATCGCCGGCAACGGGAAGATCGTCACCGCGGGGGCGGTCGACACGCACGTGCACTTCATCTGCCCCGACCTGGTGCACGAGGCCCTCGCGAACGGCGTGACCACGCTGGTCGGCGGCGGCACCGGCCCGGCCGAGGGCACCAAGGCCACCACGGTCACCGCCAACGCGTGGCACCTGGCCCGGATGCACGAGGCGCTGGACACGTTCCCGGTCAACGTGCTGCTGCTCGGCAAGGGCAACACGGTGTCCGAGGAGGCCATGTGGGAGCAGCTGCGGGCCGGGGCGGGCGGGTTCAAGCTGCACGAGGACTGGGGCACCACGCCCGCCGCGATCGACGCCTGCCTGCGTGTCGCCGACGCGTCCGGGGTGCAGGTGTCCATCCACACCGACACCCTGAACGAGGCCGGGTTCGTGCAGGACACCCTGGCCGCGATCAACGGCCGGGCGATCCACTCGTACCACACCGAGGGCGCCGGGGGCGGGCACGCGCCCGACATCATCACCGTGGCGAGCCTGCCCCACATCCTGCCGTCGTCGACCAACCCGACCCGGCCGTACACCCGCAACACCCTCGCCGAGCACCTCGACATGCTGATGGTGTGCCACCACCTGAACGCGGCCGTGCCCGAGGACCTGGCGTTCGCGGAGAGCCGCATCCGGCCCTCCACCATGGCCGCCGAGGACCTGCTGCACGACCTCGGCGCGATCTCGATCATCGGGTCCGACTCGCAGGCCATGGGGCGCATCGGCGAGATCGTGCTGCGCACCTGGCAGACCGCGCACGTGATGAAGGACCGGGTCGGCGCGCTGCCCGGCGACGGGGCCGCCGACAACCACCGCGCCAAGCGGTACGTCGCGAAGTACACCATCTGCGCGGCCATGGCCAACGGGCTGGAGGGCGAAATCGGCTCGGTCGAGCCCGGCAAGCTCGCCGACCTGGTGCTGTGGGACCCGGCGTTCTTCGGCGTACGGCCGCACCTGGTGGTCAAGGGCGGCATGATCGCGTACGCGCAGATGGGCGACGCGAACGCGTCCATCCCCACCCCGCAGCCCATGCTGCCCCGCCCGATGTTCGGCGCGTACGGCGTCGCCGCCGCGCACACCTCGCTCGCCTTCGTCGCGCCCGCCACGATCGAGGCCGGGCTGGAGCTGGACATCAGGCGGCGGATGGTGCCGGTCGGGGACGTGCGCTCGCGCGGCAAGGCCGACCTGCCGCACAACGGCGCCATGCCGCACATCGAGGTCGACCCGGACACGTTCACCGTCCGGATCGACGGCGAGGTCGTCGACCCCGACCCGCCGACCGTCCTGCCCATGGCCCAGCGGTACTTCCTGTTCTGATGCACTCGACCGCGTACCTGCTGCTGGCCGACGGGCGCTTCCCGTCCGGCGGCCACGCGCACTCCAGCGGCCTGGAGGCGGCCGTCGCGGCCGGCCGGGTCACCGACCTGGCCGGCCTGGAGTCCTTCCTGCGCGGCCGCCTGTCCTACGCCGCCCCTGTAGCCGCCGCCTTCACCGCCACCACCCACCTCACCGCTTCGCGGTTAGGAAGGGCACCTTCTACATCGGAATCCGATAACAAGGTGCCCTTCCTTTCTCTTGATGCGGAGCTGGAGGCGCGGACGGTGTCGCCGGCGCTGCGGCTGGCGTCGCGGCGGCAGGGGCGGGCGCTGCTGCGGGCCGGGCGGCTGACATGGCCGTCGGAGCTGTACGCGTACCTGCCGAAGCATCCGGACGGGCCGCATCAGCCGCTGGCGCTGGGCGTCACCACGGCTGCAGCGGGACTGTCCACCGAGGAGTCCGCGCACGTCGCCGCGTACGGGGTGGTCACCGGGCCGGCCAGTGCCGCCGTGCGGCTGCTCGGGCTCGACCCGTACCAGGTGCAGCACCTGCTCGCCCGCCTCGCGGGCGCCTGCGACGAGATCGCCGCGAGCGCGGCGGCCGTCGCCCACAAGTCCCCGGAGGAGCTGCCGGCCCACGCGGCGCCGCTGGCCGACATCTCCGCCGAGATCCACGCCACCTGGGAGGTGCGTCTCTTTGCTAGCTGATCACGACGAGTCCGTTCCCCACACCCACCCCGAGCCGGGCGTCGACCCGCACCCGCCACTGCCGCAGCTGGACCGGGCGGTGCGCATCGGCATCGGCGGCCCCGTCGGCTCCGGCAAGACCGCCCTGGTCGCCGCCCTGTGCCGGGCGCTGGCCGACGAGCTGCGGCTCGCGGTGGTGACCAACGACATCTACACCACCGAGGACGCCGACTTCCTCAAGCGCGCGGGCGTGCTCGACCCGGCCCGCATCCGCGCCGTCGAGACCGGCTGCTGCCCGCACACCGCGATTCGTGACGACATCTCCGCCAACCTCGACGCGGTCGAGGAGCTGGAGGAGGCGTTCGGGCCGCTCGACCTGGTGCTCGTCGAGAGCGGCGGCGACAACCTCACCGCCACGTTCAGCAAGGGCCTGGTCGACCAGCAGATCTTCGTGGTGGACGTGTCCGGCGGCGACAAGGTGCCGCGCAAGGGCGGACCCGGTGTCACCACAGCCGACCTGCTCGTCATCAACAAGACCGACCTCGCCCCGCTGGTCGGCGCCGACCTGGGCGTGATGGACCGCGATGCCCGCGCCCGCCGCGGCGAGCTCCCGACCATCTTCCAGTCGATCGCCGAGGACCCGCACGCGAGCCAGGTCGCCGCCTGGGTGCGCCACGTCGTCGCGCACTCGCGCGGCCACGAGCACGCCGGGGCTCACTGATGCGCGCGCTGGCCAGGATCGTCGCCGAGGCCGACGGCCGCAGTGGCACCCGGCTGGCGCGCCTGCGCGGCGAACCGCCCCTGCAGCTGCGGCACACGCCGGACGGCTCGGGGGCGGCGACGGTGCACCTCATCGGCAGCGCGGCCGGTCCGCTGGGCGGCGACGACCTGCGGATCGAGATCGAGGTGGGGGCGGGGGCGGTGCTGTGTGTGCGTACCGTCGCCGCGTCCATCGCCCTGCCCGGCCGGGACGGGGCGCGCTCGCGGGTCTCGATCACCGCGGACGTCGCCGCCGGAGGCGAGCTGCGCTGGCTTCCCGAGCAGCTCGTCGCTGCGGCGGGCTGCCACCATCTGGCGGTGTCCACCGTGGAGCTGGCCGAGGGTGCGCGGCTGCTGTGGCGGGAGGAGCTGATCTGCGGCCGCCACGGCGAGCAGCCCGGCAACGCCGTGATCAGCACGTCGGTCGGCTACGGCGGCGCTCCCCTGCTGCGGCAGTCGCTGTCGGTCGGGCCGGACACCCCGGGGTGGGATGGTCCGGCCGTTCTCGGCGCTGCCCGTGCCACCGGCAGCCTGCTCCACGTCGACCCGACCCTCGCCTCGGCCGGGCCTCAGGTGCTCGGGCCCTCCGCGGTGCGGATGCCGCTGACCGGTCCGGCGTCGCTGGTGAGCGCCACGGCCGCCGACGCGCACAGCCTGCGGGGCTACCTCGAGCCCTGACCGGAGCCGCGGCGCCTCCGCGCCCTGGCCGGCTCGCACCCGGCGGCACCGGCCCAAACCGATTGCGTACGAGGTCCCGGCCGGTCAGGCTGGACGATCCCGTCGGGGACTGGCCCGAGGACCTCCGCGCGGCGCTGGCTGGATAAGGCGAGCCGCTGCCCGAGGCGGGACCGCGATGACGTAGCGCACCGCTGCCGCCGTCAGGCAGACGGCACCGGTGCCGCCGGGATCTGCGGCGGTGTCCAGCCCGCATGTGCGGCCATGGACCGCAGCGCGACCTTCGACGGCGTGAGCCGCATGATCGCGTTGCGCAGCCCTTCGGCAATCGGATTGTCGAGCTGCTGGCCGAACCGGGCGGTCTGCAGGGCGGCACGGGCGATGCCCTGCGTGCGGGGCCGCCGCTGCCGGTCGTATTCGGACAGCGCCGCCACCACGTCGCCCGCCGGGTCGCACAGCGCGGCGAGCACCACCGCGTCCTCGATGGCCTGGTTGGCGCCCTGCCCGAGGTTGGGCACCATCGCGTGCGCGGCGTCGCCGAGCAGCGCCACGGCACCGTGGTGGTAGGACGGCGGCGGCGTGCCGAGGTGGTGGATGTCGGACCTGATGACCGCCTCGGGCGCGGTGGCGGCCATGAGCGCGGAGACGGGCTCGTGCCAGCCGGCGAAGCGCGCCCGCACCGCCGACAGCTCGTCGGGCTCCGGGTAGCGATGCCCGGCCGGGGCGCTGACGGCTCCGTACCAGTACACCCGGCCGTCGCCGAGCGGCACGATGCCGAACTCGGTGCCCCGGCCCCAGGTGATCGCGGTGGTGAGCGGCCCGTGCCACGGTTCGCGGGTCACGCCGCGCCAGGCGGTGGTCCCGGAGTACACCGGTGCGGGCAGGTCGCACCACAGCTGGGCGCGTACCCGGCTGTTGATGCCGTCGGCGGCGACGACCAGGTCGGGCGTGCAGACGACGGAGCCGTCGGCGGTGCGGTAGTGCACGCGCGGCACCGGCTCGGGCACCACCTCGACGACCTCGGCGCCGGTGACGACCACGCCGGCGGGCAGCTCGGCCAGCAGGATCCGGTGCAGCACGGCCCGGTGTACGCCGACGGCCGACGTGCCGAGCAGGCGTAGCATCGCCTCGCCGTCGACCCGGGAGACCCAGCGCCCGGCCGGGGTGCGGATGCCGCCGGAGGTGTCCCCGCGCCCGGCCTGTTGCACGGCCTGGCCGACGCCGAGCGCGTCGAGACCCCGCAGGCCGTTGGCCATGAGCGTCAGCCCGGCTCCCACCTCGGTGAATGCGGCGGCGCGTTCGAGCACGGTGACATCCCAGCCGCGGCGGCGCAGCCCGATGGCCGCGCACAGCCCGCCGATGCCCGCACCGATGACCACGGCTTTCCGCTCGTTCATCCCGCCACCTCGTTCTTCTACACCTGTAGAAGAGCCATACTACATCCGTAGAAGGAGGTCCGCTTGTCCCGGTACGCCGTCATCACCGACGCCGCCATCGAGCTGGTCGCCGAACTCGGCATGCGCGGGCTGACCCACCGCGCCGTCGACGCCCGTGCGGGCCTGCCGCCCGGCACCACCTCGGCGTACTACCGCACGCGTAAGGCGCTGATCGAGGCACTCGTGCACCGCATCGCCGACCTCGACAGCGCCGACCTGGAACGCAACGCGCTGCCCGCCGACGCCGCCCCGGCGCTGCCGGCCGTGCTCGGCCCGGCGGAGCTGGACCAGCTCGCGGTGCAGGTCGCGGTGGTGATGGACGGGTGGCTGACCACGGGCCGGACGCGCACCCTGGCCCGCTACGCGGCGCTGCTGGAGGCGACCCACCACCCCGAGCTGCGCACCATCCTGGCGTACGGCAACGCGTCGCGTACCCAGGCCCGCGCGCTGCTCGCCGCGGCGGGCGCCGACGACCCCGAGCAGGCCGGCCCGCAGTTCGTGGCCTGTGTCGACGGGCTGCTGTTCGACCGCCTGATCGGCGCCGGCGCGCTCGGCGCTCCGCCGCCGGGCACCGCCGAGAACCGGGCCGACCTCGCCGCCGCGCTGCGCACCCTGCTCCGCGCGTTCACTGGGAAGTGACCTCGCCCCCAACGGCGCGTGGCGCCCACCGTCAGACGGTGGGCGCCACGGCACTCGGCCTGGGCGTCAGCTCGGTGCGTACGCCTACCGGCCGATCGTCACAGCGGACCGCCCGCCGTCCGGTACAGCCGCCCGACCATGTCCGCGGTGAGCACGCCCTGGAAGACCCGCGCCTCGTCGATGGAACCGTCGAACAGGTAGGACACTCCGCCACGGGAGCCGAGGAACATGCCGCCGGTGCCGTTCCAGGTGACGATGTCGCTGCGCTCGCCCTGCAGCACCCCGTTGACGTAGAAGCGCAGCCGGGTCGCATTGGCGTCGTACACCGCGACGAGGTGCGTCCACGTGTCCATCGTGGCGGTCGACAGGGAGTAGACGGGCAGCCAGGTCGGGGTGTCGGACTGTGCACTCGTGATCGACACCGCCCACTTGCCGGACGGCCAGTCGTAGATCACCGCGAACGGTGGCGCATAGCCGGGGTCGCCCATCTGCGTGAGCACGGCCTTGTCCGCGCCCGGCGTGGCCACCTTGGCCCACACCGACACGCTGTACGACTGGTCGGTGCGCAGGACCGGCCGGCCGCCGGTGCCCAGCGAGAGGGTCAGCGGCGCTGACGTGTCCCAGTTGAGGTGGGCCGCGCCTGGGTCCTCGTTGTCGGCGGTCACCGGGTGCCCGGATCCCCACCACAGCGGATCGTCGGCCGGCGGGTAGCCGATCCCCTGCGCGTCGTCGTCGACATAACCCTGCAGGTCGTACGGGGTGGTGCCGACCGGCTTGCCGACGGTGTCCGTCAGCGCCATGTCGAGGTCCCAGGAGGCGACCTCCGCCGCCGCCAGCGCGCCGATCTCCCGCGGATCGAGCGTCCGCTGCCAGATCGCGACCTCGTCGAGATCGCCGCTCCAGTTGGCACCGAGCGCCAGGTATCTGGTGGCGGCGAACGGAATGACACCGGTCTTGGTGCCCTCCAGCGTCCCGTTCACGTAGAGCGAACTGGTGCGGGTGGCGGCGTCGTACATGCCGACCAGGTGCGTCCACACCCCTGCCTTCGGGATGGTGGTGGAGTACACGCTCTTGTAGGTCGCCGCCGTGGTGCCGTCGTGGTCCGGGATCTGGAACGCCCAGTCGTTGGCTCCCGAGGTGACGTGGTGCTGCAGGTAGAACGCGCCGCGGTTGCTGCCCCGCTGGTCGAGGACGGTCTTGTTGCTGGTCCCGCCCAGGTTCAGGTTCGCGATCCGCACCCACGCCGAGACGGCGAAGCTACGGGTCGTGTCGATCACCGCGCCCGTGTACTTTGCATAACCGCTCGAGCTGCCGTCGAAGGTCCAGGCGCTGCCGAAGTCGCCGTACCCCTGCGCCTGTTTCGTCATTACCGCACTGGTTTCCAGCGGGAACCCGCCGGTCTGGTCGACGAGGGCCGAGGCTCCGGATGCCTCGTTCATCTTCCAGTGCGCGACGGCGGCCGGTGCGGAGGTGACGTTGGTGAGGTAGAGCTTGTTCCTGGCCGACCAGCGGCCGATCGCGTCGGCCATCTCGACGGTGATGGCCCACTGCCCGCCCATGTTGATCGAAGCCAGCGTGCCCGAGCCGTCGCCGTTGTCGAACGGCGGGGCCAGCTCCACGTCCACCGACGCGCCGGGCGTCGGGGTGGTGACCTCGACCCAGTTGGTCGTCGTGCCGCGGTAGGAGTACTTGTAGCGGTACTTGCTGATGTCGGTCTCGCCGTTGGCCGCGAAGCGGAACGTGCTCGACACGCCCGGCCCGCCACCGGTGCCGTTCTCCGGGTAGACCTTCGTCGAGGTGCCCGGCACCGTGTCCAGCGCGGTCACCACCGGTGCGACCGCGGGGCTGCCGTTGTCGACGTAGAACTCGCAGATCGCCGACCAGGCCCCCTCGTGCTCCTGATCCCAGCCCTTCACCTGGAAGTAGTAGGTGTGGAACTCCTGGAGCGTGAAACCGGACGGCAGCGACGCGGTCGCGGTCTGCGCCCCGCCGCTCTTGGGCTGGGTGACCGCCGGGCTGGTCACCGTCGGCGTGGCCGGCAGCGCGGTGCCGAGTTCAGCGACGAAGAACCGGGCGTTGAGGCTGACCGCCTCGTTGACCGAGTCCGGGTCGGAGACGGCGGCCGTCAGCTGGATCGGGGTGACGGTGCTGGCGATCGTCGGGCGCGAGGAACCGGTCGCGCAGGTCTTGCCGCCGATCGTCAGGCTCGTCGGGGCAGCCGGGGGCCGGTTGTAGTTCAGCGACACGTACGGGTCGTTGGCCGCCTCCATCGAGTCGAACTTCTTCCAGCTGTCCTGGCTCGCCGTGCTCTTCGCCGCGATCTCGATGTTCGCCGTGGTGCTGCTGGTGTCGTTGAAGGTGGTCTGGAACGTCTCGGCGACGTTCTGGGTCACCCAGCCCTCGCCACAGGAGGAGCTGTAGCCCTTGGTCAGCGACGACTCGCTGTTGAGGTTGCGCCGGGTCGGCGGGTTGGTCCACCGCACGGTGCTGCCCACGTAGTCGGTCCGCCAGGCCTGCCACGTGTTCGCCCGGCAGGAGAACGAGTGGAAGTTCCAGAGGTACAGCGTCGCAGAGATGACCTTGGCGCCGCGGTAGGTCGCCATGCCGTGGTACGACAGGTGCGATCGCGCGTAGTAACCCTTACCGGCCTCGACCACATAGCCGAGCTTGAGCTGCGTCGCCGCCGACTGGTCGGAGGTGTACGAGTTCTGGGTGAAGGTGTCGAACTCCGACTTCTCGGTGACCGCCGGGTCGATCGTGACCGGATACACGGTCTTCGGATCGTTGAGGAACGCCGCGTCCGGCACGACCCGCATCGACTGCCCGGAAGTGGCTCCGCCGACCGCGCTGCGGCGTGCCGACGGCTTCTCCACCGTCACCGCCACCTTCGCCTGCGCGACCGGGTCACCCGAGGCCGCCGACACGCGCGCGTCCCACATCTGCGCCGCCGGAGCCCAGGCGACCACCGCGTTCGACTTGTCACGCAGCTTCACCGCGCCCTCGCCGGTGTGCTCCGCCGTGAGCCCCTCCGCACGCCACGGCATCCGCACCTGCGCCACCCGCGACGCGGCACCCCGGTTCTTCACCACAAGGAAGTACTCGAACCCGAGCCGGGTCGACTCGACGACCAGGTCCACACCCGGCATCGCCTCGGCATAGGTCGCCTTCGTCCCCGACAGCGACGGCTCCGGCAGCGCACCCTCCCAGCCCACCGCGATCTCATGCCCCTTCGACACGAACCGCGCCAGATCCCGCGAACCAGTACCCTTGCCAGCCAGCACCAGCCCACGCGGGTGCGCCTTCGGCGCGATCGAACCGTCCGGCCGCCGGTACAGGTTCAGATCGACATCGACCCAGTCACCCTTGGCGTTGCGGAACCGCGTCGGACCACCATGGATCTCCGCCGTGAACGAACCATCCGGATTCGCCACCACCGACTGCGACTCGGTCACCGACTCCGCCACCGTCACCGGCACCCCACGCGCCTTCGCCAGCTCCGACGCCCGCGACTCCGGCGACAACACCACCTCCGCCGCGGCCGCCGACACCGGCACCCCCAGCACACCCAACAACAGCAGACCGGCCGTGACCGCACCGGTCAACCGGGCACGGGGCCGCCCAAGGCCCCACCGTCTCCGCGACATTGCCATCCTCTCGACGACGTTTCGGAGCGGCACGCTAACGCAGAGGCATAGAATTCGCTGTCCCCGACGAAGGCCCACAGGGAGAGCAGGGCCGCCACCCATCGAGATGAGCTGATGCGGCCCGGCTGGCACGAGGATTGATTACTCTTCGTGAACCCACGCGGAGCCAGGCGGTGAGTGCGGGCCGCTCTATGACATGGGTCACATGTCCGGAAGGCCGTCGCGGCACAGCACCCTGCGGGGACGCGGACGCCAGGTCAGGCGGTCACCGGGCGGCGCGACAGCGCTTCCGTCAACGCGCCCAGCAGCTCACCCAACTGCTCGCGTTCGGACACGGGCATCGGCAGCTCGCCGATGCTGACCGCGACCCGGGCCGCGATCCGGTCGTGCAGCTGCCGCCCGCGGGGGCTGAGGTAGGCCCGGATGCGCCGGCGGTCCAGCGGATCGACCCGCCGGTACACCAGGGTCTGCTCCACCAGCTGGTCGATGACCTTGGTCAGCGTGCCCGGAGGCAGGAACGTGCCGTCGGCGACCTCGGTCATCGGCCGCCCGCCCTCGGCGGCCAGCAGCGACAGCACCCGCCACGCCTCGGCCGAGCAGTCCTCGGCGCGCAGGATCGCCGACAGGCGCCGCTGCACGAGGCGTTCGGCCTGGGTCAGCAGCTGGAACAGATCGGGACGCGGACCGGTGGGCGCTGCGGCGGACAATGATCCTCCTTGGCCTGGTGGACGTGATCGATGTTACCGATCGGCCACACCTTCGGGAACCGTCTGGAGATCATGCGCGGCCCACGGGAACATGTGGGCCATGCCCGTCCCGCCGCCGCGGTTGCCAGGCCTGGTCGTCCCCGGACAGCCCGGCCGCGCTGTCGGCACCCGGGGCGAGACGCTGCACGTCGCGCTGGTGTTCCCGATGCAGGGTCCGGCCGGGATCTTCGGGCCCACCTGCGAGCTGTGCGCGCAGCTCGCGGTGGAGGAGGTCAACCGGGGCGGCGGGGTGCTCGGCCGGGAGCTGAGCCTGGTGCCGGTGGACGGCGGCGCGCCGCCGGAGCGGGTCGCCGCGGAGGTGGAGAAGCTGGTCGAGCTGGGTGTGGTGCACGGGGTGACCGGCTGGCACATCTCGTCGGTGCGGCAGGCGCTCGCGCCGCGGGTCGCGCACCGGGTCCCGTACGTGTACACGGCGCTCTACGAGGGCGGCGAGCGCACCGAGGGGGTGTACCTGACCAGCGAGACGCCGGACGAGCAGCTGCTGCCGGCGATGCGGCTGCTGGCCGGGGAGCACCGGGTGCGGCGCTGGTTCATCGTCGGCAACGACTACGTGTGGCCGCGGCGCACGGCGGCGGCGGCGATGCGGTATGCCGTGGAGTCGGGCTCGCGGGTGTGCGGGCAGGCGTTCCTGCCGCTGGGCGTGCACGGCTTCGGTGACGTGCTGCGCCGCATCGAGCGCAGCGAGGCCGACGCGGTGCTGATGCTGCTGGTGGGCAACGACGCGGTGCGGTTCAACCGGGCGTTCGCGGCGCGCGGGCTGGACCACCGGTGCCTGCGGCTGAGCACGCTGATGGACGAGAACATGCTGATGGCCAGCGGCGCGCACGCCACCCGCGGCCTGTTCAGCACCGCGGGTTTCTTCGCGACCCTGGTGACGCCGGAGAACCTCGACTTCCACGGGCAGTACGCGGCGCGGTTCGGGTTCGACGCGCCGCAGCCGGGCAGCCTCGGCGAGTCCTGTTACGAGGGCGTGCTGCTGCTGGCGGCGCTGATCAACCGGGCGCGGACCCTGGACGTACGCGCCATCGGGTCCGGTGCGGACGAGGTCACCTACGAGGGGCCGCGGGGCGCGATCGCGATGCGCCGCAGGCACGCCCGGCAGCGCATCTACCTCGCCGAGGCGGACCGCCTCGACTTCAACGTGCTCACCCAGCTGTGACGGGCGCGCTCGCGATCAGGTGGAACAGCCGCGCGGTCAGCGGGAACGGCATCCGGTCCGACAGCGCGATCTCCAGCCGCTCCAGCTCGGCGAAGAACGACGCGTCGTATTTGCGCTCGTCGTCGGGGATGTAGTCGCACACCGAGCGGATGCCGTAGTGGCCGAGCACGCCCGCGCCGAGGCTGCGCAGCACGGCCGACACCTCTTCGGCGGTGCGCGGGTAGACGGGCGTGTTGAAGGTGTGGGTGTACCGTTCGGCGGCGTCGAGCGTCTCGTACGCGGCGGTCAGGTCCATGTCGCGGATCGCGGCCCGCATCGTCTCGGAGTGGGCGTTGCCGGCGATGATGCTGACCAGGCCGCCCTCGTCCAGCGGCGCCATGACGGTGCTCAGCGTGGACTCCACGTCGGACACGTACGGCAGCAGGTTGTGGCACAGCACCAGGTCGTATGCGTGCGGCTCGACCACGTCGCCGAGTTTGGCCACATCCGACTCGATCACGGTGACGCGGTGCGCGACGCCGGTGGACTCGGCCAGCGAGCGCGCCGACAGCAGCATCTGCGGCGAGTAGTCCACCAGGGTCACCTGGTGGCCCGCGGCGGCGTAGCGGACGGCCTCCACGCCGTTGCCGCCGGCCACGTCGAGGATGCGCAGCCGGCGCCCGTCGAGGTGGCGGGCGATGTTGTGTTCGGCCAGCGTGTAGCGCAACCTGCCCCAGGGCGCGTCCTGCCACTGCCGCCAGGCGGACACCTTGTCGTCGAACACGTCGCGGGTCACGTCGCTCATGCGTCCGACCGTAACGGAGGTTCAGCCGCCGGGCACTCCGTAACACGCGGTTCCTTCGTAAGGCGACGACGAAGGTCCCCATCCGACGCAGCGCATCTGAATGATCACCGAGCCGGTGCCCTTTCCTGTGGCACCGTATGCCGTTAGTGTCGACGTCGGCCGTGGCAGCAGACATCGATCTATCGTCGAGGGCAGCGCCGCGCGCCGCGACTCAGCGAGATTCGCCCAGGTGGATGGCGAAGTTCGCCCGAGCATGGGGAGGAAATGATGGACGAGCAGACCGTGGTCGCAGACCCGTCCGCCGCCGAGCCGATTGCGGCCGAGGATCTCGTCGAGGCCGACGACCTGATCGAAGAGGTCTCCATCGACGGCATGTGCGGCGTGTACTGAGCCTCGGCTCGGCCGCCACGCCATGCCTACCGCACCGGCTTTCGATCTGGACCGCGCCTGGGATCTGCACCCGCAGGTCTCGGTGCGGCCGGAGCCCTTCGGCGCGCTGCTGTACCACTTCGGCACCCGGCGCCTGTCCTTCCTGAAGGACCGTGGGCTGGTCGCCGTCGTCCAGGCGCTCGCGACCGCGCCCACCGCGCGCGCCGCCTGCCAGGCCGTCGGCGCGAGCGCCGACGACGTTCCCCGGTACGCGCGGGCGCTGACGGTGCTCGCCCGCTCCTCCATGCTGATCGAAAGGCGACCGGCCCCATGACGGCGCAGACCGAACGTCTGGTGGATCTCTTCGAACACGGCCTCGACGCCCCGATCTGCCTGACCTGGGAGCTGACGTACGCCTGCAACCTGTCCTGCACGCACTGTCTGTCCAGCTCGGGGCGGCGTGACCCGCGGGAGCTGAGCACTGCGGAGGCGAAGGCCGTCATCGACGAACTGGAGGCCATGCAGGTCTTCTACGTCAACATCGGCGGCGGCGAGCCGACCGTGCGCCCCGACTTCTGGGAGCTGCTCGACTACGCGACCGCCCACCACGTCGGCGTGAAGTTCTCGACCAACGGGGTGCGGATCGACACCGAGGCAGCCCGGCGGCTGGCCGCCGATGACTACGTCGACGTGCAGATCTCGCTGGACGGCGCGACCGCGGAGGTCAACGACGCGGTCCGCGGGCCCGGCTCCTACGACACGGCCCTGCGCGCCATGGCCCACCTGGCCGACGCCGGCATGCGCGACTTCAAGCTGTCGGTGGTGTGCACCCGGCACAACATCCCGCAGCTGGACACGTTCCGGGAGATCGCCGACCGGTACGGCGCCCAGCTGCGGCTGACCCGGCTGCGCCCCTCCGGCCGCGGCGCCGACGTCTGGGACGAGCTGCACCCGCTGCCGCGCCAGCAGCGCGAGCTGTACGACTGGCTGGTGGCCCACGGCGACAATGTGCTGACCGGCGACTCGTTCTTCCACCTGTCGGCGTTCGGGAGCGCGCTGCCGGGGCTCAACCTGTGCGGCGCGGGACGGGTGGTGTGCCTGATCGACCCGGTCGGCGACGTGTACGCCTGCCCGTTCGCCATCCACGACGAGTTCCTCGCCGGCAACGTGCGCGGCGAGGGTGGTTTCGCCGAGGTCTGGCGCCGGTCACCGCTGTTCCTCGGGCTGCGCCGGCCGCAGCAGGGCGGGGCGTGCAGCTCCTGCGCGTTCTTCGACACCTGCAAGGGCGGCTGCATGGCCGCCAAGTTCTTCACCGGCCTGCCGCTGGACGGGCCGGATCCCGAGTGCGTCCAGGGCTACGGCGAGTCGCTGCTCGCGAGCCGGGGCGAGGTCCCCAGGCCGTCCGGCGACCACTCGCACCGCACCGCTCCCCCGCGCCCGGTGCCGGTCCGCATCGCCCGGCCGCCGGTCAGCGCGTGCGAGGAGTCGCCGCTGGCCGGCGTGCAGGTGCGCTGATGTTCGGCAACCCGTGGTTCGAGACGGTCGCCGAGGCCCAGCGCCGGGCGAGCAAGCGCCTGCCGTACGCGGTGTACGGCGCGCTGCTGGCCGGTTCCGAGCGCGGCGCCACCGTCGCCGACAACGTCGGCGCGTTCGCCGAGCTGGGCTTCGCGCCCCGGGTGGCGGGCCACCACGCCGTCCGCGAGCTGAGCACGACGGTGCTCGGGATGCCGACGGCGATGCCGGTCCTGATCTCGCCGACCGGGGTGCAGGCCGTGCATCCCGACGCCGAGGTGGCGGTGGCCCGCGCCGCGGCCGGCCACAATGTGATCATGGGCTTGAGCTCGTTCGCGTCCAAGGACGTGGAGGAGGTCGTCGCGGCCAATCCGAACACCGCGTTCCAGCTCTACTGGAGCGGCGACCGCGACACGATCCTGCAGCGCATGGAGCGGGCGCGGGCCGCCGGCTGCCGGGCGCTCATCCTGACGCTCGACTGGTCGTTCTCCCACGGCCGCGACTGGGGCAGCCCCACGATCCCGGACCGGATCGACCTCAGGACCATGCTGAGGATGGCCCCTGACGTGCTGCCGCACCCGCGCTGGCTGTGGCGGTTCGTGCGCGCGGGCCGGCTGCCCGACCTGACCACCCCGAACATGCGGCAGGCGGGCGGCGGCGTCCCGACCTTCTTCGGCGCGTACGGCGAATGGATGCACACACCCCCGCCGAGCTGGGTTGACATCGGCTGGCTGGCGAAGGAGTGGGGCGGGCCGTTCCTGCTCAAGGGCGTCGGGCGGGTCGACGACGCCCGGCGCGCGGTCGACGCGGGCGTCACCGCGCTGTCCGTGTCCAACCACGGCGGCAACAACCTCGACACCACCCCGGCGACGATCCGGCTGCTGCCCGCGATCGCCGAGGCCGTCGGCGACCAGATCGAGGTGCTGCTCGACGGCGGGGTCCGGCGCGGCGGCGACGTGGCCAAGGCCCTGGCGCTCGGCGCGCGGGCCGTGCTGATCGGGCGGGCCTACCTGTGGGGCCTGGCCGCGAACGGGCAGGCCGGCGTCGCGAACGTCCTCGACATCATGCGCGGCGGCCTCGACTCGGCGGTGCTGGGCCTGGGCCACGCCTCGGTCGGCGAGCTGGGTCCCGACGACCTGGTGATCCCGGACGGCTTCACGCGTACGGCGGGGGCGGCGGCGCGGTGACCGCCTGGCTGAACCGGGCCGTGTGGCCCGAGGTGCCCGCGGCCGGTGCACTCGTGCTGGTGCCGGTCGGGTCCACCGAGCAGCATGGACCGCACCTGCCGCTCACCACCGACACCGTCATCGCCCGCGCCGTCGCCGAGCGGGTCGCGGCCCGCCTGCCGGGGCAGGCCCTGGTCGCGCCCGCGATCGCCTTCGGCGACAGCGGCGAGCACGCGGGCTTCCCGGGCACGATCTCCATCGGGCACGAGGCGCTGCGGCTGGTGCTCATCGAGACGATGCGCTCGCTGGCGCTGTGGGCCGGGCGGGCGGTCTTCGTCAACGGTCACGGCGGCAACACCCGCACCCTGGACGACGCGGTCGCGACCCTGCGGGCGGAGGGCCATCACGTCGCCTGGACACCCTGCGTGTTCCCCGGCGACGCGCACGCCGGCCGGTCCGAGACCTCGGTGATGCTGCACCTCGCCCCCGGTGAGGTCCGCCTCGCGGACGCGGCCGCCGGTGACACCCGCCCGCTCGCCGCGCTGATGCCGCAGCTGGTCCGGAGCGGGGTCCGGTCCGTCGCCCCGAACGGCGTGCTGGGCGACCCCGCCGGCGCCGGGGAGCGGGAGGGCCGTGCCCTGCTCGACGCGCTGGTCGACGACACGGTCCGCCGGGTCACGGCCTTCACGCCCGACCACCGTGGGCGCCTCGGATGACCCTGCCCGTGGGATTCGCCGTCGTCCTCGACGCCCGGACCCGCTTCGTCGACGGCGGCCGTGCCCTGCTCGGCGGGGCGCCCACCACCCACCTGGTGCGGCTGACGCCGCGGGCCCGGAGGCTGTTCGACGGCCGTACGCTGCGGGTGCGCGACGCGGCGAGCGCCGCGCTCGCCGACCGGCTGCTCGAACTCTCGATCGCGCACCCCGGCGTCGACGAGATCCCGCCGCACCCGGACCCCCGCTGCACCTACGTCATCCCGGTGCACGACCGGCCGCGGCAGCTCGACCGGCTGCTGGCCGGCATCGGGCCGGGCAACGAGGTCATCGTCGTGGACGACGCCTCCACCGGCCCGGCGGCGATCGCGGCGGTCGCCGAGCGGCACGGCGCGCGGCTGGTCGCCCTGCCGCGCAACCTCGGCCCGGCCGGGGCCCGTAACGCCGGTCTGCGGCTGGTGCGCACGCCGTTCGTCGCGTTCGTGGACTCCGACATCGTGCTCGCCGACGACACGGTGCCGACGCTGCTCAAGCATTTCCACGATCCGCGTACGGCCGTGGCGGTCCCCCGCATCACCGGGCTGCGTACGGCGACCTCGGAAACGTGGATCGGGCGCTACGAGAACACCCGCGGCTCGCTGGACCTGGGCGCGCGGCCCGCGTCCGTGCAGCCCGGCTCGTACGTGTCCTGGGTCTCCACCGCCTGCCTCGTCGCGCGGGTCAGCGCGATCGGCGACGGGTTCGACGAGAGCATGCGGGTCGGCGAGGACGTCGACTTCGGGTGGCGGGCGGTCGCCGCGGGCTGGCGCGTGCGGTTCGAGCCGTCGGTCGCCGCGGCGCACGAACACCGTGCCCGGTTCGGGGACTGGTTCGTGCGCAAGGTGCAGTACGGCACCGGGGCGCATCCGCTGGCCGTACGGCATCCCCGGGCGGTCGCCCCGGCGATCATGGCGCCGTGGAGCGCCGCGCTGGCCGTCGCCGTGCTCGCGCAGCGGCGCTGGTCGGTGCCCGCGGCGGCGGCGATCTGCGCGGTGACCGCGGCCCGGATCTCCCGCAGGCTCGACGTCGAGGGAGCGGCCGGGCTCGGCGTGCGGCTCACCGCCGGCGGCGTGGTCGGCACCCTGCTGCAGACCGGCGGCCTCATCACCCGGCACTGGTGGCCGGTCACCGCCGTCGGCTGCCTCTTCTCGCGGCGGGTACGCCGCGCGGCCGCGGTCGCGGCGGTGGCCGATGTCCTGCTGGAGTACGCGAACAGCCGGGTCGACCTGGACCTTCCCCGCTACTGGCTCGGCCACCGGCTCGACGACGTCGCCTACGGCAGCGGGGTGTGGCTGTCGGCCATCCGGGGGCGGTCGGCCGCGTCCCTGCTGCCGCAGCTGCGGAGGCCGTCCACCAGCCGCCGCAGCGGGCGGCGGAATGGGGCGGTCAGCCGAGGCCCAGCGCCGGGAGGCACTCCTTGACGCCGGTCAGCTCGATGTCGTCGCGCCGGACCTGCTCCCAGGCGTCCCGGGTCAGCACCCAGCGCTGGATCTGCGCGACCTCGCCGCGGCGGGTGTCCCAGGTGGTGCCGTTCTTCACGTAACCCAGCGCCTGCGAAACCTTGTTGGAAGCGTGATTGTCGGTGAACGCGTCGCTTTCGGCCTCGCGTGCGTTCAGCCCGGCGAACGCCAGATGCAGCACGGCCGCGCGCATCTCCCGGCCGATCCCGCTCCCGCGCCGGCCCGGCGCCAGCCAGGAGAAGGTGGAGACCGTCCCGAACCTCTTGAAGTCGACGCCGCGCAGGTCCTGCATGCCGATCGGCTCACCGTCCAGCAGCACGACGAAGTACAGCCGCCAGAAGCTCTCCTCCACGCGGGCACGCCCCGCCCAGATGGCCCGCAGCCACCGCCACTCGCGGTCGGGACTGTCCGCGTAAAGCGACATCGGATCGTCGAACGGCCAGGGCGCGACATCGGCGACACCGGCGCGGACGATCGGCACCAGCCGCTCCAGCAGCTCATCCGTGGCCGCGGCCAGCGTCAGCCGCGGCGTGCGCACCTCAAGGTTCAGCGGAGGGTACGTGTGGATCACACGTGAACCGTATGCGGACCGGACGCCGTCCGCAACCGACGCTCCATTCGGCTCAGTGAATCGTCCGGGTGACCGGCACCCTGGTGGCGGTGAAGGAGACCGTCATCCCGCTCACCCATACCGCCCACACGATCTGCAGATCGCTGCGGCCTTTCCCGGGTGTCTCCAGCAGGATGTCGGGCAACCCGGCGAGGGTGCACCCAGCGGTGAAAGCGGAGAGGACCTCCTCCGTCAGCCGATCGTGGAGCACGACCACCAGCTGGCCAGCGCGATCCTGCCACTCGGGCGCGGCGCGTACGGTCAGCCGCGGCCGCATCGAGGCTCCCGGCTCGTACGTGCCGCTGACCGAGATCGACAGCTCCGGACCCGACTGCGCCGACTCGCGGATCGGGCCGCACTGCCAGCACTTGCCGGCGATGCGCTGCCACTGCTCCAGTTCGGGGTCGCTGTACCGGAAGACGCCGAGCTCCGACCCGCAGCGCGGGCAGGAGCCCTCGACGCCGTGGCTGTCCAGCCGGTGGAATGCGTGCAGGGCAAGGTACATGTCGTTTCCCGGGACCAGGCCCGCCGCCGCGGCGAACGCCTCGTCCCAGCGCCCGACCGCCTTGTCCAGCCGCGACATGAGGCGGCCGGGATCCTGCCAGATCCGGTGGTCGACGTTCTCGTGGAGCAGCTCGACCGCGCTCCAGGCGGCATCCTCTACCTGCTCGCGGGCGCGGTCGAGCGCGTCCAGCGCGTCCTCCAGCTCATCGTTCATCGACCTGTCGCTGACCTTCAGCAGCACCCGTCGGATGCGGTCGGCTCTCCGGCTGTGGCCGAGCGCCTCCCGGCACCTGTCGAGCAGCGGCGCGGCAAAGTCGCGGCAGTCCGTGGCGACGTCGGCGGGCGTGTCCCCGGCCGCCGGTGTGCTGGGCGCGAAGCGCAGCGCCGGATCGCCGACCAGCGCGATGCCGTAGCCGGTGGGAATCTGGTGGCCCTGGTTGAGCCGCTGGACGGCGGCACCGAGACTCAGCCCTTCGGCCAGCGAGCGCGCACACAGCCCCACGGCGTCGAAGCGGGGGTCGAGGTCGCCGACCATCGCGATCACCCCGACCGGCCAGCCGCTCAGCGCACCGGCGCAGAGGCTGTTGGTGGACGAGAACTCGTTCGTCGCGGCGTCGAACGTCATGCAGCCCATCAGGGCGACGACGGCGGCCCGCAGCGACGCCGCCGGAACGGCGGTGCGCAGGTACTGCGTCATACACCGGCAGACGCCCTGGTCCGGGTCGCAGCCGTCGGCCAGTGGCCGTCCGGCGGAGTGCTCCGGCCCGGTGGCGCCGCAGATGAGATGCGAGCCGAGGCCCATGTGGCCCAGGTCGGAGTGGCCGACGATGCCCAGCATCCGCCAGGGCGAGGCCAGGACCGAGCTCAGCCGCTCGGGGCGGGCGGCGGCGAGGTCGTCGGTCTTCCCGCAGAATCCACCGATCGAATCGATGACGGCGTCGTCACCCGGCAGGATGCGGGTGTGCGCGAGCCGGAGCTTCGACGCCTGGAACTCCGCGTCCGCAGCGTCCTCGACGAGCACCAGTCCGAACGGGATCCCCGACCGCAGCGACGAAGCCACCCATTTGCGGGCCAGCTCCGCCGAGAATCCGTGCCGCCATGCGAACAGCAGCACCGAGGAGGGCGTGCATTCGTCCGGCAGCCGGCAATCCGAGGCGAGCACGCGCACCACCGGGCGGCCGAGGTCGTCGCCCAGCTGCCGGGCGGTCTCCAGCAGAGCCTCGTCCGCGCAGGCGATGACGTCGTTCGACAGATCCGGCGCGGATGCATCCGGCCGCAGCGGCAGACTCTGATACGCGTCGATGATGTCGGAAGGCGCGGGAACGTCTGACATGGATTCCAATCCTCACCCGGCAGCACGTGGTCGAAGCCGGGCCTACTGTATAGCCAAGCAGCGCGGGCGGTCGGCGCACCCGTTGCGGCCTGACGGTTTGCCGTCCAGCCGGGAAAATCAACACGACCACCGGCGCGTTGCCGAGCGTGATTGTTGCTTTGTTTCACTGAGAGTAATCGATGACTCGGGTGTCCAATGAGTCTCGATCTTAGGTGGGTCAGCATGTAGGTTGTTCCCCGTGGCCACGCGCAGCGGAGCGCGGCGGAACCGTGCGCCTGCGCGTCGGTGAGCTGCACTTGACCATCGAGCCAATGGGGGGACCGACGCCATGCGTGATTCCGATGTCGCGACCGAGGTGCACTGCCCTGTTTCTTGTCACAACGAATGGGATCCGCTCGAAGAAGTGATCGTCGGCATCGTCGACAACGCCCACTTCCCGCCGTGGCATGTCGCCGTCGGCGCGCCGCTGTCGGCCGCGCAGCGCGAGGTCTTCCAGCAGCGGGCCGGGCAGCCGTTCCCGGCCGACCAGGTGGCCGCCGCACGCGACGAGCTGGACCAGTTCGTGGACATCCTCGAGCGCGAGGGCGTCACGGTGCGCCGGCCGGAGCCGCGCGATCACTCCGCCTCCTACGGCGGCCCCGGCTGGCAGAGCACGGGGCTGTACGACGCGATGCCGCGCGACCTGCTGCTCGTCGTCGGCAACGACGTCATCGAGGCGCCGATGGCCTGGCGCTCGCGTCACCACTCGGCCTCGGCGTACCGGCCGCTGCTCAAGGAGTATTTCCGGCAGGGGGCTCGCTGGACCTCGCCGCCGAAGCCCGAGCTGTCCGACGAGCTCTACCACGCGGACTGGACGGACCAGCCGGACGGTGAGCCGTTCCGTTCGGTCATCACGGAGTTCGAGCCGACCTTCGACGCCGCCGACTTCGTCCGTTGTGGACGCGACATCTTCGGCCAGCGCAGCCACGTCACGAACGGCATGGGCATCGAGTGGCTGCGCCGCCACCTCGGCGACGAGTACCGCGTCCACGAGGTGGTGCTGAACGACGACCACCCGATGCACATCGACGCGAGCCTGATGCCGCTGGCCCCCGGCAAGCTGCTGATCCAGCCGGAGCGGGTGCCGCAGGTGCCCGACCTGTTCAAAGACTGGGAGGTGCGGGCCGCCCCCGCGCCGGTCATCCCCGACGGCCACCCGCTCTACATGACCAGCAAGTGGATCAACATGAACGTGCTGATGATCGATGAGCAGCGCATGGTCGTCGAGGCGCAGGACGAGCCGATGATGCGGCTGGCCGAGAGCTGGGGCATCGCGCCGATCCCCTGCCCGTTCCGCAACTTCAACAGCTTCGGCGGTTCGTTCCACTGCGCGACGGTCGACGTCCGCCGCCGCGGTGAGCTGCGCTCCTACCTGTGAACCCGGATGTCGCGGCCCTCGCGCCCAGCATGGAGAGGCAGGACGACATGACCGAGCACCTGGTGCACCGCCTGATCGAGGCGCAGGCCGCCCGGACTCCGGACGCGGTCGCGGTCGCCTGGGACGGCGGCAGCCACACCTACCGCGAGCTCGACCAGCGGGCGGCGTTCCTGGCCGGGCTGCTGGCCGGGCACGGCGTGCGTCCTGAGCGCCTGGTCGGCGTGAGCATGGAGCCGTCACCGCTGCTCCTGGTGGCGATGCTGGCGATCTGGAAGGCCGGCGGGGCGTACGTGCCCATCGACTCGTCGCTGCCGCGCGACGTCGCCGAGGGCATGCTCACCGACGCCGGGGTCACCCTGCTCATCGCCAACGGGCCCGTCGCGGTGGATCTCGCCGACGTGCGGACGATCGACCTCGACGGCCTCGACCTGTCGGGTCCCCCGGCGGTCACGCCCTCGGTCGACACGGTCCCGGCGAACCTCGCATACTGCGTGTTCACCTCGGGCTCGACCGGCAAGCCCAAGCTGGTCGCGGTCAACCACGCCAGCTTCGCCAACCACGGGCTGGCGCTGCGCGAGCAGCTGTCGCTGGGCCCGCAGGACAGGGTGCTGCAGTCCACGGCGATGGCCTTCGACGCCGCGCTGGAGGAGATCCTGCCGGGCTGGCTGGCCGGTGGCGCGGTGGTCATGCCGGCGAGCCGCAAGTTCACCAGCCAGGAGCTGACCGATCTCATCGAGCGGCTCTCGGTGACGATGGTGAGCCTGCCCAGCGCCTACTGGCACCTGTGGGTCGACGACCTCACGGCCGGCACGGTGCACCTGCCGCCGACGCTGCGCACGGTGTTCATCGGGGGCGACAAGATCCTCGTCGACAAGCTGGAGGCGTGGTATCGCGTCCCCGGCGCGGACCGGATCAACTGGGTGTCGGACTACGGGCCGACCGAGACCTCGATCAGTGTCGCGCTGCACCATCCCGCCCGCGACGGCATCGGCAGCTCCGACGGCTCCGGCTACGCCCTGGTGTCGCTCGGCCGGCCGTTCGCGCGGGCGGCGCTCTACATCCTCGACGAGGACCTGCGCCCGGTGCCCGAAGGTGACTCCGGCGACCTGTGGGTGGGCGGCCCGCCGGTGACGCGCGGCTACTACGGCGCTCCCGCGATGACCGCCGACCGCTTCCGTCCCGACCCGCAGGGCCCGCCCGGTGCGCGCATGTACCGCACCGGCGACCGGGCGGCCCGGGCGGCCGACGGCACGATCTCCTTCCTGGGCCGCTCCGACCGCCAGGTGAAGATCCGCGGCCAGCGGGTCGAGCTCGGGCAGGTGGAGAGCGCGCTGCACCAGCTCGACGGCGTGCAGGACGCCGTCGCGATCGTCGTCGACGACCCGCCCCGGGGTTCGTTCCTCGTCGCGTACGTCGAGGCCGGGCCCGACGTGTCGGAGGGCGAGCTCCGGGCGGGGCTCGCCGGGCGGCTGCCGGACGCGATGCTGCCGAAGACGATCGTGCTGCTGGAGAAGATCCCGCGCTCGCCGCTGAACGGCAAGGTGTCCCGCGCCGCGCTGCCGCCGGTGGCGCGTACGCGATCCGCGCGCGTCGAGGCCGCGGCGATGACGGCCCTCGAACGCGCCGTCGCGATGGTCGTCGCCGACGTGCTCGACGCTCCGGTGACCGACCGCCACGAGGACTTCTTCACCATCGGCGGCGACTCGCTGCGGGGCATGCAGGTGCTGAGCCGGATCACCGAGGTGACGGGGGTGGCCCTGACGTTCGAGCAGCTGCGCGCGGCTCCCCATGTGGCCGGCCTCGCCGCGCTCGTGACGGAGCAGCGCGGCAGCGGCGCCGCCGGCCGGGCGATCGTGCCGGCGTCGGCCCGCGGCGAGTGGCAGCCCGCCTCGCGCGGGCAGCAGGCGTTGTGGTTTCTCGACCAGGTGCTCCGCGGCGAGCCTGTGTACTCGATTCCCGTCTGCTACCGGATCCGCGGACCGTTCGACGTCGCGCGCCTGGACGCCGCCCTGACCACCATCGTCGCCCGGCACGAGGCCCTGCGGACGGTGCTGGTGCGGCAGGGCGGAAAGGTCTCGCAGCACGTCCGGCCCGCCGGACCGGTCCGGACCGAGGTCGTCCGCGCGGACGGCTTCGCCGACGCCGCCGACCGCGCACAGCAGGCGGCTCGGGAGCCGTTCGTGCTGAGCGAGGGGCCCCTGCTGCGCTCAGCCGCCTTCCAGATCGCCGACGAAGAGTGGCTGTGGCTGCTCAACGTGCACCACGCGGTGTTCGACGCCTGGTCGCTGGCCGTGCTCTGGCGTGAGCTGACGGTGCTCTACCAGGGCGGTTCGCTGCCGGACGGCACCGTGCAGTTCGCCGACTACGTGCTGTGGCAGCAACGCTGGCTGCAGGAGGCGGAGGCGGCGAAGCAACGGTCCTACTGGCAGGGCAGGCTCGCCGACGCCCCGGCGCCGCTGCGGCTGGGCACGGCCCGCGCCGAGGGGGCCCGCGTGGGCACGGACGGCTTCGCGGTGCAGCTGCCGCCCGGGTTCCTGGACACCGCGGCCGTCGAGCGCGTGGCGCAGGGTTGCCGGTCGACCCCGTTCGCCGTCCTGCTCTCGGCCCTGTTGCTCACGCTGCGGCGGACGACCGGGGCGGACGACCTGGTCGTCGGCGTTCCGGTCGCCTGCCGCAACCGCCCGGGCAGCGAGCACATCATCGGCTATCTGGTGAACACGGTCGCGGTGCGCACCCGGCTGGCGGGCGGCATGACGTTCCGCGAGGTGGTCGCCGCCGCCGACGTGGCGACGGCCGAGGCGCTGACGCACCAGGAGCTGCCGTTCGCCGATGCGGTCGAAGGCGTCGCACGCAGCGCCCGGCCCGGTGAGAACCCGGTCTTCCAGGCGATGTTCGCGTTCCAGTCCACGCCGCTGGACGGCCTGGACGGCATCACGGGGCTCGACGTCGCCGAGCACTTCGTCCACCCCGGCACGGCGCAGGCGGCGCTGCGGTGGACGGCCCGCCAGGAGCCGGCCGGCCTGGTCGGCGAGATCGAGTACGCCGCCGACCGCTTCGACCGCACGTCCGCCGCGCACTGGCAGGCCGAGCTGGCGGCGACGCTGGACGCGGCGCTGAACGACCCTGACCTGCCGATCGACAAGATCGGCGGCCGAGGCGAGGGGATGCTGTGAGCGGCCCGATGTCATTGATCTCGCGGTTCGAGCGACAGGCCGGATCGACGCCGCACGCGGTCGCGCTCGACGACGACGGCCGGCTCACCACCTACGCGCAGCTCGACCAGTGGTCGGACGCCGTCTGCGCCGACCTGCTGGCCGCGGGCGCCGTGCCGGGCGGTCTCGTCGGCATCCTGCTCCCGCGCGATTCCCGCTGGATCGCCGCCATCCTCGGCGTGCTGAAGGCGGGCTGCGGTTACGTGCCCCTGGATCCGCTGTATCCGCAGGCGCGCCTGTCCATGGTGATGGAGGACGCGGGGCTGACGCTGATCCTCGGCGACGCGCCGGGGATCGATCCGGGATCGAGCCGGCGGCGCGTGGACATGCCGAGCGCGGGCGCCCGCAGGCGGCCGGCGTCCCGCCCGCCGCTGGACCTCGCCTCACCCGCATACGTCATCTACACGTCGGGTTCGAGCGGCCGGCCGAAGGGCGTCCCGATGCAGCATCGCCAGGTGCTCGGGCTCATGGACGCCGTGGAAGCACGCATGCGCTTCACGCCCACCGACGTGTGGTCGCTGTTCCACTCGTTCGCCTTCGACTTCTCGGTGTTCGAGATGTGGGGTCCCCTGCTCACCGGTGCCCGCATCGTCACCGTCCCGCAGACCGCGCGGCTGGACCCGGCGCGCTTCGTCGAGTTCCTCCGGGGCACGGGGGTCACCGTGCTGAGCATGGTGCCGACGGTCTTCCGGCACCTCGTCGCGTCGGGTGCCGGGCCGCAGGACGAGCTGGCGGTGCAGCAGGTCGTCTTCGCGGGGGAGGCGGTCGACCCCGGCTGCGTCTCGGGATGGCTGTCGGCGCTGCCGGCCGGGAAGCGACCGGCAGCCCTGAACATGTACGGGATCACCGAGGGGACGGTGCACTCGACGCTGCGGGAGATGACCGCCGTCGACTTCACGAGGACCGAGCCCGGCACGTTGATCGGCACGCCGCTGGCGCACTCCCGGATGCGGCTCGTGGACCAGGACCTGCGGCCGGTCGAGAAGGGCGAACCCGGCGAGATCCTGCTGGACGGGGTGGGCGTGACCGACGGCTACCTCGGCCGCCCGGAGCTCAACCGGGAGCGCTTCGTCGACCTGCCGTCGGCCGACGGGTCGACGGCACGCTGCTTCCGCACCGGCGACCTCGCCAGCTGGGACGAGGACACGGGCAGCTACGTATACCACGGACGCATCGACGACCAGGTGAAGGTGAACGGCCACCGCATCGAACTCGGCGAGGTGGAGGCGTCGCTGCGGGCCTGTCCGGGCGTGTTCGACGCCGCCGTCGCGCTGCACAGCCCCCCGGGCGCCGCGCCCAGCCTCCTCGCCAACGTCATCGCCGAGGCGCCCACGGCAGGCGCCGCGGCTCCGGAGGACCCCGCCGCGTCGAGCCGCACGGTCCGGGACATCAGGAAGGCTCTGGCGACGAGGCTTCCCCGCTACATGATCCCGCAGCACATCCAGCTGGTGCCGAGCCTGCCGCGCACGGAGTCGGGCAAGATCAGCCGGAAGGGACTCGTGCCGCCCGCGTCCGGGGTGAGCTAGCAGCCTCCACCTTGGACGCGGTTGCCGCCATAGAACGATGTCGGTACGTTCGAACAAACGCCCAGATCCACATCCCAACGTCGGGGGAGCTTGTGTCACGTCTCGAAGGCAAGGTCGCTTTCATCACCGGGATCGGTCGCGGACAGGGCCGCAGCCATGCCGTCCGGCTGGCCGAGGAGGGTGCGGACATCATCGGGGTCGACATCTGCCGTGACTTCGACTCCGCGCCCTATCCGATGTCGTCGAAGGAGGACCTCGCCGAAACGGTGCGGCAGGTCGAGGCGCTGGGCCGGCGGGTGGTCGCCCGGGTCGCCGACGTGCGGGACGCGGTGGGGCTGCGCAGCGCCGTGGAGGAGGGCGTCGACCAGCTCGGCCGCCTGGACTTCGCCGTCGCCAACGCCGGCATCAGCACCGCCCAGTTCCGGATGACCACGCTGGAGGAGGACATCCAGGCGTGGAACGACGTCATCGACGTCAACCTGACCGGCGTGTGGAACACCGCGCAGGCGGCCATCCCCTACATCCTCGCCGGCGGGCGCGGCGGCTCGATCATCCTCATCGGCTCGACGGCGGGTCTGCGCGGCGCGGGCGCGGGCCCGTACACCGCGGCCAAGCACGGGGTCGTCGGCATCATGCGCGGCCTGGCCAACGAACTCGCCGAGGACAACATCCGAGTGAACGTCGTGCACCCGACCGCGGTCAACACCATGATGGCGGTCAACCCTGGCATGCAGGCGTTCCTGGCCTCGCAGGTCGCCAACGGCATCCACTCGCGCAACGCGATGCCGGTCGAGCTGCTGGAGCCGGCCGACATCAGCGCCACGGTCGCGTTCCTGTGTTCCGACGAGTCCCGTTACATCACCGGCACGAACGTCCCGGTCGACGCGGGGTTCGTGAACCGCGTCGACTGACGGCGACCCGGTCAGCCGGCCGTGGCTCCACCCGGCCGGCTGCCGGCGCCCGCCACGATCTCCAGGACCGGGGCCGGGTTCTCGAACGGGAAGAAGTGGCCGCCGGGCACCACGTGCTCGGCCGTCCCGGCGTCCGTCCACAGCGCCCAGGTGTCGCCGTGGAACTCCGCCGCCGGGTCGTCGACACCGGCGATGGTGATGATCGGAATGTCGAGGCGGTCGGCGGCCGTCGGCGGCTCGGCCCGGCGGCAGGAATCGGCCAGCGCCATGTCGGCTCGCAGGCACGGCAGGAACAGCTCGATCGCCTCGGCACTCAGCACGTCGGCCGGGGTGCCGCCGAAGTCGCGCAACGCGTCGAGCAGGGTCTCGTCGTCGGCCTCGGCGAGCCCGGAGTCGAAGACGAGGTGCGGTGCCGCCGAACCGGCGGCGACGAACAGGCTCAGCGGCCGGGAACGCCGCCGCAGCCGCAAGGCCACCTCACGGCCCAGCAACGCTCCCGCGCTGTGCCCGAAGATGATGTACGGGCGTTCGGCATACTCGTCGATTGCGGCGGCGATCTCGTCGGCCAGTGGCTCGACCGACGACACCGCGGGCTCGGTGTAGCGGCTCTCCCGTCCGGGAGTGTGGATCGCGACCAGCTCGAGCCCGGAGGGCCGGAACGGAAGCCACCGCCGGAACAACGACGGGCCGGAGCCCGACGGCGGGAAGGCGAACACGAGCAAACCGGTTGTCGGCCCCGAGATCACCCGAAGCAGTCGATCGGTTGACAACTCGCCTACACTCCCCTCATGCCGGCGGATCGAGCCGGTGCCAGCCTATCCGGCAGCGGCAGGCGCCGCCCACCAGTGGTGCCGGCCATACGCAGTCCGAACGCGTGGCTCGGGACGCCCGTGGCCGGCCGTCGGGCGTCGCCGGTGGACACGACATACGGGAGGATGCCGTCCATGCTGCTGCAGGAGCAGAAGGTCTCGCAGGTCTGGGCCAAGGTGATCGGGATCGACGCATCCGAAGTGGACGTCGACACGAACTTCTTCGACCTCGGCGGGACCTCGCTGATGCTGGTCGAGCTGGTCGACGAGCTGAACACGGCGCTGGGCATCGAAACCGACATCCTCACGTTGCTGGAGTTCCCGACGATCGAAGACTTCGTGTCTCAGTGGAACGCTCGGCATTCCGGTGCCGCCTCATAGCCAGCTGGACCACAGCCGGGCGTAGGCGCCGTCCTGTTCCAGCAGCTCCACATGGGAGCCGACCTCGACGATCCGGCCGTCGTCCATGACGGCGATCCGGTCCGCGTCGTGGGCCGTGTGCAGGCGGTGCGCGATCGCGATGACGGTCCGGCCCTCGAGCACGGTCGCGAGCGCCCGTTCGAGGTGCCGGGCCGAGCCGGGATCCATCTGCGAGGTCGCCTCGTCGAGGATCAGCACCGGCGGGTCGGCGAGGAGCAGCCTGGCGAGGGCGATCTGCTGTGCCTGCGCATCCGTGAGCTCCTCTCCGCCGGCACCCACCGCCGTGTCCAGCTGCTCGGGCAGGCCGGCGACCCAGTCGTCGGCGCCGACCGCCTTCAGCGCGCTCCACACCGCGCCGTCGTCGGCTCCGGGCTGCGGGTCCCGCGCCGCGCGCGAGGCCGACAGCTCCAGGTTCTCCCGCAGTGAGCCCCCGAAGACGTACTGCTCCTGGGTCACCAGCACCACGTGCTTGCGCAGCTCGTGCGGCGAGATCTCGTGCAGCGGCGTCCCGGAGACGTCGACGCTGCCCACGCGCGGACGGTAGACACCCGACAGCAGCCGGGCGAGCGTCGACTTGCCGCTGCCGGTCTGGCCGACGATGGCGAGCCGCTCGCCGGGCCGCACCGCCAGGTCGATGCCGTGCAACACGTCCGGTCCGTTCTCGTAGGCGAACCGGACGGCGCGCACGGACAGGTCCCCCGCCGGGACGGCACCGCGCTCCGGCAGGTCCCGCTCGGCCTTCGTGTCCGAGACGCCGAGGATGCGGGCCAGCGAGGCCCGGCCCATCTGGAGCGTCCCGCCCCAGTCGAGCAGGGTCTCCAGCGGGATCATCATCTGCAGGATGTACACCGTGGCCGCGGTGACCTGGCCCAGGTTGAGCCAGCCCTGGGTGTAGGCGTATCCGCCGAGCAGCAGGGCGGGGGTCAGCGGCAGGACGAACAGGAACTCCTGGACCGCGTACAGGACCGACCGCACCCGCAGCCTCTTGTCGACCGCCTCGTACCACGCCTGAGCGTCGTGCTCGGCACGCCGCACCCGCTCGGCTTCCAGACCGAACGCCTCGACCGTGGCCGCGCCCTGGATCGTCGCCGTCAGGCCCTCGGTGATGCCGGCGGAGGCTTCGGCCTCGCGCAGGAAGGCGGTGTAGGCACGGGCCAGATACCAGCGCGTGGCCAGCACCAGCGGCGGCACGATGATCAGGACCGCGAGCGACAGCAGCCACGACACCAGCAGCAGCGCGCCGACGCTGAGCACCAGCCACACCAGCGCCTCGGTGACCTGGGGCACCGCCAGCTGCGCCGCGCGGCGCAGCTTGTCCACGTCCCCCGAGGCGCGGGTGACCAGATCACCTTCGTCGGACCGCTCCACCACCTCCTGCGGAAGCGCGAGCGTGTCGTCGACGAACTTCTCGCGGATCTCGGCCAGGACGATCGCGGCCAGGCGGCCGGCGGCACGGAACGCATTGCGGGCGAGCAGTCCCTGCAGCAGCAGGAAGCCGGTGAGCGCGCCCGCGATGGCGGTCACCGTGCCCACCGTCGCCGTGCCGTTCTGGATGCCCTCGACGATGTCGCCCAGCAGCCGGGGGCCGACCAGGCCGCAGGTCGCGGCCAGCGCGTACAGCAGCAGCACCCAGGCCAGTCCGCGCCGGTGGCGGCGGGCGGCAGCCGACAGGAAGCGGCGGACGGTCGTGCCGTCCGCGACGGGCAGCATGCGGGCGCTCACTGACCCACCACCGAAGCGTCGTCGCGCGTCATCAGCTGCCGATACTCGGGGTGGCCGGTCAGCAGTTCGTCGTGGGCCCCGGTCGCCACCACCCGGCCGTCGACGACGTAGGCGACCCGCTGCGCCCGCTGCAGCAGGAGCGGGCTGACCGTGAACACGACCGTGCTCGCCCGGTGCGAGGCCGACCGGTGTCGCTCGGCCAGGTTCGCCGCGATCGAGTGCTCGGTGTAGGCGTCGACGGCGTTCGTCGGCTCGACCAGCAAGGTGAAGTCCGCCTCCTTGGCGAGAAGTGCCCGGGCGAGTCGCAGGCGTTGCAGCTGACCACCCGAGAAGGTCCTGCCCCGCCCGGTCATCGGGGTGTCGAGGCCGTCGGGCAGCGCGTCGATGATGTCCGTCGCGTGGGCGACCCGCAGGGCGTCGGCGACCTCGTCCGGGCCGGTGGTTTCCGAGGGCGCGATCTCACGGCGCACGGTCCCGGCGAAGAACCGGTCGTTGTTGCGGGCCAGCAGGATCCGTGCGCGCACGTCCGAGATCGGCAGGGAGGACAACGGCCGGTCGCCGAGCATGACCTCGCCGGAGTCCTCGAACCGGGCCAGCCGGCGGGCCAGCATCTCGGCATCCGCGGATTGCGCGCAGGCGACCGCCATCAGCGTCGACGGCGGCACGTCCAATCCGGAGGCGCGGTCGACCAGGTGCGCCTCGTCCCGGTCCGCCGGGGCCGCGCCGCGGCTCGCCCGGTCCGGCACCGGCGTGTTCAGCAGCTTCGTCACCCGGCCGGCGGCTACCAGCGCCCGCGTCAGCTGGTTCGCGCCCTCCATGATGTCGTGCAGGGGCAGCGTGAGGAAGACGGCGAACGCGTAGAACGCGACCATCTGGCCGATCGTCACCTGCTCGCTGAGCACGAATCGGGCCGCGGTGTAGGTGACGATCACGGAGATGACCCCGGGCATGAGGACGTCCGTCGCCGTGAAGTTCGCCTCGGCGCGCGCCACCTGGACGTCCGCCACGCGCAGGCTCGCCGAGTCGGCGTGGAAGGCCCTCGCGAACCGCCGCTCGCCGCCGATGCCGCGGAGCACCCGCAGCCCGGAGGCGATGTCGACGGCCCGGCCCGCCAGGCGGCCCTGCTGGGTCCGGTATTCGTCCTGATACCGGTGGAGCGGGCGCAGCAGGAGGCCGCTGAGGCCGACGACGGCGGGAACGGTCACCAGCACCACCAGCCCGAGGGGCAGTGAGATCATGAGCATGATCACGGTGATCACGATGACGGCGATGACCGAGCCCAGCACCCGCCCGACGTGACGCATCCCGCTGCCGATGGCCGTGACGTCCGAGGTGCAGGTCGCCGTCAGGTTGCCGGCGTCCGCCACCCGCGGCAGCGAGGCCCCGAGCTTGGTGATGTGCCGCGTCACCAGGTGCATGGTCATGGCGCCGGACGCGGTGCCGGTGAGCAGCTGCTGCCGGTAGAAGACGGTGCCCGCGACCGCTCGCACCAGGCCCAGCGCCAGGATGACGAGGGACCACAGGACCAGCTGGCCCCGGTCGCCCTGGGTGATGCCGCGATCCACCGCCCATCCGATCGCGACCGGAATGAAGACCTGGCTCGTGTTCCAGATCCCGGAGGTCACGATCGCCCAGACCACCCCTGCCTTCTGGCGCGCGGCCAGCGCGAGGAGATACCCGGCCGCCGATCTATGATCCAGTCCCTCAGTGCCAATCACGGGGATCCGCTGCATCGGCGAAAGCACCTCTCGACGTTTCCAGGCGTTTGCATCTGCCTATCGCTCGGATTCGCATCTCGGTCGTCGCGACCTGCTCACCCGGGTGGTCCGGATGGTAGGCTACCCGAGATCAACCCGTTGGCACAGCACACAATGAACGCTCGGGTGATGCGACTTCAGCCCGCTGACAGGCATGCACGGGGTCGGGTGCCAACAGAACCCTACGAGGCCATTGTGGACAGTGGCGGCCTGGCGTTGCCGCGGGGGCAGACGGAGGACATCGGGTGAAGGTCTGGAAGAACACGCCGAAGGATGCGCTTCTCCTCGGGCTCAGCGTGGCGCAGTTCGGGATCACCGTGCTCACCGCGTTCGCGTGGCCCGGCGCTTCGGTTCCACTTCGGATCGCGTTCGGTGTGCTGCTCACCATGATGATGGCGTACAACATCATCGTCGTGTCCCACCTCTTCACCCACGTGCCGTGGTTCGTCAGCGACCGGCTGAACGCCGCGGTGTCGACGCTGAACTCCGTCAACATCGGCCAGTCGGTGCAGGCGTACGAACTCACCCACGTGCGCAACCATCACCGATACAACAACGACCGGCAGGGCGCCGACGGCGAGACGCGCGACCGCTCGTCCACGTACCAGAAGGGCAAGGACGGCGAGCACCAGCCGCTGCTGCCCTACGCCGTGGGCGGTGCGCTCAGCTCCCTCGCCGACCGCGCCGCCGAGCTGGCCATGGTCACCCGCGGGTGGGCGGTGGGGTCCGCCGAGGAGAACCTGCAGCGCCTGGCCTCCCGCCAGCCCGACCGCAGGCGGCGCGAGCTGCGCCAGATCCAAGTCGATCGGGCCGCACACTGCCTGGCGCTGGTCGGCTTCGCGGTGATCTCCTGGCAGTGGACGCTGTTCTGCTACCTGCCGGGGTTCGCGTGCGCGCTGGTGCTGGTGAACGTGCAGAACTACTACCGGCACTACGGCGCGGACCCCGACTCCCGCCTGACCGACTCGGTCAGCCACTACGGCAGGCTGTACAACCGGCTGACCTTCAACGACGGCTACCACCAGGAGCACCACCTCAGCCCCGCCACCCACTGGTCGCAGATGCCGGAGGTCAACGCCCGGCACCGCGAGCGGCTCGCGGCCCAGCCCCGGATCGTGAGCCCGGTCCCGGCGATGTTCGGCTTCCTGGACCGCCGCCGGGCGCTGCTGCACCAGGGACAGCCCGCCGTCGGCCGGACGGCCGCGCGATGATCCCCGAGCGCTGCAAGGTCGAGCAGTTCTTCGCCGAGTGGGACGCGGGTGTGGAGCACATCGCGTGCGCCTCGGACGTCGACGGGCTGTCGATGCAGGAGCTGCTGGAGTTCGCCGACCCCGAGGCGAGGGCGCTGTGGGCAGAGCTCGACCTCGGGTACACGGACACGCTCGGGCACCCGCTGCTGCGCGAGGCGATCGTGGAGCAGTACGCGCGCATGGCGGTCGGTGAGGTCACCGTCTGCGGTGGCGGCGCGGCCGAGGCGCTCTTCCTGCTCGCGCACGTGCTGCTGAAGCCGGGCGATCACGCGCTGGTGGTCTGGCCCGCCTTCGAATCGCTGTTCCGGATCGCGCCGGCCCTGGGCGCGACCGTCACGCCGATCGCACTCGACGCCGAGCACGGCTGGCGGCTCGACCTCGACGCCGTACGCCAGGCGCTGCGGCCCGACACCAAGGCGATCTTCGTCAACTTCCCGCACAACCCGACCGGCGCGCTGCCGAGCCGTCAGGAGTTCGAGCAGCTGCTCGCGCTCGCCCGGGAGGCGGGCGTCACGGTCGTCTCGGACGAGGTCTACCGCGGCCTTGAGTACGATCCCGCCACGACGCTGCCCGCGGCCTGCGATCTCGACGAGCAGGCCGTCAGCATCGGGGTGATGTCCAAGGGTTACGGGCTGGCCGGGCTGCGCATCGGGTGGCTGGCCACCCGCAATCAGGCGGTCACCGACGCGGCCCGCCGCCTCAAGGACTACACCACCGTGTGCGCCTCCGCACCGGCCGAGATCCTGTCGCTCATCGCCCTGCGCGCCGGGCCACAGCTGCTCGAGCGCAGCCGCGGGCTCATCCTGGCGAACCTTCCGCTCGCGGAGTCCTTCTTCAGCGGGCACGGCGACGCGTTCGAGTGGGCCGCGCCCAAGGCCGGTCCGATGGCGTTCCCGCGCCTGCGGCTGCCCGTCCCGGTCGACGCGTTCGTCGCGGACGTGGCCCGGGAGAAGGGCGTCCTGTTCCTGCCGGGCACCATCTTCGACATGACCGACAACCGGCTGCGGGTGGGGCTCGGCCGCAGCTCGCTGCCTGCCGCGCTCGAGCGCGTCGACGACTTCCTCACCGCCAGGCGGTGACCTCCGGGCGGTGACAACAGGCTGTCACCGCCCGGAGCCGGCGGAGTTCCGCGTCAGCTGCCGCTCGTCGTGCCGGCGAGGTAGCGCTCCAGCTCGCGCCGGAAGTCGGCCAGGACGGGGTTCGTGAACAGCAGCCTGATCGGCACCCGCTGCCCCGCCTCAGCCGAGATCTCCTTCATGAGCCGGACCGCCAGGAACGAGTCCCCACCGGCGAGGAAGAAGTCGGAATCCGCCGTCGCGGGCGTGTTCAGCAGCGTCGACCAGGCCCGTTCCAGAGACGTGGGCTCGTCGGCCGCCACCGGCTGCTCGGCCTCCGGCGCGAGCGCGAGCAGGGCGCCTTCGTCGAGCTTGCCGTTGGGCGACAGAGGCAGCCCGTCGACCAGGACGACGCGCCGGGGCTGCATGTACGGGGGAAGCCTGTCGCGCACGGTCTCGCGGACGGAGGCGAGCAGGTCCGATGTCTCGATCTCCGGCCCGCCGCGCTGCGGCACGATGAAGAGCAGCAGCTCGACGACATCGTCACCCCGTCGTGCCGCGACGGCGGACTGGGCCACGCCGGGCACGGCCCGCACGACTGCCTCGATCTCCTCGGGCTCGATCCGGTATCCGCGGACCTTCAGCTGCCGGTCGGCTCGGCCCCGGTAATCGAGCAGGCCGGGCTCCGCCCAGGCCACCACATCGCCGGTCCGGTACACCCGTACCGCCGGCAGCCGCGGGTTGAGGTCGGCGAGGCTGTGGAACCTGGCGTTCGTGAGCTCCTCCCGGCCCAGGTAGCCGCGGGCCAGCCCGACGCCGCTCACATACAGCTCACCGGGCTGGTCGAGGGCCTCCACCTGATTGCCGTCCGCGTCCAGCACCCACAGCCCGGTCTCGGCGACGGCCTCGCCGATGAGCACGCGCCGCTCGCCCAGCGGATGCGGGCACTTCCACGCCGTCGTGTACACCGAGCATTCCGACGGCCCGTACATGTTGAGGACCTCGCCCGTGCTGCGCTCCTGCCACCGCTTGACCAGCTCCGGCGACAGCGCTTCGCCGCCTGCGAGGAGATAGCGCACCGAGTCGTACCGTTCGGTGGCCGGGCGGCTCGCGAGGAACAGGTCCAGCAGCGACGGCACGTAGTGCAGGATCGTCACGCCCTGCTCGGCCAGCACGTCGGCCAGGTAGTCCGTGTCCCGCTGCACCCCGGGCCGGGCGCAGAACAGCTTTCCGCCCGCGGTCAGGGCCCAGTAGAGCTCGGCCACCGAGACGTCGAAGCCGCACGCCGTCTTGTAGAGGACGACGTCGGACTCGCTCATCGGGCAGAAGTCCTGCAGCCAGCGCAGCCGTGAGCTGAGGCCGGCGTGGGTGATCAGCGACGCCTTCGGAGCGCCGGTGGTGCCCGAGGTGTAGATCAGATAAGCACCGTCGGAGCCCTTGATGTCGACCGGGGTGAAGCGGTCGTCGGGCGTGCTCGGGGCCTGGTCCGCATCGTCGATGACGTAGACCTCGTGCTGCTTGGGCACGCGGTCCCGCAGCGACCGGCTGCACACGACCAGCGTGGGAGCGCAGTCATCGAGGATGTACTCGAGGCGGGACAGCGGATCGTCCGGATCGACCGCGACGTGGGCGGCCCCGGCGAAGAGGACCGCGACCTGCGCCAGCACCAGCTCGACGGACCGCTCGACGTAGACCGCGACGATGTCTCCGGGCCGCACGCCGGCCGCGCCGATCTCGGCGGCCAGCCGGCGCACCCGCGAGCCGAGCCGGGCCCGGTCGAGCGACTGACGCGCATCGGCCAGGGCCACCGCGGACGGCGACGAGCGCCAGGTCTCCTCCAGCATGGCCGTGATCGTCTGGTCTGCCGCTTCCACTACCACACCAAATCTCCCCTGCTCGATGTCCGTCACAGCTGGTCCAGCCGGGTGGCGGTGCGGTCCAGCACCGCCTGCAGCACCCGGTCGCCGACGTGCTCGCACTGCCGGCTGCCGACCAGATCGAGGCCGCCCTCGGCGTCCGGGACGACCTCGAACAGCAGCTCGACCGGGGCGCGCCGGGTCGTGATGCGGTGATACGTCGTGTCGCCGCCGAGCGTCAGCGCCGCCGCCGGATGATCCTGGTACGCGAACATCACCTGGTACAGCGGGTTGCGGCCGGTGCGGGGAGGGTTCAGCGCGAGCCGGATGCCGTGCAGCCCGGCCGTGTTGCGGGGCAGGCACCAGCGAAGTTCCGCCGCGGTCGCGGCGACGTACGCCGGCCAGCTCAGGTCCCCGGACGGCGGCCGCACGCAGACCACGTTGATGAGGCAGTCGACGACGTCCGTCTCGGCGCTCGACCGGGTGCGCGTCGGCAGGCCCACCAGGAAGTCGTCGCGCTCCGCCTGCTCGGTGAGGGCCTGGGTGAAAGCCGCGAGGACCACCCCGAAGATCGACTGCCCGCGAGCCGCGGCCCACTCGCGTAGCGCCGCCGCACGCTCGGCGGTGAGCCGCCTGCCGGAGACGTGCCCGGTGTCCGGGCATTCGCCTGCGCACGCGTCGTCCGGCCGGTCTCGCCAGGCGATCTCGGCAGCGCCCGCCAGATGGCGTACCCACTGCTCGGTGAGGCCGGGGCGCGCGGGCTCAGGCAGCCGCAGCACCGGTGCCGTCGCCCAGACCGGCGCCCTTCCCCGCCGGCGCGCTTCGTACGCGGTGGACAGGTCCCGGGCCAGCACGGACTCGGACCACCCGTCGAACGCCACGTGGTGCACGCCGATGCCGAGCACCGACGTGCCGTCGGCCCCGGCTCCGATCGCGGCCCGCCAGACCAGGCCCGCTTCCAGGTCGAGCGGCTCGTACAGCGCGTCCAGCACCCGGCTCATGGCGTCGGCGGCGGCCGCCACCTCGGCCAGCGGCACGTCCCCCCCAATCAGCGGTATGGCCCGGGGCGAAGGCTCCAGCAGGTAGCGCGAGCGCAGCGCCGGGTGCCGCTGTTGCACGTCGCGCAGCGCGAGGGCCAGCGCCGCCCGGTCGACGTCCCCGCGCAGCTGCCAGAGCATCGGGCTCAGCGCGGCATCGTCCTGGTCCATCGCGTGCTGGAGCAGGAAGCTCGCCTGCTCGTCGGTGAGGAGCCGGACCTCGGCGGGGCCCCTCTCCGCCGTGCGCGCGGCCGCGGGCGCGGCGGCGATGGCCGAGACGATCTCGCCGATCGACTCGAGGCCGGCGAGCAGCTGCACGGGGACCTCGCGGTCGAGGTCACGCGAGGCCCGGATCGCGAGCCGCATCAGATCCAGCGAGGATCCGCCCAGGCCCCACCAGGTGTCGTGCGCGGTCGGCGGCGCACTGAAGCGCATGTCGCGGGTGAGTTCGAGAAACACCGCCCAGTCCGGGTCGGCGGGGGCGGGGCTCGGCTGCTCCGGCGCCCGGCTCGCGGCCAGCAGGGCCCCGACGGCGGCCTCGTCCAGCTTCCCGTTGGCGGTCAGCGGCATGCGCGCCACCCCGACCACCAGCGACGGCACGAGCGGGGGCGGGAGCCTGCGCCGCAGGTGCTCACGCAGCGCGTCGGCGGTGCACGTCCCGGTGTAGACCAGCGCCAGGCTCTGGACCAGGCCGGACGCCTCGGCGTGGAGCGACGTGAGCGCACAGGCGCCGACGCCGTCGTGTTCGGCCGCGACGCGCTCGATCTCGCCGGGATCGACGCGGTGGCCGCGGATCTTCAGTTGGCGGTCCGCGCGGCCGTGGAAGTACAGGAGCCCGTCGCGGCAGCTCACGAGGTCGCCGGTGGCGTAGGACCGAGGGGCGCTGTCGAGCCGGAAACCGCCCGTGTCGGCGCGGCCGACGTAGCCGAGCCCGACCCGCGGTCCGGAGACCACCAGCTCTCCCACCGCCCCGTCCGCGACGGGCCGTCCGTCCCGCTCCAGGGTCAGCGTCGTGGCCGCCACCGCCGTGCCGAGGGGCACGCCCAGGTCGCTGTCCAGGTCGGCCGGGCGGACCTGGTGCGTGGTGACGAAGACGGTCGCCTCGGCGGGTCCGTAGCCGTTGGTCAGCGCCACGGTGTCGCCGTATCGGTCCAGGAACCGGCGGGCATGCGCCACGGACAGGCGCTCGCCGCCGGTGAGCACGTGCCGCAGGCCTTCGAAGCAGGCCGGGTCCTCGTCGACGAGCATGGTGAAGATGCTCGCCGTCAGCCAGGCGGTGTTCACGCCGTCGCGGATCGCGGCCCGCAGTTCGGCCGCGTCGAGCAGCGCGCCGTCGCCGAGCAGCCGCACGCTGCCGCCGGTGGTCAGGACGCTCCACAGCTCCAGGGTCAGCGCGTCCCACGGCAGGGCGGCCGCGCAGAGCATCACCGTCGTCTCGTCGAGGCGCATGAAGTCGCACTTCTCGAACAGCAGCACCGTTCCGGCATGCGGCACGAGGGCCCCCTTGGGGTCGCCCGTCGTCCCGGAGGTGAAGAACACCGAGGCCGGATCCTCCGCCACGGACAGGTCCGGCGGCGGGTCGAGGCCGCACGACGGCTTCGGCGTCCAGGCCGCCGGGCCGCCCGGCCAGCTGGTGCCTATGACGGTGGCCGCGCCGAGGCTGCGGACGGCCGCGTCAAGCCGGCTCCGGTGCCAGTTCGGGTCCAGGATCGCGTAGGCCGCGCCCGCCTTCAGCACGGCGAGCAAAGTGACGACCAGATCCGCCGACCGTCCCATCACGACTGCCACACAGTCGCTTCTGGATACGACACCGGAGCGGATGAGCTGGGCCGCGAGGTCGTCTGACAGGGCGTCGAGCTGGCCGTAGGTGAGTGTGCGGCCCGTGCCGATGACGGCCGGTGCTTCGGGATTCAGCCGGGCTCGGTGGCGAAAGGCACCGTGGATGGTCCCCTGGCTGTACCCCGTCATTGACATTCACCGTCCCGCTGAAGCTGACGCATCACGGAGATGCCTACCATATCAAGGCGCACAGGCATGTACCTGAATCACTTGACGCAGCTCAAAGCGCTTGGCCTGGCGGCGTCCGGCCGCAGCCCGTACCCTCGTGAACCATGAGCGATCTCCATTCCGGCCCGCGAAAGCAACAAGGCAGACGGCCGTCCGTCCCGTGCGCTTCCCGGTCGTAGCGGAATGCAGATCTCCTGGGAACCGTTGCGGTCCGAGCCCGAACCACAGCGGTTGTTGTTTCTCGCCCCGCATGTCGGCGGCGGCGCGGCGGTCGGTCGTGACCTCGCGCGCAGCCTCCCGGACGGCTGGGCCGTCTACGGCCTGGTGCTGCCGGGACGCGAACGGCTGATCGCCGAGCCGGTGGACTGGGAGTTCGATGCGGCGGTCGCCGTAGCCGCCGACGCTCTGGAGGATGTCGCCGCCCGGCACCCGACCGCCGCGGTGCTGGGCTTGGGCCAGTGCTCAGGAGCCTGGCTGATGTATGCGATCCTCGCGCGCGCCGCGTCGCGGCCGGGGTCGCGGGCGCGGCTGATGGTCGCGGTCAGCCAGGGCGCATGGCACCTCCCCCGGGTGCACCCCGACCTGCCGGAGTCGTCCGAGACGCTGTGGGCCCAGCTCGTCGCGTCCGGTGACGCGCAGCCCGCCGTCGCCGAGGACGAGGACGCCCGCGACCTGCTGGAGCCCGTCATCCGCGCCGACTACACGGCGGTGGCTGGCTTCCCGTACGCCGCCGACCCGCTGAAGATCCCGCTGCTCGTCATCGCGGGTGCCGAGGACCGCGACATCGACCGCTCGGTGGCGCAGTCGTGGGCGGACTACTGCACCCGGCTGGAGTTCGAAGAAGTCTCCGGCGGTCACTACCTGCTGCAGGAGAACCCGGCGGCGGTCGCCCGCGCCGTCGTCGAGCGGGCAGACCTGGGCTCGTGATCGCGGAAGCCGCCCGCCCCGCCGTGCCGGGCTGTTCGGGAGCGGCCGCGTGAACGGCGACGCACCCCCGCTCCACGACCTCCTGCGGTCCTTCCCCGACGCCGTGGCCCCGCGGGATCCGGCCGCGCCACCGACGCGCACCGTCTACTGTGTCCCGTCGGCCGGCACCGGGGCGCGGACCTTCCTGGCCGCCTTCGCGCAGTCGACGCTGCGGGTGAACCTGCGCGCGGTGCAGCTGCCCGGCCGCGAGGACCGGTTCGGCGAGCCGTGTATGGACGACATCCGGGACATGGCCGCGCTCGTCGCCGATGCCGTCGCCGCCGACCGGCACGGTGCGGACTACGCGCTGTTCGGGCACAGCTTCGGCGGCCTGGTGATGCTGGAGACCGCGCGCCGCCTGGAGCGGATCGGCGCACCGGCGCCGGCGGTCCTGGCGATCGCCGCCTGCGCCCCGCCGCATCTGCCGGCCTTCGCCCGCTACGACGAGCTGGAGCCCGCGGAGATCGTCGAGGCCCTCCAGGAGCTGGGCGGGCTGGACTTCAGCGGGCGGCGCGCCGAGCTGCTGATGCCGCTCGTCCTGCCCGCGCTGGCCGCCGACGCCCGGGCGTGCACCCGTTACCTGGACGACGCCGGTGGGGACAGGGTCACCTGCCCCATCCTGGCCATGAGCGGTTCGCACGATCCGGCGCTCACCATCGAGGAGGCGGCCGGCTGGCGCGAGTACACCGCGGCCGCGTTCGAGGCGCGGGAGTACCCGGGCGGGCACTTCTTCCCGCAGGAGTCGGCGCTGCCGCTCAGCGCCGTCGTCGGCTGGAAGCACCGGCTGCCAGCCGACGGCGGGTGAGTGAGCTCAGCGCCGGCGCAGTTCGCCTAGCGGCACGGTGGGATCAGCGAGGAGCTGCTCCACCCGGACGGCGAGGTCGGCTCCGTACGGAGCGAGGTCGCTCTCCTCGGCGATCTCCGAGATGAGCTCGATCCCGTCGTGATGCTCCTCGACCGTCAGCAACGCCGGCTGCGGCATGCGCGGCCGCTCCATCGCCATGGGCGACGCCGGGAAGCCGAACAGGGTTCCCGGGCTCTCGGTGGCGTACTCGAACGCGAGGAACGTGGACGGCAGCCGGCGGTAGCGGCGGTGCTGCAGCGTCCGATACAGGCCGGACAGGGTGTCCGAGCTGCTGACGAGCTGCGCCTGCACGTCCCGGGTCACGTCCACCAGGCTGGTGCCGTCGGGTAGTTCGAGGACGACCGGCAGCAGGTCCACGCAGAAGCCGATGAGCGGCCTGCCGGGGAAGGCGAGCGGCTGTCCCGTCCGGTGAGCCATCACGATCACCTGCGACGTGTTCATGAGCAGCGCCGAGGCCACCGACACCGCCGACAGCGCCGCGGTGTGCATGGTGGATCTGCTGGAACGCGACAGTTTGCGCAGGTCGGCGAGGCGGTCCGCGGAGAGGTGGTCGATGCGGGTGACCGGCGTGAAAGGTTTGGCACCGTCGACCATGCGGGCCGACTGCCAGGCGCTGTCGAGCCTCGGCCGCCACCACGCGTCGTTCGCGGCGAACCGCGCGTCCTCCTCGGCGCGCTTCGAGCGGGCGTACTCCAGGAAGCCAGCGGGCTCGCGTGCCGCACGGGCCTGCTCGCCGCCCAGGTAGAAGGCCGACAGCTCCTCCCACAGGACCTCGAACGACCAGCCGTCGATGACGGCGTGCGGCGCGGTGGCCTGGAGGTATGCGACCGCACCCGCCTGCACGAGGTGGAACTGGAACAGCGAGGGGGCCGACATGTCCACCGGCCGCCGCGCGAACCTGGCGAGCATCGCCTCGATGTCGCCCGGCGAGGCGTCGCTCAGGGTGCAGGTGGTCAGCGCCGGAACGGCGCGGGCGACGCAGTTCTGCGCCGCGCCGTCCTCGTCGAACCCGATCCGCAGCGCCTCATGCCGCTGCGCGACCCGTTCGATGGCGCCGGTCAGCCGGTCCACGTCGATGACGCCCTCGATGCGGCGCACGTCGGACATCTGGTAGGTCGCGCCGCGGTCGCCGCCCAGCTCGCTGCTCATCCAGAGCAGCTTCTGGCCGTCGGTGAGCGGAGCCTGGCCGGTGACCGGCGGCTCGCCCGCGGGGGCCGGTGCCTGCGGCGCGGTCGCCGCCCGGGTCCCCTGCCAGACGCCGCTCGCGGCCACCTCGGCCGCGGCGTCGGCGACGGCCTCCACGATCCGGGCCCGATCCGCGTCGTCGTGCGCGGCGCTGAGGAAGCACGTACGCCCCTCCCACACGTAGACGCCGCGGCTGAGCAGGCCGAGGAAGAACATGTTCTCCGACCGCTCGGAGCCGTCCACGTTGATCCGGAACAGCGACGAGAAGTGCTCGACCTCGATCGGGTAGCCGTTCGCCGCGGCGTGCTGGTTGATCTCCCGGGCCAGCTCGGCGGTGCGCTCGGTGAGGGTCTGCTGCAGCCGGGGCGACTCCTTCCGCAGGTGCCGGATCATGTGCTGCGCCACGGCCATCGCCATCGGCTGCTTGCTGAACGTTCCGGAGAACACCATGCTCGGCCGCTGCGGCAACCCGCCGTCGCCCTGCCGCCAGCGCCCGCCGTCGATGGGGGCCATGAACTCCGCGTCGCCCGCGATGACGCCGAGGGGCATGCCGCCGCCGATGACCTTGCCGTAGGTCGCCAGGTCCGGGTGGACGCCGAAGTACCCGGCCGCGCCGGCGGGGTGGCAGCGGAAGCCGGTGATGATCTCGTCGAAGATCAGCGCGGCGCCCTGCGCGGTGGTGAGGGCACGCAGCCGGCGCAGCAGCTCGGCGGGCTGATACCCCGGGCGCCGGCTCTGCACCGGCTCGACCAGCACCGCCGCCAGCTGCTCGCCGTAGGACTCGAGGACGGGCAGCGCGGTCTCGTCGTAGGGCAGGATGATGACGTCCTGCGCCATGCCGGGCGGCGTGCCCCGGCCGAGGGTCGTCGACTCGCCCCGCTGCGCGCCCGCCCGGGGGGCGACCAGCACCCCGTCGAACGTGCCGTGGAACGAGCCGGCGAACACCGCGATCAGGTTGCGGCCCGTCTTCGCGCGCGCGGCGCGTACGGCGAACATGACCGCCTCGGTGCCCGAGGTGGCCAGCGCCACCCGGTCGACCCCGGTCAGCGACGCGATGCCGCGCGCCACGTCACCCGCGGTCGACGACTGCGGGCCGAGTAGCAGGTCGGCGGCCTCGAACGTGCGCAGTGCCGCCCGCACCGGCTCGGATGCGTGTCCCAGCAGGTTGACGCCGAAGCCCATGCACAGGTCGAGATACTCGTTGCCGTCGACGTCGGTGAAGTGGGAGCCCTCGCCACGCACCCCGACCACGGGATAGCTGACCGAGCGGCGGCCCGTGCGGAGCGAGAAGACCAGGTTTCGCTGGTCTGCCAGGGTGTACCGGTCCTCCTCGGTGACCCGCCGCGACACCGGGGTCCGCCGTCCCCACTCGAGTTCCTCCTCGACCGGCAGCGCGGCGGTCTCACCGGCCCCGCCGGCGGGCCCGGACGGCTGCACGACCGGCGCGGTGACCGGCGCGGTGACCGGCGCGCGACGCTGCTGCGGCACGGCGGGCAGGACCGCGACGGCCCGCCTGGGCTCCGCGGCGCCGGACGACGGCTGCCAGCTCGGCGGCACGACTCCGGTGAGGAACTCGGTCAGGCTCTCGCACGAGTCCCGGTCGAAGTAGAGCAGCTGCACGTCCACGTCGGCCTGAAACTCGGCCGACAGGGCGTCGGCGAGCTGGATCAGCAGGAACGAGTCGTACCCGAGGTCGATGAAGGACGCGCCGGGCTTCACGTCTCCCGGGGTGCTTCCGACGAGCTGCGCGACGATGCGGCGTACGCCCGCCTCGATGCCGTCCCGGTCGGCCGGCGCCGGAGCGGGGGCCGCGGCCTCCGCGACGGTGGGGGCGACCGCCGTCGGCTGTGGCCGGGCGGAACCGCGCGGTGGCGATGACTCAGGCTGCATGGGCTGCGGCTCCTCCTCAGGACCCCGGTCGAACGCGTAGGTGGGAGCGTGGACGATCACCGTGGCGGGGCCGGGACTCTCGGCCGGTCCCCCGACCGGGAGGACCTGGTCCTGCCCGGCCGTCCAGGCCGTCGCCAGCAGCCGCGCGCGGGAGACCGCGTCATAGCCGGGCTGCCCGGCGGTGGTCATGGCCTGCACGTCGTCGCCGAACACCTCCCCGGCGAACGCGGCGACGCCCTGGCCCGAGTCCAGGACGTAGGCCAGGGTCGTGCCGTCCGCACGCAGCGCGCGCACGGCGTCGCCGAACCGCACCGTCCGGGTCAGCTGCCCTGCCCAGAAGGCCGGGTCCCGGGCCGTCGCCTCGTCGAGCCAGGCACCCGTCGTCGGCGACATCAGCCGCCGCGCCGGGGGCCGCAGGTCGAACTCGGCCCACGTCGCGGTGTACTGCTCGGCGAACGGCTCCAGGAACGTGCTGTGGAACGGGTGCGCGACGGGAATCCGGACCGACGCGACGCCGGCGGCGCGCAGCTCGCCGGCGAGCGCTTCGATCGCGGTCAGCTCGCCGCTGAAGACGCAGTCCCGGGCACCCGGCACGATCGCGAGGGACACACCGGGGCGCAGGTACGGGCCGGCGGCGGATTCGGGCAGCCGCGCCCGGATCATCGCGCCGGGCGGCGCGCTCGCCAGGATCCGGGCGCGTGCGTTGACGGCCGCGGCGGCCTCGTCCAGGGTGAGCACCTCGCCGACCACGCCCGCGGCGACCTCGCCCAGGCTGTAGCCGCACAGGGAGCGGGGCTCGATGCCGTCGGCCAGCAGCGATCTCGCGATCACCACGGAGCGCACGAGCATGGCGAGCTCGGTGATCCGCGGGGCGGCATCGGGCTCAGGCTGCCCGGTGAGCAGGGCCTCGACCGGCCTCCGGTCCTCGGCGGGCAGGCTCGACAGCGCCTGCGCGAACACGTCGGCGAAGCCGTCGATCTCCGTCCGCGCCGCGCTCAGGTCGCCGAGCGCGGTCCCCTGCCCGGGGAAGACGAAGACGCTGTCGTGACCGCGCTTGGCCCTTCGGGTCCCCGTCCGCCAGGTGTCGACCCGCCCCGCGCGCCGGACGAGGACGACCGCCTCCCGGTGGGCGAGCCGCCGCCGGCCCGCCGTCATCGTATGGGCGAGCCTGCCCAGGCGCTGCGGGTTGGCCGCGGCGAACTCCAGCACGCGGCCGGCGGTGTCCCGCGCGCTGCGCGCCGACGCGGCGCTGACCGGGACGACGAAGACCCCGTCCTCAGCGCCGTCGGCGGTCGGGACCGAAGGAGCCTGTTCGAGGACGACGTGGGCGTTGGTGCCGCCGACTCCCATCGAGCTCACCCCGGCCAGGCGCGGGCGCTGCCCGTCCGCCCACGGGCTCGCGCTGCCGGGCACGAACAGCCGGGAGCCCGCCGGTGTGATCCGCGGGCTCAGCTCCACGAAGTTCGCCACCGGGGGGATCTGCCCGCTGCTGACGACCAGCGCGGCCTTGATCAGTCCGAAGACGCCCGACGCGGCGCCCAGGTGGCCGACGTTCGCCTTGACCGCACCGATCGCGCACCGTGCCCCGTCGGGGCCGAGAGCACGTTCGATGGCCTGCCACTCGACGACGTCGCCGACCTCCGTCCCGGTGCCGTGCGTCTCCACATACCCGATGTCGCGCTTGTCCACGTCCGCGGCGGCCAGCGCCGCGCTGATGACGAGGCTCTGCTGGTTCACGCTCGGGGCGGTGAACCCGACCTTCCGCTTCCCGTCGTTGTTGACGGCGCTGCCGCGGATGACGGCGTGGACGGCGTCCCCGGCCGCGAGCGCGTCGTCGAGCCTTTTGATCACCACCGCGCCCGCGCCGCTCGCGGTGATGGTGCCGCTCGCGGAGAGGTCGAACGGGCGGCAGCTGCCGTCGGTGGACCAGATGCTGCCCGGCTGGTGGTAGTAGCCCGCCTGGTGCGGCGCCTCGACGTTCACCCCTCCGGCCAGGGCCACGTCGCAGTCCCCGGACAGCACGCTCTGGCAGGCCAGATGTACGGCGACCAGCGAGCTGGAGCAGGCGCTCTGGACCGTCAGCGACGGACCGCGGAAGTCGAGCGCGTACGCGATCCGGGTGGACAGGAAGTCGTGGTCCAGCAGGGACACCCAGTTGACCGCCTCCGACGACTTGAGCGGCCGCCCGGCGTCGCCGAACCTCGGGTCGCCGAGGCGCTGCAGGACCGTGATCGGCGAGCCGGCCCCGCCGGCGGCGAACAGCCCGATGCGGCCGGGGTGGCGCAGCGGGTCGCAACCGGCGTCCTCCAGCGCCTCCAGGACGACTTCCATCATCACGAGGTGGTTGCGGTTGATGCCGTCGGCCTCTCCGGCGGTGATGCCGAAGGCGGTGCCGTCGAACCTGTCGTAGCCGTCCAGCGGTGCGGCCACGGGCACGTAGGGGTTTCGCACGTCCGCGGGGAGGCTGATCCCCTCCCGCCGCCGGTCCTGCTCGGTGACCGTGACCATGCCCGTGGCGCCGGCCTCGACGTTGGCCCAGAGCGCGCGGTAGTCGGCCGCTCCCGGACCTCGGCAGGCCATGCCGACGATGGCCAGCGGCTCACGCATCTGCTCCTCCAATTCGTCTGCCGGTCGGTCGGCTCATCCCGCGCGGACGCCGCCGAGGCGGGACAGGATCTCGGCCAGGCCGAGCGAGTCCATCGCCGCGTCGGGCCGCTCCAGCAGCGCCGCGAGGATCTCCTCGTATGCGGCGCAGTAGCCGCGCGCCAGCTCGCGCGAGTACGTACGCAGCGCGAACTGCCAATCCAGCGCGATGCCCGGCGCGGCGATCTCGCAGATCACGGTGACGTCGAACGGGCCCTGCGAGGTGCGCATCACCCGCTCCGACAGGCTTCCCTCGCCGAGCGTCAGGCCACCGAGGGCCCCGGCCGAGAAAGCCGTGCGCACCAGGCCGCCGCCGGGCTCGCCGCCGCGGCCCAGGGCGTCGCTCACCTGGCTGAACGGCACGTCCTGGCAGTCGATGGCGTCCAGCAGATCGAGCGACACCTCGGCCAGCGTCTCGGTGAAGGTGGCGGACAGGTCGATCCGCGACCGGTGCACGACCAGGTTGGTGAGCATCCCGACGGTGCGCGCGAACCTCGGGGTGCGGCTGCTCGTCGCGGTGCCCACCGACACGTCGCCGTCGCCGGTGGCGGCGGCGATCATGACGCTCATCGTGCCGAGCAGGACGGAGAACGGCGTCGCCCCGGCCCGCCGCGCGTACGCCAGGACCGCGTCGGCCAGCCCGCTGTCGAGCGTCCTGGACAGCGCACAGGTGTCCAGCGGCACCGCGTCACCGGTGGCGGCATCGCGGTCTCCGGGCAGCGCGCTGCCGGCGGCCCCGGCGAGGCGCTCGGTCCAGTACGCCAGATCCTCGCCGGAGGCGTGCCCGGCCAGCCCGGCGAGCTGCTCCGTCACGAAGGCGCCGTATCCCGGCGGGGCCGGGGCCAGCTCGGGCGCGGTGCCCTGCCGCGCCGAGCGGTAGAGCTCGCCGAACTCGCCCAGCAGGATCGCCATCGACGTGCCGTCGCAGACGATCTGGTGCGCCGCCATCACCAGGGCGGTGCGGCTGTCCGACAGCAGGATCGCGGTGAGCCGGATCGGGGGCCGGGCCGACAGGTCGAAGGGCGTGTTCGCCGCGGCGTCGATGGCGGCCTCCAGCCGCTCCGCCCGCGCCGCGGCGGACAGCTCCCGCAGATCGAGCACCTCGACCGGCGCGTGCGCCGGATCGTGGCTGACGAGCTGCACGACGCCGGAGTCCCCCTCGTGGAAGGTCGTGCGCAGGGACTCGTGGCGGCGCGCGGTCTCGTCGAGGGCGTACGTGACGGCCTCGACGTCGAAGTCGCCGTCGAAGAAGTAGACCTCCGGCATGATGTACGCGGGGCTGTCGCGGTTCTTCCGCCAGAACCGCCAGATCTGCTGCTGCAGCGGGCCGAGCGGGAAGGTTCGCGTCAGCGCATCCGTGTTCGTCATCCCCGGTTGACGGTCCCGATGAGCTTGCACAGGTTGCGCGTCGTGCGTGCCTGGAAGAAGTCACGCAGCCGCACCCGCACGCCGAGCTCCTCGCGGATCTGCGCCAGGATGTTCAGCGAATCCAGCGAGGTGAGGCCGAGCGAGAACAGCTCGTCGTCGATGGAGCACGGCGCGTCGAGCGTCTTGCGCACGATCGCGATCACCGTCCGCTCGACGTCGGTCAGGTCGGACTCGTCCTCCGCCACTTCGGCCTCCGCAGGTTTCACCAGTCGCGCCAGCGCTGCCACATCGACCTTGCCGCGTTCGGTCACCGGCAGGGCGTCCACCCGCCGGACCAGGACCGGCACCGCGTAGCCGGGCAGCTCGCCCGCGAGGTGGTCGCGGATGCCCGCCTCGACCGCGGGCCCGTCCTCGCCGGCTCCGACGTAGCAGGCGACCAGCAGCGGATGGGCGGAATCACGGTGCACGAAGGCGACCGACTGCGTGACGGCCGGGTGCCGGTTCAGGACTGACGAGATCTCGCTCAGCTCGATCCGGCGGCCACCGATCTTGACCTGGTCGTCCGTTCGCCCCAGGAAGCTGTATCCACCCTGCGGGAGCTTCTTGCCGAGGTCGCCGGTCCGGAACATCCGGGACCCGGGCGGGCCGGACGGGTCCGGGACGAACCGCTCGGCGGTCAGCGCCGCATCGTGCAGGTATCCCCGGGCGACGCCTGCGCCGCCCACGTACAGGTAGGCCGGCTCGCCGTCGGCCGCCGGGGTGAGGCCGGCGTCCTGGTACAGGCTGATCCGCGCGCCGGGCACGCCCTCGCCGATCGGCGCCTCGAGGAATCCGTCGTTGAGCAGCCGCCCCCCGGTCGCCGCGACCGCCGTCTCCGTGGGGCCGTACTGCACCACGACGGCGCAGCGGTCCGAGGCCAGCCTGCGGACGACGCCGTTGGGCACCGCCTCGCCGCCGATGAAGGCGAGCCGCACGGCGGAGTCACCCGGCACCCATCCGGCGCTCAGCACCCCGGAGTACCAGGAGGGCACGCCGCTGAGGACGGTGATGCCGTGCGCGGTGATGCAGTCGATGTGCTCCTGCCACGAACCTTCCGTCAGATCCGGCGCGACGACGAGTTCGGCGCCCGCCGCGAGCAGCAGGACCGGCCGCAGCGACGCGTCGAACGACAGGTCGGCCGACAGCAGCACCCGCAGGTCGCCGTCACCGTGGATGTCCGGCTGCGCGACCAGGTCGAGGAGATACCTCGCGTAGTTGTGCATCGATCCGAATTCGACGCCGACGGCGAGCGGCGTGCCGGTCGACCCCGACGTGTGGATGACGTAGGCGAGGTTGCGCTCGGTCGCGCCGCCGTTCGCCCGCTCAGGAGCTGCGGCCGTTCGCCTGACCCGGAGCCCGGTCTCACCCGGCATACCGGGGTGCGCGCCGGCCTCCACCGACTCCTCCAAAACGACCGTGGCCGATCTGTCGACCACGAGCCGGCGCCTGGCCTCCGGCCACTTCACGTCGACGGGCATGTAGGCCGCGCCCGACATCCAGATGGCGAGCATCGCGATGATCGGGTTGCCGCCCCGCGGCAACACCGCGGCGACCACGTCTTCCGGGCCGACCCCTTGTGCGCGCAGAAGATCGCGCAGGCCGGTCGCGGCGGCGGTCAGGCCGGCGTAGTCGAGCGTGGCCTCGCCGGCGCGCAGCGCAGATCGGTGCGGCTCGCGCGCGGCGATGTCGTCGATACGATCGATCAAGATCATTTCAGTCACGAGGGCAGGCCTCTCCCAGATCGAGTGATGTCCCTGTAGGCAAGGCCGCAGGCCGTCTCTCCGTGACACGGACCGAGTCTGCGTGGGCCTTCATTCGGCAAAAGACATTCCAGGCGATTGCTCGAGCCGCCTCCCCCGCGTCTCCTCGTCACCATCGATACCTTTCACGACGATCAAGGGTCGAGTCAAGTGGTGCATCGGCGTTCGTCATCGCACCCCGGACGGCCGCGAGTATCACCGCATCGGCGGAAGGCCGGGCTAGCGCACGTCCATCGACTGCCGCAGGCTCCTGGGCCGCATGTCGGTCCAGACCTCGGCGATGTAGTCCAGGCACTCGCTCCTGCTGCCCGTCCTGCCGACCGCGCGCCAGCCGGCCGGCAGCGAGCTGCCGTCGATCCAGATCGAGTACTGCTCCTCGTCGTTGACCACGACCGCGTACGCCCGGTTGTCTTCGTTCTCGTCGCTCACAGCTCCCCCTCGTGTGATCTAGTCGATCGATGCAGCCTAGTACCCGGCGTCGCGCCCGGTCGACCGTCGGCATCGGATTTCGCTTCGGAAGCGAATCGACCGGCATGGTGGATGCCAGGTCCGGATAGTAGGGTTCGCCCATGGCGGAGGCGCAGGCGATCACCATCGACGAGATGTACAGCCTCAGGAACGTCGATGCGGTCGACCGGGCGCTCAATCGCAGTTACCACCCGCGGCGCAGCGGCCTGATGTTCGCCGTCCTCGACGATCTCGACGTCGGGCCGGACGATCTCGTGCTCGACATCGGCGGGCGGGAGGCGTCGCATTCGTTCGCGCTCGTCCAGATGTTCGGGTGCCGCGTGGTCTCGGTGGATCCGCTGGAAAGCAACAACGACCGCGCGCGGGCGGCTGTCGCCGAGCACCCGCTGGGATCCCGGGTGTCGATCAGGCCCGGCGTCATGGAGGACATCCCGGCAGCCGACGGCGAGTTCGACCTCGTCTTCAGTCACGACATGTTCTTCCAGGTGCTGGATGCCGACCGGGCGCTCGCCGACGCTCATCGGGTGCTCAAGCCCGGCGGGCGCCTGGTCCTGTACCAGACGTTCGCCACCGACCGCCTCGAGCCGCGGGAGCGTGCCCAGCTCTTCACCGACCTCGCGGTCGTGCCCGAGCGCATGTCGCCGGACGACTTCGAGAAACGGGCTCAGGCGGCCGGCTTCCACATCGAACTGACCGACGTCGTCGGCTCCGAGCTGCGCGAGGCGTTCGAGGAGGACGGGATCAACCTGACGTCCCGCCAGCTGCTGTACGCGGCGCGGCTGCTGCGCAAGTCCGAGCAGCTGCGCGCCGAGCTGGGCGACATCGACTACCGCGTCGAGCTGGGCAACGCGCTCTGGGGCGTCTACCAGATGATCGGAAAGCTGGAACCTCGGATCTACGTGCTTCGCAGATCCTGAGCGCCGAATCCAAACGAGAGCGGGGATGGAAGCGATGAGTGAGCCTCTGCGTATCCGGGTCGACGGCACGGCACCGCCGACGATCGACCTCGAGGCGGTCTCCCACCACGGCGTCCAGGCGACGATGGACTGGATCGCCGAGCACCGGTCCCAGCTCGACGTCGCGCTGAGCGAGCATGGCGCGTTGTATTTCGCGGGGGCCGGCATCGCGGGCCGCGAAGACTTCGCCGCCGTCCGTGACGTCGTGTTCGACGAGCCTGCGGCGTACCACGAGAAGGCGACGCCGCGCACCGACTTCGGCTCGGGCGTCTACTCGTCGACCGATCTGCCGCCCGCGCAGAGCATCCGGCAGCACAACGAGAACAGCTACACCCTCAGCTTCCCCGGCAGGCTGCTGTTCGGCTGCGTCACCGCGCCGACGTACGGCGGCGCGACCACGGTGGCCGACGTGCGCGCGGTGCTCGGCGCCCTGCCCGAACGCATCACCGGCCGCATGGCCGAGACCGGCTGGGCCCTGACCCGGAACTACCAGGCGGCCATCGGCCTGCCGTGGACGACCGCCTTCGGCACCGAACGCGAGTCGGACGTCGAGGCCTACTGCGCGGCCAACGCCATGAGGTGCACGTGGGTCGACGGCGTCCTGCGAACCGAGCAGAACCGCCCCGGCATCATCCGCCACCCGGTCAGCGGCGAATCAGTGTGGTTCAACCACGCCGCGTTCTGGAGCGAGTGGTCGCTGGACCCCGCGATCCGCGACATGCTCATCGACGAGTTCGACCATGACGGCCTGCCGTTCGCCACGTCCTACGGGGACGGCGCGGCGCTGACCGAAGCCGACGTCGCCGAAATCAACTCGGCCTACGACCGGATGACCCGGCGGCGCCCGTGGGCCCGGGGAGACCTGCTCCTGGTGGACAACGTGATGTCCTCGCACGGCCGCGACTCCTTCTCCGGTGCTCGTGACATCGTCGTGGCGATGGGCGATCCGGTGACCCTGGCCGACTGCGTCCCGCAGGATTCCGCGGTGCTCATCCGATGACGCCGGACGACTGCGTCGCCGCGGTATGCCGCCCGAAGACGCCGTCGGCGGTGGCATGAGCGCCCGGGTCGCGCTCGTCACCGGAGCCGCGCGCGGCATCGGCGCGGCCACGGTGCTGAAGCTGGCCGAGCAGGGCTGGTCGGTGCTCGCGGTCGACCTCGGCCGACCGGATCCGGCGCTGCCGTACGCCATGGCCACCGAGGACGAGCTGGCGGCGGTCGTGGACAAGGCCGCCGCCCACGGCCCGGTGCGCGGTCACCTCGCCGATGTGCGCGACCCGGCCGCGCTCGCCGCCGCGGTCGCGGAGGCCGAGCAGCGGTGGGGCGGCCTGGACGCGGCGATCGCCGCGGCCGGCGTGATCGCAGGCGGCGTGCCGATGTGGGAGGTGCCCTTCGCGCAGGAGGACGCCGTGCTCGACGTCGACCTGCGCGGTGTGCTCAACCTCGCCCGGGCCGCGATTCCGGCCATGCTGCGGCGCCCCGAGCCACGGTCCGGGCGCTTTCTCGCGGTGGCCTCGGCCGCCGCCACACGCGGGCTGCCCATGCTCGCGGCCTACTGCGCGGCGAAGGCGGGGGTCGCCGGGTTCGTCCGCGCCCTCGGCAGCGAGCTGGGCGGGTCGGGGGTGACCGCCAACGCGGTCAGCCCGGGTTCGACGGACACGCCCATCCTGGCCGAGAGCGCCCGGCTGTACGGGCTGCCCGACGCGGAGCGGTTCGCCGCCCAGCAGCCGGTCGGTCGGCTGCTGGACCCGGTCGAGGTCGCCTCGGTCCTCGCGTTCCTGGCCGGACCGGACAGCAGCGCGATGACCGGTGCCGTCGTCCCGGTCGACGGCGGCCTCGCGCTCTGACCACGGGTGCCGGACGCCGGTCAGCATCTGCCCGGCCCCACCCATGCGGATGGCTGTGCCGTGACCGGCGCGGCGAAGTCGTGCGGCGTGGGCCGCCATGAGGCCCGGGACGGTCCGGCGGCGACCCGGCCCGCGTCGACGAACGACTCCTCGGCGCACCAGTCGCGCATGGTGTCCTCGCCGAGGATCGCGAGCAGCCCGGCGGTCTGGGTGGCCTGCGCGCGCAGCGCGACCAGCTTGCGGTCGGCCAGTGCCGGACCGAGCGGCAGGTGCAGGCTGAGCCGGGCGGGCGGCGTACGGACCGGCAGGCCGCCCACGAAGATGTCGAGCCGCTCGTAGACGGTCTGCCAGCGGTCGAGGAACTCCTGGGTGACGGCGGTGTGGAGCAGGCGCGCGCCGGGCGCGGCCCGCGCGCGGGCCGCGGTGGTCCACCGCGACACCGCCCGGTGGTCGCCGTGCCCGGTGAACCCGTCGGGCGCGAACGTGACGATCGTGTCCGGCCGCACCTCGTCGATCAGCGCGGCGAGCCTGCTCACGACGGATGCCGCGGGCTGGTCCGCGCACGCGCCGTCGGGCAGCCCGAGGAAGTGGTGCTCGGTCACGCCGAGCACGGCCAGCGAGGCGCGCAGCTCGTAGGCGCGTACCGCGGCCAGCCGGTCCGGCGGCCAGCGGCCCGGATCGGCCGTGCCGCGCTCACCGGCGGTGGCCGTCACGCAGACCACGCGGTTGCCCGCGTCGGCAGCCAGGGCCATCAGACCGCCGGACAGGTACACCTCGTCGTCCGGGTGGGCCCAGACGCCGAGCACGGTGCCCAGCTCGGCCACGGAGGATGTGGACATCGGACGCCTTCCGGGGAGGCGGTGCCGGGCCGGTGGACGGCCCGGCACCGGGTTCAGACGGTGATCTCGTAGAGGATGTTGAACGGGTTGTCGATGTCGACCCGGGTGACCGTGCCGAAGCCGGCCTCGGCGCACAGCCGGCGCGCGGTGTGCTCGTTGAAGCCGCAGGTCCCGAGGCCCGCGCCGTGCTGCGCGAGCGAGGTCGACATGCAGTAGAGGATGCTGACGCCGTAGAAGTAGGCGCCCAGCGGTCCGGTGTTGTCGGGCAGGTGGTGGCTGGCGTTGATGTCCAGGCAGACGTAGCGCCCGTCCGGGCGCAGCGCGGTCCGGATCACCCTGAGCATGCCCAGCGGGTCGGCGGCGTCGTGGATGACGTCGAACGTGGTGATCACGTCGTAGCTGCCGGGGATGCCGGCGGACACGTCGCACACCTCGAACCGCACCCGGTCGGCGACGCCGGCCTCCCGCGCGGCGGCCCTGGCGGCCGCGACGGACTCGGGGTGGATGTCGAACCCGGTGTAGCGCCCGGCGGGGTAGGCCTGCGCGAGCCGGATCAGGGCCCGGCCCCGGCCGCAGCCGACGTCGGCGACGTCCGCGCCGCGCTCCAGCGCCGCGTGCACCTCGGGCAGCGCGGGCAGCCACACACCCGGGAGCAGGTGGTCGAACCAGCCGTTGGTGAACCGCTCGAGACCCTGCCACCAGTCCTGGGGGTACGCCGACAGCGGCAGGCCGCCGCCGTCCCGGAACGCGCCGGCCACCTGGCCGAGCACCCCGGTGAGCCCGAACAGGGCCTGGTGCAGGCCGCCGAAGTAGGCCGGTCCCGCCTCGGCGAGCACCGGCACGTGCGCGGCGGGCAGGGTGAACCGGCCGGTGTGCGCGTCGTGGTCGACGTACCCGTGCGCGGCCATCGAGGACAGCCACTCCCGGACGTAGCGCTCCGACGTGCCGGTCCGCACGGCAAGCTCCGCGCTGGTCAGCGCCCCGGAACCGGCCAGGGCCCGCCAGAGCCCCAGCCGGTCGCCGAGCATCGCCATCGTGGTGACCATCCAGGCGCTGGTGTCACCCATGACGCGGCCGGCGAAGGCCTCGACCTCCGGCGTGATCGCCTGGGCCGCGACGGGCTTCACTGCGGCAGTCATGATCGGATCGCCTCCTATAGTGGTTGGTTGTGACGGTGGAACCGACTTCACCGATGCTGGCGGAGCCACCTTGCAGCCGGCTTGCGGCGCGATTGCGGCGCACCGGATCGCGGGCGCGGGCATGAACTTCGGCGTCCTCGGGGCGCTGCGGGTGCGCGCCGGCGAGCGCGACGTGGCGATCGGCAGCAGGACGCAGCGGCTGCTGCTCACGGCCCTCATCGCGCGGGCGGGCTCCGTGGTGCCCGCCGACGGCCTCGTCGAGATCATCTGGGGCGACGCCGCCTCGGCGAGTGCTTTGCCGTCTTTATACACCTATGTCTCGCGGCTGCGCGGGCTGCTGCGCAGCGGCGGCGAGGACGTGCTGCTCACCCATCCGCCCGGCTACCTGCTGCAGATCACGCCCGAGCAGACCGACGCGGGCCGGTTCGAGCAGCTGTGCGACCAGGCCCGGCGCATCGCCGCCGCCGATCCCGAGCACGCGCTGACCTCCCTCGACGAGGCGCTGGCCCTGTGGCGCGGCCCCGCGTACGCCGAGTTCGCCGACGAGGAGTTCGCCCGGCCCGAGGCCACGCGCCTGACCGAGCTGCGGCTGACCGCGATCGAGCAGCGCTTCGACGCCGGGCTCGCGCTCGGCCGCCACGCGGGCCTGGTCGGCGCGATCGACGCCCACGCCGCCGCGAACCCGCTCCGGGAACGCCCCCGCGAGCAGCACATGCTCGCCCTCTATCGGTGCGGCCGCCAGGCCGAGGCGCTGGCCGTGTTCCGCGCCTTCCGCACCCGCCTCGACGAGGAGCTGGGCGTCGAACCCACGGCCACGCTGCGCGCGCTGGAGGCCGCCGTGCTGCGCCAGGACCCCGCCCTCGACTGGACTCCGCCTGCCGCCTCACCACTTCTGGGTGGTGGGTACGACACAGAAGTTGTGGCCGCGTCGGCAGACATCCCCGGCCCCCCACCGTCCGATCGCGAAACCGCAGGCGGCGGACCGGCCGTGCCCGGTGCGGCTGCCGTGCCGGTGGAGATGTCGAGCTTCGTCGGACGCGAGACCGACCTCGCCGCCGTCGGCGCGCAGCTGCGCGAGTGCCGCCTGGTGACGCTCACCGGACCCGGCGGGGTGGGCAAGACGCGCCTGGCCACCCACGTCGCGATGGAGCTGAGCGGCGGGTACGCCGACGGCGTGCGCTGGTGCGAGCTGGCCCCCGTCACCGATGGCGACGCGCTCGGCCACGCGCTCGCGGCTGCCGTGGGCGCGCGCCAGCAGCCCGGACTGGGCATCGAGGAGTCGGCGCTCGCCTATCTCGCCGCCCGGGAGCTGCTGCTCGTGCTCGACAACTGCGAGCACGTGCTCGCCGAGGCCGCGCAGCTGACCGCCGCCGTCGTCCGGGCCTGCCCCCGGGTGACGGTCCTGGCCACCAGCCGCACCGGCCTGGGCGTGCCGGGTGAGCGCCTCCACCCGGTCGCGCCGCTCCCGGTGCCGGAGACCGGCGCGGCCGAGGTGACCGCGTCCCCCGCCGTGCGGCTGTTCGTCGACCGGGCCCGCGCCGTCCGGCCCGGACTCGACCTGACCGGGGACAACCTCGCGCACATCGCCGAGGTGTGCCGGCAGCTCGACGGGCTGCCGCTGGCCATCGAGCTGGCGGCGGCCCGGATCCGGTCGCTGAACCCCGCCGACGTCGCCGACCGGCTGGCCGACGGGCTGCGGCTGCTCAGCACCACCCGGCCCACCGCCACCGCACGGCACCGGACCCTGCGGGCCGTCGTCGACTGGTCGTACGCGCTCCTCGGACCCGCCGAGCAGCACCTGTTCGACCGCCTGTCGGTGTTCACCGGCGGGTTCACCCTGGACGCCGCCGAGCGGGTGTGCGCCGAGACCGACCTGCTCGACGCGCTCGCCGTGCTGGTGGACGGCTCGCTGGTCACCGCCGGGCCGAGCGCCGGGCAGGTGCGCTACTCGATGCTGAGCCTGCTGCGCGCGTACGGCCGGGAGAAGCTCGCCGAACGCGGCGAGCTGCCGCAGGTGCACGACGCGCACGCCGCGTACTACGCGACGGCCGCGCAGGACGTCGGCGAGCGGATCCGGGGCACGGAGGAGGGCGCCTGCGTCGCGCTGCTCGACGCCGAGCTCGGCAACCTGCGGGCCGCGCACCGCTGGGCGGTCGACCGGCACGACACCGACGTCGCCATGCGCATCTCCGCAGGCCTGTACCACTACGTGGTGTACCGCTTCCACGACGAGGTGGTGTCCTGGGGTGAGACCGTGCTCGGCCTGCCGGACGCGCAGCGGCACCCGCTGCACCCGGTGGTCTGCGGCGCGGTCGCGGAAGGACTGACCCTGCGCGGCGACCAGCGGCGTGCCCTGTCCATCGCGGAGCAGGCGCTGCGCACCGCACCCGACCCGGACGGCCCGCTGTGCCTGCCGGTGCGCAAGGTGCTGGCGGCGGTGGCGCTCTACGAGGGCCGGCTGGACGACTGCTTCCGCTGGGCGTCCGAGCAGACACGGCTGGCCCGGCTGCACGGCGACGCCTGGCGCGAGGGCGAAGGGCTGCTGTTCCAGGGCCTGGCGCGCACGTACGCGGGCGACCCGGCGGGCGGTCTAGCCATCGCCCGCGAGCAGCTGCGGGTCACCCGCGCCATCGGCAACCCCACCCTGCTGGCCTGGGCCATGTACAGCGCGGCCGAGGCCCTGTCCGGCAGCGATCCCGCCGAGGCCCGACGGCTGTACACGGAAGCCGTCGCGCTGGCCTGGTCGGTCGGCGGCGCGTTCACCGCGACCATCGCCGAGGTCGGCCTCGCCGCCCTGCTCACCAGATCCGGGCAGTACGCGGAAGCGGCACGCGCCTTCCGCCGCTGCGTGGACCAGTGGCACCGCCTGCAGATCCGGCACCACCAGTGGACGACCCTGCGCAACCTGGTCCAGCTGCTCGTCCGGACCGGAGCCCACGAGGACGCGGCCGTGCTGCTCGGCGCACTCGGCGCCGCCGACACCGCCGCGTACGGCGCCGACGCCGCGGACCTGACCGCCGCCGCGAAGACCCTCACGGCAGCGCTGGGCGCAGCGGCATACCGTGTCGCCGCGGACGCGGGCGCCGCCCTGGCTCCCGACGAGACCGTCGCGTTCGCCCTGTCCGCGCTCAGCCGGGCAGGCGCAGGAACAGGTGGGTACGGGTGACCGGCGTGAACCCGAGCCGCTCGTAGAAGCGCACCGGCCAGTCCTCCGCGTCCGCGACCAGGAACGTGGTCGAAACGCCAGCTGACAAGCCGCGGCGGAGGGGACCTGGTGCGGCCCTCTCCGCCGTCCGGGGCGGCTCGTGGCCGCCGCCGGGTCGTGGTCTCAGTCAGCCGGTCAGGCCACGCCCTCGAAGATGACCTGGGGGTCGCCGGTGGCGCCGCCGCCCCATACCGCGTCGTAGGAGGCGGTGTCGCCGGCCAGGTAGTAGCGGAACCAGTCGGTCAGCAGCCGACGGGTGACGATGAGCTGCGCGGCGCGGGTGATCGTGCCGCTGTCGCAGAACAGCGACGAGGACTCGATGAAGCCGCAGTGGAAGCCGCCGCGGATGATGCGCAGCTGCTTGGGCGCGGGCTTGCTGTTGTAGATGGGCCGCTGGTGGCTCGCGATCGGCGCGGTGCCGTCCTTCTCCCCCGCGACCAGCATCATCGGCACGCGTACCGAGGCGGCGGCGGTGGCGGCCGACGGGTTGGTCTCGGCGGCGGCGAGGTTGGCCACGGTGGTCACCGCCGGGTTGCGGGAGGCGGCGAGCACGCTGGCGCCGCCGCCCATGGAGTGCCCGGACAGGCCGAGCTTGCCGGTGGCGACGTGCGCGTTGAACCGGGACCCGGCCGTGGTGTCCTGCGCCACGAGCCAGGTGAGCTGGGCGTTGAGGTCGTCGGCGAACCCGCTGTGGCTGGGCGCGAGCCCGCCCTGCGAGGTGGGCGCGGCCACGATGAAGCCCCACGACGCCAGGTGGGACATGGTGCCGTAGTACTTGCTGACGCCCTGCAGGAAGCCGTGTCCGAATGCGATCGCCGGGAAACGCCCGGCCGCGACGGCGGCGTTCTGGCCCGCGGTGGCCGCCGGGTAGTAGATGCGGGCGCTGAACGAGCGGCCGCTCGCGCTGACGGAGGCGTCGACGTACCCGACGGCGTACGAGCCGGGCACCGAGGTGTCGGCCGCGGCCGCGGGCGTGCCGAAGCCTGCGACGGCGGCGGTGAGCAGGGCAAGGACGAGGATCGCTCGCCTGATCATGGTTGCTCCTCTCATGGGAACCGTGGTTCCCACAGTGGAACACCGTTTCGCTCAGAGAAACAAGTATGCAGATGTGCCAATGTCCGACGCGGCTGTCACGCAGCCCAGGAGGGCTTGCCCCGCTGCAGGAACGCCATCATGCCCTCGGCCGCCTCCTCGGTGGCGAACAGCTCGGCCGACAGCGCCGCCATCTCCTCCCCGTACGCGTCCAGCGCCGCGCGCACCTCGCGGGTGGCCAGCCGCTTGCTCGCGGCAAGCCCCTGCGGCGACCCCGCGCGCACGCCGTCGAGCAGCTCCGCCAGCGTCGCGTCCACGTCGGCGGCGGCGATCGTGATGAGGCCGCAGTCCTGCGCCGCCGCGGCGTCGAACACCTCGCCGGTCAGGTAGTAGCGGGCCGCCGCGCGGGCGGTCAGCCGGGGCAGCGTGGTGAGCGAGATGACCGCCGGGGCGACGCCGATGCGCGCCTCGGTGAACGCGTACGACGACGCCGGCCCGGCCACCACGATGTCGCACGCGCCCAGCAGCCCGAGGCCGCCCGCGCGCACGTGCCCGTCGACCCGGCCCAGCACCGGCTTGGGCAGCTCGACCAGCTCGCGCAGCAGGGCGAGCAGCCGCGCCGTGCCCGCCGCCGGTCCGTCCGCGGCCTCGGTCAGGTCGGCCCCGGCGCAGAACACGCGGCCCGTGTGCGCGAGCACCACGGCGCGCACCGCAGGGTCGGCGGCGGCCGTGGCCAGGTGCTCACGCAGCTCGGTGACCAGCCGCCGGGACAGGGCGTTGCGGTTGTGCGGCGAGTCCAGGGTCAGCGTGGCGACAGCCCGGTCGGCGGTCGCGGTGACGTACGGGCGGTCCTGGTCGGACATCGGCGTCCCTCCGACGGGTGCGGGCGGCCGGTCAACCCTCCCGCCGTGATCAGAAAAAGTCAAGCGTGCTTGATTTATATGTCGTCTGCCTGCGAATATGTGGACGCCTATTGCGATCTTCGGCGAAATCGTTACGGTGCAACGCATGGGCAGCCCGCAACGGCGTGGGGAGGACGTGGTCACCCGCACGCCCTTCACCGGCGAGCCGCTGGCCGTCGTCCGGCAGAGCACCGCAGCCGACGTCGCCACGGCGTACGCCGACGCGCGCGCCGCCCAGCCCGGGTGGGCCGCCCGGCCGCCCCGCGAACGCGCCCGGGTGGTGCGCCGCTTCGCCCGCGCGCTGCTGGACCGGCAGGCCGAGATCCTCGACCTGGTCCAGCTGGAGACCGGCAAGGCCAGGACCTACGCGCACGAGGAGGTCCTCGACGCGGCCCTGGTCAGCCTCTACTACGCCCGCCGTGCGCCGAAGCTGCTGCGCCCGCGCCACCGCCGCGGCGCGCTGCCGCTGCTGACCCGGGTCACCGAGGTGCGCCACCCGATCGGCACCGTCGCCGTGATCACCCCGTGGAACTACCCGCTGGCCCTGGCGGTCAGCGACATCGTGCCCGCGCTGCTGGCCGGCAACGCCGTGGTGCACAAGCCCGACACGCAGACCGCCCGCACCGCCGCCTGGGCGCGTGACCTGCTGGTGGCCTGCGGCCTGCCCGAGGCGGTGTGGCAGCAGGTGCTCGGCGAGCCCGCCGACATCGGCGAGGCCCTGCTGGACGGCGCCGACCACATCAGCCTGACCGGCTCCAGCGCGGCCGGCCGCACCGTGGCCGCCCGCGCCGGGCAGCGCCTGGTCGGCTGCTCGCTCGAACTCGGCGGCAAGAACGCCCTGCTGGTACGCGCCGACGCCGACCTCGACCGCGCCGCCCACGCGGCGGTGCGGGCCTGCTTCGCCAGCGCGGGACAGCTGTGCCTGTCCATGGAGCGCATCATCGTCGACGACGCCGTGCACGACGCGTTCCTGTCCCGCTTCCTGCCCCTGGTGCGCGCCCTGCACACCGGCCCGGGGCTGTCGTTCGGGCCGGAGCTGGGCTCGCTGACGCTGCCGCGCACCATGGAGACCACCCGCCGCCACGTCACCGACGCGCTGGCCCGCGGCGCGACCCTGCTGACCGGCGGCCACCCCCGGCCCGAGCTGGGCCCGCTGTTCCACGAGCCGACCGTGCTGGCCGGGGTCACCCCCGACATGGACGTGTATCGCGAGGAGACGTTCGGGCCGGTCGTCTCCGTCTACGCCGTGTCCGGTGACGACGCGGCCGTCGCCCTGGCCAACGACACCCGGTACGGGCTCAACGCGGCCGTGTTCAGCCGGGACGTGCGCGCGGCGCAGCGGCTGGCCCGGCGGCTGCACGCGGGCACCGTCAACATCAACGAGGGGTACGCGGCGGCGTACGCGTCGCACGACGCGCCCATGGGCGGCATGAAGGCGTCCGGGCTGGGCCGCCGCCACGGCACGGGGGGCTTGCTCGCGTACACCGAGGCGCAGACGATAGCCACGCAGCGGCTGCTGCGCCTCGATCCGCCGCCGTGGCTCGGCCAGGCCCGCCACGCGCGGCTGCTCACCACGGCGGTCCGGGCGATGCACGCGCTGCGGCTGCACTGACCGGCTCCGGAAAGGACATCGTGCCCGCCTTCCCCTACCGCACCATGTGCGAGGCGTTCCAGGCCACCGCCGCGCTGGACCCGGGCGCGATCGCGCTGGGCGCCTACGGCACGGACACCGTGCTGACCTGGCAGGAGTACGCCGGCGCGGTGCGGCGTACCGCAGCCGGGCTCGCCGCGCTCGGCGTCGGGCGGGGCGAGGCGGTGGCGCTGATGCTCAGCAACCGGCCCGAGTTCCACGTCGCCGACACCGCGGCGGTCCACCTCGGCGCGGTCCCGTTCTCCGTCTACAACACCTCCTCCCCCGCGCAGATCGGCTACCTGCTGGCCAACGCGCAGGCCAGGGTGGTGATCTGCGAGCAGCAGTACGCCGACCGCGTCCTGGCCTGCGGCGTGCCCGTCGCGCACGTGATCTGCGTCGACGCGCGCCCCGAGGGGACGATCACGCTCGACGAGCTGGGCGCGGCGGGCGACCCCGGCTTCGACTTCGACGCCGCGTGGCGCGCGGTGCAGCCCGAGGACCTGCTCACACTCATCTACACCTCCGGCACGACCGGCCCGCCCAAGGGCGTCGAGCTGACCCACGCCAACCTGCTCGCCGAGGCCGCCGCCGTCACCGCGCTGTTCGACCTGCACCGCGGCGACCACGGCCTGTCCTACCTGCCCGCCGCGCACATCGCCGACCGGCTGGCCAGCCACTACCTGCAGATGCTGTACGGCTCCCGGGTCACCTGCCTGGCCGACCTGCGCGAGCTGGCCGGCGCCCTGGCCCAGGTGCGGCCGACGTACTGGGCGGCGGTGCCCCGGGTGTTCGAGAAGATGCGCGCCCGCATCCTCGACGCGCTCGCCGACGCGCCCGCACCGCGCCGGGCGATGTTCGGCCTGGCCGTGAAGCTGTCCCGGCGCCGCGATCGCGGTCCCCTGTCCCGGGTGGGCGCGTCGCTCGCCGACCGGCTCGTGCTGTCGCGGGTGCGGCGGCAGCTCGGCATGGACCGGATGCGCTGGGCGATGTGCGGCGCGGCCGCGCTCAGCGTGCCGGTGCTGGAGTTCTTCCTCGACCTCGGGCTGCCGGTGTGCGAGATCTGGGGCATGTCCGAGACGTGCGGCGCGAGCACCCTCAACCCGCCCGGCGCGATCCGCCCCGGCACCGTGGGCATCGCCGCCCCCGGCGTCGAGCTACGCCTGGCCGACGACGGCGAGCTGCTGGTACGCGGCCCGGTCGTCACCCCCGGCTACCACCGCGACCCGGCGCGCACCGCCGAGGCGTTCGAGGACGGCTGGCTGCGCACCGGCGACGTGGCCACCCTGGACGCCGACGGCTACCTGACCATCGTGGACCGCAAGAAAGAGCTGATCATCAACGCGGCGGGCAAGAACATGTCCCCGTCCAACATCGAGGGCGCCGTGAAGGCGGCCTGCCCCCTGCTGTCGGCGATGATCGTGGTCGGCGACGGACGCCCGTACAACGTCGCCCTGCTCGTCCTGGACCCCGAAGCGGTCGCCGCCCACAACGCCCGCGACGGCGTGCCCGACCTCGCCGACGCGGTCGCCGCCGGAGTAGCCGCCGGCAACGCCACCCTCTCCCGCGTCGAGCAGATCAAGCGCTACACGATCCTCGACAGCACCTGGTCCCCCGGCGGCGACGAGCTGACGCCCACCCTCAAACTCCGCCGCGCCTCAATCCTCCGCAAATACGCCCCCGAGATCGACGCGCTCTACCACCCGTGACCCCTACTGCGACGATCTTGCGCGAACTGCTGGGGATATGCCCGAATCGGGCGTGTCGTACCCACAGTTCACGCAAGATCGGCGCGGTGGCTGGAGTGGGAGGGGACGGGTGGGGGGCAGGTGGGGTTGGGGTCGGCGATGTCGCCTTCGGTGACGAGGGCCAGGAAGGCGTCCAGGACCGCGGGGTCGAAACGGGTGCCCCGGCCCGCTTCGAGCACCAGGCGGGGCGAGCCCGGGACCGGCGGGTACGGCGACGACGTGCCGCGGGCGTCGGCCCACGCGTCGCAGACGGCGATGATGCGCGCGCAGATGGGGATGTCCGGACCGGCGAGCCCGTACGGATGACCGGTGCCGTCGTGGCGCTCGTGGTGCGCGGCCAGCACCGGCACCAGGTCGGGGCGGTTCGCCAGCTCGCCGAGCCGCCGCGCGGCCTCCTCGGGCCGGACGCGGCAGTCACCGCCGTGGTCCGGAGCCGGCCGGGTGCCGCGGTCGTCGGGCAGGCCGTGGTTGCGGCGGCAGCCGTCGAGGTCGGCGCAGGCGAGGCCGCGCAGCCGGGCGGCGGCCGCGGTGCGCTGCTGGGTCGCCTCGTCCAGGCCGAGCCGGGCGGCGGTGGTCCAGGCCCAGCCGCTCACCGCCGCGCTGCGGAAGCCGTCGCCGCGGATCCGGTCGGTCTCGTCGGCCAGCCAGACCAGGGCCGTCGGCAGGTCGAGCGCCGGGGCGGCGTCGACCTGCCCGAACGGCCCGCAGCCGAGCACCCGGTCGCGGCCGAGCGACTTGGCGCCGTACAGCGCGCGGTCGGCGGCCTCGACGACGTCGTCGACGGCGAGCTGCCCGCCGTGGTCGGCCGGGTCGGCGCAGGCGACCCCGAACGAGGCCGTCAGCGGCAGCGGCTCGGCGACGCCGGGCACCACCACGGGGGCCGCGCGCAGGTCGGCGCGCAGCCGTTCGGCCAGGTCCAGCGCCGCCCGGCCGTCCGTACGGGGCAGCAGGCAGACGAACTCCTCCCCGCCGTAGCGGCAGAGCAGGTCGCTGCCGCGCAGCGGGCGCCGCAGCCGGTCGGCGACCTCGGACAGCACGGCGTCCCCGACGGAGTGGCCGTAGGTGTCGTTGACGGTCTTGAAGTGATCCAGGTCGACGAGCACGATGCTCAGCGGGCCGTGGTCCGCCGTCGTCTCGGCGGCGAGCTTCTCCTCGAAGTAGCGCCGGTTGTAGAGGCCGGTCAGCGAGTCGGTGATGGCGGCGGTGCGCAGCTGCTCGGTGAGCCGGGCCCGGTCGCGGGCGGCGACGATCTGGCGTACCAGCAGGCCCATGAGCAGCACCAGCGCGACCGACAGGGTCACCCGGCTGAGGTGCCCGACCAGGATCATGTCCGCGATGGCGAGGCTGCCCACGATCAGCACCGCGACCAGCGCGGGCAGGAAGGACACCTCGCGGGCCGCCAGCGGCTCCCGCTCCTCGGCGGGATGGCGGCCCGCCATCAGCGCGGCCAGGCACATCAGCACCGCCTCGACCTGCCAGCCGAGGTTCAGCCAGGTCGAGCTGGTGTACGGGTGCAGCACGCTGAGGTACGCGTAGATCGCGTCCATCACCACGGCGAATCCGAACGCCACCCCGACCACGATCATGGCCCCGGGCACCCGGCGTGGGGAGACCAGCAGCAGCGCGCCCAGCAGGGCGACGATGATCACCGAGAACACGGGATAGAGGAAGTTGACGAACTCGGACGGGTTCCAGGTCTCCGGCACCAGCGGGTCGATGACCACCTGCCAGCCGATCGCCGCCCCGGCCGCGGCCACCAGCAGCGCGTCCAGCAGGCTGCGCAGCCGCAACCCCAGCCCGACCACGATGCCGAGGATGATGAACACGTAGCGCAGCAGGTAGAAGAGGTCGGCGAGGGTGGGCACCGGCGGACTGCCCGGCGTCGTGTACACGTAATAGGCCCAGGTCAGGTCACCGGCCAGCCAGAGCAGGCTCGCGGTGAACAGCAGCCGCCAGGCGGTGCGGTCGCGGCCCGAGGCGCGCTTCGCGGCGTACCGGCTCAGGCCGACGAAGGCGGCGATGGGAACCAGGTAGAGGATCTCGCCGGTGAAGCGGGCCAGGCTCGGCGAGTCGCGGCCCAGGTAGGTCAGCGCGGCGTACAGCAGCAGCCAGCCGAGGCAGCCCAGCGCGAAGCCGAACAGAACCCGATCGTGCCCGCCCGGCGACACCCGGTTCTCGTGCACCATTCCGCCCCCGTGCTGACCCCGCCGGCATGGTGTCTGCCCAGCCATCTTGTCCGTACTGATCGCTATACGTCCCGTTTAATACTAGTTCCGCGGCGATCAACGGGGGCGGGGTGGCCGGTCCCGCCGGCCACCCCCACCTTTCAGCTGGCGGTGCAGGTCACCGCCGGGACGGCGTTGGTCCCGTTCCAGGACGCGAGGAAGCCGAAGCTCGTGCTGCCGTTCGCGGCGAGGCTGCCGTTCCAGCTCGCGTTGCGCGCGGTCACCGTGGCCCCGCTGCTGGTCACGGTGGCGCTCCAGGCCTGGGTGACGGTCTGGCCGTTGGCGAACGTCCAGTTCACCGCCCAGCCCGTGATCGCGGAGCCGCCCGCGGTCACCTTCACCTCGGCCTGGAACCCGCCGGGCCACGAGTTCGTGATCGTGTACGCGGCGGAGCAGCTGCGACCGCCCTGCGACGTGCTCGGCGACGGGCTGACCGACCGCGACGGGCTCGGCGAGGCCGACGGGCTGGCCGAAGGGCTCGCCGACGGCGACGGGCCGGTCGAGGCCGACGGGCTCGGCGACGAGGTGCCGCCGAAGATCGTCGCCTCCTTGGCGGTGGCCTTGAGGCCGTTCGCGCCGTTCACGATGCGCTGACCCCAGGTGGTGAGCTGGGCCGGGTCGAAGTTCAGCGTCATGTCGAGGATCGGGTCGGTGTTGCCGCTCCACGACCAGGCGAGGTAGCCCAGGCCGCGGGCCTGCGCCTCGGCCAGGATCGTCTCGTGGTCGACCTCGTTGCTGTTGAACCGCCAGCCGAACTCGCCGATCACCAGCGGCCAGCCGTTGGTCCGGAACCGGTTCAGGTAGTCGGTGATCGCCGTGGCGGTGTTGAACACGGCGTACATGTGGATCGACAGCACCGTGTTGCGCTGGGTGTCGGCGTTCAGGATCGTCTGCGCGTTGTCGCGCATGGTGTACTGCCAGTCCTGGCCCCAGTTCGGCGCGTCCACCATGATCAGGTGCTGGAAGCCGTTGGTGCGCATCTTCTGGATCGCGGCGACGGTCGCGGCCGTCCACTGGCTCGCGTTGACGTTGCCGATCGGCTCGTTGCCGATGTTGATGACGACGTAGTTCTCCTGGCCGACCAGCGCGCTCTTCTGGCTGATCCAGTAGTTGACCGCCTCGTCGAGCGACGCCGCCGCGCCCTCCTCGCCGTAGCCGGTGGTGTCGTGCACCTCCAGCACGCAGATCAGCTTGTTCGTCTTGCACAGCGTGATCACGTTGGCGACGTCGTTGGACGGGCCCCAGCGCTTGCCGCTGCCGAGCACGACCCGGACGGTGTTCGCGCCGGCCGCCTTGATGTTGGCGAAGGAGCTGGTCTGGCCGGTGTACCAGACGTGCGGGTGGTTGACCCCGCGCATGATGAACTTCTGGCCGTTGGCCTCGACGATGTCGGTGCCGCTGATGCGCAGGCCGACGGCCGCCTCCGCGGGGGCGACGGCGACCAGGACGGACGCGGCGAAAGCCAGCACGGCCACGCCGATGAAAGTGAGCAGTCTTTTCATGACCTACCTTCAGGCAGGAAGGCCCCGAGGGAATGGGGGCGGGACAGGGATCGGTGCAGGCAATAACGCCTGACCGCTGGTCGCTGCCCAAGACACCCGCGCGGACATCAGCCTATGCGAATTCGTATGGACTCGCAACTATCCCGTCCGGCCGGTCCGGTTCGCCGGGTCCGGTGCGTTTCACGTCCTGGCGCGTTAGTCACCACGTGGAATCTGACAGCTCCGCACACGCGGGAAGGATGTTCACGTCCCTGACGCCGGCCGGACGCCGGGGCGGGCGGATCGCCGCCGTCGCCGTCGCGGTGACCATCGCGCTGCTGGCCGCCGGGGTCCCCGCGGCCGCCGAGCCCGACGACGTGCCCGAGACCGCCTCGCCGAAGGTCGCCACGCTGCGCGCCAATCTGGAGACGGCCGCGACCGCCTACGTGACGGCGGAGGCGGCGCTCGGTTCGTCCCGCAAGCGCCAGGCCGAGCTGGCCGCCGCGGTGAAGACCGCCGACAGCCGCCTGGCCGAGGCCAGGGACCGGGTCGCCGGCTACGCGGCACAGGCGTACCGGACGGGCCGGCTGGGCGTGCTCGGGATGATCGTCAGGGCGACGTCGCAGGACGAGTACCTGGCCCGGATCGCCGCGGTCGAGCAGCTCGCCGCGTACGACGACGCCCGGCTGAACGAGCTGGCGGGGGCCCGCGCGGCGGCCGCGGCGGCCAAGGCGTCGGTCGACGCCGAGGTGCGGGAGCAGACCAGGCAGGCCGCCGAGATGTCCCGCCGGAAGAAGGCGATGGAGGTGGCGCTGTCGGCCGCCGGCGGCTACGCGGCCGAAGGCTGGGTCGATCCCGCGTCGCCGCTGGCCACGCCCGCCCCGCGCAACCCCGACGGGAGCTGGCCCGCGAGCGGTGCACGATCGACGACCCGACCACCTCCGGCTGCATCACCCCGCGCACGCTGCACGCGCTGCGGCAGGCGCGGGAGGCCGGGTTCAAGCGGCTGACCTCCTGCCACCGTTCAGGCGGCCGGTATGAGCACCCCATCGGCCGGGCTTGCGACTTCGCCACGAACTCGAGCGGGTTCTCGGACTCCTCCGCCACCGGCGCGGCGCGGGTGTACGGCGATCGGCTCGCCTCGTTCTTCATCAAGAACGCACGCCGGCTCGGGGTGCTCTACGTCGTCTTCTACTGCAAGATCTGGCTGCCGGGGTCGGGCTGGCAGCACTACGACTCGGGCGGCGCGAAGTGCGGCGACTCCCCCTCGGCCGACCACACCAACCACGTGCACCTGTCGGTGTACTAACTCAGCCGGGTGAGGGCTTCGTCCAGCGGCACGACGTCGGCGTACTTCGCGTCGAGGTCGAACAGGTTGGCGTCGTGCGGGCCCGGGTCGCGGTCGGCGCACGCCTCGCGCACCACCATCGGGCGGAAGCCGTGCTGCAGCGCGTCCACGGCGGACGCGCGTACGCAGCCGCTGGTGGAGAACCCGCCGATGACGAGCGTGTCGACGCCGTTGGCGGTGAGCCAGGCGGGCAGCGAGGTGCCCGCGAAGGCGCTGGCGTAGTGCTTGTGCACGACGTGCTCGCCGGGGGCAGGCGCCAGCTCGGGCGGGAACTCGCCCAGCGGGCTGCCCGCGGCGAACGCGGCCAGCGCGGGCACCTTCGCGGCGAACAGCGGTGCTTCGGAGCAGGTCGCGTCGGCGTACCGCACGCCGGTGAGCACCACCGGGAGGCCGCTGCCGCGCGCGGCGCCCAGCAGCGCGGCCATGGCGGCGACCGCGGCCTGCCCGGTGTCGAGGAAAAGCGGCGAGCCCGGCCGGGTGTACGCGGCGACGGGGTCCACCAGCAGCAGCGCGGGGCGGCTGCCCCAGCCGAGGCGGCGGGAGAACCCCGCCGCCGTGTAGTCCGCGTGCAGCTCCATCAGATCACGCCCTGCGCCCGCAGCTCGGCGCGCTCGTCGTCGCTCAGCCCGAGCAGGCCGCCGTAGACCTCGTCGTTGTGCTGGCCGAGGGACGGGCCCGCCCAGCGCACCGACCCCGGGTCGGCCGACAGGCGCGGCGCGACGTTCTGCATGGGCAGCTCGCCGAAGTCGGGGTGCGGCACGCGCACGATCGCCTCGCGGGCGGCGATGTGCGGGTCGGCCAGCATGTCCTTGGCGGTGTAGACGCCACCGGCCGGCACGCCCGCCTCGTGCAGCTCGGCGAGCAGTTTGTCGGCGGGCCGGGTGCGGGTCCACTCGCTGATCAGGTCGTCCAGCTCGACCTGGTGGGCGCCGCGTGCGCCGTGGGTGGCGTAGCGGGCGTCGGTGGTCAGCTCGGGTCGCCCCATCACGTCGCACAGCCGGGCGAACACGGTGTCCTGGTTGGCGGCGATGAGCACGTCGGAGCCGTCGGCCGTCGGGTAGGCGTTGCTCGGGGCGACGTTGGGCAGGATCGCCCCGGTGCGCTCGCGCTGGTATCCGGCCACGGCCCACTCGGGCAGCAGGGACTCCATCATGGCCAGCACGGCCTCGTAGATCGCCGAGTCGACGACCTGGCCGCGGCCGGTGCGCTCGCGGGCGTGCAGCGCGGCCAGCGTGCCGTAGGCGGCGTAGGTCGCGGCGAGCGAGTCGCCGAGCGAGATGCCGGCGCGGGCCGGGGGCCGGTCGGGTTCGCCGATGACGTGCCGGATGCCGCCCATGGCCTCGCCGATCGAGCCGAAGCCGGCGCGCGGCGCGTACGGGCCGGTCTGGCCGTAGCCGGTGACCCGGACCAGGATCAGCCGCGGGTTGATCGCCGACAGCTCCTCCCAGCCGAGGCCCCAGCGTTCCAGAGTCCCGGGGCGGAAGTTCTCCAGCAGCACGTCGGCGTCGGCGACGAGGCGGCGCACCAGGTCCTGCCCGGCGGTGCTGCGCAGGTTGCAGGTGGCGGACTTCTTGTTGCGGGCGACGACGGGCCACCACAGGGACTGCCCGTGCGGCTTCTCGCGGCCCCACTGCCGCATCGGATCGCCCTTGCCGGGATCCTCGAGCTTGATGACCTCGGCGCCGAAATCGCCGAGCAGCTGGCCGCAGAACGGCCCGGCCAGCAGGGTTCCGGTCTCGATCACCCGGATGTCGGATAGTGCACCAGTCACGGCGGGATCCTATGCTTTGGAAACGCTGTTTCGCTAGAGGAACCACCCTACGTGGTGGCCATGTCGAGAGGAAGCCGTGGAGATCGTCGAGGTGGGCCCGCGCGACGGGCTGCAGAACGAGAAGGCCCTGCTGCCGACCCCGGTGAAGGTCGATTACATCACCCGCGCGATCGCCGCGGGGCTGCGCCGCATCGAGGCGGTCGCGTTCGCCCACCCTGCCCGCGTGCCGCAGATGGCCGACGCCGAGGCGGTGCTCGCCGCGGTCCCCCGCCCGGCCGGGGTCTCCTACATCGGGCTGGTGCTCAACCAGCGCGGGCTGGACCGGGCACTGGCGAGCGCGGGGGTGCACGAGGTCAACTACGTGCTGGTCGCCACGGACGAGTTCTCGCAGCGCAACCAGGGCATGAGCAGCGCGCTCTCGCTCGGGCAGTGGGCGGGCGTGGCCACCGCCGCCCGCGCCGCGGGACTGCGTACGACGCTGACGGTCGCGGCGGCATTCGGCTGCCCGTTCACCGGCGAGGTGCCCGCCGAGCGGGTACGGATGCTGGTGGAGCAGGCCATGGCGGCGCCGCCGGACGAGATCTGCCTGGCCGACACCATCGGCGTGGGCGTGCCACGGCAGGTCGCGGAGCTGGTCGCGGCGGTGCGTTCGGTCGCGCCGGACGTCGCGCTGCGGGCGCACTTCCACAACACCCGCAACACCGGCTACGCCAACGCGCTGGCCGCGCTGGAGCACGGGGTGTCGGCGCTGGACGCCAGCATCGGCGGCATCGGCGGCTGCCCGTTCGCACCGGCCGCGACCGGCAACATCGCCACCGAGGATCTGTCCTACCTGCTCGACCGGTCCGGCGTCGCGACCGGCGTGGACACGGCGCGGGCGGCCGAGACCGGCACCTGGATCGCCGAGCGGCTCGGCGTCACCGCCCCGGCGATGCTGGGCCGTGCAGGCGTCTTTCCGCCCGGCTGATCAGGTCTTCCCCGACTGAGCGGCCCGCCCGCCCGGAGCTGGACGCCTCCCCGTTCCGGGCGGGCCGGCCATCCGCTGTCCTGACGGCGGGGGCAACCCAGCTGTTACCACCGCATCAACCTGGTTGCCTCCGGCGGGCGGTCACCCACCGGCAGGACACGTCATCGTGCTCGCCGGAGGGCGGCCGTCCCCGGCAGGTCAGTGCCTGCCGGGGCCACAACTTCTGGGTTGTAGGTACAACCCAGAAGTTGTGTCCCGCACAGACCACATGTCAGTCGTCCTCGGCAGGCGGCCTAGGTCACCGGCAGCGGCATGCACATGCCCTGCGCATCGGCCGCCCAGGCGCTGTCCAGCTGGACCAGCAGCCGCACGGTGCCCGCGGGCTGCGCCACCTGGGGCTGCCCGAAGCTGCTGACGGTGACGTCCCCTCGCTCCGCTCGGACACCGCGGATCGTGACCGGCGCCTGCCCGACGTTCAGCACGGCCAGCCTACCCTGCAGCGACACCTGCCGCTCGGTGCCGGAGCCGCCCATGTTGGCCGTCTCCGTGGTGGCCACGAGGTAGACCGCCGCGTCCCGTTCCTGCTGCTCCTGCCGATCCCGCAGCACGCTGACACCCGTGCCGCCGAGCATCAGCCCGGCCGCGAACACGGCCGCGAAACGAAGGGCCGTCCTGCGCCGGGCGAAGCCGCGGGCGAAGGCCAGGCCGTCGCGCGCGGCCGGTGCCGCCGCCGCGTCCAGATCGATCACGTCATGCTCCGCCGCCATCCGGACAGCTTAGGACTCAGCTGATCTTCTGGCAGACCCCGGAAACCGCACCGGCACGCCGGGAGGGCGCCTCGGTGCGGCCCCGTGCCGGGCGGGGGTCAGCGCGCCACGAAACGTCCCGTGGGCGTGCCGAGCACCTGGCCGTCTTGGTAGGCGACGCGGCCGCCGACGACGGTCGTCACCGGCCAGCCCTTGACCTTGTGGCCCTCGAACGGGCAGTGGTCCTGGCCGGACAGCAGCAGGTCGGTGGTGACCTCCTGCTCCAGCTCCGGGTCCACGATGGTGAGGTCGGCGTCCAGGCCGACCATCAGGCCGCCCTTGCGCCCGGCCAGCCCGTACGCCCGCGCGGGGTTGCCCGAGGCCAGCTCGGCGACCCGCTGCGGGGACAGGCCCCGGCGGTGCATGCCCTCGCTGAGCAGGATCGGGTAGAGCAGCGCGGTACCGCCGAAGCCGGGCAGCGCCGGCCACAGCCGGTCGCCCTTGTGCTCCTCCAGGCAGCAGGCGTGGTCGGAGGCGACCCAGTCCACGGTGCCGTCGAGCACCGCCGCCCACAGCGCCTCGGTGTCGGACACGGCACGGATCGGCGGGTTGACCTTGGCGCCGAGGCCGCCGCGCCGGTCCAGGCTCTCGTAGTCGAGGCACAGGTGGTGCAGGGTGACCTCGCAGCGCAGGTCGAACCGGCCGGACGCCTTGGCCGCACCGGCGGCGGCGATCGCCTCTGCCGAGGACAGGTGCAGCAGGTTCACGGGGCAGCCGGTGGCCGCCGCGAGCGTGGTGGCCTCGCCGATGGCGACCTGCTCGGTGAGCGGCGGGCGCGCGTCGGAGTACGCCTTGAGCGTCTGCGGGTCACCGGCGGCGCGGACCCGGTCGATGAACAGGCGCATCAGCTCGGCCTGCTCGCAGTGCAGGGACAGCGAGACCCGCCGCCCGTCGCGCTGGTTGGCCGCGACGGCCTCCATGATCTGGTACAGGTGGCCGAGGTCGTACTCGTCGCTCATGGTGAAGGATTTGGCGTCACGGGAGTCGGCGGAGAGGTTGAAGCCCTTGTAGAACATGTAGTACTTGAACGAGCTGACGCCGTGCTCGTCGACCAGCGACGGCACCTCGCCGACCTGCGCGGTGTCCATGGGCGCGAGGTGGAAGCCGTAGTCGGTCCAGGCGTGCCCGGCCACCGCGTCGAGCACCTGCGGGAAGATCTCGGCGTACGGGCCGGTGCGGTTGAGGTAGTGCTGGCCGGTGCGGAAGTAGGACAGCACCGTGGTGACGCCGCCGACCAGCGAGGAGCGGGTCTCCTCGGCCGCGTCGAGCGCGAGATCGCGGTAGATGCCCAGGTGGTAGTGGGCGTCGACGGCGCCGGGGAAGACGAGCCGGTCGCGGGCCGAGATCACCTGCTCGGCCTCGGCGGTGTCGATCGCGTCGGCGATGGCGGCGATGCGCCCGTCGCGGACGGCGAGATCGGCGCGGACGGTGCCGACGTACGGCAGAACGAGCGTTCCGTCCTTGACCAGCAGGTCATAGCGGGCCACGGCATTACCTCCCAGCAGTGTGTTTCGCACACTGTAACGGGGTTTCCTTTTCGCGGATAGGGCGTGTACCTTTCTCGCATGCCGCCCGCCGCCCTCTCCGGGATCACCGTCGTCGACGCCGCGACGCTCTTCGCCGGACCGCTCGCCGCGACCATCCTGGGCGACTACGGCGCAGACGTCATCAAGATCGAGCACCCGGCCAAGGGCGACCCGTCGCGCGGGCACGGCCCGTCCCGCGAAGGCGTGCCGCTGTGGTGGACCATGCTCGGCCGCAACAAGCACACCGTCACGCTCGACCTCGGCCGGGCCGAGGGCGCGGAGCTGGCGAAGCGGCTGCTGGCCGAGGCGGACGTGCTGATCGAGAACTTCCGGCCGGGCACGCTGGAGCGCTGGGGGCTGTCCCCCGAAGTGCTGCACGAGGTCAACCCGCGCCTGATCATCGCGCGGGTCACCGCGTTCGGGCAGTTCGGGCCGTACGCGCACCGCCCCGGCTTCGGCACCATCGCCGAGGCGATGAGCGGCTTCGCCGCGATCACCGGCGAGCCCGACGGCCCGCCGACGCTGCCCCCGTTCGGCCTGGCCGACGGCATCTCCGCGCTGACCTGCGCGCAGGCCGTGATGACGGCGCTCTACCACCGTGACGCCAACGGCGGCACCGGGCAGGTGATCGACCTGGCCATCGTCGAGCCGATGCTCACCGTGCTGGGCATGCAGGCCATGGCGTACGACCAGCTCGGGCTCGTGCAGCAGCGCACCGGCAACCGGTCGGTCAACAACGCGCCGCGCAACACGTACCGCACCCGCGACGGCCGCTGGGTCGCCGTGTCCACCAGCGCCCAGGCCGTCGCCGAGCGGGTGCTGCGCCTGGTCGGCCACCCCGAGGTCATCGCCGAGCCCTGGTTCGCCTCCGGCGCCGGCCGCGCCGCCCACGCCGAGGAGCTGGACGGCTACGTCGGCGGCTGGATCGCCGAACGCGACCTGGCCGAGGTCACCAAGGCGTTCGAGGACGCGCAGGCCGCCGTCGCCCCGATCTACGACATCGCCGACGTGTTCACCGACCCGCAGTACACCGCCCTCGACTCGGTCACCACGGTCACCGAGCCGGTGCTCGGCCCGCTGCGCATGCCGAACGTGCTCTACCGCATGTCGCAGACGCCGGGCCGGATCGCCTGGACCGGACGGCCGCACGGGGCCGACAACGACGCCGTCTACCGCGACCGGCTCGGCCTGACCGAGGACGAGCTGACCACCCTGCGCGCCACCGGAGTGATCTGATGCAGGCCGAACTCGACCGGCACACCCTGCTGTCCTCGCCCAGCGGCCGCCACCCCGCCGGCGCCCCCTGGGCCGCGCTGGCCGGGCGGCCCGTGCTCGACCTGGCCCACCCGATGCGCCGCGGCATGCCGCAGTCGCCGAACCACCCGCCATACCGGATGGCCCTGGAACGCCGCCACGGCGACATGGTCCGCCCCGACGGCGGTTCGGCCGCCAACGAGCTGATCGTCACCGGCGGCCACGTCGGCACCCACGTCGACGCGCTCGCCCACGTCTCCCAGGACGGGCTCCTGCACGGCGGCCGCGACGCCGCCGCGCTCGCCTCCCACCAGGGCTTCAGCGACCTCGGCATCGACACGTTCCCGCCGTACCTGGGCCGGGCCGTGCTGCTCGACGTCGCCCGCGCGCACGGCGTCACGGTGCTGCCCGCCGGATACGAGATCACGCCGGACGACCTGGAGTGCGCAGCGGCCGGGCTGACCATCGGCGCGGGCGAGGTGATCCTGATCGGCACCGGCTGGTCGCGGCGCTGGCACGAGCACGACGCGTTCGTCGGGCAGCGCGACGGCACCCCCGGCCCCGGCGAGGCGGGCGCCCGCTGGCTGTCCGCCCACTCCCCCGCCGCCGTCGGCGCGGAGACCATCGCGTTCGAGTGCATCCCCGCCGGGCGCGGCCACGCCGTGCTGCCCGCGCACCGGGTGCTGCTCGTCGAGCACGGCGTCCACATCGTCGAGACGATGAACCTCGCGCCACTGCTGGACACCGGAGCCCGCGAGATGCTGCTCGTCCTCAATCCCCTGCCCCTGGCCGGCGCGACCGGCGCCCCGGTGCGCCCGCTGGCGGTGCCCGCATGACGGCCCGGCCGCAGAGCGCGCCCGCCGTGTCGGGCGAGGCTGTGCCGCAGACCGCGGTGCAGGCGCTCGCCGAGTTCGCGGTCGGGTGCCGGAAGGGTGCGATCCCCGACGGCGTGCCCGGGCGGATCCTCGACATCCTCGGGCTGGGCCTCGCCGCCCAGCACGATCCCGCCGTGGCGGCCGTGCTGCGTTCGGTACGCCGCTGGGGCGGCACGCCCGAGGCCACCGTCATCGGGTCCGGGGACCGACTGCCCGCCCCGGCCGCCGCGCTGGTCAACGGGGTCATGGCGCACGCGCTCGACTTCGACGACACGCATCTGCCGTCCGTGCTGCACCCCAGCGCGAGCATCGTCCCGGCCGCGCTCGCCGCCGCCGAGGCGACCCGCGCCACCGGGCCGGAGCTGGTCCGCGCCGTCGCCGCCGGGATCGAGATCTGCAACCGGCTCGGCATGGCCGCGTACGACCGCGAGCTGCGCAACTCCGTGTTCTTCGAGCGCGGCCTGCACGCGACCTCGATCTGCGGCACGATCGGCGGGGCCGCCGCGGCCGGGCTGCTGTACGGGCTGGACGCCGACGGCATCGCGCACGCCATGGGCATCGCCGCGTCGATGGGCGCGGGGCTGCTGGAGGCCAACCGGACCGGCGGGACGGTCAAGAAGACGCACTGCGGCTGGGCGGCGCACGCCGGGGTGAGCGCGGCGGTGTTCGCCGCCGACGGGCTCACCGGGCCGCCGACCGTGCTGGAGGGGCGGTTCGGGTTCTTCACCGCGTACACCGGCGGGTTCCTCGACGGCGACGCGCTGCTCGGCGACCTGGGCACCCGGTGGGAGCTGGCACGGACCGTGTACAAGCCGTATCCGACCAACCACTTCACGCACCCGGGGATCGACTGTGCGCTCGCCCTGCGCGAAGCGGGGCTGGACCCGGCCGCGATCGACACCATCGAGCTGGGCGTGGCGGCACCCGTGCTGCGCACCATCGCCGAGCCGGCCGCGGAGAAGGCGCATCCGCGCTCGGCGTACCACGGGAAGTTCTCGGGGCCTTACACCGTCGCGTCCGCGCTGCTCGGCGGGGCTGGATTGGGCTTGGGGCTGGATGACTTCCGGGAGCTGACGGGCGAGAGGCTCGCGCTGGCGGCGCGGGTCACCTGCGTGGCCGACGAGCGCGCCACCGAGCTGTTCCCACACGCGTTCGCGGCCGTGCTGAGGGTGCGCACCCGCGACGGGCGCGACTGGGAGCACCGGGTCGACTCCTCGCGCGGCAGCGAGCGGCATCCGCTGACCGAGGACGAGCTGGCCCGCAAGTTCGCCATGAACGCCGCCGAGTCACTGTCCGCCGACCGGGCCGCCGCCCTGGCCGCCGCCGCCTTCGACCGCCACGACGCCGCCCGCCTGCTCGCCCTCACCGTCGCCTGACCCACCGCCGCTCCCTCGGCGCCCACCCGGCAATGCGTTGATCATGAAGTTATGGCGGCGACACACCGTCGAACCCGCCCACAAGTTCATGATCACCGCGATGGAGGGGTGGGCGCGGCTCCGGAGATCAGGTCGGCTCTGGGGAAGGCGATGGGGGCGGCCGGGACGCCACAGAAGCCGAGGAGGGACTCGGCCTTGGTGGGGACCTGGTCGGGGCCGAGCAGCGGGCCCGAACCGTCGTCGATGATGGCCAAGGCCTCGAAGGAGTCGCCCGCGGTCTCGCTGACGGTCAGGGTGAGGCCATCCCGGATCGCGACCTCGTAGCGGACGGGGTCGGTCGACACCTGCGCGACCTTGGTGCCGTCGGGCCACAGCGGCACGCGCTCCACGTCGCCGGTGAACACCGTCACGCAGCCGTTCGGGCGCAGCCCGAGCCGCAGCTCGTACGCCTCGGGTGCCGCGGTGAAGTGGCCGGGCACCGGCGGGTTGCCCCGATCGCTGTAGACCAGGTAGCCGTCGCCGTCGGTCTGTTCATCGCAGGCGCCCGCGAGGCTCAGCAGCGCGGCGGTGGCGAGCAGGAGCGAGCGGTACGGACGTCGCATGGCTCAGACCGTAGCCGAACACCGGCGACCGCGCCGCCCCGAGGAAGTCCCCACGACGGCGGTTTCAGCAGCGCACCGCCGGGCATCCGGTTACGAAGGCACAGGGCCGGTGCCCCGGGCATCGCACCGGCCCCGACATGAGGAGGGCCGCATGGATGCCATAGAACTGCTGATCCACGACCACCGCCGGTTCGAGGCGCTGTACGACGCGTACGAGCGCAGCCGCCCGGTGGCGACGGACGCGGAGAAGCGGGCCCTGGTCGATCGCATGATCCAGGGGCTGACCGCGCACGCCTTCATCGAGGAGACGATCTTCTACCCGGCCGCGCGGCAGGCCGCCCCGCAGACGACCGACCACATCCTGGAGTCGGTCGAGGAGCACCACGTGGCGGCCTGGCTGCTGGCCGAGCTGCGCGACCTGGACCCGCAGGAGGAGGTGTACGACGCGAAGGTGGCGGTGCTGATCGAGCAGATGCGCCACCACCAGGAGGAAGAGGAGCAGGACTGGTTCCCGCAGGTGCGCGCCGCGCTGGGTACGCAGCGGCTGGAGGAGCTGGGCGGGCGGATGCAGGCCGCGCGCGACGAGGCTCCCGCCGACCCGCTGGACGTGCCCTCCGCACGGGCCTGAGCTGAGCAGGACGGGCCCGCGGGCGAGCGGGCCCGTCCTGCTCGTCTCAGCGCCAGAACCAGACCTGGTTGGCCTGCGGCCCGGGGCCGCAGGGCCAGAGGATGGTACGGGTGCCGTTGGCGGTGCCCCACGCGTCGGCGTCCAGGCACTTGCCGGAGGCGGGGTTCACCATGTTGCCGTTCGGCTGCATGATCCACTGCTGAGCCGGGTTGTTCAGGCAGTCCCACAGCTGCGTCTTGGTGCCGTCCTCGGTGCGCCCGCCGGACACGTCCAGGCAGCGGCCCGACACCGGGTTGACGATCGACCGGCTGGGGACGCCGCCGCCGCGGATCAGGAACAGGTTGTCGGCGACGTTGAAGTTGTTCGCCAGGTACGACCCCGCGGGCGGGTTGGTGCTGTAGTAGTCGTCGTGCCGGCAGTCCAGCCGCTCGTCGTGGGCCCGGTCGCCGCAGACGTATCGCATCGGCGGGTGGTTGGGCTCGTCGGAGTAGCACATGACGTCCCACTCGTCGGTGCAGTGCGCGCCGCCGGAGGCGTTGGGCGCGTTGTTGTTCACCGCGCCCAGGTTGTGCCCGAGCTCGTGGCCGGCCACGGCCGCGGTCCAGCAGCCGTTGTCAGACCGGCCGTACTCCGGGCCGAAGTTGGACCGGTTGTCGTCGGTCTTGCGGGTGTCCCCGGCGAAGCCGCCGATGCCGCAGTACACGTTCGCCTCGACGAGCATCACGTACTTGCGGTCGGTACGGTTGTATCCCTGCGCCCGGACCGCGTTGACGCTGCCGCCGAAGTCGGCCAGGGCCGACTGCGCGACCTGCACTCGGCGCACCACCGGCCGGCAGGCGCCGTTGACGTTCTCGGTGACGAAACGGATGTGCCGCTCGCCGCCGGTCTCGCGGGCGCTCTCGTTGTAGATGACGTCCATGCCCTCGGCGAGGGTGCGGAACGTCTCCAGGTACTGGTTGTAACGGTTGGTGTTGCCGTGCACGTAGAGGACCTCGACGCGGCGGCCGGACACGCCGTCACCCTCGCAGACGGCCGGCGCCGCCGGGGCCGACAGCGGCTGCGTCGCCGGTATGCGCCGGTCGACCGCGAGCCCGGCGGGCGGGGCGTCGGGACCGTGGGTGCACATGACCGGGGTGACCGCGACGACCCGCATGCCGCCGACGCAGGGGCCGGTGGTGTCCGCGGCCAGGCCCTTGAAGACCAGGCCGCGCGCGGGATCGTCCTTGGGCGCCACGATCGGCCGCGCATCGGCGCCGAAGGCGCGGTACTCCGGCGCGGGCTCGGCCGGGCGGGCCGTGGCCGAGCCGGTCAGCACCGTGGAGAGCAGCAGCAGCGCCGCGCCGGTGGCGGCGAGGGCCCCGGCGCGGAGGTGGTGCAGAGCCATGGGCGTGGCTCCTTCCGGGAGTGGATGGGATCCGCAAGCTATCCACACCCCGGCGAGCGAGTCGATGAGTTTCGATACTCCTTGTGAGTCCGGACCCGCGGCGGCGCCCTCAGACCGCCGCGACGGTGTCCAGCAGGAGTCGGCACCGGCGCAGGCGTTCCGCGATCTCGGGCTGGCTCTCCCGCAGCAGATCCAGATCGCCACGACGACTGAGCATCTGCTGCCAGTAGAGGTTGCGGCCGTGCTCAAGCATCTCGACGGCCGTGCCGTTCGCCATTCCCGCCACGGCGCAGGATGCGCCCTCACTACTGACCAGCTGGGCATGGTTACGCAGCCGGTCCAACTGATCGTCGACCGTCAGGCCGGGCCACGCGAGCAGAGCCAGTAGTTCGACGGCGCCGGCATACGCTGCGAGCGCCTGTTCGTGACCCGATGATGCCGCGAGCACAGTGGCAAGGAGGTGTGCCGATGTGAGACGGGTGACGACTGGGGCGGCATCTGAACCGGCGGCCTCCCGCCACGCCGCTAAAGCCGTATCCATCGCACCGGCATCATGGCGGACACTGGAGTAGACGGCCAGCGCGGATCCCAGGTCCGACAAGCGGCCGGCTCGGCCGGGATGGCCCACTGGGGTTCGGTTGACTCCTGCCACGAGAAGCCGTATACCGCTTTCCAGCGACTTCAGCTCGCCTGTCGCCCGATACCAAGCCACAAAAGCGGTCCCGAGATGAGCCAGGTACTTGCCGTACTCCGAGTCCTCTACAGGCGTCACCTTCACTGCCCGCACCGCAGCGGCGACGGCCCCTTCCGCGTCAGCGCGGGGCTCGCTACCGAGGGCATTCTGCCAACGGGTCATCAATGCGGTACTCAGCACGAAACAGTAGCGGCCGAGGTTCGCATCAGACCGTGCCGCTGAGTCCACCGCTTCGCGGGCCAGATGCACAGACTCGTCGAGGGTGTCCGCACCGAAGGACTCGGCCAGCACGTAGAGCACGGTGCAGCACTCGGCCAGGATCGTCGGCCGGTTCACGTCACCATGCGAGCTCAAGGAGACCGCTCGACGTAGGATCTCGGCTGCCTCAGTCAGGTCCGGCCGTGAGCCGGTGTACTCGTATCTCAGTCTCAGTGCCGTACCGAGCGCGTGAAGACTCTGGGCCGCCACCTCCTCGCGATCCGCCAGCCGCGTCACCGCTTGTCGGCCCATGTCGATCGCTTCGTCGAGGATCGACCCACTGCCTGTGCGGTCGAACAGCGCTCGCAGTGCACACACCAGCGTGTAGAGATACAAACCAAGGTTGTCGTCTTCCGAGGAGCTGACCACAACGGCGGAACGGGCGTGCTGAACCGCGGCCTGAAGCTTGGCCAACGAACCATCATGGTGCGCCACTTCCAGCCAGGTCATGGCGACGTTGGCATGAAGAGGGGCGGCATGCGGGCCCTCGCCAGCCATCCGCGCCGCCGATTCGGCAAGTTCGGCGGCTTCCTCGAGATCGCTCGTGATAGCCGCCATCCGGAATCGCATACACAACGAGATGGCCAGTACCGTTAATGCATTCGCGTGGATGGGGGATTCCGGCGCAACACGGCGGATCAACTGGCGGCCGTACTCGATCGCGTCATCGATGTCCTGACGAGCGCCGACTCTTAGGTATCGTGCCTGCAGACAACCGACGAGCATCTGTAGGTATTCGGCGATCACGTCATCGGCCGCCGGAATCAGCACCAGTCGGCGGTATTCGGCAATGGCCTCGTCCATGTCGGTCATCGACAACCCGCCTTAGTCATGTAGGACGAGCGACGCATCGTCAACGTACGAACTGATGCCCCACCTGCGGTCTTTCTGCCAGGAACCTGACAGACGCACGTCACTCGCACCCGTCAGGTGCGTCACCGGTTGCGCCGATCTAGTTTCCCGAGCAGCGATGCGGTTACCTTCCCTTCGTGACCCCCGACAGCTGGTTCCTGGACGCGGCCGAGCGCGGCAACCCGGCGACCGAGATCGACCGCCGCCATCCCGGCGGGCTGGCCTGGAGCCGCGGCAACCTGGCCCGGCCGCTGGTGCACGGTGCGGCGTACTTCCGCGAGCTGGTCGCCGTCCTGGAGGACACCCGCGCCGGTGACCTGGTGCTGTTCACCGACTGGCGCGGTGACCCGGACGAGCGGCTCTGCGGCCCCCGTACGCAGGTCACCCGGGTGCTCGGCGACGCCGCCCGGCGCGGCGTGCAGGTATACGGGCTGCTGTGGCGCTCACACCCGGACTGGCTGCACTTCAGCTCGCCGCAGAACCGGCAGCTCGCCGAGGATCTCCAGCAGGCGGGGGCGCACGTCCTGCTGGACATGCGGGTCCGCTTCGGCGGCTCCCACCACCAGAAGCTGTTCGTGGTACGCCACCAGGACCGCCCCGAGCGCGACGTCGCCTACGTCGGGGGCATCGACCTGTGCCGGGGCCGCAACGACGGCATCGAGCACGAGGGCGACCCGCTCGCCCCGCCGATGGCGCAGGTCTACGGGCCGCGTCCGCCCTGGCACGACATCCAGCTGGAGCTGCGCGGTCCCGCCGTCGGGGACGTGGAGCTGACCTTCCGCGAGCGCTGGAACGACCCGAGCGCGCTGTCGCTGAACGTCGTCGACCACGCCCGCGACCTGCTGTCCCGGCTGCGCACCGAGGTCATGCCGCTGCCCGCGCAGCTACCGGACCCGCCCCCGGCCGGCGAGCACGCGGTGCAGACGCTGCGCACGTACCCGCGGCGGCGGCTGGGCCGCTACCCGTTCGCGCCGCGCGGCGAGCGCAGCGTGGCGCGGGCGTATCTCAAGTCCATCGCCCGCGCCAAGCGGCTGATCTACGTCGAGGACCAGTACCTGTGGTCGGCGCGGGTGCTGCGCCCGTTCGCGCAGGCGCTGCGGGACAACCCGGAGCTGCGGCTGATCTGCGTGGTGCCGCTGGCCCCGGACGCCGCCTCGCCGACGGTCTCGATCGCCGAGTCCTGGGGCCGCAAGCAGGCGATGAAGACGCTGGCCAAGGCCGGTGGCGACCGGTTCGCGGTGTACGGCCTGGAGAACGCCGCGGGCACCCCGATCTACGTGCACGCCAAGACCTGCGTGGTGGACGACACCTGGGCGACCGTCGGCTCGGACAACTTCAACATGAGGTCGTGGACGTACGACTCCGAGCTGACCTGCGCGGTCATGGACGAGTCCGAGCGGCCGACGTGGGCGCGCGACCTGCGGCTGGAGCTGATGCGGGAGCACCTGGGACTCGGCGAGGACGAGGCCGGTGACGTGCTCGGCGACCCGGAGGTCGCGTTCGACGCGTTCGCGCGGGCGGCGGCGGAGCTGGACGGGTGGCACGAGGCGGGCGGGACGGGTCCGCGGCCGCGGGCGCGGCTGCGCCGCTACCAGCCGCCGGACGTGCAGGGGTGGCGGCGGGTGCCCGCGCGGCTGGTGTACGAGTTCATCTGCGACCCGGACGGCCGGCCGAGCGGGATGCGGGTGCGCAACAGGTTCTGAGGCGGTCAGCCGCCGAGCAGGACGCGGGAGGCGTCGCAGGCGCCGATGACCCGGGCCACGAACCCGCGCGGGCCGACCACGCGCAGCTCGCGCGACTCGCGCCGGGCCCGGTGCCGGGCGGCGAGCATGATGTTCAGGCCGCACGAGTCGCAGTAGGACAGGCCTGACACGTCGACGTCCACCCGGGGCTCGGCCGCCACCCGGGCGAGCGCCCCGGTGAGCAGGTGCCCGGTGGCCATGTCCAGCTCACCGGAGAGCACCAGCACGGTGCGGTCCGGTTCCCGGCGCACGTCAACCGTCAGCACGATCGTCTCCGCCGCCGGCCGGGTAGGCGCGCAGGCGGATCCAGACCCGCTTGCCGCCATGGTGGTCCTCGATGCCCCAGCCCTCGGCGAAACGTTCGATCAGCGCCAGGCCGAGGCCGCCGGTCGGGCCCGGCTCGCGCCGCCGGGGGATGACCGAGCTGCCGTCGGCGGCGCTGACGGTGACCAGCGAACCGTGCGCCTGCACCCGCACCTCCAGGCAGCCGCCGCCGTGCCGGACCGCGTTGCCGACCAGCTCGGAGATGAGCAGGCCGGACTCGTCGAGCCAGTCCGCGTCGGTATAGCCCCAGGTCAGCAGGACCTGCCGCAGGATGTGCCGGGCACCCGTGGGGGCCGCCATGCCGAGCGGAAGGTCCAGGCTCGCGCTGAGCTCGCTCACGCCGCACCTCCTTGCCGCGCTCGTCAGGGTCGTCGTCACCCGTCGTATACCCGCCCCACTTCAGCATGTATCGCGGGATCACCGCAACGTGCGGCACAGTTGACGACAGTCCGGGCAGTCAGTCCCCGGCGAGCAGTCGGCGGGCCGAGCGGACGACGGCCTCGTCGACGAGCCGGCCGCGCTCGTCCAGGCACACCCCGGAGCCGTCGCGGATCGCCTGCTCGTAGCGGCGTACCAGATCCCGGGCGGCGGCGACCTCGGACTCGGCCGGGGTGAAGACCTCGTGCACGACCGGCAGCTGCGCGGGGTGGATGCAGGCCCGGCCGCGGAAGCCGAGCCGTTTCAGCGCCAGCGTCGACCCGCGCAGCGTGTCGAGATCGCGGAAGTTCACCGACACGGGCGCGACCGGCGGCGCGATGCCCGCCGCAGCGCTGGCCAGCACCGTATGGGAACGGGCCCAGAGCAGCTCGCGCTCGTCCGGCCCGAGCGTCACGCCCAGGTCGGCGGCGAGGTCGGCCTCGCCGAGCTGCAGCCGGGCCACCCGCGGCCCGCGCGCGAGCGCCGGGGCGTCCAGCACCGCGGCGGCCGACTCCAGCAGCGGCACCACCCGCACGCCGCCCGGCGCCAGCCCGGCCCGCCGCTCCAGCCGCGTCAGCACACCGTCCAGCGCCGCCAGCTGCGCCACCGACTCCGTCTTCGCCAGGCACACCCCCGCCAGCCCGGCTCCCACCACCGCCGCCGCATCGGCGTGACCCGCCTCGCCCGGGTTCACGCGAACCCAGACCCGCGGCAGTTTCGGGGAAACTGCACGATGATCGCTTGGCGTTCGTGCAGTTTCCCCGAAACTGCCGGAAGCGGCGGTGGCGACGAAGGCGGCGACGGTCTCGCGGGCGGTCTCCTTGGCCGCCGGGGGTACGGCGTCCTCCAGGTCGACGATGAGCGCGTCCGCGCCGACGGTCAGCGCCTTGGCCAGCTTCGCGGGGGCGTCGCCGGGGACGTAGAGGTAGGACCTCATGCGGGCACGCCCACCGGCGCGGGGCGGGCGGGGGTGGCGAGGTGGCGGCCGACCATGCGCCGACGCTAGCCAGGCCATGACCAGCCCGTCAAGAGCTTGTTTCTCACAGCGGATCGGTGTTTCCATTACGCGCGTGGGATCGCATACACACGGCTGGTGGATTCTGCTCCACCTGGTTCTCTTCGTCTTCTGGCTCGGCGGCGACCTCGGCGTGTTCTGGTCGAGCCGGTTCGTCCTCCGCCCCGACCTCAGCCCCGCCGCCCGCGCCACCGCCCTGAAGATCATGGGCGGGCTCGACCTCGGCCCCAAGATCTGCCTGGTCCTGTTCCTGCCCAGCGGCGTCACGCTGATGGCGCTGGAGCCGCACGGCGCGACGGTGTTCGGGATGAACCCGTTCTCCTGGCCGGTCGTGGTGGCGGTGTGGCTGCTGGCCGCCGGCTGGCTCGCCGCGACCATCACCGACCACCACCACCCGGGCCGCCGGCCGTGGGTGCGCCGCGCCGACTGGACCATCCGGCTCGGGCTCATCGCCGCGCTCGGCGTGACCGCCGTCTACACCATGGTCGCGGCGCAGCCGTTCGGGGTGGCCACCAATCCTCGCTGGCTGGGCGCGAAACTGCTGCTCTACACCGTGGCCATCGCCTGCGGGCTGGGCATCCGGCTCACCCTGCGCCCGTTCGGCGCGGCCTTCGGCGCGCTGATGACCAGCGGCTCGACGCCCGAGGTGGAGACGGCCATGAAGCGCTCGATCGACGGCTGCCTGCCGTACGTGTGGGGCATCTGGGGCAGCGTGCTGGCCGCCGCGGCGCTGGGCGTACTCAAGCCGTTCGCGGAGCTGTGACCCGATGCATTGACGGCCGCCGCATCGATCCGCATCATGTCTCTCAGTGCGAAACACTGTTTCGCTTGGAGAAACGGGAGGATCGATGCGAACCTCGTCCGGACCCCGCGGCGCCCGCCGCCTGCTCGTCTCCGCGCTCGTGGCCGTGCTGGCCGCGGGCGCGGCGGCGACGGCGGCCCCGGCACCCGCCGCCGCGGCATACTCGACCGTCGCCGGCTACGCCACCACCGTCGGCGGCGACGCCGCCGACGTCTACCACCCCGTCACCGGCTCGCCGCACGACCCGTGGCCCGTGGTGCTGCTGCTGCAGGGCGCCAACGTGGACAAGTCCCACTACTCGGGCTACGCCCGCAAGGTCGCCTCGTACGGCTTCGTGGTCGTCGTGCCCAACCACTACCAGGTCCTGTTCGGCCAGCCCGGCCTCTACGCCACCGGGGCACAGGCGGGCTGGACCGTGACCTGGGCCCAGGCCGAGCACGCCCGCGCCGGCTCGCCGCTGCTGGGCGCGCTCGACCCGGGCACGCTGCTGCTGCTCGGGCACTCCTTCGGCGGCGCGGCCGGGCTGGGCCTGGCCACCGGCCTGTGCACGCCGCCGTTCTGCACCGTGCCCACCCCCGCCCCGCCGCAACTGCGGGCCGCCGCGTTCTACGGCACCAACAACACCAACCCCGCGACCGGCGCCACCCCGCCGGTGGCCAACACCATCCCCGTCGCCCTGATCCAGGCCGGCGCCGACGGGATCGGCAGCCCCGCCAACGGGTACGCCACGTACCAGGCGATCGCCACGCCGCCCAAGCTCTGGGTCAGCCTCACCGGCGCCAACCACTACGGCATCACCGACACGCAGAACCCGGCCGGGGCCCGCCCCGACCTGTCACCGCAGACGCTCAGCCAGGCGCTGAGCGTCGAGACCGCGGGCCGCTGGGCCGCGTTCTGGCTGCGCGCCCAGCTCGGCGACCCGGTCGGTCAGGCATGGGTGTACGGCGCCGGCGACTACCTCGACCCCAACGTCACCACACAGTTCGTCAATTGAGCGCACCGGGCCGCCTTCGCGGACGCGAGGGCGGCCTTCACATGCACCGCAGGCAGGACGCCAGGTTCGAGCCGGTCAGCACAAGACGCGTACCTCCAAAGTAGATCTCGGGAAGTTGTCCGTTTCGCACACTGGAACGGCGCAGCTCGATGGGTCTAAGCTCGCGCTCATGCTCATGGATGTGTTGCCGGAGGTGCTGCCGTGGGCGGCGACGGCCGAGGCCGCCGAGACACCCGCGCTGAGCGTCGGCCTCGCCGTGGAGGACTTCGCGCCCACGCTGTTCGCGTTCGTCGGGTTCCTGCTGCTGGCGCCATCCTGGCTGGGCCGCATCGGCGCCGTGCTGATGGGGGCGGGCGGCGCCGCCAAGTCGACGTGGAAGCTGCTGCACGCCGCCTGGGCCATCGAGGTCCCCTGGCTGGACGACCTGCTCTTCCCGCTGCTCGCCGCCGGTGGCCTGCTGCTGGCGCTGTCCCTGCACGGTTCGCTGCGCTGGTGGCGGTGGCCGCTGCTGATCGCCGGAGCCGCCGCGGGCGGGCTCGCGGTGGCCGAGCGGTCTGTGCAGCCCACGTTCGTGTTCGCGACCGTGATCGTGGTGTGGATCAGCGTGCTCGGCTCGGTGCGGGCGTGGCGGCACGGCACCGCGCTGGCCGCCGGGCTGTTCCCGGTGAGCGTGCTCGCGGTGATGGCGCTGATCCCGCTGCGCGGGCACGCGGCCAGCGACGCGCTGGCGTTCCAGTGGGTCCAGCAGGGCATCAACACCATGGCGCAGGGGGTGTTCTGCCTCGCGGCGTGGCTCACCTACCGGGCGGTACGCGGGCACGGCACCGACTTCGCCCACCGGGCCGACGAGTTCGACGCGCCCGCCTGGCCGCGCCATGACGAGCGGGCCTCCTACGCCGCCCCGTCCTACAGCCGCCGCCCCGACGAGGGCTACTCGGCTCCCCCGCCCCGCCAGCCCGCCCAGCCGGGCCGACGTCGCCGCGACTGACTCCGCCACCGCGCGGCTCCCGCCGGGCCGCCGCGGCTCGCGCCGGGGCATGATCGCCGTCTCGTGTCAAGATCTGCGGTCTGGCCACAGGTTTGGACACGAGACGGCGATCATGCTCTGCCGGACCGCACTTCCCGACACGAACTCGCGATCATCGGTGCCGAAAGCCGGACCGAGAGCGGCTCAGCCCGCGTAACCCAGCTGCTCGGAGATCCGCGCCGCCGCCGCGACCAGCTCGTCGGCGGTCTCGCCCTCGGGCTTGAAGCGGGCGGCGGGGCCGGCCACGCTCAGCACCGCCACCACGTGCCCGTCGTGGTCGAACACGGGCGCCGCGATCGACGCCGCCCCGGCCTGGCGCTCGCCGAGCGAGGTCGCGTACCCGCGCTTGCGGATGGCGGACAGCTCCTTGCGCAGCTTGCCAGGGTCGGTGATGGTCTTGTCGGTCAGCGCCTGCAGCGGGTGGCGCTCCAGGTAGGACTCGACCTCGGCCTCGGGCAGGAACGCCAGGAACGCCTTCGACGAGCCGCCCGCGTGCAGCGGGTACGGGATGCCGAGGGTCACCTCCATGCGCAGCTCCTGGTCCGGCACGACCTGGTCGACGTAGAGGCGGGTGTCGCCGCGGCGCAGGGACAGCGTCGCCGTCTCGCCGGTCTGCTCGGCAAGCGCGCGCAGCTCAGGGGCGGCCATCGCGCGCAGGTCGGTGCGGGCCAGGTAGGCGCGGCCCAGCGCCACGGCGGCGTGGCCGAGCGCGTAACGGCGCGTCACCGGGTCGACGGTGATGAGGTCGCGGCTGCGCAGCGCGGTGAGGATGCGGTGCACCGCGGCCTTGGTCAGGCCGAGTGAGGTGGCGATCTCGGTGACCCCGAGATCGGGCTGACCGCTGCGGCCGAAGTAGAGCAGCACGTCCATCGCACGCTCGACGGCGGCGATGGAGCGGGACTGGCTGTCGTCGTCGGCGGCGGTAGTCGCCTTCGCTGCGGCGCTGGTCGGCACGGGGCCCCTCCTGTCGGCACGGACGCCCGTCAGTGTAGATCGCCGCGCGGCCACGGCGCAGAGGCCGCACGGGCGTTGACACGGCTACCGCCGAGTCGTTACCTTCACGGCAACAGCGTTTCCTTATGCGAAACAAGGGCGGTGCAGAGGTGGACAGCGGGCAGCTGCGGGCCGTGCTCAGCCAGTGGCCGAGCGGCGTCGCCGTGGTCACCACCGTGACGACCGGGCCGGACGGCGCCCGGCGCGTGCACGGCATGACGGCCAGCTCATTCTCCTCCGTCAGCCTCGATCCGCCACTGGTCTCCGTCTGCCTGGGCAATCATCTCCCGACGCACGCGCTGGTGCGCGAGTCGGGGGTGTTCGCGATCAGTTTCCTCGGCAAGGACCAGGCCGACATCGGGCGGCGCTTCGCGGGCATGACCCCGGGCACGACCGACCGCTTCGCCGGCACGGACTGGGTCACCGGCCCCACCGGCAGCCCCATGCTGGCCGAGGCGACCGGGCGGCTGGACTGCGCCGTCGAGCACGCCTACCCCGGCGGCGACCACACGATCTTCGTCGGGCGGGTGCTTGAGGCGGACACGCCCCGGGTCACCGCGCCGCTGCTGTTCCACTCGCGCAGCTGGGGCCAGCTCGCCGACCCGCTCCCGCACGAGATCTCCATGACCGTGCTGGACGGCCGGGAGGCCACCGGCCCGGTGCTGACCGTACGCGACCAGGCCGACCTGGCCCGCGCCCGCGAGCTGGCCGCCGACGGCCCGGTGCGGGTATACGTCGCCGACGCGTTCGCCCCCGAACGGGAGTCCGCGGTGCTGGCCGCGCTCGACGCGCTGGCCGGGCTGCCCGCCGTCGACATCGGCTGCGCCGAGCACAGCGCCGCGTCGCCGCTGCAGGTCCGCCGCGTGCTGCAGGACGCCGTGGTACGCGTACGCCCGGCCGCGCTGCACGTGCGGCTGCTCGCGCACCACGGGCTCGGCCTGGTCAACGCGCTGGTCGCGATGAAGAGCGGCGTGCACCGCTTCGACACCGTGCTCGACCCGGCCTCCGGCGGCCTGCCCGCCCGCGACCTGCTGCTGCTGGCCCGCCAGCTCGGCGTCGCCTGCGCCGACCCCCTCGTACCCGACCTCGCCTGAACATCCACAAGGGAGAGAACTGCCATGGCCGACCGGCTCACCGGCGAACGCCTCGTCGACGACATGACCGCCGCCGAGCGCGAGCGCGCGATGCGGGTCGAGGCGGTGCTGCCCGCGCTGCGGGCCGCCGCCGAGGCCGCCGACGCCGCGGGCGAGTTCCCCGCCGGACACGTGGACCTGCTGCGCGAGGCCGGGCTGCTCGGCCTGGTCGTGCCGGAGGAGCACGGCGGCCTGGGCGGCTCACTGCGCGACCTGGCCGCGGCGACGTACGCGATGGGCACCGCCTGCCCGTCGACGGCGCTGGCCTACTTCTTCCACAACACCAGCGCCTCGCGCGGCCTGCTGCCGCTGGAGGCGATCGACGCCGGGCTGTTCGACGACGCCGACGTGCCGGTGGTGCGCGCGTTCGCGGAGAAGGTGCTGCGGCGCATGGCCGGCGGCACCTGGCTGGCCAACTTCGCCAGCGAGTCGGTCAAGAGCGCGAGCGCGAACATCGCCATCTCCACGACGGCCCGCCGCGCGACCCGCGACGGCGTCGACGGCTGGCTGGTCACCGGTGAGAAGTCGTTCGGCTGCGCCACCGGCGTCGCCGACACGTACCTGGTCACCGCGCGGCTGGACGGCACCGACACGGCCGAGGGCCTGGCGCTGTTCCTGGTGCCGCGCGAGGCCGAGGGCGTCGCGTCCCGCCCGTCCTGGGACGGCCTGGGCATGCGCGGCTCCGCCAACCACGGCGTCACGCTGCGCGACGTGTGGATCCCGGCCGACGAGGCGCTGACCGTGCCGGGCGCGTTCGTGAAGATGCTGCAGTGCAGCCGGGGCAGCTTCGTCGGCAACCAGCTCGCCATCACCGCGGTCTACGTCGGCTGCGCGCAGGGGGTGTACGACGAGACGCTGCAGCGGCTGACCGCCAAGACCTTCGCCGACACCGGCCGGCCTATTGCCGAGTCCCCCATGCACCAGGTGATCATCGGTGACATGACGGAGAACCTGGAGACGGCGTACCTGTGGCTGCGCCGCCAGCTGCTGCTGGAGACGTCCGAGCCGCCGCTCGCCCCGAAGGGCGACGTCTACCGCCAGTGGCGGCTGGCCAAGGGCTCGATCTGCGAGGCCGCGTTCGCGGTCGCGGTGGGCGCGTTCAAGGCGTGCGGCACCTCCGGCGCGACGCTGCACGGCACGATGGGCCGCGCCCTGCGCGACCTGGCGATGGGCCTGGTCATGACGTTCCCGCCGGAGCGCGGCAGGCTGGAGGCCGCCTCGATGGTGACCGCCTCCCGCGCCAACAACCTGTTCGGGAACGTGGCGTCATGAGCGGCGCGGCCTTCGCGACGCCGCCGATCGCCGACCTGGTCGGCGGGGAGTGGGCGCCCTGCACCGCGCAGCTCGGTTTCTCGCTGGAGGATCCGGCGACCGGACGTCCGGTGACCGTGGCGGCCGGGTCGGACCCGCACCGGGTGGAGCAGGCGATCGCCGCGGCCGCCGCGCTGCACGCCGCCGGGACCTGGCAGCGGCTGCCCGCGGCCGAGCGGGCCGACGTGCTCGACGCGGTCGCCACCGAGGTCGAGGCCGCCGCGCCCGAGATCACCGCGCTGGAGGCGTACGCGACCGGGGTGCCGATCCGGCAGACCGGGATGCTGTCGGTGATCCTCGGCGGCGCGTTCCGGCTGGCCGCGATGCAGCTGCGCGAGGGCTGGCTGAGCAGCGCGCTGCCGCGCGAGGACGGCCGCCTGGCGCACGTCGACCGGCTGCCCTGGGGCCCCGCCGCGTGCGTGGTCCCGTGGAACGCGCCCGCCCCGATGGCCGCGCACAAGGCCGCCAACGCGCTGGCCGCGGGCTGCCCCACCATCGTCAAGCCCAGCGAGTACGCCCCCTACGGCACCCAGGCCCTGGCCGCCGCCGTGGCCCGCGCGCTCGCCGCGGCCGGGCTGCCCGGCGGCCTGTTCCAGCTCGTGCACGGCGACGCCAGCACCGGTGCCCGGCTGGTGGGCGACCCGCGCATCCGGGCGGTGTCGTTCACCGGCGGGCTCACCGGCGGCCGGGCCGTCGCCGCCGCCTGCGCGTACGACATCAAGCCGGTGCAGCTCGAACTCGGCGGCAACAACCCGCTGGTCATCCTGCCGGACGCGGACACCGCCGACGCCGCCCGCGCCGCCGCCGACCTGCTCACCACGCTCAACGGGCAGTGGTGCCGGGCGCTGGGCCGCCTCATCGTGCCCGCCGGGCGCGCCGACGAGATCCTGCGGGCGGCCCTCGACCGGCTCGCGACGCTGCACGCCGGATCGCCGCTCGACCCCGACACGGACTACGGCCCGCTGATCCACTCGGGTCACCTGGCCCGGGTCGCCGCGGCCCGCGACGCGCTGGTCACGCACGGCGGCACCGCGCACACCGCGCTGACCGTGCCGGGCGAGGGCAACTTCCTAAGCCCCACGCTGGTAACCGGCGTCTCCCCCGCGCACACGCTGCATGAGATCTTCGGGCCGGTCGCCGCCGTGCACCCGTACACGACCCTCGACGAGGCGGTCGAGCTGGCCAACGGCACCCCGTACGGGCTGGAGGCGTACGTGCAGGGCGCCGACGAGGAGCAGGCGCTGGCCGTGGCCCGGCGGCTCACCGCGGGCGAGGTCAAGGTCAACGGCTCCAGCATCATGAGCCTGCACCTGTTCACCCCGCGCCCGGCCTGGGGCCTGTCCGGCTACTCGGAGGAGGGCACGGCCGAGACGCTGCGCTTCTTCACCAACCCGCGGGTCGTCGGCGTCGAGGGCGGCTTCGCGCTGCACGGCCGCCCGTGACCGCCGCGGCGCTGCGGGCCCTGCTCGCCTCCGACCGGGTCACCCACCTGCCCGGCGTGTACGACCCGCCCACCGCCACCCTGGCGGTGCGGGCCGGGCACCGTGCCGCGCACCTCTCGGGCGCGGCGTGCGCCGCGCTCGACCTGGGCCTGCCCGACCTCGGCTACGTGCACGGCACCCACCTGGCCGAACGTGCCTCGCGTATCGTGCCCGCGCTCGGCGGCGCCCCGCTGCTGGCCGACGCCGACACCGGTTACGGCGACGCGCTGCAGGCCGTGTGGACCGCCCGCCGCTACGCCGCCGCCGGGATCTCCGGCCTGCACCTGGAGGACCAGGTGCAGCCCAAGCGCTGCGGCCACCTGGCCGGCAAGGAGCTGATCGGCGCCGACGCGGCCGCCCGCAAGATCCGCGCGGTGACCGGCGACGGGACCGGCCTGGTCGTGGTCGCCCGCACCGACGCGTACTCCGGCAACGGGCTGGACGACGCGATCGCCCGCGCCCGCGCCTACGCGGCGGCCGGGGCCGACGCGGTGTTCCTGGAAGGCGTGTCCGACCTGGACGAACTCGCCCACGCTCACGCCGCGCTGCCGGGCGTACCTTTGGTCCTCAACCGCTCCGAGGCGGCCGGGTCCGCTCCACACCACACGGCGCGGGCGGACGACTCCGCCACAGGCGGCAACCCAGAAGTTGCCGAGGCAACCCAGGTGTCGCCGACCGCACCGGAGACCATGCCACCCCGCCACGCGGCAGGCGACGACCCAGCAGCAGGCGACCATCGCGCGGCAGCCCACAACTTCTGGGATGTAGGTACATCCCAGAAGTTGTGGCCCACGGACGCGGACCTCGCCGCGGTCGGCGTGCGGCTGGTGCTGCACCCGGTGTCGCCCCTGCTCGCCGCGCTGCGCGCCGCCGCCGACGCCTACGCCGCGATCGCCGCCACCAGTCACGCCACGGGCGTCGACCGGATGGCCTGGTCCGCCTTCACCTCCCTGGTCGGCCAGGACGACGCGCTCGCCCTCGACGCCCGCTACGCCGTCTAGCCCGCGAGGAGAACTCATGACCCACGTCGCCGTCGCCGGTGCCGGGCCGGTCGGGCTGACCGCCGCCCTCGCCCTCGCCCGGCAGGGTGCCCGCGTGACCGTCCTGGAGGCGGGCGAGGGCCTGGCCGCCGAGTCGCGGGCGTCCACGTTCCACCCGCCCACCCTGGAGATACTCGCCGAGCTGGGCGCTGTCGACGAGGTGCTGGCCCGGGGCCTGACCGCGCCGACGTTCGCCTACCGCGACCGCGCCGCCGGACACGTCGCCACCCTCGACCTGGCCGTGCTCGCCGGGGACACCCCGTACCCGTACCGGGTGCAGCTCGAACAGTCCAAACTCACCCCGATCCTGGCCGAGCACCTCGGCCGCCTGGGTGGTCAGATCCGCTTCGGGCAGGCGGTCACCGGGGCGGAGACCACCACCACGGGGGTACGCGTCCACGCGGGTGACACGACCCTCGACGCCGACTGGCTCATCGCCGCCGACGGAGCGCACTCGGCGGTGCGCCGCAGCCTCGGCGCCGAGTTCGCCGGCATCACCTACCCCGAGCGCTTCCTGGTCGCCTCGACCGACGAGGACCTGCACGCGCTGCTCGACGCGCTCGCCGAGGTCAATTACGTGTTCGACCCGGTGGACTGGTCGGTGCTGCTGCGTACGCCCGATCATTGGCGGGTGCTGCTGCCCACCCCGGACGGCTCGCCCGACGAGGCCGAGCTGGCCCGGCTCGGCGCGCGGCTGCGGCAGATCGCCGACCCGGGGCGGCCGTGGCGGGTCGCGCACGCCAGCATCTACCGCGTCCACCAGCGGGTGGCCGTGTCGTTCCAGCACGGCCGGGTGCTGCTGGCCGGGGACGCCGCGCACGTCAACAACCCGCTCGGCGGGCTCGGCATGAACTCCGGCATCCACGACGCCGTCGCGTACGCCGCCGCCCTGGCCGGTCCGGACCCGGAGCAGGCCGTCGCCGCCGCGGCCGCCGACCGCCGCCGGATCGCGCTGGAGTACGTGCAGACCGTCTCCCACCGCAACTACGAGCGCCTCACCGCCACCGACCCCGCCGCCCGCGCCGCCCACCTCGACGAGCTGCGCGCCATCGCCGCCGACCCCGCCCGATCACGGGCGTACCTGCTGCGCGCCTGCATGATCGCGTCGCTGCGCCCGGTGACCGCGTGAGTCCCGTGCCGCTGTCCGGGCCGGCGGCCGCCGACACCGGCGGGCAGGTCGCGCGATACAACCCCGCGCGGGTGTACGAGCTGGTCGGGACCGTGCCCGCCGCCTCACCGGAGCAGGTGGACCGGCTGGTCCGGGCCGCCGACGCCGCGCAGCGCCCGTGGGCCGCGACCCCGGTGCGCGAGCGCGCCGCACTGCTGCGGGCCGCGGCCGATGCCGTCGAGCCCCACCTGCCGACCCTCGCCGAACTGCTGGCCCGCGAGTCCGGCAAGGTGCTGGCGGACTGCCGCGGCGAGATCGGCTTCGCGCTGACGTTCCTGCGCTGGGTCGCCGGCCGGGCGCCCGAGGTGCTCGCCGACACCGAGGTCGACGACACGGCCGGACGCCTGCTGCAAAGGCGCCGCCCGTACGGGGTCGTCGCCGCGATCACCCCCTGGAACGCCCCGATCATCCTGTCCCTGCTGAAGATCGGCCCCGCGCTGGCCACCGGGAACACCGTCGTGGTCAAGCCGTCGCCGCTGGCACCGCTCACCATCGACCGCGTGGTACGCCTGCTCGCCGGGGCGCTGCCCGCGGACGTGCTGCACACCGTGCACGGCGGCACTGAGGCCGGCGCGGCCCTGGTCGGGCACCCGCTGGTGCGCAAGGTCGCGTTCACCGGCGGCGATCGGGCCGCCCGGCACGTCGCCGCGACCGCCGCCACGCAGACCACGCCGACCGTGCTGGAGCTGGGCGGCAACGATCCGGTGCTGCTGCTCGACGACGCCGACCTGTCCCCGGAGCCGATGCGCCGCCTGGTCATGGCGTCGTTCGCGACCAGCGGGCAGGTGTGCATGGCCGCCAAACGGCTCTACCTGCCCGAATCACGGCGTGCGGAGTTCCTCGACGCCTACCTCGACGCGGCGCGGAAGGTGCTGTGCCTGGGCGACCCGCTCGCCGACGGCGTGAGCATGGGCCCGGTCGTCACCGCCGAGGCGGCCGCACGAGTGAACGGGCTGGTCGAGGATGCCGTGGCACGCGGCGGCAGCGCACTGCCCCTGGGCCGCGTCGACCCCGGCACCGACCTGCGTGCCGGTCACTTCGTCACGCCGACGCTGCTGGTGGGCGTACCAGAGGATGCTCCGGTCGTGACGGAGGAACAGTTCGGGCCGACGGTGCCCCTGCTGCTGTACCGCGACGAGTCCGATCTGGTCGCCCGCGCCAACGCGGGCGAGCTCGGGCTCGGCGCATCGGTGTGGTCGGCCGACGAGGAACGTGCGTTCGCCCTGGCCCGCCGCCTGGAGGCAGGCTTCGTCTTCGTCAACACGCACAACCGGACCGGCATGTCGCTGCGCGCCCCGTTCGGCGGCGTGAAGCGCTCCGGCTACGGCCGCGAATACGGCGACGAGGGCATCACCGAGTACACCCAGACCTGCGTGGTACACGCCCCAGCCGCCTTCCGGACCGGTGGCGCCGGTGCGGCGGCCAACGCCTACCCGGCCTGATCCGCTCGCGAAGATCGCTGTTCCGTGTCCAGTAACTATTCAGGTCGGCGTGTCGGTTCCACGTTTGGGCGATCGATGGCGATGATCGTCGGGTGTCGTCTGAGCGGGTTCCGTCGTATGAGCAGTTGGCTGCTCTGGTCGTGGAACAGGCCGCGCTGATCGAGCGGTTGACGGCGCGGGTGGCCGAGCTGGAACGTCGGCTCGGCCTCAACTCGCGTAACTCGTCGAAGCCGCCGTCGTCGGACGGGCAGGCCAAGCCGCCGCCGCGGTCGCTGCGGGAGCGTTCGGGCCGCCGTCCGGGTGGGCAGCCCGGCGCGGACGGGACGACGTTGCGGCAGGTCGCTGTGCCTGACGAGGTGGTCGAGCACCGGCCGGACGCGTGTGGGCGGTGCCGGGCGGGACTGGCGGGAGCCGCGGTGGCCTCGGTCGTGGCGCGGCAGGTCTTCGACGTGCCGCCGATCCGGGTCCGGGTGACCGAGCACCGGATGGTGGCCTGCCGGTGCTCGGGCTGCGGGGCGGTGACCGGTGCGCCGGCTCCGGCCGGGGTGGGCGCGCCGGTGCAGTACGGGCCGGGCATCGCCGCGATCGTGGTGTACCTGGCGGTTCGTCAGCACATCCCGGTGGCGCGGCTGGCCGAGTTGTGCGCCGAGGTGCTGGGCGTGGACGTGTCGACCGGCTGGATCGCCGGTCGGCTGCGCCCGGCCGCCCGGTCGCTTTCCGGGTTCGCCGACCGGGTCCAGGCCGCGCTACGGGCCGCGCCCGTGGCCCACTTCGACGAGTCCGGGGCCAGGGTCGAGGGCCGCAACCGGTGGGTGCACTCGGCCTCGACCCCCACCCTGACCTGGTTCCACCTCGACGACAAGCGCGGCAAGGCCGCGATGGACGCCGCAGCGATCCTGCCCGCCTTCGCCGGTGTGGCCGTGCACGACTGCTGGCCGGCCTACTTCCGCTACACCAGCCTGGAGCACGCGGTCTGCAACGCCCACATCCTGCGGGAGCTGACCGGCTGGCACGAGACCGACCCCGACCGCCAAACCTGGGCCAAAACCACCGCCGACCTGCTACGCGAAGCACACCGGGCTGTCGTGGCCGCCCGCGCAGGCGGACACGACAGCCTCGACACCGCCCGGCTGGCCGACTACGACCGCCGCTGGGGCCAACAGATCGCCGCCGCGTACACGGTCAACCCCCGCCCCGAGCAAGGGCGCGGGGTGCGCATCGTCGCGCTCATCGACCGGCTGCGCACCGCCACCACCGAGATCTGGCGCTTCACCCGCGACTTCACCGTCCCGTTCGACAACAACCAGGCCGAACGCGACATCCGCATGGTCAAACTCCAGATCAAGATCTCCGGGACCTGGCGCACTGTCGACGGCGCCCGCGACTGGCTGACCATCCGCGCCTACATCTCCACCGTCGCCAAGAACGGACTCAACGTCTACCAGGCAATCCGCGACGCCCTCACGGGAAACGCCTGGCTACCGCCACTCCCCACCTGAACAGTTACCGTGTCCAAAAGTGCGCTCAGAGCCCACGTTTCGACACCAAACAGCGATCTTCATCAACTCAAGCCTTGATCTGGGAGGCTAGACCGCGAAGGGCTGGCGCACCTGGGCGCCGAAGGATACTGCGAGGGGCGGCCATGGCAGCGTTCACCAGGTCCGACGACCTGCGGGGGGCGAGGTTCACCGGCGTGGACCTGCGCGGCGCCCGTTTCGTCGAGGCCGACCTGTCCGGCGCGGTGATGCGCGGGGTCGAGGTGCGGCAGGCGGACATCGACGCGCCGTGGCTCGCCCACAGCGGGAGCCTCCTCGTCAACGGCGTCGACGTGATCCCACTGGTCGAGGCCGAGCTGGACCGCCGCTTCCCCGGCCGGGCCGAGCGGCGCGCCGCCGACCCGGCGGGCCTGCGCGCGGCTTGGGCGGCGCTCGAACAGGCCTGGTCGGCCGCGCTCGACCGGGCCGCGGCGATGCCCCCGGGCACGGTGGACGTCTCCGTGGACGGTGAGTGGTCGTTTGCGCAGACGCTGCGGCACCTGGTCCTGGCCACGGACACGTGGCTGCGCCGGGCGATCCTGGCAATCGAGCAGCCCTTCCACCCGATCGGCCAGCTCGACGACGGCGCCGCCGGCAGCGGCCTCGACATGTCGGTCTTCGTGACGGCCGCGCCCTCGTACGCCGAGGTGCTCGATGTCCGGGCGGGCCGCGTCGCCATGGTCCGCGACTTCCTGGCCACCGTCACCCCGGACGAGCTGGCCGTCCCGCGCCGGAACCCGTGGGAGCCGGAGCACCCGGAGACCACCCTGTCCTGCCTGCACGTGATCCTCGAAGAGGAATGGGAGCACCTGCGCTACGCCCTGCGCGACCTCGACGCGATCGAGGCGAAGGCGGCGATCTAGGCTGCGCGCATGGCGAGCGTGCTGATCCTGCCCGGTTTCGAGAACTCCGGCCCGGCCCACTGGCAGAGCCGATGGGAGGCCGAGCACCCGGAGTACCGGCGCGTCGAGCAGGCCGACTGGTTCCGCCCGCAGGTCGGCGACTGGGTCGACACCCTGGCCGCCGCGGTCGCCGCCGCGCCCGAGCCGGTGGTGCTGGTCGCGCACAGCCTGGGCTGCGTGACCGTGGCGCACTGGGTGGCCCGGGGCGGCGACACCGCCCGGGTGCGCGGTGCGCTGCTGGCGGCCCCGGCCGACGTCGACACGGCCGAGGTGCCCGAGCTGGTGAACTTCCGCCCGGTGCCGCTGGTGCCGCTGCCGTTCCCGAGCATCGTCATCGCCGGGGACGACGACCCGTGGGCGGCGCTGCCGCGCTGCCGGATGTTCGCGGCGGCATGGGGTTCGCGGCTGGTCGTCATCCCGGGCGGTGGCCACGTCAACGCCGACTCTGGCCTCGGCTCCTGGCCACAGGGCAAGGAACTGCTCGCCGAGCTGGCCTGACGCTCCCGGCTCACCGGCCGGCGAACGTCACGCCCTGCGGAAGGTGCGGCGGTAGGTGTCCGGGGGCACGCCGACCGCCCGGTGGAAGTGCCGCCGCAGGGTCGTGGCGGTGCCCAGCCCGGCGGCCTCCGCGATGACGTCGATCCCGTCGTCGGTGTTCTCCAGCAGCTCCTGGGCGCGGCGGATGCGCTGCGCGGACAGCCACTGCAGCGGGGTGGTGCCGGTCGCCGACCGGAAGTGCCGGGCCAGGTTGCGGGAGCTCATGTTCGCCTGCCGGGCCAGGTCCTCCACGGTCAGCGGCCGGTCGAGCCGCGCCATCGTCCAGCCGAACAGGTTCGCGAGCGGGTGGTCCTCGCGGGCGGGCACGGGTGTGGTGACGAACTGGGCCTGGCCACCGGCCCGGTGCGGGGGGACGACCAGGCGGCGGGCGACGGCGTTGGCGACGGTCGAGCCGTGGTCCCGGCGGATCAGGTGCAGGCAGAGGTCGATCGCGGCGGCCTTGCCCGCGGAGGACAGCACGTTGCCGTTGTCCACGTAGAGCACGTCGGGGTCGACCTCGACCCGCGGATAGCGGGCGGCGAGCACATCGGTGTGGGCCCAGTGCGTGGTGGTGCGCAGGCCGTCCAGCACCCCGGCGGCGGCCAGCACGAAGGCGCCGGTGCACAGCGAGACGAGCCGCGCGCCCGCGTCGTGGGCGGCGTGTACGGCGTCGACGAGGCCCGGTGGCAGGTCCGCGTCGACGTCCTCGATCGCCGGGATGATCACGGTGTGGGCGTGGACGAGCCGGTCCAGCCCCGAGTCCGGTTCCATGTGGAAGCGTCCGACCTGGACCGGGCCGGGTCCGCAGACCACGAGGTCGTACCAGGGGTCGGCCAGGCCGGAGGGGTCGCGGGTGAAGATCTCGAAGACCGTGGCTAGCTCGAAGTGCAGCATTCCGTCGGTGGCGGCGAGCGCGACAGTGGTCATGTCCGAAAGTGTATGGAGGATGGCGTTCCCGACACTCGCGGGCGGCGTCCGCCCGGTGGAGGATTTCCTCAGTCGATCTCTTCGGGTGGAGGAACAGCAGATGGGTACGGGTCAGACGGTTGCGGTGTTCGGCGCCTACGGGCACACCGGCCGGTTCCTGGTGGCGGAGTTGCGGGCCCGCGGATTCGTCCCGCTGGCGCTCGGGCGCGACGAGAACAGGCTCCGGGAGCTGGCGGCGGGGACGGGCCTCGCCTACCGGGTGGCGTCGGCCGACGACCCGGCCTCGCTCGACGCGGCGCTGGCCGGTGCGGCGGCTGTCGTCAACGCCGCGGGCCCGTTCGCCTCGACCGCGGCTCCGGTGATCGAGGCCGCGCTGCGCGCCGGGGTCCCGTACGTGGACGTGGCGGCCGAGATCGAGGCCAACGCCGACACGTTCGCGCACTTCGGCGACCGCGCCGAGGCGGCCGGGGTGGCGGTGGTCCCGGCGATGGCGTTCTTCGGCGGCCTCGGCGACCTGCTGGTGACGGCGGCGATGGGCGACTGGACCCACGCCGACGAGGCGCACGTCGCGTACGGCCTGAGCAGCTGGCACCCCACGGCGGGGACGCTGTCCTCCGGCACGGTGTCCCGTGACCGCCGCGACGGCAGGCGCGTCCGCTTCACCGGCGGCCGCCTGGAGTACTACGCCGCCGAGGGCGCGCTGCCGACCCTCGACTGGGACTTCCCCGCGCCGCTGGGCCGCCGGCCGGTATTCGGCGAGTTCACGATGGCCGATGTCGTCACCGTGCCCAGCCACCTGCCCATCCCGGAGGTGCGCACGTACATGACCACGGTCGCGGCCACCGACCTGGCCACACCGGGCACCCCGGCACCGGCGGCGGTCGACGCGTCCGGCCGGTCGGCGCAGACGTTCACCGTCGACGTCGTCGTGCGCTCCGGCGGCACGCGGCGGCGCATCGTCGCGCACGGGCAGGACATCTACGCGATCAGCGCACCGCTGGCGGTCGAGGCGGTCCGCCGCCTGCTCGCCGGTGAGGTCAAGGCGACCGGCGTCGCCTCGGCCGGGAAGATCTTCGACGCCTCCGGCTTCCTGAGCGCGCTGTCCGGGCACCTCACCGTCGAGCAGCACGGCGAGTCCCGCGTGCCGCAGTTCGCGTGACCGTGACCCCCGCCGCGGTCAGCCCTTCATCGGGGCGCCGACGGCGGGGTCGCGGTCGTTGGTGAGGAACGTGGTGGCCGGCAGGCCGCCACCGGCGGGCCGGGCCCGCTGCGCGCCCGCCGGGTCGTCCTCGACCAGGGCGTCGGTGCTCCAGCCGGACTGGTTCCAGGAGTTGCCGTCCTGCACGGCGGTCGTGGACAGCCGCGCCTCGCGGGAGTTGCCCAGCGCCAGGTTGCCGCGGAACACCGCGCCGGAGTAGAAGAACGCGAACCCGTCCTTGCCGTTGCGGTACGCGGTGTTGCTGGTCAGCCGCAGCGTGCCCCGGTTGGCGCTCTCGGTGAAGCCGTAGCCGGTGTTGTCCCAGGCGGCGCTGTTGGTGACGACGTGCGCCACGGCGGGGGCCGGGTCGCCACCGCCGAGCCGGAAGCCGTTGCCCGCGCCGGGCACCGCCTTGGCCGGGTCCCGCCAGAGGTCGACGCCGTTGCCGTACGCCCAGCTGCGGTCGATCGTCACCGGGTCGGCGAAGTCGTGCAGGTCCAGCCCGTCGTCGACGTTGCCCCAGAACCGGCACCCGCGCACGGTGTTGCCGCCGCCGGTGCCGTACCTGACCGACAGCCCGTCGGCGTCGCCGCCCGCGTCGCGGTTGCGATAGAAGTCGCCGTCCACCACCTGGTTGTGCTCGGTGCCGGCGTCGCGCAGGGTCAAGCCGGTGCCGCCGTTGTCGTGCACGGACAGCCGCTCGAACACGTTGTGCCGGCAGGCCCCGCACACATACGCGTTGCGCGGCGCGTTGCGGATCTCCAGCCCGCGTACGGTCCAGTAGTCGGCGGTCTGCGTGATGAACCAGCTGTTGGAGCGCAGGTCGGCGGCGTCGAACACCGGCCGCTCCCCCGGCGCGGCGGTCAGCGTGATCCGCTGCTGGGCGGTGCCGTCGGTCTCGATCACGACCGGGTCGACGGCCCGGTAGGTGCCGCCCCGCGCGACGATCGTCTGGCCGGGCCGCGCCACGGAGACGGCCTTGGCCAGGCTCGCGTACGGGCGCGCGGCGCTGCCGTCGCCGTCGTCGCTGCCGTCCGGTGCCAGCTGGACCTCCAGCCGCACCGCGGCGGCGGTCGCCGACGGCGCGACCGACGGGGACGCCGCCGCGCTGCTCGCCGGGACCACCGATGGTGACGGGCTGGGCGGTGCGGCCTCCACCTGCGGTGACGTCTTCCCCGGCAGCAGTACGAGGACGGCGGCGACAGCCGCGGCCGTCCCGGCTGCGGTGCCCGCGGTCAGCGCCGGCTTCGCCCACAACGGCGCCAGCAGGCGCCCCCACCACCCCGCCTGCCCTGCCGCGAGCGCCGCGGCACCCGCGCCCGGGGCGGCCGCGTTCGCCAGCGCGGCGAGCAGTTCGTCGAGCGCCCCGGCGGAGACGGGCACCAACCCGAGTCCGCCGAGGACGGCCTCGGTCGTGACCGGCGGGCGGCTCACCGCCTGGCAGCTCGGGCATTGCTCGATGTGCCGGTGCAGCCGCTTCTGCCAGCGGGGTTCGGCGCTGCCGTCCCAGCCGCGAGCCGCCGCGACGAGATCCTCGCAGCGGGGACGGGCCCGCCACGCGGCGAGCACGGCGCGGGCACGGATGAGGTGGGCGCGCATGCGCTGGATGCGTACCCCCGCGTGGGCGACCGTCAGACCGAGGGCGTCGGCGACCTCGGCGCGGCTGAGCGAGCCCGCGATCTCCTGCCACCACAGCGCCAGGACCCGGCGTTCCTCGGCGTCGAGCCAGCGGCTCGCGGCGAGCACGACCTCGCGCTCGGCGGCCAGCCGCACCCGGGCCAGGGTGTCGTCGGCGAAGTCGGCGTCCGGGTCGGGCAGCTCCGGCACGGTGCGGGCCTGGTCGGTGCGGCGCGCGCGTTCGCGGTCCTGGATCTGGCGGACGGCGATGGCGACCAGCCACGACCGGAAGCGTTCCGGTTCGCGCAGCGACGGCAGCGCCTGCACGGCGCGCAGCATCGTCTCCTGGACCACGTCGTCGACGTCGGGGTGGCCGTGCAGGGCCCGGCCCACGATGTTGTACACGAGCTGCAGGTGCTCGGCGAGCAGCCGGGCCACGGCCTGCCGGTCCCCGGCTCTGGCCGCGACGACGAGCGCGGGGTCCGCGAGCGTGTTCATCGATGCAACTCCTGCCGCGAAACGGTCCACGAACAAGATCTATTGAGGACCGCCGCCATCGTGACACGCCTCCGATCAGGCTGTAAAGACATCGGCGACCGCCATTGCTTCGGCTGGCGTTCAAACAAACCTCGCCGATTTCTGTTACGGCGAGGTGACCGGCCCGTCTACCAGACAGCGACCCCGGCCGTGCCCGCGGCCGGACCGTCGCTACCGCCGGACGACCGGGCCGTCCGGCACCTTCCGTCCCGCGGCGGCGGCGTCCAGGCAGCGCCGCCCCGCAACCCTGTCCCGAAAGGACCAGCGATGCCCAGATCATCCCCGCCGACCGGCGTGCCCGGGCGGGGCCGCTCCCCGTGGCGCCGCCTGCTCTCCGGCGGTGTCGTGCTCGCGGCCACGGCGGCCACCGTCCTGGCCGTCGGCATGTCCACCGCCGAAGCGGCGACCCCGGCCGACGGCGGCGTCTACACCCTGTCCTCGGCCTCCAGCGGCAAGTGCGTGAACGTGGCCGGCGCCTCGGCCGACAACGGCGCGCTGCTGCAGCAGATCGCCTGCAACAGCGCCCTCACCGAGCAGCAGTTCCGCGCCGCCGCCCAGTCCGGCGGCTACAACCTGGTCAACGTCAGGAGCGGCCGCTGCGTCGACGTGCCGAACAGCTCCACCACCTCCGGCACCCAGCTGCAGCAGTGGGGCTGCGGCGACGGCACCAAGACCAACCAGCAGTGGGTCTTCACCCCGTCGTCGGCGGCCGCCGGCAAGTACCTGATCCGCAGCGTCGCCACCAACCTCTGCCTCAGCAACAAGGACGGCTCCACGTCGGGCGGCAACCCGATCGTCCAGGAGACCTGCTCCGACATCGCCCGTCTGCAGTGGGCGTTCAACGCCGTCGGCACCGCCCCGTCCCCCTCCCCGACGTCGGGCCGGACCTGGTCCAACACCGCCGACGGGTTCGCCGCGGGCACCACCGGCGGCGCGGGCGGCACCACCGTCACCGTCACCAACCAGGCCGACCTGGTCCGCTACGCCGCCGCGAGCGAGGCGTACGTCATCCGGGTCAACGCCACGATCACGGTGACGCCGTACGGCATGGAGATCCCGGTCAAGTCGAACAAGACGATCATCGGCGTGGGGAAGAACGGCCGGATCAAGAACGGCGGCTTCTTCCTCGGCGCGGGCACCCGCAACGTCGTCATCCGCAACCTCACCATCGGCGACACGCTGATGGCCGCGGACGACCCCGACGACAAGGACTACGACTACGACGGCATCCAGATGGACACGGCCGACCACATCTGGATCGACCACAACACCATCAGCCGCACTAACGACGGCCTGATCGACAGCCGCAAGGACACCTCGTACCTGACCGTGTCCTGGAACAACCTCGGCAACACCAACAAGGCGTTCGGCATCGGCTGGACCGAGAACGTAACCGCGCGGATGACGGTCCACCACAACTGGATCCACGACACCAACCAGCGCAACCCCAGCACCGACAACGTGGCGTACGCCCACCTGTACAACAACTACCTGCAGAACATCGCGTCGTACGGCAACCTGTCGCGCGGCGCGACGAAGATGGTGCTGGAGAACAGCTACTTCGAGAACGTGGCCAACCCGTACTACCCGGACACCAGCGCCGCGCAGCTGCGGGAGTCGGGCAGCATCCGGGTGAACTGCACCGGCAAGGCGTCGACCAACGGGTCGGCGTTCACTCCGGGCAGCTTCTACTCGTACACCCTCGACCCGGCCGCGAACGTGCCCGCGCTGCTGCGCACGTACACCGGACCGCAGGCCGACATCGGCAACTGACGAACGAGGCGGCCTGCCGTGCGTACCTGGTGACGCACGGCCGGCCGCCTGCGTCAGGGCTGATCTGCGCCGGCTAGGTCGGCGGCCAGTGTCTCGGCCTCCGCCAGGCGGCGGGCGCAACGGCCGGGATGCTGCGCCTCGATCCGGCCGAGCATGTCCACCGCGCGGCGCGCGAAGCCGGCGGCCGGGCCGGGATCGAACGGGCGCAGCGCGTACCCCATGAAGAAGAGCGACGCCGCGAGCCCTTCATTGACCGGCTCGTACACGCCGCGGTCGGTCAGACCCTGCCAGACCGCCAGCGCGTCGGCCGCGGCCTCCCGGCCGTCCTGCCCCGCGTCGGTCAGGGTCAGCGCGAGCGCCCCGTGTGCCCAGCCGGCGCTGCCCTCGACGTACGGCGGGAATTTCGCGTACGCGACACGGCGGGCCAGCTCGACGGTCTCCCGGGCCAGGGCGAGGGCCTCGTCTCCCACACCGGCCCGGCGCAGCGCCATGGCCAGGTTCGCGTGCACGTGCACGCGCTCGACGTCCAGCGACGAGTCCAGCGGATACATCGCGAAGCTCACCACGATGTGGCGCCGCGCCTGCCGGAACCGGTACACGGCGCCCCTGTCGTCACCGAGACCGCTCAGCAGCAGGCCCAGGGTGAGGCTGGGACTGATCGCGTGCCGGGGGTGGCGTTCGGCCAGCTTGTCGGCCGAGTCCGCCGCCTCTGCCGCGTACGGCACCGCCTCGGCGAGCCGGCCCATCAGGTGCAGCTGGTGGGCCATGAGCCGCAGCAGGCTGATGTGCCGCAACCGGTCCGCGCTCGAGATGATGTTGCCACGGGACCGGTCCAGCTCACGGCCGATCAGGTCGATCGCCTCGTCCGGGCGACCCGCGTCATGCAGCGTCTCCGCCCAGTCCGCCATGTCCGACGGCTGCCGGGCGGCGATCGTGCGGCGCCGGACGATGCTGTAGATCCAGAACAGGCCGAGGGCCACCAGGAAGACGATGAAGAACCAGAACGACAGGTCGACGGACATGAGGCAAGATCATAGGTGCCGGACAGCCCGGCCGTGGTCCTCCGTTGCGGCATACTCGCACCGGCCCGCGCGGCCGGAGACGTCCACCGTGAGCTACCGGTCCGGCCGTTCCTGCACCGCGCCGAGCACCGTGGTCGCGATGCGGGCAGCCGCGCCGGGTGGCACCTCAGCGTCCTGAGCCCGAGCCCCGCGGACCAGCAGCCGTAGCTCCTCGCCCAGCGCCGACGCCCGGTCCCAGCCCAGATCCGGAGCCAGCCAGCGCAGCCACTCGACGATACGTCCGATCTCGTGACGCTCCAACCAGGGACGGGCAGGGTCTGGACCGGACAGCAGGCCGATCGCCGTCCGCAGCCGCGCGTGGGGCACGTCGTGACCGTCCAGCACCAGACCCAGCTCCGCCGGCCGGGCCAGGTCACCTGTCTCGGCCGACAGCACCTCGAACAGCACCGGGCCGCCCGCCGGCGGCACCGCCCTGACCTGCGCCCCGCGGTCGATGTCGAGCCCGACGTGCACCCGCGAGGCATGCAGCGGATCGTCGACGCACACGACGACCCGCTGCACACCGGTCTGGTTGATCCGCTGCGCCCAGCGGCCGAGCCGTTCCAGGTCACCGACCCAGATCGTGTGGTCGGCGAGGTCGAGCTGACCGTCGAAGACCGGCTCACCGAGCAGCGGCATGGCGCCCGACCAGATGGCGACGCGCGTCAGCGCGGTCTGGCCGCGCGTCCGGATCACCACGTGCCGGCCGTCGGCGCTCCCGGGCCCGTCGTCCCAGACCAGCTCGGGCCACTCCCCCGAGCCGATGATCACGAACGCGTGGTTGGCGTACACCTCCACCGCTCCCGTCAGCACCAGTCCCTCCTCGGCTCCGGTCCGTGCGGGCCGGCGGTCCGCGACTGCGCAGCATAGGGCGTGGGCGCGACACCGGTTGCCGGCCCACCGATACGCTGTGGGCGTGCGGGAGCGGACTGGCGAGCGTGATCGTGATGGCTGACGCCGACGACGTGCGCCGCCTGGCGCTCGCCCTGCCGGAGGTGGTCGAGATCGACAGCGAGGGCTTCGACTTCCGGGTCGCGAACAAGGGCTTCGTCTGGTCGTATCCGGAGCGCCTGCCGGGCCGCCCCCGGGTCATCCGCGCCGACATCGCCGTGCTCTATGTCGGCGACGAGGCGGAGAAGCAGGCGCTGCTGCTCGGAGAGCCGCAACGCTTCTTCACCACTCCGGCCTACGACGGCCTGCCCCTGGTCATGCTGCGGCTGGCACAGGTCGACGCCGAGCGCCTCGCCGAACTGGTCACCGACGCCTGGCGCATGCGCGCACCCGAAGAACTCGCCGCAGGCTTCGTCGAACCCGCACCACGGGACGTTGGACCGCACTGAACGGCCGGTCACCCTAGGACGGCAGCCAGGCACCGCCGGACGATGCTCGCCACCTCGTGTCCGGACCTGATCCCAACGCCCACCTTCGGACACGAACTCGTGATCACGGCCGGTCCCGCGATCACCGGATCAGCCCTAAGCTGCCACCCGTGACGAACGTGTACGACCTCGCGGCCGGGTTGCCTTCGATCGAGGTGCTGCGGCAGCGCGTCCAGGCGCTCGCCGTCCTGGACCGGATAATCGGCGGCGACTTCCCGTACTACGCGTATACCGGCTGGGGCCAGGACGAGGCCGGGTTGATGAGCGACGGCAGCGGCAACGAGTGGGCGATCGTGTTCAGCGCCGACGGCGCGTTCATCCGCGTGTTCGACCACGAGTCGCCCATGTCCCCGTACCGCGATGCCGACCGCGAGTTGTGGCCCGGCCTGCTCGACGGCCTCCCGGCCCTGTTCGCCGCTCAACTGGACGAACCGGCGTTCGCGGACGAGGAAGGCGGGTTCCTGGCAACCGCGGTGCTGTGGCGGCACGGCACCGACGACCGGTGGCACGCCGGGACGGGCATCGACTTCCCCGGCCCGGACGGCTCGGAGCTGCTGGCGATCCTGCTCGACGACATCGCCGACCGGTACGTCGCGTTCGCCGAGGACTACTACGAGACCGCGATCGACCGGTCGGCGGTCGCGCACGTGGTCGCCCACCAGCCCCTCACCGAGGCCGTGGTCCGCTCCCTGGACTCCCGCGCGTCCTTCGCCGAGCTGCGGGACGACGTCGCCGCGCTCGGCTACCCGGTCGCGGCCGGGTGAGGGCGGTGCGTCGGCTCAGGTCGTCCGAGGTCGCTGAACTTCCGGCGGCCGACGAGGAGGTCTGCGCGGCGACGGTCACGCTCTGGGGCCAGGTCGCCGTGCTGACCCGGGCGCGCTCCGTCGCGGAGACGCCGGTTCCGGGGACCGTCCACCTCGGCGACGGCGACGGGGGCTGGTCGGCGGTCGTGCTGCGCGGCCCGTCGGTCGGCTTCCCGCTCCTGGAGGTGCTGCCCGGTGGTGAGATCCTCGTGGTCGACGCGCGATGCCGGAGGTATCGGGACGGCACGGCCGACGACAACGCGCACGTCTTCGACGCCTCCGGCGCGCACGTGCGGTCGTTCTGCCTGGGGGACGGCATCGAGCAGATCGGCGTGGACGCCGCCGGCTCGATCTGGGTCGCTTACTTCGACGAGGGCGTCTTCGGCAATCTGGGCTGGTCTGACCCGCTCGGCGCGGCGGGGCTGGTGCGCTTCGCCGACGACGGCCGGCGGCTGTGGTCGTTCCAGCCGCCGCCGGGCACGGACATGATCGCCGACTGTTATGCCCTCAACGTCGACGCCCACACCACGTGGTTGTGTTACTACACCGACTTCCCGGTCGTACGGGTCACCGACGGCCGGGCACAGCTGCTCGGCTCGGCCCCCGTGCGGGGAAGCCGTGCGCTGGTGGCGTGCCGCGACGAGGTCGTCCTCGTGGGGAGCTATGACGACCCCTGCCTGCTGACCGGCTGCGAGCTGGCCGCGGACGGACTACGCGAGCAGGGCGCCACGGTGCTCCTCGACCCTGACGGCGCACCACTCAGCCTGTTTCGCGTCGTAGCCACCAGAGGAAGCCGGCTGTACGTGCGCGACGGCCGCCGAATCCTCTGCGCCGACCTCGCCGACCGGTAGCGGTCCGCGCTGGGGCCGGTCAGGTGGCCAGTGCGGCGGCCAGGCGGTCGCCGTCGGGCCACGGGCCGTGGCCGCTGGCGGACTCGATGTGCCCGGCGTCGCCCGCGTCGAACATAGAACTCCGTCACCGCCACCACCGGCCCCGCGGACCACGCGATGATCGCGAGTTCGTGTCGAAACCTATGGCCAGACCTCAGGTTTCGACACGAACTCGCGATCATGGGGCGAGGGGCGGTGCAGCGCGAGCGTGGCGCGGTGCGAGGGGCGGGCGGCCGGGGCGGGTCAGGTGGTGTAGTCGACGACGACGCGGGCGGCGAGGCGGGGGCGGAGCCACTGGGCGATCTCCAGGTGGGCCGGGTGCTTCTGGTATCCGGCCAGGCCCTCGGCGTCGGCGTGGGTGCTGACCATGCACAGGTGCGCCGAGACGGGAGTGTGCAGCTCATCGAGGTGCACACGCAAGCTGAGAATCTCCGGAACGTCACCGACCAGGCCTTCCAAAAGATCCTTAGCCTTGGCAGCATCGGCTGCGTCGGTGAACGTCATCAGCACTACGTGAGAAAGCATCACGACCCCTCTGGTCGACCCCTGTTGCGAACGCTCCGGCGAGTGTAGTTTTGGGAAACAGCGTTTCGCTAGGGGAACCGGAGACAGTGCATGGCTCCAGTACGGGTCGCCGCGGTGCAGCTCGCCGCGTCGCAGGATGTCGACGGCAACCTCGCCGCGTGCCTGCGTCTCATCGACGACGCCGCCGCACAGGGCGCACAGCTCATCGTGCTGCCTGAATTCTGCAACCACTTGTCCTACTACGCCGACCGGGCACAGGCGCACCAGATCGCGACCAGGCCCGGGGACCCGTTCCTGACCGCGGTCGCCGACCGCGCCCGCAGGCACGGCGTACACATAAAGATCAACGTGACCCACGCGCACCCGGACGGGCGCACCGGCGGGACGAACTTCCTGTTCGGCCCGGACGGCGCGGTGCTCGGCCAGTGCGACAAGCAGACCCTGATGGGCGCCGAGAACGACCATCTCGACCCGGCCACCGAGGTCGGCCCGGTCATCGAGACGCCGCTCGGCCGCCTCGGCATGTACGCCTGCATGGAGGGCGTCATCAACGAGGTCGCCCGCGGTCTCGCGCTGCGCGGCGCGCAGGTGCTGCTGAACAGCCTGAACTCGTTCGCGCTGGACGAGGCGAGCCTGCACATCCCGGTCCGCGCGGCCGAGAACAAGGTGTGGGTCGTCGCCGCGAACAAGGTCGGGCCGCTGCTGCCGGAGGAGCACCTGCCCCGGCTCAGCGCCGCCCTCGGCGTACCGGCGGAGTGGCTGCACGGCGCCGGCGAGAGCCAGATCGTCGCCCCCGACGGGACGGTGCTGGCCAAGGGGCCCCGCACCGGCGAGGCGGTGGTCATCGCCGACATCGACCCCGACCTGGCCGACGGCAAGCACCGCCCCGACGGCACCGACATCTTCGCCACCCGCCGCCCCGAGCTCTACACCGAGATCGCCGAGCCCCCGCACGGCCGCCGCCGCCCGCCGGGCGCGGACAACATCCAGGTCGCGGTGGTACGCGGCGACGCCGCCACCGCCGAGCGCGAGACCGCCCTGGCCGCCGCCTCCGGTGCCGACCTCGTCGTCATCCACGACGGAGATCCGGCCAGGCTGGCCGCGGCGCTCGACGGAACGCGCGCCCATGCCGTGGTCGGCACGCCGGCGGGGCCGGTGCTCATCGACGCCAATGGCGTCGTGGCACGCCAGCCCGCGTTGCACGGTGCGGCGGCAGACCACTCCGCCACGGCCGACAACTTCTGGGATGTAGCTACATCCCAGAAGTTGTCGGCCGCGCAGGAGACCGGTGCCCGCGGCACCGCACCTGAGCCCGGCACGCAGGCCGCAACGGATCCCGCGACCGAGGCAGCCGCGCTGGTCACGGTCGACCTGGCCTGGGGGCGGCTGGCGATGATGGCCGGCGGCGACTCGATCTACCCGGAGCTGTTCCGGGTCGCGGCGCTGCGGGACGTCGACGTGGTCGCCGTGACCGTGGAGACCGCGGAGACCTGGGAGCTCGCCCTCGGGCTGCCGGAGCGGGCGGCGGAGAACCGGCTCAACGTGGTCGCGGCTACGCCGGTGCATCAGGAGGCGGCGGTGTTCGCGCTGTCGCCCGACTTCACGCTGTGGACCGCGTGGCAGGGGCCGTTCACCGGGCGGATCAGCCACCCGGTGGTCACGGCCGTGCCGGCGGGCCAGGCCGCGGGGCGCGCGGACGTCGCCCCCGCCCAGGCCGCCAACCGGCTGGTCTCCCGCCAGACCGATCTCGTCGACGGCCGCCCGTGGCGGCTGGTGCACGCCCTCATAGAAAGGTAGGCCACGGTGGCCGAAACGCTCCGGCACGTCGAGGACATGGTCGACAACTCGCCCGTCATCGACGTCCACGACACCTTCCACCAGTATCAGCAGCTGCTCGCCGAGCTGAAGGCGAAGATCGACGCCCGGTTCGAGCTGCACCGCGACGAGTCGACCCTGGAGCTGGAGTCGTACGGGCAGTACCCGGACGGCCCCGGCGGCTCGCTGGCCGCGTACAGCGGGCCGGAGGTGGACTGGATGGTGCACTCCTGGCTCGGCAACCCGGGCGCGAGCTTCGCCAACCTGCACCTGACCGTGTGGCTCGGGCCGCAGGTCAAGGTGCCGCACCTGGGCCTGGCCCTGCTGGTGTGGCCCGAGGGCTGGTTCTACCTCGACTCGGTGCCGCGGGTGAACATGGTCGAGGACGGCGAGTACTACGACCGCTACTACGCCCCGCTGGACGAGGAGTGGCTGGCGCGCCGCGCCGACCCGGAATTCGAGTACTTCGTCAGCCGGGCCGGGTTCATCCGGGCCAGCCTGAGCCCGACGGCGTACTGCTACTCGTTCAAGCGCAGCACCCGGAACCTCGACATCGTCCGGGAGCTGACGCACGCGCACGTGGACCGGTGGCTGCGCTGGGTCGACGAGGCCGAGCCGGTGCCGGTCGAGGAGCGCGCCGCGCTGGCCGAGACGGACCTGCGGATCCGGCGCAACATCGCCGACCGCGACCCCGCCAACGTGATGGGCGTGCGCTTCTTCGGCCAGGAGACCACCGACAAGCTGGTCCGCGGCCTGTGGGGCGGGGACCGGAAGTCGGAGCCGCCGCGATGAGCACGATCCGTTCGGTGTGGTGGGCGGCCACCATGCCCGGCCACGAGCCGCCGTTCGACACCGCCCACCTGCGCGTCTACTACCCGGCCGTGCCGGACGGCTCGGATCGCGAGCGGCTGTCGGGGGTGATGGCGGCGGACACGTCCGGCGCGCCGTACCCGGTGGCGCTGATCGTGTCCGGGGTGAACGTGGGCCAGGAGGCGTACCGCTGGCTGGCCTGCGCGCTGGCCGAGCGGGGCATCGTCGCGGTGACCTACGACTGGGTGGGCACGCTGTTCGGGGGGCTGCACGGGATCACGCCGGGCGTGGACCTGGACGCGGCCAAGCCGGACGGGTACGGCACCCGGCCGACCTGCCCGTCGCTGCGGCCGGTGCTGGACGCGCTGGCCACGATGACCGGGCCGGTGGCGGGGCTGCTGGACCTGGACCGGGTGGCGCTGATCGGCCACTCGGCGGGCGGCACGGTGGCGCTGCAGTCGGCGCGCTTCCTGCCGGAGATCAAGGCGGTCGCGACGTACGGCGCGCACACCATGGTCGCCACGATGCTGGGCTGGCCGGCGGGCACGGTGCTGCCGGCCCAGGCCGACTGCCCGGTGCTGCTGGTCGCGGGCGAGAACGACGGCGTGATCAACGGCTCGGCGGACCGCTACGGCGAGGACGCGGCGACCCGGCGGGACCCGATCACGCGCACGTTCGACGAGGCGCTGCCCGACCGGGACGGCGCGAACCTGCTGGTGCGGCTCGCGGGGGCGAACCACTTCGGGATCGTGCACCCGGTCGACCACACGGCGGCGCGGGCGTTCCTGGACCTGCCCGCCGAGGGGGATCCGGCCGAGCACCGCGCGCTGCTGGCGGATCTGGTCGGCGCGTTCTGCCGTACGCACCTGCGCGGCGGCCCGGACGCGCAGGCTGAGCTGGACAAACTTATCGAAAATCCCGGCGTCGCCGCGGTCCGGCGGAGGTAGAGCCATGTTGAAGAACTTCTGGTACGCGGTCGAGTTCGCCGACCGGGTGACCACCAAACCCGCCCGGGTCACCGTGCTCGGCCAGCACCTCGCCCTCTACCGCACGCCGAAGGGGCGCCCGGTGGCGCTGTCGGACCTGTGCGTGCACCGCGGCGCGGCGCTGTCGGGCGGCTGGACCAAGGACGGCTGCATCGTGTGCCCGTACCACGGCTGGGAGTACGACGCCGACGGCCAGTGCACGAAGATCCCGGCGAACCTGCCGGGCCGGGGCATCCCGAAGAAGGCCCGCGTCGACTCGTACCCGGTGCAGGAGAAGTACGGCTTCGTCTGGGTGTTCATGGGCGATCTGCCCGAGGAGGAGCGCCCGCCGCTGCCGGTGTGGCCGGAGTTCGACGACCTGAAGGAGAACGGCGGCCGCTTCCGGGCGGTGACCGGCGAGTTCCTGTGGAAGGCGAACTACGAGCGCATCCTGGAGAACGGCTGCGACATCGCGCACGCGCCGTTCGTGCACGCGGGCGCGTTCGGCAACCCGGAGCGCCCGGAGGTCGCCGAGTACGAGCTGGAGACGCCGGACGAGTGGTCGGCGTTCGCGACGGTGGACCTCTACCCGCCGCGGCCGCGGGGCATCTGGGCGGCGCTGAACCGCAACAAGGCCGACCTGGCCAATCGGCCGCCGGTGCGCACCTCGGCCGGCTGGATGCTGCCGAACATGATCAAGCTGCACGTGCGGCTGCCGATCGGCGAGCTGATCATCTACGACACGAACATCCCGATCGACGAGACGACCACGCTGGTCAAGTGGGTGGCGCTGCGCACCTTCTTCACCGGCAAGTGGGCCGACAAGAACGCGATCAACCGTACCCTCAAGATCTTCTACGAGGACGCGGAGGTCGTGAACAAGGTCCGGCCCGAGCTGCTGCCCTTCGACCTGGGCGCGGAGCTGCACATCAAGAGCGACCTGATCGCCGTGCACTACCGGCGCCGCCGCCAGGAGCTGGCCGAGAAGGGCTGGCTGCTGTCCGAGGAGGACAGCATCACCGGTGACGTGCCGCGCCGCACCGCGACCGTGATCGCCTCCCCGGCCCGCCGGGAGAACCCCGAACTGGCCCGCGCGTGGGTGCACAAGGCCCGCGGCGAGCACCCCACCGTCCAGGCCGCCTGGGACGCCGCCCAGGCCGCCGAGTCCGAGGAGAAGCCGTGAGCCTGCCCGCCGACCTGTGCGAGCGCACCCTGAACCGCATCCTCGCCGCCCACCCCGACCTGGTCGAGCAGGAGACGCCGCTGGCGTCGCTGACCAGCCCGATGTCGCCCGCGCCGGTCGGCTCGGTGCGCGTCTTCAGGGGCTCGGCCGTGGCGAAGGTGGTGTACGTCGGCCTGGTCGTCCCGATGATCCAGCTCGACAGCCACATGATCTTCGCGTTCACCCCGGAGGACTCGGCCGTCCCGCACTTCACCCTGGACTCGGTGTACGGCGGCGCGTACCACGCGTTCCACCTGGACCTGATCCCGCGCGCCGACCTGGCCTCGCACCTGCCCTACCTGGACGCGGCGTTCCACCCGCTGAGCCCGGTGTTCGAGTCGGCGGCGGGCATCGAGGGCCTGACGCCGGCCGCGATCGGGCCCCGGCAGCGCGCCATCATGTCGCCGTGGATGCTGGTCAACCGGGCGTCGGAGGAGGCGTTCGCGGCGATCACCGAGCACGTCGACGCGTACGCCGCGCACTGGTCGGGGCTGGTCGACAAGGGCCTGCCCGACGACGTGCTGGCCGGGCTCGCCGACACCGACCTGGCCGCCCGGGACGCCGCGGTGCGCGCGAACATCTTCAGCCGCGACGTCGACCCGGTCTGGGCGCAGGTGTCCCGCCTGCTCGGCGACGAGAAGACCGACGCCATCCGCGCCGAGCTGGTGGCCAATGGCTGAGCCCAGCGAGTGGCAGAAGCGCATCACCGGGGAGTGGCACGGCCGGCCGTCGCTGTTCGACGCCACCGGCACGTGGTGCGGGTACGAGGACATCCGCCGCTCCTCGGTGTTCGAGAACGGCGTCACCACGTACTACATGGACGGCGGGCTGACCGGGGGCGGGCCGCTGGCCGGGCAGTTCCGGCTCGGCGCGCCGTTCGCATTCGGGGTCAAGGACGCCGACGACAACCGCGTCTACACCGGACCGGACTTCTACGGCACCGGGCAGCCCTACGGCTCGTTCGTGGACTCGCACTACTACGGGCCGGGCTGGCAGGTGGACCTGAACACCTGGAACCAGATCCTGCCCGACGGCCAGACGCAGGTGTACTCGTCCGTGCTCTACCAGGGCTGGTCCGTGGTGGGCTGCTTCAACGGCGTCTACACGCGTTCGCACGACCACGACGAGAACCCCGAGACACAGGCCAGGGTCGCCGACTTCCTGGCGGCCGAGACCCGCCGCGGGCCCGTCCCGCACATCATGCCCACCAAGCAGGCCGGGGCGTATGCGGGCAGCGTCGAACTCTGGGGCGCCGACCAGAAACTGCGCGGCACGGTCGACATCCGGCTCGCCCTCGAACCGGTCGACCTGCTGCACACCCGCCGCACCGTCACCTGGTCGGGCGCGCTGAACCGCACCGCCACCGCCGTGGCCCGGCGCGACGGCAACCGGCTGTTCCACGAGGGCCCCGAGGTGTGGGGCAACGCGATCGCGTTCGGCCGGGCCGCGTTCGGGTCGCTGCACTTCACCGACGTGGTGAAGGTGAAGACCCGCGAGGTCCTCATAGACGCCGAGCCGGGCATGTCGGCCGGTAGGCAGCTGGCCGTCGTGTACGAGCTGTTCGACGGCAACGTGCTCGACGGCGTCATGCACGGCCTGCTGGAGTGGGAGGACGCGGCATGAGCAAGGTGGTCGTCGTAACGGGCGGCACCAGGGGCATCGGCCTCGGGCTGGTGCGGGAGCTGGTCGCGCGCGGCGCGCAGGTCGTCTACTGCGGACGGTCGGTCGACTCGGTCAAGCGCGCGGGCGAGCAGGTGCCGCAGGCGTACGGCGTCGTCGCCGACGTCACCGACCGCGACGCGGTGCGCAACCTCTGGGACGCGGCCGTCGAGAAGCACGGGCGCGTCGACGTCTGGATCAACAACGCGGGCATGTCCCCCGCCCGCCACAAGCTGTGGGAGCTGCCGCCCGGTGAGCTGGACGCCACCGTGGACCTGAACCTGCGCGGGCTGCTGCACGCGAGCGCGGTGGTGCTGGCCGGGATGACCGCCCAGGGCCACGGCGCGCTGTGGAACATGGAGGGCTTCGGCTCCAACGGCATGATCCGGCCCGGCCTGACCGTGTACGGCGCCACCAAGCGCGCCGTCACGTACACCACGGACAGCCTGGCCAAGGAGGTGGCGGGCACCGGCGTGACCGTGCACCACCTGTCTCCCGGCATGGTCGTCACCGATCTGCTGACGCACGACTACACGCCGGAGGAGCTGGCCCAGGCGAAGAAGATCTTCAACATCCTGGCCGACCGGGTCGAGACCGTCACGCCGTGGCTGGCGGACAAGGTGCTGGCCGGGGCCTCCAACGGGGCCCGGGTGGCGTGGCTGACCCGGGGCAAGGCGTTCTGGCGGTTCATGACCGCGTTCCGTAAGCGAGACGTGTTCGGGGAGAACGAGTGAACGTCAACGACTACCCGGTGATCATGGCGCTGGAGGACTACGTCCCGACGCTGCTGGCGCTGGCCGGGTTCTGGGTGCTGGGCGGCGCGTCCCAGCGGATCGACCCGCTCGCGGCCATGCTCGGCCGGGCCGGGGCCGTGCTCATCGGCCTGGGCGGCGTCGCCAAGTCGACGTGGAAGCTGGTGCTGTCCGCGTTCGGCCACGACTGGCCGTGGCTGGAGCAGTCCCTGTTCCCGCTGATGGCGACCGGTGCGCTGCTGGTGCTGTGGTCGCTGACCACCACGCTGCGCGGCAAGGTCACCCCGTGGTGGCCGTACGCGCTGATCGGGGTGGCCGTCGCCGGAGCCGCAGTCGGCACGGGCAGCCTGCAGCCGGCGTTCATCACCGCGACCGCGGGCGTGACGCTGATCAGCGTGCTCGGCGCGGTGCTGGCCGGACGCCACCGGGCCTGGCTCGCGGTGGCGCTGTTCGTGCTCGGCATCGTCGCGGTCACCTCGCTGGTGCCGCTGCGCAGCCACCCGGAGCACCACACGGTCGCCTTCCAGTGGATGGAGCAGGGCATCAACACCGTGGCGCAGGCGATCTTCCTGGTCGCGGCGCTGCTGACCGTACGCGCGGCCCGCACCGCCGCCGCGCCCGCGCCGAGGGAGGCGCTGGCATGACCGACGCGCTCGGCTGGCGGCGCAAGTTCGGCGTCATCGCCCCGTCCACGAACACGATCGTCGAGCCGGACTTCTACTCGATGACGGTGCCGGGCGTGACCGCGCACTTCTCCCGCATCCACATCCGCAACCAGGACCTCTCCGACGACGCGAACTTCGAGCACCTGCTGGTGCAGATCCGCGACGAGATCGGCGCAGCCTGCGAGCGGGTGCTGACCTGCGAGCCCGACTACATGGTCATGGGCATGTCGGCGGAGACGTTCTGGGGCGGGGTCGAGGGCAACCGCGAGTTCGTACGCCAGATCAAGGCCATCACCGGCCTGGAGGTGGCCACGGGCGCCGAGGCGTGCGAGCGCGCGCTGAAGCTGTACGGGGCGCGCCGTATCGGCGTGGTCACCCCGTATCAGCCGGTCGGCGACCAGAACGTGGTCAAGTTCTTCTCCGAGATCGGGTTCGAGGTCACCGCGATCGAGGGCCTCAAGTGCCCGACGGCGGTGGCGATCGCGCACGTCACCGAGGACGAGCTGCGGGACGCGATCCGCAAGGTCGACGGCCCGGACGTGGACGCGATCGTGCAGTGCGGCACGAACCTGTCCATGGTCCGCCTGGCCGACGAGGCCGAGCGCTGGCTCGGCAAGCCCGTCATCGCCATCAACGCCGCCACCTGGTGGATGGCCCTGCGCGACAACGGCATCACCGACAAGGTGTACGGAGCGGGCTCCCTCCTCCGGGAGCACTGACCCCGAGAGTTGATCGCGAGTTCGTGTCGAAACCTGTGGCTGGACCGCATGTTCTGACACGACTCGCGATCAACCCGTTCTGGCCGGTCCCCTGCGGCGGCGCAGTGCGGAGAGGTTGCGTTCCAGGTCGTCGCCGTGGACCTGGAGCGGGTAGACGATGAAGTCGTCGGTGACGGCGATCGTGCCGGTCCAGTCGTGCTCGTTGAGGGCGTGGGCGACGTCCAGCAGCAGGCGGTGTACGCGGTCGCCCGGACCGGCCAGGGACAGTTCCTGGTCGAGCAGCCGGGCGGCCTCGTGTAGTTCCGGATCACCGGCGTCCAGCGGGTCGCTGTCGAAGAGCTCGAAATCGGCCGGGCTCCACAGAAGGTCATCGGGATCGTCCTGCTCGCGCAGCCACAGCTCCCGCTCGGCCTGCGAGCCCAGCCCCCACATCGGCAGGCACTGATCGGGGTAGTAGACCAGCGCCAGGCAGTAGAACGGGCCTTCAGCCCCGCCGGCGGCGACCACGCGGGGCAGCCGGTCGACCAGCAGCGCGGCGACCGTGCGGCAGCGCTCGGCCAGGCTCACGCGCCGGACCGGCCGCTGATAGGTCAGCTCGGTGTACGCCCTGCCCTGCAGGTGTGTCGTCTCGATTCGCGCCGGCCGGCCAGCGCTGTCGTAGCCGACGGCGATCCGCTGGGTGGGCCGCCCGCCGTGGGTCACGTCGATGCCGGTGACCCGGCCGTCGGTGTAGTGGTAGGTCTCGTCGCCGTAGCCGCCGCGGGCGGCCTTCGACCAGCGGCGCAGCAGACCTTCGGCGTACTCGTAGCGGTCGGCGTAGATCTGTGCGCCGTCGGCGTCGACCGCGACCTCCTCGATCACGTCGTCGCGGTAGGTGCGCGTGGTGGTGCCGGTCCGGCGTCCGTTGAGAAAGCCGGAGTACCGCGCCATCACCACGGGACGGTTCTGGTCGTCGAAGCCGTAGCGCACGGCGTCACGCGTGGACGGCGGCCGTTGCGCAAGGGGCCTGCCGGGCCGCGGCGACCTGGCGCGTTCCTGCCACAGCGGGCGCAACTCGAAGGCCTCGTCGGTGTACCACTCCCAGCGCATCCAGGCAGGCTACTCGGCTCACAACTTCTGGGTTGTACCTACAACCCAGAAGTTGTGAACTCTGGAACGGAGTGGTCAGGCGGGCGCGGCGGCGCGGCGGCGGCGGGGCAGGAGCAGCAGGAAGCCGATGCCCGGCAGCAGCAGCGCCGTGCCGGCCAGCACGATGTACCAGTGCTCGTCGCCGGGGCCGGTCTTGGCGAGGTTGCCTCCGCCGCCGCCCGACGACGCGGTCGGTGCGGCCGAGCTGCCCGAGGAGGTGCCGAAGGAGATCTTCACGCTGGTCGCGTTGGCCTTGACGATGTCGTCGGAGGCCGACGACGGCAGGATCTGCGCCGCGATCACGCACTGCCGCTTGGTGCAGTCGAACGAGCCGAACTTCTTCGCGACCCGCAGCGTCACCGCCGGGATCTTGCCGCTGGCGTCCGCGTTGACGAACTGCGCGCCGCCGGCCAGGTTGCAGTCGGTCGGCCCCTTCACCTCCGCGATGCACTGCCCGATGGCGATCTGCTTCAGGCTCGCGGTGAAGCCCGAACCGTTGACGGTGATCTGCGAGCCGTCGGACAGGCCGCTGGACTTGCTCAGCCGCAGCGTCGGCTTGGCGGCGGCGGGATGGGCGGTCAGGGACACGGCCACCGCCACGACGGCGAGGACCGCGACCACACGTGCTCTCCACATGGGATTCTCCTCCTTAGACGGGTACGCCGGAGCGGTGCACCGCCGCGGCATCGGTGCCCAGGTACGCGGCGACCACGGCGGGGTGCTCGCGCACCTGGCCGGGGGTGCCGTCGGCGATGATCCGGCCGGCGTCCATGGCGACCATCCGCCGCGCCAGCCGGGACAGCAGCGGCAGGTCGTGCTCGATCACCAGCAGCGCGACACCCAGCTCCTGGTTGACCCGCAGCAGCAGGCTCGCCAGCGCCACCCCGTCGGCCTGGGACACGCCCGACGACGGCTCGTCGAGCAGCAGCAGGGCCGGTTCGAGGGCGAGCAGGCAGGCCAGCTCGGCGGTGCGGCGGGTGCCGGTGGACAGCGCCCCGACCGGCCGGTCGGCGACCTCGCCGAGGTCGAACAGGTCGAGCAGCTCGGCGGCGCGGGCGGCCTGCCGCCGCTGCGGCCCGCGCCCGCCCAGCGCCGCCGTGAGCAGCCCCTCGGGTGCGCTGCGGGCAGCGGCGACCATGAGCGATTCGCGTACGGTCAGCGTCGGGAACAGCCGCGAGTCCTGGAACGAGCGGACCAGCCCGAGCCGTGCCCGGCGCTGCGGGCTGTACGCGGTCACGTCGCGCCCGGCGAACTCGACCCGCCCGGCGTCCGGCCTGGTGAACCCGGCGAGGATCTCGAACAGCGTGGTCTTGCCCGCGCCGTTCGGCCCGATGATGCCGACCACCTCCCCCGCCGCCACGCTCAGGTCCACCCCGCCGACGGCCTGCACCCCGCCGAACGCGCGCGCGACCCCGCCCGCCCGCAGCAGCGGCCCGTCCCCCACCGCGAGCGGCCTGGTCCGTGCGGGCAGCCGCACGCCGCGCCCGGTGGCTGACGTCTGATCGAATCCCGAGGCCGCCGTCGACGGTTCCGGTGCCGGGTGTCTGCGCGGCAGCGGTGGGGGCGGCGTCGCAGGTGCCGCACCGGCCGGCTCCGTGCGGTCGCCACGCCTGCCGGGCAGGCGGCGGAGGAGGCGGGCGAGCGGTTCGCCGAGGCCGCCGGGGAGCAGGACGACGACGAGCAGCCAGCCCAGGGTGAGCGCGGCCTGGCCGATGATGCCCAGCTCGACCAGGCCGGGGATGCCGACCAGCAGCAGCGCGCCGAGGATCGGGCCGCCGAGCAGGCCGAGCCCGCCGACGACGGTGAGCGCGACCGCGTCGATGCCCGCCACGGCCGGGAAGCTGTTGACGGTGACCTGCGTCTGGCCGTGCGCGATGACGACGCCGCCCAGCCCGGCCAGCGCCCCGGCGGCGGCGTACACCTGCAGCTTGCGCAGCGGGGCGGGCACGCCCAGCGCCCGCGCCGCGTCCTCGTTGTCGCGCAGCGCGAGCACGGTGCGGCCGAACCCGCCCGCCCGCAGCCGGTGCGCCAGCCACAGCGCGAGCACCAGCATCAGCAGCGCGAACAGGTAGTAGTCCTTGGCGAGCACCAGCACGTACCCGGTCCAGGCGGGTTTGGGGGCGCTGACGCCGTCGCCGAGCAGCACGGGCAGCCGCAGCAGCCACGCCTCGGCGGCCAGCGCGAACGCGAGGGTGGTCGCGGCGAGCGCGACGCCGCGCAGGCGCAGCGCGGGCAGGCCGACCAGCGCGGCGGCCCCGGCCGCGGCGGCGCACCCGGCGACCGCGCCGGTGAAGAAGTTGCCGGTGGACGCCGACACGTGCACGGATACGGCCGCGCCGACGCCCGCGAAGGCGAACTGGCCCAGCGACAGCTCCCCGGCCAGCCCGGTCACCAGCAGCACGGACAGCCCGACCACGGCGAAGCCGGCCACCGCGGTCAGCGCGGACGCGGTCTCGTTGCTGATCAGGTACGCCGCACCGGCCGCCGCGAGCAGCCCGGCGGCCGCCGCGATCCGGGTGGCGGGGGTGCCCGGCACGGGCACGGCACGCGGCCAGCGCACCTGCTCGCCGTCGCGCCGCCCGAGCCGGGGCTGGGACAGCAGCGCCACCAGGATGAACAGGGCCAGCGCGAGCGACACGCCGCCGCGGCCCGCGCCCATGGCCAGCAGCAGCTGCTCGCCGACGCCGACGGCCAGGCAGGCGGCGAACGCGATGGGCAGCGACGCCATCCGGGCGGCGACCGCCCCGGCCAGGCCGCGCAGCAGCAGCTCGGGGCCGAGCGTGTCGATGGACTGGGCGCCCTGGGTGGGGGTGACCAGGATCGCCGAGAACGCGGCGACCGCACCGGCGATCGCCCAGGCCAGGGTGGTCATCCGGGCGGCGGGGATGCCGTCGAGCCGGGCGGTGTCGGCGTCGTCGGCGGCGGCGCGTACGGCCAGCCCGAACCGGCTGCGCCGCAGGAACAGCGCCAGCCCGCCCAGCAGCAGCGGCGACAGCAGCGCCATCGCGGTGAACGCGGGCCCGACCGGGGTGCGGCCCAGCGTGAACGACGGCATGCCGGGCGGCTTCGGGAACGTCAGGCCGCTCAGCCCCTGGCTGTTCACCAGCAGCGCGAGCACCAGCACGAACTGCGACAGGCCCAGCGTCACGATCATGCCGGTGACCGCGGGGCGGCCGCGCAGGCGGCGGACGACCCCGGCCTCGATCGCGGCGGACACGCCTCCGGCGACCAGCAGGGCGGGCACGAACGCGAGCCAGTACGGCACACCGGCCCCGTCGACCAGGCGGCCGAGCACGGCGGCGCCGAACACGCCGACCGAGCCGTGGGCGAAGTTGAGGAACCGGCTGGACCGGTAGACGAGCACCAGACCGACGGCGAGCAGGCCGTAGGTGAGCCCGGTGAACAGGCCGAGGACGATCGGGTCGATCATGCGTGACCGCCCAGCACCAGGGAACGGACCAGCTCGGGGCGCGCGGCCAGCTCCTGCGGGCGGTGCTCGGCGGCGATCGCGCCGCGCTCCATGAAGTACACGCGGTCCACCAGGGACAGGGCGACGTTGACGGACTGCTCGACGACCAGGATCGCCATGCCGGTGGCGTGCAGCCGCCGCAGCATCTCCAGCAACCCGCCGACCACGATCGGGGCCAGCCCGAGGGACAGCTCGTCGACGAGCAGCACCCTCGGCCGCTGCACCAGCGCCCTGGCCAGCGCGAGCATCTGCCGCTCGCCGCCGGACAGGGTGGAGGCGGGCTGCCCGGCCCGCTGCGCGAGACGCGGGAACACCGCCAGCGCCGCGTCCACAGCTTCACGGACCTGAGCCGCCGGGAGGGCGTACCCGTGCAGCCGCAGGTTGTCCAGCACCGACAGGGAGCCGAACGTGGCCTGCCCGACGACCGTGGACAGGCCGAGCCGCACCCGGCGCACGGCGGAGACGGCGGTGACGTCGTCCCCGTACAGCTCGATGCGGCCCGCGGTGGGCCGGTGCAGGCCGGACAGCACCCGCAGCAGCGTGGACTTGCCGACGCCATTCGGCCCGCACAGGCCGACCAGCTCACCGGGCGCGACCCGCAGGTCCACCCCGAACAGCGCCCGGACCGGGCCGTACGCGGCCTCGATCCCGGTGGCGCGCAGCGCGTCAGCCGGCAAAGCGCACCTCCTCGCCGCGGTAGCCGAAGCACCGGCACCCGGTGTCGTACGCGAGCACCCGGTAGCCGTTGCCGGCGGTGCGCCGCTCGCCGCCGAGCAGGCCGCTGGTGCCCGCCGCGGGCGTGAACCGGTCGCCGAGCGCCGCGGCGGCCTGCGCGAACGCGGCGGCGTTGAGGTTCGGCCCGAGGTCCTTGGCGGCGGCGTGCAGCAGCAGCGCGGCGTCGCAGTAGGTGAACGCGACGCGCGCGTTCTCCCTGGTCGGGAACGTCTGCCCACCAGCGGCGAAGATGTCCAGGCAGGCGCGCTCGGCGTCGCCGCCGGGGAACGGGAACCCGCTGTCGGGCACGTCCTGGCTCGGGTTGAACCCGATGCCGATCATCCCTTCGAGCGCGGCGGCGGGGATGGTCTCCGGGTTGTTCACCAGGAACCCCGGGTTGTCGAAGCTGGACACGGCGTAGCGGGCGGTGTAGCTCTGCGCGGCGGCCGTGGTCAGGAAGAACGAGGCGAGCCGCGCGCCGCCGAGGAACAGCACCCGGTTGACGCCCTTGCTGCGGAAGTCGACGACGGCCTGGTTGAGCCCCGCGTTCAGGGTGCCCAGATCGGTGGTGTCGATCCAGGAGACGGTGGGGGCGACCCCGAGGCGGGTCAGCTCGGGTTCGGCCAGGCGCTGGTACACCGCGCGGTTGCTCGGGGTGTCCGCCGCGACCACGCCCGCACCGGTGGCACCTTCGAAGAAGTCCTGTTCGGACAGGGTACGCAGCAGCGCGGTGACGAACTCGTCGTAGCTCGGGTAGCTGGCCGACCACAGGTAGGGCGAGAGCGTGGCGTAGGTGGCGTCGTCTGTGGCGACCACCGTGGCGTCGAGCATCAGCGTGCGGCGCTGGGCGTAGCAGGGCCGGGCGTTGGCCTGGAACTGCCCGGTCAGCACCACGGCGAACGCCCGGTCGTCCTGGGTGATCTGGTTGCAGAGCTTCTCCTCGGCGGCCGGGGAGTCGTTGCTGGCCTCGTACCGGCGGAACACGGCCTCCATCCGGCGCCCGGCGATGCCGCCGTTCGCGTTGACGTACGTCTCCAGCGCCTTGACCTGGGCTGGGAGGTCACCGGCGGAGGCGGTGCGGAAGCCGAGGCTGCTGCCGGTGGTGCCGAGGTCGACGCCGACGAACACCACCTTCACGGTGCTGTCGGTGACGCCGGGGCCGGTGCCGGTCAGCGCCGTGCCGGGCGGGCCGCCGTCGAGCGCGCCGGGCATGACGGCCGAGCATCCGGTGAACGCCACCGCCGCCACCACCGCCGCGGCGGCCGCGCGCAGGGCCGTCGATCTGTCCAAGGGGTCACCTGCTTTCGCGGAAGGTGAGGAAGGTGTCGAGCGCGTCCAGGTCGACGACGGCGGTGGGCTGCTGCACGTCGCGTGCCAGCAGGCGGCGCAGGTCCTCCGGGCTCAGCCGCCCGCCGGACAGCCGCCGGATGCGGCCCGCGCCGGGCGCGTCGTCGAACACCAGGTACGCGCCGAGGTCGGGCAGCCGTACTACGGCGGGCAGCAGCACCGGCCCGTCGACGGCCAGCTGCGGCCCGTGGCCCCGTTCGCGCCGGCGGCGCAGCAGCCGCCGCACCCCGAAGGCGATCATGACCAGGCCGAGCACGTTGAGCACCAGCAGGCCCCACGGCCAGGCCTCGTGCACCGCACGCGCCTGCCCCAGCCCGCCCATCTCCACGGTCACCGGATAGTCCCCGATCGCCGCGAACGGGATCGGCACGGACACCTGATAGGTCCGGGTCTCGCCGGGCCGCAGCTCCCCCGTCGCCGGGCCGGGCACCGCGTCGGCCCCGTTGCCGACGCGCACGGTCAGCGGCACCCCCGACAGCGTCTGCGTCCCCGCGTTGCGCACCGTGTACACGAGCGTCCGCCGGTGCGGCGCGCCCAGCCAGGCCGCGAGCGACCCACCGCCGGTGAGCCGCGCCTCCACGACGTCGAGCCGCGCCGGGGTGCGCGCCGGGGTGGGCACCGGTCCGGTCGGGTGCCCGGAGATCTCGATGGGCGCGTCCACGTGGCCGCCGCCCCCCGTGCCGACCGCGGACACGTGCACCACGCAGGGGCAGGGCCGGGGCGGCTCGCCGACGGTCAGCGTGACGGCGAACCCGCCGTCCCTGCCCACGGCGGTGGCCAGCGCCGCCCGCATGTCGCATGAGGACGATCCGGGCAGGGCCAGCTCCCCGCAGGTGACGAGCTGCACCAGCTGTCCGGCAGGCCAGTTCGCGCCGATCACCCGCACCCGGTCGCCCGGCCGGGCCCGCGCCGCCGACAGCGTGACGCTCCACCCGTCCCTGCGCGCCGTCGCCGCCACAGGGAGCGAGGTGGCGCTCTGGGCGGTGCTCCGCTGCGGAGTCCGCAACCCCGAAGTTGCGAAGGCAACCCAGATGCTGCGGCCGCCCACGGCACTGGTGGCCCCGAGCCCGGCCGCACGAGCGCCGATGGCGGCCGGGACGGTGTGCTCGCCGGTGGTCCACAACTTCTGGGTTGTAGGTACAACCCAGAAGTTGTGGCCTGCCACGGAAGCGGCCACCCGGGGCGTTTCAGCACTCACGCCCTCAGCGGCGGCCGCGCCGGGAGCGCCCGGCAGGAGGAGCCCGGCCAGTAGCGCGGCGGCGGCGCGGCGGATCATGCCAGGCCTCGCGGGCGGGGCATGCGGGCGCGACGGCGGCGGCGCAGCAGGACGGCGGCGACGGCCAGGAGCAGCGCCAGCACGGCCAGGGCGGGCCAGACCCCGACGAGGGCCGTGGTGCTCGACGTGGCGCGGACGCCGCCCTCGGCGGTGACGGTGACGGTGGTCGTGACGATGTCGACGGGCCAGACGCCGGCCAGCGCGGCGCGCAGCCGGGTGCGGGCGCCGGGGACCAGGTCGAGGCGCGAGCCGGGACCGGCGGCGGTGACCCGGTGTCCGAACAGGCCGGAGGCGGTCACGGCGACGTCGGGCAGCAGGTGGGTGTTGCCGGTGTTGGCCAGGTCGTAGGCGAGCTGGGCGCGGTCGGCGGTGAGTTCGGTGACGGCGAGGCCGGGCACGGTCGGGCCGCTGACGCGCAGGTAGACGCGGGCCGCGACGGCGTGGGTGACGCCGACGGCCAGGCCGCCGGAGTCGAGCTGCCCGCTGGGCGCGGCCTCGGCGGCGACCACGCCGCCGACGTGGTCGCCGGGGGTGGCGTTGGCGGGCACGGTGATGGTGAACGGGATGTCGGCCTGCCGTTTGGCGGGCACCACCACGTCGGCCAGGCCCAGCCGGGTCCAGGCGCCGATGCCCTGCTGCCGTTCGCTTTCCGGGCGCAGGCCGAAGCCGCCGTCGCTGCTGGTGTTGAACGCGTCCGCCCCGTACAGGCGCAGGGTCATCGGTTTGTCGGTGAGGTTGGCGACGCGGACCGAGTCGATGACGGTCTGGCCGGGTGGCGATTCGAGGAAGAAGTACTGGCGCGGGGCCGGGCCGGGGTTGGCGGGCGGGGTGGGGGTGACCGCCCAGCGGCCGTTGCCCGCCGCGTGGGCCGGCGCGGGCAGGGCCCCCGCGAGCAGCGCGGCGGCGAGGGCGACCGCGGCGGTGCGCGACCAGATGGCCATCGGCCTCTCCCGGGTGGTGGGATGGGAAGGACCGGTGGGGACGGATAGCGCCCGCCCCCACCGGTTCCGGTCAGCTCAGCGTGATCGTGAGCGTCGCGGAGTAGGCACCGGCCGGCTGGTTCGCCGGCACGGTCAGGGCGAGCGCCGCGGAGGCGTCGAAGCTGCCGCCGGTGCCCGCCGCGTCGGCCGGGGCCGAGCACAGCGTGGCGCCGTCCACCTGGCCCGCCGTGCCCGCGGCCGCGGTGACGGCGTTGGTGGCGCCGGCCGTCGCGGTGCAGGTGGGGGTCCAGGACAGGTTCGCCTTCGGGATGGTGCCGCCGGGGGTGCCGGTGAAGTCGGTGAGCGACCCGACCAGGCTCCAGCCGAAGGTGCTGCCGCGGTGGTCCGTCACCGTGATGACCGGCAGCGAGCCGGTGCTGGTGTGGACGGTGCCGTCGAGGGTGACCCCCGACAGCGTGAGGTTGCTGCCTCCCGCACGCGACATCGCCAGGTTCCCGGCGGTGATCGTCTGCGACAGGTTGTACGTCAACGCGCAGGACCCGGTGGTGGCCGCGCCCGCCTTGGCGACGCAGGCGTCGGCCGAGGCCGTCCACGCCGCGACGGCGAACAGGGTGCCGGGCCCGATCCCCGACGACGCGCCGACGTAGGCGGTTGCGGGGTCGTTGACGGTGTAGGTGGTGCTGATCCCGCCCGCGGCCGAGGCCGTGACGCTGACCGGGCCGTCCCCGGTCGGGTTCGGCGGCGGCGGTCCGGCCAGCGCCTGGTAGCCACGGATGGCCACGGTGCTGCCCGGGTTCCAGTTGGTGCCGGTCACCGCGACCGAGGTGCCCGCGCCGCCGCCGCCGGGGTTGATGGCGATGGTCGGCGCGCCCAGGACGGTGATCGGCGCGAGGACGGTGTTGACGCCGTCGGAGACCGCGAGACTGCGGACCCCGGTGGTGGCGTCGGCCGGCACGGTGATGGTGCCCGTGCCGGACCCGTTTGCGGCGGTGGAGCCCGTTCCGGTGCCCTCCCCCGTGCCCGCGCCCGCGGCGTCCTTGAGGGACGCGGTGAGCGTGGCGTCGGGCGCCAGCCCGGACACGCTGAACGAGATGACGTTCCCCGCTCGCGCGTGCGTGGTGACGGTCTGGCCGGACACCGCGGTCACGGTGGCCGAGCCGTCGAACACGGTGAAGGACTCCACGATGGTGCTCGCCTGCGGGGCCGCCTTGTGGTCGCGGTCCCCGGCGTTCGAGCAGTACGTGGCCGCGGTGGCGTTGGCGAACTTCACCCGCGTCACCGTGGCCGTGGCCGCGCCCGCCGCACCGGCGGTGAAGGTGCCCGTCGCCGTGATCGCGCCGAGCTTGGTGTACGGGTCCTTCGCCGTGGCCGGGTACGGCGCCAGGTTCAGCGTGACCGTGCCCGACTGGGACCCGCCGAGAGCCACCGTGACGACCACCGGGACGTCTCCGGCGGACAGCGGGGCGGGCCCGTTGTCCGGTCCGGTGGCGGCGGTGAGCGTGACCGTGACGGTCTGCCCCGGTGCCGGGGTGACCGGCGACAGGGTCAGGCCGAACGTGTCGTTCCAGGTGGTCGGCGAGGAGCCCGTACCCGTGTCGCCGAAGTAGAGCCGGCAGCCCAGCGAATTCGCTGTCGGTCCGTACGCCTGCGCCGGTGCTTGCACCAGACCCAGGGTCGCGACTACAGCGATGCTGCTGGTGACGACCGCCCACTTTCTCCGCATGGAACCTCCCTTCTCCCATCCGTTTCGCTAGACGAAACGACGTTCACTTCTGCGATACGTACATGAAGTCAGCGGGATCGGCGCTTGTCAACCGTCCGTCCGGCGAACGTTGCCGAACGATGCGAACACCCCTTGCGCCACCTGGCACCGGCGGCATAGCTTTCCATCAAACGAAACGGCGTTCCGATCCTCGAAACACCGGACGGTCATCATGATCTCGACTTTGCTGGCCCTGATCGCGCTGTGCATGCTGGCGCTCGCCGCGTCGGCCGTGCGCCTGCGCCGCGCCGCGCCGCTCGGCGCCCCGCTCGTCGCGGTGATCTGCGCCGGGCTCGCCTACGACTGCGCCGCCATCGCGATCGGGCCGGCCTTCGGCTTCGGACCCGCGCTGCACGCCGTCAACGAGCCCCGCTACTGGATCCACGCGCTGCTCACGCCGCTGATGATCCTGGCCGCGATGGACCTGGCGGGTCGCGCGGGCGTCGCCTCGCTCACCCGCCGCCCGGTCCGGATCGGACTCGCCGCGCTCACGGCGGTGCTGGTCGCGCTGGGTGTCTCCGCCGACGTCGTGCGGCTGCGCCTGGAGCCGGAGACGTACGCGGACACCCTGCGCTACGTCAACACCGCCACCGAGGGACCGCCGGTGCCCGCGATCGTCACGATCCTCGTCCTGATCGGCATCGGCGCCGCGCTCTGGCGCCGGGCGGGCGTCGCCTGGCTCTGCCTCGGCTCGGTGACCATGTTCGTCGCCGCCGCCGCGGGCTTCGCCCACTTCTGGATCGGCAACCTGGGCGAACTCGTCCTCCAGTGCGGCATCGCGGCCACCCTCATGGCCGTCGCCACCCGCACCCCGGCCGCCGCCGTTACGCCGCAACCGGCGCCCGAGACCGCGTAGCCCCACCCCATGATCGTTCGACTTGCCAGGCAGCTGGGCGAAAGCGCGCTCAAGATACGCCCACCTGCCAGGCAAGTCGGATGATCTAGGCGCTCGCGGGGCGCGGAGGTCCGGCGGTCGCGGGTCAGCTCGGGTCGTCGGCCTTGGCGTAGACGTGGGTGAGGTCGCGCCGGAGCGCGGCCGCGCCGTGCAGGTAGACGTGGGTGATCTCGTCGCGGGACAGGTCGGTCTCCACGTGCGCCATCAGGCGGATCACCAGCGGCATGGCGCCCTTGATGTCCAGCTCCTGGGCGCAGATCAGCGGCACGTCGGCCATCCCCATCAGGCGGGCCGCGTACGCCGGGAACTCCGAGTGGATGTCCGGGGTCGCGGTGAAGATCGCACTCACGAAGTCCTCGTCGGCGAGGTCGTTGGCGTGCAGGACCGCCTTGACGAGCTCGGCGACCCGCTCCAGCAGATGCTCGCGCTCGTCGACCTCAAGCTGGGTGGCACCTCGTACGGCACGGATCGGCACGTGATCAGTGTAAGCCGCCGCCCGGACCCGACACGGGTGGGGCGTCCCGGCACAGCGACGGCAGCCGAGGATCCGGTGCCGCCGCACCGGCTCGCCGGACACCGCGCCACGCTGCCCACGGCCGTGCGCGTCGCCACCGCACCGCCCACATGGTCAAGCGCCCGCCATGCCGTCCAGAGCATGGCGAGCGCTTTCGACCACGGGCTCAGGCAGCAGCGTCGGCCGTCGAGCCTTCGCTCAGGGCCGCCGCGGCGTCGGCGTCGTAGGTGCGCCAGGCGGCCAGCACCACCAGGCTGCCGATCACCAGGGGCGCGATGACGACGGCGTACGCCCAGCGCAGCGAACCCGTCGCGTCCGACGCCTCGCCGATCAGCCACGGACCCAGCGCACCGCCCAGGGTGATCAGGCCCTGCAGCACCGCGAACCCGAGTCCGCGCCGGGCGGCGGGCACCACGTCGGCGTTGGCCGCGGTCAGGTTGGCGATCGCGCCCGCGAAGCCGACGTTGGCCAGCCCGAAGCACACCACCTGCGGCACGAACGGCCCGATCGACACCGCTCCGGCCAGCGCCGCCGTGCCCGCCAGCAGCGACCAGCCGCCGAACGCCACCCGCCAGCCGGCCCGCCTCCCGTGCCGGCGGTCGCCGAGCCAGCTGCCCACGCCGATGCCCGCAAGGATGCCGACCAGGCCCGCGCCCCCGCCGACGGCCGCCGCGGCGGCCTCGTCCAGGCCGTACTCCCGCTGGTAGAACGACGGCATCCAGAAGAACAGGCCGCCCAGCCCGAAGAACAGGATGCTCAGCCCGATCACGACCGAGCGCAGCGTGCTGATCCGCCACAGCTCCCGCACCTGCGCGGTGATCGACGCCTGCACGGGCGCGGTCTGGGGCACGGCAGCAGAAGTCGAGGCGGCCGCCTCCGTGCCCGCGTACCAGGTGCTGAGCCGGTCGCCGATGCCGCGCACCGGCTCGCGCACAGTCAGCATCAGCGCCGCGATGATCGCGCCGGGCACAGCGATGAGGAAGAAGCCGGTACGCCAGCCCACGGCCTCGGCCAGCGCGCCGCCCGCGATGACGCCGATGGGCAGCCCGGCGAAGTACGCGGCGCGCTCCAGGCCGTACGCGCGGGCGCGGCTCGGGCCCGGGTAGAGGTCGCCGAGCAGGCTGGACGCGGGCGGGTTGTACAGCTGCCCGGCCGCACCGAGCAGCACCCGCACCCCGAACAGCACGGCGTACGACCCGGCCAGGCCGGTGCCGACGGTGAGCAGCGCCCAGACGGCGACGACGGCGGAGACGGTCCAGGTGCGCCGCCCGGTGTCGGCCAGCCGCCCGGCGGGCAGCAGCAGAAGCACGGCGGCGATGGCGCCCGCGGTGGCGATCGCGCCGGCCGCGCCGTCGTCGAAGCCGAACTCGCGCTGGATGGCGGGCAGCGCCCCGGCGAGCAGGTTGTACTCGATCCGGTCGACGAGCGCGACCAGCGCGATGGCCAGCGCGGGCCACCACCCGAACGGCGCGGCCCGGCCGCGGCGCACCCGCACCGGCGGCCGTCCCTCGTACGCGGTGATCTCGCGGGTCTCCTCGCTGACGGTATCGACCGCCATGGCGCACCTCCGGGGGGTAGGGCGCCATCGTAGATTCTGGAAACAGCGTTTCGCTACAGGAACCGGCCTGCGGAACGGTCAGGGCCGGTCGGCGGCGTCCCGGCGCGCGGCCTCACGCTCGGCGACGACCGCGCCGGTCATCCGGCGGATCACCTCGGCCGCGATCAGCAGGTCCTCGGTGGACAGATCCGCCACCGCCTCGGCCATCCGCCGGCCGAGGGGCTGGAAGAACCCGCGGGCCATCGCCAGCGCGGCCGGCCGCATGGCGAGGGTGACGCGGCGGCGGTCGCGCGGGTCGCGGGTGCGCTCGACGTGCCCGGCCGCCTCCAGCCGGTCGATGAGCGAGGTGGTGGCAGGGGCACCCAGGCCGAGCTTGCCCGCCAGCTCTCCGGCGGTCAGCGGGCGGTCGGCCTCGGCGGTGACGGCGATCCACATGATCGCGTTGAGGTCGCTGCGCCCGAGGCCGTGGGAGCGCGCGAAGGCGTCGACGAACACGTCGTTCTCGACCGTGTTGGTCTGCAGCGCCCGCCTGACCTGGTCCAGCGCGTCCGTTCGGCGCGGAGGCCCCCCTCGCGTCTCCATGGCGCTGATCATATATCATTTCGATCGTCGAACTTTTCGACGATCGAACAACTGCGGGCGTTGCCCGCCTCACGTCAGGAGTCGCCCCACCATGGGTGAGCGTTTCGCCTCGTGGATCACGAGCCGGATCGGCGCGGCCGTCGTGCTGCTGTCGACCGTGGCCCTGTCCGCGCTGGTGTTCCTCGGCAGCCCGGACCAGCCCGCGCCCGGGCCCGTCACGGGCCTGCCCGAGGGCAGACAGTCCACCCGCGTCACCGAGCTGCGGGACCGTTTCCCCGGCGGGCGCGCCGAGTCGGCGCTGGTCGTCTTCGAACGCGCCGGTGCGCCGCTCGGCGAGGCCGACCGCACGGCCATCGAGGCCGCGCAGCGCACGGCGGCGGCGGTCACGCACGTCGCCGACGTGCCCCCGGCCCGGTTCAGCGACGACGGCCGCGCCGCCCTGCTGCCGGTGCCGTTCGACGCCGGGCTGGACGCCCCGACCCGCAACGCCACCGTCGACGAGCTGCGCGCCGCGCTGCGCGGCACCGGGTCCGCGCTGCCGGACGGGCTGACCGCGCAGGTCACCGGCGGCGCCGCGTTCGGCCGGGACATCTCGGCGGCGTTCGAGGGCGCCGACGTGACGCTGCTGGCCGCCACCGCGATCGTGGTGGCGCTGCTGCTGCTCGTCACGTACCGCAGCCCGTTCCTGTGGATCGTCCCGCTGGCCGTGATCGGCCTCGGCGACCAGGTCACCGCCAAGCTGCTGCCCTGGCTGGGCCAGCTGATCGGCGAGCCGACCGACGCGTCCATCGCGGGCATCGTCTCGGTGCTCGTGTTCGGCGCCGGCACCGACTACGCGCTGCTGCTCATCTCCCGCTACCGCGAGGAGCTGCGGCGTACGCCCGACCGCCGGGCCGCGCTGGCCGCAGCCGTACGCGCCGCCGGACCTGCCATCGTCGGCAGCGCTGGCACCGTGATCCTGGCGTTGCTCACGCTGCTGACGGCGGTGCTCACCAGCAACCGCACGCTGGGACTCGCGGCCGCGGCCGGCGTCGCCGTGGCGCTGGTGTTCGGCCTGGTCGTGCTCCCGGCCGCGCTGGCGTTCCTGCCGCGTGGTGCGTTCTGGCCGCTCGTGCCCACGGTCGGCAGCGCCGACAGCAGCGCCACCGGCATCTGGGCCCGGGTCGCCGGGATCGTCGGCCGCCGCCCCCGGCTGGTGCTCGCCGGTGCCGCGCTCGTGCTCATCGCGCTGTCGGCGGGCCTGCTCACCACGAAGATCGGCCTGTCGCAGACCGAGCAGTTCCGCACCGAGGTCGAATCCGTGCAGGCGCAGGAGGTCCTGGCGGCCCACTTCCCCGCCGGGTCGTCCCAGCCGCTGACCGTCGTCGCGAACGCCGCGGCGGCCGACGCGGTCACCGCGACGGTGCGCACCACCCCGGGCGTCGCGGCGGTCGGCAAGCCTGAGGTATCGACCGACGGCGCGCTCGTCCAGCTGACCGCGCAGCTCGACCACGAGTCCGGCACCCCGGACGCGGACCGCACCGTCACCGCGCTGCGCGAGGGCCTGGCCGCGCTGGACGGCGCCGAGGCGCTCGTGGGCGGGCAGCCCGCGGCCGACCTCGACCAGCGCGACGCCAACGCGCGCGACAACGCGGTGGTCGCGCCGCTGGTCCTGGGCGTCGTGCTGCTGGTGCTCATCGTGCTGCTGCGCTCGATCGTGGCGCCGCTGCTCCTGCTGCTCACGGTCGTGGTCAGCTTCGCGGCGAGCCTCGGCGCGGCGAGCCTGGTCTTCGCCGCGCTCGACATCCCGGCGCTCGCGTCCAGCGTGCCGCTGCTGTCGTTCCTGTTCCTGGTCGCGCTGGGCGTGGACTACAACATCTTCCTGGTCAGCCGGGCCCGCGAAGAGGCTGCTTTGCGCGGCGACACCCGCGCGGGGATGCTGCGTGCGCTTTCGGCCACCGGTGGTGTGATCACCTCGGCCGGGGTGCTGCTCGCAGCGGTGTTCACCGTGCTGGGCGTGCTGCCGGTGATCGTGCTGACCCAGCTGGGCGTCATCGTCGGCGTCGGCGTGCTGCTGGACACGCTACTGGTGCGCACTCTCGTGGTCCCCGCGCTGGCGATGCTGCTGAGCGAGCGCTTCTGGTGGCCGTCCCGGCCGTCCGGCCACGGTCCCGTGAACGCGCCGCGTGAGCCGGTCGCCGCCCTGCTGCGGCAGACCGACCAGGATCCGGTGAAGGCGGTTGCCGGCAGCTGATGCGCTGCTGCCGCTTTGCTCTGCACACAAATACGCGACGGTTGCGTATTTGTGTGCAGAGCAAAGGCCGGCTGGTGGCTCACTCCGGGATGTGCTGGGTGCCGATGCGCTTGCGGAAGACCCAGTAGGTCCAGCCCTGGTACAGCACGACGATCGGCGCGAAGACCACCGCCACCCAGGACATGATCTTCAGCGTGTACGGCGTCGACGACGCGTTCGCCACGGTCAGGCTGTTGGCAGCGGCGTCCACCGTGGACGGCAGCACGTTCGGGTAGAGCCCCGCGAACAGCGACGCCACCGCCAGCGCGATCGCCAGCGCGGTGCCCGCGAACGCCCAGCCCTCGCGGCGCCCCTCGGCGTCGGTGCGCGACGGCAGCCGGTTGGCCACCAGCGCCCCGGCCAGGCACAGCACGGCCAGGGCGGACAGCACGAGCGCGGCCGGGGTGGACCGGTGCGCCAGCGTCAGCCCGAGGAACAGCACGGCCAGCACGGCCGCGACCAGCCCGAATCGCTCGGCGAGCCGGTTGGCGCGGGTCCGGATGTCCCCAGCCGTCTTCAGCGCCAGGAAGATCGCCCCGTGGGTGAGGAACAGCGCCGTCGTGGTCAGCCCGCCCAGCAGCGCGTACGGGTTCAGCAGGTCGAACAGTCCGCCGGTGAAGTTGTGCCCGGCGTCCAGCGGCACCCCGCGCACGATGTTGGCGAACGCCACGCCCCAGATGAACGCGGGCACCGCCGAGCCGAACACGATCGCCGCGTCCCAGCGCCGCCGCCAGGCCGCCTCCGGCCGCTTGCCCCGGTAGTCGAACGCGACGCCGCGCAGGATCAGCGCCAGCAGGATCAGCAGCAGGGGCAGGTAGAACCCGGAGAACAGGGTCGCGTACCACTCCGGGAACGCGGCGAACATCGCCCCGCCCGCGGTGATCAGCCACACCTCGTTGCCGTCCCACAGCGGCCCGATGGTGTTGATGACCACGCGCCGCTCGCGGTCGTCCCGGCCCAGCACCGGCACCAGCATGCCCACGCCGAAGTCGAACCCCTCCAGCACGAAGTACCCGACGAACAGGCCTGCGATCAGCAGGAACCACAGTGTCGACAGTTCCATGTCGCCCCTCCTAGTAAGCGAACGCCAGCGGGCGGTCTTCGTCGGACTCGGCTTCCTGCTCCACCGGCGGGCTGACGTCGGGCAGCCCCGCGCGGGCGTACTTGAGCAGCAGCCGCACCTCGATCACGGCGAGCACGCCGTACAGCAGCGTGAACACGGCCAGGGAGGTGACCAGGTAGCCGACGCTGACGTTGGGCGAGTTGGCGGCGGCCGTCTTCATCTCGCCGAAGACGACCCACGGCTGGCGGCCCATCTCGGTGAAGATCCAGCCGGTGGAGTTGGCCACCAGCGGCAGCAGGGGCAGCAGCGGCAGCGCCCGCACCAGCCAGCGCGAGGTGGGGGTACGCCCGCGCCGGGTGGCCCAGAGGATCCACAGCGCGAGCAGCGCGGCGGCCGCACCGAGGCCGATCATGAGCCGGAACGTCCAGTAGGTGAGCGGGATGTTCGGCTTGTACTCGCCGGGACCGTACTTCTGCTCGTACTCGTGCTGCAGGTCGTTGATGCCCTCGACACGGCCGTCGAAGCTGCCGGTGCCGAGGAACGACAGCAGGCCGGGGATCTCCACCGACCACACCGGACGGTCGCCGTCCAGCGTGCCGACGGTGAACACGGAGAACGGGGCGGGCTGCTCGGACTCGTAGAGGGCCTCGGCGGCGGCCATCTTCATCGGCTGCACCTCGGTCATGATCTTGCCCTGGATGTCGCCGGTGAGCAGCATCGCGCCCATCGCGACCAGCGTGGTCCACGCGCCGATCTTCGCCGCGCTGCGGAACGCGGCGGTGTCGGTGCCCGCGCGCCGGACCAGGTGCCACACGGCGACGGCGGCGACCAGGCCGCCCGCGACCAGGAAGCAGCCGGCGATCGTATGCGGCACGGTGATCAGCGCGACCTTGTTGGTGAGCACCGCCACGATGTCGGTCAGCTCGGCCCGGCCCGTCTGCGGGTCGATGCGGTAGCCGACCGGGTTCTGCATCCACGAGTTCGCGGCGAGGATGAAGTACGCGCTGAGCACGGTGCCGACCGCGACGGTCCAGATGCAGGCGAGGTGGATCTTCTTCGGCAGCCGGTCCCAGCCGAAGATCCAGAGCCCGAGGAACGTGGACTCCAGGAAGAACGCGACGAGCGCCTCCATAGCCAGCGGCGCGCCGAACACGTCACCGACGAAGCGCGAGTACTCGCTCCAGTTCATGCCGAACTGGAACTCCTGCACGATGCCCGTGACCAGGCCCATCGCGAAGTTGATGAGGAACAGCTTGCCGAAGAACTTCGTCAGCTTGAGCCACTTCTCGTCGCCGGTGCGCACCCACGCGGTCTGGAATGCGGCGACCAGCCACACCAGGCCGACGGTAAGCGGCACGAAGAGGAAGTGGTAGACGGTGGTGATGCCGAACTGCCAGCGGGCCAGCTCCAGCGCATCCATGCCCGGACTCCTGCCTGTGTGAGGCTACTGGCGTCAGCGTCCTCCCTGGAAAAAGCGTGAACGACGGCGTATGCCACCAATGGGACCTGGGTCACGGGCATAGATCACTGGAACCGATCGGACGTTTCCTGCGACGCGCCGCTATGGAAACCGCGTTTCCATCTTGCTAGCCTGTCGGCACGCGCGCCTGCGGCGCCCCGACGGAGAGCGAGCCGTGATGCACCGACAGCTCAAGGCCCCTGCGGAGAGTCCGGCGCGCGGCGCCGACCCCGAGGTACGGGCCACCGTCGCGGCGATCATCGACGACGTGCGTGCCCGCGGCGACGACGCGGTCCGCGAGCTGTCGGCCCGATTCGACGGCTGGTCGCCCGAACGGTTCCGGCTGGGCCCGGACGAGGTCGAGGCGATCGTGGCGACCGTGCCCGCGCAGGTGCTCGACGACATCCGCACGGTGCAGGCCAACGTACGCCGGTTCGCCGAGCACCAGCGGGCGTCGCTGCGCGACTTCGAGGTCGAGACGGAGCCCGGCGTGCTGCTCGGCCAGCGCAACATCCCGGTCGCGGCGGCGGGCGCGTACGTGCCGGGCGGCCGCTACCCGCTGGTCGCGTCGGCGCACATGACCATCGTCACCGCGAAGACGGCCGGGGTGCCGCGGGTCGCCGCGTGCACGCCGCCGATCCGCGGCCAGGTGCCCGCCGCGACCGTGGCCGCCATGCACCTGGCCGGCGCCGACGAGATCTACCTGCTCGGCGGGGTGCAGGCGGTGGCGGCGCTGGCCCTGGGCACGGCGAGCATCCCGGCCGTGGACATCCTCACCGGGCCGGGCAACGCGTACGTCGCCGAGGCCAAGCGGCAGCTGTTCGGCGAGGTCGGCATCGACCTGCTCGCCGGGCCGACCGAGATCCTGATCATCGCCGACGCGTACGCCGACCCGTTCGTGGTCGCGGTGGACCTGCTCAGCCAGGCCGAGCACGGCCCCGACTCCCCCGCCGTCCTGATCACCACCTCGGTGGACCTGGGAAGGCAGGTGCTCGACCACGTCGCCCGGATCCTGCCCGGCATGCCGACCCGCGACTACGCCGAACCGGCCTGGCGCGACCACGGGCAGGTCATCGTCGTGGACGACCTGGACGCGGCGTACGCGCTGGCCGACGAGTTCGCATTCGAGCACGTGCAGGTGCTGACCCGGCAGCCGCGCGAGGCGCTGGAGCGGATGCGCGACTACGGCGCGCTGTTCCTCGGCGAGGGCACCTGCGTGTCGTACGGCGACAAGGTCATCGGCACCAACCACACGCTGCCCACCCGGCGCGGCGCCCGGTACACGGGTGGGCTGTGGGTGGGCCGCTACCTCAAGACCGTCACCTACCAGGAGGTCGTCGACCCGGCGGCCAGCGTGGCGCTGGGGCGGCTGTGCGGCCGGGCCAGCCGGGTCGAGCTGTTCGAGGGCCACGCCCGCTCCGGCGACGTGCGCGCGGCCAAGTACGCGGGCGACCCGCTGCCGTGGGCCGATGCGCCCGCCGAGGCGGCGCTGTCCGCGCGGGTAGTGGCCGAGGCAGCCCCGTGACCGCCGATCGGGTGGCCGGGCGCACCGCGCTGGTCACCGGGGCGGGCAACGGGCTGGGCCGGGCGATCGCCCACGCGCTGTCGGCGGCCGGGGTCCGGGTGATCCTGGTCGGGCGCACCGCCGCGAAGCTGGAGCAGGTGGCGGGCGAGCTGCGGGACGCGGCGGCCGGGGTCCGCACGGCCGTCTGCGACACGGCTCAGCCCTGCGCGGTGGACGCGCTGCGGGCGGAGCTGTCCGATGAGGACGTGTCCATCCTGGTCAACAACGCCGGCATCGCCGGGCCGGTGCGTGAGCTGGTGGACGTCGAACCGGCCGAGTGGGACGAGGTGTTCGCGGTCAACGTGCGCGGGGTGTACCTGATGTGCCGCGCCTTCCTGCCCGCGATGATCTCCCGCCGGAGCGGGGACGTGATCAACGTCGCGTCGGTGAGCGGCAAGCGGCCGCTGGCCCGGCGCACGCCGTACACCGCCTCGAAGATGGCCGTGCTGGGCCTGACCGTCACGCTGGCGCACGAGGTCGGCGAGCACGGCGTGCTGGTCAACTGCCTGTCGCCGGGGCCGGTGGCCGGGCCGCGGATGGAGCGCAACTTCCGACTGGAGGCCGAGCGCACCGGGGTCAGCTACGAGCAGGCCGAGCAGGCGTTCGTTTCGCGGGCGGCGTTGCAGCGCATGGTGACCGAGGAGGAGGTCGGCGCGGCGGCGCTGGCGATCCTGCGGATGCCCGGAATGACGGGCGCCGACATCGATCTGTCCGGTGGCATGATCGGACGGTGACCCGGGGAGGAAAGCTGTGAACGGAAACGGCTGGCGCGCGGAGCGGGTCCTGGCGGGCGGCATCGCCGCGGGCCTGGTCATGACGGCGCTGATCGGCGTGAGCGGCTGGTGGCTGGCCCGCCCGGACTTCCTGCCCGACACCGGTCCGTCCTGGTACGTCTGGCAGCTGCCCGAGCGATCCACGCTCATCATGGCCGGCGTGTGGGGGCTCTACGCCCTGCACCAGGTCGGCTTCTGGGCGCTCATCTGGTACGGCCGGCAGCGGGTCGGCACGTACACCAAGGGCCTGCACCGGGTGAACGCGTGGGCGCTGGCCTTCAACGGCGTGTTCGTGCTGCTCCACTTCGCCCAGACGCAGCTGTGGTACGACGCGCTCGCCCAGGACGTGTCGATCTGGTCGTCGCAGTTCTCGGTGATCATCCTGCTGGTCTGGGTGCTGCTGATGGAGAGCGATCGGCGCGGGCTGTTCTTCGGGCGGACCGTGCCCACGCCGGGCGGCGCGGGGGTCCGCGCGTGGGCGCGCAAGTACCACGGCTACTACTTCGCCTGGGCCGCGGTCTACACGTTCTGGTACCACCCGATGGAGACCACGGCCGGGCACCTGGTCGGCTTCCTGTACATGTTCCTGATCCTGCTGCAGGGCAGCCTGTTCCTGACCCGGGCGCACGTGAACCGGTGGTGGACGGTAACCCTGGAGCTGGCGGTGCTGTTCCACGGCGCGATCGTGGCGCTGAACAGCCCGAAGCAGCTGTGGTTCCAGTTCGGCTGGGGTTTCGCCACCATCTTCGTGATCACCCAGATGCACGGCCTGGGCCTGCCCCGCTGGGCGAAGTGGCTGATCGGCTCGGCGTACGTCGTCTCGGCCGGCGTCGTCGTCTCGCTGATCGGCCCGCACAAGCTCGCCGAGCTGCCGCGCGTGCCCGCCGCCGAGTACGTCGGCGTCTTCATCCTCGCCGCCTTCTTCGCCCTCGCCCTCTGGATCGCCCGCCGCCTCCGCCCCACCCCGTCGGGGGCGGGGCCGAAGGCGGAGGTCAGCGGCTCTGCGCCAGGTATGGGGCCAGGCGGTCGAGGGTGAAGTTCCAGCCGTGCCGGATGCCGAGGTCGAGCCAGCCCTTGACGTCCTCATCGCTGAGGTGGTCGGGGAAGTCGACCCGCAGGCTCATCTCGGTGGCGCTGCCGTCCGCCGCGAAGTCGAGGGTGACCAGCGGGTTGTCCTCCAGCCGGGCCGGGTCCAGCGCGGGCCAGCCGTCAACCGCGCCCCAGGCGAAGACCAGCCGTCGCGACGGGACGATCTCGCGGTAGACGCCGCCCGTGACGTACGCCTTCCGCTCGTTCTCGATCATGTGCAGCCGCCACTGGCCGCCGACCCGCAGGTCCACGGTGGTGGGCAGGGCGGGCGGGGGCGCGGTCGGGTTGGCGAACCACTGCACCAGGTGCTCGGGCTCCGTCCAGGCCCGGAAGACGACCTCCGGAGGCGCGTCGAGGCGGCGCACGACGGTGAAGGTGCGCAGGGTGCCGGTGTGGGTGGTCATCGTTGCTCCTCGGGTTCGGTCGGCAGCATGGTCTTGAGGTGCTCGGCAAGGCGGTCGAGGCGCTCGGTGAAGAAGGTCCGGTAGGGCGCCATCCAGTCGTCGACCTCGCGCAGCGGCGCCGGTTCCAGCCGGCACGGCCGCCACTGCGCGTCGCGGCCTTTCACCACGAGGCCGGCCCGCTCCAGGACCTTCAGGTGCCGGGAGATCGCGGGCAGGCTCATCGCGTGCGGCGCCGCCAGCTCGTTCACGGTGGCCTCGCCCTGCGCGAGCCGGGCCAGGATGGCCCGCCGGGTCGGGTCGGCCAGCGCCGCGAACGTGACGCTCAGCTGATCGTCGATCATGCACTTAGCCGATCTGTTAATTAGCGGATGTGTTAAATAAACCATCCGGGCGGCGGGCCGTCAAGCCCTCCCCCGGTTTCCGCGCCTCCACCACCGGGTACGACCTCCCGACACCGGAGGGGGAGACATGTCCGAGCTTGCAGAACGTCCACTGGCCGCGGTCACCGGTGCCTCCAGCGGCATCGGCCTCGCGCTGGCCCGCCAGTTCGCGCGGCACGGCTACGACCTGGTGATCGTCGCCGACGATCCGGCCATCACGGCGGCAGCGGCCGAGCTGCGCGACGACGGCGCCTCGGTGCGCGCCGCCCAGCTGGACCTGACCTCGTACGACGCCGTCGAGCGCTTCTACGACCTCATCGTCGACGAGGGCCGGCCGTTGGAGGCGCTCGCCATCAACGCGGGCATCGGGGTGGGCGGCGCGTTCGTCGACAACGACCTGGCCGCCGAGATGCGGCTGATCGACCTGAACGTGGCCTCCGCCGTGCACCTGGCGCACCGCGCACTGGGTGACATGGCGCGGCAGGGACACGGTCGCGTACTGTTCACGTCGTCCATCGCCGCGACCATGCCCGGCCCGTACTTCGCCACGTACGCCGCCTCGAAGGCGTTCCTCCACTCCTTCGCCGAGGCGCTGCGCGCGGAGGTCGAGGACAGCGGCGTCCACGTGACGGCACTGCTGCCCGGACCCACGGACACCCCGTTCTTCGAGCGCGCGGGGATGCAGGACACCAAGGTCGCCACCGGCCCGAAGGACGATCCTGACGACGTGGCCCGGGAGGCGTACGACGCGCTCATGGCCGGGGAGGACCAGGTGGTGGCGGGCTCGTTCCGCAACAGGCTGCAGACCACGGCGGCCCGGGTGCTGCCGGAGAAGGTCAAGGCGCACCTGCACGGCCGGCAGACCGAGCCCGGCTCCGGCGACTGAGGAACCTCGAGGGCCGCGCGCAGATGACGAAGCAGGAGCTGCAGGACGCGCTGAAGTCGGCGGGCTGAGCGCCGCCACCCGCGCCGGCCAGGCGTCGATCCCGGCCGGCGCGGGTACGGCTGTCTCGTGAACGCGACAGCGACCGCGCCGGACCGGCTCACCGCGTACCGGCGGAAACGGGATTTCGAGCGCACGCCGGAGCCGGCCGGGCAGCCCGGGCCGGCGGCGGGCGACGGTTCCCGCGCCTTCGTGGTGCAGCGTCACCGCGCCCGCCGCACCCACTACGACTTCCGGCTGGAGATCGACGGGGTGCTGGTCAGCTGGGCGGTGCCGAAAGGCCCGACGCTGGATCCGGAGGTACGCCGGATCGCCGTCCACGTCGAGGACCACCCGCTGGAGTACTTCGACTTCGAGGGCGTCATCCCCGCCGGCCAGTACGGCGCCGGAGACGTGATCGTCTGGGACGCGGGCACCTGGCAGCCGGGACCCGGCAAGGGCGGCGAGACCGATCCGGGCCGCGCCGTACGCGCGGGCGAGCTGCACCTGGACCTGTTCGGGCAGAAGCTGCGCGGCAGGTTCGTGCTGGTGCGCACCGGCCCGGCGGGCTCGGGCAAGGAGGACTGGCTGCTGCTGCACAAGCACGACGAGTTCGCGGTGCCCGGCTGGAGCGCCGAGGAGCATCCGCGCTCGGTGCTGTCCGGCCGCACCAACGACGACGTCAAGGCGGACCCGGACCGGTTGTGGCGCTCCGGCGCGCCGGCCGCGCGGGCCGCCGTGACCCTGCGGGCCCGCGAGGTGCGGCCCGACGAGCTGGCCGGCCTGGACGCGCTGCCCCCGGGTGGCGGCAGGTGGCATGTGTTCGGCCGGGACCTGCGGGTGACGAACCTCGACAAGATCCTGTTCCCGGGCCGCCCCGGTGAGGACGACCCGGTCAGCAAGCGCGACCTGCTGCGATATACCGCGCAGATCGCGCCGACCGCGCTGCCCTACCTGCTCCGGCGCGCCCTGAACCTGCACCGCTACCCCAACGGCGCGCAGAGCAAGGGCTTCTGGCACAAGCAGCTGCCCGAACACGCGCCGGAGTGGCTGCCCCGCTGGGAGAACCCGGACGCGGATCCGGGCGAGACGACCACCTACCTGGTCGTGGACGAGCCTGCCGCGCTGCTGTGGGCGGCGAACTTCGGCGCGCTCGAGTGGCACCCGTGGACGTCCCTGGTCGAGCACCCGCAGCTGCCGACGTACGCGCTGGTCGACCTCGACCCCGGTGAGCGCACCGGCTGGGACGACCTGCTGGTGCTGGCGCGGCTGCACCGCACCGCGTTCGAGCACCTGGGGGTCACCGCGCGGGCCAAGGTGACCGGCCGCCGCGGCATCCAGATCTGGGTGCCGATCGCCGCCGGCCCGGACTTCGACGACACGCGCGCCTGGGTGGAGCGGCTCTCGCGCACGGTGGGCGCGGTCGTGCCGGAGCTGGTCAGCTGGAAGTGGCAGAAGGCGCAGCGGGGCGGCCTGGCCCGGCTCGACTACACGCAGAACGCGATCAACAAGACGCTGGTCGGCCCGTACAGTCCCCGTCCGGCGCCCGGCGCACCCGTGTCGGCGCCGATCGCGTGGGAGGAGCTGGACGATCCGGCGCTGCGCCCGGACGGCTTCACCATCCGCACCATGCCGCAGCGGGTGGCCGAGCACGGCGACCTGTTCCACGACGTGCTCGACCACCCGCAGCAACTGCCTGCGCTCGGCTAGATGGCGCCGCCACTCCGCGGCGTCGTGCCGGTCTCCTCCCGTACGGTCGAGGCCGCGTCGCCCGCGCTGGCCTTCACCGACTCGACCGCCTGCTGCACCGGCTCGCGCAGGTGCTCCTTGACCTCGCCGGCCACCTCCGTGGCCTGCGCCTTGATGTCCTCGGCGTGCTCGGACAGGGTGTCCTTGAGCTGGCCCGCGATGCGCTGCTCGGGCTCGCTCGCCGGGATCAGCGACGAGATCAGCACCCCGGCGCCGAACGCGATGAGCCCGGCCGCCAGCGGGCTGCCCTGGGTCTGGGACAGCACCTTCTGCTGGGCGGCGCCCGCGGCGTCGCCGACCGAACCGGCCGCCGAAGACGCGCGCTCGGCCAGCGCCGACGCCGGGCCGCTGCTCGCCTCGATCGGGTGCTGCACGGTGCCCATGATCTTCTCGCGGACCGAGCGCGCCGCGCCGCGCACCCTGTCCACCCGCCGGCCGACGACCCGGGACGGGCTGACCCGGTCGGTCAGCGCGTCCACGTCGGTGCGCAGGTCCTCACGGGTGCGCTCGATGTCGCGGCGGATCTGCTGCGTGTCGGTGCTCATGTCGTCTTCCTCTCCTCCTCCGGATGCCCGCGCAGCGCGGAGGGCATCTGCTTGACCGTCTCCGCCGTCTGCGGCATCGGCCGCAGCTCGCGCAGGCGCGCGCGGCCGGTCGTGTACAGCACGGCCGCGGCGATGCCCCACAGGACGGCGACCAGCACGGCCGCCCAGCCCGGGTCCATCACGGCCGACAGCAGCCGCCACAGCGCCAGCGAGACGAACAGCAGCATCAGGTTCGCCGCGACCGCCGCGCCGCCGAACATGCCGGCCGCCTTGCCCGCCTTGGCCGTCTCCTGGCGCAGCTCCGCCTTGGCCAGTTCCAACTCCTGCCGCATCAGCGTGGACAGGTCAGTGCTGATCTCGCCGAGCAGCTCGCCGATCGACTGCTGCGACGTCCCGCCCCCGCCGTCGGGGGTCAGGTCCGTGCGCAGCGGTTCCGTCCTCATCGCGGCACCTCGCTCTCCCGCTCGTAGCGGCCCGCGCCGCCCGAGTACGCGAGCTCGTCCGGCGTCACATGCCCCGTGGTGGCGCCGATCCCGGTGGTGGTGGCGCCCGGCATGCCGGTGCCCGCGCCGATCGGCGTGGCCGGTGCGGGCAGGTGCACGTCGCGGTGCCCGTTGCCGCCCGCCGCGACGATGCCGCGGGTCAGCCGGCCCACGACCAGGCCCGCCGCGAGTGCCCCGAGCAGGAACGTGCCCGGGTGCCGGCGCGCGTAGTCGCGTACCTCGTCGAGCAGCTGGCCGGGCTCGCGGTGCTCCAGCCAGTCCGCGGCGCGGTGGGCCCTGCTGGAGATCTCCTGCATCAGGTCGCCCGCCATCCGGTCGGATCCGTTGCCGGTGCGCATCGACGAGAGATCGTCGGCGAGCGTGCGCAGCCCCGATGCCACGCGTTCCTGCTGCGTGGCGGCCTGCCCGCGCAGCTCCTCGGTGGCCGAGCCGGCCAGGTTGCGCATCTGGCTGCCGGTCTCCTGGGCGACCTGCTTGGCCTGCTCCGTCGCCGACTTGGCGACCTCCTTGGCCTGCTCTCCGGTGGCCGTCTGGCTCCCGGAGGTGTGTTGCGGGTCGTACGTGCCGGTCGTCATGGCGGGCTCGTCGTCGAACGGCGGCTGCGCCGTGAAGCCGGTCGTGCCCTGGTCTATGCCGCTGCCGGGCCGGCCGGGGTCGGTCGTGCCCTGGTATTGCTGGGTCATCGTGTTCCCCCTCCACACGGTGGAAGCGATCGCCGATCAGCTCCGATCAAGGCCCTGGTACGGCTCGCGACGCTCCTCCCAATTCGCCCCAAGTTCCCCGGCAGTGGCCGCCGAAACCCTGTTTCCGCTGGTGATAGTGCCTTTTTGGCGTTTGTGGCCGCCCGGCGGCGGGAATGCACGGCACGTCCTCACAGCCGTGAGCGATCGACGAACGGGGTGTGCCATGAGCGAGCAGCCGATCGACGAGATCAGCGAGCAGGAGGCGGCCGAGGCCGACGAGGTCACCGAGGCCGAGCCGGGGCAGGACGAGGAGATGACCGAGGAGGAGGCGCTCGAGGCGACCAAGGAGGCCCTCGGCGAGAGCAGCTAGCCCCCCGGCAGGCGCACCCCGCCCACGTGGACGTGGGCGGGGTGCCGGTCGCGGGCGGTCAGGCGGCGATGCCGGCGACCGGGCGGTCGTAGTGGCGGTGGGCGATGATCGCCTCGGTGACCTCGGCGAAGAAGGCGGCGTCGGGTGCCGCGTCCGGGGCCAGGAACACCACACCGTCCAGCGCGGCCGCGATCGGCTTGCTGGGCACGTCGCCGGTCCGGTCGGAGACCTCGTACACCGGCAGCCGGGCCGCCTGGACCAGCCGATCGCCGACGCCGAGCACGATCAGCGGCTTGGCGTGCTTGTAGGCCTCGGCGACGAAGTGCACCGCGACCCCGTCCGCGACCAGCACGTCGACCGCCGCGTCACCGCCGCCGACCGCGACCGCGTCGTACAGCACGGACGCCACCGTGTTCATCGCCTTGTCCACCGGCAGCACGCCGCCGGAGGCGGTGGTCACCGCGCCGTCGACCGGGGCCAGCACGTCCACCAAGGCCTCCTCGGCCAGCAGCCGCTCGCGCAGCGCCGCGACGCCGATGTCGTCGACCCCGTCGGCGACCAGGATCGCGACCTTGCGGCCGCGTACGCCGGTGCTGCCCGGCATGGTGGTCTGGCTCAGCGCGGGCGAGATGCGGCCGTGGTTGGGCGGGCCCGGCTCCCGGACCGCCACCCCGATGCCGGCGGCGACGGTGACGGCGAGTGTGTGGTCGATCTGGTTGAGGTGCTCGACCATGCGCTCGCGGATGTGCATCGGCGCGACCTTGCCCAGCTCGAACTGGTACGCCGCGGCGATGTGCTCCTTCTCCCAGGCGCTCATGCTGTTCCAGAACAGGGTCGCCTGGCTGTAGTGGTCGGCGAAGGTCTCCGAGCGCTTGCGGCCCTTGTGCCCGTCGACCTGCTCGCGGAAGTGCACGTAGGTGTTCTGGTCAGGCGCGGTCAGGCCCGCGCCGGGCACGAACGGGCAGCCGCCGCCCAGCGAGTTCGGGTGGTAGTTGGCCTGCCCGAGCGGGATGTCGTCCTGGTGGAAGCCGTCCTGCTGGTGGTTGCGCACCGGCGCGACCGGCCGGTTGATCGGGATCTGCGGGAAGTTCGGCCCGCCGAGCCGGGTCAGCTGCGTGTCCAGGTACGAGAACAGCCGGGCGTGCAGCAGCGGGTCGTCGGTGAAGTCGATGCCGGGCACCACGTTGCCGATGCAGAACGCGACCTGCTCGGTCTCGGCGAAGAAGTTGTCCGGGTTGCGGTCGAGCACCATGCGCCCCACGGGCGTGACCGGCACCCGCTCCTCCGGGACGATCTTCGTGGAGTCGAGCAGGTCGATGTCGTCGAAGGCGAACTCGTCGCTCTCGGCGATCAGCTGCAGGCCCAGCTCGTACTCCGGGAACACGCCGCCCTCGATGGACTCCCACAGGTCGCGGCGGTTGAAGTCGGGGTCCTTGCCGGAGATCTTCTGCGCCTCGTCCCACACCAGCGAGTGCGTCCCGGCCACCGGCGTCCAGTGGAACTTCACGAACGTCGACCGGCCCTCGGCGTTGACCAGCCGGAACGTGTGCACCCCGAACCCCTGCATGGTGCGGTAGCTGCGCGGGATGGCCCGGTCGGACATCAGCCAGATCAGGTGGTGCATGGTCTCCGGCTGCAGCGTCACGAAGTCCCAGAACGTGTCGTGCGCGGAGGCCGCCTGCGGCATCTCGTGGTGCGGCTCGGGCTTGAGCGCGTGCACCAGATCGGGGAACTTGATCCCGTCCTGGATGAAGAAGACCGGCATGTTGTTGCCGACCAGGTCGAAGTTGCCCTGCTCGGTGTAGAACTTGGTGGCGAAGCCGCGCACGTCGCGCGGCGTGTCGGTGGACCCGCGCGAGCCCTGCACCGTGGAGAACCGCACGAACACCGGCGTACGCGTGTCCGGGTCGGTCAGGAACGGCGCCACCGTGTACTGCGCCAGCGCGGCGTCGTACGGCTGGAAGTAGCCGTGCGCCGCCGAGCCGCGCGCGTGCACCACCCGCTCGGGTATGCGCTCATGGTCGAAGCGCATGATCTTCTCGCGCAGGTGGAAGTCCTCCAGCAGGCTGGGCCCGCGCGGCCCCGCCCGCAGCGTGTTGTCGGTGTCGTCGACGCCGATGCCCTGGTCGGTGGTCAGCGCCGTGCCGGTCTTGTCGACCCGGGCCAGGTCCAGCTGCAGCTGCTTGTCGTCCAGTTCGATGTCGATTTCCTCGTCGGTGCTCATGATGTCTCTCCCCCGCTGTGCGCACGTGGCCTGGGGAGCGGCACCGCGCTGGGCCGCCGCCCCGCCCGTCGTACCCACCCTGGCCAGGCCAAACACCTGGCCCTTGGCGGGACGGCGGATTCCTGCCAGGATCTGCGCATGTCAGACGGGCAGCACGACCCCTTGTCGCATGACGGCTCCGCCGAGATCGGCGTGCTCGTCTGCCACGGTTTCACCGGTTCGCCGCGCAGCATGCGCCCGTGGGCGCAGCACCTGGTCGAGCAGGGCTGGACGGTGCGGCTGCCGCTGCTGCCCGGCCACGGCACCACCTGGCAGGAGGCGAACACCACCACCTGGCAGGACTGGTACGGCTGCGTCGACGCCGCCTTCGCCGAGCTGCGCGAGCGCTGCGAGCGCGTGTTCGTGGTGGGCCTGTCCATGGGCGGGGCGCTGACGCTGCGCCTGGCCGAGCAGCACGGCTCCGCGATCTCCGGCATCGTGCTGGTCAACCCGATCGTGGCGATGCTGCAGGCGCAGACCCGGCTGCTGCCGGTGGTGTCGCGCTTCGTGGCCTCGATGCCGGCCATCGGCAACGACATCGCGATGCCGGGCGTGCAGGAGGGGGCGTACGAGCGCACCCCGCTGCGCGCGGCGGCGTCGCTGCGCAGCTTCCTGCGCCTGGTCCGGGCCGACCTGCCGAAGGTGGACCAGCCGCTGCGGCTGTTCCACAGCACGCAGGACCACGTGGTCGAGCCGGAGAACAGCGCGATCATCCTGCGCGAGGTGAACAGCACCGACGTCGCCGAGATCGTGCTGGCCGACAGCTACCACGTGGCGACCCTCGACTACGACGCGGAACGGATCTTCACCGGCAGCGTGGAGTTCATCAGGCAGGTCGGCGAGCAGGCCGAGGCCCGCTGAGCCGTCCGGCCGTCAGTCGGTCCAGGGTTTCTCCAGCAGGATCGCCGGCACACCGCCGTAGATCCGGGTGTAGCGCGAGGGGTCCTCGGTGAGGACGTACGCGTCCGCGCGCACGGCGAGCATCGTCACGTCCGAATCGGTGACGTCGTGCAGCGCGTGCGGCCCGGGACGGGTCAGCTCGAGGAAACGGCCGAGGGACACCCAGTCCTCGGTCGAGGTGACGGTCACGCAGCCGGCATGCGACTGCAGCAGCTGGACGAGAGCCGGGTCGGCGCCCTGCGCCAGCGCCTCGGCCAGGCAGGCGGTCGGCACGGCGAAGCACTCGTCCTCGTCCTGGATGTCGCCGATGATCTGCCCGACCGTCTCGTTCCCGCCGAACGCGCTGATCGCGGAGGCGTCCAGGATCAGCCGGATCGGCGGCTGCCCGTCGGCCGGGTCGTCGCTCACTCGGCCCAGCCCATCAGGCGGCGCAGCTCATCGGTCGTGTCCCGGTGCTCGTCGGCGTGCCGGGCGGCGGCGGCGAGCTGCTCGCGGGACCACCGCTTCGCGCGTTCGCGGGCACGGTCGGACACCGGGTGGCCGTGGATGCGCTCGTAGGCCGAGGCCTCCTGCTCGCGCAGCCGCTCGCGCCGGACCAGCCTGGTGACGGTCGCGGAGGCGTTCGCGCTGGAGGCGAGGTATTCCAGCACGTCGGGCGGCAGGTAGAAGCTCTTCGTCCGGTTCTCGGCCATGCCCAATAGAATACGCGTCATTCTCTGTTAGGGCTAGGCGGCTGCCCCGGGCGACGTGTTGCTCACGCTGCGTACGCTCAGGCGCGTGATCTCCGACCTGGTCGATGTCGTGGCCGCCTTCATCTCGATGGTCGCCGTCGTGGTGACCGCCTTGTTCGCGGTACGCCAGCTGCGCTCGGCGCAGACGGCGAACCACACGATCGTCGCGATCGAGTTGCTGACCCGCGTCCGCTCAAGCGATGAGTTCCAGGAGGCGGAGGATTACGTCATCAACCACCTGGCCGCGGCGTATCCCGAGCCCGATGTCAGCGTCAGCGACCTGCCGCTGGAAACACGGCGCCTGGTCAGCCGCGTGGCGCTGTACTACAACGGTCTCGGCCAGATGCTCGCCTTCGCCGCGGTCGACCCGAGGCTGCTGATGAGCACGATCAGTTACCGTTCCCGGCAGGCGTGGCGCGCGCTGGAGCCCTACATCCTGGCCGAGCGCGCCCGCCGCGGCGAGACCTACCTGTCCCACTTCGAGCATCTCGTCCACACCGCCACCCACAACCCGTGGGACACCGCCGTCCGCAGGCTGAAGCTGGGCCGCTTCGCGACCTACCCCGCCGCACTCGGCCTGGCGGACCGGCCGAAGCAACCCGCCCCGCCGCGCGACGAGGAGCCGCAGCCTGCCGGCTGACGGCCACGAGACGATCGAGGTCCCGACGACCGGTTCCGGCAGCACGGCGGGACCTTGATCATGAAGCGCCCGCGCGCGTCACGGGAAACGCTTGGTACGCAGGTCCAGCTCGTCGTCGAGCAGCTTGCCGAGCAGCATGGAGTCGAACCGGTACTCGATGCGCCCCAGACCCGCGATACCCGAGTAGCCGACCGGGTGGGTCGTGATGCCGGCGGCGTGGGAGATCAGCAACAGCCGTCCGCCCGCCAGCGCGACGATCACGCCGGCGAGCAGGCTGAGCTTGGCCCGCTGCCCCTGCCGCACCGGGATCCAGCCGGAGATCGCCGACTCCCGCCCGGTGTGCAGCGCGTGCGTGTTGCGGGGCAGCGCGACGTCGACGGGCCAGGGCTTGCTCTCCCGCCATTGGCCGAGCAGGTCATCCTGGTCGCTCGCACTCGCGACCCTGATCCAGGCGTAGAGCCCGCCGGACAGCGCCGACACGTCGTACGGCGAGAGATGTGCGCCGACCTCGAACCGGTAGGACAGGAATCCGTCGGCGGGCGCCGGCTCGAAGACGTTGGTCCACTGCCACGTGTACCACCAGTGCTCCTCGTCCAGCGGCCCGCGGCCGTCCCGCTGCGCCAGCGGCGCGACCGGCGCCGCCGGGTCGAGGTCGTGCACGCTGTCGAGACCGACGCCCCCTGGGTACGGGCGCGGCCGCAGGAAGCCGTCCGTGGTCTCCGCGTTGGGCAGGTGGGTGTCCACGAGCACCATTCGCGGCACCCGCACCTGGTGCCAGTCACCGGCGAGCTGGTCGAGAATGCCGTCGAGGTCCCGCTCCCGCCACGACGGCCCGAGCGGCAGCCCCGACAGGTCCCTGGTCCGGTAGCCGTCCAGGGCGGACAGCCGCTCCTCGCGCCGTCCCAGCAGCTCGTCGGCGTAGGCGCGCGGCTCGGCGCCGGCGAACAGCGCGTGGCGGTGCAGCCCCGGGGCGTCGCCCAGGGCGTGGTCGAGGCTCGCCAGACGGGCGACCTCCAGCTGGTAGGAGCCTAGCTCCGCCAGGTTCTCTGCACTGATGTGCTGGTCAGCGTCGGTCATAGGGTCATGAGAGCAGCGGTCGGCGCTGGCCGCCACGCTCAGTCATCATGCGGACAAATGCCGTGAAGATCGCGTGCGGGGACCAGATCCTCACTTTTGTCGGGGGCGCGGACTAGCCTTGCGCCGTGGGATACGCCGTGTGGCCCTCAGGGCGCCTGCACCTGCCGGAGCCGGCGGACGGCGCGGCGGTGGCCGCCGTGCTGGCGGCCTGGGCGGCGCGCGGCCGCCCGCTGGAGCCGGAGACGGCCGACCCGACCCTGGCGGACATCGTGTGGGCGGCGGCCGGCGCGCTCACCCGCGACGGCGACTGGATCGAGTTCGCCTTCGACGAGGAAGGCGATCCGAAGTGGTCCGACTCGGCCACCGCGTTCTACGTGGCCATCGCGCCGTTCGTGCGCGAAGGGACCGTCCACTTCGACGGCGAGGACGGCTCCCATTGGTCCTACACCTACACCGACGGCGGGATCACGCAGCAGGGCTGGAACGGGTGGGACGCCTCGGTCGAGCCCTTCGGCGAGGCCCGGGACGGGCCGGTCGAGCCCGACCCGCCCAGCAGCGCGGCGGCGCCACTCGTGGGGCTGTTCACCGCCGCGGCCGTGATCGCCGGGGCGGCGGTCTACGTGGCGAAGGTGCTGTGACCTGACGGACTTGCGGTCAGGACGTGGGCGGCAGCACCGTGTCCAGGGTCGCCGCCCACTGGCGCAGCACCCGCGCGCGCCGGGCGGTGTCGTCGCGCAGCAGCTCGCCCAGACCGAGGCCGCGGGCCAGGTCCAGGGTCGCCTGCACCGTCTCCCGGGCCCCGGGCGTCTCCTCGTCAACGCGCAGCAGCTCGACGGCCATCCGGTGCGCGGTGCGGCCCAGCTCCGCCTCCAGCGGCCGGACCTTGTCGCGCAGCGCCTCGTCGACCGCGGCGGCGGTCCACACGTGCAGCGCGGCCCGGAACACCGGCCCGCGGTAGAGACCGACCAGCACGGTCAGCACCTGTTCGGTGCGGCGCGGGCCGCTGCGCAACCCGGCGGCGACCGACTCGATCTCGGCGGCGCGGACCTCGGTCATGTATTCGATGAGGCCGGTGACCAGGTCCTCGCGGGTCGGGAAGTGGTGCTGGGCGGCGCCGCGGGACACCCCGGCGCGCTCGGCGACCACCGCGACCGTCGTGCCGGACCACCCCAGCTCCGCCATGCAGCGCACCGACGCCTCCAGCAGCCGCTGGCGGGTGGCACGGCTGCGGTCCTGGCGGGGTTCGCGTACGGGGGTGGTCGGCACGGCGATCACGGTACCCGGGCTCAGTAGGACCGCGGCAGGCCCAGGCTGTGCTGGGCCACGAAGTTGAGGATCATCTCGCGGCTGACCGGCGCGATCCGGCCCAGCCGCGACGCGACCAGCAGCGTGGCCAGGCCGTACTCGGTGGCCAGGCCGTTGCCGCCGTGCGTCTGGATGGCCTGGTCCACGGCCTTGACCGTGGCCTCGCCGGCCGCGTACTTCGCCATGTTCGCCGCCTCGCCGGCGGCCTGGTCGTCGCCGCTGTCGTAGAGGTACGCAGCCTCGCGGGTCATCAGCCGGGCCAGCTCGACCTCGATGTGGCCGGCCGCGAGCGGGTGGCTGATCGCCTGGTGCGCGCCGATCGGCGGCCCCCAGACGGTGCGCGTCTTGGCGTAGTCGACCGCGCGCGACAGCGCGTAGCGGGCGATGCCCAGCGCGAACGCCGACGCCATGATGCGCTCGGGGTTAAGCCCGGCGAACAGCTGCAGCAGCCCCGCGTCGGGGTCGCCGACCAGGGCGTCGCCGGGCAGCCGCACCTCGTCGAAGAACAGGTTGTACTGCTTCTCCGGCGCGACCAGCTCCGTCGGGATCTGCGTCGCGGTGAACCCGGGCGCGTCCGTCGGCACGATGAACAGCACCGGCTTGAGCCGCCCGGTGCGCTCGTCGGCGGTGCGCCCCACCACCAGCACCGCCTCGGCCTGGTCGATGCCCGAGATGTAGGTCTTGCGGCCGGTCAGCACCCAGCCGTCCCCGTCGCGGGTGGCCGTGGTGGTGAGTTTGTGCGCGTTGGATCCGGCGTCCGGCTCGGTGATCGCGAACGCGAAGATGCGGGTGCCGTCGGCCAGGCCCGGCAGCCAGCGCTGCTTCTGCTCGTCCGTGCCGAACCGGGCGATGACGGTGGCGCAGATCGCCGGGGAGACGACCATCATCAGCAGCGGGCAGCCCGCCGCGCCCAGCTCCTCGCAGACCGCGGCCAGGTCGCCGATGCCGCCGCCCCCGCCGCCGTACTCGACCGGCACGTGCACGCCGAGGTAGCCGAGCCGGCCCGCCTCCTGCCACAGCTCGTCGGTCTTCTCGCCGCTGCGCGCGGTGCGCAGGTAGTACTCGTGGCCGTACTTGCCGGCCAGGTCGGACACGGCACGGCGCAGCGCGCGGCGCTCGTCGCTCTCCAGCGGGTTCACTCGGATGCCTCCGGGGTCGTCGGGGTGACGACGGCGAGCACCGCGCCGACCTCGACCTGGCGGCCGGTGGTCACGGGCAGGCTGGTGACGACGCCGTCGGTCGGGGCGGTGATCTCGTGCTGCATCTTCATGGCCTCCAGCCACAGCAGCGGCTGGCCGGCAGTGACCTGGTCGCCCTCGGCGACGGCGACGCGAATGACCGCCCCGGGCAGCGGCGCGAGCAGCGACCCGGTCGCCACCTGCGCCTCCGGCTCGGGGAAGCGCTCGACCGGCCGCAGCGCGACCGGCCCGAGCACCGAGTCCACGCAGACCAGCCCGTCGAACGCGGCGACGTCGAAGGCATACCGGACCGGCCCCCGCGACAGCTGGACCCGCGTCGGGCTGACGTCTCCGGCGGTCAGACCGTCATCCAGGTGTACGCCACCACGCCCGCCCCGGTAGGCGACGTCGATCCGCCCACACGGTGCCTGGTAGGACCGGATCTGCGCGGCGGAGGCGACGTTGCGCCAGGCCGTGGGCAGCCCCGAGCCCACGGTCGCGTTCGCGCGCTCGGCGGCAGCGGCGGCCAGCGCGGCCGCGACGGCGGACAGCCGCTGCGCGTCCTCGTCGGCCAGCGGCTTGGCCAGCTCGTCCAGCCCGTGCCGGTCGAAGAACGCGGTGTCGGTCTCCCCCGCCAGGAACGCCGGGTGCCGCAGCACGTTGACCAGCAGGTCCCGGTTCGTGACCAGCCCATGCACCCGTGCCCCGGCCAGCGCCGACGCGAGTGCCCGCGCGGCCTGCGCCCTCGTCGGCGCCCAGACGATCACCTTGGCGAGCATCGGGTCGTAATGCGGCGTCACGACGTCCCCGGAGGTCACGCCGCTGTCCACCCGCACCACCACGCCGGTCGCGCCGCCCGCGCCCGCCGCGTGGGCCACACTCGACCCGCTGGTCAAGCCCGGCCCGCCGGCCGCGCTCGCCGCCAACCCCGCGGAGGCGCCCTGCAGTTTCGGGGAAACTGCACCCGAGCCGACCCGAGTTCCTGCAGTTTCCCTGAAACCGGGGGCCGGCGACGCCGCCGGGGCGGGGTGGCCGAACTCGGTGGTGGTGGTGGGGAGGGTGAAGGTGTGCAGGGGGCCGGTCTGGGGGCGCCAGGTGTGGGCGGGGTCCTCGGCGTAGAGGCGGACCTCGATGGCGTGGCCGGTCATGGTGGGCGGGGTGGGTGGGAGGGCGGCGCCCTCGGCGACGTCGAGCTGGAGGGCGACGAGGTCCAGGCCGGTGACCAGCTCGGTGACGGGGTGCTCGACCTGGAGGCGGGTGTTCATCTCCAGGAAGTGGAACGCGCCGTCGGCGCTCGCCAGAAACTCGACGGTGCCCGCGCCGACGTATCCGATCGCGGCCGCGGCCGCGGTGGCCGCCTGCTGCAGGCGTTCCCGCATCGCGGCGTCGACCAGCGGGGACGGGGCCTCCTCGACGACCTTCTGGTGACGGCGCTGGATGGAGCACTCGCGCTCCCCCAGCGCCCACACGGTGCCGTCCGTGTCGGCCATGACCTGCACCTCGATGTGCCGGCCGGTGGCCAGATAGGGCTCGCAGAACACCGTCGGGTCGCCGAACGCGGTCGCCGCCTCGGCGCGGGCGGCCTCGACCTGGCCGGGCAGCTCGGCGAGGGTGCGTACCACCCGCATGCCCCGGCCGCCGCCGCCCGCCGACGCCTTGATCAGCACCGGGAGGTCGGCCTCGGTGACCGCGGCCGGGTCGAGTTCGGGCAGCACGGGCACGCCCGCGGCGGCCATCAGCTTCTTCGACGCGATCTTCGAGCCCATCGCGTCGACGGCCTCCGGCGTCGGCCCGACCCAGGTCAGCCCGGCGTCGAGCACGGCCTGCGCGAACGCGGCGTTCTCGGACAGGAAGCCGTAGCCGGGGTGGACCGCGTCGGCCCCCGCCGCCCGCGCCGCCTCGATGATCAGGTCGGCGCGCAGGTACGTCTCGGCTGCGGTGACGCCGGGCAGGCGTACCGCGATGTCGGCCTCGCGGGCGTGCAGCGCGCGGGCGTCGGCGTCGGAGTAGACGGCGACGGTGGTGATGCCGCGCTCGCGGCAGGTCCGGAAGACCCGGCGGGCGATCTCACCACGGTTGGCGACCAGCAGTCTGGAGATCATGTCGTCACATCCGGAAGACGCCGTAGGGACCCGGGCCCGGGTCGGGAGCGGACTGCACCGCCGACAGGCACATGCCCAGCACGGTGCGGGTGTCGCGGGGGTCGATGACGCCGTCGTCGTAGCCGAGGCCGGACAGCACCATGGGCAGCGACTCGGCCTCGATCTGGTTCTCCACCATGGTCCGCACGACCGTGTCGGCGTCCTCGTCGTAGGGCCGCCCGGCCGCCGCCGCGGACTGCCGCGCCACGATCGACAGCACGCCCGCGAGCTGCGCCCCGCCCATCACCGCCGACTTCGCCGACGGCCACGCGAACAGGAAGCGCGGATCGTACGCCCGCCCGCACATGCCGTAGTGCCCGGCGCCGTAGGACGCTCCGATCAGGACGGAGATGTGCGGCACGGTGCTGTTGGACACCGCGTTGATCATCATCGCGCCGTGCTTGATGATGCCGCCCTGCTCGTAGTCCTTGCCGACCATGTAGCCGGTCGTGTTGTGCAGGAACACCAGCGGGGTGCGGGTCTGGTTGGCGAGCTGGATGAACTGCGCCGCCTTCTGCGACTCGGCGCTGAACAGCACCCCGCGCGCGTTGGCCAGGATGCCGACCGGGAACCCGTGCACGCTCGCCCACCCCGTGGCCAGGCTGGCGCCGTACTCCGGCTTGAACTCGTCGAAGCGGGAGCCGTCGACGACGCGGGCGATCACCTCGCGCGGGTCGAACGGCACGCGCAGGTCCGGCGGCACGATGCCGAGCAGCTCCTCGGCGTCGAACAGCGGCTCGTCGGGGTGCGCCGAGGGGACCGCGCCGAGCTTGCGCCAGCGCAGCGACGCGACGACGCGCCGCCCCATGCCGATGGCCTGCACCTCGTCGTCGGCGAGGTAGTCGGCCAGGCCCGAGACGCGGGCGTGCATGGCCGCGCCGCCCAGCGACTCCTCGTCGGCGTCCTCGCCGGTGGCCATCTTGACCAGCGGCGGGCCGGCCAGGAACACCTGCGACCGCTCCTTGATCATCACGACGTGGTCGCTCATGCCCGGCACGTACGCCCCACCGGCCGTCGAGTTGCCGAACACCAGTGTGACCGTGGGGATGCCCGCCGCGCTGAGCCTGGTCAGGTCGCGGAACAGCCGCCCGCCGGGGATGAAGATGTCCTTCTGGCTCTGCAGGTCCGCGCCGCCCGACTCGACCAGATTGATCAGCGGCAGCCGGTTCTCCCGCGCGATGTCCATCGCCCGCAGCGTCTTGCGCAGCGTGTACGGGTTGGACGCACCACCGCGCACCGTCGGGTCGTTCGCGATGATCATGCACTCGGTCTGCTCGACAACGCCGATCGCGGTCACCACGCTCGCCCCGACCGGGTAGTCGGTGCCGAAGGCGGCCAGCGCCGACAGCTCCAGCAGCGGCGAGTCCCGGTCCACCAGCAGCTCGATACGCTCCCGCGGCAGCAGCTTGCCCCGGTCGTGATGCCGCTTGACGTACTTCGGCCCGCCCCCGGCCAGCGCCTTGGCGTGCTCGGCGTCCAGCGCGGCGAGCTTGGCCAGCAGCGCGTCACGGTTGCCGGCGTACGCGGCCGCGCCGGTGTCCAGCGTGGAACGGAGGATCACAGCAGCTCCTCGGGAATGTCGACGTACCGGGACCGCAGCCACTCGCCCAGCCCCTTGCCCTGCGGATCGAACCGGGTGCCCGCCGACACCCCGTCCCCGAGCAGCCCCTCCACCACGAAGTTCACCGCCCGCAGATTCGGCAGCAGATACCTGGTCACGGTCAGCCCCGCCGCCTCCGGCAGCAGCCGCACCAGCTCCTTCTCATCCAGCACCGCCACCAGCCACCCGTAGGCCGCGTCACCGCGCACCCACACCCCGATGTTCGCGGTGCCCCCCTTGTCCCCACTCCGCGCCCCGGCCACCACCCCCAACGGCCGCGAAAGGAAGGGCACCTTCTTATCGTTTTCCGTAGTAGAAGGTGCCCTTCCAAACGGCTCCCTGCTTACGGCTATGGCCTCGCCGGGAGGCACGGCCGTGCTGACGGTGGGGGCGACGGGGTGTTCGGTGCCGTCCGGCAGGACGACGGTGTGCGGGACCTGGGCGGCGGGGATCAGCGCCGAGGTGAAGACGCCGAAGGGAGTGCCGTCGCCGGGTGGGGCGAGCATGGTGAAGCCGGGATAGCTCGCCAGGGCCAGCTCGACGGCGGCGCCGCTGAAGGCGCGGCCGACGACGCTCGGGTCCGGGTCCTTCACGGTGGCGTGCAGCAGGGCGCTCGCCTCCTCCTGGCCGGGCGCGTCGGCGTGGTCGGTGCGGGCCAGCCGCCAGACCAGCTCCTGCGGTGCGCGGCGCAGCCCGGCGGTGAGCTGCTCGCAGGCCAGCGCCGCCTTGGCCTCGATGTCGAGCCCGGTGAGCACGAACGTGACGTCGTTGCGGAACCCGCCGAGGGCGTTCAGGCCGACCTTCACCGTGTCCGGCGGCGCCTCGCCGCGTACCCCCGTGATGCGCACCCGGTCCGGGCCGTCCTCGGCGAGGGTGACCGTGTCGAGGCGGGCGACGACGTCGGGGCCGAGGTAGCGCGGGGTGTCCACCTCGTACAGCAGCTGGGCGGTGACGGTGCCCGGGTTCACCACCCCGCCCGTGCCGGGATGCTTGGTGATCACGCTGGTGCCGTCGGCGTACACCTCGGCCAGCGGGAATCCCGGCCGGCCGATCCGGTGCTCGGTGAAGAACGCGTAGTTGCCGCCGGTCGCCTGCGCGCCGCACTCGATGACGTGCCCGGCCACGACGGCGCCCGCGAGCGCGTCGAAGTCGTCGCGAGCCCAGCCGAAGTGCGCCGCGGCGGGTCCGACGACCAGCGACGCGTCGGTGACCCGCCCGGTGACCACGATGTCGGCGCCCTCGGTCAGCGCGTACGCGATGCCCCACGCGCCGAGGTACGCGTTGGCGGCCAGCGGCTGCCCGAGTCCCAGCTCGTCGGCGCGCCCGAGCAGGTCGTCGCCGGTCACGTACGCGATGCGCGGGCGCAGCCCGAGCCGCTCGGCGAGCGCGCCGACCGCCCCGGCCAGCCCCGCCGGGTTCAGCCCGCCCGCGTTGGCGACGATCTTCACGCCGCGCTCCAGCGCGTCGCCGAGGCACTGCTCCAGCTGCTTCAGGAACGTCTTGGCGTATCCGGTGGCCGGGTCCTTCATCCGGTCCCGGGCCAGGATCAGCATGGTCAGCTCGGCCAGGTAGTCGCCGGTCAGCACGTCGACCGGCCCGCCGTCGAGCATCTCCCGCATCGCGGACAGCCGGTCACCGTAGAACCCGGACACGTTCGCGATCCGCAGCGGCGCGCGCCCGCTGCCGGCCGTCTCGCTCATGCCGCCACCTCGCCGTGTTCAGCTCCGCGAAGAGGCGTGGTCCGCTCGTTCATCGCGTCACCGCGCCCCGCTCCGCCTGGCCGCGGCCTTGCGGAGCGCGCCCGGTGCCGGGTGGCCCGGCGAAGGCCTGGGCGATGTCCAGCCAGCGGCCGGCGTCCGGTCCCTCGGCCCGCAGCGCCAGGTCGGCGCGGTGGCGGCGCTGGGTGACCAGCAGGCAGAAGTCGAGGGCAGGGCCGGTGACCCGCTGCGCGGCGTCGTCAGGTCCCCAGGTCCAGGTGTCGCCGTCGGGCGCGGTGAGCGCGACGTGGAACGGCTCGGCGGGCGCGTCGAGGGCGTTGGCGGCGTACGCGAAGTCGCGGGTGCGTACGCCGAGGTGGGCGATGTGGCGCAGCCGGGCGCTGGGTTCGCGCACGATGCCGAGGGTGTCGGCGAGGTCCTGGCCGTGCGCCCAGGTCTCCATGATCCGGGCGGTGGCCATGGACGCGGCGCTCATGGGCGGCCCGTACCAGGGCAGCCGCGCTCCGGGCGGGACGGCGGCGAGCGCGGCGCGCAGCGCGGCCCGGCCTCGCCGCCAGCGGGCCAGCAGCTGCTCGGGCGGCAGCACCGCCAGCTCCGCGGCACCGGCGTCGACGAAGCGCAGCGGGTCGGGCGAGCCGGCGAGGTCGAGCAGGGCCTGCTGGAAGCCGTCGACGTCGGTCGCGGCGAGCAGGCTGCGCTCGTCGGTCCACAGCAGATGCGCGACCTGGTGGGCGATCGTCCAGCCGGCGGCGGGCGTGGGCGCCGCCCAGCGGTCGGCGGGCAGGTCCGCCACGAGGCGGTCGGCGTCGGCGCTCTCGGCGTCCAGATCGGTCAGCAGTGCCTCGATGTCGGCCATGCGCGCTCCTCCCGCTTTCGGTACCACCCTCCCGCCGAGGCCTAAAAAAGTCAAGCGCGCTTGATTTCTTTCTGGCACATCTCATGTATTGACGCACGCCACAGCCGTGCCCCTTAATCCAACGCAAGGAAACGTCGTTTCGTTGATGGAAACAGGAGGCACCGTGATACGCCGCGCCGCCCTAGCCCTCGCCCTCGCCGCCGCACTCGTCGCCGCGCCCGCCGCCACCGCCACCGCGGCCGTGCCCGGGGTCGTCGAGGTCAGCAACACCGTCGACATCCGCTGCGCGTTCTACGTCATGCGGGCCAGCGCCGACTGGTACTTCCCGTCCGGCACCCCGCGCGGGCTGGTCTACCTCCAGCACGGGTTCTCCCGCAGCAACGGGAACATGCAGGACCTCGCCGAGCACTACGCGGCCGCGGGCTTCGTCGTATTCGCGCCGACCCTGCCGTCGGCGAACCTCTACGGCTGCACCGTGAACAACATCGGCAACAACACCGACTTCCTCAACAACGTCGCCGACCTGCTCGGCAAGGCGACCGACCCGAACGACAAGCTGGGGCGCAGCTTCGCCGACGCCCGCAACAGGGCCGGCCGGGCGGGGCTGGCGCTGCCCACCACGTACGTCCTGTCCGGGCACTCCGCGGGCGGCGAGGTCGCGTCCTATGTCGCCAACCGGCTGCGCACCACCTACCCGGCGCAGTTCGGCCGGGTGAAGGCGCTGGTCCTGCTCGACCCGGTCAAGTCGCCGGTCGGCTCCAGCACGGTCGACGCGTTCCGCGGGCTGCGCACCACCGGCCTGCCCATGTACGCGATCTCGTCGCCGCCGTACCTGGCCAACAGCGACGCCAGCGGCACCGTGGCGCTGACCGGCGAGGTGCCGCGCCCGTTCCTGGGTGTACGGCTGACCAGCGGCTGCCATTGCGACGCCGAGGGCGGCAGCACCGACGGCCTGTGCACGCTGACCTCGGGCACGCCCCAGACCGAGAACGTGACCGCGCTGCAGACCCTGGCCGTGGCCTGGGCCGTGGACGGGGCGGCCGGGACCACGACCCCGGCCTACTACCCGGGCGGGGCCTACTATGACGGCCTGCTCGCCGCAGGCACGACCCAGACCCTGTCCGGCGTATAGCCGAGCAGCCCGGACGGCGCGGCGGGAGGGCCGCGCCGTCCGGGATCAGATCGGTGCGACGTAGTACCAGCGGCCGTCTTCGCGCACGAAGCGGCTGTGCTCCTCCAGCACGTCGGCCCGGCCGCCGTCGCGGTAGTGCGCCCGGAACAGGACCGTACCCTCCGTGTCGAACATGCTGCCCCGGTCGGCGGCCAGCACCTCCAGCCGGGTGTAGCGCGGCCCGCCGGCCAGGTCCAGCTCCCGCGGCCGAGTGGTGGGATGCCAGGTGCGCAGCAGGTACGCCGGGTCGCCCAGCGCGAACGCGCTGAATCGCGAGCGCATGAGCTGCTCGGCGGTGGGCGCGTCGGCGCCCCGGTGCCAGCGGGCGCAGCAGTCGGGGTACGCCTGGCCGCTGCCACACGGGCAGGTGGCGGGCTTGTGCTGAGGTCTTGCCATGGTCACCATGGTGGACCACCGGCCTGCGGGGGACGACGTCACGGCACCCCTTCCGGCTGAAGCCTTCAAATCACCGCAAAAACCATGACGGTCGGTAGGGTGGGAGGCAGTGACCAGCCGAGGGAGCTGCCAAGATGACCGACTATCGGGCCGAGAAGCAGATCGACCAGGATGTGACCGACGCGTTCACGTACCTCTCTGATCCGGCCAACCTGCCGCAGTACTTCCCGCACATGAAGTCGGCGAAGCTGGTCGCGCCGGAGCTCGTGCGGACCACCGCGGTGGTCGACACCGACGGCGACGGCACCGAGGAGAAGGTCACCGGCGAGGCCTGGTTCCACGCCGACCCCGACGCCCACGAGATCACGTGGGGCTCCCCCGGCTCGGGAGACTACCGGGGCTCGCTCAAGGCGGCGGAGGGCGACGGATCGACCCTGCTCACGCTGCTGATCCACACCACCGACGACCATCCCGGGATCCAGGAGGGCCTGGACGAGGCCCTGAACGCGATCGCCGAACGGCTCGCCGACCAGTCCAGCCGCTAGCTCGGCGCGATCTCGCCGAGGGACGCCGTCCGGTCAGCCCTGCCCGTATCGCAGCAGCGCCACAGCCAGGCAGATCGCCGCGAGGGTGGTGGCGAGCGTCCGGACGAGGTTCCACCGCGCCCAGGCCGCCTCATCGAAGCCGGCCCGCACGCCCGCGAGGTCGGTGATCGTGTCCGGCTCTCCCGCCGCCTTGAGCGCGTTGTTCTTCGGCACGTTCACCGCGACCGTGATCAGGAAGACGATGAGGTAGAGCAGGACCGCGACGAGCGTCCAGCTCAGCGCCGGTCCGCCGGGCCCGGCCAGCAGGGCGGCGGACGCGCCGGTGAGCGCCGGCGCGCCGAGGAAGCCGGTGAGCATGAACCACGGGTTGATGATCGCCCGGTCCAGCGCCTGGAACGCGCCCACGAAGGTCCGGTCGTCGGTGCGCCGCAGGCCCGGCATGACCGTGTGCGAGTACAGCCCGAACACCCCGGCCATGAGCCCCATCGACACCGCCGCCGCGACCAGCACGATCTCGCGTACCGTCTCCATGCCGCCCACTCTGCCAGACGATCACGCCGATGGTGGCGGCCGGTGGCCGGTCAAGTCCAGATAGCACACGGTATGCCGTCGGCGAAGAACTCCGGCTCCGGCGGCAGCGATCCCGCCTGCCCGGCCAGCACCCGGCGCGCGCTCCAGGCGGCGGCCGCCGCGTCCAGCACGTCGTCGACGCCCGCGGTCGCACCCGCCGTGCCCAGGTCACCGGCCGGCAGGACGCCCTCGGCCGCCAGCAGCACCCGCCGCTGCTCGACACCGGCCCAGGACGACTTGCGAAACGCGAGCGGCCCGCCCGCCATCGCCGCGAACGACAGCTCCGGGTGCACCTCGACGACGCGGTGAGTCCTGCCGCGCACCCACCCGTCCACGTCGAGGATCTTGGCGCGCAGGTGGAAGGCCTGCTGCGAGATGCCCTTGAGGCCGAGTTCGCGGTGCACCGCCGCGGCCGCGGCGTAGTCGGCCGCCTCGACCGCCCGGCGCACCGGCGTGATGAACACCGAGGAACGGCGGATGCCCGCCTTCGCGTACGCATGCAGGTCGGCGGCGCGCGGACCGTCGTCAGCCAGGCCGATCGGGATGTCGACGCCCACCACCTCGACGGGGCCGGTCTTCTCGGCCTCGGCGACCAGAGTGGCGATCGTCGCGCCGAAGTGGGCTGTCACGGCATCGCTGTCCAGCACGATGCCCACCCAGCCCGCTCGGCAGGCGTCCACACCCAGCACGCGTCCCGTCACCGCCCCAGCCTGCCACACACGGCGGCGCCGTAGATCTTGTGCAGTCGGTGCTGCTCTGACGACGACAACTGCACAAGATCTACGTTTGCGGCGGGACAGTGGGAGCCGGGGATCGACGGTAGGCTGGCCCGGACCCACCGCTCGGGCCGACATTTCCTGCTCTATCCGGAAGGTGGGCTTCCGTGGCCGACTTCGACGTCCTCGTGCTGGGCGGTGTCGGTGTCGACACCATCGTGCCGGTGCCCGAGCTGACCGTGCCGCCGGGCGACTTCCTGCAGGTGGGACCCATCCGCGACTACGTCGCGCACTCCGGCAACGGGGTCGCGCTCGGCTGCCACGCGCTCGGGCTGCGCACCAAGCTGATCGACTTCCTCGGCGCGGACCCGCTGGGCGAGCTGGTGCTGGCCCGGTACGCCGCGCTCGGCCTGGACTTCAGCCACCTGACCGCGCCGAACGGCACGCCGCGCGCGGTGAACCTGGTCGACCGGGCCGGGCACCGGTTCTCCTTCTTCGACGCCCGCCACCCGGCCGAGCTGACCCTGCCCCGCGACTTCTACCTGCCGTTCCTGTCGCGCACCCGGCACGCGCACGTCGCGTCGGCGCGGGCGGCGGGCGCGTTCGCCGACGCGCACCGGCTTGGCGTCACCACCTCCACCGACCTGCACGCCTGGAGCGGCGAGCACGACTGGATCTGGGCGATGGCCCGCGCCGCCGATCTGGTCTTCCTGAGCGCCCAGGCCGTGCCGGACCGGATCGAGCAGCTCATGCACGACGTCCTGGACACCGGCCGGGCGAGCGTGGTCGTGGCCACGCAGGGTGCCGCAGGCTGCCGGGTGCTCACCCGCGACGAGCCACGGGTGCGCCGATTCCCGGCGGTGCCGCCGGAGCGGCCGGTGGTCGACAGCAACGGCGCGGGCGACGGGTTCAGCACCGCGTTCCTGAGCGGGTGGCTGGCGGGCGGGCCGATCGAGGAGTGCGCGCTGGCCGGGGCGGTGTCCGGCGCCTTCGCCTGCGGCGCGCCCGGCACGCACGAGGAGCTGATGACCGCCGCGCAGCTGGCCGCGGGCGTCGCGCGGGCGAAGGCGGCGGTCAGTCCTTGATCGCCTCGTGTTCGGCCAGGGCGTCGGCGCGCTCCTGCAGCAGCGCGCGGAGCCGGTCGGTGTCGGTGCGGGTGGACGCCGCGTCGGCGCCCAGGTGGAAGTCGCGGTCACGGCCGCGTACCCGGTGGTCCAGGGTGACCCGCAGGCCCAGGTCGGCGTCCCGGCCGACATAGGCCTCGCGGTGGTAGCCGGTCATCGCGACCGGGCGCAGATCCAGCCCCTGGACCAGGCCCAGGACCTCCTGGAGGAACGCGGTCTGGCCGGGCTGGTGCTCGGCCAGGCGGCGGCCGTCGCACAGCAGCCGCGCGTCGGCGTACGGCATCGCGACGCGGCGCTTCTGGGTGACCCGGTTGACCCGCTGCTTGATCTCGACGTAGACGGTGGTCCCGTCACCGATCGTGGCGCGGTCGCCGTAGTGGCGTACCCGCAGCTTGCGCCGGAAGCGCAGGCCCTCGATCTTCTCCCAGTAGAAGCGCAGCTGCCGGGTGTCGTAGTAGACGCTCCAGACGCCGTAGCCGGTCTCGCCCGCGTGGCCGTCCAGGTCGAGCCGGGCGCGCAGCTCCGCACGCAGCGCCGCCAGGCGGGACGTGTGCACCAGGTACTTGATCTCGTAGCGGTTGAACGCGTGCAGCGGGCTGGGCGCCCGCAGCGCGTGCCCTCGATCTTCTGCCGCGTGCGGGGCGTGACCCGGGTCTGGTTCGCCGACGTCGGGCGCGGACGGCGCGGAGCGGGGGCGCAGGCGCATTCGCGGATCGATCCTCTCGGCCGGTGAACTCCGGATGGCGTACAGGTGAACGCACATCCTGAACCGGCAATCTCGGAAGCCTCCACAGAGGATGCTGGGAATTGACTGGGAACGTCCGCAAGACCTCCTGGTGAACAAAGCTCCCGCCATGCCGCGAGAGCAGCGTGACGGGAGCTTCGATCATGGGCGGGTGCCCGCGGTGGGGGCTACTGGAAAGAGATGCTGTCGATCGTGACGGTGGAGCTGCCGCCGTACCAGAAGCCCATGGCCAGCTGGGACGGGGAGTTGCGGTTGATGCCGTTGGCCACCATCGGGATCCTGATGTCCTGGTAGGACGTCGTGATCACCGGGCGCGCGCCGCCGTCGAGGGTGAAGTCGCCGAACACCTTCGTCGCGCCGCCCAGGCCCAGGTTGAAGTGGGCCTGCTCGCCACCGGCCGCGCCCTTGATGCGCACGACCAGGTAGGTCCTGGTGGTCAGGTCGACGCCGACGTCCGAGCCGAACCAGCCGCAGTTGTTGTAGCGCAGGCTCAGCGCCCCGCCGGTGACGACGCCGGAGCCGCCGCCGTCCAGGAAGCAGTTGGCGCCGGTCCACTTGCCGAGGTCGTTCTGGTTCGACGACGGGTAGGCCGGGGTGCCGTCGAAGTTGTCCAGCACCAGGCCGGTCGGCGCGGGCGGGGTCGCATCCGTGGTCACGGACACCGCATTGCTCGCCGCCGAGCGGTTACCTGCCGCGTCCCGCGCCTTGACCGTGTACGAGTACGCGGTCGACGCGGTCAGCCCGGTGTCGGTGAACGAGGTGCCGGTCGGGCTGCCGACCAGGGTCGACCCGCGGAACACCTCATAGCCCGTCACCGCGACGTTGTCGGTCGACGCGGTCCAGGACAGGCTGACCGTGGTGTCCGACTTGCCGGTCGTCGACAGGGTCGGCGCGCTCGGGGCGGTGCAGTCCCCCGAGCAACCGGTGGTCGTCGCCGACACGGTGGCCGAGGTGCCCGAGGCGTTGCCCGCCGCGTCCACCGCCCGGACCGCGTACTGGTAGGTCTGCCCCGGCGAGCGCCCGGTGTCGGTGAGCGTGGTCCCGGCCGAGGTGCCGACCTGCACGCCGTTGCGCAGCACCTGGTAGCCGGTCACCCCGACGTTGTCGGTCGCGGCCGACCAGGACAGGGACACGCTGGTGTCGGTCACGCCGGTCACCGCCAGGCCGGCGGGCGTGGACGGCGCGGTGCAGTCACCGGTGCAGGTGCCGACGGTGACAGCGGTGGACAGCACGTTGTAGCCGTTGGTCGCGTCCCAGGTGCCGGTGTTGGCCAGGCGGACGGAGTACTCCGGCCGGGACTGGAGCCCGGCAGCGGCGTCGGGCAGCCACAGCGCCAGCTTGTACGTGCCCGCCGTGACGTTGCCGGGCACCGCGGCGTTGGCGGTGACCGTGCTCGCCCCGGGCAGCCAGGCGCGCGGGTCGACGCCGTTCAGCGGCAGGTTGTAGCGCTGGGTGGCGCTGTGCAGCACGAGGTGGACGGGCCGGGTCCGGATCAGGCCGGACCAGCCGTCGTTGCTCAGGTGCGCCGTGAAGGCGAGGTTCGTGCCGGGCGTGACGGACGTGGGGAAGGTCGCGTCCTGCAGCCGCAGCCGGTAGCCGAGTTTGCGCTTGATGCGCACGAAGCAGGTCTCCGCCGGGTCGTTGCCGGCGGCGGCCAGGTTCGCGGCCTTCCACTTGTCGGTGTTGACCGCCGCGTAGTCCTCGTTGATCTCGCTGAAGTTCAGCCTGTTCATCTCGGTCTGCGCGTTGACGCAGGCGGCGTCGTTGTAGCCGTCCGAGCCGCAGGTCTCCCCGCCGACCATCTTGTTGAACCCGGTCGAGGTGGCCAGGTCGTACATCCACTGCTTCTTCTGCTCGATGTAGTACCAGCCCATCCAGGACGGGTTGTCGTAGGTGCCCATGTCGTTGACGTCGGCCAGGAAGCAGTCGTTGTGGAAGCCGACGCGGTCCTTCTGCGCCTGGGTGATCGTGCAGCCGCCGGGCACGACGCAGCTGGTCGGGTCGACCACCTCCTTGATGTAGATCGGGTAGCGCATGACCACCGGCATGCTCGCCGGGGTGGTGTCGAGGATCTTCTTGGCGATGCGGTATCGGGCGGGCGCCTCCTCGACCGAGGACGGGTTGGTCAGGGTGCCGGTGTGCCACTCGCCCCAGGCGCCGAGATAGCCGGTCTCCAGGTGCAGCACGACGTCGGCGTTCGCGGTGATCACCGCGTTGACCTGGCCAATGTGCTCCAGGATGCGGGACTCGTCGACGCTGGCGTAGCCGTCCCAGGTGTACGCGGGGCGCAGCACGATCTTCATACCCGCTGCCCGGACTGCGGCCAGGCCGGAGGCCAGGTTGTCGAGCAGGGCCTGCGGCAGCGGGGCCGTCTTGTACTTGTCCAGGTGCAGGTAGCTGTGGATCAGCCGGTTGCCGTTGTTCTTCGCCCGGGTGAAGGTGCGGTCGAGCAGGTCGGGGTTGAAGCCGGGGATGGTGGCGGCGTCGACGTAGTCGTTGACCGCCGGGTCGTTGATGATCTCGTAGCGGTTGTGGTAGCCGCGTTCGGGGTTGGCGAACGCGGTGGCCAGGTCAGCGGTGTAGGTGAACGTGGCGGCCTGCGCGGGTGCGGCGGGCAGCGCCACGACCGCGACGGCGGCCAGTAACGTTGTCGCGATGGACATCCGCAGTGAGCGGGTGGACATGGTGGCCTTCCTGATCATCGGGAGGGTAGGCCGCCTGGCCGGGTCGGGAGCCCTGCCAGGCGGCCGGGCTGCTACTGGAACGTGATGTGGTCGATGGAGATGGTGGAGCTGCCGCCGTACCAGAAGCCCATGGCCAGCTGGGACGGGGAGTTGCGGTTGATGCCGTTGGCCACCATCGGGATCTTGATGTCCTGGTAGGACGTCGTGATCACGGGGTGTGCGCCGCCGTCGAGGGTGAAGTCGCCGAAGACCTTCGTCGACCCGCCCAGGCCCAGGTTGAAGTGGGCCTGCTCGCCGCCTGCGGCGCCCTTGATCCGCACCACGAGATACGTGTACGAGGACAGGTCCACGCCGACGTCCGAGCCGAACCAGCCGCAGTTGTCGTAGCGCAGGCTCAGCGCTCCCCCGGTGACGACGCCGTTGCCGCCGCCGTCCAGGAAGCAGTTGCCGCCGGTCCACTTGCCCAGGTCGTTCTGGTTCGACGACGGGTACGCGGGCGTGCCGTCGTAGTTGTCCAGCACGAGCCCGGTGGGCGGCTGCGGTGCGGCGCTGGTGGTCACCGACACCGTGTTGCCGGCCGCCGAACGGTTGCCCGCCGCGTCTCGTGCCTTGACCGTGTACGAGTACGCGGTCGACGCGGTCAGCCCGCTGTCGGTGTACGTGGTCCCCGCCGGGCTGCCGACCAGCGTCCCACCTCGGAACACCTCGTAGCCGGTCACGCCGACGTTGTCGGTCGCGGCCGACCACGACAGGGACACGCTGGTGTTCGTCACGCCGGACACCGCGAGGCCGGCCGGGGCCGACGGCGCGGTGCAGTCACCGGTGCAGGTCCCCGAGGTGCTGACTGCGCCGAGGTCGACCCAGCCGTCCGCGCCCTGGTTGGCGTTGGCGAACGACAGCGGCAGGCGTGGCCGCCACTGGTCGATGATCCAGTCGGTGAGCCTGCTGGCGGCGGGGCGGGCGCGCAGCACGTCCGCGGTGACCGCCTCCAGCGGGTTGCGTACCTTCAGGACCAGGCTGTAGCTGCCCGCGGGCACACCCGCGGTGCTGACGGTGGTGGAGAAGTCGACCGGCCGGCCGAAGTCGAGATACTTCGGATCGGCGCCCACGTTCCAGTCCGGGAACGCCCGGATCTTCAGCGGCTGCACTCCGCGCAGGTCCCACGGGGTGTCCCAGGTCTTCACGACGGCGCCCGCGCTGTTGCGCAGGCCGAGCTGCACCGTCCAGGGGTAGTAGAACGGGGCCACGCCGTCGTTCTGGACCGTCACGCCGACCTTGAGGCTGCCCGACGCGGTGGCGTTGAAGTTGGCCTGCGGGATGTGCAGGTTGTAGCCCAGCTTGCGGATGCCCGCGGCCACCTTCGGATCGGTGGGGCTGTAGCCGCCCGCACCGGTCTGGTTGATCATCCAGGTGATGTGGGTCAGCTCGGTCGCGGCGAGCACGTCGTCGACCTGCCCGGACCCGCCCGGCCAGTTGGCGTAGAGCTGCCCTTGGATCTCCGGCCGGGCCTCGCCGCCGATGGACTGGGTGACCCACCGGTTCTCGGTGCCGGTGTTGAGCTGGAGCTGCAGGAACGCGTCCGCCCAGCCGTTCATCGACATGGGCAGCGTCATGCTCTTGAGCTGCCCGCCCTCGCGGAACTCCTTGTACGGCCAGGAGTCGTCGTGGAAGCCGATGTTCGCGGTCTCCGTGCCCGCCAGCGGGTAGCGGACCTCCAGCTGGATGTTGTCGAACGCGGTGTCGTACGCCCCGATGAGGGTGCGGATGGTGGCGTCGGTCGGCATCAGGTCCGGGTAGCCGTCGGCCAGATCCCGGTCATAGGGCCAGGTATGCCACTCGCCCCACAGCCCGACCAGGCCCAGCGACATGTACCCGATGCGTGGGTCGGCGGTGCCGCCCGGCCCGGCCTTGTCGTAGCGGGCCGCGAACGCGTTGATGAAGGTGACCAGCGCGTTGATCACGTCCGGGTCGTCGTAGTCGGGGCTGACGGTGCCCCAGAACCCGTTGGTGCGCAGCGCCATCTTGCCGTTGAGGCACGGCGGGATGCCGTTGCCGGGGTGGGTGCCGCTGCCGCCGGGGTATTCCAGGTAGAACCGGAACGCGACCTGGCGGCTCCAGACGGCCGCCTCGTCGAGGGCCTTCTCGAACACGCTCCAGTCGATGTTCGCGCAGTTGGCCGGGTCCTTCATCACCTCGTTGAGGGCGAAGTAGCTCCAGACCAGTCCCCCGGGGAACTTCGTCGACAGGTTGTCGCCGGGGAACAGGTAGGGGGCGATGCCCTTCAGGGGCTGGCCGAGCGGCGCGTCGGCGTACGCGTAGGTGTGCGTGGTGAGGCTGGTGTCCGGGCCGGGACCGGCCGGCGGGCGCGGCGGCGGGCCCGCCGGTGCCGCTGTCGCGCCGGTGCCGGCGGACACGGCCACGAGCAGCGCTGCCGCGGTGGCCGCGAGCAGCTTGCGTAGCGAGGGCATGGACGTTGTTCCTTTCAACGGGACGAGGTGCAGGAACAGCGGTGCGGGGCGGTGTCAGCGGGTGGTGACGGTGCCCAGGTGCAGCCAGCCGGAGTGGGTGTCCTGGCCGGTGTTGGCGAAGCGCAGCGGGATGCCCTGGGGCAGCGGGTTGGCCACCCGCAGGACGATGTCGTACGTGCCGCGCCGCAGCCCACGGGTGTTGATCGGGGTGGTCAGCTCGGCCGGGTCGGCGCCGGGCTGGATGCCGGCGACGTTCCAGGAGGTCTTCCAGCGGGCGGCGACGCGACCCGCGGCGTCGATCGCGGCCAGCTCGGCCTGCCACGGGTAGTAGAAGGGCGCGGTGCCGCGGTTGGCGACGCGCACCGACACCCGCTGCGCGCCGACGGCGGCCTCGGTGACGGTCAGCTCGTAGCCGAGCGAGCGGGCGGCGTCCAGGGCGCGGAAGTACTCCTCGCCGGTGTAGCCGGTGGCGAAGGCCTGGTGGTTGATCAGCCAGGAGGCGTGCGTCTGGTCGACCGAGGCGGCGTAGTCCTCGTACTGGCCGCAGCTGACGGGCTGCTCGAACAGGCAGTTCTGGATCTCGGGGCGCAGCTCGCCGCCGACGGGCTCGGTGCGCCACTTGTCGGTGACGCCGTTGTCGATGAGGCGCTGCACGAAGTGCCAGGAGGTCGGCGGCAGCGTCTCGAACGCGAACGAGTCGTCGTGGTAGCCGATCGGCAGCTCCTTGTTCTCCGCGCTCGGGTAGCGGGCCAGCAGCCGGGTCTTGTCGAACGAGCCGTCGAAGGCGGCCAGGATGCGGGTCTGGATCTCGCTGTTCGGCATCCAGTTCTCGGGCTTGGTCCAGCCGTCGTACGGCCAGGTGTGCCACTCGCCCCAGAAGCCGATCAGGCCGAGCGTGACGAAGCCGATGCGCGGGTCGCCGTCGTAGCGGCGGCCGAACGCGGTGATGAAGTTCTCCAGCGCGCTGACCAGGCGCGGGTCGCTGTAGTCGGGGGCGACGCTGACGCCGTTGTTGCCGAACTCGTCGTAGGCGTGGGTGGTCAGGCCCTGGTCGAGCAGGTACTGCGGGATGCCGGTGGGCTTGCCCGGGTAGTCGAGGTAGAACCGGAACACGCCCTGGTGCCCGCGCGCGGCGATGGTGTTCAGCTGCCGCTCCAGCGCGGTCCAGCGGAACTCGTCCGGGCCGGTCATCACGTCGCGCAGCGGCAGGTAGAACCACTCCATGCTGTGCGGGAAGTCGTCGTAGCTGCCCGCGAACGGCAGGAACCCCTTGAGCGGGTTGTCGGCCGGGGCCGGGGCGTAGGACAGGGCCGTCCACTGGGGCGCGGCCGGGGCGGGGGTGGCCACCGCGGGGGTGGCGGCGGCCACGGTGAGGGTGGCCAACAGCGCGACGGTGAGTCGCACGGCTCTTCTCATGACTGTTTCCTCGCAGGGTGATATGGCCGGCCGGGCGGGTGCCCGGCCGGATCTTCGGTGGGTATGGGGGCTAGCTGACGGTGATCCGGTCGATGTCCGGTGCCCAGCCGCTCGGGTTGCCGATCGTGATCGTGTTGCTGCCTGCGGCCAGGTTGAGCGTGAACGAGGCGGAGCCGACGGTGTCCCAGTTCGCGGTGGCCGGGAAGTTGACGGTCTGCCCGTTGATCACCGCACTGCGGGCGGCGGCGGAGGTGTAGTAGACCGTCACCGTCTTCGCGCCGCCGGTGCCTCCCGCGACACCATTGAAGGCGAGGGTCGCGCCGTTGCCGACGTACCCGACCTTCGACCCGCCCGAGCAGGCCCCGCACGCCGCGACGACGGCGGTGCCGGTCCGGGTGTTGCCCGACGCCTCGGCCTCGTAGCTCGCCGGACCCGTGCCGCCGCCGCTGGTGGCGACGGTGATCCGGTCGATGTCGGGCGCCCAGCCGCTCGGGTTGCCGATCGTGATCGTGTTGCTGCCTGCGGCCAGGTTGAGCGTGAACGAGGCGGAGCCGACGGTGTCCCAGTTCGCGGTCGCCGGGAAGTTCACCGTCTGCCCGTTGATCACCGCGCTGCGGGCCTCTGCCGAGGTGTAGTAGACCGTCACCGTCTTCGCGCCGCCGGTGCCTCCCGCGACACCATTGAAGGCGAGGGTCGCGCCGTTGCCGACGTACCCGACCTTCGACCCGCCCGAGCAGGCCGCGCACGCCGCGACGGCGGCGGTGCCGGTCCGGGTGTTGCCGGACGCCTCGGCCTCGTAGCTGGTGGTGCCACTGCCGCCGCTCGCGGACGTGGTGACGGTCAGCGGCGACGAGGCGGCCGAGTGGTTGCCCGCGGCATCGTACGCCTTGACCGTGTACGTGTACGCGGTCGACGCGTTCAGGCCGCTGTCGGTGTACGTGGTGCCCGCCGAGGTGCCGACGGCGGTGCCGCCGCGCAGGATCTGGTATCCGGTCACCCCGACGTTGTCCGTGGAACCGTTCCAGCTCAGCGACACCGACGACGCGGTCTGGCCGGTGCTGTTCAACCCGGACGGCGTGCTCGGGGCGGTGGTGTCACCGCCGCCGGTGCCGACCGTGGTCGCGCCGAGGGTGAGCCAGCCGTCGGCCTGCTGGGTGGCGTTGGCGAAGCGCAGCTTCCTGGCGGCCGCGTTGACCGCCTCCAGGGGGTTCCTGACCCGCATGACCCACTGGTAGTCGCCCGAGGCGACGCCGCTGAGGCTCACCGAGGTCTGGAAGTACTGCGGGTAGCCGTAGGCGCGGTAGCTCGGGTCGGCGCCCACGTTCCAGTCGGGGAAGTTGCGGATCTGCAGCGGCTGCACGGTGCGCAGGTCCCAGCTGGTGTCGAAGGTGCGTACGACGGTCCCGGCGCTGTTCTTCAGGCCGAGCACGACCGTCCACGGGTAGTAGAACGGGGCCACGCCGGTGTTGGAGATCTGCACGCCGACGTTGGTGGTGCCGCTCGCGGTGTTCTTGTAGTACGCGTTGTCGACGGTCAGGTTGTAGCCCATCAGGCGCACCGCGGCGGCCACGTTGGCGTCGCCGGCGGCGTAGTTGCCGCTCTGCTCGTTGATCATCCAGGTGGCGTGGTCCAGCTCGATGCACGCCTTGAGGTTGTCGACCGCGCCGGAGCCGTTGGGCCAGTACTGGAACGCGGTGGACTGGATCTCCGGGCGCAGCTCGCCGCCCATCGAGCTGGTGATCCACTTGTTCTCGGTGCCGACGTCGAGCTTGCGCTGCAGCTGGGCGTACGACGCGCCGCCCATGGACATGGGCAGGCTGACGCCCTGCAGCGGCGAGCCCTCGCGGAAGCAGAACGAGTCGTCGTGGTAGCCGATGTCGCGCGAGTTCGCCGCTCCCCCGGCCGCGTCCGGGTAGCGGATCTCCAGCTTGGTGGTGTTGAACGCGGCGTCGAAGGCCGCCACGAGCTGCGCGCCGTTGGCGTCGGTGGGCATGTAGTTGGGCAGGCCGTCGGCGGTGTCGGTGTCGTACGGCCAGGTGTGCCACTCGCCCCAGAGCCCGACCAGGCCCATGTGGATGAACCCGAGGCGGGGGTCGCCGTCGTAGCGGGCACCGAACGCGGCGATGAAGTTCTTCATCGCGTTGAGCAGGAACGCGCTGTCGTAGTCGGGGTGGGTGACGTTCCAGTACGTGTCGCTGCGCATGGCGACGTTTCCGTTGAAGCAGCTCGGGATGGCGTTGGCCGGGTGGCTGCCGGTGCCGCCGGGGTAGGTCAGGTAGATCCGGATCGCGGCCTGGTTCCCGTAGCCGGCCGTCTCGGCCAGCATGCTGTCGATGATCGACCAGTTGTAGCTGCCGCAGTTCGAGGCGCTGGTCATGATCTCGGAGAGGCCGAAGTAGCCCCAGGTCAGCGAGTGCGGGTAGCCGGTGTTCTGGTTGCCGCCGGGGTTGTAGAACTTCGCCCAGCCCTTGAGCGGGTTGTCGACCGGGCCGGGCGCCGCGCTCAGCGCGTGGACCTGCAATGTCGGGTCGGGACTGGCCGGGGCCGCCGGGCGCGGCGGGGGTCCGGCGGGTGCGGCCTGGGCCGCGCCGGGTGCGATCAGGACGAGGGCGGCGCCTAGTACGGCGGCGCCGAGCGCGGCCGCGACGCGGCCACGGGGACGTGAATTCATGCGGTTCTCCGTGCGGGAGTGGGGCGTAGCTGCGGGTGTGCGGCGCGCGTGCCGGACTCAGCACGAGCGGCTGTGCGGGTGGTGTAGACCCCGACGCGCAGGTCGGAGCTGGTGCGCAGTGCTACGAGACCTCTCGCTTGCTCCCGTTGTTGCCGAAGCAATACGAAGAGGTGTTGACAAAATTTCGAAGGTCTACATCATTATTCGAGAGCGGGGCGGCTGGCAAGAGCCGACCGATAGACGGATCCGAGGACGTGGATGAGCTCGACAAAACCGCGAGACGACCGCCGGGCGGCATGGTGGTTCCTGCTGCCCGTGCTGGTGGGATTCGCCGTCTTCTACGGCTACCCCGCCGCCCGGGGCCTGTGGTACTCGGTCACCGACTACACGATGCTCAACACCCCGTCGTACGTCGGCGCCGAGAACTACACCAAGCTCGTGCAGGACGAGAAATTCTGGAACGCGCTGCTGGTCACCGGCTGGTACGTGGTGCTGAACATCGGGTCGCAGACGCTGCTGGCCCTGGGCATCGCGACGCTGATGCACCGGCTGACCCGCTCGGTCGTGCTGCGGGCCACGCTGCTGCTGCCCTGGCTGGTGCCGAACGTGACCATCGGCCTGCTCTGGATGTGGCTGCTGGACACCAACCTCGGGTTCGTCAACCAGCTGCTGCACACCGTCGGCTGGGGCCCGGTCGGCTTCTTCACCGACGAGACCTGGGCGATGCCGACGGTCGCGGGCATCAACACCTGGGCCTACACCGGCTACACGGCGCTGCTGCTCTACGCCGGGATGCTGCAGATCCCGCAGTACCTCTACGAGGGCGCGTCGATCGACGGCGCCGGCGAGTGGCGCATGTTCCGCCGCATCACGCTGCCGCTGCTGCGACCCGTGCTGGCGCTGGTGCTGGTCGTGTCGCTGATCGGCTCGTTCCAGATCTTCGACACCATCGCCGTCACCACCAAGGGCGGCCCGGTCTCCGCCACGCAGGTCATCTACTACTTCATCTACCTGCAGGCATTCAAGTACTTCCACATGGGCTACGCCGCCGCGGCGGCGGTGTTCCTGGCGCTGATCCTCGGCGTGCTCACCGCGATACAGATGCGCCTGCTGCGCGCGTCCCGCTCGGACCTGGCGTGAAGGGGCAGACCGTGACGAAGAAGCTCAACCCCGGCCGGTTCCTCGCCTGGGCCGCGATGATCGTGGTGATCCTGGCGACGGTCTTCCCGTTCTGGTGGATGGTCCGCACCGCGCTCACCCCGGCCGCCGACATCTACACCGACAACCTCGGCCTGCTGCCCGAGCACCCGACCCTCATCAACTTCCTGCGGGTGCTCGGCCTGACCAGCGAGGCGGAGAACCGCGCCGCCGGCGGCTCCGGCGCGCAGCTCGACTTCGCGGCGTACCTGGTGAATTCGATCATCTACTGCGGACTGATCGCGGCCCTGCAGACGCTGTTCTGCGCGATGGCGGGGTACGCGTTCGCCCGGCTGCGCTTCCCGGGGCGCGACCTGGTGTTCGCGATCGTGATCGCGGCGCTGATGGTGCCGCCGATCTTCACGCTGCTGCCGAACTTCGTGCTGGTCAAGGACCTCGGCCTGATGAACACCATGGCCGGCATGGTCGCCCCGACCCTGCTGATGACGCCGTTCGCGGTGTTCTTCCTACGCCAGTTCTTCCTGTCGCTGCCCCGCGACGTGGAGGAGGCGGCGATCCTCGACGGCAACGGGCCGTGGGGCATCTTCTGGCGCATCGCGCTGCCGATGAGCCGCGGCCCGCTGATCACCATCGGGCTCACCACCATCGTGTGGGCCTGGAAGGACTACCTGTGGCCGCTGCTGGTCGGCCGGGACGAGGACAACCGCCTGGTCACCGTCGCGCTCGGGGTGTTCCTCCAGCAGTCGCCCAACACCCAGCCCGACTGGACCGGCCTGATGGCCGCCTCGACGCTGTCGGTCCTGCCCGTGCTGCTGCTGCTCGTCTTCGTGGGCAAGCGGCTGGTCCAGTCCCTGAACTTCACCGGAAGCAAGTGACCGTTACACCCCACCGCACCACCACCCCCTGAGAAAGAAGGATCAGATGAACCGTGTGACCCGGGCCGGGGCGGCGCTGCTGTCCCTGGCCGTGGCGGCCGGCCTGGCCGCGTGCAGCCAGTCCGAGGAGCCCGGCACGGGCGAGGCGGTGACGCTGAACTACTGGCTGTGGGACGACAACCAGAAGGCGTCCTACCAGCAGTGCGCCGACGCGTTCACCAAGGCCAACCCGAACATCACCATCAAGATCAGCCAGTCGGCGTGGAACGAGTACTGGCAGAACCTCACCACGCAGATCGCGGCCGGGGACGCGCCGGACGTGTGGACCAACCAGGGCTCGTACTACCCGCAGTTCGTCAGCTCGGGGCAGATCCTCGACATCCAGCCCTACGTCACCAAGGACGGCGTCGACCTGTCGCAGTACCAGGGCGGCCTGGCCGACCTGTTCACCAAGGGTGACCAGCGCTTCGGCCTGCCGAAGGACTGGGACACCATGGCCCTGGTCTACAACGCCGACCACCTCAAGGCGCAGGGCCTGGACGCCGCCGCGCTGGCGAACCTGACCTGGAACCCGGCCGACGGCGGCACCTTCGAGCAGGCCATCGCCAAGGCGACGGTGGACGAGAAGGGCCGCAACGGCCTCGACCCGGCCTTCGACAAGACCAAGGTCAAGGTGTTCGGCTTCCTGCCCGAGTGGGCCGACGGCTCGCAGGGCCAGAACGGCTGGGGCAACCTGGCCGCCAGCAACGGGTTCACCTACCTGGACAAGAACCCGTGGGGCACCCAGTACAGGTACGACGACCCGAAGCTGGCCGAGACCATCGACTGGTTCAAGAAGCTGATCGACAAGGGCTACAGCCCCGCGCTGGACAAGGCCTCCACGCTCAGCCGGGACTCCCTGCTCAACGCCGGTAAGGGCGCGATCACCTTCGCCGGTTCCTGGATGATCAACAGTTACCTGGGCGAGGGCGCGAAGCTCAAGTTCGCGTTCGCGCCGCTGCCGGCCGGCCCGCAGGGCCGCAAGACGGCCATCAACGGCCTGTCCGACGCGATCTGGGCCGGCACCAAGCACAAGGACGAGGCCTGGCAGTGGGTCAAGTTCCTGGGCTCGGCCGAGTGCCAGAACATCGTCGGCGGCAACGGCGTGGTCTTCCCGGCCATCAAGGCCGCCAGCGAGAAGGCGCTGGCCGCGCACACCGCCAAGGGCCGCGACGTGAAGGTGTTCGTCGACGAGGCGGCGGCGCCCGGCGGCACGTTCTTCGTGCCGATCACCGAGCACGGCAACGAGATCAGCCAGACCGTCCAGGACGCCATCCAGTCCGCGATCCTCGGCCAGGCCAGCTCGGCCGACGCGCTGAAGAAGGCCAACGACCAGGTCAACGCGCTGTTCAAGTAGGCGCCGCGCCAACCGTGTCACCGCGGCGGGCCGGGATCACCGGCCCGCCGCGCCGCAATCCTCGTCGCATCGCACCTGTCTAGGAGAACCATGGCACTGCTCATCGAGCTCGCCGGCCACACCTTCGCCCTCGAACATGACGGACCCGGCAGCCCGCTCGCAGCCGACGGGGGCCTGATTCTTCCACCGGGACGCGTCGCGCTCCTGCACGGACTCGGCGACGTGCCGTTCTACCGGCACGGCTACAACTCGTGGAGCCCGTGCGGGTGGCGGCGGCTGTCGGAGCCGCCGCTGCGGATCGCCAACCCCCAGCGCCGCGTCACCGCCGACGACGACGCCTGGGACGACCCCGCCCGCCACCACTCCTCGGCCGTGGCCGCGCTCGACGCCGGGGACGGCAACGTGCTGCTGCTGGGCGCGCTGGGGCTGGGCGTGCCGCGCCTGTCGGCCGACCGGGACACCCTCGCCGGGTGGTACGAGACCGGCGGGCAGCCCTGGTTCGCCGCCTACGGCCCGGAGGACGAGGTGTTCGCGGCGTACACCCGGCAGCTCGCGCAGCGGCTGGGCAGCAGCGGGCGCCGCGCCGGCAACGTCTGGTGCTCCTGGTACGCCTACTACGAGACCATCACCGAGCAGCAGCTGTTCAAGGACGTCGACGACCTGCGCGGGCTGCCGTTCGACGTGGTGCAGGTCGACGACGGCTGGGAGCGGCTGGTCGGCGACTGGGAGCCCAACCACAAGTTCCCGTCCGGCATGAAGGCGCTGGCCGGCCGCATCACCGACGCCGGGATGACCGCCGGGCTGTGGCTGGCCCCGTTCATCGCGCTGCCGACCTCGGACCTGGCCCGTCAGCACCCGGAGCTGCTGCTGCGCGACGGCCGCGGCGAGCCGGTGATCGCCGGGCACAACTGGGGCACCGGCTACCACGCCCTCGACCTGTCCCGCCCGGCCACCCGCGACTACCTGGTCGAGCTGACCCACCGGGTGGTGCACGAGTGGGGCTTCAAGTACCTGAAGCTCGACTTCGTCAACGCGGGCGCGGCGCCCGGCGCCCGCGACGGCGGCGCGGAGCGCGAGCAGAGCTACCGCGACGCGCTGACGCTGATCCGGCAGGTCGCCGGGGACGACGTGTACCTGCTCGGCAGCGGTGCCATGCTGCTGCCGTCGCTGGGGGTGCTCGACGGGATGCGCAGCGGCCCGGACGTCGCGCCGATGTGGCAGAACTACGCCAGCGACGACCCGTCGGACGCGATGGCGCGCAACGCCGTGGTGAACACGGTGCACCGGCTGTGGCAGCAGCCGCTGGCCGAGGTCGATCCGGACGTCATCTACTTCCGCAGCCGGCTCAACCTGCTCACCGAGCAGCAGCTGGTGTGGCTGCGCGATCTGGCCGACATCTGCGGGTTCCGGGCCGTGTCCGATCCGCCGAGCTGGCTGAGCCCCACCGAGCTGGAGGACATGACCGGATACCTGGCCGCTCGGCCGGAGATCCGGCGGCTGGGCCGATACCGGTACACAGTGGATGGGCGCGAGACTGACTTCGGTCCGGCGATCACACCGGCGGCGCAGGCATACCCCATCTCGTGACGCCGCGGCGGCGGGACCCGCAGCCGGGTCCCGCCGCCAGGGCGTCACGCACGGTGGGCTTGCCATCACCCGCCGATTTTGTAAAGATCAAAGCGTATTAGGCGGCCAAGGCCGCTCCAGGACAAGGGACAGATCGTGACAGAACTGGCAACGACCGGCACGGATCTGCCGCGACTGCGCGAACTCAACTCGCTGAGCATCGTGCGGGCGCTGCGCGACCAGCCGCCGTCCACCGTCACCGAGCTGTCCCAGCGCACCGGCCTGTCCCGCCCCGCCGTCGACGTCATCGCGCAGGGCCTGGTCGCCGACGGCTGGGCCACCGTGCTGGAGCCCGGCGCCAACAGCGCCGTGGGCCGCCCCGCCCGCCGCTACCAGTTCCGGGCCACCGCCGGGCACGTGCTCGGCATCGACGTCGGCGTACACAAGATCCTCGCGCTGCTGTCCGACCTCGACGGCAACATCGTGCACTCGGTCCGGCAGAGCGTGGCCGCCGACGCCCCGCCCGCCGACCGCCTCGCCGAGCTGGACAACGTGATCAGCGCGTGCCTGACCGGAGCGGACAAGGCGCCCGCCGACATCTGGGCGGTCACCGTCGCGGTCACCGGCGCCGTCGACGCCTCCGGCCGGACCAGCTTCTTCACCCCGCTGCCCGGCTGGGGCGACGTCGACCTCACGGGGCACCTCGCCAGCCGGTTCGCCTGCCCGGTGCAGGTCGAGAACGACTGCAAGCTGGCCGCCGTCGCCGAGCGGTGGCAGGGCGCGGCCAGCGACGCCAACGACATCGTCTACCTGCTCGCCGGTATGCGTACCGGCGCGGGCCTGATCCTGGACGGGGTGCTGCGCCGCGGCTTCGGCGGCGCGGCCGGCGAGATCGGCGCGCTCAAGCACGTGCGCTGGCTCAACGCCCCCGAGCACCTGCAGAACTGCCCCGGCGTGCCCGACACGGTCGGCCCCGACGACGCGGCCGCGTGGGTCTTCAACGCCGCACGCGAGGGCGACAAGGCCGCCCGCACCGCCGTCAGCCGCTACGTCAAGGATCTGGCCGTCGGCGCCGCGGCGCTGGTGCTGGCCCTGGACCCGCAGGTGGTCATCCTCGGCGGCGGCTTCTCCCGCTCGGCCGACCTGATCCTCAACCTGCTGCGGCAGGAGCTGCAACGGCTGTGCCTGCGGATGCCCGAGGTGCGCGCGTCGACGCTGGGCGCCGACTCCGTCGCGCTCGGGGCCCTGAAGCTGTCGCTCAACGAGGTCGACGACCGGCTGTTCAGCGCGGGCCTGTCGGCACCGGTCGCACCCCGGCGCAAGTAGGCCCGCCGGAGGTGTTCCGCTCGGCTGACCGGGGAATGTTCACCGCAAAGCGAGCGGAGGAACCACCGATGGCTGACATGACCCACTTCACGATCGCCACCGTCGCCGAGCAGAGCGCCGATTTCCGGCGGGTGCTGTGGACGGGCCGCCACACCCAGCTGGTGATCATGACGATCCCGCCCGGCGGCGAGATCGGCGAGGAGGTGCACGAGCACAACGACCAGATCCTCACCTTCGTCAGCGGCACCGGCGAAGCGATCGTCGGCGGCGACACCCGCCACGTCACCCAGGGTGATCTGGTCGCGGTGCCGGCTGGCACGCGGCACAACTTCCGCAACACCGGCGTGAACCCGCTGGTCCTGTACACGGTCTACGGCCCACCCGACCACGCCGACGGCGTCGTGCACGCCACGAAGGAGGAGGCTGAGGCCGCCGAGGCCGCCGGCCGGGATGAGCCGCCGACCCGCTGATCCGGCGACCGGCCGGGGTGGCACCGCCGCATCGTCGCCAGTCGCGGCTGCCGGCGGTGCCGCCCTCGGCCTCATCGGCCGCCCCGCTCCGGCGGCCCGCCCCACGAGCTCAGGCTGAGGAACGCGCACGTCGCGATCACCAGCAGCAGCAGCGCGACCCCCCGGCCGATCCCGGCGACGACCGCCACCGCCAGCGCCGCCACCAGGCCGGCGAGCGCGACCCAGGGCCATGCCCGCCGAGCGAGCCGCGCCCGCTCGCGTTCCGGGTGCTCACCGCTCATCGACCGGGCGAAAGCCGGGTCGTCACGGGCCGACTGCCGTTCGATGTCCCGCAGCCGCCTGCGCTCCTCCGGAGTGAGAGACACCTGGCACCTCCCGCCACCGCCGGTTGCCGCGCAGCGCCCCCGCCGGTCGCGGTTGCCGCCCTGACCTGGGCTTCGGCGTACCCATGCGGGAGGTCGGCAAACCCGGTGGCGGCCGGTCGCCGCTCCGGATCAGGGCAGTCGGGCAGGCACCGCCTCAGCGGGCAGGGCGACCGGCTCGCGCATCATGACGACGTCCACCGGATCCTCGCGTTCGGGGGTGAACCCGTGGCGTTCGTAGAGCCGGGCGGCCGCGCTGCCCCGCAGCACGATCAGGCGGACCCGGATCCCGTCGCGATCGCACCGCCCGAGCAGCGTACGCAGCACAGCCCCGCCGACGCCCCGGCCCTGCACCGCCGGATCGAGGTAGAAGTGCTCCAGCCAGTGGGCCTCGGCGGCGGGCCGCAACGCCACGCAGCCCGCGAACCCGCCGTCCACCTCGATCACCCAGGTGTTCGCCGCGGCGAACCCGTCGCGCAGCCGCTGGCGCACCCGCTGATCGTCGTAGCGCCCGAGCCGCTCCAGGTCCGCCCGAAGCACCACGGCCCGCAGCTCGGCGACGACCTCGACGTCGGCTTCCGTGGCCGACCGCATCTCCCAATCCGCCATGATCGCGATGCTAGCGTCCCGCGCGCCGGGTTCCGGCACTGCCCGTATACCAGCCATGAGCTGGGCAGACGTGTTTTCCTCCGGCCGTCCGGGTACTCCCGCCGTAGCCGGAACGCAGAGGAGAGCATCATGACCAGCCACTACGAAACGACCACGCGGGTCGCCGCACGGGCGCCCGTCCGCATCGCCGCCGCCGTCGTCGGCGTGGTGTTCCTGCTCGTGGGCATCTTCGGGTTCATCCCGGGCCTCACCACGAACTACGACACCATGCAGGTCGCCGGGCACCAGTCCCAGGCGATGCTGCTGGGCGTGTTCCAGGTGTCCGTGCTGCACAACATCGTGCACCTGCTGTTCGGCGTCGCCGGGCTGATCATGTCCCGCACCGTGCCCGCCGCCCGGACGTACCTCATCGGCGGCGGTGTCGTCTACGGCCTGCTGTGGCTGTACGGCCTGCTGGTCGACCAGGCCAGCGCCGCCAACTTCGTCCCGGTCAACACCGCCGACAACTGGCTGCACTTCCTGCTCGCCGTCGGCATGATCGGGCTCGGCCTGCTGCTGACCCGGCGCACGGTCGACGACACGGACCGCGGACGGGTGCGTATCTGAGCGCCGGCCGGGGGCCTGCTCGCGCGTCGCGCCGCAGGCCACCGGCGCCTGCCGGACAATGGCGGGATGCGGCGCCGCTGGCTGTTCGCCGACCAGCTCGGCCCACACTTCCTGGACGCACCGGAGCAGCCGGTGCTGCTGGTGGAGTCCAAGGCCGTGTTCCGCCGCCGGGTTTTCCACCGGCAGAAGGCGCACCTGGTGCTGTCCGCGCTGCGGCACCGCGCCGCCGAGCTGGGCGGCCAGGCGGTGTTCGTCCAGGCCGAGACCTACCGCGAGGCCCTCGCCCAGGTGAGCGAGCCGCTGGAGGTGTGCCACCCGACGTCGCGCGCCGCCCGTGACCTGGTCCGCGCGGCCGGGATCAAGCTGCTGGCTCCGCGCGGGTTCGTGTCCAGCCCGCAGCAGTTCACCGAGTGGGCGCGGGGGCGCAAGCGGCTGCGCATGGAGGACTTCTACCGCCACGCCCGCGTGCTGCACGACGTGCTCATGGACGGCGACGAGCCGGCCGGCGGGCGCTGGAACCTCGACACGGACAACCGGCAGCCGCCACCGCGCTCGGGGCACCTCGACGTGCCCGCGCCGCCGCTGCCCACCGAGGACGACATCGACGCCCGGGTCCGCGCCGACCTGGACCGGTGGGAGGCGGAGGGGATCCGGTTCCTGGGCCGGGACGGGCCCCGGCTGTTCCCCGCGACGCATACCGAGGCCGTGGCACGGCTGCGGCACTTCGTGCGGCACCGGCTCGGCGCGTTCGGGCCGTACGAGGACGCGATGCTGGCCGGTGACCCGTGGCTGGCGCACAGCATGCTGTCCGCCCCGCTGAACCTGGGCCTGCTCGACCCGCTGGACGCCGTGCACCGGGCCGAGGAGGCGTATCGCGCCGGCCGGGTGCCGCTGGCCAGCGCCGAGGGGTTCATCCGGCAGCTCATCGGCTGGCGCGACTACATCTGGCACCTGTACTGGCATCTCGGGGAGCAGTACCGGCACCGCAACCGGCTCGGCGCCCGGCGCACCGTGCCGGGCTGGTTCGCCGAGCTGGACGCCGACGCGGTGCAGGCGCGCTGCCTCGCCGACGTGCTCGCCGGGGTGCGCGATCGTGGCTGGGTGCACCACATCCCGCGGCTGATGGTGCTGGGCAACTACGGGCTGCAACGCGGCTGGCGGCCCGGCGAGCTGGCCGACTGGTTCCATCGGGCGTTCGTCGACGGCTATGAGTGGGTCATGACGGCCAACGTGATCGGCATGAGCCAGTACGCCGACGCCGGTGCCATCACGACGAAGCCGTACGCGGCCGGGGGCGCCTACGTCAACCGGATGAGCGACTACTGCGGCGGCTGCCCCTACGACCCGCGCCACCGGCTCGGCGCGGACGCCTGCCCGTACACCGCCGGGTACTGGGCGTTCCTGGACCGCAACCGGGAACGGCTGGCCGGCAACGTCCGGCTGGCGCAGCCGCTGCGGCAGCTGGACCGGCTGGCCGACCTGCCCGAGGTCGCCGAGCAGGAGCGCCGGCGCGGCTCGCACGCCCCGTGACACGGGCGGGCGGCCGGTGGCCCGCAGGCACCGGCCGCCGTCACGCCGATCAGGGCAGGGTGTACTTGACCTTGTAGTTGCCGCCGTCGCCGACGTACGTCGCCCACGTCCCGCTCACTGACGCCGTGGTCGCCGCCGTGGCCACCAGCTCGTCGTTGCTCAGGTACATGTTCGTCGTGTTGCGCAGCGTGTTGCGCAGCTCGGAGTTCCGCGTGGCCGCGTCCTTCCAGAACGAGATCTGGTACTGGTTGTACATGTTGTTGCCGATCCAGGTGATCTCGCCGGCGGACAGGTCGTTGTCGTAGTCCTCCTCCAGCATCACGGAGATGAGCAGCCAGCCGCTGCTGACGCCGCTGACGATGGAGGCGTTCGGGTAGTAGGTCTCGCCGCTGGCGACCTCGGCGTCCCAGCCGCCGGGGCCCCACCTGCCGAAGGCGGTCGCCCCCGGGTTGGTGGTACTGGCCGCGAAGACCAGGAAGTACGGGCTGTCGTCGCCGACCTCGTCGGTCTCCTCGACGCACTGCACGGTCGCGACCCGCAGCGTGGTGCCCGCCTGCGCCGGGGCGCCGACGGCGAGCCCGGCGGCGAGCGCGACGCCGGTCAGCGCGCCGAGCATGCCGAGCCGGCGGGTCAGGTGGCTGAGCGATGTGGACATCAGGGGCTCCGTCCTGCCGCGGCATCCCGGTGAACCCGCGGCTTGCGTACCGGGAACGGGCCGGCGGACCCGGCCACGGACTCAGGGAACGCCGCCGGGGTTGTCACTGGGCTGTGGCCGGGTTGTCCCGCAGGTCACCGCACGGGCGGCACCTTGTCGGCACCGGGCCGTATGGTGGCCGCCATGCTCGAAGGACTCGACGAGATCGACTGGACCGCGCTGGAGCACGCCTACGGCGACGCGGGTGATGTGCCGCAGCTGCTGCACGGCGTCGCGTCGGACGATCCGGACACGTTCGCCGAGGCCCACTTCGAGCTGTGCAGCAGCATCTTCCACCAGGGCACGGTCTACTCGGCTTCCGCGCCCGCCGTGCGGTTCCTGATCGGCCTGGCGCTGCGGCCCGGCGGCCGCGATCGGCACCGGCTGCTGGGTCTGGTCGGGGCGATGGCCGACCCCGACCTGGCGTACGGCGACTCCGCCCTCGCGGTGAAAACCGCCGTGGCCGCCGAGGCGGGGCGGGTGATGCCGCTGCTCGACGACGCCGACGTCCGGGTGCGGGAAACCGCGGCGTACCTGCTCGGCCAGTGCGGGGCAGCGGCGGCGGAGATCCTGCCCGTACTGCACCGGCGCGCGGACGTCGAGAGCGAGCCGCTGGTGCGGGCGTCACTGCTGGCCGCCGCCGCGCGGCTGGATCCGCTCGGCGCGGCGAATCGGGTGGATCTCTGCCTGCACGACCGCGAGCCGGCGGTGCAGGCCGCGGCCGTGTTCGCCCACCTGCGTTCGGGCCGCCCGGTGACCGCCGCCGTGCCGGAGGCGATCATCAGCGCGTGGCGGGACGGGACTCCCCTTACCGGATCCGTGTGGCCCCGGCACACACTGGACAAGGCGGTCGACGCGCTGGAGATGCCCCACGCGGCCCATGTCCTCGCCGCGCTGGCCGACAGCTCCCGTCGGGACGTACGCCACTATGTCGCGCACACCGTGTCCCACCTGAACCGGTGCCGCCGGTCGGCGCTGCCGGCGCTGCTGCCGCTGCTGGAGCCGCTGCTCGGCGACCCTGACGAAGACGTGCGGCGCGCGGCGGCCAGCGCGGCGGCCGAGGCCGGCGCGGCCGCGGCGCCGCTGGCCGACTCCCTCGCGGCCGCGACACGATTCGCCGACCCGGCCTCCGCGTATGTGACCGGCGCCGACCACGCGCTGAAGGCACTGCTGCTGATCGGTGACCCGCGGTGGCGCGAACCGGTCCTCGCAGCCTGGGCGGCCGGGCACAGGTCGTACACCGCCACGGACACGATGGCGCACCTCGCGCTCGACGGTCACCCGATCCCGATGGACGACGAGCTGCTCGACGCCGTACGCGTCCGTCTCACGGTCGCCGTCGCCGTTGCATCCGGGCTCGGCTCAGTACGGGTGACGGACATCGCGGTCCACAACGAGCCCGTTCACCTGACCCACATCCTGCGCGGCTGGGGCGCGGCAGCGCAGCGAGCGGTGCCGGAGCTCGTATCGGCGCTCGGCCGGGCCCCGCACACCGCGGGTGCCGCGCTGGCCGCCATGGGCGAGGCCGCCATGCCGGCCCTGCCCGCACTGCGGGCCATTCCCGTTCCCGCCTGCGCGCAGGCCGTGTGGCAGCTCACCGGCGATGCCGCACCGCTGGTCGAGATCATGTCGGCCCTGCTGGACCGCCCGTACCGCAACAGTCATGAGTTCAGGCACCTGCTCGCGCTCGGACCGGCGGCGCTGCCGCTGCTGCCGAAGCTCACCGCCCTGCTGGCGAACCCACCGGATTCCAATGTCGGCAGCATCGCCCGGCACCAGACCCTGCTCGCGGCGGCCACCGTCGTATGGCGGCTGACGGGTGACGCCGAAGCGGTGTTGCCGACCCTGCGCGAGGCGCTCACGTTCGACGGATGGATCGCCGGCAGCGCCGCGGCACTGGCCCGAGAGCTGGGCGAGGCCGCGGCACCGCTCCTGCCGCAACTGCGCGAGGCGCTCGGTCTGCGCCAGGCGAGGGTGCGGGCCGCCGAGGTGCTGTGGCAGCTCGGCACCGATGCGGAGCAGCTCGTCGAACCGGTGCTGGAGGCGCTCCGCGACGGCTGGGGGCCGGGGACCGACGCCGTGGACCTCCTGGTCCGGATGCGAGCGGTGTCCGCCGCGGCGACGTTGCGCGAACTGGCCGAACGCGACCGGCGGCTGATCGCCTCCGGCAGCGCCGACGAGATCATCACCGGGGACGAGGCCCTACGCGCCAGGCTCCGGCAGGGCGTGGCACAGCTGTCGGCCGAGGTCGTATAACGGCCCGCGCCGTGGGCAGGGCCGCGCCGCACGGCGTCCCTGCCCACGACCGGCGGGACGCCGTCCCGTCACCGGTCAGGCCTGCGCGGCCTCCCCGATGGCCTGGTCGAGGATCTCCAGGCCGAGGGCCAGCTCGTCCCGGGTCGCGGTCAGCGGCGGCGCGATGCGGAACGTGCCGCCCATGCCCTTGAGCTGGACCACGTTCATGTGCAGGCCGAGTTCCAGGCAGCGGCGGGTGACCTGCGCGCCGAGCGCGTCGGACCCCTGCTTGGTCGTGCGGTCCACGACCAGCTCGACGCCCTGCATCAGGCCGCGGCCGCGCACGTCGCCGACCACGTGGTGCCGCTGCTGGAGCTCCAGCAGGCCCGCGCGCAGGAATGCGCCGTGCTCGCGGGCGCGCACGTCCAGTTTCTCCTCCCGCAGCACGTCGAGCACGGTGTTGCCGACGGCGGCGACCAGCGGGTCCGACACGTGGGTGGTGTAGAACAGGTAGCCGCGCTCGTGGGCGCGCTGCTCGATCTCCTCGCTGGTGACCACGGCCGCCAGGGGCAGCCCGGCGCCGAGCGTCTTGGACAGGGTGAGGATGTCGGGCACGACGCCGTCGCGCTCGAAGGCGTACCAGGTGCCGGTGCGGCACAGCCCGGTCTGCGCCTCGTCGGCGATCAGCAGCATGCCGCGCTCGCGGCACTTGGCGGCCAGCGCGGCCAGGTATCCAGCCGGCGGCTCGATGATGCCGCCGGAGCTGAGGATCGGCTCGAAGATGAAGGCGGCGAGACTGCCCGAGGACATCGCGTCGACGAGGGCGAAGCCGTGGTCGAGCTGCCGTCGCCAGTCGAGTTCGCCGTCGGCGGTGGTGAAGTCCGGCCGGTACGCGTTCGGCGTGGGGATCGCGAAGTTGCCCGGCGCGGTCGGCCCGTAGCCCTGGTGGCCCGCGCTGTACGTGGCGTTGGCCGCGGCACCGGTCATGCCGTGCCACGACCGCGCGAACGCGACGACCTCGTGCCTGCCGGTGACGAGCTTGGCCATGCGGATGGCGGCCTCGTTGGACTCGGCGCCGGTGGTGAGCAGCAGCACCTTGTCCAGCGGCGCGGGCAGCGTCTCGGCCAGCCGCCGGGCCAGGTCCACCACGGGGCGCGACAGCATGCCGCTGAACAGGTGGTCCAGGCTCGCGATCTGGCGCTGCACGGTGTCCACGATGGCCGGATGGCTGTGGCCGAGGATGGCGCTCATCTGGCCGGACGTGAAGTCCAGGATCCGGCGGCCGTCGGCGGTGTACACGTAGCTGCCGGCCGCCCGCTCGATGATCTCGGGGGTGAACGTGCCGCCGTAGCGCACGAGATGGCGCTGCGCGTCGGACCAGAACTGCTCGGTCGTCGTCATACCGCCACGATAGGTATGCCCGCTGTGCGCGAACAGCTCTGATACCCGCATAGGCTGTGCGGAGTCTGTGCACAAGGAGCACGATGCGCCTGAACACCGCCCGCCTGGAGATGCTCACCCTGCTGGACAGCCTGGGCACGGTCCGGGCGGTCGCGGCCGCGCTGCACATGAGCCCGTCGGCGGTGTCGGCGCAGCTGGCCGTCCTGGAGATCGAGACCCACGCCGAGCTGCTGCGGCGGACCGGCCGCCGGGTCCGGCTCACCGCCGCCGGACGCGCGCTCGCCCGGCACGCCCGCATCATCCTCGACCAGGTCAGAGCAGCCGAGGAGGACCTGCGCGGCCTGTCCGGGCAGCCGGTGGGGCCGGTGCGGCTGGCCGCGTTCTCCAGCGCGGTGCGCACTCTGGTGATCCCGCTGGCCGCGCGGCTGCGGCGGACGCATCCCGAGATCGCGCTGGAGGTGTCCGAACTCGACCCGCAGGCCAGCCATCCGGCGCTGCACCGCGGCGACTGCGACATCATCGTGACGGCCGACTTCATCGACGGGTCGCTGCCGCTCGACCCGGACACGCGCACGATCCCGCTGCTCGACGACGCCATCGTGCTGGTGACCTCGATGGAGCACGCTGTGCCCCGGACGCCGGTCGAGCTGGCCGAGCTGAGCGCGGCGGCGTGGTCGCTGGACCTGCCCGGCACGTACCTGTCGCAGCTGGTCACCAGCAGCTGCCGGCAGGCCGGGTTCGAGCCGGTGGTGGCCGGGCGCTTCGGCAGTTACGAGCTGCTGCTGGCGCACGTCGAGGCGGGCCTGTCCGTGTCGCTGCTGCCCGAGCTGGCCGTCGACGGCCGGTATCGGGTGGCCGCCCATCCGCTGCGGCGGCCGCTGACCCGGCACGTGTACGCGGCCGTCCGGGGCCGATCGGCGCTGACCACGGCCAGCACCGTGGTGCTGGAGGAGCTGCGCCGCCTGGCGGGCGCGCGGTCGCCCGGACTCCGCTGACCGCGTGCTCCGGCCTAGAGTTCAGACACCACTAGCAGCTGGAGGATTGTCGATGAGGGTCGACCGGATCACGTCCGCCGACGGCGCGGCGATCACGCTGCACACGACCGGCACCGGACCCGGCGTCGTCATCCTGCACGACGGTCTCGTGCCGCTGCCGCACTACCACGGGCTCGCCGAGGCGCTGGAGCACCGTTTCACCGTGCACCTCTACGACCGGCGCGGGCGGGCGGACGCGGCACCACTGCGGGGCGGCGAGACCGTCGCGACCGACCTCGCGGACCTGTCCGCCGTGCTCGAACACACCGGTGCCGCGAACGTTCTCGGCCACGGGACCGGCGGCTTCGTCGCCCTGCGGGCGGCGCTGCGGCTGCCGCTGGAGCGGATCGCGGTGTACGACCCGCTCGTGTCCGTGGACGGCTCGCCCGCCCTCGGCGACCTCGACGAGCTGGAGCAGGCCGTGGCCGCCGGGGACCACGCCCTCGCGCTGACCCTGCTGGGCCGGGCGAAGCGTCCCGGCGGCACCCCGTTCGGGCTGGCGCTGCTGTCCCAGCGGGTGCTGGCGCGCACCGCCTCGCGGCGCGCCGTGGCTGCGCTGCTGCCGGCGGCGGCACCGGAGCTGCGCCGTATCCGGGACCACGACGGCCCGCTCGGCGACTATGCCGCCGCCGACGCCGAGATCCTGCTCGCCGCAGGGACACGCAGCCCGGAGCACTTCGCCGAGAACTGCCGGGCGCTGGCCGAGGCGCTCCCCCGAGGCCAGGTGCTCATCGTCCCCGGGGCGGCGCACGACGCGGCCACGGCCGCCCACAACGAGTTCGTCCGGCCGCTCTCCCGGTTCCTGTCCGGACTGCCCATCACGGACTGACCGGCCCGGCCGCTGACCTGGCCGCGTGGGCCGGCGGGCGGCTCACCTGGTGCGGGTGGGCGTGACCGCGAACAGGTGCAGGTCCGGCGGCGGCGCGAGCACCGTGGTCAGCTGCGGGCTGTGCCGCCCGTCGTGGCCGTCGGGCAGCAGGCAGGCGTCGGCGGGCGTGCAGTCGTCACAGCAGAACGGCAGCTCGATCAGCGAGCGGCCGTCGCGCGTCCAGGTCAGCCACCAGGCGCTCTGCTCGGTGTGGTCGAGGCACTGCACGAACGCGATGTGGTCCTGGCCGTGGCCTTCCTGCAGGTCGCAGGTGACGCGACGGGGCAGCTGGTACAGCCCGCCGGGCAGCCCGGCCAGGAACGCGAACTCGGCATCGGTCACCGTGTCGCCGGTGCGGCAGCGTAGGTACACCGTTCTCACTCCTCGGTTCGATGAGCCGTCAGGGATCAGTGGGTCAGCTGGACGCGTACCCGCCGGGCCGCCTCGTCGGTCAGCACCGTCTCCGCGGCGCCGGTCCCGCGCTGCGCGACCACCGCCGCCTCGCCCTCCTGGCTGACGAGCTGCTGCACGTACGCCTGCACGTCGTCGGTCGTCACGTCGAGTGCGCTTGCCAGCGTTGCGATCGATTCCATGGCTGCAACCTCCGTTCGAGTTCTTGCATCCCCGTCCTCCATGCCCGTAATCCCGCCGGAAACCACTCAGGCCGGAGACGAAAGCCACACCCGCGCATGAGCACCACGGACGGCGCAGGGGGTGTTTCGGGTCGATGGTTATCGCGCCGCCGGGCGGGTATCGCCTCCGCAGGCCCGGACCCGGTCACGCGAGGAGGCATCCGATGCCAGGTAAGGACGGCTCTCTGACGTATGGCCGGTGGCCGTGATGCGGCGCCTGCTGTGGCTCGGCGCCGGGTTCGTCCTCGGCGCGGCGGCGACACCCGTGGTGACCAGCCGGGTGCGCCGCTCGGCGCCGGTGCGGGCCGTGCGCGTGGCCAATGGTTCGTACCGCCGCGTCCGCCGCGCCGTGGGCGCCTTCTTCGACGAGTTCCACGACGGTATGCAGGAGCGCGAGGCGCAGTTGCGCGCGGCGCGCGAGCACCGCGCCCGACGGGCCTGAGCCGCGCCGGTCAGCGGGCGTCGAGCACGGCGACGGGTGAATCACACGACAGCGGCGCGTCAGGCGATCAGCAGCCGAAGGCCCAGCTCTGCCGCGTCCAGACCGGCCAGTTCACGGTTGCGCTCCGCCCACCGGCCGGACGCGAGGTCGGCACGTAGTCCCTGCACCGCCCGCCGTTCTGCCGCCGGCCCGACCCGCGCCCAGACCGACACCCCGCGGCGGACGTTCTCGTCCAGGTATGCCTCCGGCCTGCGCCAGTAGGCCTCGAAGAAGCCGTCCGCGCAGTCCCACGGGATCGGCACCGGCTCGACGCGGGCTCCGATCGCACCGGCCAGCTCGTCCAGCACAGGCCGGCCGGCGACGAGGGCCCCGGCTTCCGGGAGGTAGTCACGGGTGAGCCAGAAGCGGTGCAGCCAGCCGGCGTCGCTGGTGTCGTGGGTGAACACCACGACGCGGCGGGCGACGCGGCGCATCTCACGCAGGCCCGCGATCGGGTCCCGCCAGTGATGGAGGGTGGCGAAGGCCATCGCCGCGTCGAAGGTCTGATCGGCGAACGGCAGGCTCTCCGCGACGGCCGCCACGCACGGCGCGGCGCCCTCCGGACGTTGCGCGCGCATGAGCGCCGACGGCTCCACGGCGGTGACGTCGCGGTCGGCGGGCTCGTAGGAGCCGGTGCCGGCCCCGACGTTCAGCACCGTCCGCGCGTCGCCGAGCGCGGCCCACACCTGCGCGGCGATCCGCGGCTCGGTGCGCCGCGTCGTGGGGTAACCGGCCCCGATGGTGTCGTACAGCTGTCCGCCGGACATGTCCCCGCCTCACCGGCCGCCGCCGCCCCACGCCCCGTGCGGGGAGCGATGACGCCGCCTGGAGCGTAGATCAGATGTCCGCCCCGCGGCCACATCGGCCGGTCATCGTGGACAGTCAGGCGCCATGCAGTCGTAACGGCGGCCGTGGATCCGCAGATCGTTCGCGCTGATCCGCACCACGCTCAAGCGCGGGCGCATGGGGCCGGTCCGCCAGTACCGGAAGTCGGCGACGGCGGCGCGCACGGCGTCCGCCTCGGTCAGCCGCGGCAGGACGAACTCGTGGGTCGCCGGATGCGACCAGTCGCGGCGCACCACGTACAGCACCTGGCTGTCGCGCACCAGCTGCGACAGCTCGCCCTGCCGGATCCTGTCTGCCTGGAGGCGTTGCACGCGCCGACCGCCCTTCGAAGACCGGGCTGCCGGACACCGGCAGCCCACCGATTTTCGAACACATGTTCTAATACCGATGTTAGCAGTGAACGCCGATTCCTGAAGCGAACGTCCGGGAGCGATCTCCATCCCCGCCTACGCCGGCGCTGGTCGCAGCCGCCCGGCAGTGGCCCGACCCCGGCAGCCGCACCGCGATGGCCTAGGCGGTGTCCCCCGGCGGCCGGGCACGGTTGCCGGGCTCCGTCGCGGGGTAGGCGACGCCCATGACGAGTGTCGAGGTGGAGGGCTATCCGGAGCCGCCGGCCGTGGCCGGTGAGGCGGAGACCTTGCTGGGTTCGCTGGAGCGGCAGCGGGCCACGTTCGGGTGGAAGTGCGCAGACCTGGACGACACCGCGCTGCGGGCGAGCGTCGGAGCCTCGGCGATGACCCTGGGCGGGCTGCTGAAGCACCTGGCCTACATGGAGGACGTCAACTTCACCGGTGACCTGGCCGGAGCGCCGCTGCCGTCGCCGTGGGCCGAGGCGGAGCTGACCGCCGAGCCGGGCTGGGAGTGGCGCTCCGCCGCCGACGACACCGCCGACGACCTCTACGAGCTGTGGGAGCAGGCCGTCGACCGGTCACGGCAGGTGGTCGCGGCCGTGCTGTCGCAGACCGACGTGGACACCGTGTACACCGCGCCGGACGGCGCGCTGCTCACCATGCGGCGGCTGCTGGTCGACATGATCGAGGAGTACGCCCGGCACACCGGCCACGCCGACCTCATCCGCGAGACGATCGACGGACGCGTGGGCGAGGACCCGCCCGGAGCCGCGTACGAGTACCGGCTCCCGTAGGACCGTCACAGCGGCACGAAGCCCAGCGACTCCGCGACCTCGATCGGGATCCGCGTGCCGTACCGCTTCGGCAGCTCGATCCGGGCCTGCTCGACCTGCTCGACGCCGACCGTCACGCCGGATCCGTCGTAGCGCGGGCTGGTCTCGTGCACGGTGATGCCCCGCTCGCGCCAGTACGCCGTGTCGTCGCTGATCCGCCTGACCAGCGCGAGCAGGGCGGCGTGGCTGTGGTCGGCGTCGCGCAGGTAGAGACACTGCCCGCCGGAGACCGACTCCGCGTAGGCGTCGAACTCGGCCGAGGGCACCCGGTACACGATGGCGTGGCCCTCCTCCGACACGACCCAGACACCGGCGAACACGTCGGCGAAGCGGTCCTCCGCCGCGCGCCGGATCTCGGCCAGTGCCTGATCGAGGGCGCCGATGCTGCCGTACATCGTGGCCCCGGCCGTCTCGATCGGGCTCGGCGCGGGCGCGGGCGACGAGCAGCCCGCGGTGGCGTGCCCGCCGGTGCCGGACGGGTCGCCCTCCCGCTGACCGGCGCAGCCGGACAGCGCGGTGGCCAGTGCCAGCGAAACGGCGAGCGCCGGCGTCCCATGGCAGATGGCGCGAGGAGTCCTCATAGTCCTGCAGACGCACCGCCCGGGGCAGAGGTTGCCGCGCCCGCGGATGCGGCGGTCACGCGGCGCCGGCGGGCAGCGCGTGCGCCCGTCCGCTGACGGCGAGCGCGACGCGGGTCCCCGGGACGAACTCCCGCGGCTCGTCGAGCAGCCGCGCGGTGACCGGCGTCCCGTCGTCGAGGGTCAGGTCCAGCACCGCGTCGTGGCCGTGGAACAGATGCCGGCGCACGGTGGCCGGCACCGCGGCGGCCGGGTCGCCGGGCGGCAGCACCCGGATCTGCTCGGGCCGCACCAGCACGGTCGCGCTGCCGGTGCACGGCTGGTGCAGGTCGAGCGCGCCGAGCGGGGTACGCGCGCCGCCGCCCTCGGCCGTCGCCGTGAGCAGCACGGCGTCGCCGACGAACGCGGCGACCCACGCGTCGGCGGGCGTGCGGTACACCTGCAGCGGGGTGCCCTGCTGGCGGACCCGGCCCCGGTGCATGACCACGACCTGGTCGGCCATGGACAGCGCCTCGCCCTGGTCGTGGGTGACCAGGACGGCGGTGGCCCCGTCGGCCCGCAGGGCGCCGCGTACGACGGCGCGCACCTCGGCGCGCAGCCCGGCGTCCAGCGCGCTGAACGGCTCGTCCAGCAGGACCAGGCGGGGACGGGGCGCGAGCGCCCTGGCGACGGCGACGCGCTGCTGCTGCCCGCCGGACAGCTGGTGGGGCAGCCGGCTGCCGTATCCGGCCAGCCCGACCAGCTCCAGGACCTCGTCGATGCGGCCGGCGCGGCGGGTGGCGGCGTCGAGACCGTAGCCGACGTTGCCGGCGACGTCCAGGTGCGGGAACAGCGCGCCGTCCTGCGGCACGACGGCCACGCCGCGCCGGTGGACGGGGACGTGCGCACGGGGTCCGGACACGGGCCGGTCGCCGAGGGCGATCTCACCGGCGTCGAGGCGCTCGAAGCCGGCGACGCAGCGCAGCAGGGTGGTCTTGCCGCAGCCGGAGGGGCCGAGCACTGCCGTGAGCGTCCCGGCGGGCACGGCCAGATCGGCGCCGTCGAGGGCCTTCACCTGCCCGAATGCCTTGTGTGCGGCGCGGACGACGAGTGCGTTCACGATCTGCCTCCGGGGGTCAGGGCGCGGCGGGCGAGCACCAGCACCGGTGCCGCCGACAGGAGGACCAGCAGCGCCGCGTACGGAGAGGCGGCGGCGTAGGCGGCCACGGAGGTGTGCGTCCACAGCTCGGTGGCCAGGGTGTCCATGCCGGTGGGCCGCAGCAGCAGGGTGGCCGGCAGCTCTTTCATACAGGTGAGGAACACCAGTGCGCCGCCCGCGCCGATGCCGGGCAGGGTCAGCGGCAGGGTCACGGTGCGCAGCACCGCCCAGGGTCCGCGGCCGAGCGAGCGGGCGGCCTCTTCGAGGCCGGGCGGGGACTGGGCGGCGGCCGAGGCGACCGCGCCGACGGCCAGCGGCAGGAACAGGGTGGCGTACGCCAGCGCGAGCAGCCAGTGCGTCTGGTAGAGCGGGTAGGCGACGTTGATGCCGAAGAACACCAGCGACAACCCGACGACGAGTCCCGGCAGCGCGTGGGTGAGGTAGGTGAGCCGGTCGAGCACCGCCGCCGGCGGGCCGGGCGCGCGGGCGGTCAGCAGCCCGATCGGCAGGGCCAGCAGCATGGTCAGCGCGGCGCCGAGCGCGGACACGCCCATCGAGTTGCCGGCCGCGGTGGCGATCTCGGCGAGCGATCCCGGCCGGGACACGCCCTCGGCCGTCCAGTGCACGAGCGCGGCGGTGGGCACGGCGAAGCTGCCCGCGGCGACGGCGGCCACGGTCAGCAGGGCCGCTGCGCGCCACGGTCCGAGGCGCAGGATGTGCGGCGGGCGGCGCGCTCCGGCGCCGACCTTGGCGTATCGGGTGTCGTGGCGGCGCACGGCCAGCTCGGCGCCGAGGATGACGAGGGTGACCGCGACCAGGGCGGTGGCCTGGACCAGCGCCCCGGTGCGGTCGAACCCGAGGTCGAACGAGGTGAAAACGGCGCGGGTGAAGGTGTTGACGCGCAGCAGCGCGACGGCGCCGAAGTCGGACAGCACGTAGAGGGCGACGAGCAGGCCGCCGGCGATGACGGCGGGGCGGATCTGGCGCAGGGTGACGCCGGTGAAGGTGCCCCAGGCGCCGCGGCCCAGCGACTGCGACACCTCCTCGGTGGCGGGGTCGACGCTGCTCAGCGCCGCGGCCGTCGGCAGGTAGACGTAGGGGTAGGAGCAGAAGGTCAGCACCAGTGCGGCGGGCCAGAAGCCGTGGAAGCCGTCGACGACGGACACCCAGCCGAACGCGGCGACGTAGGTCGGCATGGCCAGCGGCAGTGCCGCGACGACGCCGAACGTGCGCCGCAAGGGCAGGTCGGTGCGGGTGACCAGGTATGCGGTGCCGACGCCGAGCAGCAGGCAGCCGGCGGTGACGACCGCGGCCAGCGCCAGGCTGACGGCGGCCAGGTCGAGCGTGGTGCGGGTGAGCAGCTCGGCGCGGATGCGCGCGCCGCCCGCCTCGGTGGTGCGCACGCCCAGGTAGACCAGCGGGATCAGGGCGACGGCGACGGCCACCAGGCTGCCGGTGAGCAGCGCCGGGCGCGGGGCGAACCGCCGCAGCCGGTGGCGGACGCGGTACGGGGCGGGCGCGCCGGTGCGCGCCCGCCGTCCGGTTGCGGTGGGGGTGTTCAGGAGGTCAGCCCCGAGCTCTTGATCATCTCGACGGAGGCGGCGAGGGTGTCGAGGTCGTTGAGGTTGATCGGCGGGATCTTCAGATCGGCCAGCACGGGCAGGCCGGGAGCGGCGGGCACGCCCGGGATCAGCGGGTACTCGAACGTCTTGGTCGCGAAGTAGGTCTGGCCGTCGGCGCCAAGCAGGTAGTCCATGAACTGCCTGGCCTTGTCGTTGCCGGTGGCCTTCTTCAGCAGGCCGAGGCCGGAGACGTTGAGCAGGCCGCCGGTGTCGCCGTCGCCGAAGTAGTGCAGCTTGACCTTGAGCTGGTCGGGGCTGAGGCCGAGCTCGGCCGCCTTCTCGAACAGGTAGTAGTGGTTGACCAGGCCCGCCGCGAGCTTGCCGTCGTTGATCTCACCGACGATGACGATGTTGTTGTCGCGGATCTGCGGCTCGTTGGCCTTGATCGCGTTGAGGAACTCCCTGGCCTTGGCGTCGCCGTGCTGCACGCGCATGGCGGTGACGAACGTCTGGAACGAGGCGTTGGTCGGCGCGACGCCCAGCCGGCCCTTCCACTGCGGCCCGGTCACGTCCAGCACCGACTTGGGCAGCTCCGCGGGCTTGACCTGGTCGGCGTTGTACGCGAAGACCCGCAGCCGCCCGGTCACTCCGACCCACTGGCCGCCGGTGTGCTGGTAGGGGGCGGGGACCTTGGCGAGCAGCTCGGCCGGGAGCTGGGCGAGCAGCCCGGCCTTGGCGACGGCGCCGAGAGCCCCGGCGTCCTGGGAGAGGAACACGTCGGCGGGCGACTTGTCACCCTCCTCCTGCAGCTGCGCGGCCATCTGCGCGGTGGTGCCGTAGCGCACGTCGACGGTGATGCCGGTCTTCTTGGTGAACTCGTCGATCAGCGGCTGGACCAGCTTCTGGGTACGTCCGCTGTAGACGGTGACGTCCTTGGGCTCGCTGCCCGAGCAGGCGGTGAGGCCCGCGGCGAGGAGCACGGCCGCGGCGAGGAAGGCGGCCGTGGCCGTGCGGGGTGCGGTCTTGCGTGGCGCACCGTTGCCGATCGTCGAGGCGGTGCTGCGCCGGAGGTTGGTACGCACGCCGTCTCCTCTCCCAGGTTTGACAGGCTGTAGAAGTTAGGAAATCCTAACCTAGATTCGGTAAGCCTGCCCTAAGGCCCCCTCATGACTCTGGTAGCCGCCCACCCGTCCACCTCCGGCGTCCCCTTCGCCCGGGACCTCGCGCTGCACGGCGACCGCCCCGCGCTGATCACCGACGCGGGCGTGCTCACCTATCGCGACCTGGCCAGACTGGTCACGGAACGCGCCACGCGGCTGGGCACCCGGCGCAGGCTGGTCATGGTCACCGGGGCCAACCGCGTGCACGCGCTGGTCAACTACCTCGCCGCGCTGTCCGCCGGGCACCCCGTGCTGCTCGCGCCCGGCGACAGCCCGACCGCGTTCGAGGCGCTGCGCGCCGCCTACGACCCCGATGTCGTGGCGGGCGAGACGGTCCACGAGGTGCGTGCCACCTCCGCGCACGAACTCCACCCGGACCTCGCGCTGCTGCTGAGCACCTCCGGGTCGACCGGCTCACCCAAGCTGGTCCGGCTGTCGCAGGAGAACCTGCAGGCCAACGCCGAATCCATCGGCGCCTACCTCGGCCTCACCGCCGACGACCGGGCGGCGACCAACCTGCCGATGCACTACTGCTACGGCCTCTCCGTGATCAACAGTCACCTGCTGCGCGGGGCGTCGCTGCTGCTCACCGAGCTGTCGGTGGTGGAGCCCGACTTCTGGCGGCTGTTCGCCGCGCACAGCGCGACCAGCTTCGCCGGGGTGCCCTACACGTTCGAGCTGCTGGACCGGGTCGGCTTCGACCGGATGACCCTGCCGAGCCTGCGCTACGTCACCCAGGCCGGCGGGCGGCTGGACCCGCAGCGGGTGCGCCACTTCGCCGCCCTCGGCCGCCGTGCGGGCTGGGAGCTGTTCGTCATGTACGGCCAGACCGAGGCCACCGCCCGGATGGCATACCTGCCGCCGGAACTCGCCGAACACAGCCCGCACACGATCGGCGTGCCCGTCCCCGGCGGCAGCCTGCACTTGAGCCCGGCCGGCGACGATCCGGACGGCGTCGGCGAGCTGGTCTACCGCGGCCCCAACGTCATGCTCGGCTACGCCGAGAGCCCCGCCGACCTGGCGCTCGGGCGCACCGTGCACGAGCTGCGCACCGGCGACCTCGCCAGGCGCACCCCCGGCGGGCTGTTCGAGATCGTCGGGCGGCGCAGCCGGTTCACGAAGATCTTCGGCCTGCGCCTGGACCTGCAGCAGATCGAGGCCCGGCTGCGCCAGTCGGGCATCACCGCCGGCTGCGCGGGCGACGACGACATCCTGGCGATCGCCTACGAGGGCGGCCACTCCCCCGAGCACGTCCGGCACCTGGTCGCCGAGGCCCACGGGCTGCCCGCCCGCGTGATCCACACCGCCGCCGTCGCCGAACTGCCCCGCCTCGCCTCCGGCAAACCCGACTACCAGGCCGTACGGGCGCTGGCCACCCCGCCCGACGACACCCCGGCACCCGCCCTGCGCAGCGACGTCCACCGGACCTTCGCCAGGGTCCTGGGCCACCAGGACGTACGCGACACCGACACCTTCGTCAGCCTCGGCGGCGACTCCCTGTCCTACGTCGACATGTCGATCAAGCTGGAGCAGCTGCTCGGCCGCCTGCCGGAGCGCTGGCACACGACACCGGTGGGCGAACTGGCCGCAGTGGCCGAGCACACCGCCACAGCCGCCGACCCGGTCCCGGCCCGGCGGCGGGTGCGCGTCGACACGACCGTCGCGCTGCGCGCCATCGCGATCGTGCTCATCGTCGGCAGCCACATCCAGGTCTTCGACCTGCCCGGCGGCGCCCACGTGCTGATCGGGGTGGCCGGGTTCAACTTCGCCCGCTTCCACCTCACCACCGCCGAACGCCGCGAACGCGTACGCCACCTGGCCCGCAGCACGGCCCGCATCGTGCTGGGCGCCGTCACCTGGATCGGCGCGATGTACCTGCTCACCGACGACTACGAACCGGCCAGCGTGTTCCTGCTCGGCTACCTGTTCGCGCCCGAGCACGCCGACAACTACTGGTGGCACTTCTGGTTCGTCGAGGCGCTGGTCTACTACCTGCTGATCCTGCTGGCGGCGCTGTGCCTGCCCGCGTTCGACCGGCTGGAGCGGCGGCGGCCGTTCGCGCTGCCCCTCGCCCTGGCGTCAGTGGGCCTGATCGCCCGCTACCAGCTCGTGCCCGGCGTCGAGCTGCCGACCCCCGTCGTGGTGTTCTGGCTGTTCGCGCTGGGCTGGGCGATCGCCCGCGCGGAGCGCACCTGGCAGCGGGTGGCCGTCAGCGCCGCCGTGGTCGCCACCGTGCCCGGCCTGTTCGCAGACGCGGGCCGCGAGGCCGTCATCGTCGCCGGCCTGCTGGTCCTGGTCTGGATCACCGACCTGCCCAGCCTGCCCCTGCTCAACCGGGTCGCCGCGCTGCTGGCCACCAGCTCGATGTACATCTACCTGACCCACTGGCAGATCTTCCGGCCCATCGACGACACCTCCCGGCCGCTGGCGCTGCTCGCGTCGCTGGTCTTCGGCATCGGGTACGCGCTGACGGTGCCCCGTGCCGCGGCCAGGCTGCACAAGCTCTGGCGGCGCCCGGCCACCGCCCCGGCCGTCCAGCGGTCAGCGGCCTGACGCGCCGGGCAGCGCCAGGCCCATGCCGTCGAGGATCCGGGTGACCGACTCGTCCTGCTCCCGCAGGAACGAGGTGAACTCCTCGCCGTCCTGGTAGGCGTCGGTCCAGCGGTGCCCGGCCAGCGCCTCCCGCCAGGCCCGCGACGCCCGCAGCTGCGCCACCATGTCCGACAGCACGGCCCGCTGCTGCGCCGACAGCCCCGGCGGCGCGACCAGCCCGCGCCAGTTGTCGAACACCACGTCCAGCCCGGATTCGAGCAGCGTCGGCGCGTCCACCCCGGCCGCGCGGCCACGGCCGGTCACCGCGAGCACCCGCAGCTGCCCGGCCTCGATCTGCTCGGCGTACTCCCCGAGGCTGGACACCGCGAACGCGACCCGTTTGCCCAGGATCGCGGCGAGCAGCGCGCCGCCGCCGTCGAACTGCCGGTAGCGCACGGTCGGCGGGGCGATCCCGGCCGCGTCGGCCATCAGCATCGCCGCCAGGTGGTCCGGCCCGCCGCGGGACGAGCCGCCGCCGACCGACAGCGTCACCGGGTCCGCCCGCCACGCCTCGACGAGGTCGGCCAGCGAGGTCAGGGGCGAGTCGCGGGTGACCACGACGATCTCGGGTTCCTGGATGAGGCGGGCCAGGGCCGTCACGTCGGACAGCCGGGCCGGGACGGGCAGGGTGTGCTGGGCTCCGACGAGCCCGAGCCCCATCAGCATGATCAGGCCGCTGTTGCCGCGCTCGTACACCAGCCGCTGCAGCCCGACCATGCCGCCGGCGCCGGGCAGGTTGAACACCTCGATGCTGCGGTGCACGTCGGCGGCGTGCAGCGCCGTCGCGACGGTGCGCGCGGTGATGTCGTAGCCGCTGCCCGGCGCGTTGGGCACCATCAGCCGCAGATCGGGCTCCCGGTCCGCACCGCAGCCACCCGCAGCCAGCATTGCCAGCAGCGGAGCAGCGAGTACGGTACGACGAAGCATCCGCCCACCCTAGCGGTGCCCGAGCCTTGGGAGGGACCGTGCGCCGGCAGTTCTCCCTGGCCAGGCAGCTGCTGCTGTTCCAGCTCGGCATCGTGCTGCTGGCCGTCGGCGCGGTCGCCGCGGTGTCGATGGCCGAGGCGCAGGCCGCCTTCGAGAGCGACGAGGGCACCAAGCTGCGCTCCATCGCCGAGAGCCTGGCCTGGAACGACACGATCCGCCAGGGTATGGGCCCGGACGTCTGGTACGACTCGCTGGCCGCCGCCGCCGAGACCGCCCGCGGCGCGAACGGGGTCTCGTTCGTGGTGCTCACCGACGCCGAAGGCCGCCTGCTGACGGGCCCGGACGCGGGGCGCCTGGCCGATCTGGGCGGCAGCGACGGGCTGACCGGCAAGGGCTGGCACGGCGAGGTGCTGACCCCGGCCCGGGTGCTGGAGGCGCACGCGCCGGTGATCGACCCCGCCGACGGGCGGATCCTCGGCCTGGTCGTGGCCGGGCAGACCTACCCGTCGTGGCCGCAGCTGCTGGCCGAGGCCACTCCGGACCTGCTCACCTACCTGCTGCTGGGCTCCGCGCTCGGGGTCGGCGGCTCGCTGCTGCTGGCCCGGCGGGTCAAGCGGCAGACCCTCGGGCTGGAGCCGCGGCAGATCGCCGGGCTGGTCGAGCACCGGGAGGCGATGCTGCACGGCCTCAAGGAGGGCCTGCTCGGTCTCGACACCGCAGGCCGGGTGACGCTGGCCAACGACGAGGCGGCCCGGCTGCTGGACCTGCCCGGCGACGTGGCCGGCAAGCCGTTGCGCGGCCTCGGGGTGCCGGACGACCTGCTGCAGCTGCTCACCGAGGGCGGCGGCGAACCAGACCACGTGGTGCTGTTCCAGTCCCGGGTGCTGGTCCTCAACCGGATGCCGGTCCTGGTCCAGGGCCGTACGGTCGGCTCGGTGACCACCCTGCGGGACCGGACCGAGCTGACCTCGCTGGAACGCGAGCTCGACCTGAGCCGCCACGCGACCGACACCCTGCGCGCGCAGGCGCACGAGTTCACCAACCGGCTGCACACCATCTCCGGGCTGATCCAGCTCGGCCAGTACGACGACGCCGTGAACTTCATCATCCGGGCCGGGCAGGCCCAGGAGGATCTCAGCCACCGGGTGCAGTCCCGCATCGCCGATCCGGCGCTGGCCGCGCTGCTCATCGCGAAGGCGAGCGCGGCGGCCGAGCAGCGCGTGGAGCTGGCGCTCGACGACGCGTCCGCGCTGTCCGCGCTGCCGGACGGGCAGCTGGTCGCGGACCTGGTGACCGTGATCGGCAACCTGATCGACAACGGCATCGACGCGGCTCCGGCGGGCGGCTGGGTGCGGGTCCTGATCCGCGAGGACGACCACGAGGTGGAGGTGCGGGTGCACGACTCGGGCAGCGGCGTGGCCCACGAGCTGGCCCAGGCGGTCTTCACCCGGGGCTACACCACCAAGGACGGCGAGCGCCCGCGCGGCATCGGCCTGGCCCTGATCAGCCAGATCTGCGCCGCTCGCGGCGGTTCGGTGACGGTCGACGGCGCGGCGTTCGCGGCGCGGCTGCCGCGGCGGGAGCCCGCATGACCCGGGTGCTGGTCGTCGACGACGACTTCATGGTGGCGCGGATCCACACCGGGTTCGTGCAGCGGGTCGAGGGGTTCACGGTGGTGGGCGCGGCGCACACCGGCGTGGAGGCCCTGGCGGCGGTGGAGCGGCTGCGGCCGGACCTGGTGCTGCTGGACATCTACCTGCCCGACATCTCGGGGCTGGAGGTGCTGCGGCGGCTGCGGGAGGCGGCGTACCCGGTGGACGTGCTGGCGATCACGGCGGCCAGTGACGTGGACACCATCCGGGCCGCGCTGCACGGCGGGGTCGTGCACTACATCATCAAACCGTTCGCGGCCGACACGCTGCGCGAGCAGCTGGAGCGGTACACGGCGCGGGTGCGGCGGCTGGCGGAGCAGCCGCGGGTGGGCCAGGCCGAGGTCGACCGGCTGTTCGGCCTGACCGGCCAGTCCGGGGCGGCGCTGCCCAAGGGCCTGTCCCCCGCCACGGCGGACCTGGTCGCCGGGGTGCTGCGCGACAGCGGGCGGGACCTGTCGGCGGTGGAGTGCGCGGAGCTGGCCGGGCTGTCGCGGGTCAGCACCCGCCGCTACCTGGAGCACCTGGTGCGGTCCGGGCGGGCCGAGGTGCGGCTGCGGTACGGCGGCGCCGGCCGGCCGGAGCACCGTTACACCTGGCAGGGCACCGGCTCGCAGCGGTGAGCGGGCTGTGCCGGCAACACTCCGGCACAGCCCGCCGATCTCAGTCGTCCTCGGCGAACGACAGGCGCCGGGCGCCGCTGCCGCCGCGCAGCCGGGTCCACATCTTCGGCAGGTGAGGCAGGGCGAGCGCGACGAGCGCCAGGGACAGCAGGGTCACCGTCAGCGGGCGGGTGACGAACACCGACAGGTCGCCGTCGGACAGCAGCAGCGCCCGCCGGAACTGGGTCTCCATCATCGGCCCGAGGATCAGCCCGAGGATCACCGGCGCGATCGGGAAGTCGAACCGGCGCATGAACATCGCCAGCACGCCGATGGCGTACGCGATGAGCACGTCGACGACGCTGCCGGACACGGCGTACACGCCGAGGGTGGCGAACACCAGGATGCCGGTGTACAGCAGCGGCCGCGGGATCTGCAGGACCTTGACCCAGATCCGGATGAGCGGCAGGTTCAGCGCCAGCAGCATCACGTTGCCGACGAACAGCGACGCGATGAGCGCCCAGACCAGGTCCGGGGACTTCTCGAACAGCTGCGGTCCGGGCGACAGGTCGAAGTAGCCGAACGCGGCGAGCATGACCGCGGCCGTGGCCGAGGTCGGGATGCCGAGCGTGAGCAGCGGCACGAGCACGCCCGAGAAGGAGGCGTTGTTGGCGGCCTCCGGCCCGGCGACGCCCTCGATCGCGCCGTTGCCCCACTCGTCCCGGTGCTTGGAGCGGCGTTTCTCGACGGTGTACGACAGGAAGGTCGGGATCTCGGCCCCGCCGGAGGGCAGCGCGCCGAACGGGAACCCGAACAGGGTGCCGCGCAGCCACGCGGGCCAGGACCTGGCCCAGTCCTGGCGGCTCAGCCACGCGAAGCCGCCCCTGGCCGGCTCCAGCGGCGCCACCTTGGCCGGCAGGTCCTTCAGGCGTGAGGCGATGTAGAGGGTCTCGCCGATGGCGAACAGGCCGACGATGACGGTGACGATGTCGACGCCGTCGAGCAGCTCGGGCACGCCGAAGGTAAAGCGGGCCTGGCCGGTCAGCGAGTCGATGCCGACCAGGCCGAGGAACAGCCCGAAGGTCAGCGACATCAGGCCGCGGGGCAGGGACGCGCCGACCAGCGCGGTGACGGTGACCATGGCCAGGACCGCGAGCGCGAAGTAGTCCGAGGCACGGAACGTGACGGCGAAACCCGCCATCGGTTCGGCGACGAACGCGAGCAGCACGGTGGAGATGGTCGCGGCCACGAACGAGCCGATCGCGGCGGTGGCCAGCGCGGCGCGGGCACGGCCACGCTGGGCCATCCGGTACCCCTCGATCGAGGTGGCCACCGACGCCGACTCGCCCGGGGTGTTGAGCAGGATCGAGGTCGTCGACCCGCCGTACATGGCGCCGTAGTAGATGCCCGCGAACATGATGAGAGTGCCGGTCGGGTCGTCGAGCTGCAGCGACACGGGCAGCAGCAGCGCGATGGTGAGCGCCGGGCCGATGCCGGGCAGCACGCCGACCAGCGTGCCGATGGTGACGCCGATCGCGGCGTAGAGCAGGTTCTGCGGGCTCAGCACGGAGGCGAAGCCGTCGAACAGATGGGACAGGGAACTCATAGGGGCAGCACTCCGGCGGGCAGGACGATGCCGAGCAGGCGGGTGAACACGAGATAGACGCCCACGGACAGGCCGGCCGCGACGAGCAGGTCCCGCACGATCACCTCCCGGACCGGGCGGCTGCTCAGCAGCCGCGCCGTGGCCAGGATGAACGCGGCGGTGGCCAGGACGTAACCGGTGACGGTGTACTTGAGCACGAGCGCATAGACGACCAGCGCGACCAGCAGCAGCAACGGCGTACGCCAGCTGCCCGCGCCCTCGGCCGCCGCGTCGCGTGCCTTGATGGACTCGGCGAGGTAGGCCAGGGACACCAGCACCCACAGCCCGGTCACGACGACCGGTGCCAGCGCGGGGCCGGACGGGGCATACCCGCGGTCGGCGGCCAGCGCGAGGGCCTGGCTGAACAGCAGTGCCCCGACGGCGAAGAGCAGGCCCGCGGCGATGATGGGCCCGGGGGCGGCCTTGGCCGCCCCCGGGGTGTTCGTAGCGCCGGACACTAGCCCAGGCCGATCTCGGTCAGCACGGCCTTGATCCGGGTGTGCTCGTCGGCGAAGAACGTGGTCGCCTCGTTGCCGGTGCGGTAGAAGTCGGTCCACTTCTTGTCGGCCAGCGCCTGCTGCCACTGCGCCGAGGCGTGCAGCTTGTCGACCATCGCGATGACGGCGGCCTGCTCCGCGTCGCTGATGCCGGGCGGGGCGACCAGGCCACGCCAGTTCATCAGCTCCAGGTCGTAGCCGGACTCCTTGATGCTCGGCGTCGGGGTGCCCAGCCCGGCGTCGCCGCCGGTCGCGCTCGACACCGCCAGCGCCCGCACGGTACCGGCCTTGACCAGGTCGGCGAACTCGCTGGTGCCGGAGACCGCGACGCTGATGTCGCCGGACAGCAGACCGGCCTTGGTCTCGCCGCCGCCGGAGTAGGCAATGTACTGCTTCGCGACCGTCGACGCGTCCGCGCCCGCGGCCTTGGCCAGCAGCCCGACCAGGATCTGGTCGGTGCCACCGGCGGAGCCGCCGCCCCACTTGACCGACGTCGGGTCGGCCTTGACGTCGTCGACCAGCTGCTTGAGCGTCTGGTACTTGGAGTCGGACTTGACGACGATGACCTCGGACTCGGCGGTCAGCGTCGCGATCGGGGTGGTCTGCGACAGGTCGACCGGCGACTTGTTGGTCACCACGCCGCCGACCATCACCAGGCCGGTCACCATCAGCTGGTGGGCGTCGCCCTTGTGGCTGGTCACCAGCTCGGCCAGGCCGATCGTGCCGGCCGCGCCGGTGACGTTGCGGACCTCGGCGGACTGGCCGCCGAGCAGCCCGGCGCCCTGCAGCGCCTGCTGCAGCGTGCGGGCGGTGGTGTCCCAGCCGCCGCCGGCGCCGGCCGGGGCCATGATCTGCAGGGTCTTGCTCGGGTACGCGACCGCCGAGCCCGCAGGGGCGTTCGGGTCGCCGACCGACTGCTCGGCACACGCGGTCGTGGCCAGCAGCAGCGCCGGGAGGGCGGCCACGAGAGTACGTCTGAGCATGAGGGGTTGTGCTCCTGTCACATCGGTGTGGCAAACGTGTTACGCACCATGCCGGAGCCCGTGACCGCGGTCACGCTTGTGAAGACTGAGAGCGTATTGGTCTTTCTGGTCGCAGCGCCGCGTTCTGTTAACTTCTACATCCTGTAGAAGTTGAGGAGGCCGCATGACGTTCACGCTCGAAGACGTCCTGCTGGTCCTGCTCCACCAGCAGCCGTCGACCGCGTTCGACCTGCACGCCCGCCACCAGCGGATCGTCGACGCCCGCGCCGCCGTCGGCCTGCCCCGCGTGCTCGCGGCGGTCAGCCGGCTGCGCCGCAGCGGCGACCTGGCCGAGGACCGCTCCCTGCCCGTGTCGGCACGGCTGGCCAACCGCACCATGCTCTCGGTCACCGAGGCCGGCCGCCGCCGGCAGAAGGCCCGCCTGATCACCGTCGACGCCGACGCGACCGCCGAGGACCTGGTCCTGCAGGGGCTGCTCGCCCTCGACGCCGACCAGGCCGACTTCGACGAGTTCACCGCGCGGGCGCAGGCGCTGCTGCGGGTGCGGCAGGGGCAGCTGGAGTCTCATGCCGCCTCCGCGACGGAGGCCGCCCGCGTCGCGTTCGAGCGGGAGATCCTGCGCGCGCTGGTGGTCTGGCTGCACCAGCTCCCCGCCCAGCGCGCGGACGGCCGCGAACGCGCGGCCTGACTCAGCCCTGGCCCGCCGTGGCCCCGGCCTCGTCCGAGGGCAGCGGGCCGGAGAGATCCGGGCGGCCGGTACGCAGCAGCGCGTGGTAGATCAGCGACGCGGTGAACGAGAGATAGCAGCCGATGGCGGCGAAGGCGTAGACGTTGTCGGCGGGCTCCGGGCTCCTGCGCACCATCACCATGGCCATCACCCCGAGCCCGGCGGCCAGCAGCAGGCCCCACAGGATCACCGCCCAGCGCGGGGCCGGGGCCAGCATCCAGCGCAGGAAACGCCACATCGCCCGTGGATCCTGCCCGGACCGCCCGAGTGCGTAGAACATGCCCGGCATCGTCACGCCCAGGGTCAGCGTCATCGGCACGATCAGCAGCGCAGCCGACTCCGGCGCCGAGGGCAGGCTCCAGACGGCGACGGCAGCGCACCCGGCCGCGATCACCCAGGCGGCCCGCCGCAGCCACGTCCAGAGCACGTTCGTCGAGGTCACGCGCAGATCGTACGGACGCTGTCAACCTCGCGGCAGCCCCTCCTTCACGCGAGCTGCTCGATCAGGTCGGCGGCGGTGTCCGCGCCGTCAGCGGCACGGATCTGCGCGCCGAGCCTGGCCGCCGCCTCCCGGTGCGGGCCGTCGGCGAGCATGCGGGTGATCGCGGCCCGGATCTCGGCGACCGATGCGGACCTGGCCAGCACCTCGGCGGCGCCCTGCCCGGCCACGGCCCGCGCGACGTCGGGCTGGTCGCCCAGCGGGGACATCGGGATGAGGACCAGCGGCAGGTCGTGGGCCAGGGCCAGCATCGTGGTGCTGTGCCCGGCATGGCCGATGACCAGGGAGACGGTAGGGAGGATCTCGGCGTGGGGCACGAACCGGTGCACCGCCACGTTGGCCGGGGCGCGCACGTCCTCGGGCGCGGTCGCGTGACCGGTGGTCAGCACGACCTGCACGGGCAGGTCGGCGACGGCGTCCAGGACGGACTGCAGGACGGCGGTCTGGCCGGCGTAGAAGATGGTGCTGAGGCTGACCAGGATGCGCGGCTGGGCGGCCTCGTGCCGCACGGGGGCCGGGGCGCCCATCGGCCAGACCGGTCCGGCGTAGCGCAGCGTGGAGGGCACCGAGGTGGCCTCGTCCAGGTCGGCGAGCCCGGCGAGGATGCTCAGGTCGGCCTTGGCCCACAGGCGTGTCGGCCCCATCCCCCGCAGCCGACCGACGAACCCGACGGCGCCCGAACTGAAGGAGCCGCCGAGGTATCCGTACACGGTGTGCATGAGGGCGACGTGCGGGACGCCGAGGCGCTGCGCGGCGAGGAACGGGCCGAGCAGCATGCAGTCGAGCACCATGACGTCGGCCGGCGAGCGGCGGTGCGCCTCGATCACGTCGGCGGTGCTGCGCTTGGACGTGAACAGGCGGACGTAGTTCCAGGCCCAGCGGGCCGCGCTGGTGGGCGCGGTCGCCGACCATCGTCCGGCGTGCCGGTAGGGCTCGAACGCCAGCCCGGCCGCCTCGACGGCCGCCCGCTGCTGCGGGTGGCCAAGCACCCTGACCTGGTGGCCGCGCCGGTGCAGCCGGGCGGCGACACCGAGCACCGGCGGCACGTTGCCGCCACCGTCCCAGGTGGTGAACAGAAACGAGGGCATCCTGAACTCTCCGGCAGCGGCGGCAACCCAGCGGGCAGTACTCGATCATTATCAATTCCGGTCACCGCCGCTCCGACACCGCCCGTCCCCACCCGGATCACCCCAGGCCAATCCCTCAAGGAGGCACACTCAGTCTCTTGCGCGGATTGGTCTGTGATGCAAAGCTAACTTCATGACAGACGAATCCGCTTCCCGCGAGGACTCCCCTCGCGAGCTGCTGGCGGTCGTGCGCGACCTGACGCGCCAGGTCCGGGCCGCCCAGCGGGCCACCTGGTTCCCGCTGCTGGTGTTCGCGGCCATCACCCTCATCGCGATACCCGTCTACCGCTACGCCCCCTACCTCGACGTGTTCGGCACCTGCCGCTCGCAGGGCAACCACACGGTCTGCGCGGCAGAGAACCCGGTGCTGCTCGGATACTGGACCGTCGCGCTGACGGCGGCCTACGCGGTGATCGCGGGCTTCTACGTCAGGCAGTCACGGCGGCGCGGGGTGGGCACGCCCGTGCGCCCGTACATCGTCGTCGGCATCATCCTGGCCGTCCTCATGACGGCCGCGTCGATCTGGCTGATCTACCATCCGCTGCCGCCCCTCCCCGCCGATCCCTTCTCCACGGAACCGACCTACCCCACCCCCGGGCCGGGCGGTTGGCTGGTCCTTGGGCTGGCCAGTCCCGGGTCGGTGATCGGCCTGGCCCTGTTGGTGCTCGCGTGGGTGGAACGGCACTGGGCGCTGCTCGCGTTCAGCCTCGGCTACCTGGCGATCGGATTGGTGCAGGGCGCCCAGGTCATCCATACGTCGTCGCCGTGGTTCTTCCTGCCGTATCTGCTCGTCCCGGCCGCGGTCCTGCTGCTGGGTGCCGCCGCGTTCGCCTTGTTCCGGCCGGCTGCGCAGGTCCCGGCATGATGACCGAGCACCCCGCCAACGGCCTCGACGACGTGGTCCACCAGCGCGTCCGGCTCGGCATCATGGCCATCGCGCACCAGGCCCGGCAGGTCGAGTTCGGCTTCCTGCGCACCACCCTGCAGCTGACCGCGGGCAACCTCGGGCAGCACCTGACCGTCCTGGAGAAGGCCGAGCTGATCCAGATCGAGAAGGGTTACGAGGGCAAACGGCCCCGTACCTGGGTCACCCTCACGGCCGCCGGGCAGGCCGCCCTGCGCAACGAGATCACCCAGCTCAAGCAGCTCATCCAGCAGGTCGAGCAGGCGGAAGGCCCGCCGGCCGCAGACTGACGGGGGCGCGTTGCAGGCGGGCCCATCCGGTCCGCCTGCAACGCGATGGCGTCAGTCCGGGGTCGGCCCACCCGAGACTGCGGCCCGGGGCCCGGGACGCAAGGAGCGGACCACGTAGCCGAGCGCGATCACGGCGTACAGCGGGTAGCCGAGTTCGCGCAGGTCGAGGGAGTCGCCGATGGACCACGTGTTCGGGTCGAGCCCGAAGTCGTAGTCGACGAGCGCGAACAGCAGCCACAGCGGCGCGTACGCGCCGTCCAGCATCTCGCCGTGCTCGGGGTCGAACGCGGTGGCCGGCCACAGCTGCACGATCACCGCGACGTCGGCCACGGCGACCGCGCCGATCACCCCGACGATCCACGCGATACGGATGAGACCGCGGTGCGCGAGCAGCGCCGCGACCACGAGCACGACGGTCAGCCCGGCCAGCCAGGCCAGCCCCGCCGCAGGCTTGCCGAAGCCCTTGTCGAGCTGCAGGATCGCGAACGCCACGGCTGGGACGAGCACCGCCGGGACCGTCCACCCGCCCCGGGCCCGCAGCAGCCCGGCGAGCCGGTACGCCGCGAAGGCCGTCAGCGCGGTGACGGTGACGGCGGCCAGTGCGTATACGAAGTCCACGTCGGCGTGATCCATGATGTTGCTGCCGGTCAGGCCGAGCCCCGCCAGGAACGCGACTACGCCCGCCACCAGCAGCACCGTGCACACGACAGGGGCGAGCAGGATCCCGGTGAGCTTCGCGTTCCTGATGTCGGCCATGCCGCATGGTGCCACGGCCGCCCCGCGCCCGCTGCCCCCACGACCGTCACCGCCGCGCACGGCGCGGAGAGCGTTCTCCCAGCGACTGATGACGGCATGGTGATCGATCGTGTTCACTGGTGCCGTGCGCGATTGGGAGGCCGAGTACGCCGAGTTCGCCGCCGTCTACAGCGGACGGCTGCGCAGGCTGGCCTACGGCCGGTGCGGTGACTGGGACACGGCCGACCGGCTCACCCGGCGGGTGCTGGTCGCCGCCTACCGCCGCTGGCACTCCGGCGAGCCGCCGGACGCGCTCACCGAGCGGACCATGGAGCGGCTGCTGCGCCGCCACGACGGCGGGTTCCCGGCGGACGGGCCGGCGCCGGCGCTCGCGTACACCTCGGCTGATCTGATCGCCACGGGCCGCGCCCGGCGGCGGAGGATGCGCGCGGTGACCGCGGCCGTGACAGTGGTCGCCCTGGCCGCGGCGGGCCTGGCGGTGTATGTGCTGCGCCCGGCCCCGCGCGGCACCCCGTTCCTGCCGGAGGACTGCATGGCCGGGCTGCCCTCGGCCGCGGGCGTCGCCGCGAGCCCGCCGCCGTCGGCGCTCCCGTCGACCGGCGCGAGCGGTGCGGGCGGCCTGGACCGGCTGACGGCGCTGGACGGGGTGCTGCCGCTGCCGGGTGCGACGGTGATGCCGGAGCAGGCCCGGCGCGAGCAGCTGAGCTGTGCGGTCGCCGCCTACTTCCGGTCCAACGTGGGGCCGGACGGCCTGGAGCGCGTCGACCTGGGCCTGGATGCGCGCGGTGAGCTGCGCCCGGTGGCCGCGCTGCTCGATCCGGAGATCGCGCCCGCCGCACTCACGGTGAGTGTGCGGGTCTACACGGCCAGCGGCCTGGGCACGGTGACGATCTCCGTCGCGCCGACGACGCTGCGTCCGGAGCCGGAGCATTGTGCCCGGCTGGCGTTCTGCCGCCTGTCGCGGGTGACCGAGGAGCAGGTGGTCGAGCAGTACGGCCTGCATGAGACGCCGGAGACGGCGCGGGCCGGGTACCGGCTGGGCGACGGCGCCGAGTGGTGGTCGGTGGTGTCCTACTCGGGGCACAGCATGGTGCTGATCACGATCACGAACACGCCGGACGTGCGGGCGGCGCTGCCCGCGAGCATCCAGTGGGCGCCGCTGAGCGAGCAGGTCGCAGGGCTGGCCGTGGACCCGCGCCTGGCGGTGTTCGATCCGCCGCGCCCGTCGGCGAGCGTGTCGGCGTCGCCGTGACCGGTGCTCAGCGCAGCGTGCGGTCCAGGGTGTACTTCCGCTGCAACAGCATGGCCACGATCATGAGCACGGCCGGGACGATGCCGAAGCCGAGGCGGATCCAGGTGTGCGCGGGCTCGGGCTGCACCACGCTGGTCCCGGCGGTGCTGGCGACGAAGCCGCCGACGGCCAGGCAGGCTGAGTAGACGTACGGGCCGAGCGCGCCGCCGGTGGCCTCGGCGGCGGTCCACACGCCGGTGTAGGTCCCGGCGCGGGTGGTCCCGTCGGCGCCGCTCGCCCGGATGACGTCGGGGACCATGGAGAACGGCAGCAGCTGCATGGCCGCGAACGCGATGCCGAGCACGGCGACCGCGCCGATCAGCACGGGCAGCCCGGCGGCGCTGCCCAGCGCGAGCACCAACGAGCCGAGCACGAACGCGGCCTGGGCGATGAGCAGGCCGGGCTGCTTGCCGATGCGGCGGGCGACGACGACCCAGACCGGGGTGGCGATCAGGGCGGGGGCGACGAACGCGGCGACGAGGACGGTGGTCAGGCCGGGGCGGCCGAGTTCGTACTCGGCGAAGTAGGGCACGGCGGCCAGCACCAGGTGGGTGGTGGTGGACATGGCCAGGTACGAGCCGACGAGCCAGCGGTACTGCGGGTCGCGCAGGGCGGACAGCAGCGCGCGCAGCCCTGCCGTGCCGTGGCCCGCGCCGGTGACGGCGCTCGGGGCGGCGGCGGTGAGCCGGCGTACGCCGCCGATGCCGACGACCATGGCGGCCAGCATCGCCGCGCCGAGGATGAGTCCCATCAGGGCGTATCCGCCGCGGCTCGGGTTCTCCTTGCCCGCGATCATCGGGGCGAGCACGCCGCTGAGCAGGATGCCGACGGTGAGCACGACCATGCGGAAGCCCATGAGGCGGGTGCGCTCGTGGTAGCCGATGGACAGGTCGGCGGGCGTGGACAGGTAGGGCACCTGGTAGGCGGCGAACAGCAGGTTGCCCGCGATGAACGCGATCGCGACCCAGCCGGCGGCGGAGTCGCCGGTGAGCCCGCCGGGCACGAGGAACAGCGCGGCGAACGCGAGCGGCAGCCCGCAGCCGATCGTCATGAGCAGGCGGCGGTGGCCGCGCCGGGCCAGGTCGGTGTCGGACAGGTGGCCGACCCACGGGTGCAGCAGCACGTCGGCGATCTTGGGCAGCAGCAGCACGAGACCGGCGACGAGCGGGGCGACGGCGAGCACGTCGGTGAGGAAGTAGAGCAGCAGCAGACCCGGTACGGTGACCCAGGTGCCCATGCCCAGCGACCCGCCGGCGAAGGCCAGCATGCCGCCACGGGGCAGCCGCGCCGTCTCGTCCATGACTTCTCCTCGCCCGCATGCGGGTGTAATCCAACGTTTGCTGGATAGTAGGGCACGATGGAGCGCATGACCACACCTCGCCGTGGACCCGGCCGACCCAAGCGCAGCGAGCAGCGCGTGACCCCGGAGGCGATCGTGCAGGCGGCGGCCGGGCTGTTCGCGCGGCGCGGCTTCGACGCCGTCGGCATGCGCGAGGTCGCCGCGGCGGCCGGGGTCGACGTCGCGACGGTGCACCACCACGTGGGCACCAAGGCGGCGCTGTACGACTCCTGCTTCGCCAGCGTGTTCGCCGACGAGAGCGAGGCGCTGCTGCGGGCCGTCGAGGCGGCCCGCGCCGGGCTGGCGGGCGGCCCGGAGCCGGCGCTGGCCGCGCTGCACGAGCTGGTCGACGTGTTCATCGACTTCCTGGAGGACCGGCCGGAGACCACCGGCCTGTGGCTGCGCCGCTGGCTGGAGCCGGACCGGCACGCCGAGCTGGACCAGCGCTACTCGCAGCCGCTCTACCTCGCCGTCGAACAGCTGCTGGCCGAGGCCGACGCGGCGGGGGTGCTCAGCGAGCCGCAGCCGCACCTGGCGGTGCGCGGCCTGGTCTGGTCGGTGCACGCGCACGTGGTGGGCCTGCTGTCCGGCGCCGACGGCGCGCGGCGGCGGCGTGAGTTCCGCACGTACACGCACCGCTGGCTGGACCGCATGTACGCGCCGCGCTGACCGCGCGCGGGTCAGTCGCCGGGCAGGTCCAGGCCCAGGCCGAGCCACTCGGCCAGGTCGGCGATCTCGCCGTGCACGGCGGCCGCCAGGGCCTTCGGGAACGGCGAGTCCTGGTGGATCGCGTCCACGCGCAGCACCCCGGCCTTACGGTCGGCGGTCGCGTCGAGCTTGCCGACCAGCCGGTCGCCGTGCAGGATCGGCAGCGCCCAGTAGCCCCAGCGTCGTTTCGCGGCGGGTTTGTACATCTCCAGCTGGTACTCGAACTCGAACAGGTCGGTCATCCGCTTGCGGTCGAACACCAGCCGATCCAGCGGCGACAGCAGCACGGTCCGGCCCTGGAAAGCCTGGTCGAGCTGCGCGGGGTCGACGCGCCAGCGGCCGCGTACGCCCTCGATCACCGCGGGCTCGCCCGCGTCCAGCACGTCGCCCGGCTCGGCCTGGGTGCTGGCGCCCCGGCTGCGGGCGATGCCCAGCGAGCGCAGCCGCCGCTCGGCGCGGATCCGGGCCGCCTCCTCGGCGGGCACCACGTGGTCGTCGGGGTAGATGCGCTCGGCCAGGTCCCACAGCCGCCCGCGGTGGTCGCGCCCGGCGACGGCGACCTCGCCCCGGGCCTCCATCAGGTCCAGCAGCTTCAACACGTTGCGGTCGTTGGTCCAGCCGCTGGACTGCCACGGCACGTCGCAGGTGTCGGGCAGCTCCCGGGCGGGCAGCGGCCCGTCGGCGCGCAGCCGGGACAGGATGTCCAGGCGGCAGCCGCGGTTGGCCGCGACCCAGCCCTGCCGGAACTCCTGCCAGTCGGCGAGTTCGCCGCGGCCGGGCCAGTCGGCCATGTCCGCACGGTAGAGCGCGAGGTCCTCGGCGGGCCGGATCATGCCCTGGACCTCGATCAGCCGCTGGTCGCCGAGCGCGGCCTGCAGGTCCGCGGGCCGGTAGGCCGAGCCGAGGCGGCTCCACAGCACCAGGTCGGCGTTGGGCGCGACGGCGGCGGTCTGGTCGTACTGCAGCAGGGTCAGCTGCCGGACCACGCCGAGCAGCGAGCCCGGCCGGGGGCGGCCGAGCAGCTGGGCGCGCACGGCGATCCGGCGCGCGTCGGCGCGCGACAGCTGGTGAACGGACACGCCCGCAGCCTACGGCCGCCGTCCGACACCGAGCGGGCTTGACGGGAGGCACTCTGCCGGGCCAATATCCAACAGACGTTGGATATTGGGGAGGGTACGCGATGACGCCACGCGTCGCCGTGATCGGCGCCGGCCCGGCCGGGCTGGCCACGCTCAAGGCACTGGCCGACCGGGGCGTGCCCGCGGTCGCCTTCGACGCCGCGGCGCAGGTCGGCGGCCTGTGGGTGTACGGGGCGCCGCACTCCTCGGCCTACCGCACGCTGCACCTCAACACCTCGCGGACCCGCACCGAGTTCGCCGACCTGCCCATGCCCGCGGACTGGCCCGACTACCCCGACCACACCCGCATCGCCGCGTACCTGCTCGACTACGCCCGGCGCTTCGGCCTGCCGGCCTCCGTCCGGCTGCGGCACACCGTCACCGGCGTGGTCCGCGACGGCGACGGCTGGCGCGTCACCGCCGCCGGGCCCGACGGCGTCACCACGGTCCACGTCGAAGCCGTCGTGATCGCCAACGGCCACAACAGCCGCCCGAAGCTCCCCTCCCCCGCCTACCCCGGCGAGCTGACCGCCGAGCAGCTGCACAGCCACGACTACCGCGGCCCCGAGCAGCTCGCCGGGCGGCGCGTGCTGGTCGTCGGCGGCGGCAACTCCGCCATGGACATCGCCGTCGACGCCTCCCACGTCGCGTCGCGCACCCTGCTGTCGGTGCGCCGCGGCGTCTGGATCGTGCCCAAGCACCTGCTCGGCAAGCCGTCCGACACCCTCAACGGCGCGCTCGCCAAGCGCCTGCCCTGGCGCGTACGCCAGCGCATCAGCCAGACCATGCTGCGCTTCACCGTCGGGCGCCTGTCGGCATACGGCCTGCCCGAGCCCGAGCACGGCTTCCTGCAGGACCACCCGACCCTGTCCGACGCGCTGCTGTCGCGCATCAGCCACGGCGAGATCACCGTCCGGCCCGGCATCGCCCGCTTCGACGGCGACCGCGTCCACTTCACCGACGGCGCCGCCGACGAGATCGACCTCGTGGTCTGGTGCACCGGCTACGACATCGACCTGCCGTTCCTCGACCCGGCCCTGCTCGGCGACGGCGCGGACCGGCTGCCGCTGTTCCGCCACGTGTTCCATCAGCAGGCGCCGGGCCTGATGTTCGTCGGGCTCATGCAGTCCACCGGCTCCGGCCTGCCCGTCGTCGAAGCCCAGGCCCGGCTGGCCGCCGCGCACGTGTCCGGGCAGTACGCGCTGCCCACCGCCGCCGCGCAGGCCGCCGACATCGCCGCCGAGCACCGCGCCGCCCGCGAGCGCTGGGGCGAGCGCCGCCCCGCCATGCGCATCGACTTCGACGCCTACCTCGCGCTCGCCGCGAAGGAACTCGCCGCGGGGGCCGACCGCGCCCGCCGCGGGCAGGGCGTCGCCTGGACCCGGACCACCGTTGAGGAGACCACCCGATGACCCGGCTCGACGGCAAGCGCGTCATCGTCACCGGCGCGAACGGCACCTTCGGGCGCATCCTGTGCGCCCGGCTCGAACTCGCCGGCGCCCGCGTCGTGGGCCTGGACCTGCACGAGGGCAGCGTCGGCAGCACCCCCGTGCTGGCGTGCGACCTCACCGACGGGACGGCCGTGCCCGGCGCGGTCGCCGCGGCCGTCGAGCTGCTCGGCGGGCTGGACCTGCTGATCAACAACGCGGGGGTGGGCGGACCCGCTCCGGCCGAGCTGCCGCCGGGCGACGCGGCGCGTACGCAGCTGGAGGTCAACCTGATGGCCGCGTGGCACACCACCGCCGCCGCGGTGCCCGCGCTGGAGCGCAGCCGCGGGCGCGTCGTGTTCGTGTCCAGCCGGATGGCGCTGCTGCCGCTGCCCCTGGCCGCCGCGTACGGGGTCAGCAAGCGGGCGCTGGTCGCCTACGCCGACGCGCTGCGGCTGGAGGTCGGCTCGCACATCGGCGTCAGCGTCGTGTACCCGAGCATGGTCGCCTCCCCCATCCACGACGCCACCGCCGAGGCGGGCCTGTCCCTGCAGGGCGTCTCCCGGTACGAGCCCGTCGACGGCGTCGTCGCGGCGATCCTGCGCGCCGCGGCCGCGCGCAAGGCGCCGCGCGACGTGGCCACCACCGGGCGCGGACGCGTCGAGCTGTTCCTGGCCCGGCACCTGCCGTCGCTGGCCGGTGCCATCGTGCGGCGCACCATCCGCACCCGCATCGCCGCCGGCGACCTGGACCGAGCCCCGCTCGCCGCCGGCATGCTCCGCCGCGCGGGCCGCTGACCAGCGGGATCAGCCGGGTGGTAGATCATGCAACGGTGTCTGCGTGCCCTTTCTGCTTCCCTGCCGTCGAGCCCCAGGTCGTGCTGTCAGACTCGTGGTGTTACGCCATGTGGACCGGTGACACGGGCACACCCGCGGGATCGGCGATGATCCTTCCCCGGGCGCACCGGACGACCGTCTTCGACCTGACCTCTCGCGAGTGGATCTCCACGAAGGGTCTCCTGCGGCGTATGAAGGACCTGATCGCGGCCGATCACGCGCCTCAGGGATGGAACGTCGGCTGGAATGTGGGACCGGTCGGCGGCCAGAGCGTCTTCCACGCGCACTGCCATCTCGTGCCTCGGTACGCGGCGGAACCGCTCGCCGGGCGCGGAATCCGGCACTGGATCAAGGACCCGGCCAACCGGCCCGCGGCCAGGACGGTCTAGTGACCGCCGACAGCAGGCACGGGGTCTCGCGAATCATGTCGTGAACCTACCGGCCGGCCGTCGGCGGCCCCGCGGCCCGGGCGGTGAGGTAGGCGTCCAGGGCGGCGGCGCCGGTGAGCATGGCGCGGCCGCGGGCGGTGAGCCGGGTTCGCCAGTCGTGCAGCATGGACTCCAGCGGCGCGACGCCGCCCGCGGCGCGGACCTGGGCGAGCAGCGGGGCGATCTGCTCCAGCCGGTAGCCGCCACGACGAAGCTGGTGGGCCAGCCGCGCGTTGCGTACGTCGGCCGCGCTGTAGACGCGGTAGCCGGTGTGCGGGTCGCGGCGCGGTTCGACGAGCTCGGCGCGTTCCCACTTGCGCAGCGTGGCCGGGCGCAGCCCGAGGCGCCTGGCGAGGGGGCCGATGAACGTGTCGCCGCGTTCCTGCGGCACGGGCGCGAGGTCGCGCAGCGCGGCTTCGACGGCCTGCAGGGTACGGCGGTCGTCGAGCAGCTGGGCGTGGCTCTCGTCGATGAGGCGAAGCGCGTCGTCGGCCGCGTCCCGGTTGACCGCCTGCATGATCGCCGTGGCGGTCTGGTGGCCGTGTCCGGGCAGCAGGGCGAGGAAGGCGTGCAGGGCCTGGGCGTGCAGCGGGGTGTAGCGGCGGTAGCCGGTGGTGGTGCGCTCGGCGGCCGGGAGGATCCCGACGTCTTCGTAGTTCCGGATCGCCTGGGTGGACAGGCCGTGGGCGCGGGCCAGGTCCACCGGCCTCAGGTGTACCGCGTGTTGAAGGTTTTCGGCCGACATGGCATTCGTATCCTCGGCAAAGTCTCAACGGTGGGTTCAACGATACTGTGTAGAGGCATGACTACTGCGATTCGAGACACCACGCGTGCGCTCTCCGCCGCCGAGGTCCTGCGAGTGCTGCCGTCCCGGCCGCGGGTGCTGGCCCTGGGCGAGCCCACTCACGGTGAGGATCTGCTGCTCGAAGTCCGCAACGAGCTGTTCCAGCAGCTCGTGCCCGAGGGCTACCGGACGATCGCGATCGAGAGCGACTGCCTGCTGGCCCTGGTCGTCGACGACTACGTCACCTCCGGCAAGGGCAGCCTCGACGAGGTGATGGCGAACGGCTTCAGCCACGGGCTCGGCGCCTCGGCGGCCAACCGCGAGCTGGTGCGGTGGATGCGGGCGTACAACGACGGCAGGCCGGCCGCCGAGCAGGTGCGCTTCGCGGGGATCGACGGGCCGCTGGAGATCAGCGGGCCGGAGAGCCCGCAGGAGTCGCTGACCGCGCTGTACGCGTACCTCGCGTCGCGAGTGGACGCGGACCTGCTGCCCTGCCCCGCAGGGACGATCGAGCGGCTGCTGGAGGACGCGGGCCGGTGGGTCGACCCGGCCGTGATGCTGAACCCCGCCCGCTCCGTGGGGCAGTCGCCCGAAGCCGCCCGCCTGCGGCTGCTCGCTGACGACCTGGTGGCGCTCCTCGACGCGGAGACCCCGCACCTGATCGCGGCGTCCTCGCGGGACGAGTGGGAGCGGGCCTGCCTGCACGGACGCGCCGCGGTCGGCCTGCTGCGCTACCACCACTGGCTGGCCGACACCTCGCCGGGACGGATGACGCGGCTGCTGGGCGTGCGGGATTCGATGATGGCCGACAACCTCGTCGCGCTCGCCGGCCGCGGCCCGGTGCTGGTCCACGCGCACAACCTGCACCTCAAGCGGGAGAAGGCCGTGATGGGCATGTGGCAGGGCCGGATGGAGTGGTGGGGCGCGGGCTCGCTGGCGCACGCCCGCCTCGGCGCGGACTACGCATTCCTGGCCACGGCGCTGGGCACGATCCGCCACCAGGGGGTGGGCACCCCGCCCACGGACACCCTCGAAGGGATGCTGTACGCACTGCCCGAGGACCGTTTCCTCGTCGACTCGCACGCGCTGGCCGCGCTGCTCGGCGACGCGGCTCCGCCGCCGCGCGAGTCGGCCTGGTTCGGCTACGCCCCGCTGGACCCGGCCCACCTGTCCGGGACCGACGGCCTCGTGTTCGTCAAGGACTCGCCACAGGGGTAGGCACCATCGGAACGCGCTCATCCCGCGGCGGCACCTCGCGCCGCCGCGGGCCGGGCCGACGGTATCCCGCGACGTGATCCATCACCTCTGTCAGCAAATCGACATCCGTTTCTGACTTACGGTGATCGGAACCTATCCTTCCGTGAGTGGATTCCGACATCGTCACCGCCGAACAGGACCTGGCCCGCTGGGTCGCCGCACAGGTAGCTCCCGAGGAGGACGAGCTCTTCACGGTGCTCGACGCCGCCTACCGCAAGGACCCCGCCCTGCTCAGCGGTCGCGGCTCGGGCGACGACGAGATGCTCGGCTTCGGCGTGGAGACCGTGGCCGCCCTCATGACCCCCGTGGTGTTGGCCGCCGTCACCGAGGTGATGCGCTACCTCACCGAGCAGTACGGCACCACGCTCCGGGCGCGGCTGTCGCTGCGGCGGACCCGCCGTGAGGCCGCCGAACCCGCTACCCCGGCGATCGACGACGCCCAGCTGGCCCACGTGCGCTCCATCGTGCTCGACAAGTGCACCCAGGCGGGCATCGACGAAGGCCGGTCACGGCTGCTTGCCGACTCCGTCGCCGGAGCCCTGCGCAACGACGGGTGACCGTGGTCGACCCCGCGCCGCCCCGCGCTGACTCCGCCGTGGTCTCCGGCACCACCCTGCGTTTCCTGTCGCTGGTCGCGGCCATCATCGGCACCGGCAGCTACGCCTTCAGCGTGCTGTACATGCGGCTGCCCGGCAACGCCGTGTCGGGCAGGTTGACCTACGCCCGCTGCGGTGAACTGCTGCGGCGCAGCGGTCTCGGCCTGTCCCTCGATCCCGACGCGATCGCGGCGTCAGAACGCGACCGGGTTGAGGCCAGTCGCTGCCTGGCCCCGTTCGAGCAGGGCGAGGCGTGGTGGATCCTGGCCGGGCTGGCGCTGCTGCTGGCCGTGGCGCTCGGTCTCTACCTGGCCGCACCGTGGTGGACCCGGCGGCGGGCCGGGCTGGTGCCCGTCACCGCCGGAGACTTCCCCCGCCTGCACGCGGGCCTGCTCGACCTCACCGCGGAGATGGGACTGCGCAGACCGCCCCGGTTCGTGCTCGATCCGGCGGCGCACACACCGGGCGGGCTCGCCTTCGGCCGGACCGGCCGGTACTGGGTCCGGATCAATGCCGGCCTGGCGCCCCTACGGATCACCGACCCGGCGACGTTCCGCGCCGTGGTCCTGCACGAACTGGCCCATCTGCGTAACCGCGACGTCGACATCGCCTACGCCGCGACGGCCCTGTGGCGGGCGTTCGTCGTGGTCGCGCTCCTGCCGATGACGGTCGTGATCCTGTATCCGCGCATCCTCACCGATCCGGCGAGGGCGCCGTGGACGGCTCCGGACTACCTGGAGTACACCCTCAACACAGGGCTGCGCACGGCGCTGTTCGTGCTGATCGTCTACCTGGTGCGCAACTCGGTGCTGCGCGCTCGCGAGCTCCACGCCGACGCGCGCGCCGCCCAGCACGGAGCCGCCGACGGGCTGCGCCGGGTGATGGCGGCCGCGGCGAAGGACACGCGGGTGTGGTGGCGCCGCCGGTTCGGCGTACACCCCGCCGCAGCGGCCAGGCTGCACGCCGTCGACCATCCGCTGGCGACGCTGCGTCCCGGCTTCGGGGAGCTGTTCGGCGCCGGCCTGACCACCATGATCGCCATCGGCCCGCTGAGTCTCCTGGCCGCCTTCGGGCTCCCCCACGACGGCACCCCCACCGGCCGGTACCTGGCCTGGCTCGCGGCACCGGTCGTCGTGGGCGTGCTGGCCGCGGCGGCGTGGCGCGCCGAGCTGCTGTCGGCGTACGGGACACGCGCGTCGGTGCTGCCGGGTGCGCTGGGCTTCAGCCTCGGCTGCCTGCTCGGCGACCTCGCGTCGAGCCTCGAGACGGTCGGCACGTGGGGCGTCTTCGGCAGCGACTTCGCTGCGGGCAGGATGCCGCTGGCCGGCAGCGTCGAGGTCCCCGGGATCAGCCTCACCGCCGGGCTGGTCGGCGCGGTGGCGCTCACCGCCGGGATCGTCATCCAGGCGGCCCTCAGCGCCGCCGCGGCACGCGCCTGGCTGCCCGTGCTGCGCGGGGCGCACAGCCGGTGGGCCTGGCTGGCCGGCGTCGCGGCCACGGTGACCTTGTTCGCCGTATGGTTCGGCATCTGGCTCGAACTGCGCCCAGCGCCGTACCTGATCGGCCGGTTCTACCACCTCACCGCCGCCGACTTCACGACCCTCGGCGAGCAACTGTGGGAGGGGCCCGGCTTCAGCCTGTTCTCCACCGTGTACCCACCGCTGCAGCTGTTCTCCGATCGCCCGCTGGCCGTACCGGCGGTCGTGGTGGCCTTCCTCTTCCCGTTCACCGCGCTGCTGCGCCGTCCCGCAGCGCCCGGCCGCGTTCCGGCGAGCGCGACCGACGATCCCCCGCGCGGCCTTCCCGCCGACCGGCCGGACCTGCCCCGCGCCGCGCAGACGCGGGCCGCGGTGCTGACCGGGCTCGCCGGGGCGGGGCTGTTCACGGTCCTGACGCTCGTCCTGCGCGCGGTGCTGCACCAGGTCGCCTACGGATCGCCCGGTCTCGTCTTGTACCACTCGTACGCCCAGCTCGCGCTGGCCGTCACGATCCAGGCGGCCGTGGGCGGGGTGGTCGCGGCACGACACCGGCGCGGCCTGCTGCTCGGCCAGGTCGCGGCCCTCACCTGCGCCGCCACCGTGATCATCGGGGAGCAGGCGGCCTCGATCCTGGGCCGGTGCACGCCGCTGCTGCGGCTGCGCGAGACGACCTGCAGCGCCCGGATCGACCTGTCCTACGCAAGCTTCCTGCTGGACAGGATCGTGATCCAGGGCGCGCTGGCCGCGCTCGCCGTCGGCGTGCTGGTGGTCCTGCTCAGGCGGGCGGCCGCGCTCGTACCCGCCGCCCGCCCGCGTCGGCCGTGGATCCGCTCCACGGTCCTCACCGCCACGGTCACGGCGCTGGTGGTCGTCGGCGTCGCAGCGGGCAGCACCCTGTCGGCGATGACCGACACCCCCGCGGCCGCCGTTCCGGCCCCCACCCGGTCCGCCGCCGCCGCGGTTCGCGTGCTCACCCAGGCCGAGGCTGAGCAGGTCGCCGACGCCGGAGCCACCGTGCTGCCCCCGCACTGGCGCACGGAGCCGGAGTCGACGAGCAGCGACACCTCGGTCCTCGACGACCCCGAACGCTGCACGGCGCTGGTCGAGGAGACCTACCTGACCGACCTCGACAAGCGACAGCCGATCGTCGCCCGAGGCCGGTGGACCGACGGTGACAAGATCACCACCTCGTCGATCTACGTCACGGTCCGCTCGTTCGCGCAGCCTGTGCCTGCCGAATCACTGACCGCGGCCGAGAACGCACGGGCGTCCTGTCCCCGGTTCACGCAGACGACCGGCGAGGGCACGCCGCTGCACTACACCGTCCACGCGGCCCGCGCACCCGCGCTCGGCGACCAGGCCTGGCGGACGGATCTGACGATGACCGCCGAAATCTCGGGCATCTCGTTCGAGGGCACGCTGATCATCATGTTGATCCGGGTCGGGCACACCCTCATCCAGGTCACCTTCAGCGCGTTCAGCGAGCCCGTCGACGAGAAGCTGCTGCTCGACGTGCTCACCAGGACGGTGGGGTCCCTGCCCTGACACGGTCGAGACTCCGGCGCCGGGTCGGGCCGCGGGTGCCGAACCGGGCCTGCGGCGGCGGCCGTGGCCAGGACCGCTAGGTTTGCTGCCGTGACGCAGCGCCTGTTCATCGCGATCTACCCGCCTGCGGCGGCGGTCGCCGACCTGGCCGCCGTAGCCTCGCAGCTGCCGTTCTGCCGTCCCCACGCCGAGGGCCTGTCCCTGCGGCCCGTGCCGCCCGAGCAGTGGCACGTCACCGTGGCCTTCCTCGGCACCATCGACGGCGCGCAGACCGCCGCCGCGCAGGCCGCCATGCGCACCGCCGCGGCGGGCACGGTGCGAGCGCCCCGGCTGCGGCTGACCGGCGGCGGCCGGTTCGACAACGGCCGCGCCGGCGCCGCCTGGACCGGCCTCGACGGTGACGTGGCCGTGCTGCACGACCTCACGACGCGGCTGCGCGGCGCGCTGGCCGGGGCGGGGGTGCCGTTCGACGACCGTCCGTACCAGCCGCATCTGACGCTGGCCCGGCCCGGCGACCGGCTCGACGCGGACCAGTGGCGCGAGGTGCTGGACCGGCTCGACGCGTACGCGGGACCGGCCTGGCCGGCCGCCGCGCTGTCACTCATGCGCAGCGACCATCCGATCAGCAACCACTACACGGAGATCTTCGCCGCTCCGCTCCCCCGCGGCTGATACGGCCCTGGCCGAGGCGGCGCTCGCACCGAATCCGGTTGACGCGGCCGGCAGGCTGGTGATCATGGACGACTTCGAGCGGCTCCTGGCGGCGCGCAGGTGGCCGAGGACGCGCCGCTGCCGTTCCCGGACGCGTCGTTCGACCTGGTCGTGAGCCGCCACCCGACCGTCACGGACTGGCCCGAGATCGCCCGGGTGCTGACGCCCGGCGGGACGTTCCTGTCCCAGCAGATCGGGGCGGGCACGAACATCGAGCTGACCCGCTTCTTCCAGGGACCGCAGGAGATTCCCGAGCACTGGCTGACCGGCTACCGGGTCGCGCGGGCCGAGGCCGCGGCGCTGGAGGTGCGCGACGTCCGGGAGGCGACGCTGCGGGTGGTGTTCCACGACGTCGCGGCGGTCATCGTGTTCCTGCGCAAGGTGATCTGGACCGTCGACGACTTCAGCGTCGAGCGCTACCGCGAGCGGCTGGCCGACCTGCACCGGCAGATCCAGCGGGACGGCTCGTTCGTGTCGCACTCCCAGCGCTTCCTCATCGAGGCGCGCAGGCCCCTCACGACTCCGACGGCTTGACCTTTCCCTCGGTACGCGGCCGGTCGGCGTCCTCGACGCGGGTGCAGATGCCGTACACCCTGGCGTGGCTGGTCCAGCCGTTCACCCGGCCGCGGTTGTTGCTGATCTGCACCCGGCCGTTCGGCAGGTCGACGGCCGACACCAGGTGCAGGTAGACCGTGCCCGCCACCCGGGCCAGCACGATGTCGCCGGGCTGCACCGCGGCCGGGTCGACGGGTGCGACGGTGACCCGGTCGCGGCTGCGGATCAGCGGCACCATCGAGTTGCCCGTCGGGCGGAACACCACCGTCGCCCCGGCCGCGACCCGAGCCGCCACCGCATCCAGCGCTCCCATGACCGACAGGATCGCGTGCCCGCCCGCCGGCAGCCACTCGTTTATGCGTCAGCCGGCCCGGCGCAGGCGGGCGAGCATCCCGTCGAGGTCGCGCAGGAACATCTCGTGGCGGAAGTAGTGGCCGCCGGGCAGCTCGTGCCACTCGTGCGGGATGCCGGCCCGGCCGAGCGCGGCGCGGAACTCCCGCTGCCCGGCCAGGACCTGGGTCTCGTTGATGGTGTCGAACCAGTTGACGGGGTCGGGCGAGGTGCCGGCGGCCAGGAAGATCCGCTTGTTGCGGTAGCTCTCGATGCGCTGCACCGGGTTGTCGGCGCTGACCCGGGCCTCGTCCCAGAGAGGAGCGCCGTAGACGGTGGCGCCGCCGAGGTCGAGGGGCGGCGGAGGTCGCGTTGGCCCGTTCTCCCTCGGGTCCGGGACCGCCCGCCGCCACGGCGTGATCGACACCGAGGCGACGGGACCGCGACATCCGACGATGAAACCGCCACCTTCGATGTTTGTCAACGCTGGGCGAGCGCGCCGTCTACGCGGGCCGCGACACCCTCACCGCCCGCACCCTGGCCTGACCCGGCCCGCGAACCGCCCCGCGCGGCAGTTTCGGGGAAACTGCAGTCCTCAAGGTCAGGAATCCTGCACTTTCCCCGAAACTGCCGCACGGGGGCGGGTCGCCCGGTTCAGGCGATCTTGCGGCGGTAGACCCGCATCGCGAACGCGTAGGCGATCACGAGGATCCCGGCGCACCAGCCGAGCGCGACCCAGATGTCGGTGCCGACCGGCTGCTGGTCGAACAGCGCCCGCAGCGCGTTCACGATCGACGTCACCGGCTGGTTCTCCGCGAAGGCCCGCACCGCGGCGGGCATGGTCGCGGTGGGCACGAACGCCGAGCTGATGAACGGGAGGAAGATCAGCGGGTATGAGAACGCGGTGGCCCCGTCGGTCGACGACGCCGCCAGGCCGGCGATCATCGCGACCCAGGTCAGCGACAGCGTGAACAGGACCAGGATCCCGGCCACGGCGAGCCAGTCCAGCACCCCGGCCGAGGTCCGGAAGCCCATCAGCAGCCCGATCAGGATGATCACGACGACGGAGATGGCGTTGGACACCACCGAGGTCAGCACGTGTCCCCACAGGACCGCCGAGCGGGCGATCGGCATCGAGTGGAACCGCTCGAAGATGCCGCTCTGCATGTCGTTGAACAGCCGGAACCCGGTGTAGGAGATGCCGCTGGAGATCGCGATCAGCAGGATGCCGGGCATCAGGTAGTTGGTGTAGTTGTCGGTGCCGGCCTGGATCGCGCCGCCGAAGACGAACCGGAACAGCAGCATGAACGCGATCGGCATGATCGTGACGGTGATGATGGTGTCCATGCTGCGGGTGACGTGCCGGATGGAACGGCCGAGCATGACACCGGTGTTGGACAGGACGTGCGCGCTCACGACTGCTCCTTGTTTCCGACGACGGCCAGGAAGATCTCTTCCAGGGTGGGCTGGCGCTCGACGAGTTCGGCCTTCGCGGCGGGCAGCAGCCCGCGCAGCTCGGCCAGGGTGCCGGAGACGATGATGGTGCCCTGGTGCAGGATCGCGATCCGGTCGGCCAGCTTCTCGGCCTCCTCCAGGTACTGCGTGGTCAGCAGGACCGTGGTGCCGCTGTCGGCCAGGCCCTGGATCTCCTTCCAGACCTCGATGCGCGCCTCGGGGTCCAGGCCGGTGGTCGGCTCGTCGAGGAAGATGACCTTCGGGTCGCCGATGAGGCTCATCGCGATGTCGAGCCGGCGGCGCATGCCGCCCGAGTAGGTCGCCACCCGGCGGCCTCCCGCCTCGGTGAGGCCGAACCGGGCCAGCAGGCCGTCGGCGACCTGGCCGGGGTCGCCGACCTGGCGCAGCCGGGCGACCATGACGAGGTTCTCCCGGCCGGTGAGGATCTGGTCGACCGCGGCGAACTGGCCGGTGAGGCTGATCGACTCGCGGACCCGCTCCGGCTGGGCCACCGCGTCGAACCCGGCGACAGCCGCCGTGCCGGCGTCCGGCTTCAGCAGCGTCGACAGGATCCGCACGACCGTGGTCTTGCCGGCGCCGTTCGAGCCCAGCAGCGCGAAGATGCTGCCGGCCGCGACGGTGAAGTCCACGCCCTTGAGGACTTCGAGCTTTCCGTATGACTTGCGCAGCCCACTGACGTGGATCGCGGGGGGTGGGGTGTCCATGGGGGTGGTTGCTCCTTACTCGACGATCACGTTGTCAGGGGTGAACCCGAGGCCCTTGAGGGCCGCGAAGGTGAGCTTGTCCAGACGCGCGCCGTCGAAGTTCACCGTGCGCAGGGCCTTGTAGTACTTCTTGCTCCAGCCGCCGCGGAAGGAGCAGTCGCGCAGGATCGCGCCGCGCAGCGAGACCCCCTCGAGCCCCGCCTGGTCGAACTTCACGCCGGTGAAGGTCTCCCCGTCGAAGGTGAGGCCGCGCAGGTCGGACTGACTGAAGTCGACGCCGGTGAAGGTGCAGCGGGCGAAGACGGTGCGCCGCAGGTCGGTCTGGCGGAACGCGACGTCGGTGAGCGCGACGTCCTCGAACCGGACCTCGTGCAGCCCCGACATGCTGAAGTCGGTGCGCACCAGCCGCGCCCTGCGGAAGGTCGAGCCCCTCAGCTCGGCCGTGGTCAGGACGGCGTCGGTCAGGTTCGCGCCGTCGAAGTCGGTGTCCTTCATGTCGCTGCTCTTGAACCTGCTGCCGGTCAGGTCGGCGTTGGAGAAGTCGGAGCCGCGCAGCGCGCTGGACCCGAACCGGCCGGACCGCGCCGAGACGCCGGCGAAGTCGCTGCCCTCCAGGGCGCTGGCGTCGAAGCGGGTCACCACCTGGCGCTCCAGGGTCCGGGAGAGGTTGGTGACCTCCTGCACGGTCTCCTCGATGTCGCCGATGCTGTCGACGGTCAGCTCGAACGCGGTCGCCTCGTCCTTGCCCTCGGCGCGCAGCTCGCGGTATCGCTCCTGCAGGTCGGCCAGGAGGTCGGCCTTCAGCTCGGTGACGCTCCGGGTGCCCTCGTAGGGTGCGAAGACGCCGTCGAGGTACTGGTTGAGCCGGTCGGTCATGTCGTGTCCTCTCACAGCAGCGTGTCGAGCACACGCTTGGCGTACTCCCACGTGGTCTTGTTGTGCGCGTAGGTGGCGCGGCCCTTTTCGGTGATCTTGAAGTACTTGCGGCGGCCGCCCTGGGACTCGTCGCCCCAGTACCACGTGATGTCGCCGTCGGCCTCCAGGCGGCGGACGCTGGAGTACATCGTGGCTTCCTTCAGTTCGTATTCGCCCTGCGAGCGTTCGGCGATCAGCTTGACGATCTCGTAGCCGTAGCGGTCCGCCTCCATCAGCAACCGCAAGATCATCGTGTCCGTGTTGCCGCGCAGCAGGTCGGACGTGATTTTGCTCGTACTCATACCTCACCTCCTGCGTTACACCGTAGATCCCACTACTGTGCCTGTCAAGGTAGTTGGTTAGACGTGGTAAGTTGGCAGGCGAGGCAAGCGAAGAAAGGCAGCATGAGCAGCGAGTTCAGCCACGACGAGATGGCGCTGCTGATCGAGCGGGCGGCCGAGACGGGTGACCTGGCCGAGCTGCGGCGACCGGCGGACGCGGGCAGCAGGGACGCCGCCGACCAGCTGGTCGAGTCAGCGGCGGAGCAGGAGGACTTCGGTGAGCTGCGCCGCCTGGCGGCCGCCGGGAACCAGGATGCGGCCGACATCCTGGCCGAACTTGAAGACGAGACCGGCGCCTAGGGAGCACAGGCATCCCCCGGCGCGTGTACTACTCGCAGAACACCTGCACCTTGCCGTCGGCCGAGTCGATGTCCACGCTGATGTCGTCGAGGTGCTCGACCAGCTCCTCCAGCTGCTGCGGCTTGAGCTGCGTCAGGTCGATGGGCACGCCCGACCGGTGCAGCTCCGTGTTGACCTGGTGCAGCGCCTGCGGCGGGATGAGGCTGGTCAGCCGCACCCCGGCGCGCAGCAGCTGCAGCGGGACGCGGACGTTGATCCGGGACGGCCCCTCGACCAGGTCGGTCGCGTTGACCACGACGCGCAGGTACTTCGGCCGGGACTTCGGGCGGGCCGCACCCCCGGACACGGGGTCCGCCCCCTCGCGCTGGACGGCGTCGATCAGGCGCTCGGCCTCCTCGGCGGTGATCTTGCCATCGGCCAGCATCTGCAGGATCTGGCGGCGCTGCTCGTTCATCTCACTTCTCCCCACACTCATCTGATGCTCACGAGCACGGCCGCCGGGCCCTGCTCGATCTCGAAGCTGGTGCCGGGCAGCGCCCACACCAGCCGTCCCAGGCCGCGCAGCGCGCCGCCCGGCCGCACCCCGTAGACGAGGCACGCGATCAGCCCGCCCAGCACGGCGAGCAGCAACACCGGCGACAGGACCAACAGCACCGGCAGTAACGGGATGTACAGCCGCCGCAGGCGGCCGCCGGAGCGGCGGTAGCGGACCGTGAGCAGCTGCGGGATCATCGGGACCGCTCCAGCTCGGCCAGCGCGTCCTCGACGCTGATCTCCCCCAGCCGCAGGCGCTCGAGCACGTCCGCGCCGCGCGGCGGCGGGTCCGTGTCGACGAAGTCGAGCTGCTCGGCGATCCGGTTCAGCCGGGACTTGATCGTCGGGTAGCTCACCCCGAAGATCCGCTCCATCTCCTTGATCGAACCGTGCGACCGCACGAACGCCGCGACGAACACCTGGTCGTCCACGCTGAGCTGAGCCAGCTGCGGCGGCTCGAACCGACCCTCGATCGCCACACCGCTGCCGGCCAGACGCACCCGCTCGACCACGAACGGCTGCCCGTGCGTCAGGTTGGTCAGCTCATGCCAGTCCACCCTCGGCTCCTAACCTTCGACGCCATCCTGACCATTAATTAGTATCTTGATTTTCTTAAGATGTCAAAGCACAGATCTTAATTTTTCTGATTTGATCTTGAATGTTGGCGCTGTGCGGTTGACCGAGATCTGCATACTGGCCACATGTTGGTGACCGGCCGCGATCCAGACGGCGCCGTGCAGCTGTGGCGGGTCGGCCGCCGCCGCATCGCCTGGCGTCCGCGGTCCGCGATCATCGGCCTGGCCCACGACGAGGGCGACATGTTTCCCACACTGCCCGGACGGTTGGCGTTCCAGCTGCTGGAGTGGGTTCCCGCGCTCGCGGCGACGGCCGTCGTGTGGCCGTGGCGGGTGCACACCGGACGGTGGCCGGTGGTCGCGTACACATTGGGCATGGCGGATCAGGCCGGCTACCGCTACGAGGAGGTCGTCGTCGGCCGGGCCGAGGCGGACGCGTCAGCCCGGCACTGGGCCGAGGAGATCCGCCGGTACGGCCGGCCGCAGAGCCGCGAGCCCGACGAGACCGTCCCGGACCGAACCCACCTGCTGAAGTAGCGGTGTGCCGGTGCCCTCAGCCCGGCGGCCGGGTGGCGTCCACGGTGAACAGCCGCGTGTGCCAGCCCGTCGCGCCGTCGGGAAACGGCGCGGCCCGGCGCTCGGCCTGCATCACCCCGGTGCCGTCGACGGCGCGTACCCGCAGGGTGTGGTTGCCGGGGGTGGCCGCCCAGTCGTACACCCACTGGACCCAGGTGTCGGTGGACGACGTCGGCAGCAGCCGGGCCGGACGCCACGGGGCGTCGTCGACCTGGACCTGCACGGCGCTGATGCCGCGCCGCTGCGCCCACGCGACCCCGGCGACGGCCACCGGGCCGGGGGTCAGCCGCGCCAGCGGGGTGGGCCGGTCGATCCGCGACGCGGTCTTGACGGGCGCCTGAGCGGCCCAGCCGCGCTGCACCCAGTACGCGTCGAACCCGGCGAAGGTGGCCAGCTCGAGTGAGGTGATCCACTTGGCCGCGCCGACGTACCCGTACAGGCCCGGGGTGATCATGCGGGCGGGGAAGCCGTGCTCCGCGGGCAGGGGCTGCCCGTTCATGGCCAGGGCGAGCATCGCGTCGCGGCCGTCGAGGACCGCCGCGGCCGGGGTGCCGATGGTGATGCCGTCGGCGGCGCGGGCGACGACCTGGTCGGCGCCGGCCTGCACACCCGCGGCCCGCAGCAGTGTGGCCAACGGGACACCGAGCCAGCGGGCCGTGCCGATGTACGGGCCGCCGACCTCGTTGGACACGCAGTTGAGCGTGAGGTCGCGCTCGATGAGCGGCAGCTTGAGCAGGTCGTCGAAGCTGAGCCGGGCGGGCCGGTCGACCATGCCGCCGATCGTCAGCGACCAGGCACGCGGATCGATACGCGGCAGGGTCAGCGCGATGTCGACGCGGTAGAAGTCCTCCGTCGGGGTGTAGAAGCCGGGCGTGGTCTGTGCGGGTGGTGCGGGATCGGCCGGGGCGGGCAGAGTGATGGCCTCCCGGACCGCGTCGGCGGCCTCGGTGCCGTGCCGCCGCAGCAGCGCCGTCCCGGTCGCGCCCGCGACGATGCCGAGCGACGTCGTACCGGCGGCGATGAGGAAGCGCCGCCGCTGGGTCACGGCGGGCGGTGTGCCGCCTGGCGGCTGACCTGACTCCGGCGTGACCATGGCACCGGCCGGCTGGTCGGCGGGTCCGGCAGGCACGGGCACGGATGACGCGGCCGGCTCGGCGGACCCGGGCAACCGCATGATCAGCCACATGAGCAGGGCTGCCGTCACACCTCCGGCGAGCAGGGCGGGCAGGGCGTCCAGGGGCTGCGCGTCGGGGCGGGTCAGTGCGGCCGCGGCGCCTGCGGCGGCGGCCAGGCCGATGGCGGCGACGGCGGCGGTGCGGTGGCGCGTCGCCAGTACGCCGACCAGCGCGGCCAGCAGCCCGAGGGTCACCACGATGCCGGTGATGAGCAGCGGTTTGTCGTAGGTGCCGAAGGTCCGTACCGCGTACTCCTTGACGGGCGTCGGAGTGGCGTCGATGACGGTGCCGCCGATGGTGACCAGCGGCGAGGCCGCCGGGCGGGTGAGCGAGGCGGTCAGCTCGGCGGCGCAGACGCCACCGGCGGCCGCGAGCAGGCCGGTCAGGGCGGCGAGTGGGCGGCGGCGCATGGCGGGCCTCCTTCGTTGCCGGTGGAAGGGCACCCCCGGTTGCGCAGGTGCCCTTCCGGTCTCGGTCAGGACGGCATCAGGACGCTGTCGACGAGGTAGACGGTGGCGTTGCGGGTCGGGATGTTGCCGCACACGATCGCCGAGGTCCCGTTGACCTTGAAGTCGCTGCCGCTGCCGCTGACGGTGAGGTCCTGGCCCTCCAGGGTCTTGTGGGTGCCGGCCAGCTGCCCGGGCGCGATCTTCCCCGCCACCACGTGGTAGGTCAGGATCTTCTTGAGCATGTCCTGGTCGGCCAGCACCTTGTCCAGGTCGGCCTTCGGGATCTTGGCGAACGCGCCGTTGACGGGCGCGAACACGGTGACCGCTTCGGCGTTGTTGAGCGTGTCCACCAGGCCCACCTGCTGCACCGCGGCGACCAGGGTGGTCAGCTGCGGGTTGCCCGACGCCGCGGTGGCGACGGGCTGCCGGCCCATCGCCTCCAGGCTGCCGGGGTCGGCCGGGTCGGCCGGCAGGCCGGCGCAGGCCGGCCCGAAGGTGCCGTCTCCGGCCGCGGCGGGCATCGCCGTCATCGCGCCGCCGCTGCCGCAGGCGGTGAGCGCCAGCGAGAACGCGAAGGTGGCAGCGGCGGCCAGCGCGGTGAGCTTCCTCTTGCCGTACATGGCGGTGGTTCCTTTCTCCGGTGGAGTCTTCACCACTGATTCGGCACCGGTTCCGCCATGGATGGGTGGGCTGGGGACGATTTTTTCCGATTTCTAGCGATCCGGTGACACGAGCGCGGCCCGGCAGGTGATCCCGCCGGGCCGCGCTCATGTGGTGTGTCGTGATCGGCTCGTGAGCCTCACTGGTAGCCGGGGTCGGCCCAGCGCCCGATGGAGCGGGAGCGCACCGGCTCGACGAAGCGCGGTGCGGCGCTGTGCGGGTAGCCCTCGCCCCAGTTCGTGGCGTCGCCCTGCATGACGACCCGGGCGTTGTCGGTGTACCAGTCGACGAGGTCGCTGTCGGAGCGCACGATCCAGGTGCAGCCGGTCTCGGCGTCGGCGGTGAAGTCGCCGTGGCGGATCAGCGGCGGCCGCCAGAAGTAGGTGCCCGGCCACATCTTGCCGTAGTTGTAGTCGAACCCGCCGTCCAGGCAGTACGCCTCCTCGCTGCACGGGTGGTGCGCCATCGGCACCTCGCGCCAGCCGGGCTTGGCCTTGATGAGCCGGGTGTAGAAGCCGGTCTTGGCGTCGCGGTGCAGCAGCTTGATGTAGAGGCCGGGCACGGGCGTGCCGCCGAGGTCGAAGCGCATCGGGCTGCCGTCGCGCACGTCGATCCAGGGCATCTGCGCGGTGTCGAGCACGATCAGCCGCTGGTCTTCGCGCACCGTGTCCAGCGAGGCGTCGGCGCGTTCGAAGTGCCAGTCGCCGTGCTCGCGGAACAGCAGGATCTCGGTGCCCGCGGTGACCGACAGCGGCGGGGTGAGCACACCGGCGGGCGCGGTCCAGTAGCCGTCCGGGCCGAGCACGGTGTCACCGATGGTGACCTGCCCGGACAGGACGTACCACTCGGTGTCGGCCTGGTGCACGCCGGCCGGGCGGGTCCAGTCGCCGGTGAAGCGGACTTTGAGCGAGGCGGAGCCGTCCTCCTCGTCGTAGCTGAGGTTGCGCTGCTCGGCGGTGCCGCTGGCGTGCTGGAACTCGGCCAGGTGCCAGATCAGGTCCTTCTCGTCGACGAGCTCGACATGGGGTCGCACCGGTACTCCCTCCTTCGGAACGCTGTTTCCAATACAGAACGTAGCGGTTATGTTTTTCCGGCACAAGATGTATCGTCAACTCATGACCCGGCCAGGACGCCCCGCAGGACCCGCCCAGGAGACGACCGCCGTCGTGCTCACCGCCGCCCTGCAACTGCTGCTGGCCGAAGGGGCCGCCGCGCTGACCCCGCAGCGCCTGCACACCGCCACCGGCGTCTCCCGCTCGACGATCTACCGCCACTGGCCCACGCCCGGCGACGTGCTCGCCGCGCTCATCGACGTCGCCCCGCTCGGCCCCGCCGAACGCACCGGCGACCTCGCCCACGACCTGCACGCCGAGGTCGACCTGCTGTGCAACCGGCTGCGCGACCGCCCCGTCGCCGCCATGCTGCAGGCCCTCGTCGCCGCCGCCGCGACCGACCTGCGCCACCGCTACGTCGGGGACCTGCTCGCCCCGTTCCACGACGTGCTCACCGCCGCCGGCATCGGCCCGGCCGACCGCGACGACGCGGTCGCCGCGATCGTGTCCCCGTTGCTGGTCGACGCGCTGCTGCTGGACCGGCCCACCGCCCGCACCCGGGCGCACCGCACCGTCGACGACGTCGCCGCCCGGCTGGCCCGCGCATGACCAACATGGTCGGCCCCCGGGCCGTGTTCGGCGTGATCGTGCCGAGCACCAACACCGTCGTCGAGCACGACTACTGGCGCGCCGGCGTCGCGGGCGTCGCCTTCCGCGCCGGGTCCATGTACATCCCGAATCCGGTCATGGGCGGCGACGAGGACTTCCAGGCCCTGCTCGGCCAGATCCGCGCCTCCATCGACACCGCGGTGCGCGACGCCCTCACCGCGCAGCCCGACCGGCTCGTCATGGGCATGTCGGCCGAGACGTTCTGGGGCGGCGTCGAGGGCAACGCCGCGTTCGAGCGGCGGCTGCGCGAGCGCAGCGGCCTGCCCGTCACCACCGGCGCCAGCGCCTGCCGCGCCGCGCTGCACGAGCTGGGCTGCCGCCGGATCGCGGTGTTCTCGCCATACCAGCCGATCGCCGACCGGGAGGTCGGCCGGTTCTTCACCGAGGCGGGCTTCGACGTCGCGGCGATCACCGGGCTGCGCTGCCCCACCGCGATGGACATCGCCCGGGTCCCGGAGCAGCGCCTGGACGAGGTCGTGGCCGAACTCGACGGTCCCGGCGTGGAGGCGATCGTCCAGGTCGGCACCAACCTGTCGTTCGTCGCGCAGGCCGACCGGCTGGAAGCGGCGCTGGGCAGGCCCGTGATCGCCATCAACGCCGCCACGCTGTGGCACGCGCTGCGCGAGCACGGCCTGGCCGACCAGGTGCCGGGCTACGGACGGCTGCTGCGCGAGCACTGATCCGGCGAGCGGCGAGCGCCGCGCAGAAAAGTGCCCGCACGCGGGCAACCTTTCCGTCCGCCGACGTCGTCAACCGGGTCATGCCTGGTCCTGCCCCTGCCGAGTTCGACTCCTTCGTACGTGCCCGCACCCCCGCCCTGCTGCGTTCGGCCCACGTCCTCACCGGTGACCGCCACCTCGCCGAGGACCTGGTGCAGAACACGCTCGCCCGCACCTACCGGGCGTGGCCCAGGCTGCACGAGACCGGCAACGCCGAGGCGTACGCGCGCCGGATCATGTACAACCTCCAGGTCACCACCTGGCGCAGGCGCAGGCTCACCGAGCGGCTCACCGACAGCCCGCCCGACACCGCCGCGCCCGGCCACGACGAGGCCGACCGGGTCGCACTGCGGCTGGTCCTGCGCGACGCGCTGGCCAGGCTCGGGCCGCGCCAGCGCGCGGTGCTGACGCTGCGCTTCTTCGAGGACCTCACCGAGGCCGAGACTGCCGACCTGCTCGGCATCACCACCGGCACCGTCAAGAGCCAGACCGCCAAGGCCCTGGCCCGACTACGCGTCGTGGCACCCGAACTCGCCGAGCACTACCAGCGGGTCGCCCACACGACCCGGCCCGTCGACCTGCGCGACCAGGCCCTGGCCACCGCGCGCAGGATCGGCGCCCGCAGGCTGGCCGTCACGGTCACCGTGCTGCTCGCCTGCCTGCTCGGCGTCGGCGCGCTCCTGCTCGGGCGCACCCACCGCACCCCGGACCCGGCCCAGACGCCCAGCCCTTCACCACGGACCACGGCCCTGCCGGCCGCAGCGAGCCTCAGCGGCCCGGCACCCACCCCTTCCGAACCGGAACTCACCGGCTTCCTCAACATCACCCTCACCGTGCCCGCCTGGCGGGGCGCCGCGGGCCGGGACTGCCCCGCGGGACGGGTCCGGCTCGACGCCCACGCGCAGCACCACGTCCAGGGCTCCGGACCCGGGCTGACCGTGGAGCACTCCCAGGACGGCGACGTCGACCGCGACGGCCGGATGGACCGGGTCGCGGTGCTGCGCTGCGGGCCGACCGGAGCCGGCGGCTACCAGGTGGTGGCGTATCGCACCGACACGGGCGGGGACGCCGCGGCCGTGCTCGGCCAGGTGCTGTCCGACGACGCCGACGTCGCCTGGGCGGGCGCTCCGGTCATCGACGCGGACGGGGTCGTCGAGCTGGAGGTAGCCGACCGGCTGCCCGGCGAGCAGCCCGGATACGCGCAGCGCCAGCACCGCGCCTACCGCTGGCAGCGCGGACGGATCGCCGCCTGGCCGCAGCCCTACCGGTTCCCGAAGAGCCCGGCCGCGGCGACGCTCGCCGTCAGCACCGAAGCGCTGCGGCTGGAGGCCGTGCCGGGCGGCTACCTGGGCAGCCTGCGGATCGCGGTGACCAACACCGGCACCGCCGGCCTGCCCAACGGGCAGCTCACGATCCGCCTGCCCGCCGCGCTGCACCCGTCCGGCCGGGAATGGATCGGCTGCACCGCCACCTCCGTGCACCACGCCGACGGCGACGGCAGCATCGAGATCGTCTGCCCGCTCGCCGTCCCGGCGGGCACCACCCAGGAGACCACCTGGACCGTGATCGCCGCCGACGGGGCGAGCCGCCAGACCGCCGGCTACGCCGCGATCGGCCAGCGCGCGCCGTACACCCTGCAGCGCGGCCCCGACCGCACCCGGGCCGACATCGAGATCCGGTGGCCGTCCTGACCGCCCGGGGTCACGTGTCGGACTGGATGCGCCGGGCGAGGTCCGCGCCGAGCGGGTACGGCCGCTCGGCCGGCAGCAGCCGCTGTGCCTGGGCGTGCCTGCCGGCCCGGACCAGGGCGTCGATGCGGTGCACCGTCGGGGTCAGGTCCGTGAGGCCGGTCACCCACTCGTCGGCGAAGGTGCGGATGAGGGTACGCCCGATGCCGACCTGAATGCTGTAGTGGTTCAGCGCCGCACCGCGCATGGTCCGTTCCGGATCCCACTGCACGTGGACCTGCGCGGCCTCGAACGCCTCGCTCCAGGCGGCGGCGCTGCCGTGGATCGCCGGTTCGGGTGCGGTGAGCACGCCGTGCGCGAGCGCCTGCTCCCAACCCGCGCGGGTGATCCGGACCGCGAGGATGCGCTCCTGGCCCGGCTTGCGGGCCCAGTTGCTGCGGTGCATCAGCCACAGCAGGGACGGCTTGATCCAGGTCATCCTGGTGAACGAGAACGGCGCGACGAACCGGCCCGCGGCCAGCGCCGCGTCCGCGATCGCCGCCGGATAGGCCTGGTACATGACGATCGTGCCGGAGTCGAAGTCGGCACGGATCTGACGCAGGGGCATGGCACCGCCTGTCCTCGGCACGGTCCGGTCGAGCGCCGATCCTGCCGTGACAGCGGCGCCGGGACGAGCCGTTTTCCGGCGGGGCCGCCGGCGAAGCCGGGGTTCACCGAGGTGGAGCGGTTCCATGCCTGGAACGCCGAGAGTGGCGGCTAGCTTCCGTCGCCGCCCTCGGCGGGCGTATCTGCGGGGAAGTCGTCGAGATCGATCGGACGCTCGCCCGCGTCGTCGAGATCCGGGGGCTCCAGGCCTTCGCCGGGCTCCGGCGACGTCGGCGGTTCCTCGGGTCCCCGTAGCGGCTGCTCGCTCATCTCGCTCCCCCTCGGGCGACGGTGTCCTGGTCTGCGAGGCGTACCCGGCCGTTCCGCTGCCCAAACCTGCGGTGCGAACGTCCGCCCGTTCGTGAACGAGGGCTTGGGTGAGCGGGCTACTGCATGGAACCGGCATTCATGCGTCTGCCGACGGCGCGGCCGGGATCCGCGCGTCCACTTCGATCTCGATCTTCATGCGGGTGTCGGCCAGGCCGCAGACCAGCATCGTGGCGGCGGGCCGGACGTCACCGAAGCGGCTGCGCAGGACGGGCCAGCAGGGCTCGAAGTCGGCCCGGTCGGGCAGCAGGTAGCGCACCCGCAGCACGTCGGCGAAGGTGCACCCCGCCTCGGCCAGTGCCGCGCCGATGTTGCGCAGGCACTGCTCGGCCTGCTCGACCACATCGTCGGAGATCGTCATGGTGGCGTAGTCGTAACCGGTCGTTCCGGAGACGTACACGCGGTCGCCGTCGACCACGGCCCGGGCGTACCCGATCTGCTCCTCGAACGTCGAGCCGCTGAGGATCACGCGTCGCGCTGTCACGGCCGCACGCTAACACCGCCTCCGATCCCGGCCGGCAGGAGATCAGCCGCGGCCGCTGGTGATCTCCAGGTTGGCCCCGAGGCTCGGCGCCGCGGCACTGGCGAGTGCGGCGGCGCCGTCCAGGTCGGCGCCGGGGGCCAGGCTGATGGTGGCGCGGTCGGGCTTCAGGCGCGCCTCGATGATCGCGTAACGGGCGCGCACGGCCTCGTACGCGGCGATCGCCTCGCCGGGGGTCCGGCCGTCGCCGCCGGTCTCGACGTGCAGGCTCGGGCGCGCGTCCAGCCAGGTGCCGACGCCGAGGAACGTCGCCGCCGACAGCGGCTCGTGCCGGCCGCCGCCGGACAGCAGGTCACGGAACACGGCCATCGCCTCGGTGGCGTCGGCCGTGTCGACGTCGATCCGCCAGCGGTCGCTGTTGCCTGCCGTGTCGTCGATGTCAGCGCGCCGCACCCGGGTGTCGGCCGTCAGCGACCGCCACAGCGCCACCACCTCGTCGGTGCGGGCCTTGCCGGCGACGACGGTGAAGGCGACGCCGTCGGCCTCGATCCGGCCTTCCACCCCGTCATGGTCGGCGACATAACGCCTCAGGTCGGCGGCCAGTTCGGTGACGCGGTCGGCCGGGGTGCCCTCCGCGACGACCAGCGTGCCGCTGGCCGTACCGAGGAAGGGCAGTGAGTTGCTGCCTTTCGCGTCGATCTCCGCGACGTCCGGCGTGCCGGCCCACTCCTGCTCGAAGCCGGCGGCCAGCGCGCTGCCCTTGTTCAGGGCGCAGCCGGCCAGCACGGTCAGGACCAGCACGAACGCGGCGGCTTTCCACGGCCGCCGCGAGGGGTCTGTTCTCAGCGTCGTCTCCTCGGTGACGGGCGGCCCGGCGGGGCCGCGGCAGCCGGACACGTGACAGGCGCGCGAGCGGCGCCACCACGCGCCGGCCGGCAAACGGTGATCACCTTATCGCCGTGGTCAAGGCCGGGTCCCGCGGTCGGGGAGCAGTGCCAGGCCGCTACCAGGCGAGCAGGCAGGCCACCACGCCGAAGACGAGCACCACGGCAGCGCCTATCCACCATTCCCGGCCCATGCCGCGCAGCACCTCGGAGTCGCCTGCGGCCAGGGCGATCCGCCCGACGAGCAGCACACCGGTGAGGATCAGCCACAGGACGGCCAGCTTGGTGTCCACGAGCCCCAGCCCGGCACCGCCCAGCAGTTCACGCCCACATAGATCCACATGACGACCTCGCTCGACGGAACGGACGCACGTCTCAGGTTCGATCCAGATCGGAGGGTACCGCGAAACGACGTCCGCACTCTCCCTTTCCTTCGATACATGTCGATGCGATCCTTGACTCCTCCCGTCTACAGACCTCGGAGGACGTCATGAGAAGCCCCTTCCACCTGGCTGTCGCCATCGTCGCGATACTGGCGGCCACAGCCGCCGGCGCCGACCCCGCCGTCGCCGCGCCCGGACCCGAAGCCCTACCCCTGTCAGCCGCCGCGCAGCTCCCCGGCACCGCCTGGACCGTCGACCCGGCCACCGGGCGGATGACCGTGACGCTGGACGACTCGGTCACCGAGCAGCAGGCCACCCGCCTGCGCGGGGCCGGTGTCACCCTGCGCCGCGAACCGGGACGCCTGCGTACGATGCTGGCCGGCGGCGACGCGATCTACGGCAGCACGGCGCGCTGCTCCCTCGGCGCCAACGCGCGCAGCGGCAGCACCTACTACCTCATCACCGCGGGACACTGCACGAACAGCTCAGCCAACTGGTGGACCAACAGCGCCCGCACCATCGCCATCGGCGTACGGACCGCGAGCAGCTTCCCCGGCAACGACTACGGCCTGGTCCGCTACACGACCCTGCTCAGCCACCCGAGCGCCGTCAACACCTATCCCGGCCTGCTGCAACTGCGCGGGATCGGCAGCGCGTACGTCGGCCAGGCGGTATGCCGCAGCGGCGCGACCACCGGCGTGCGCTGCGGCGTCGTGACCGCGCTGAACGCCACCGTGAACTACCCCGAGGGCACCGTCACCGGCCTGATCCGCACCAACATCTGCGCGGAGAACGGCGACAGCGGCGGGCCGCTCTACACCTCCGGCGGCATCATCCTGGGCATCCTGTCCGGCGGCACCGGCAACTGCACCACCGGCGGCTCGACGTACTACCAGCCCATCGGCGAGATCCTCGCCGCCTTCGGCCTCACGATCCCCTGACCGGGCACGGCCGGCGTACACGGCCTTCGCGGCGCGTACGCCGGCCGGACGGGCGACGCGGCCGGGCGGCGCCCGGCGGGTCCCGCTGTTAGCTTGGCCGCATGACCCAGCGGATCACGGCCCGGCAGTTCCACGCCGCCGACGGCGTCGGCGACTGGCGTGCCCTTTACCACCTGGTCGCGGCCCGCTTCCGGACAGGTTCGCTCGCCGACGGTGCCGCGCTCGCCGCCGAGATAGCCCGGCTGGCGGGCACCGTCGGTCACCATCCCCGGATCGACCTACGGCATGACAGCGTCACGGTGTGCCTGACGGCCCGCGACGTCGAACTGGCCCGGCAGATCTCGGCCGCAGCCGCGGAGCTGGGCGTCCCGGCGGACCCGGCCGCCGTCCAGCTCGTCAACATCACGATCGACACGCTCGTCGGCGCGGAGGTGCTGCCCTTCTGGGCTGCGCTGCTGGGTTACCGGCAGATCGGCGACGACTACCTGTCCGACCCGTCGGGTCGCGGCCCCGGGCTGGAGTTCCAGGCGATGGACACCCCACGCCCGCAGCGCAACCGCATCCACCTCGACGTCGCCGTCCCCCACGACCAGGCCGAAACGCGCATCGCCGCCGCGCTGGCGGCCGGGGGACGCCTCGTGTCCGACGCGCACGCGCCGCGATGGTGGGTCCTGGCCGACGCCGAGGGCAACGAGGCTTGCGTCGCCACCTGGCTGGGTCGCGAATAGGCCGTCGTCATGTACAGCGGCGAGGTGCTCTACGGCACCAGCTGGGTCGGCAACGGCCGGGAGAGCTGGGACAACTACGGCTGAGCACGCGCCCGGCGGCGCGGTGGACGCCGCGCCGCCGGACTCCGGGGCGAGACTCGCCTAGGATCAAGATCGTGAAGAATGACGGCTGGAGCCTGGGCGGCGATCTCCACGTCGCCCGCGTCGGATACGGCGCGATGAAGCTGACCGGTTGGCCCCGCGGCGAGCGCCCCGAGCGCGAGACGGCGCTGGCGATCCTGCGGCGGGCGGTCGAGCTCGGCGTGAACCACATCGACACCTCGAACTACTACGCCCGCGACGGCGTGGCCGCCAACGAGCTGATCAGGACGGCGCTGCACCCGTACCCGGCGGATCTGGTCCTGGTGACCAAGGTGGGCGCGCTCGTCGAAGGCCCGGACATCGCGCTGCCCGCGTCCGAGCAGACCGGCCTGACCCCCGACGGCCTGCGGCGCGGCGTCGAGGCGAACCTGCGCACGCTCGGCGTCGACCGGCTGGACGTGGTGAACCTGCGCATGGGCGACCGCGGCCATGGCGAGGCGTCGCTCGCCGGGCCGCTGGAGACGCTGCTGGCGCTGCGCGAGGAGGGGCTGATCCGCCACCTGGGCGTGTCCAACGTCAGCCTCGCCGAGTTCGAACTGGCCCGCACGATCGCCCCGGTGGTGTGCGTCCAGAACCAGTACAACATCGCCTTCCGCGACGACGATCCACTGGTGGACGCCTGCGCGGCGGCCGGGGTCGCGTACGTCCCGTTCTTCCCGGTCGGCGGGTTCCAGCCGCTGACGGCCGAGCACCTGGCCGCCGTCGCCGCCCGGCACGGGGCGTCCGTCGCGCAGGTCGCGCTCGCCTGGCTGCTGGCCCGCTCACCCAACATCCTGCTCATCCCGGGCACCGGCTCGCTCGCCCACCTGGAGGAGAACATCGCGGCGGCCGGGCTCGCCCTCACCAGGGACGACCTGGCCCTGCTGGGCTGACGGCGCGGACTGCCCGGTCGCAGATCCGGGCGAAATCATGCCGCACACCCGGCCCCACCCGGTAGTTCTGGCATCACCCGCTGCCGGGTCGTCACAGAACTTTCGCGATCGTCACGTACCTGTCATCATCGGCGCCGGTGCGGCCCCCGCGAGCCCTCCGGTCCGGCCTGCCATCGCCCTTGCCGCGGTGATCGCGTCCGGGGTGTTCTCGAGAACGCGCCCCTGCGCCCGCAGCCGCTCCAGCACGCCGATCGCCGCCAGTGCCCGTTCATGCTCGGGCCGCACCCCGGACAGGTAGACGGCGACGCCGCGGTGCTCGAGGCGTTCGACGGCGTCGCGCAGCACGCTCGCACCGGTCCCGTCGACGGTCGACACCCGCGACATGCGCAGGATCACCACGCGTACGTCGGCGACCTCGGTCAGCACGAGCAGGAAGCGGTGGCCGGCGGCGAAGAACAGGGGGCCGTCGAAGCGGTACGCCACGATGTGCTCGGCCAGCAGCGCCTCCTCCTCGGCGTGGTGGTCGGAGCCGTCCAGGGGCACCTGCTCCAGCGTCGCCGCGCGGGCGATCTTGCGTATCGCCAGGAACGCCGCCAGGACCATCCCGACACCGACCGCCGCGACCAGGTCCAGGGCGACGGTCGCGGTCGCGGTCACCGCGATCAGCACCGCGTCCGACCGCGTCGAGCGGGCGAGCGCGAGCAGGGAGCCGACCTCGACCATGCGGATCGCCGTCGCCAGCAGCACGCCGGCCAGTGCGGCGAGCGGGATGTACGCGACCAGCGGCGCGGCGGCGAACATGATCACGGCCAGGACGAGGGCGTGGGTGAGCGCGGCCAGCCGCGAGCCCGCGCCCGCGCGCACGTTGACCGCGGTACGCGCGATGGCCGCGGTCGCCGGCACGCCCCCGAACAGTGGGGTGACCAGGTTGGCCATACCCTGGCCGAACAGCTCCCGGTCGGGATCGTGGCGCTGGCCGACGGTCATGCCGTCGGCGACGGTGGCCGACAGGAGGCTCTCCAGCGCCGCCAGCGCCGCGACCGCGACGGCGGAGGTGAGCAGCATCGGCACGGCGGCGGCGTCGAGAAAGCTCAGCGACGGGGCGGGCAGTGTGGCCGGCAGCGCGCCGATGCGGGCCACATCCAGGTTCGCGGCGGCCGTCACGACGGTCACGATCGCGACGGCCAGCAGCGAGAACGGCACGCGGGGCCGGTGTCGCGCACCGATGAGCATCGCCGCGCACACGCCGAGCGCCAGGACGGGCGCGGTCCACCGGGGGTGGGCGGCGAAATCGGTGATCGCGTGCCAGGCGACGGCGGTGACCCTGTCCCCTTCCGGGACGGGCACGCCCAGCGCGACGGGGACCTGCTGCAGGAAGATCACTGCGGCGATGCCGGCGGTGAACCCCTCCACGACGGGTGCGGGCACGTAGCGCACGTACCGGCCGGCACGGGCCAGCGCGAGCGCGACCAGGAACAGGCCGGCGAGGAGGCCGACGGTGAGGACACCGCCGGGGCCGAAGCGGTGCACGATCGGGACCAGGACCACGGTCATCGCCCCGGTCGGCCCGGAGACCTGCAGGTTCGATCCGCCGAGCAGCGCCGCGAGCGTGCCGGCCACGATGGCGGTGGCCAGGCCGGCGGCGGCGCCGAGTCCGGAGGAGACGCCGAAGCCGAGGGCCAGCGGCAGGGCGACGATCGCGACGGTCAGCCCGGCGAGCAGGTCGCGGCGGGGCTGGCGGCGCATCGCCACCCAGTCGGCCCGGCCCGGCAGCAGCGCCGCCATGCGGTCCCAGCTGCTGCGGCAGGCTGCCGCCACGGCGCTCACGGGGTGGGGACCGTCGCGGCCGGGGTGTCGCGCAGCTCGCCCAGCAGCTCGGCCTGACCGGCGATCATGGCGGTGAGGAAGCGGCGCGCGGCGGCCATCACCTCGGCCACGTCCGGCCCGGACAGGGCGTACATGACCGCGGCGCCGTCGCGGTAGGACACCACGACGCCGGCCCGGCGCAGCACCGCCAGCTGCTGCGAGAGGCTGGACGCCTCGATCTCCACGTCGGCGAGCAGGTCCCGGACGGCCTTGGGCCCGTCGCCGAGCAGTTCGAGCACCCGGATGCGCACCGGATGGCCCAGGGTGCGGAAGAACTCGGCCTTGCTCTCGTACAGCGGCACAGCCACGATCCGGCCACCCCTTTTGCATGAACCAGCAATTTAATACTTCTTCAATTGCTACTTTCATACACCTCGAGCGGTGCGTGATGCAACCGGCCACCCGCCGGAAACGGCCGGTACGTATGCAGATCCCGCAATATCGATTGAGGCCGTCCGCGACCGCCGTGCCTGCAGGGAGTCGCCCCGCAGGGGCGTCCTTATCGGTCTTGCGGACCCTTGTTCGGGTGATGCGGCGTCGGGCACGCCCTGTAGTGCTTCCTAGTATGCTGCCCAGGTGAAGTCGGGTGGCGAGCCGCTTCGTCGTTGATCTCAGCGACCCGGCCTTGCGGCGGTCAGGACCCGGCGAGCTGGTCGCGGCGGCGGCTGAGGTACGCCGTCTCGGCGGTGTTGCCGGCCAGCTCGATGGCCCGGTCGTACGCGGCCCGTGCCTGCGCACTGCGGCCCAGCCTGCGCAGCAGGTCGGCGCGGGTGGCGTGGAAGGCGTGATAGCCCGCCAGCGGCAGCGCGTCCACCTCGGCGAGCGCGACCTGCGGGCCGTCGAGTTCGGCTACCGCGATCGCCCGGTTGAGCCGCACGATCGGCGACGGGTCGAGGCGCACCAGCTGGTCGTACAGCGCGACGACCTGCGACCAGTCGGTGTCGCGAAGGTCGCGGGCGTCGGTGTGGACGGCGTTGACCGCGGCGAGGATCTGGTAGCGCCCCGGGGCCTGGCCGGCGGCGAGCCGTGCGCGGACCAGGGCGTGGCCCTCGGCGATCAGCTCGCGGTCCCAGGCGCCGCGGTCCTGCTCAGCCAGGGCGACGAGTTCGCCGCCCGCGGACACCCGGGCGGCTCGGCGGGCCTCCGTGAGCAGCATCAGCGCCAGCAGCCCGGCGGCCTCGCCGTCGGCGGGCAGGAGGGCGTGGACCAGCCTGGTCAGCCGGATCGCCTCGGCGGTCAGGTCGCCGCGGAGCGGCTCCTTCTCGGGGCCCGAGGCCAGGTAGCCCTCGTTGAAGATCAGGTAGAGGACGGCGAGGACGCCGGTGACCCGGGCCGGGAGGTCCTCCCGTAACGGCACGCCGTACGGGATGCGCGCGGCTTTGATCTTCGCCTTGGCGCGGGTGATCCGCTGGCTCATGGCGGTCTCTTCGACCAGGAACGCGCGGGCGATCTCGGGCACGGTGAGCCCGCCTACCATCCGCAGGGTGAGCGCGACCCGAGCCTCCATGGCCAGGGCGGGATGGCAGCAGGTGAACACGAGACGCAGCCGGTCGTCCTCGATGACGCCGAGCGGTTCGGGGGTGTCGAACAGCATCAGCGCCTCCCTGTGCTTCTCATCGCGCCGGATCTCGCGCCGCAGCCGGTCGACGGCCTTGTGGTAGGCGGTCGTGGTCAGCCAGCCGCCCGGATTCGCCGGGACGCCGTCGACCGGCCAGCGCTCGACGGCGATCGCGAACGCCTCGGCGGCCATCTCCTCCGCGATGTCGAGATCCCCGAGCCGCCTGGCCAGGGTCGCGACCACCCGGGCCCACTCCGCGCGGTGGATCCGGGTGATCTCGTCGCCGAGGCCGGTCATTCGCCCAGGAACGGCCGCAGCTCGACCCGGCGGTTGCAGGCCTTCGACCCCTCGGCCGCCAGCCGCAGCGCCACGTCCAGGTGCGGGGCCTCGACGATCCAGAAGCCGACGATGTGCTCCTTCGACTCCAGGTAGGGCCCGTCGGTGAACACCGGGTCCCCGTCCCGGCCGTCGACGACGGTGGCCGAGCTCGGCCCGGCGAGGCCGCCGGCGAACACCCAGTGGCCGTCGGCCTGCAGCCGCTCGTTGAAGACGTCGATCGCCGCCATCTCCTCGGCGGGAGCGAGGCTGTCCGAGTCGTGCAGAACGGACATCAGGTACTGCGCCATCGAGATCATCTCCTGTACTGGTGGCCGCCCCCTCGGGCCGCCTGTCACCCCTGCTACGAACCCCGCCGCCGCGATCCGACACCATCCGCCGAAAATCTTCGAGGAGATTCGTGCGCCGTGACGTCGCTGCAGCTCATGTTGGCAGGTGTTTCGTCCTGGAACCGGTTCTCGCCGACCGCCGGCTGCATTTTTCCCGGGTGCGGCGTCATCCAATTCGATTGACGGGGTGATCGAGCGAATCCTACGGTCGCCCGATGCGTCCCGGAGAGATCACCGTCGCGGTCGAGCAGGTACGCACCCTGATCGACGAGCAGTTCCCCGAGTGGGCGGACCTGCCGATCGTGGCGCAGCCGCTGAACGGCACCGACAACGCGCTGTTCCGGCTGGGTGATCGCCTGACCGCACGGCTGCCGCGGGCGGAGTGGGCGGTCGACCAGGTGACCACCGACGCGACCTGGCTGCCTCGGCTGGCCCCGCATCTTCCGGTGCCGGTTCCGGTGCCGGTCGCGGTCGGCCGGCCGGGCGGGGACTATCCCTGGCCGTGGACGGTCGTCCCGTGGCTGGACGGGCGCAATCCGCAAGCCGGACAGGACCACGTCGAACTCGCCGTCGACCTCGCCGGCTTCGTGCACGCGATGATCGCGATCGACCCCATGGACGGGCCGGTCAAGGAGGGGATCCAGCGCGGCGTGCCCCTGGCGCAGCGGGACGGGCTGACCCGCCGTTCGATCGCGGTGCTGGGCGACCGGATCGACCGGCGCGCGGTGACCGCGGCCTGGGACGAGGCGATGGGGGCCGACGAGTGGCCCGGACCGCCCGTATGGCTGCACGGTGATCTCCTGGCAGGCAACCTGCTGGTGGATCGGGGCAGGCTCACCGGGGTGATCGACTTCGGCGGTCTCGGCCGCGGCGATCCGGCGGTCGAGGTGCGGCCCGGCTGGAGCCTGTTCGACGCCCGCGCGCGGGCCGCCTACCGGGAGGCGCTCGGTTTCGACGAGGCGACCTGGGTACGCGGCTGGGCCTGGCCGCTGTCGGGCGCGCTCTACTGGCTGGCGGACCTGTGGGACTCGCTCAGCGAGCAGGACCGCGAGGACACGTTCCGCTACATCGACTACATCGTGCGTCACCGCCACGGCTGACGCCGACGGCGGGTCACGCCAGCGCGGCCTGGACTCGGGTGACGACGATGTCGCGCTTGGCCTCGCAGTCTGTCAGGGTTCCCGCCTCAGCCGACGGTGATCGGCAGGTGGGTGTGCCCGCGCAGGGTCAGCTGGGGGCGGTAGGCCGGCTCCCCGGCCAGGGCCAGCCCGGGGAAGCGGGACATCAGCCGCGGGAAGGCGATCTCCGCCTCGGCGGTGGTCAGCAGCGCTCCCGGGCAGAAGTGCACCCCGGCGCTGAACGTCAGATGCGCGTTGTCGGGACGTTCGGGCCGGAACTCGTCCGGGTCGGCGAACCGCGCCGGATCACGGTTGGCCGCGCCCAGCAGCACCAGGACCGTGGCGCCCGCCGGGACGGGCACCCCGTCGACCTCGGTGTCCACGGCGCTCCAGCGGGTGGTCAGCTGCGCGGGCGCCTCCAGCCGCAGGAACTCCTCGACGTAGGACGCGGCCAGGTCCGGCTGCTCACGCAGCCGCCGCGCCGCCTCCGGACGGCGCAGCAGCACCTCCAGCCCGTTGCCGAGCAGGTGGGTGGTGGTCTCGAACCCCGCGTTGAACACCAGCACCAGCGCCGACAGCAGCTCCTCGTGGGTCAGCGGGTCGTCGTCCGCGCCCGCGGCCGACAGCACGGTGACCAGGTCGTCGCGGGGATCCTGCCGCCGCAGGCGCACCAGGTCGGCGAAGTAGGCGCTCAGCTCGGCCGCGGCCTTGTCGGCGGCCGGGAACTTGCCCTCGCCGCCGGCGTCCAGCACCGCGCCGATCGCCGCGACGTGGGGCTGGAACCACGGGCGGTCCTCGGCGGGCACGCCGAGCAGCTCGCCGATGACGTTGGAGGGCAGCGGGTAGGCGAACTCCCTCATGAAGTCGATCTCGCGGCCACCGGCGCCGTGCTCGGCGATGCGGCCGAGCAGGTGGTCGACCTGGCGGGTGACCGTCTCGGCGAGGGAGGTGACGCGGCGGGCGGTGAACTCGCGGGTGATCAGGCGGCGCAGGCGGGTGTGCTGCTCGCCGTTGATGAACATCATCGAGTTCATCAGGACGATCAGCGACGGGTGCTCGTGCCAGGCGGGCATCGCCCGGCTGAGCTTCTCGGCGTCCAGGACCCGGAAGTCCGGGTCGCGCAACACGCGGCTGGCCGCGTCGTAGCCGTGCACGACCGCCGCGTAGGAGCCGGTCAGCGGTATGACCGGTCCCTCGGCGTGCAGCGCGGCGTAGTGCGGATACGGGTTGCGGCGGCCCTCTTCGGTGCGCAGGGCCTGGAGCGTGGCGGCAGCGGACACCCGTCCCATGATATTGATGAACATGGATGAATGACGACAGTGTCGGATGTGCGACTCACGGTGCGTAGCCGAACTGCTGCACGATGTCGCCGTACCGCGCGGTGATCGCCTTCAGGTGCACCTCGGTCAGATGGTTGCGCCAGTCCCCCGCCACCCCGCGCCGGTAGTGGCTGTGCACGTCCTCCTCGCCCGGCCGCCGCCCCTTCGACAGCCGCTCGAACGAGAACCGGGCCAGCGCGCCCGCGACGTACGCCTGCGGCAGGCGGCGCAGCGGCACCGGCGGCAGCACGCGGCGCGCCAGGGCCGGCACGCGCGGCGTCGAGCGCCGGTCGGCCAGGTTCCACGCGCACGCCGCGTTCCGGAGCCGGTCGAACGGGCCGGGCGCGAGCAGGTCGAGGTGGGTCAGCGCGCGGGTCCAGTGCGCGTACGGGTCGGCGACCATGTCCTCCATGCGCAGCTCCAGCACGCCCGGGTTGGCGTAGTTCCACTCGCGCATCGGGTCCAGGAACACCCCGCTGAACTCGATCTCGGCCAGCAGCCCGGCCTCGACGTCGACCTCGGACAGCACGCGCCGGTGCTCGACCAGCTCCTCCCAGACGATGCCCATCAGCTGCTCGGGGTGGCTGTTGCGGTGGCTGAAGTAGCCGGAGACGATGATGTCGCGCGGGTCGCGGATGACGTTGAGGCCGCGCAGCGGCGGCAGGGTCTCGAACTGGGCCTGGGTCACGTTGGTCATCACCAGGATGTCCGGCTGCTCGGCCCGGACGTAGTCGCCCACGCTGGCATGCCCGGCCCACTGGTTCGGCACGTGGATGGTGAGGATCTTCAGGCCCAGGGCGTGGGCCGCGTCGTGCAGGATGCTGCGGGCCCACGTCGAGGCGGTCTTGTGACGTCCGAAGAAGGCTCGCAACATTGCGTACTCCAATGTAGACACTACGTTACAGTCGCATGTGTCTATCTGCCGCCCCACCGAACTGTCAAGACGTCCGTTCGTACCCCATGGCCGGGATGACGCCGTCGAGTGCGCGTTCGACGAAGGCCCGGGTTTCGCGGTCCGCGGCCCGGTGGAGATCAGCCTCCGGTGTACTCCGGCTCGTCCGGCCCCTCCGCCGGATCCGCCGGGTGCGGGGTGCGCCCGCCGAGCTGGTCGGCGTCCGGATCGACGAACTTTTCGTCCTCGGAGTCCGGTACATCTTGTTCGGGCTGGTTCGGCTCGGTGCTCATCAGCCACCTCCGTGATAGTCCCAGCGGTAGGAGTACCCCGGACGGCGGCCGATGATGCCTGCGCGCCGCCTGCCGAGGCGGGCGATGATCGTATGCCTTCGAGCAGCGACCGAATCCAGAAGCGACTGTGCGCTTTCCTATACTGCCCTCCGTGACGAGAAGCGCGGCGCTCGCCGGGAGGACCTGATGTCCCGATCACCGGTCCAGGTCTTCGCCGAGCTGAACGCGCCGCCGTCGCGGCCGCCGGTCCGGGTGATGGGCCGGGCCGTGGTGCTCGGCGGCAGCGTGGCCGGGCTGCTGGCCGCGCGGGTGCTGTCCGAGCACGCGGACAGCGTCGTCATCGTCGACCGCGACGACCTCCACTCGACCGGCGCGCGACCCGGCGTGCCGCAGGGCACGCAGCTGCACGCGCTGCTGCCTGGCGGCCTGGTGCATCTGGAACGGCTGTTCCCCGGGTTCCGCGAGCTGGCGTTGCGGTCGGGTGCGGTCGAGGCGGTGCCGGCGGCGCGACGCAACTATCTCGACGGCCGGGTGAAGGTCGTCGTGCCCGACGACGCCGACAGCCTGGCGGGCACCCGTCCACTGCTGGAGGGGCTGATCCGGGAGCTGGTGCTGCGGCTGCCCAATGTCAAGACGGTCACGGCCCGCGCCACCGGGCTGGTCTTCGACGGCGACGCGGTCACCGGCGTGCGGTACGAGGCCGGCGGTGCGCCGGGCGTCGAGCCCGGTGAGCTGGTCGTGGACGCGATGGGCCGGTCGAGCCGGCTGTCGGACTGGCTGGCGCAGGCGGGCTGGGACCGTCCGGTGACGCAGCGGATGACCGTGCACCTCAACTACGCGACGGCCCTGTTCCGGCGGCCCGTGGCCGACCCGGAGCACGCGGTCGTGCTGGCCATCCACACCCCCGGCACCGGCAGGTCGGCGGACGTGGCGGGCGCGGCGTTCTTCGCCGTCGAGGACGGCCGGTGGATGGCCATGATGGCCGGGTACGGCGACAGCCACCCGGGCCGCACGGCCGAGGACTTCACCCGGCGGCTGCGCGAGCAGTTCCCGCCCGAGTTCGGCGAGGTGGCCGACAGCGGCATGATCGGCGACGTACAGACGTACCACCACGCCGACAGCCGGCGGCGCGACTTCCACGCGCTGCGGCGGATGCCCGCCGGGCTGGTCGCCGTCGGTGACGCGGTGGCCTCGTTCAACCCGGTCTACGGGCAGGGCATGACGGCCGCCGCGATGCACGCGGCCTGCCTGTCGGCGTACCTGCGCTCGGGGCCGGACCTGGGCGTTCCGGCGCGGGACTTCCTCGAGCTGCAGAAGGTGGTGGTCGACGCCGCCTGGTCGACATCGACCTCCGCGGACCTCGCGCTGCCGCACGTCCACGGGCCCTACCCGCGCGGATACCGGTTCACCAGCTGGGTCAGCAGGCAGATCGTCGCGGCGACGGTCACGGACGTGGCCGTCGCCCGGCGCTTCAACCAGGTCGTGTCCATGCGCGAGCACCCGCAGACCCTCGCCACGCCCGCCGTGATCCTGCGCGCGCTGCGCTCCGCCCGCCGCCGGCCGTAATTCACTTGACCTTGGTACGGGTGCAGCGCTGCACTGTGGCCCGGTGCCGCGAGCCGTGGCGCCGACGGCACCGGGAGGCAGCGGCAGTGGTGGAGATCCGTCCTACGACCGACCAGGACCTCGGTATCTTCCTCGACACCATGCACGCCGCGTTCGGGCGCTTCCGGGACACACCGGCCGACGGCCGCGGGGCGTGGTGGTCCGCTGTCGAGATGGACCGCAACCTGCTCGCCACGACCGCGGACGGGCGGCCCGTCGGCACCGCCGGGGCGTACTCCTTCGAGCTGACGCTGCCCGGCCAGGCCGTCGTCCCGGCCGCCGGGGTGAGCTTCGTCGGCGTCCTGCCCTCGCACCGGCGTCAGGGCGTGCTCAGCGCGATGATGCGGCATCAGCTCGCCGACCTGCGGGCCCGCGGCGAGTTCCTCGCCGTGCTGCTGTCCTCGGAGGCCGGGATCTACGGCAGGTTCGGCTACGGACCGGCGACCTACACCCAGCGGCTGACGGTGCCGCGCCACGAGGCATCGTTCGCCCCGTCCCGGGCACGCGCCGCAGCCGCGGTCCCGGCGCCCGGCCAGATCGAGGTGCTGCGCCGGGCCGAGTGCGGCGAACTGCTGGAGGAGGTATACGACCGCTACCGCCGCGCGCAGCCCGGCGCGCTGTCGCGTCCGCCTCGCTGGTGGGCGCTGGGCGCCGGGCAGCCTCCGGTCGCGGCGGCGCCGCGCTACGTCGCCGTCCACCGTGACGCCGACGGCGTCGCGGACGGGTACGCCGGCTACTCCCTCGGCGACGGCGGGGTCCTGACGGTCGACGAGACCATCGCCGCCGACGACGCGGTCTTCACGGCGCTGGCGCGGTTCGCGCTCGGCCACGACCTGGTCACCAAGGTCGTGTTCAGGAACGTCCCGCTCGGGCACCCGCTGCGCTGGCAGCTCGCGGACTTCCGCGCGGGCCAGGTGAGCGACGACACGGACTGGCTGTGGGTGCGGCTGCTGGACGTCCCGCGTGCGCTGGCCGCGCGAGGCTGGTGCGCCGACGGCGAGCTGGTCCTGGACGTCGACGATCCGTTCCTCGGCGAGCGTGCCCGCTACCTGCTGACCGTGCGGGACGGCAAGGCCGGTTGCGTCGCGACGGACCGGGCGCCCGATCTGTCGCTGGAGGTGCGCGACCTGGGCTCGGTGTATCTCGGCGGCACCGCGCCGAGCACGCTCGTGCGCGCCGGGCACATCCAGGCCCACCACTCCGGCGCGGCCGCCCTCGCCGACGCCCTCTTCCGCGCCGAGCGCACTCCGCACTGCCTGCACTGGTTCTGACCGCCGGTGCGGCTGACACCCCGGTTCTTGCGCCGCCCGATACCTAGAACTACTATGCATCACGCTTCTAGGTATCGAACGGATGGGGAGCTGGGCCGATGGCCGACGATGGTATCGCTGTCAGCGGGTTGACCAAGGTCTACAAGAAGGTGCGCGCGGTCGACGACCTGTCGTTCACCGTCAGCCCGGGCCGGGTCACCGGCTTCCTCGGGCCCAACGGCGCGGGCAAGACGACCACCCTGCGCATGGTCCTGAACCTGGTCCGCCCCACGGCGGGCACCGCGACCATCGCGGGGCGGCGCTACGCCGACCTCACCGATCCCATCCGCAAGGTCGGCGCGCTGCTGGAGGCGTCGAGCGCGCACCGCGGCCGCACCGGCCGCAACCACCTGCGCATCCTCTGCGACGCGGCCGGGATCCCGGTCGGCCGGGCCGACGACGTGCTGGCCACGGTGGGGCTGACACCGGCCGCGGGCCGCAAGTTCAAGGGCTACTCACTGGGTATGCGCCAGCGCCTGGGCATCGCCGCCGCGCTGCTGGGCGACCCGGACGTACTCATCCTGGACGAGCCCGCCAACGGCCTGGACCCGGAGGGCATCCGCTGGATGCGGGGCCTGCTCAAGTCGCTCGCCGACGAGGGCCGCACCGTCCTCGTGTCGAGCCACCTGCTGTCGGAGATGGAGCTGCTCGCCGACGACGTCGTGATCATCGCGGCGGGCAGGCTGGTGCGGCAGGGCCCGGTGGCCGAGGTCATCGACTCGGCCGGCGCCGCGCAGATGCTCGTGCGCACGCCCCGGCCGGAGGCGCTGGTCGCCGAGCTGGGGGCCGCGGTCACGGCCACGCCCGCCGAGGGCGGCGCGCTGCGGATCGTGGGCGCGGACGGGCCCACGATCGGCGCGGCGGCGATGCGGGTGGGCGCCGAGATCCATGAGCTGACCGTCGAGCGCCGCGACCTCGAAGATGTGTTCCTGCAGCTGACGGCCGGAAAGGCGGACATCCGATGAGCACGACCCTCCAGGCGCCCCCGCAGGCGTCCCGCCCGGTGATCGCCCACGTCGGCGTGCCGGGGCTCCGGCTCGTCCGCAGCGAGATCCGGAAGGTGACCACCACCAACGCGTGGTGGCTGTTCGGCCTCGCGTCGCTGGCCTTCACCGGCCTGGCGCTGTTCATCAACATGTCCGAGGCCGCCGAGCACATCAGGCGGGCCCGCGACACCACGGCGGTGTTCAAGCCGGGCCGCGGCATGGACGCGGCGGAGATCGCCGCGGCCAGGGCCGAGTTCGCGCAGCTGCACGACCTGCAGCTGCAGGCGGTCAACGCGGCCGGCAACATCTTCACCAGCGGCCAGTTCTTCGGGCTGCTGCTGGTGATGCTGCTGGGCGCGCTCGTGATCACGAACGAGTTCCAGTACCAGACGGCCACGGCCACGTTCCTGACCACGCCGCAGCGCACCCGCGTGGTGTTCGGCAAGCTCTTCGCCGTGCTCGGGCTCGGGCTGGTCTTCTGGCTGGTGTCGCGGGCGGTGTCGTTCGCGGCGGGGCTGCTGTTCTTCCACAACCTCGGCCTGACCAACTCGCTGGGCGAGTGGCCGGTCCAGCGGGCGATCATCTTCAACCTGGTCGCGTACCTGCTGTGGGCGCTGCTGGGCTTCGGGCTCGGCACCCTGATCCACAACCAGATCGGCGCCGTCGTCACCGCGATGATCATCTACTTCGGTGGGTTGATCGGCGGGATCGGCGTGTTCAGCCTCATCCGGGAATACGTCATCCACGAGGACTGGGTGCTGACGTCCGCCGTGGTCATGCCGCCCATCGCCTCGCAGATCATGGTCTCGCCGGAGAAGCTGTACGCGGAGGCCGCGCCCTGGTGGGCCGGTGTGCTGGTGCTGACGGGCTGGTCGCTCGTCGCCGGCATCATCGGCATCGTGATCAACCGCCGCCGCGACATCGCCTGACCTGTCCGGGCGGCGAGCGCTCAGTCCGCAACCCGGATGCCCAGCTGGCTGATGGCCGCTGCGGGGCTGCCGACGGCGGGCGGCGAGGTCCGGATGCCGGACATCGCGATGGAGGCGGCACGCAGTGGCAACGGCCGGGCGGCAGCCTGCCTGTGCGTCGTCGAGGAGCTGCTGGCAGAGGAGGGTGACGGCTCGCATGTCGTGCAGTACGAGCTGGCGGTCGGCGTGCCGATGGCGTGACGCGCCCGTCCGGCCGTACGGCGGCCGCAGCGCGGCATCACCACCAGTAGTTGTCCTGGGGTGTGTAGTGCCGTTCAAGCTCGGCGATCTCGGTGTCGGCCAGCGACAGGTCCAGGGCCGCCACGGCGTCGGTGAGGTGGCCGGGCCTCGTCGCGCCGACGATCGGGCAGGACACCACGGGCTTGGACAGCAGCCAGGCGAGGGCCACCTGGGCCATCGGCACCCCGCGAGCCTCGGCCACGGCCTGGACGCTGTCGATGACGGGCCGGTCGACGTCGCGGTCGAAGGCTCTGGCGACGTCGTCCGAGGAGCCCCGTGCCGTCTGCGCGCCCCAGGCACGGGCTGCGCGGCCCTTGGCCAGGGGCGAGTACGGGGTCAGCCCGACGCCCTGGTCCAGGCACATCGGGATCATGTCGCGCTCCTCCTCCCGCCGGAGCACGTTGTACTGGTCCTGCATGGCCGAGAACGTGGTCCAGCCGTTGAGCGTCGCGGCGTGCTGCAGCTTGGCGAACTGCCAGGCCCACATCGACGACGCGCCGAGATACCGCACCTTGCCTGACTTGACCAGGGTGTCCAAGGTCGCCATGGTCTCCTCGACCGGCGTGGCGGGGTCGAAGCGGTGGATGTAGTAGACGTCGACGTAGTCGGTGCCGAGCCGCCGCAGCGAGCCGTCGACCTGTTCGAGGATCGCCTTGCGGGACAGGCCGCTGCCGCCGGGTCCGTCGTGCATCCTGCCGCTGACCTTGGTCGCCAGCACGATCTCCTCGCGGCTGGCGAACCTGCCGATCGCCCGCCCGACATACTCCTCCGAGCTGCCGCCCTGGTAGACGTTGGCGGTGTCCCAGAAGGTGACGCCGAGTTCGACGGCCTGCCGGAAGTAAGCGGCCGCGTCGTCCTCGCCGAGGGTCCACCGGTGCATGCCGGCTGCCGGGTCGCCGTAGCTCATGCAGCCAAGCCCGATCCGGCTCACCTTCAATCCGGTGCGCCCCAGCCGTGTGTACTCCATGGCTCACCTCCGCCGGACCCGTGACCCGATGAAGATGATCCTGCCAACACGCTCCAGGGCCGTCGCGAGGGGCCGACCCGGTTCGGGCTACCTCACCCGGGTTGGGGCCCGCCGAGCGTCGAGGTCGAGGCGTATCGGCAGGTCCGGGCGGCCGAGGGCGCGACGCGCGTCGGCCAGCGCGCCATGCTCGATGCGCCGGCACAACGCCGGGAGTTCGCCGAGCTCTGAGGTGTCTACGTCGACTTTCATGACCGGCTGTTGCGGCCTGCCGGTGAGGTGGACTCTCGCCGAGGTGACGCCGCGGTAGCCCTCGATCTGGTCGCGTACCGCCGCCTCCAGGGCCGGGCCGGCCACGGTCGTCTGTTCGCCGGCCTGTGCGCTGCCGGGCAGCTCCAGCGTCCGCACCTGATCGGTGGTCAGCAGCAGCGCCGCCAGCCAACGCAGGGCCAGCAGCAGCACGACCAGGGCCGCCAGGCACACCAGCGGCCAGAACCAGCGGCCGTTGGCACCGGCGTACCGGCTCACCGGATTGTCGGCGAGCGCCCGGCCCGGCAGCGCCCACTGCAAGGCATCGGTGTACGCCAGCGCACCTGTCACGCCCGCGGCCAGCAGCAGCAGTCCGACGACGAGCAGGGCTGCGCGGTTGACGCGGTCGAGGTTCATCGGGTCCTCCGGGACACCTTCACGGCCAGCCGTGGCGGGCGGCGCAGCTGCAGCCGGTCGAGCCGTGCGGCCACCGCGGCCTTAACCTGCTCGGCGAGCACCGACCGGTCGCCGGTGGGCGGGACGGAGGCGCGCACGGCGATGCGGGACCGTCCGACGTCGACTCGCCTTGGGACGACGCCGTCGACGTCGCCGACCGCGGTCGCGATGTCGCGGGCCAGGGTCCGGCGCGTCACCGCCGCGTCGGTGGCCGGATCGGTGCCGTTCACGGGCAGGCGCCCGGTTCGCGAGGGCCACAGCTGGCCGAGCACGAGAGCCAGGCCCACGACCGCCAGCAGCAGGCTCACGGCCAGCACCTGCGGGTTGTCCCAGGTCCGCCGGCGTGCCCAGCCGGCTGCTGCGGGCCAGTCGACAAGCACCGGGCTTCGGCCGAGCAGTGCGGCCACCGCCTCGACGAGCAGCAGCCCGGCAGCCGCGATCAGCGCGAGGCTGAGCACCAGGGCCAGCAGTCGGTTGACGAGCCGTCTCATGCTGCCTCCCGGGCTAGTGCACGCGAGCGCCGCGGTCCCCCGCGACCAGGTCGGCGATGTCGATGTTGACCGTGCCGATCCGCAGTCCGGTCAGCTGTTCGAGCCTGGCGCGGACGTGCTCGCGCAGCGCGGCGGTGACCTGCGGCAGCGCGGCGGGCCAGCGCACGCTGACGACGAGGTCGATGTGCGCCTGGTCCCCGTCGAGGTGCGCGGACGCCTTCGGCCTGCGGGAGAGGTCTGCTTTCGAGCCCAGTACGGCGGCGCCGGTCAGCTGCCGCAGGCCGTGGGCCGGTCCGCCGATGTCGGGGTGTTCGGCCGCGGCGTGGGCGGCGAGCTTGGCGACGACATCCTCGTTGATGTGGATGCTGCCCGCGGGCTGGATGCCGTCCCCGGCGGGCGGGGACAGGCTGTCCGGCTGCGTGGCCGTGGTGGTCATCGCGGGCTCCGTCGCTGCTGGGAGAGGCCCCCTCCGAAGCGGTTGAGGTCGAGTTCGCCGGCGAGGAACTTGGTCACCGCCCAGCCGCCGAGGCCGAACAGGGCCACGATCAGCATCGGCCCGAACCCCGCGAAGATCACTATGGTGCCCAGCAGCAGGCCGACGGCGGTGCCGAACATGGTCTGGTTCATGATCTGCTCCTAGAGATGGGGTGCGGCGGCCGGCGGATCGCTCAGCTCGGCCACGATGACGTGGACCGCGCGACCGCCGACCAGCGGCGCGACCGCGGCCTGAACCGCCGCGCCGATCTCGTAGACGGGGATGCCCCAATCCGCCCGGACCTGTAGTTCGACCGCGTCGTCGAGCACCCGGACACCGAGCACACGGCGCCCCGGCAGGTAGGTGGCCACCTCGGGCAGCCCTCCGCCGAGCAGTTCCGCCACGCCGGGGCACGCCCGGGCGGCGCCCGCGACCGCATCGACATCCACCTCGTCGACAGGCGGCGCGGACGCCGGCACGGTCGTCACTCCACCCGGGCCGGAGCGCGCTCTTCGCCCGTCTCCGGCAGGTGCACGTCGTCGACGTTCACGTTGACCTCGACGACCTCGAGCCCGGTCATCCGCTCGATCGACTGTTTGACGTTGCGTTGCACGCTCCGGCCCAGCTCAGCGATGCTGGCGCCGTAGTCGACCACGATGTCGAGATCCACCGCGGCCTGGGTCTCCCCCACCTCGACGCCTACCCCCTGGGCCACGTTGGGTCCCGTGCTGCCCGGGATCCGCTCGCGGATCGCGCCGAAGGCACGCGCGGTGCCGGTGCCCATGGAGTACACACCGGCGACCTCCCGGCACGCGATGCCGGCGATCTTCTGCACCACGCCCTGCGCGACGCTGATCTTGCCGGTGTCCGTGGTCAGACGGTCGTTGCGCGGCTTCGTCCCGGACTCGGGCGCGGTCGGAGGACGTTCCATGGTCTGGGTCATCGGCCTACCCCCTCGCTTGATCGGCCGGACTCGTCTTTCCCAGGTCCGGACCTACTTAGACATGGTAGGCGAACTTTCCTCGCAAAAGCGGATGAACTTCACCGGCAGTAGATGACCTCGGGCCCCTGCGTGCGGGGCGGCTAGAGTGCGGGTGCATGAGCACCCTGGTCTACCGGCACGGCGTCATCCACACCGGCGACGAGAGCCGGCCCCTGGCCCAGGCACTGGCCGTGCGGGACGGGAACATCCTGGCGATCGGTTCGGAGACGGACGTGCGGACGGCGGCCGGGGCGAGGGCCGAGCTCATCGAGCTCGGCGGCGCGGCGGTGATCCCCGGCCTCTACGACGCGCACATCCACACCGCGCAGTACGCCCACAGCCTGACCACCGTCGACCTGGCCGGGACCCGGTCGCTGGCCGAGGCGCTGGCCCTGATCGCCGAACGCGCCGCTCAGCTGCGGCCGGGCGAATGGCTGCTGGGCGGCCGGTGGAACAGCAACGTCTGGCAGCCGCCGGTCCAGCCCGACCGCTATGCGCTCGACTCGGTGTGCCCCGCCAACCCTGTGGCGCTGCCGACCGTCGACGGCCACACCACCTGGGTGAACTCGGCCGCGCTGCGGCTGGCCGGGATCGACGCGGGGACCGCCGATCCGGTCGGCGGGCACATCGTGCGGGATGAGCGCGGCGAGCCGACCGGCATCCTGCGGGAGACCGCCGCGGATCCGCTGAAGCCGTTCCTGGTCGCCGAGGACCTCGGCAGCCTCCTGCGTACGGCTCAGGAGCGGCTGCTGGCGCTCGGCATCACCAGTGTCCACGACATCGACGGCGAGGACTGCCGGGCGGCATACCTGGAGATGGCGGCGGCCGGGGACCTCAAACTGCGGGTGCACAAGGCGATCCGCCTGGAGCACCTGGACAGCGCCATCGCGCAGGGCCGTCGCACCGGCCAGGGCGACGACTGGTTCCGTGAGGGTCCGGTCAAGGTGTTCAGCGACGGGGCGCTGGGTTCGCACACCTGCCACATGAGCCGGCCGATGACCGGCGGCGATCACGGGATCGCGGTCGTGCCGTACCCGGAGATGCTACGGCTGTTCCGGACCGCGGCGCAGGCGGGCATCGCCGTGGCCACGCACGCCATCGGCGACCAGGCCAACCACCTGGTGCTCGACGCGTACGAGGCGCTGGGCCCGACGCCGGGTCTGCGCCACCGGATCGAGCACGCGCAGCACCTGCAACCGCCGGACCTGGCTCGGATGGCGCGGCTCGGCGTCGTGGCGTCGATGCAGCCCGTGCACTGCACCAGCGACATGGACCTGGTCGACGCCCTGCTGCCCGGGCACGAGCTGGCGTCCTACGCGTGGCGCGGCCTGCTCGACGCGGGTGCCGTGCTGGCGTTCGGCTCCGACGCGCCGGTCGAGGACCCGAATCCGTTTCCCGCCCTGCACGCCGCGGTCACCCGCACCCGCGCCGACGGCAGCCCGGCCGGCGGCTGGCAGCCCGGGCAGCGGATCACCATGGCCGAGGCGGTCCGGGCGCACACGGCCGGGGCCGCGTACGCCGCCGGGGAGGAGACCCGCAAGGGGATCCTCGCCGAGGGCATGCTCGCCGACTTCATCGCGGTCGACACCGACCCCTTCACCGACTCGCCGGAGGCGGTCCTGCGGACCCGTGTCCTGACCACTGTCGTCGGCGGCGAGGCCCGCTGGCAGCACGGCTGATCACCGCAGGTGCGGAGGTGAGGGCGACACCGGACCTGGAACCCTCGCTCTTGCGTGGGCGAAAGGCACCTCGGACAATGGAAACGATGTTTCCTTTGCTGGGGGTGGGCGCGTGCGATACCTGGTACTCGGCTGCGGCAACGTCGGCATGGAGCTGGCCCGCACCCTGACGGCCGATGGACAGCTCGTCATCGGCACCACCACGAGCCCGGACCGGGTGCCGGAGGTACGCGAGGTCTGCGCGGACGTCGCGGTGCTGCGCGGTGACGACGCCGCAGCCGTGGCGGTCGCGGCGGCCGGCGTGGACGTGGTGGTGGTGACGGTCAGCCCGCGTCTGACCCGGGCCGTCAGCCCGGAACTACGCGCCGAGGAGTACGCGGCGGCGCTCACCGCCACCGCGCGCAGTGCGGCCGCGGCCCATGACCGCGTGATCTTCGCGTCCTCCACTTCGGTCTACGGCCGGGCGGCCGGTGCCGTGGCACCGCTGGACGAGACGGCGCCGACCACCGATTCGACAGACCCCTCGCCGGTCAACTTCCTCGCCGCCGAGCGCGCCGTGCTGGCATCGCCACGCGGGGCGGTGGTGCGGCTGCCCGACGTTTACGGGCACCCTCGCGACCTCGACTACGTGCGCCGCGTCGAACTCGCCCACAGCATGATGGGCGGGCGGGTGCCGTTCTGCCCCGACGCCCTGCTGTACCGGATCGACTACCGCGATGCCGCCCTGGCGCTGCGCCATGTCGCCGAGGGCGGGCTGGCCGGGGTGTTCAACGCGGTGCCGGACGCGGCCACGCCGCCGACGAACGCCGAGGTCTTCGGCGCGATCACGGCGGCTGCCGGGCTGCCGGAGCTGACCTACCGCCGCCAGATCGAGGCGCCCGTCGCACCGATCACCTCGGCACGGCTGAGGTCCACGGGCTTCGGCTTCCACCACTCGACGACGCTGCGTCCGTGACCACCCGCCCGCCGGGCCGAGGCACCCGGTGGCAGATCCACCGCCGGTGCCCCCGCTCCGCCGAGCTGCGGCGCCGCCGCCGGGATGGTCCTCGGCACCGCAGGTTCGACGTGACGATCAGCCGCGAGCCGCCGGAGGCAGGTGGTCAGCGGATCAGGTCCAGTGACCGTTCGGCGAGCTCGACGGCGAGAGCGCGCAGGTCACCGCCGCGCAGGTTCTTGTTCGAGACGCCGAGGTTGACGATCAGCAGGTCCTCGCCGACGGCGACGTTGAGCTTCGCGCCGCGCTCGTACCACTTGGCGCGCAGGCTGCCGATGCGCGTCTCCTCGCCGCTGTTGGTGAAGTCGAGGATGCCCGCGGCACCGGTCTGGTACTGCACGAAGATCGCGGGTGTCGCGTCGTCGGCGCCCAGGTGGTAGGCGCAGGAGATGATGCCCGGCCCGGGCTCGGCGCGGTGGAACGGGATGTCGGTCCCGGCCGCGTCGGCCACGGCGCCCGCGGTCAGCAGCGTGCACAGGTCCGGCAGGCCGCCCGGCGCCGCCGCGGCCGAGGCGGGCGGGGTGGAGGCCGCCGGGACGGGCGGGCCGGCGGCCGGCTCGCCGCCGGTCGGGCCGCAGGCCGTCAGGGCCAGCGAGCCCAACAGGGCGAGCACCGCGAGGGTACGGGTTCGGCGCAGTGCGTGAGTCATGCGCCCATGACAGGAGATGATCTCCGCTTTGGCAACCCTGAGTCGATCACCAGACACCAACGCTGCCGGTTCGGTCACCGCGGTGGCTACTTTCGAGCGAGTCACGTGTCACGCTCCCGCCCGCGGCGGACCTCATACGCTGCGCTGATGGCGCGGGTCGCGGCGGGCGCCGGCCCGGCCCGCCGCCCGCCGCGGGGCCTGCTCCACCCGGCGTAGTCGCTCGGGGTCCCAGCTGCCGGTGGTGATGCCGGGGGTCTGCTCGGCCAGCTGCAGCAGCGTCATCGCCTCGCCACGCTGCCGGACCGCGAAGCGCCGTGCGGCGCGCATCTCCCGCACTGTCGAAGACAGCAACAGCGTGGCGGCGAGCGCGCCCAGCGCCAGCGCCGACAGCCCGACGATCAGCAGATCACCGAACGAGAACAAAGGCTGACCCATGTGAACTTCTCCCGAGATCGACTTCCAGATCGTGATCGGCCCGGCCGTCACCGGCCGAACCGTGGCTCGCCGCGGTGCCCGGCATGTCCGCGCTCTGCGGTGGACGCACGGGGTCACGCGCCTCCCGGCCATATCGAAGCCATCGCGAAGATCACGACCGCGCCGAGCACGATCACGAGGAGGCCCGCGATCATGAGGTCACCTGCGGTCCAGGATGCTCTGACACGGCACGCAGTGCGCCGCCCACGGCATGACCTCCAGGCGCGGCATGGGAACCTGCTCGTGGCATCGCTCGCAGATGCCCAGGGTCCCGTTCTCCAGGCGCACCAGCGCGACCTGCAGCCGCTCCAGCTGCTCCCGCAGCGCGGCGGTGACCAGCGACTGCTCGGCGCTCTCCAGTGCCAGCGTGCCCGCGTCCGCGGCGTCACCGGTGCCCCGCTCGGGGCTCGCGATCACCGCGGCGCTCTGCTCGCGCAGCCCACGCAACTGCGCGGCGGTCTGCTCATGGCGCTGGCGCACCATCCGGCCGATCGCAGCCCTGTCGACACCGTCCACCACCGCGGTCATGACTTCCTCCTTCTGTACCGGCCCGCGCCGCCTTGCCGTATGGATCGGCGACCTGCGGGCCTTACGACGACACCCAGGCGCATCGCCAAGATTTCTGTCGATGGGCTACCCGAGCGCGGCACCGCGGCAAACTCAGCCGAACGGCCCACCTTGTGCCACGGTTTGACGACAACGACGTGGACGTCTCTCCCGCAAGGCGCACGGCAGCAGATGTTCGCGGTGCTGCCGCGCCTCGCGGACCTGCACTGCGAGCGCGCCATGCGAAGCTGATCCCGGTCCGTGCGGCCGTGATCCGATTCGGCCTTCAGCGGGTGGACGGCCGGCCGGTTCCAGCTGCCGGTGCCGTCCCCGTAGGCACCGGCGTCACGGGTTCACCACCGTCGAGTTCTGCGAGGTCGCCGGTTCCAGGCCGGGTGCGGTCTGGGTGACCGAGATGACGATCTTGAGCGGCGTGTCCGGCGGCAACTCGGTGATCCCGTCGTGGGTGACCACGCTGAGGCGGTCTCGGGTCTCCTTGATGTACGCCTTGCCCTTGATCTTCCCGAAGTACACGGCCGTGTCCCGCAGCAGCTGCTGCGCCTTGCCCAGCTCCAGCGGCCGTTCGATGAGCAGCTTGTAGCCGCGCTTCACGAGCGCCCGCAGATCCTTCAGCTTCTTGACGACGTCGTACGCCTTCTTCAGCTCGCCGGCGACGACGGTCGTCTGCGCGTACACCATGCCGCGCGTGGGCAGCAGGTCCGGGGCCTGGTAGCCGTCGGTGCACGGCGCCTGGCGCGCGGTCTGCGCCGCCTGCGAGGCGTCCCGGGTCGCCTTCACGATGTTGTTGTTGACCGGCCCGATGCAGGCGAGCCACAGCCCGACGTCGCCGAGGGTGGTGGCGGTGAGGTAGAACGCCTTCTTGCAGGCCGCGTCGGCGGCGAGCCAGCCCAGCAGGTTCAGCTCGGCCTGCTGGTAGTCGTGCTGCGCCTGGTTGCACGGCGCGGCCGCCCGGATCGCGGCGGCGGCGGCCCGGTAGTCGGTCACCGCCTTGCCGGGCTGCACGAGCTGCCCGATCCGGCGGGTGAACTGCGGCCCGTCCTCGGCCCGCACGGGCGCCGCGCCGAGGAACGCGGGCAGCGCCTGACAGAAGCTCGTGAGCGCGGCCAGCGCCGCCGCGGCGCGTGCGGTCGCCGACGGGGTGGCCGCGGGGCTGGGCACGGCCGCCTGGCGTACCCCCTCGGCCATGGTCTCGAGTTCGGCGACGTCCGCGGCGGCGGACTCGCCGTCCTGGCACTTGGCCAGGGCGAGCTGCAGTTGCATCAGGTAGGCGTTGAGCGCGGCGGTGGCCGCGTCCGGCCCGATGCTGAGCCGGTCGATCCAGCCGTCGAGCGGCGCGCCGGCCAGCTCGGCGCACGCCGGTGCGGGCGAGGTCCCGGACGTCGCGGCGGCCAAGCGGCTGGCGATGTCGCCGGACACCTCCGTGAAGACGGTGGTGAAGTCCGGCGCGGGCTCGTCCACCGGGTCCGTGCCGCCGCCGCATCCGGCCAGGAGCAGCAGCGTCATCAGGATGGAGATCTTCCGGCGCATGGGCTCGACGTTAGTGACGGGCGCCCTCGACCGTCATCGGACGACGCGACCAGCGCCACGGCCACTCCTCAGCGGGCCGCCGCCGATCATCCACTTTGGCTGGACCTGCCGACGGCGAGTCCGGCCCGACACGCCGACACGCGGTCGGTGCGTACGCGCGACGAGGCCACCCGCCGGTTCCCGGCGGCGGAGCGGACACCGGCGTACCCTGCCTGGCGTGGGACTGCTGTTCGAGGCGCGGGAATCAGGCTCGCCGTGGATCGACACGGTGTGGACCTGCACGAGCGAGCAGGTAACGGAGATGACCTCGGTGGCCGGGGTGTCGTGGGGCCTGGTGTTCTGGAGGCACGAGGGCCGTGCCCACGCCACCGTCACGGGACCGGGGACCCGGTCGGGCACGGCGCCGGTGCCGCAGGGCGCGAGCTTCGTCGGCGTCGAGTTCGCGGTGGGCACGTCGCTGCGCTGCGCCTCCATGGCGGCCCTGGTCGACGGGGGCGTCGAGCTTCCCGACGCCACGCGCCGGACCTTCCGGCTGGATGGTGCCCGCTGGGAGACGCCGGGCCCCGATGATGTGGAGGCGCTGGTGGAGCGGCTCGTCCGCGCCGAGGCCGTGGTCCGCGATCCGCTTGTCGCCGAGGTTCGCCGGGGCGGCCGTCCCGAGGTCACGGCCCGCACTCTCGAACGCCGTTTCCAGGCCGCGACGGGGCTGACCCAGGGCGCGGTGCGGCAGATCGAGCGCGCGCGCTCGGCCGCGGCGCTGCTGGCGTCCGGCGTCCCGGTCGGCGACGTCGTGTTCGCGCTCGACTACTTCGACGCGCCACATCTGGCCCATGCGCTGCGGCGTTACATCGGCCGGACCGCGCGCCAGCTCCGCGAGGGCGCCGGCGGCGCGATCGGCCTGGGCCTGGATCAGCCGGCGACGTCGTAGATCAGCTTCACGACGCCGTTCGGGTAGGCCGCGGAGTCGCGCAGGATCAGTCCCTGCTTGGCCTTGTCCGCCCCGCTGAACAGGCTCTTGCCCGCACCGAGCAGCACCGGGAACACGAGCAGGTGGTATCGGTCGATCAGGCCCGCGTCGGACAGGCGCCGGGCGAGTTCCGCGCTGCCGTGAATGAAGATCGCGCCACCGTCGGACTTCTTGAGCGCCGCGATGTCGTCCTCGGTGCGCAGGATCGTGGTCGGACCCCAGCCATCGGTCAGCTCGTCGTCGCGCAGCGTGCTGGAAAGCACGTATTTCGGCAGGTCGCGGTAGGGGGCGTGGTCGTCGGAGTCACGCCAGGTGGGCGCGAACGCCTCGTAGCTGCGGCGGCCGAACATGAGCGCCGTGGTGTCGGCGAGTTCCTCGCCCTTGAGCGAGAACGCCTCGGGCAGGAACTCGATGTCGTTGATGACCCAGCCGCCGCTGCGGTGCCCCTCCGCCGTCCCACCGGGGGAATCCACGACACCGTCGAGCGACATGAATCCCGTGTAGACCAGTTGACGCATGTGCGGTTCCCCTCGTAGTCGCGCTGCCAGGTGCCCGCTTCGCTGACGTGCGGGCGCAGCATCATGCTAAGGGCGCGCCGGTGCGGAGGTCTTGTATGAAACCGACGGCGGCAGTACTCCGATGCGGCGAGCGTGGTTCGAGTCTGACCGCTCGTGAACGTATGAGATCGGTTCATGGCGCCGGGTGGTCGGTTCCCTTTCCGATGTAACCCAGACGAAATCAGCCTGCGGGGGCAATCAGGAGAACGGAGCGACCACGTTGCATGACCTCGATGTGCATTCAAGGACCGGACACCTCATGACGCGGAGGCTGAGCGCCCTCGTGCTGGCCGCGCTCGCGGCGGTGACCAGCCTGGTGGTCGCCGCGTCGCCGGCCAGTGCCGCCACCAGCCAGTTCCGGGGCATGAACTGGGCCGTGCTGGGTGACAACTTCAGCACCGGCACGCTCGTAGTGCAGGGGCTGAGCCAGTCGGACAGCAACGCGACGGTGCGGGCCAAGGCCAACGCCCTCTATGACGACATGGCGGCCACCATGGGCGTCAACACGGTCCGGCTGCCGATCAACACGCATACGGTGGCCAACACGACCTGGTGGAACGCCTACCGCGGCGCCATCGACGCGGCGACCGCCCGTGGTTTCAAGGTCATCCTCGCCTACTGGGAGGACGGCGCGGCCTCCGGCGGCAGGATCACGAACCTTGCCGCCTGGAACACCATGTGGTCGAGCGTGACCAGCACGTACGGCTCGAACAGCCTCGTGTACTTCGAGCCGATGAACGAGCCGCACGGTTACACGTCGGCCGAGTGGCGCGACGTCGCGGCGAACTGGCTCGGCTACCACTACTCCGCGGTGCCCGGCCGGGTGCTCATCGGCGGCACCGGCTACAGCCAGGATCTGCGCGACGTCTGCAACGACAGCCGGTTCAACGCGACGCTGCTGTCGTTCCACCACTACGCCTTCTTCTACAGCGCGATGACCTACGACGCCTTCCGCAGCCACATCCAGACGCGGCTGGGCAACTGCGCCTCCCGCGCGGTCGCGACCGAGTTCGGCGGGCCGATGTCGACCGGCCTCAACTATGCCGACCCGAACAGCACCGACAACTTCGTGCGCCACATCCGCGCCATGGCCCAGGTCATGCGCGACAACCAGATGGGCGGCACCTACTGGCCCGCCCTCGGCGGCAAGCCCGGCACCATCGGCTACGACTGGTACTCGATGTTCGCCCTCAGCGGCAGCGGCACCGATCTCAACCTGACCATCCGCAACACCTCCGGCGCCAACCGGGTCCGGTACGGCTGGGGCGACGCCGTGAGCGACCCCACGCCGCCGCCGACGACGTTCTACCGGGTCAACGTGCGCCACAGCGGCAAGGCCATGGACGTCCAGTCCCCGAACACCGACAACGGCGCCCGCGTCGGCCAGTACACGTACAACGGCAATGCGTGGCAGCAGTGGCAGTTCCAGGACGCGGGCGGCGGCTACTGGCGCCTCGTCAGCCGGCACAGCGGCAAGTGCCTGGACGTGGTGAGCGCCTCGACCGCCGACGGCGCCGAGCTGATCCAGTACACCTGCGGCACCGGCAACAACCAGCAGTTCCAGATGGTCGCCAGCGGCAGTTACTTCCAGCTGCGGGCGCGGCACAGCGGCAAGTGCGTGGACGTGCCGTCCGCGTCGACCGCGGACGGCGTGGTGCTCAAGCAGTACACGTGCAACACGGGCACCAACCAGCAGTGGTCGCGTACGGCCGTCTAGCGGTCGCGGCGGCCGTCACCGGCCGGGTCGTGCGGGTGCGGCGACCCGGCCGTGTGCTTGTGCATGCAGACGACCCGACCGTATGCATGCAGGGCACTGACGACCGGATCTTCGATAGATCAACTGGCTATGATGCGAGGATGGCGCAGCAGCCACGCGCACTCGACCCGGACGCATCGCCCAGAGCCCGCTTCGGCGCGAAGTTACGCGAGGCGCGGCAAGCCGCTCAGATGTCCGTATCCCATCTGGCGGCGCAGATCCCAGTGCACCCCGACAGCATTGCCAAGTACGAGAAGGCCGACCGCTGGCCCGCACGCGGCATCGCCGAGAAGCTCGACAGCGTCCTACAGGCTCGTGGCGTTCTTCTCGCAGCCTGGCAGGATGGCGACGGCTATCGTCCACGGGCCGGAACCGTGCACGGCGGCCCACCAGCCGACGGCGCTGGTTGGGGTCACGAAATCCAGCGAAGAACCTTCCTCCCGGCCGCGGCGGCGGTGCTCTCAGGCACCTCAGCCGTCAAGCTGCTCGACGCCCTGCTCGGGCTGGGGCACCGCGAACACGTCGCACGTCCGCCGGTCATCGGTGAACTCGCACGGCAGGTCGCCCAGGTGAAGACGGCTTATCAGGCATGCCGCTACGACTCGGCGCTGTCCGGCCTGCCGATGCTGCTGGAAGCGCTGACGGCAGCCCAGGCCACGGGCAAGCCCGCAGACGCCGCCCAGGTGCAGGCACTGGCCGCAGACACCTACCACGTGGCCGGCAGTCTCCTGCTGAAGCTCGGCGACCCTGCGACGGCGCTGCTGGCCGCCGATCGGAGCCAGCGCCATGCCAGAGCCAGCGGAGACCCCGTCGCGTCGCCGCCGGGGCCCGCATCGTGACGCACACATTGGCTAGAAGTGGGCACGCTGAACGCGCTGCCCGGCTGGCCCACCAGGCGGCGAGCGAACTGGACGATGCGACCGGCCTCGCCACCACGGATGCGGTTGCGGTCTACGGCGCTCTCGTGCTGCGCGGAGCCGCCGCCGCAGCCAGATCGGGCGATCACGACGGCGCTGAGTGCTTCCTGGACCAGGCGACCCGAGCAGCCGATCGGCTCGGGCGCGACGGTAATGCCCGATGGACCGGGTTCGGGCCCGCCAACGTCGACCTTCATCGGGTCAACGTCGCGCTGACCCTCGGCGACGCCGGGCGCGCCATCCGGCTCGCTCGCCTGGTCCGGCACGACCGGCTCCTGTCGGCTGAGCGCAGGGTCTCACTGTTCCTGGACGTCGCTCAGGCGTACGCGCTCTGGGGTCGGCAAGAATCCGCGCTCGGCGCGCTGTACGCCGCTGTCCGCATCGCCCCGCAAGAGGTTCGGAACCGTCCGGCCGTACACCGCCTCGTCCATGGCCTCTGCACCCGCGCCGGCGCAGGCGTCCGAACCCGCGCCACCGCGTTCGCCCACGCCGCCGGAATCAGCACATGACGCGAACGCTGCTGATCCTTGTCTGCGGCGCTGGGCCGGCGGCGGATGTCGGAAAGCTGGTCGCGCTGGCCCACGACGCCCACTGGGAGGTCGGAGTGACAGCCACTCCCGGTGCGCTGCCGTTTCTCGATGCCGCGGCCCTGCCTCCGTCGGTGAGCCTGCGCAGCGACTTCAAGCCCACGTCAGGGTCTGCCCGGCGAAGCCTGCCGGACCCACAGGCGCTGATCATCGCGCCCGCGACGTACAACACCGTCAACAAGCTCGCAGCGGGGATCGCAGACAACTACGCGCTGGTTTCCGCCGCCGAATCGATCGGGCGAGGCGTGCCGACGGTCGTCGTGCCCTTCGTCAACTCCGCGCTGGCCGCTCGAACGCCGTTCCGACGGTCGGTCGCCGCGCTGCGCGACGAAGGCCTGTACGTGCTGTTCGGAGCCCACGACCGCTGGGAGCCGCACCAGCCCGGAACCGGATCAGACCGCCGGAGCGTATTCCCGTGGTCCACAGCGCTCGAGGTAGCGAGCCGCCAAGCTGATGTCCGGCAGTAGCCCAGCCCGGTGAGGCCGGCGGCCCGGGGACAGTGGTCCCCGAGCCGCCGGCGTGGGGCTATGGCTGGGCCACCAGCCGGAACGACTGCGCGCCGGTGCCGTTGCAGGTGTACTGCACCAGCTGCACGCTGTCGGCGGTGGAGGCCGCCGGGACGTCGAGGCACTTGCCGCTGTGCGCGGACACGAAGTGATACCAGCCGCCGCCTTCGGCCACCGGGATCCACTGCTGGTTCGCGCCGCCGACGTAGCTCCACAGGTGCACGACCGCGTTGTCCGCGGCGGACACCCCGCTCACGTCGATGACCTGGGCGGAGTTGTTCCGGTTGTTGACGCGCACGTTGCTGCCGCTGGTGGGCTGGAACAGGAACTGCTGGGCGTTGGAGTTGTTGCAGGTGTACTGCTGGATCGCGGTGCCGTTCGCGGTGCCCGAGGCGCGGGCGTCGACACACTTGCCGCTCGTCTTGTTGACGATGCTGTACCAGGTCGTGGAGGAGATCGGCCCGCCGCTGCCGCCGGGGTCGGGGCAGGTGCCGCCCGTGCCGACGGTGTCCACGTGCGTGGTGCCCAGGCTCCGGTAGGCGTTGACCCGGTTGCGGGCCACATCGCCGGAGATCACCTCGTTGCCGGCGAAGTAGAGCCAGTCCACCTGCTGGATGTAGGTGCTGCGGCCGCCGGTGTGCCCGGAGCTGTCGATGAACCACAGGTTGTAGTTGATCGACATCGGCGTCTCGGGATAGAACTTGTCGCCGTGGTCGGCGACGAGCGCCCCGTCGATGTAGTACTTGACCCGGCCGCCGCTGACCTGCGCGACCAGGTCGTGCCAGCCGTTGTGGCTGCGCCGCTGCACGGCGTGCACGTTGTCGGCCACCCACGGGTCGGGCTGGTAGGTCTCCCAGGTGGTCTCGAAGAACGCCGAGCCCGTCTCGCCCCATCCCCCGTTCGCCAGGTACTCGAAGTCGATCTCGCCGTAGCTGGGGTCCATCGGGTATGCCAGCGGGGTGATCGTGAAGAAGGTCTCGACGACCTTGTCGCCGTCGTTTCCGGAGACCGGCGCGTCGGTGAAGCGGACCCGGCTGGCGTAGGTGCCCTCGAAGAACTTGCGCTGGTGGTAGATCTCCGTCTGCGCCGTCCCGGCGCCGGTGCCGTCCGTGTAGGACGACAGCTGGAGCACCTTCTGCCCGTCGGCGACGGGGAACGTCACGTTGGACGGCAGCCAGGTGGCACCGGGGATGCCCGGTCCGCCGCCGCCGCCGCGCACCGTCCAGTGCCGGGCCGCCAGGGCGGGGTCGGTGGACGAGCTGTACTGAAAGTCGTCGAACAGGACGCTGCAGCTGGCGGCAGCGGCGGGCTGCGGCGCGGTGATGCTGACCAGCCCAGCGGCGAGCAGCAGCACCACCGCACTCGAGACGGCGGGTTTTCGGAACACGTGGGCCTCCCAGGGACGGCGGGCATAATGTTCACGTCTACATCGAGACAGTGAAAATTATGACTTCGATCCTCGGGGAGTCAATAGTTTTCACATGAGCAAACGCTCTCCGAGATCGCCCCCCGTCCCGGCTTCCGCCACTGGAAGCGCTCTCACAACAGCGGCGCACAGCACGCCGCGACGCAGGTGCCGCCCACCGGAGGGGGCGGCACCTGCGCTGGTACGTCCGGATGACGCCGGTTCAGCTCGGCCGGGGCGCGCCGGGCCGGGCGTATCGCCACCAGGTGATCGCCACGCAGAGCACGGCGAAGGCGAGACCGATGGCGTAGAAGGCGGTCGGGGACATGATGGTCAGCCCGACGCCGAAGAAGAACGGCCCGAAGGCGGCGATCGCGCCGGTCCAGCCGATCACGCCGCCGGCCTGGCGGCGTTCGAAGATCATCGGCATCTGCTTGAACGTGGACGCGTTGCCGATGCCGGCGAACAGGAAGATGGCCAGCATGCCCCACAGGAATCGGTCGAACCCGGCGTCGAGGCTCGCCGCCGACGTCGTGTCAGGGGTCAGCGCCGTGGCGGTGTAACCGATCGACGCGACCAGCCCGAGCCCCGCGACGAGGGTCCACCGGGCGCCGCCGAACCGGTCGGTCAGCGGGCTGAACAGGATCCTGGCGCCGGCGCCGACGAGCGGGCCGAGGAAGACGAACGCGACCGGGTCCGGCACGGTGTATCCCTCGACGAGCAGCCGCGCCGCGTTGCCGGCCCCCTGCACGATGTCGGGGTTGCCCGCGCCGTACAGGTTCTTGACGAGCAGGCCGAACTGCGCGGAGAGGCCCGCGAAGGTGCCGAAGGTCATGATGTAGAGCAGCGTCATCCACCAGGTGTCGGGATTGCCGAAGATGTCGAACTGCTGGCGGATGTTGGCCTTGATCGGCACGGACTTCAGCATCGTCCAGGCCAGCACCGCGCCGACGACGATGAACGGGACGTAGATGAACGCGGCGTTCTGGTACCACACGACCTGGGCGGCCTTGCCGGGTGGCGCGGCCATCGGGGCCGACGAGCCGAGGAAGCCGATCATCGAGAAGCCGATGATCCAGGGTGTCAGCAGCTGCACCAGCGACACGCCGAAGTTCCCGATCCCGGCCTGCAGGCCCAGGGCCGTGCCCTGCATCCGCCGCGGGAAGAAGTACGAGGTGCTGGGCATGAAGCCGGAGAACGCGCCGCCGCCGATGCCGGACAGGAACGACAGCGACAGCAGCACCCAGTACGGCGTGGTCGGGTCCTGGACCTGGACGCCCCAGCCCAGGACCGGGATCAGCAGCAGCGCGGTGGTCAGGGCGACCATCCGGCGGGTGCCCATGATCGGGGGCAGGACCATCCAGACCAGGCGCATGAGACCGCCGGCCAGGCCGGGCATCGAGGTGAGCCAGTAGAGCTGGTTGTTGGTCAGGTCGAACCCGAGGTTGGTGAGCTTCGGGGCGATCGCCGAGGCCAGGAACCAGGAGGCGAAGCAGAGGGTCAGGGTGAACGTGCTGATCCAGAGGGTGCGCCAGGCCAGGCCCTTGTCCCAGGTGGCCGGGTTCTCCGGGTCCCAGGATCGCAGCCACTCGCCGTCGGGTGCGGAGGTGGCCGGGCGGTCGGCGAAGGTGGTGCTCATGCGTGGGCCTCCTCAAGCTCACGAACGGCGGGGGTCGTGGGGGCGGCCGGGACGCCGGCCGGGCTTTCGATGTGGGTGGCCAGCTCGGGCGACTCGCGGTCGAGCATGCGCACGACCGTCCAGTGCATCCAGACCGCGCAGGCCGCGGTGAGCAGGAACAGGACGAAGAACGTGCTGGACGGGAAGCCGAACCAGGCCTTGGTGTAGGCGAACAGCGGGGGCAGGAAGAAGCCGCCGAGGCCGCCGAGCATGCCGACCAGGCCGCCGACGCTGCCGACGCTCTGCGGGAAGTACTCGGGGATGTGCTTGTAGACCGCGGCCTTGCCCACGCCCATCGCGCATCCGAGCAGGAACACCAGGACGGTGAACGGGACGATGCCGAGGTGGTAGCCCAGGTGCGAGGTCTGGGTGCCGTCGGCGTGGGCGATGACGATGTGGCCGTTGGGCATCATCAGGATGCCGGAGGTGACCAGCATCAGGCCGAACGTCCAGTACATGACGCGGCGGGCGCCGAAGCGGTCGGAGATGGAGCCGCCCGCCGGCCGCAGCAGCGAGGCCGGGAAGATGAACACCGCGGTCAGGTACGCGGCGGTCTGCAGGCTCACGCCGAAGTTGTCCATGTAGTAGCCGGGCAGCCAGGCCGCCAGCGCCACGTACGCGCCGAACACCGCGACGTAGTAGAGGCTGAACCGCCACACCCGCAGCTGCTTGAGCGGGCGCAGCTGCTGCCGCAGCGGGGTGCCCCGGCCGGGCATCCGGTCGTGGCGCGGGGCGCCGAACCAGATCGCCGCGGCCAGGACGAGCAGCAGCGCGGCGTACACGACGGGGACGAGCCGCCAGCCGCCCTCGGCGAAGCCGAGGTAGGTGGCGCCGGCGGTGCCGACGATGAGCGGCGGGCCGATGAACTTGGTGACCGACGCGCCGACGTTGCCGGCGCCGAACAGGCCGAGCGCGAAGCCCTGCCGCTCGCGGGGCTGCCAGGCCGAGTTCCAGGCGATGCCGACGGTGAACGCGTTGCCGGCGAAGCCGACCAGGAAGGCCAGCGCCAGCAGGGTGCCATAGGAGCCGGCGCGGGAGACGAGGTAGGCGGCGGCCGCCGTGGCCAGCAGCATGAACGTCATGACCTTGCGCCCGCCGAACCGGTCGGTGACCAGCCCGGCGGGCAGGCGCCACAGCGATCCGTTGAGCACGGCGACCGCGATGATCCAGGACAGCTGCACCTCGGAGAGGTGGAACTCCTGGCTGATCGGTTTGCCGAGGATGCCGAACATCAACCACACGGCGAACATGACCGTGAAGCTGATCGTCGACAGCCACAGGACGCGGTGCCGGCCGGCCGCCGGCGCCGCGGGTCGTGCTGGTTGGGTTCGTGAGGTCATTGCTCCACCCTGGTCGGCTGCTTTCGCGGCCGGCTGCTCGCGCCGGCCGCTCGCCTAGCAGCGTCGCGTGGTGGATCGGTGCGCAGTAGGGACTAAGTGCCTGTGCCGGTGGGACCTGATTCCGCTTTGGTCACGGGACCCGGCGGTCGCCGTGTCACATCTCAGCGGTGGTGACGTCCTCGATCCAGCCCAGCGCGGCGATCGCGGTGGGGAATCCGCAGGTCGTGATCGCGGCCAGGGCGACGGCACGGACTTCGTCGGTGGTCGCGCCGTGCTGGAGGGCTTTGCGGACGTTGGACCGCACGGCGCCCTGCGCCTCGGCGCCGATGGCCAGCGCGAGCTTGATCAGCCGGTCGGTCCGCTCGTCGAACGGGCTGCGCTGGTCCACCGCTCGGGCCAGCGCACCCTGCGCCTGAGCGACCTCCGGGAAGCGGTTGAGGAACTGTTTGTAGACGCTGGGCAGGTAGTCGGGCGTGTTCGCCTCGCTCGGTGTGGTTTGCACGTTTATACGGTAGTCAGGGCGCCGCCGTTGCGGCGCCCTGACAGGCGGATCCGTGCTCAGCGCCGGCCGGTGACGACCGGCAGGGCACGGTCGCGGACCTCCGCCGGGGCGGGCGGCGGGGTGGGTACGCCGCCACGGCGCCCGCGGTAGACGACGTAGGGCCGCCACAGGTAGGCCAGCGGCGCCGACCAGACGTGCACCAGCCGGGTGAACGGCCACAGCGCCAGGAACAGGAAGCCGCCGAGCGCGTGCAGCTGGTAGACCAGCGGTGCCCCGGTCATCAGCGCCGGTTCGGGCCGCAGCCAGAAGATCCCGCGGAACCAGACCGCGATCGTCTCCCGGTAGTCGTAGCCGTCGCCGAGCAGGTTGACGCCGACCGTGGAGACCATGCCGAGCGTCACCATCGCGGCCAGGGCGGCGTAGAGCACCTTGTCCATGGTCGTGGTGACGCGGCGCACCCGGCCGCTGACGAAACGGCGGGCGATCAGCAGCACCAGGCCGGTGACGAGCGCGACGCCGGTGATCGTGCCGCCCCAGACGGCGGTCACGTGGTAGAGGTGCTCGCTGATCCCGACCGCCTCGGTCAGCCAGGACGGCACCAGCAGGCCCATGGCGTGCCCGCCGATGACGCCGAACGCCCCGAGGTGGAACAGCGGCGAGCCGAGCCGCAGCAGCCGGTTCTCCAGCAGCTGGCTGGTGTGCGTGGTCCAGCCGAACTGGTCGCGGCGCCAGCGCCAGACGTGCCCGGCGATGAAGACGGCCAGGCACAGGTAGGGCAGGACGATCCAGACGAGGGTGTTCATCGCGAGGCCTCCGCAGGCGAGCAGGCAGGATAGGGGGCGAGCGCGGCGCCGGCCAGGTCCGGGCCGTGGCCCAGCGACTCCAGGCCGACGGTCTCGGCGGGCGGCCCGGCGACGGCCAGCGCGGCGATGGCGGCCCGGTCCGCGTCGGTGATGTCGGGCAGCACGGCGGTGACGGCGTCGAGCAGCAGCCGGTAGGGCGTGCCGGCTTCGGCCAGGGCGGTGCGCAGCAGTTCGATGCCCTGCCGGTGCTGGCGCAGCGGCGCCTCGCCCTCGCCGGGGCCGATCTGTGCGGCGAACTCGAGCACCACGGGCAGCAGGTCGGGCAGCTCGCCGTGGGCGAGCCGCAGGCCGTGCGCGCGGTAGCGCTGCTTGAGGATGAGCAGTGCCATGCCGCGGCGGCGGGTGTCGCCGTGCAGGTAGTAGGTGAGGTAGAGCCCGGATCGGCGGCGCAGGTCGAAGGTCTGCACGTAGTGCCGCTGCGCCTCCACGGGCGCGGCGGCCAGCAGCCAGTCCAGGAACTCGGTGACCTGCTGGCGCACCGGCTCGTGCGCGATGCGGGCGGCGGCCGCGCGCAGCTGCTCGCCCGCGGACAGCAGCTCGGCGTCCGGGTAGGTGAGCAGCAGCGAGACCAGCTCGAAGATCCGGGCCCGGTCGGCGGGCGGCGCGCTCATGACGCACCCCGCACCGGGTTGACGGTGAGCCCGAGGCGCCCGTCGGCCCGCCGCGCGGACAGCCCGGCCCGGCCGGGGTGCACCTCGTCGCCGTCCACGAGGTGGAAGCGGGTGACGGTGGCCGCCGTCTCGTGCATGCCGGGGCCGCCCGCGCAGTCCAGCGAGCAGTCCGGCTGCGCGGCGGCCTGGGCCTCCAGTGCCGCGGCGTCCTTGCTGTGGGCGACGGGGATGACGTATCGCTCGTCGTACTTCGCGATGGCCAGCAGCCGGTACATGGCCTCCACCTGCTCGGCGGTCATCCCGATGCCGTCGAGCAGCTCCTCGGCGACGGTTCCGTCCAGGGTGCGGGCCCGCATGTAGGAGCGCATCGCGGCCAGCTTCATCAGCACCCCGGCGATCACGTCGGCGTCGCCCGCGGAGAACAGCTCGGCCAGGTACTCCACGGGGATGCGCAGCTCGCGGATGGTGTGGAAGACGTCGTCGGCGTCGGTGTCGTCGCGCCCGGCCGCGCCGACGGCGTCGAGCACCGGCGACAGGGGCGGCACGTACCAGACCATCGGCAGGGTCCGGTACTCCGGGTGCAGCGGCAGGGCGATCTTGTACTCGCTGATCAGGCGCCATACCGGCGACGTGCGCGCCGCCTCCAGCCAGTCCTCGGGCATGCCGGCCTCGCGGGCGGCCTGCTGCACGGCGGGGTCGGCCGGGTCGAGGAACACCGCCCGCTGGGCGTCCAGCAGGTCGCGCTCGTCGGGCACCGACGCGGCGGCCAGCACCGCGTCCTCGTCGTACAGCACGATGCCCAGGTAGCGCAGGCGGCCGACGCAGGTCTCCGAGCAGATGGTCGGCTGCCCGGCCTCGATGCGCGGGAAGCAGAACGTGCACTTCTCCGCCTTGCCGGTGGCGTGGTTGACGTAGACCTTCTTGTACGGGCACGCCGACACGCACATCCGCCAGCCCCGGCACCGGTCCTGGTCGACGAGCACGATGCCGTCCTCTTCGCGCTTGTACATGGCTCCGGACGGGCAGGCCGACACGCACGCGGGGTTGAGGCAGTGCTCGCAGATGCGCGGCAGGTGGAACATGAAGGTCTTCTCGAACTCGAACTTGACCTTCGCGGCCGCCTCGGCCGGCATCCGGGCCAGGTTGGGGTCCTGGCCGCCCACCTCGTGGGTGCCGCCGAGACCGTCCTCCCAGTTGGGGCCCCACTGCACCGCCATGGGCTCGCCGGTCAGCGCCGAGTACGGCCGCTTGACGGGGGTGTCCGTCAGCCCGGCCGGGGCGTTGACCAGGATGTCCTTGTCGAAGGTGGCGGGTTCGTAGTAGTCGTCGATGGAGGGCAGGTCCGGGTTGGCGAACAGCCGGGTGAGCCGCTTGACCCGGCCGCCGGAGCGCAGCGTCAGCCGCCCCTTGCCGTCCAGCTTCCAGCCGCCGTGCCAGCGGTCCTGGTCCTCGTAGTGCTTCGGGTAGCCGATGCCCGGCTTGGTCTCGACGTTGTTGAACCAGACGTACTCGGTGCCCTCCCGGTTGGTCCAGGTCTGCTTGCACGTCACCGAGCAGGTGTGGCAGCCGATGCACTTGTCGAGGTTCATCACCATGGCTACCTGCGCGCGGATACGCATCAGTACTCCACCTCCTGGGTGCGGCGGCGGATCACGGTGATCTCGTCGCGCTGGCTGCCGATCGGGCCGTAGTAGTTGAAGGCGTACGTGAACTGGGCGTGGCCGCCCGCCAGGTGGGTGGGTTTGACCAGCAGCCGGGTCATCGAGTTGTGGTAGCCGCCGCGGCGGCCGCTGCCCTCGGCCTTGGGCACGTTCACGGTGCGCTCGGGCGAGTGGTACTGGAACACGGTCCCCTGCGGCATACGGTGGCTGACCACGGCGCGGGCGACCACGACGCCGTTGCGGTTGTGCGCCTCGATCCAGTCGTTGTCCTTAGCACCGATCGTGGCGGCGTCCTCGACGCTCATCCAGATCACCGGCCCGCCCCGGGACAGCGCCAGCATCAGCTCGTTGTCGTGGTACATCGAGTGGACCGACCACTTGGCGTGCGGGGTGAGGAAGCGCACCGTCACCCCGCCGTCGACCAGCTCGCCGGGCTTGCCGAAGTGCCGCGCCATGTTCAGCGGCGGCCGGAACGCGGGCAGCTGCTCCCCCAGCTCGGCGACCCAGTCGTGCTCCACGAAGAAGTGCTGCCGGCCGGTGATGGTGTGCCACGGCTTGAGCCGCTCCACGTTGAGCGTGAACGGCGAGTAGCGGCGGCCGCCCTTCTCCGATCCGGACCACTCCGGGCTGGTGAAGACGGGCTGCGGTCCGCGCTGGGTGTCCGGGTACGTGATCCGGTCTTGCTCGTGCCCGGCGATGAGGTCGGCGAACGGCTGGCCGGTCCGCTTCTCCAGCGCCGCGAACCCGGCGGCCGCGACGCTGCCGTTGGTGGTGCCGGACAGCGCCAGGATCGCCTCGCACATCCGGTCGGCGGTGGCCAGCGACGGCCGCCCCGCGAACGGTCCCTCGGTCACCACCCCGTTCTGGTGCCGCAGGTACTCGATCTCGGCGGTGACGTCGACGGTGAGCGCCTTGGTAGTGGTCCCGAGGGTGTCCAGCAGCGGGCCGACCGCGCGCATCTTGGCGCCGATCAGGGTGTAGTCGCGTTCGATCTCGATGAGTTTCGGCATCGTCCGCCCGGGGACGGGTTCGCACTCCCCGGCCTTCCAGTCGCGCACCCGGCCGCCGGGCGTCGCCAGCTCGTCGGGGGTGTCGTGCTGCAGCGGCGCGGCCAGCACGTCGCGGCGTACGCCCAGGTGGGTGGCGGCCAGCTCGCTGAACCTGTCGGCCAGGGCCAGGAACGTGTCGTAGTCGGTGTGCACGTCGCCGGGCGGTTCGACGGCCGGGCTGAACGCGTGCACGAACGGGTGCATGTCGGTGGTCGAGATGTCGTGCTTCTCGTACCAGGTCGCGGCGGGCAGGACCAGGTCGGCGTGCAGGCCGGTGTTGGTCATCCGGAAGTCGATCGCGGTGAGCAGGTCGAGCTTGCCGGTGGGGGCCTCCTCGCGCCATACCACGTCGCGGGGCCGGTGGTCCGGGTCGCACTCCTGCGCGGCGGCGGCCGAGTCGACGCCCAGCAGGTGCCGCATGAAGTACTCGTTGCCCTTGCCGGACGAGCCCAGCAGGTTGGCCCGCCACAGGGTCAGGCAGCGGGGGAAGTTCGCCGGGTCGTCCGGGTCCTCGGCCACCGCCTTCAGCCGGCCGGCCTTCAGCTCGGCCACGATGTGCTCGGCCACGCCGCGCCCGGCCGCGGCCGCCTCGTCGGTCAGGTCGAGGGGGTTGCGGTTGAACGCGGGGTGGCCGGGACTCCAGCCCATGCGCTGGGCGGCGGCGACCGTGTCGGCGAACGCCATCCCGGCGAACCGGCCGGTGCCCAGCGGCGACGACAGCTCGTCGGCCGGGACGCGCTCGTAGCGCCACTGGTCGGTGTGCAGGTACCAGAACGGGGTGCTGGCCTGGTGGCGCATCGGCCGCTGCCAGTCGAACGCGAACGACATGTGCTGCTGGCCGGTGACCGGGCGGGCCTTCTCCTGGCCGACGTAGTGGGCCCAGCCGCCGCCGTTGACCCCCTGGCAGCCGGTCAGCGTGACCAGCGCGATGAACGCCCGGTAGGTCATGTCGGAGTGGAACCACTGGTTGGCGCCCGCACCCAGGACGATCAGCGAACGGCCGTGGCTGCGCTCGGCGTTGCGGGCGAACTCGCGCCCGATCCGGGCGGCCAGCGTGGCGGGCACCCCGGTGATGCGCTCCTGCCAGGCCGGGGTGTTGGGGGCGTCCGCGTCGTCGTAGCCGGTGGGCCACTGCCCGGGCAGATCGCCGCGGCGCACCCCGTACTGCGCCATGAGCAGGTCGAACACGGAGGTCACCAGGTGCTCGCCGATGCGCGTCACCGGCACGCCGCGGCGGATGAGCGCCCCGCCCTCGGTGTCGCCGACGTCGAACCGGGCCAGGTCGACCTCCACGGACTCGCCGGTGCGGCCGAGCAGCCCCAGCGCGGGGACGACGTCGCCGAGGTCCAGGTTCCAGCGGCCCTCGCCGGCGTCGCCGTAGCGGAAGCCCAGCGAGCCGTTGGGCACGACCGGCTCCCCGGTGCGCTCGTCGATGAGCACGGTCTTGTGCTCGCCGTCGGCCTCACCCAGGTCGGCCGCGGTCAGGAAGCGGTCGGCCGCCCACGAGCCGCCGTCGCGCCGCCGCAGCTTCACCAGGAACGGCAGGTCGGTGTAGCGGCGCACGTAGTCGGTGAAGTAGGGCACCTGGCGGTCGCGGAAGAACTCGGTGAGCACGACGTGGCCCATCGCCATCGCCAGCGCGCCGTCGGTGCCCGGGTGCGGGGCGAGCCAGTCGTCGGCGAACTTGACGTTGTCGGCGTAGTCGGGGCTGACCGCGACCACCTTCGTGCCCTTGTAGCGGGCCTCGGCCAGGAAGTGCGCGTCCGGGGTGCGGGTGACCGGGATGTTGGAGCCCCACATCATCAGGTAGGTGGCGTTCCACCAGTCGCCGGCCTCGGGCACGTCGGTCTGGTCGCCCCAGACCTGCGGCGAGGCGATCGGCAGGTCGGCGTACCAGTCGTAGAAGCTGAGCAGGGTGCCGCCGAGCAGCGCGTGGTAGCGGGTGCCGGCCGCGAACGAGGCCATCGACATGGCCGGGATCGGCGAGAAGCCGACGACCCGGTCGGGGCCGTAGGTCTTGGTGGTGTAGACGTGCGCGGCGGCCGCCATGGTGATCGCCTCGTCCCAGGTGGCGCGGACGAAGCCGCCGCGCCCGCGCTGGGACTTGTAGGCACGGGCCTTCAGCGGGTTCTCCACGATCTCGGCCCACGCCAGCACGGGGTCGCCCAGGCGCTGCCACGCCTCGCGGAACATCTCGGCGAGGACGCCGCGGACGTAGGGGTGCCGCACCCGCGACGGCGAGTACTCGTACCAGGAGAACGACGCGCCACGCGGGCAGCCCCGCGGCTCGTAGTCCGGCGCGTCCGGCCCCACCTCCGGGTAGTCGGTGGCCTGGTGCTCCCAGGTGATCAGGCCGTCGGTGACGAACACGTTCCACGAGCACGAGCCGGTGCAGTTGACGCCGTGGGTGGAGCGGACCACGCGGTCGTAGCGCCACCGGTCGCGGTAGAACGACTCCCAGCCGTCGCCGCCGACCTGGTGCAGCGTCCGGCCGTGGTCGCCGACGGTCTCCCTGGTCAGGAAGCGGCGCGCGGCCAGCAGCGGCGCAGCGCCGGGCACCTGGTCGGTCGCGGGCGTGCGGTCGGTCGGAGGGCGCTGCGGCGACACGGGGGTGCTCCTCGGGCGTCGGGATGCGACGGTGCGGGTCCGCCGGTGACGCGTGGTGTCGCGGCACGCTTACAGCGTCGGTGAGCGCTGCGTTCCGGTCAGGAGCCCGCGGTCCCGAGTGCGGCGGGACCAAAGTCCATACCTCCGCCGGATAGCTGCGGCCCGGTGGGCAGCGTGCGGCCCCGGCCTCGGTGGGCGAGGCCGGGGCCGGGGCGGGCCGATCAGGCGGCTGGGGTGCGGCTCAGGCGCAACTGCCAGACGTCCGGTCCCTCCTGCAGCCACTGCGTCGCGAACCGGCCCGCGTAGCGCTGTTCGATCTCCGCCAGCAGCGGCAGCGGCGCGTGCGGGGCGACCAGCACGAGCCCGGCCGCGCCGGGCAGGGCGTCCAGCGCCGCCAGCACCCGAGCGTGCCGCTGGCCGTGCGGCACCTCGCGGACGTCGATCCGCGGGTCGAGGCTCAGCACCGGCGCCGAGGCGTCCGCGCTGCCGGGGGCGTCCCCGCCGCAGCCGCAGCCGCCGCCGCCGCAGCCGCCGGGCTGTGCGGCCGCGGCCGCTTGATCGGGTTGTGACATGAGACCCTCCTCATGGTTTTGACGTCATCATGGTTTTGACGTCATCTGACGTTATAACGTCTAACACCGTGGAAACCTTCGGCAAAGGCCCGATCGGCGAGACGATCGACACTCCGCAGCACCGGGCGCTGGGCTCCGACAGCCGGGCGGCGATCCTGCGCCTGGTGCGTGCCGCCGGCGGGGGCTGACCGCGGCAGAGGTGGCGGCCGACACCGGCCAGCACCCGTCGACGATCCGGGCCCACCTGGACCGGCTGGTCGAGGCGGGGCTGCTGGTCCGGGCGCGGGCCAGCGGCGGCCTGCCCGGCCGTCCCGCCTGGCGCTACCGGGCGACCGCCGCCGACCCGGCCCCGGCGCCGTACCGGTCGCTGGCGGCCGCGCTGCTGCAGCACCTGCCCCGCGGCGACGGCGACGTCCGCCCGGCCGCGGCCCAGGTCGGCCAGGACTGGGGCAGGCAGCTCGCGCGCGGCGTCGCGCCGCAGGACGACCCCGTCGACACGGTGACCGCGGTGCTGGACGGCCTCGGCTTCAGCCCGCGCCGCCAGCCTGCCGGCCCGAAGGCCGCTTCGGTGGAGGTGCACCTGCACACCTGCCCGTTCCTGGAGCTGGTGGGGCAGAACCCGGACGCGATGTGCGGTCTGCATGCCGGGGTGGTGCGGGGTGTCCTGGAGAGCCAGGGCGTGCCGGGCGAGGGCACGGTGCTGGAGCCGTTCGGCGCGCCGGGCGCCTGCGTGGTGCACCTGCCGGTGCTCGCGCGGCGGGCACCGGACGCGCCGTGACCGCCCGGCCGGCTGTCGGCCGGCGGCTGCCCGCGCTGGCCGCGGCGGGGCTGTGCCTGGTCGGCGGCCTGTACGCGGCGCTGCTGCTGCTCGGCACGCCGGTGCCGGCACCCCCGGTCGCCGTGGAGACGGTGCATGGGCCGGTCATGGTGTTCGGCGTCGTCGGCACCCTGATCGCGCTGGAGCGCGCGGTGGCCCTCGGCCGCCCGTGGGCACTGCTGGCACCGGCCTGCTCCGGCGCGGGCGGGCTGGTGCTCCTGGCGGCCGGGCCGGGCTGGCCGGGGACGTTCCTGCTGATGCTCGCCTCGGTGGTCCTGCTCGGCGTCTACCGTGCGCTGTGGGCCCGGCAGCAGTCCGTGGCGCTGCTGGCGCAGGGCGTCGGCGCCTTCGCGTGGTACGCCGCCGCGCTGCTGTCGCTGGCCGGCTTCCCGGTCGCCGACACGGTCGGCTGGATGACGGTCTTCGTCGTCGCCACCATCGCCGGTGAGCGCCTTGAACTGGCCCACGTCGGGCTCACCGCACCGCACGCCGAGCGGTGGTTCCTGGCCGCGCTGACGGGCCTGGCCACGACCGCCGCCGCGGCGACCGGGTGGCCCGAGGCGGGCACCCGGCTCTTCGGGCTCGCGCTGCTGGCGATGACCGCCTGGCTGGCCGTGCACGACGTCGCCCGGCGCACCATCCGCGGCGCCCGGCTGCCCCGCTACATCGCCGCCGGGCTGCTCGCCGGGTACGGCTGGCTGGCCCTGTCCGGCCTGCTCTGGGCCGGCGGCGGACCGGCCGGCGGCGGCGCCCGCTACGACGCCGTGCTGCACGGGGTCTTCCTCGGCTTCACCGTCTCCATGATCTTCGTGCACGCGCCGGTGATCCTGCCCGCGGTGCTGCGCCGGCCGCTGCCGTACCACCCGGTGCTGTATGCGCCGCTCGCGCTGCTGCACGGGTCCCTGCTGGTCCGGATCGGACTGGGTGACGCCGCCGGGCTGGAAGTCGTGTGGCGCTGGGCGGGCGTCGGGAACGTCGTCGCGGTGCTCGCCTTCGCCGCCTGCGCGGTCACCCTGTCGCTCACCCGCGGGCGCCGCTCCCTCCCGCAGCGGACCGCGTCTCCCGCCGCGCCGGTGCCGTCATGACCGGCGAACCCCGGCTGCAGGGCACCGAACCAGTCGCGCCCGAGCTGCCGGCCCGCCTGCCCCTGCCGACGCCGCCTGCCGAGGTCGGCAGGCCGCGGGCGCGCACCACCGGCCGTGCCGGCTGGCACCGCCGCGCCGGCCTGCTGCCGGTGGCCTACCTCGCCGCGCTCGTCGCGATCGGGTTCACCCACCCGTTCCTGCCGGGCTGGCGCTGGCTCGCCATCCACCTGCTGCTGCTCGGCGCGGCCGGCAACGCGATCGTGGTGTGGAGCGCCCACTTCGCCGCCGCCGTGCTCCGGGTTCCCGCCCCCGCTCATCGCCGGGGCGAGGCGGCCCGGCTGGTGCTGCTGAACATCGGCGTGGCCGCAGTGCTCACCGGCGGCGGGGGCGACCGGCCCTGGCTCGGCGTGGCCGGAGCGGCGGCGGTGTTCGCCGCCATCGCCGCGCACCTGTTCCGGCTGGCCACGTGGGCGCGCGCCGCGCTGCCCGCCCGCTTCGCGATCACCGTGCGCTATTACCTGTCCGCCGCGGCGGCGCTGCTGGTCGGCATCCCGGTCGGCGTGTGGATGCTCGTCGTGGACGACGCGGGCCGCCCCCGGCTGCTGCTCTTCCACGCCCACGTCAACCTGCTCGGCTGGATCGTGCTGACCATCCTCGGCACGTTGCCGACGCTCTGGCCGACGGTGCTGCGCACCCGGATGGACGACGGCGCGGTCGCCGCGGCCCGCACGGCGCTGCCCCTGGCGCTCGCCGGTCTGGCGTTGTCGGCCACCGGGCTGCTGACCTGGTGGCCGACCGTCACCGTCGCCGGGCTCGCCGTCTTCGCCGCCGCCATCGTGATCACCGCCGTACCGGCGGTGCGGGCGGCCCGGCGCCGGCCGCCCGCGTCGTTCGCCGCCTGGTCGATCGCGGCTGCCGCCGGGTGGCTGCTGGTGGCGCTCGGCGTCGACGCGTACGCCGTGCTGGTCTCGCCCGGCGCGCCCGAGGCCGCCGGACGCTTCGGCGATGTGCTGACCCCGCTGCTGGTCGGCTCGGTCGCGCAGATCCTGCTCGGCGCGTTGTCCTACCTGCTGCCGATGGCGCTGGGCGGCGGCCCGGCCGCGGTCCGCAGGCGCACGGCGCTGCTGGAGCGGCACGCGGCGCAGCGGGTGGCCATGGCCAATGCCGCGCTGCTGGTGTTCCTGCTGCCGGTGGGCGCTTATGTCCGGATCACCACGTCCCTGCTCCTGCTGGCCGCGTTGCTGCAGTTCCTGTGGCCCACGGTCCGCGTACTGCTGTCCGCCCGGAGGTAGCCCGTGTCCGTCCCCGCAACCGGTGCCGCGAAACCCGGATCGCCCCCTGCCGCCCCACCGGCCGCCCCGACCGGACCGGCTGCGCCGCGGCCGCTCGGCGGGTTCGCGGCCGGGATCGCGCTGGTCCTGCTCGCCGTGCTCGTCGGCGTGGTCGCCGAACGTGCGAGCGGCGGCTCTTCGAGCCCGGTGCCCGCGGCCGCCGCCACGGCCGCGCCGACCGGGCACACGACCACGGTGTCCGTGACCACCGAGGGCATGCGCTTCCAGCCTTCGCAGATCACCGTCCCGGCCGGCGATCGGCTGATCATCGAACTGAGCAACCACGACACCCGCCGCCACGACCTCGTCCTGGCCACCGGCGCCAAGAGCGGCGCGGTCGGCGCGGGCGACACGGTCCGCTTCGACGCCGGCGTGATCTCCGGGCCGGTGTCCGGCTGGTGCTCGCTGCCCGGACACCGGCAGGCCGGGATGACGCTGTCCATCAGCACCGGCACCCACCCCGGTGGACACGCGGCCCCCTCCCCCGCCGCTGGCACGCAGGCGGCGCAGATCGACTTCATGGCCGCGCCCGGGCCCGGATTCCAGGCGCACGACGCCACGGCGCCCGTGCCGCCGACCGGGCGGGTGCACCGGCTGGACCTGCGGGTGCAGGAGGTGCAGCGCGAGGTCGCGCCCGGCGTACGGCAGCAGTTGTGGACGTTCAACGGGACCGCGCCCGGGCCGGTGCTGCGGGGCCGGGTCGGTGACACCTTCGAGATCACGCTGAGCAACGACGGCAGCGTCGACCACGGCGTCGACTTCCACGCCGGAGCCCTCGCCCCGGACGGCCCGATGCGGCCGATCGAACCCGGCGAGCGGCTGACCTACCGGTTCACCGCCACCAAGGCCGGCATCTGGATGTACCACTGCTCGACGATGCCGATGCTGCTGCACATCGGCAACGGCATGTACGGCGCCGTCATCATCGACCCGCCCGGCCTGGCCCCGGTGGACCGGGAGTACGTCCTGGTGCAGTCCGAGCTCTACCTCGGCCCTCCGGACGAGCCCGGCGACCTGGCCAAGATGCAGGCCGAACGCCCCGATGCGGTGGTGTTCAACGGCCATGCCACCCAGTACGCCCACCACGCGCTCACCGCCCGCGCCGGGGAGCGGGTGCGTTTCTGGGTGCTCGACGCCGGACCCAGCCGCAGCTCGTCGTTCCACGTCGTCGGCGGCATGTTCGACACCGTCTACGCCGAGGGCCGCTGGCTGCTGCGCCCGGCCGACCCGGGCGGGGCGCAGGTGCTGCAGCTGCACCCGGCCGGGGGCGGGTTCGTGGAGACGGTGCTGCCGGAGGCCGGGCACTACCCGTTCGTCAGCCACGCCATGGTCGACGCCGAACGCGGCGCCCGCGGCGTCATCGAGGTGAGCGCGCGTTGACATCTCCCCAGCTGGAGCAGGGGGATTCGACCCTCGCGGTTCGAACTTTCTGCTTCGCAGCCCGTTGCCGACCTGGGTTACCAGCAAGGAGCGGTGTACCGCCCATCGGTCTTACACAGGCTCCACAGACCTGACTTCCCGCCAGCCCGGCGGTAGGCCCGGCCGACTTGGTTTTCGCCGGCCAGGCTGCAACAAATTAGCACACCTGTTCACTTCCGCGACACCGGCGGGTGCCGGATTCGCCTTGACGGCGAACCGGCTTCTCCTGCCCTGCTCCCCAGGCGTTCCGTTTCCTCTCCGGCCTGAAGGCCGGAATATCCACGGAGGCATCCGATGACCGTGGCCGCTCCCCTCGACCGGCCGCCGGGGCGCGTCCGGCGGTCCGGCAGCGCGCGGCGGTTCGTGCCGCCGCAACACGGCGCCTGGGCGATGCTGCTCGTGCCGTACCTGGCCGGGCTGCTCGTGGCGGGCTTCCGCTGGCTGGACCTGCCGCTGCTCGGCGCCTGGGTGTCCGGTTACCTGCTGTCCTACTTCGCCCTGCAGGCGGTCAAGACCGGCCGGCTACGCAGGTTCGGCCCGCAGCTGGCGCTGTACGGGCCAATCACCGCCGTGCTCGCCGCGCCGGTGGTGGTCCTGCGACCGGCTGTGCTGCTCTTCGCACCCGCGTACGCGGCGCTGCTCGGGGTCAACGTCTGGTACGCCCGCCGCCGCCGGGAACGGGCGCTGCTCAACGATCTCGCCTCGGTGGCGCAGAGCTGCCTGATGGTGTTCGTCGTCGCGGCCGTGGCCCAGGTGCCGCCCGGCCGGGTGCTCGCGCCGTTCGTCATCGTGCTGCTCTACTTCACCGGCACGGTGCTCTACGTGAAGACGATGATCCGCGAGCGGGGCAGCGTGGCGTACCTGCGCGCCTCAGTCGGCTTCCACGCCTCGGCGCTGATCGCCGCGGCCGCGCTGGGCCCGGTCGCGGCCGCGGTGTTCGCCGTGCTGCTCGCCCGCGCCTGGGCACTGCCCCGGCACCGGCTCACGCCCAAGCAGGTCGGTCTCGCCGAGATCGCGGCCAGCGCCCTGGTGCTGGCCGCCGCCGCACTGTCCTGAGCCGACCGGATTCCACTCCGTCCCCGACCAGGGGCGCTGCCGCACAACGCATTTTCGCGGGGGACCTTGGTCCCGTCCGGCGGTGAGTATCGGCCCTGCCACAGGTCGCTGTACGGCCCCAGGATCGCTCACATCGAGCCAGAGAGGGGCTGGGCCATGTGCTACCACGAGACGCTCACCGACGGCCGCCGCGCGCAGCGGACGGGCCGGCGGGCGGGTGCGCACGGTGGACCCGCATGACCGGCGGCAGCGCTGCGCGGCCCGGCCTGCGAGCGCCCCGCCAGGACGTCGCCGAGCGGCCGTTCATCGTCATCTGGGAGGCGACTCAGGCGTGCCCGCTGGCCTGCCGCCACTGCCGCGCCACCGCCCGCCCGGCACGTGATCCCGGTGAGCTCACCACCGGCGAGGCCGTGGATCTCATGGCTCAGGTGGCCGCGTTCGGCCGCCCCGCGCCGCTGTTCGTCATCACGGGCGGCGACCCGTTCCAGCGCCCGGACCTGTACGACCTCGTGCGGCAGGGCACCGACCTGGGCCTGGCGGTGTCGGTGTCGCCCTCGGGCACGCCGACGCTGACCCGCGAGGCGATCGGGCGGCTGCGCGACGCCGGAGCCCGTGCGATCTCGCTGAGCCTCGACGCGGCGGACGCCGGCGCGCACGACGGGTTCCGCGGCGTGGCGGGTGTGCACCGCTGGACGGTCGACGCCTGGCACGCCGCGCTCGACGCCGGGCTCAAGGTCCAGATCAACACCACCGTCACCCGCGACACCGTGCTGGACCTGGCCGGGATCGCCGCCCGCGTCCGCGACTACGGCGCCATGCTGTGGAGCGTCTTCTTCCTGGTGCCCACCGGCCGGGGCCGCGCGCTGTCCGGGCTCGATGCCGCGCAGACCGAGGACGTGCTGCACGCGCTGTACGACCTGGGCGAGCACGTGCCCGTGAAGACGACCGAGGCGCACCACTTCCGCCGGGTCTGCCTGCAGCGGGCCGCGCTGGAGGCGCGCGGGCTCGACCCCCGGCGCGTGCTGGGCCTCGGCCCCCTGTACGACCGGCTGCGCGCCGGTTTCGACGAGCGTGGCCTGAGCGGGCGCCCACGCCGGGCCCGCCGTCCTCCGCTGCGCGTCAGCGCCGGCAACGGCTTCGTGTTCGTGTCCCACCGCGGGGACGTGCACCCCAGCGGATTCCTCCCGCTGGGCGCGGGCAACGTCCGGCACGAGCGCCTGGCCGACGTCTATCGCGGCTCGGTGCTGTTCCGGGCACTGCGCGACGTCGACCAGCTCGGCGGCCGCTGCGGCCGCTGCGAGTTCCGCACGGTCTGCGGCGGCTCCCGCGCCCGCGCCTACGCGACCACCGGCGACGTGTACGCCGAGGAGCCGGCCTGCGCCTATCAGCCGGGCTCGTTCGCGCTCGCGCTGGCCGCCGGCGATCGCCCGGCCGGGATTCATCCGCCCGCAGACGACTTGTCCGCACCGCGAGCCGTGATGGACGGCCACGACAGCGAGGAGAACCACTGATGAGTACGCGAGTCGGGCGCAAGCAGGCCGCCCGGGTGGTCCGTGAGCAGCTCGCGCTGGAGCGCCGGCGGCGGCGCACGGCGGTGACCTCGGCCGTGGCGGCCGTGGCGCTGCTCGTCGCGGGGATCGTCGGCTACGGCGTGTACCGCTCGCAGCAACCGGTCGCGGGCTTCGCCGTGCCGGCGTCGGCCACCGACGACCGTGCGGGGGTGCGCGTGGGCGACGGCCCGGTGACGGTCGAGGTGTACCTGGACTACCTGTGCCCTGCCTGCCGGCAGTTCGAGGAGCAGGCCGGCGCGACCATCGAGCGGCTGCTCGCCGAGCGGCGCATCACCATGGTGTACCACCCGGTCGCCATCCTCGACCGGTACTCCACCAACGACTACTCGTCCCGGTCCGCGGCGGGGGCAGGCTGCGCCGCCGACGCCGGCCGGCTCGTCCAGTACACCAGTGCCCTCTATGCCGACCAGCCCGCCGAAGGCGGGCCCGGCCACACCGACGACCGGCTGGTCGAGCTCGCGGCCACCGCCGGCCTGTCCGATCACACGTTCGGCCCGTGCCTGCGCGAGGGCCGATACGCCGACTGGGTCACCCATGTCACCGACGGGATGAGCCGGCGCGGCGTCAACGGCACCCCCACGGTGTTCGTCGGCGGCCGGAAGCTGGCCAACCCCACCGCCGAGAACCTGGCCGCGGCGGTCGAGCAGGCGTAGCCGGCCGGACCTGCGGAGGAATCGACATGTTCGACGATGTGCGCGCGGCGTGCCGCCGCGACCCGGCGCTCTACGGCATCCGGACGGCGGAGGTGCTGCTGTATCCGGGGCTGTGGGCGCTGTGGGCGCACCGGCTGGCGCACCTGCTGCACCGCGGCCGCGTCCCGCTGGTCCCGAGGATGATCTCGCAGCTGGCCCGCTGGGCCACCGGAGTCGAGATCCATCCTGGCGCCCGCATCGGCCGGCGGCTGTTCATAGACCACGGTGACGGCGTCGTCATCGGCGAGACCGCCCGCGTCGGCGACGACGTCACGATGTACCACCGGGTCACGCTGGGCGGCCGTGGCTGGTGGGTCGACGGCAAGGCCGCCCGCCGCCATCCGAGCGTCGGCGACCGGGTGGTGCTCGGCGTCGGCGTCACCCTGCTGGGGCCGATCCACGTGGGCGACGACGCCCGGATCGGCGCGCACAGCCTGGTGCTGGCCGACGTGCCGGCCGGAGCCCGGATGCGGGCGCCGGCCGCGGTTCTCGCCCGGCCCGGCACCGGGCCGGCTCTCCCGGACCTCAGCGAACCGACAGGAGCACTGGATGATCTACCAGAACGTGACCGAGATGATCGGCCGCACCCCGCTGATGAGGCTGCGGCGCTTCGCCGGTGACACCCCCGGCCGCCTGGTGGCCAAACTGGAATCGGCCAACCCGGGCGGCAGCGTCAAGGACCGCATCGCGCTGGCCATGATCGAGGCCGCCGCAGAGTCCGGCGAGCTGGCGCCCGGGGCCTGGATCGTGGAGGCGACCAGCGGGAACACCGGCATCGGCCTGGCCATGGCCGCGGCCGCGCTGGGGTATCGGCTGACGCTGACCATGCCGGAGAGCATGAGCGTGGAGCGTCGCGCGCTGCTCGCCGCGTACGGCGCGGAGGTGGTCCTCACCCCCGCCGGGGAGGGCATGGCAGGTGCCGTACGCCGGGCGCGCGAGATCGCCGAGCGGGAGGGCGCCTTCCTGGCCCGCCAGTTCGACAACCGGGCCAACCCGGAGGTGCACTACCGCACCACCGCCAGGGAGATCTGGCGCGACACCGACGGAGACGTCGATGTGCTGGTGGCCGGTGTGGGCACCGGCGGCACCATCACGGGCGTGGGCCGGCTGCTCAAGGAGAGGCGTCCGGCCACCCGGGTGATCGCGGTCGAACCCGCCGAGTCGCCCGTGCTCTCGGGCGGCCCGCCCGGCCCGCACGGCATCCAGGGCATCGGCGCCGGTTTCGTGCCGGCCGTGCTCGACACCGCCGTCATCGACGAGATCGTTCGCGTGGACGTCGAACAGGCCCGTGCCGCCGCGCGCCGGCTGGCCCACACCGAGGGAGTGCTGGCCGGGATCTCGGGTGGCGCCGCGCTGCACGCGGCCCTGGCCGTGGCCGGTAGGGCCGAGCATCGCGGCGCCACGATCGTCGTGATCCTGCCCGACACCGGCGAGCGGTATCTCAGCACGCCGCTCTTCTCGGCGGACGGCGGCGAGCAGCACCGGCATCAGGACGGCCACACTTCACGGCTGCCGGTGGCTTCACCAGCCGGGTCGTGACGACCAGGGGGTACGGCGCTGCGCCGTACCCCTGGTCATGTCTGCGAAGCCGGTGAGACTAGCCCGTCTCGGCGTCCGACGCGGGGCGCGCCGCGGTCGGCTCCGCCTCGGCAGCCGCCCGGGCAAGCCATCCATCGGCCGACACCGCCGTCCGTGGCCAGACGACCAGCACCGCTGCCGCGGCCAGCAGCAACCCGTCTCGGGCCAGCTCCCAGCCGTACTGCGGGCTCTGGCCGGCGGCGAGCGCTCCCCCGCCGCCGAAACAGCCGCAGTCGATGGACAGCCCGCGTGCCCAGGCCGAGATGATGCCCGCGGTGAATGCAGTCAACAGCAGCGTGGACACGGCCGCGGCGAACCTGGTGGCCAGCCCCGCCAGGAGCAGGATGCCCACCGTGATCTCCAGGAACGGCAGGACCGCACCGGCCGCCTCCGCTGCCTCGTAAGGCATGAGCTGGTAGGCGCCGACGGCGCGCACCGAACCGGCCAGGTCGGTCACCTTCAGCGCCCCCGCGACGAGGAACACCGCTCCCAGCAGGAGCCGCAGGCCGGTGCCCGACCAGGCTCGGATACGCCCACCGGCCTTCACCGCTGCCACCCCGGCGTGCCCCCGCTGCCCGCAGGTCGCCGGTCCAGCCGGTCCCACGCGGGGATCGGCAGCGCGATCACGGCGGCCGGGAACAGCCCGTGTTCCTCGTTGTCGATGTGCCGGCGCAGCCGCTGCAGCGCCCCGAGCACCGCCAGCCAGTCCGGGCCGGACCGGTCCACGGTGTTCAGGACACCGTGGATGTCGTCGTGCTCGGCGCACAGCTGCTCCACCGCCCCGGCCAGGCTGCCCTCGGCGCGCAGTTCGGCGAACAGGCCCTGTTCCTCGGCGGCGGTGTGCGGCTTGAGTAGCCCGAGCAGGGCGTCCAGCAGCGCCTGGGGGTCACCGGTGCCTTTGGTGATCGCGTCACGCAGCCGCCCGGCGGCTTCGGCTATCGCCTCATGTTCGGCGGTGAGCCGGCCGATGAGCGGGAACTCCCGGCACCCGCAGTAGTTGCACACGACGTCGGCTTCCTCTCTCGTGATGAACCGCTGCCCCGGCGTAGCCCGAGGCCGGCGGCGTACCGCTACCGGCGGTCAGGCGGTGACCCGGATGACGCCGTGGGCTCCGGCTTCGGCGTGGCGCATGTCGTGGTCGACGAAGGGGTAGCCGCCCGGTTCCGCGAAGGTCATCTCGACGAAGCCGCCCTGGGCCGGAGCGAGGTCGAGCACCTGGGCCGCACCCGCGCCGGGACGCAGCAGGTAGGCGCCCTCCCGGTAGACGGTGTCGAACCGTGTGCCGACCACGTGGAAGGCGGTCCTGGAACCCGGACCGGCCGACACCACCCAGAACCGCACCCGCTCACCGACCTTGGCGGGCAGGGGCGCGCTGTCGTACTGGTTGGCGCTGCCGTTGAAGACCCAGCCGTCGGGGGTACCCGCCCGCAGCGCCGCGGTGACCGCCTCGCCGCCGGGTTCACCGTGGTACAGCTCGCTGGCGACGACCACGTACTCGCGGTCGACCGGGGCCAGGTCGGGCGGGTCGATGATGACGGCCCCGAACATGCCGGCGCTGATGTGCTGGGTCATCGGCATGGTGCCGCAGTGGTAGAGCCAGGCGCCTGCCTTGTCGGCCACGAACCGGTAGACCAGCCGCTCGCCGGGTTCGATGGTGCGCATCATGCCGTCCGGTGCGGTCGCGCCGGCATGGAAGTCGATGCTGTGGCCCAGGGTGCCCTGGTTGACCAGGGTGATCTCGAATTCGTCGCCGACCCTGCCCCGCAGTGTCGGACCCGGCACCGAGCCGCCGAAGGTCCAGCTCCGCTGCCGCAGGCCCGGCGCGACCTCGATCTCCTTGTCCACCACGGGCAGTTCGACGCGGTGCAGCCTGCCGGTGGGCGCCGGCGGCAGGACGGCGTCGTGCGCGGTGAAGCCGGTGCTGTAGGCCGCGCCGGGGTCCGGGACAGGTCCCGTCGCGGTGGTATGCCCGCTGTGGTCCTGCGCAGCGGCGGCAGCCCCGCCGACCTTGATGGTCAGCGCCATCCCGGCCGCGCGGTGCCCGGGCACGGCGCACCATGCCTTCACGTCCGCGGCGACGACGCCGACGTCGAGACTCGCCTGCTGGCCCTTGCGCAGCAGCGGTGTCCTGGGGCCGCCGTCGACCCGCAGGTCGTGCCGCTGGCTGTCGGTGTTCGTGACGGACAGGACGAGCCGCGTACCGGCCGGGACCTCGATCACCGCCGGCGTGGCCCGCATGCCGCTCAGCGCCACCTCGACCGTACGGGCCCCGGCCGGACCGGCCGCATGAGCGCCGCCGGCGGCGTGCTCGTGGGCCGCGCCGTCCAGCGGGACCGGCCCGGCGAAGGCCACGGCCACCACGATCGCGGTCACCGTGAGCACAGCCGCCGAGCCGAAGGCGGTGATCCGCCCGCGCACGCCCAGCCGGGCCAGCGTGGGTGCGATCAGCCAGCCGGCGCGCAGCACGAAGTCGGCTCCGACGCCGAGCACCAGGATCAGGCCCACCGGCCCGGCCCAGCCGGCGGCCGGGGACAGAGCCAGCCCGGCGACACCGGCGTTCAGCGTGCCGATCCGCACCGCCCAGCCCCGGTGCAGGTGCTCCCGAGCGCGGCTGACCGCGGCCGGGCCGCCCCCCATGACGACGGGCAGCAGGAACGTCAGCGAACCGATCAGCACCTGCCCGATCACGCCGACGAGCAGCATCGGGCCCAGCAGGGCGAGCCCGTCACCCGATGCCCCGGAGGCGATCAGAACCAGGTCGGCCACCACTGCGACCAGCAGCCACCCGATCGAGCCGCCCAGCAGCCACGCGGCGCCGCTGACCGGGCGCCGGTGCAGCAGCGTCGCCGCGAACGGCACCATGGCGACGAGCACGCCGACGGCGTAGCCGCCGACCCCGACGACCGTGATGAGCGGGCTTCCGGCCAGCATGCCGACGACGGCGACCACCAGCCCGGCGGCCAGGGCACGCAGGCACCAGCGGGCCGCGACGTGCGTGACACCGGAGATGGTGGTGCCCACTGCCGACGGCCAGAGCATGAACAGGGTGCCGACCACCGTGAGCAGCACCCAGCCGCCGATGTTCAGGTGCGCGTGGGCCAGGTGCAGCCGTTCGTGCCACGCTGCCCCACCCACGCCCGATCCCAGCAGGGCGCCCATCGGCGCCCCGGCCAGCAGCGCCGCACAGGCGAGCAGGTAGTAGTCGACCAGCGGCGCCAGCCTCCCGCCCAGCGAGCGCAGCCGCATCCGCAGCAGCACGTACGCGTGCGCGGCGATCGCCGCGGTGACGACGGTCGCGCCGGCCGCCAGCAGCACGGTGACGTCGGAGCTGACGCCCGCCAGGACGGCGGCCTGGCCTGTGGTCAGCAAGGCGAGCCGCGCGGCGGACCAGCGGCGGTCGGGTGCCTGCGCGTGCAGCAGCGCCACCGAGAAGTGCTCGCTCCACACGACGATCGCCGTGGTCACCGCGCCCAGCAGGAACAGGTGCACCGCCAGCCACGGCTCGGCCGTGGTCGCTCCCGTGGCGGTGATGACGGTGAGCGCGAGCCAGCCCAGCACCAGCGCGTTCGCCCAGCCGTGCCAGGCCCACCGCCAGGTGGGCGGCTCCGGCCGGGAGGTCGATGTGGACAGGCCGACGGACTTTCTCATCACTGCCACCAGTCTTCGTTGTCGCGGTCGCTGCGCCGGGCGGTCCGGCTACTCCTGCGTGAGCAGGTGGTGCAGCACGTCAAGGGCGCTGAAGTCGTCGCCGGCACGCCGGCGCAACCCGGCCAGGAACTCGAGCTCCTGGCCGATCGTGACCAGCGGCGGCTCCACGTGGTCGCCGGGCCCGCGCTGGCCGAGCCCGATCGTCGCGGTCAGGCCGTTGCACAGGCACCGGCTGCCGTCCGCCTGCTCGGCCGAACCGCCCTTGCGGACGAAGTCGTCGACCGGCTCAGCCGGGCAGCGGAAGCCGACGCCGCCGCCGGGCTTGCGGTACGGCGTACGCAGGTAGCTGAGATCGCATCTGCGCGCCCGCGCGGCGTACACCTGCGGGTCCGCCACGGTGCCCGCCAGCTGGGCGACCTTGAACGGGAACCCGGTGGGCGAGGCGGCGGGATCGTTGCGCACGGCGAGCACGCCCGCCGCCGCGTCCTGCAGCAGCCGTTGCCGCAGCGAACCGGTCATGCCGGATTCCCGGCACAGGGCGAACGCCGACCCGACCTGCACGCCGACCGCACCGGCGGCCCGTGCCAGCGCCAGCGGGCGAGGCCCGGCCTGACCGCCGGCGACCCAGAACGGCAGACCGCACGCGGCCACCTTGGCCAGGTCCAGCGCGTCACGCTCGCCGTACACGGGCTCGCCGGCTTCGTCGAGGGCCATCCGCCCGCGGGGCCGGGCGCTGTGCCCACCCGCTGTGGCGCTCTCCACCACGAACCCGTCCGGGCGGGTCCGTTCGCTGCGTGCGAGGTATCCGGCCAGTGACGCGGACGACACGACAGCCAGGAAACGCGGCCGGCGCAGCGGCGGATGAGCAGGCAGCAGCTCGCGTGGGTCGAGCCGCACCGTGTGCCGCTCACCGGCGTCGGCGCCCTCGACGGCCACCGGCAGTTCCACGGGCAGGTGCCGGGCCAGGGCGTCGAGCAGGCCGGGGATCTCCGTGGGGAGCCCGGCGCCCATCAGCACGTAGTCGACACCGGCCAGCATGGCCCCGTACAGCGAGGAGGGTGTGGCCAGCTGGATCTTCTCGAGGTAGTTGATGCCGACCACGCCGCCGTGTCCCTCCTTGGCCAGGAAGACCTCGACGAAGTTCGCGGCCACGGTCAGCTCGACGGCCTGCGGCCGCGGTCGCAGGCTGAGCCGCGGAACGGGCCGGAACGGCCGGCCCGGCGGCAGACCCTCGGGCCTGAAGTAGCGGTCCAGCACCCGCTCGGCCACCTGCGGCGCGGGAAACGCGGCCAGTGCCCGGCGCAGATGCCCGCCGGGGTCGCCGAGTTGCAGCCGCCGGGCGAGCAGCGTGTCCAGCGCCACGCCGGAGACCACGCCGAGCTGGCCTGCGGCCGAGACCGTGCGGGCCAGCTGCCAGCTGGACACGCCGACCCCCATCCCGCCCTGGATGACGACCGGTAGATCGGCGTGCCTCATCCGCTGAGCCCTTCTGTCGCCTGCGATGTCACCACCGCCAGCATCAGAGCGCGTTGCACCGCCGCAGCAGGGCCTTTGGTCCCGACCTCAGGTCACCGCAGTCCCTTCGGAAGGGCCGGGACTTTCGGCGCCTCGCCACGTGACGCCAGACCCTGCCGCGGCACAGCTCCGCGCGGCGAATGTGGGCGTGTCAGTGGTTCGACCCATCGGAGGTGCACCATGACCAGTCCCGTCCTCGCCGACCATCCCGTGCAGGTACGCACGTACGGGCGGGTGCCGGCCGAGCTGATCTCCTACGCCGCGCGCAAGGTCGAGGTGGTGCTGCGGCACGCCCCGGCTCCGGTGCTGCTGGTGCGGATCAAGCTCAGCCACGACCGCGGAGCCGCGCCGTCGGAGGCCTGCGTGCGCGTCGACGTGGACGTCAACGGCGCCGATGTGCACGTTCGGGCCGCGGCCCCGACCCTGATCGAGGCGGTGGACCTGATGCAGCGCCGCCTGCGCGCTCGAGTCCAGCGTGTTCACCGGCGCTGAGCAGGCAACGGGCACGGCCGGGAGGGCGCGCGCCCTCCCGGCCCCGGCGCGTCATCTGGGGCCGGTGAGCTTGTCGAGCACGACCAGGTAGCGGCACGGAGCTGTGGTCGGGTTGACGAACACGCAGTCGGCCGGCGGGCCGAGCTGCAGGCAGTCGCCGGCGTCGAGTTCGTGGACCTGCTCGCCCTCGACGAAGCGCAGGTGGCCGGAGAGTATCCAGATCTGCTGGTTGATGAAGCGGTATGTCTGCGCCGGGTAGGCGACCTCGGCTCCGGGCGGCAGCTCCACCTCGACCAGTTCCAGGGCGGTGCTCCCCGGTGGTGACACGGCGCGGCGGACGTAGCCGGTCTCGGGGTCGGTCCACACCGGCTGGTCGTCGCGCCGGGCGAGCTGCACGGCGCCGCCCTCGGCCCGTGCGATCAGCTCCGACAGGGTGAGACCGAGCGCGCCGGACAGCCTGGCGAGCAGGGCCGCGGTGGGCTGTGCGTCACCGTGCTCGACCTTCGAGATCATCGCGCGGGACACCCCGGAGATGTCGGCCAGGGCGGCGAGGGTGAGTCCCCGCTCTTCGCGGGCCGCGCGCACGGTCGAGGCCAGGGCCTTGCTGAGGTCTTCGGTCACGTTGACACTATAGTAGATGTCATGCCTACTATAGTAGGCATGATTGGGGATGGGATCATCCGCCGCGCGACCGCGGACGACGCCGCCGCCTGCGCCGCGATCTACGCGCCGTACGTCACCGACACCACGATCACGTTCGAGACCGAGGCGCCCACCGTCGCGGAGATGGCCCGCCGCATCGAGGCCGCCAACGAGCGCCACGCCTGGCTGGTGCTGGTGGTGGACGGCGCGGTCGTCGGCTACGCCTACGGCACCGAGCACCGGACCCGGGCCGCCTACCGATGGGCCTGCGACGCCAGCATCTACCTCCACACCGGACGCCGCCGCACCGGCGCCGGGCGGGCGCTGTACGCCGCGCTGCTGCCCATCCTCGCCGCCCGCGGGTACCGCCGGGTGATGGGCGGCGTGACCCAGCCGAACGAGGCCAGCATGGGACTGCACCGCGCCTTCGGCTTCTCCGACGTCGGGACCTATCGCAAGGTCGGCTGGAAGCTGGGTGCCTGGCACGACGTCACCTGGCTGCAACTCGACCTCACCCCCGACGAGGACCCGACCGCACCACCCGCCGACCCCCGGTGAGCGGTCGGCGGCCGCCGGTGACGTGGTCAGCGCGACGGCGCCCCGCTCGCGAGCGGGGCGCCGCACCCGTGCCGCGACACGGAGGTCGATCCGGCCGCGGCGGGGAGAGCATCACAGGAGGCTGGCTCCGTAGAAGGTCAGCGAGCCGACGTACGGGCTGAACAGCGGCCGCCGGACCGGTGCGTAGAAGACCCGGTAGGAGCCGGTCTTCCACACCCCGAGCGACACGCAGGGCGTGTCCAGGTAGCCGGCGGTGATCGTGCCGCGGGCCAGCGCCGCGATCTCGATCTTCAACGGCCAGGTGATGAACAGGCCGTGCGAGTAGACCGGGCCGCCGCTGTCGCCGGGTGCGGCGATGCAGTTGCCCGCGGCCGGGGTGCCCGGCACCTTCGCCGCGTACGTCATCGGCGCCATGCCGAGCACGCTGGTGTTGACGGCGTACACCTTGGCGTTGCAGTGCTCGCCGGTGAACGCGCCACCGGTGCAGATCCAGTTGCCGACGTAGTCGGCGGTGGAGCCGCCGACCCGGATGCTCGACGAGCTGTTCCAGGCTCCGGTGTAGATGCGCCCGGCGAAGGTCCGGTTGGGCGGCCGGTTGAGCATCTGCGTGTCGCGGGCGTTGACGTCGGCGACGATGCTCGTGTTCGGCTGGGCGGCGGTGCCGATCCGGGCCACGTTGCCGTTGTTGCCGCAGTGCCCGGCGGTGAGCATGCGGGGCTGGCCGGCCCAGTTCACGCTGAAGCCGGTGGAGCAGGAGCCGCCCGTGCTGAGGTTGTTCCAGCGGGCGCCGCCCCAGTACGGCGAGATGTCGGCCTGGCGGTTGAACAGCAGGTCCGGGGCGCGTTCGACGGTGACGGCCAGCGGCAGGCGGGCCTCGGCCAGGATCGCCTCGCGGTCGGCGTCGGTGCTCACCGTGACGGCCAGGCCGGAGCCGTCGACCTGCGGGGCGGCGGTGCCGACCCGGCTGTCGGCGCCGAGCCGGTCCACCTCGGCGGCGAGTTCGGCCTCGCTGTAGCGGGCGGGCAGGAACTTGACGGGTACGCCGGTGCGGGCGGCGCGTTCGCGGGCGTCGGCGGGGACCTCGCCCTTCCAGTAGACGTGCAGCTCGCCGTTCTCGGGGGCGGCGATCGTGCCGGCGTAGCCGGGTGAGTCCACCGACAGGATGTCGTCGGCGGCGGTGTTGAGGCGGGTCTGCGCCTCGCTGAGGTCCTCCCAGGTGCGGAAGCCGCCGGGGACGGCTTCGGCGGGGGCGGCGCCGGGCTGTTCGGTCTTGGGCTCCTCGGCGGCCGAGGCGCCCGTGGGGGGCAGGAGCACGGCCATGACCAGGAGCGCCGCGACGCTCCAGCCGGTCCTGGCACGGCGGGACGGTGTGTGAGTCATGGCAGCCATCGTCGGAGCGGACCCGTGGCGGCCGGGGCGATCCTGAACATCGTTGAACATCGCTGTCTCGCACGTACGATGGACATGCGGCTTCGTCCATCGAGGAGGCTCATGGCCGACGGGGGCACCCTGCAGGACCTCGCCCGGATGCTGCGCCAGCTCAAACGGCGCGACGCCCGGCGGCGGGGCGGCACCGAGGTGACCTACCGTGCGCTGGCCGCCCGGACCGGCTGGTCGACCGGGATCATCGCGCACTACTTCACCGGCAAGACCCTGCCGCCGACGGACCGCTTCGACACCCTCGTCCGGCTGCTGGGCGCCTCCCCCGCCGAGCAGGGCAGGCTCGCGACCCTCCGCGACCGCGTCGACGAGGACCGGCGGCAGCCGGCCGCGCCGGGCGTCCACACGGTCCGCCTGCTCGGCCCGGTCGAGGTGAGCGGCCCGCGCGGCCGCGCCACGCTGGTCGGCGGGCGGCAGCGCACCCTGCTCGGACTGCTCGGCCTGCGCGCCGGCACTCCGGTGTCACCCGCCCGGCTCACCGAGGCCCTGTGGGGCGAGCAGCCGCCCCGCACCGCCACCGGTTCGCTGTACTCCCACATCGCCCGGGTGCGCCAGGCCCTTGAGGACTGCGGCCTGCCCGGGATCCTGGTCACCCGCGACGCCGGGTACCTGCTGGACCTGCGCCCCGCCGACGTCGACGTGGCCCGCTTCCACGACGACGCCGCCCGGGGCAGGCAGGCCCTGGCGCGCGGCGCCGCCGCGGAGGCGGTCGGGCACCTGCTCGACGGGCTCGGGCTCTGGCGCGGCGAGGCCTTCGAGGACGCCGAACCCGCCGGCTGGGCCGCCGCGGCGGTACGCGGGCTGGCCGAGGCACGGATGCGCTGCCTGGACGACCTCTGGGACGCCCGCCTGCGCCTGGGCGAGCACGTGGCCGCCGTCGACGAGATCGAGCGGCTGCTGGCCGCCGACCCGGGTCGCGAGCGCCTGGTCGGGCTGCTCATGCTCGCCCTGTGCCGGTCGGGTCGGCACGCCGACGCGGTCCGGGCATACCAGCGGCTGCGCAGCCACCTGGCCGAGCAGCTCGATGTGGAGCCCGGGCCGGAACTGCAGCGCCTGCACCTGGCGGTGCTGCGCCGCGACGCCGGCGCCGGCTTCGACCGCCCGCCCAGCGCCCCCAGACCGGCCCAGCTGCCACCGGCGGCCGGGCACTTCACCGGCCGCGGACCCGAGGAGGCCGCGCTGGACACGCTGCTGTCGCGGCCGGGGCCGATCGCGGTGATCTCCGGGCCTGGCGGCATGGGCAAGACCGCGCTGGCGGTGCACTGGGCGCGGCGGGTCATCGACCGCTACCCGGACGGGCAGCTCTTCCTCGACCTGCGCGGCCATGATCCGGCCACGGCGATGCCCGTCCAGGAGGCCCTGGGCCAGCTGCTGCGGGCGCTGGGTGTCACCGCCGACCCGGCCGCGGGCGATCCCGGCCCGTACCGCTCAGCCCTGCACGAGCGCCGGATGCTGATCCTGCTCGACAACGCGGGTTCGGCCGAGCAGGTGGCGCCGCTGGTGCCGCCGGACGCGGGCAGCCTGCTGATCGTCACCAGCCGTCACCAGCTGCCGGCGCTCGCCGTCGACCACGAGGTGGCCGCGGTCAGCCTGGACGCCCTGCCGCACGCCGAGGCGTCGCTGCTGCTGCGCCGGGTGCTCGGCCACGACCGGGTCGACCGGGAGCCCGAGCAGGCCGGCCTGCTGGTGGACCTCTGCGGCGGGCTTCCCCTGGCGCTGCGTATCGCCGCCGCGAAGCTCGCCGCCCGGCCCCTGCGCAGCCTCGCCGAGCTGGTCGGCGAGCTGACCGGCGGGAACCGTCTCGACGCGCTGTCGGTGGCGGGCCACCCCGGCGGGGTCCGGGCCGTGTTCGCCGCGACCTACCAGACGCTGAGCCCGCCCGCCGCGGCGCTGTTCCGGCGGATGGGCCACCATCCCGGCCCGACCTTCACCGCCTACCTGGCCACGGCCGTGGCCGGGCGGCCCGCCGCGCCCGCGCTCGACGAACTCGCGGCCGCGCACCTGATCACCGAGGTCGCCGAGGGCCGATACCGCTTCCACGACCTGATCCGCCTGTACGCGCTCGGCTGCGCCGGCCCCGACGAGGCCGCGCAGACCCGCAGCGCGCTGTTCACCTGGTATCTGGCGCTGGCCGGGACCGCCAACCAGCTGCTGGAGCCCGCCCGCGACCGGGTGAAGCTGTCCTGGCAGGACCCGCCGCCGAGCCTGCCCCCGTTACCGGACGCCACCCGGGCGCTGGACCTGCTGGACGACGAACGGCCCAGCCTGCTGCCGATCGCCCGGCTGGCCGCGGCCCACGGCGACGCCCGGATCACTTGGCAGCTGACCTACCTGCTGGCCAGCTACTACACCCACCGCGGCCGCTGGTCGGACTACGCCGAGATCTGCCGCGAGGGCCTGGCCGCCGCGCTGCGCCTGGACGACCCGGTCGGCGAGCGGCTCATGCGCAGCGGCCTGGGCGTCGCCTACAACGTCACCCACCGCCACGAAGACGCCCTGCACCAGCTCACCCGCGCGCTGGAGCTGATGCGGGCGGGTGGCGACCAGCGCGGGCAGGGCATGGCGCTGAACAACATCGCGCACGCCCACGCTCAGCTCGGCATGCTCCCCGCGGCCCGCGACGCGTTCGAGCAGGCACTCGACCTGCACACCGCCGACAACCACCTGCCCGGTGTCACCCTGGCGCTGAACAACCTCGCGGACATCCACACCCAGCTCGCCGACTTCGAGGCGGCCTTCGGCGCGCTGCGGCGGGCGCTGCGCCTGTCGCGCGACATCGGCAACGCCCACCTGGAAGGCGCCGTGCTGCAGAACCTCGGCGAGACGCTGCTCGCCGACGGCGACGAGGACGCGGCCCTGCATCACTTCGGGCTGGCCCTGGCGATCCGGCGGCGCATCGGCGAGAAGCGCCGGGAGGCCGACACCGCCAACGCCATCGGCCTGCTCCAGCTGTCGCGCGGCGAGCACGCGAGCGCCCTGGACCACTTCGGCAGGGCGCTCGCGCTGTCCCGCGAGATCGACGACCGGCGCCTGGAGTCGGCGACGCTGGCGAACATGGCGCTGCTGGGCTAGCGCCAGACGGTCACCCGTGCGGTGCCGGAGACGACCTGGCCGCCGGAGAAGGACGAGATGGCGACGGTGAAGTGCTTGCCGTCCTGAGTGAACGCGTGCGGCAGGAGCTGGATCGGGACGAGGACGGTGGTGGCTCCCGCCGGGATGGTGATGGTGCGGTCCACGGGCACGTAGTCCAGCCCGGCGATCAGGTCGCCGTCGGACGTCCGGAAGTGCACCGTCGCGTCGGCGGTCAGCGGCGTGTTGAGGCCGAACGGCGAGCTGATGATGTTGCCTGACTCGATGGTGCAGGGTGTTGCGGGCGTGCCCGAGCCCGGATCCGGGTCGGGTTTGGCCGTCGGCGACGGTGACGGCAAGGTGGTGGGCGGCGGAGAGGTGCGCGGCTCCAGCAGGCACAGCCGGTGGTCGATGGTCGCCGCCCGGACCTGGGTGTCGTCGTCGAAGATCCGGCCGCGGCCGACCGGGCTCACGATCCGGACGTTCTGGCTGGCGTTGCCGAGGGTGACCGTGAAGTCCTCAAGCAGCGCCTCGGTCAGCCCGTCGCCGGCGACGGTGGCCCGGACCTGCCTGCTGCCGGTGTCCCCCGCCGACCACTGGAGCACGCCGCCGGCCAGCTGGTAATCGCCGGGCCGGCGGGCGGCGCCGTCGGTGACGGTGTACGCCACCGATCCCGCCGCGGCGCAGGACGCCGTGTACACGGTGAAGGTCAGCGTGCCCGCCGCCTCGGACACGGTGACCTGCGGGTCGATGGCGACCGACCGCCGGCAGTCGGCGGCCGCGCCCGGGTGGTCTCCGACGGCGGCCGCGGCGATGACGGCGGCCAGGGCCGTGACAGCGGCGCCGAGTGCGGGCAGCATCCTCGATTTCATCGTCATCGCCGAATCATCGGGCACCGAGCTTGTGGAGAGCTTGTGGAACGCGTGCCAAGTTGATCCACGGGTTTGAATGAATGGGCTCGATCCACCGCACTGCGCGCGAACCCGCGCCGTCAGCGGTCGCGGACGAGCTTGACGAGCATCTCGGTGTCGTGGTGGTTGCCGACGAACTCCGAGAACTCGCCCGCCGCGAAGGTCCAGCCCCCGTCGGCGATGAGCGTGCGGAGCCTGTCCACCGGCAGGCGGACGGCGGCCGCGGGCATCTGCCACTCTCCGGCGATGACCCGCTCGGCCCCTTCGGCGAGGGCGTCGAGGGTGTCGAACTCCTCCGGCTCGGCGCCCTCGACCTCGAACCAGTCGCCTTCGGACGCCACCCGCATCAGGACCGCCTCGCCCGCCTCCGGTCCGTCGATGTCCTCCGTGATCCAGTCGTGCTCGAAGTAGGAGAAGCGGAGGAGGATGCTCTGCACGGTCATCGGCGCATCTTAGTCAGGGCAGGTGAGCGAGGAAATCGGCGTAGAACAAGCCCAGCCCGGCGGCCACGCCCGCGCCCGCGATGATCCAGAACCGGGTCACGATCGTGACCTCGTGCCACCCCACCAGCTCGAAGTGGTGATGCAGCGGCGACATCCGGAACACCCGCCTGCCGGTCGTCTTGTAGGACGTGTACTGGATGATCCGCGACATCGTGATGATCACGAACAGCGCGGCCAGGAGCGGCAGCAGCAGCACGGTCCGCGTGGCGACCGCCTGCCCGGCGATGAGCCCGCCGAGCGCCATGGAACCGGTGTCGCCCATGATGATCCGCGCCGGTGACGTGTTCCACCACAGGAAGCCGAGCAGCGCCCCGGCGGCGGCGCCGGCGATCAGCGCCGTCTCCAGCGGATCCCGGGCCTCGTAGCAGAACGCCGACTGCATCGCCGGATCGGCGCACCAGTGCCGGTACTGCCAGAACGAGATCAGCCCGTACGCGGCGAGCACGATGATCGACGTGCCGGTGGCCAGGCCGTCGAGCCCGTCGGTCAGGTTGACGGCGTTCGTGCTCGCCATGACGATCGCGATGAAGACGACCACGGCACCGACCTGGCCGACGTCCAGCCAGCTGATCTCCCGGACGAACGACAGCCGGGTGCCGGCCACCGACCATCCGGCCGTGCTCGGAAAGCCGAGCGCCACCACGCCGAATCCCGTGCCGACCATGAGCTGCAGCGCCAGTTTCCAGCGCCCGCTCAGCCCGGCCGTGTTCTTCTTGGTGACCTTCAGGAAGTCGTCGACGAACCCGATGCCGCCGCAGAACACCATCAGGCCGAGCAGGACGAACCCGGTCATCGTCGGACCCGGTGGGACGATCTGCGCCGCCGGCAGCGCGTTCATCACCAGGTGGCCGACGACGTAGGCGAGCACGGTGCCGACGATGAAGATCAGCCCGCCCATGGTGGGTGTGCCGCGTTTGGCCTGATGCGCGGCGGGGTTGACGTCGCGGATCGGCTGACCGGCGCGCAGCCGGGCCAGGGCGCGGGTCGCCACCGGCGTACAGATCAGAGCGAATACGAAGGCGACGGCGGCAGCGACGACCGAGGAGATCATGGCGGTGTACCTCCTGGTGAGGGAGCGGGCAAGATCGTTGAGCCGCACAGTGTAGGGGGCGCACGGTCGCCTGCGCCGGACGTCGGCAGCCGCACGAAGCGGCCGAATGTCCGATCACTCCTCATCGCTCGCCGAGGGACGGGGGGCCGCGAACCCCGCCCGGTAACGGCATTCAGCTTGCGAACGCGCAGGTCGTGGCTGTCGGCCGCTCGCGCGCGGACGGGCAGATCATCCCCGGCGGCCACGTCGCAGGATCAGGCGGGAATGCCGCGACATCTTCACAAGACCGCCACATCTGGCATCCCCGCGACAATGCGCAACAGGATCCGGCAGAACGTGCGACCGCGACGGCGCGGGTCGGCCTGCACGACGGAACCCGTCACATGCCGTCCACCTCGGGGGCGTCGGCGGCGGGGTGCGCGAGCACGAACCGTTCGATCGCCGCGCCGCTGACGCGGGCGCAGAACTGCCGGTAGCCGGCCGTGCGGCCCCAGTGGGACATGGCCAGGGGCCGCCCGGCCGGGAAGGCGCCGTAGCTGTCGTCCCAGGCCGAGACGATGAACTTCTCGCCGTACGCGTCGTCGCCGAGCTTGACCGCGAGTTCCCGCAGGGCCTCGACCTCGGCGGCGGGCAGCGTGCCGGTGTACCACACGACGGTGTAGCCGTGTTCGAGGTTGTGCACCAGCTCCTCCATCGCGGGCCGGTCCTGCGGCAGGTAGAAGCGCCGGGCCCGCTGGGCGGGGTAGACGTAGTGCGGCCCGGACGAGGGTGGCACGGTCTCGTAGCCCACGCGGGTGGCGGTCGGCTGGGAGGTGCCGGGTCCGACGTGCATGCCGACACCGGAGACCGGGTCGGTCAGCTCCGCGTCGCAGCCGGCCTGGTCGGCGGCGACCCCGAACGAGGCGGCGGGCCGGTGCCGCGGCGAGTCGGCGTACGCCCGCACGAACGGCACCGCCGCGGCGGCCAGCAGGCCCAGCCCGACCGCGGCCGCCGCGACGGCGGTGCGGGACATCCGCGGCTCAGCCATCGCGGCGCTCCGCCACGAACGTCGCGGCCCACTGCAGCACCTCGCCGATCGGCGGCGCGCCGCGGCCGGTGACCGTGCCCGTGCTCAGCGCCAGCACCCCGACCGGCGGCACGATGCCGTGCCCGTCGGCGCGCAACTGCTCGATGTTGCGCTGCACGGCCGGGCGGTCCCACATCGCCGCGTTCATGGACGGCACGAACACCACGGGTGCGGCGGCGGCGAGGACGCAGGTGGTGAGCAGGCTGTCGGCGATGCCGTGGGCGGCCTTGCCGATGGTGTTGGCGGTGGCGGGCATGACCAGCACGAGGTCGGCCCACCGGGCCAGGTCGAGGTGCGCGACCCCGGGCGCCTCGCCGACGCCGTCGTCGTACGCGGGCTCGCCGGTCACCGCTGTGAACGCCTTGGCGGTGACGAACGAGGCCGCGGCGGCCGAGAGCACGACGCGGACCTGCAGGCCGAGCGCGAACCTCATGGCGAGGATGGACTGGGGCAGGGTGACCACGTCGCTGGATCCGCAGGCGGCCACGAGGACCCGCTGGAACGGTGTCACCGGGTGGGCTGCAGACACGGCTGCTCTCCTTCGGCGGGGGTGGTGGAGTCGTCGAGCTGGCTGGCGACCAGCTCGGCGTAGACGCCGCGGGCGGCCAGCAGCTCGTCGTGGCTGCCCTGCTCGGCGATGCGGCCGTCGGCCAGGACGATGATCTTGTCGGCGTTGCGTACGGTGCTCAGCCGGTGCGCGATGACCACGCGGGTGCAGCGCAGAGCGGAGATCGCCTGGTCGACGCGGCGTTCGGTGGCGACGTCGAGGTGGCTGGTGGCCTCGTCGAGCAGCAGCACCGCCGGATCGCCGACGACGGCGCGGGCGATGGACAGCCGCTGGCGCTGCCCGCCGGACAGGGCCTGGCCGCGCTCGGCGACGCGGGTGTCGTAGCCCATCGGCATGGCGTCGATGTCGGCGTCGATGCCGGCGATGGCGGCGGCGGCGCGGATCCGTTCGGCGGTCGCGCTCGGGTCGGCCAGCGCGACGTTGCGGCGGATCGAGTCGCGGAACAGGTAGCTCTCCTGCAGCACCACGCCGAACTGGCGGCGCAGGGCCTGCGGCGCGATCCGCGCCTGCGGCACGCCGTCGAAGCTGATCTCGCCTTCGGTCGGCCGGTACAGGCCGGTCAGCAGCATGGCCAGGGTGCTCTTGCCGCAGCCGGACGCGCCCACCACGGCGATCTTCTGCCCGGGCAGGATGTCGAACGAGACGTCGCGCAGCACGTACGGGCTCTGCGCGTCGTAGCGGAAGCCGACCCCGCGGACCTGGATCGCACCGCGCAGCCGGGGTGTTTCGAGGGCCTCGCCGTCGCCGGTCTCGGGGCGGGCGGCGAACACGTCGCGCAGCCGCTGCAGGTGCGAGACGACCGACTGCAGCACCTGGGCGCTGGACACCAGCGACGACAGCGGCACCAGGAACGACATGGCCAGGGCCTGCAGGCCGAGCATCTCCCCCAGGCTCATGCCGCCCTCGAACATCCGGGCGGTGCCCAGCCACAGCAGGGCCAGCGGCCCGGCCAGCCCGACCGCGGCGGTGACGTTGCCGACGGTGGACGACAGCCGGTTCTGTGCCCGGTCGACCCGCAGCGCCGCGTCGTAGCGGGTCAGCCAGCCGTCGTAGACCTGCCGCTCGACGCCCATGGACTTGACGGTCGCGATGCCCGACAGCGCCTCCATCAGCGCGCTCTCGGCCTCGGCCTGCACGTTGAGCTGGCGGTGGCTGAGCCGGATGAGCCGGCTGTTGACCACCGCGACGGCCAGCACCTGCGCCAGGCCGATGCCTCCCGCCAGCAGCGCGAACTCACTGTCACGCGTGGCCAGCACGGCGAAGTAGACGGTGACCAGACCGCCGTCGATGACGGCGGTGAGCACCTGCGCGGTGACCAGCTCGCGCAGCAGGATGCTGCTGGACAGCCGCTGCATCAGGTCGCCGCTGGAGCGCTGCTGGAAGAACGCGTACGGCAGCCGCAGCAGGTGCCCGAACAGCCGGGTCATCAGCTCCCGGTCGACGCGGGTCTGCAGGTTCACCAGCATCATCGACCGCAGGTGCGCGACCGCGAACTGGGTGAGCACCAGCGCGCCGATGCCGATCGCCAGGTACGGCATCAGCGACGTCTCGCGGGCGGGCATGATCTCGTCGAACGCGACGGTGGTGGCCAGCGGCAGCGCCAGCCCGAGCAGCTGCAGCAGCAGCGACACGGCGAACACGGCCCCGAGCGCGGGCAGGAACCGGCCGACCGCAGCGCGGGCACGTCGCAACCGCTGCCGCACCGGGATCCGGACCGGCCGGGACGGTGCGCTCGCGGGCTCGCCGGGGGTGAGGGCGATGACGGTCGCGCCGAGGCTCGTGGCGAGATCGTCGGGGGTGATGAGCCTGCGGCCGAGCGCGGGGTCGACGATGCGCGCGCCGCGCCGCCCGACACGCTCGACGACCACGAAGTGATCGTGCTCCCAGTGCGCGATCGCGGGCAGCGGCACCTGCGTGACGGCCTGCGGGGTGGCCCGGTAGGCCTTGGCGGTCAGGCCGTGGCGGGTGGCGGCGTCGATGACGGCCCAGGCGCTGACGCCGTCGCGGCCGACGCCGATGTCGTCGCGTACGCCGGACAGGGTCGCGGGCAGGCCGTGGCGGCGTAGCACCATGGTCAGGCAGGCGGCGCCGCAGTCGGCCTCGGCCATCTGCAGCACCACGGGCACGCCGCGGATGCGCCGCCACCAGCTCGCCAGCAGTCGTCTCATGGCTTGCTCCAGGTCGTGGTCGGGGCCGGGGGCGCGAGCATCAGCAGTGCGGGCACCGTCTCGGGCGCGGCCAGGCGCAGCAGGCCGTAGCCGACGCCGGACAGGCCGGTCATGAGTTCGGGCGAGGGGTGGCCGGTCGGGTTGGCCGCGCGCCAGCCGTAGGTCCGGCCGTCGTCGAGGATCGCCGCGGCCACGGCGGCCACGGTCCGGTCCGGCTCGCCCGCGGCCAGCAGCAGGTCGAGGTTGCCCAGGTCGCCGTGGCACAGCGAGTGGTTGCGCCCGAATCCGCCGGCCAGCGTCGTGCGCACCGCGGTGGCGATCTCGGCGGTGAGCCGGTCGTGTTCGCCGTCCGGCGTACCGGCCGGAACGGACGGAGCAGAGTCGGGGTGGATGCCGAGCGCGGCGCGGATGCGCAGCCGGGACAGCCCGACGCCGGGGGCGCCGTGGCACCAGGTGAGGCTGAACCGGCCGGGTTCGCGCAGGTCCGCCCAGTTGCCGCGGGCCGGGTCGAAGAGGCTGCGGTCGTGTTGCAGGGCGGCCAGCGCGCCGTCGAGGTAGCGCTGCTGCCCGGTGGCGTGCCACATCGCCGCCAGGGCGGCGGCCTGGCCCGCGGTGCCGTGGGAGAAGCCACCGAGGCGCGGCCCGCCGGGCGGCGGCTGCAGGAGCAGGTCCGCGGCCCTGCTCGCCAGGGGAAGCACCCGGTCCGTGTCGTGCCCGGCCGAGAGCAGCGCCAGTACGCAGCCTGCGGCGCCGTCCACGACGTCGAGGACGGTCCCGGTGCCGACGAGAGCGTCCAGCCGGGTGATGATCAGGTCGGCGGTCGTGTGGGCGGACCGGTGGCCGAGGGCGGCGAGGTGGCCGTAGCAGTAGGACAGGCCGCTCCAGCCGGTGAACGCACCGATCGACGTACCGGCGACCGCCCGCTGGGCGATCCTCGTGGCCAGCCGTCCGGCGGCGCGGTCGGCCGCGTCGGCGAACCGGCCCTCGCCGGTCTGCGCGCCAAGCCAGGCCAGGAACAGCGCGATGCCGGCGGTGCCGTCGTAGAGGTGGTCGGCGGCCCGGCCCACCCGCCAGCCGATGCCTGCCGGGGTGAGGGCGAACCAGCCGTCGTGGTCGGACAGCTCGACGATCCGGTCGCCGATCGCGGCGGCGGCGTCGAGCGCGCGCCGCCGGACCTTCGGCAGCGCCGATTCGGGCGTGTCCTCCCGGGCCGGTTCCCCGAGCTGGACGGCGAGGTCGGGCAGCTGCCAGCGTACGGCGGCGTGCGGTGCGCCCGCGCCGTCGGCCTGGGCGGCGTACGCGGCGCGGATCAGCCAGACCTGGCGGGCCAGGTCGGTGTCGCCCAGCCCGCGCAGCCGCCGCCGTGCTTCGGCCAGCCCGCTGCGCACCAGCACGTCCGGCACCGGGTCGCCCGTCCCGGTGCCCAGCGAGGTGGCACCGGCGCGGGCCGTGAACCGCGGCACGTCCCCGGCGTCGAGATCGGACCGTTCGGCGGCGACGAAGTCGCGTAGCGGCGGCAGCTGGGCCACCCCGCTCCACAGCCAGTCGAGCAGCCGATCGCGGTCCAGGCCGTCGCGCAGGTGGTCGGTGTGCAGGGCCGCCTCGGCGAGCCTGCGGTAGGTGCGGGTGGGCCGCAGCACCACCCGGATCTCGTCGGCGGCGAACGCGGCCAGCGGGCCGTCGTCGGCTGCCAGCACGCCGCGCGCTGCGCGCAGCAGCGCGTAGGTCACCCGGAAGCCGTGCACGACGTCTTCGGTGTACGCGGCGAGGTCGACGCCGGGTCCCGCGACGGCGTGGCTGTGCGCGGGGGCGAGTTCCAGCCGCATCAGGTCGGTGCCGACGCCGACCCACCGCGTGCAGCCGCAGGCGCGCCCGGCGGCCACGGCGTCGCCGGTGGGCAGGGCGCCCACGCCGAGCACCGAGTCCGCGACGGCGCTGCGCCGCTCGGTCACGGCAGGCGTGAACAGCGTCTCCAGGTCGATCGGCACGGGGTGCCCGCCGTGGGTGACCAGGTTCTCGTCGTGGAAGTCGGTGGCGCCGAGCGCGTACAGCAGCGCGAGCAGGCCGCCCCGGCGGCGGGCGTACGCCGCGGCGTCGCCGGTGGACGTGTCCGCCGGGACGAACTCGGCCCAGCCGTAGCCCGCCCGGGGCACCACGGCGCAGGCGCGCAGGTCCGCGCCGCGCTCGTTGAGCCAGTCCACGAGGTCGGCGTAGCGCGCTTCGACGGTGACATCGCGTGGCTTGTACACGATGGTGACTCCGCCGCTGAACCGGGCGAGCAGCACGCGCCGCCCGCCGTGATGCGGGTCGCCGGTCTCGTCGGCGGCGGTGAGCACGCCGAGCGGGGCGCCGCCGGTGAAGGTGTGCCGCAGCAGGGCGGCGTCGGCGGCCAGCCGGTCGAGCAGCTCGCAGGTGCGTGCGGCCCAGCGGTCGGCCGTGCCCAGCACCTGGCGGGCCAGCACGGGGTACGCCGTCAGGAACGCCAGTGCCGCGGCCGGCTCGCGCAGGCGCGCGAAGAACGTGTGGAAGCGTTCGGCCGGGCCGGCGGGCGCCTGCTGCTCGTGCAGCCGCGCGATGTTCAGTTCGAGCACGGCCGCCCGGCTCAGCTGCACGACCAGCTCGTCCAGCAGGCCGGGCACGGTCGCCGCGGCGACGGTGTCCGGGTCGAACGGGGCGCCGGGCGTGGCGGCGGCCAGGCGCCGGGCGTGCTCGGTGACCTGCCGGGTGGCGTGGGCGACGAGGGGCGCGGCGACCACCGCGGCGGCCGCCATCGGCCGGTCCGTGGCGGCCTCGATCGGCAGGTCGGCCCCCGGCCCGGCGTAGCGGCGGCGCAGGGCGGTGATCCAGCCGGGGTCCCCGCCGGCGCGGTGGCGCAGGTCGTCGGGGGTGTCGTCGAGCAGCCGGAGCAGCGCCGGCTCGTCGAGGCGGTCGGCGGCGAGGCGTTCGGTCCACAGGGCGGTGCCGGTGAACGCGTCCAGCTCGCGCCAACGGGTCAGCCGCCAGCGGGCGCGGTCGGAGGCCGCACCGCCGGTGCCGGGGGCGGGCAGCGCCAGCCGTTCGCGCAGGTTGAGTGCGGCATGCAGGGCCATCGCGGGGTGATGCCTCTTTCCAGTTCGGATGTGGACCCGAGGGTCCGGGCCGTCGAGCGGCCCGGACCCCCGGATGAGCGCACTGCCCGCTGCCGGGCGCGCGGCGGTGTCAGCACACGCAGTGGCAGCACATGCTGGTGTGGCCGTCGATGGCCGCGCCGCCGGCGACGGTCTGCAGCTCGTCGCGGCTCATCTCGACCAGGCCGGCCGGGTGCGCGGCCTGCGACAGCTCGGGCGAGGTGGCGCGGTGGAACTCGTCGGTCCAGTTGCGGACGACGTCGCTGATCGACATGGCGATCCCCTTTGTTTCTCGGTTCGTCCGCTCGCCGGGTTCGGCGGGCGGCTCGTTCGGTATCGAGCATCGGCCGGGGCAAGGGGTGCGCACATGAGTGGCGGCTACTCCATTCCGGAGCCGCCGCGGCGGCCGTGCGGGGCGTGACTGTCGGCCGCGCGACGGGTTGCCTGCGCGGCCACCTGTCCGGAACTTGACTCCAAGGTCATCTCCGGCATGAAGGAAACCTTCAGAAACGCAGTTCAGCGGCGGACTGTCAGCTGCGCGACCGGCTACTCAGGACCGTTATCACAGTGAGCCCGCCGTCGCGGTCGGTTAGCGTTGCGAAGCGCCGGTACGGGACCGCGCGCCGGGCACGACGGGTGGGAACGATGCCGGACGGACCGACGCATCTCGCGCGGCTGGACAGACCCTGGCCGTTCACCGGCCGGCAGGCCGAACGGGCCGCGATCGCCCGGACCCTGGCCGGCGGGCGCGGCGTGCTGATCACTGGCGATCCCGGCTCCGGCAAGAGCCGTCTGCTCGACGAGGTGCTCACCGGCGCCGACGACGGCAGCCGCCTCGTGCTGCGGGCCACCGCGACCTACGGCTGGCACGAGGTGCCGTTCGGCGCGTTCGGGCACCTCGTCGCCGAACCCGCCGCCCACCCCACCGACCTGCTCACCGAGGCGATGCGGCGCGTCGACGCGCTCGCCCAGGGCCGTTCCGTGCTCGTCGGCGTCGACGACCTCAACTGGCTCGACGACACCTCGACCGCCCTGCTGCAGCGCATGAGCACCGAGACCGGGCTGCGCGTCGTGGCCACGGTCCGCACCGGCGACCTCGGCCGCTCCCCCGTCGCGGCGCTGCGCCGCCACAGCCGCCTGGACCGCCTCGACCTCGCGCCGTTCAGCCAGGACGGGTTCGCCGACCTCATCACCGCCGCCCTCGGCGACCCCGCCGACGGCCTGACCCGCAACGCCCTGTGGCACCTCACCCAGGGCAATCCGCTGCTGCTGCGCGAGACCCTGCGCTGCGGCCTGGACAGCGGCGAACTGGCCCGCCACCACGGCATCTGGACCTGGCCCGTCGACGAGGCCCACCACCCGCACCGCTGCGACATGATCGCCGAGACCGGCGGCACCCTCACCGCGGCCGAACTCCAGGCGCTGCAGTACATCGCCCGCGCCGGCGCCGCGCCGCTGACCGCCCTGGACCGGCTGCTCGACCCCGCCGCCGCCGAGAGCCTGGAAGAACGGGGCATCATCCACCTCGTCGGCACCGGCCGGGACGCGTCGCTGGCCATCGCCCACCCGCTGTACGCCGAGGTCGCGCAGGCGCACACCGGCGCGCTGCGGGAACGGCGCATGCTGCGCGAGCTCGCCGACGCCCTGGCGCAGACCTCGACCGGCACCGCCGAGGACGCCGTGCACGTCACCGCCTGGCGCTGCGAAGCCGGGGATCCGGTCCCCGCCGCCGACGCCGTCGCCGCCGCGCAGTGGTTCCTGGCCCGTGGCGACGCCGCCCGCGCCGCCCGGATCGCCGCCCGCGCCGACGGCCCGCACGCCGCCTGGCAACTGGGCCGCGCGCTGGTCGCCCAGGACCGCGTCGAGGCCGCGCAGACCCACCTGACCACGGCGTACGAGCAGCTCACCGACCCGCACGAGCGGGCCGAGGCCGCCGCGCTGCTGGTGCTCAACACCTTCCTCGGCCTGCGCCAGGTCGACACGGCCCGCGACCTGCTCGCCACCGCCGCGGCGGCCCTGCCGCCGGACGCCCGGCCCGGCCTGCTGGCCGCCGAGGCGGCGCTGGCCGTGCTCACCGGATCCGCCGCGGCCGCCGCGTCGACGGTCGCCGCGCTGGACGAGCACCCGCCCCGTGACCTGGTGCTGCGGATGGCCGTCGCGCCGCTGCGGCCGTACCTGCTCATCGCGGCCGGGCAGCCCGCCCGCGCGGCGGCGATGTTCGACAGCGGCCAGGCGGCCCCGCCGGCGGTGTGGCCGGTCATGCGCGCCGCCGCCCAGACCTGCCACGTGCAGGCGCTGCTACTGGCCGGGCAGGCGCCCCGGGCCGCCGAACTCGCCGCCGGGTACTACCGCGATGCGCTGACCCGCGGCGCACCGGACGCCGTCGCGCTGCTCGCGATGATCATCGGCAAGTGCGCGTACCACGGTGGCCGCCTCGCCGACGCCCGCCGCTGGCTGCGCGAGGCCCGCAGCCTCATCGACCCGCACACCCTGTTCCCGATCAGCGAGAACGTGCTGTCCACCTACGCCTGGACCGCCGCGCAGCAGGGCGACCTCGACGACGCCCGTTCCGCCCTCGACCAGCTCGCCGCCGCGCTCCCCCCGCACGGCGCCCCCGCCAAGGAGGCCGCGCTGGCCCAGGCGTGGCTGGCCGTCTCCGCCGGGCAGCGCGACACCGCCGTACGGACCCTGCGCGAGCAGCTGCAGGCTTCGCTCTCCCGGGGCATGCTCACCCTGGCCGCCGAGCGCCTGCACCTGCTGGCCCGGCTGGACCCCGACGTCGACACCGCCCGGCGGCTGCGCGAGATCGCCCATCAGTGCGACAGCCCGCTGTTCGGGCTGTGGGCCGAGCTCGCCGACGGCCTGGCCAGGCGTGATCCGATCGTGCTGGACCACGTCGCGACCGCGTTCGAGGAGCGCGGGCACCTGCGGCTGGCGATGGAGGCGCTGGCACCGGCGGCGACCGCGTACCAGCGCCGTGGCGACCTGCGGCGGGCCAACGCCGTCACCCATCGCATCCAGCTGGTCCGCGAGCAGTGCGAGGGCTGGTGGCCGCAGTGGCATCCGGCCGCGCCGCCGGTCGCGAGCGCGCTGACGGCGCGGGAGCAGGAGGTGTGCGAGCTGGCCGCGTCCGGCCTGGACAACGCCGCCATCGCGGCCCGGCTGGTGCTGTCGGTGCGCACCGTGGAGAACCACCTGCAGCGGGCGTACCACAAGCTGGGGGTGGCGGGCCGCACCCGGCTGCGGCTCGCGCTCATGCCCGAGACGGCCCCGTCCGGCCGCTGAGGTGGTGCGGCGGCTACGCCGGTTCGCGTACGCCGCCCGGGTCGCCGCCTGTGTCGCCCTCACCCGGCTCGGGTTCGACCGGCGCCTCCGGCAGGACGTCGGGGGCATCCGGCGACAGCTCGCGCGGATCGTCGGGGATGGGAGCCGACGGGTCGATCGGCGGGTACTGCTCGGGGTCGAGTTCTGGTTGGCTCACCGATCGCGTATCCCCACCCGGCTCGGTCGGCAAACGATGCCGCGTGGCCGCGGAAAGATCACACCGGTGATCCCTGTTCGGCAGGTGCAACCGGCACCGGCCGGTCAGCCGTAGCGGGAGTCCGCGCAGCCTGGAGGCTCCGGAGATCGGCGGCACGCTGCTCGGCCTCCTCCAGCGAGTGCGAGCCGAGTTCCGAGACCGGCAGCCGTCCCACGCCGTCGATCTGAAGAATCGGCGCGTACAGCGGCCTGCCTCCACGGAGGAACACCTGTCCGCAATCGATCGAACTGACGTGGTCCCAGGTCAGCGTCCGGTCCGGCCGGCTGAAGCTCCGGACGAGCAGACCATCCTGATCGATCACCACGCCCTGCCGGAGGGCACGCCAGATGCCGAGGAGACCGACCAGCGTGAGCGCGCATGCCAGTGCCACGCCGAGCCAGTCACGCTCGGCAATGACGTGCCCGTTCTTGAGGTATGAGAGACCTAGCAGCACGAAGACATCGGAGACGATGAACAGCAGAACGATCCTGATGCGCGGGCGTGCCACAACACGTGTCACCGGCTCACGTTAGCAAGCTGACCTCACGGGAGATCGGCCAGCTCAACGCGGCCGCGCCCGGGTGACGAAGCCGTCAGTCGGCGCTCATTCGGGCGAAGCGACGGTGACGGCTTCATACCGCCGGGACACGGGTGAGTTCCAGGACGGGGATGGTGCGGATGCCTGCGGTCTTCTGGGCGTACTCCGCGAAGCCGGGGTACAGGCCGGCCTGCTCGTCGTACCTGCGGTCCCGTTCGCTGCCGGTCAGCTCACGCACACTGACGGAATAGGTCTCGGTGCCCCGCTCGACGGCTCCGCGGCCGGCCGCGGTGAGGTTGTAGTACCAGTCCGGGTTGTGGGGCGCACCGGCCTTGGACGCGAACACGTAGACGACGTCCTCGTCGGTCTCGTGGGGCAGGTACATCATCGGGCTGACCAGCTCCCGCCCGCTCTTGCGGCCCCGGTGGTGCACCAGCACCAGCGGCGCTCCGGTGAACGGGCCGCCCACGCGGCCTTCGTTCGCCCGGAACTCTTCGATCACCTTGGTGTTCCAGTCGCTCATCGATGCACCTCACGTTCGTGTCCACAGGAGTCGTGATCCATCTTCGCCGCCCATCGTGGCGGACGCCGCTTCCGGACTGGAGCAGGGCGCGCCCGCAGCCCTGAAAACCGAGGTCATCGCCGCAGGCGCCGGCGGCACGCGGCGGCGAGGTGGTGGCGCCACAGCCACCACGGCAGGCTGCGGCCGGGCCGGGCGGATGACCCGGTTTGAGCAACCTTCGCATCGGGTCCGTTCCATACGGCCGCCGTACTAGGCTTCGGGCATGGCCGAGATCCAGACCCCGTCTCCCGAGGAAGCCTTCGAGCTGCTGCTCGCCGGCAACCACCGCTTCGTCGCCGGTGTGCCGGAGCACCCGAATCAGGACGCGACGCGCCGGGCCGAGATCGCTCCGGGCCAGCGCCCGTTCGCCGTGGTGTTCGGGTGCTCGGACTCGCGGCTGGCGGCGGAGATCATCTTTGATCGCGGCCTGGGTGACCTGTTCGTCGTGCGTACGGCAGGTCATGTGATGGGTGCCGAGGTGCTGGGCAGCATCGAGTACGGGGTGGACGTGCTCGACAGCCCGCTGGTGCTCGTGCTCGGGCACGACTCCTGCGGCGCGGTGGCCGCCGCGTGCGCCGCGCTGGAGGGCGGGATGGCGCCGTCCGGTTATGTTCGCGACGTCGTCGAGCGGGTGACGCCCAGCGTGCTCGCGGCACGGGCCGCCGGCCGGGTGGAGCCCGACGAGATCCTGGCCGAGCACGTCAGGCACACGGTCGATCTGCTCCTGGATCGCTCCCGGGTGCTGGCCGAGCGGGTCGAGGACGGCCGGGCCGCCGTGGTGGGGCTCTGCTACCGGCTGGCCGACGGCAGCGCCCAGGTGGTGGCCGCCCGGGGCCTGGACGCGGCGACCGCGCGACGGTGAGCGAGGAGGCCGACAAGGTCACGGCGGCACGCGGGCACCGGCCGCGCACCCCTGCCCTCGCCAAGCGCTGAGCCCGATGGGCGCAGCCGCCGACGTCCCGCGTCCCGGCACCGGCCCGCGCACGGCTGCCGGCGGCTGGACGTGGCGTGCGCAGGTGCCGGACGGCTTTCCCGGCCGCGTCCGATAACCGTTCGCGTACGGGCCGTCCGCGCCCCTAGCCTGGGCCGATGCGTGCTGACGAGTGGGCGAAGGCCCAGGACTGGATCGCCGAGACCCTCGCCGAGCAGGGCATCGCGGCGACCGGCCCGGCGGTGGTCGACCGTGTGCGTCCGTGGTCGACGACGGCCCGGGTGCCGGTCGCGGGCGGGCAGGCGTGGTTCAAGTACAACAACGCCGGCTCGCGTTACGAGGCCGCGCTGATGCGGCTGCTGGCCGCGATCGCCCCGCACGACATGCTGGTGCCGCTCGCCGTCGACGCCGAGCTCGGCTGGATGCTGCTGCCCGACGGCGGCCCGACCATGCGCGAGATCACGTCCGACACGTTCGACCGCGACCGCTGGGAGCACCTGCTGCGCCGGTACGCGGAGCTGCAGCGCGCGGCCGCCCCGCACGCCGCGGGCATGCTGGCCGCCGGGGTGCCCGACTTCCGGCCGCACACCGTCGCCGCCCAGTACGAGAAGCTGCTCACCGACCCGTACGTGCTGGCCAACCTCGACGCGGGCAAGATGGCCGGACTGCACGAGTGGGTGCCCCGGATCGAGCGGATGTGCCGGCGGCTGGCCGCCGGCGGCATCGCGCCCAGCGTGCAGCACGACGACCTGCACCCGAGCAACGTCTTCGCCGACGGCGACGGCGGCCTGCGCTTCTTCGACTTCGGCGACGCCACCGTGGCGCACCCGTTCGGGTCGATGCTGGTCGTGTTGCGGGTGGTGCACCGCGACGCCAAGGTCGAGCACAAGGACCCGCTGCTGTACGAGCTGCGCGACCGCTACCTGTCCGCGTGGACGGCCGACGGCCGCGACCTGGCCGAACTCCGTGAGCTGTGCCAGGACGCCATCGTGGTCGCAAAGATCGGCAAGGCCCTGTCCTACCAGCGCTCGCTGCAGGACGCGACCGAGGAGGCGCTGGCCGAGTACGGCGAGGGCATCTACGGATGGCTCGAAGAGCTCCTCGGCCCGGACGTGATCTGACCTGCCGGCTGATCTCGCTGTGGCGCTACGGGACCCTGGTGGTGACTTCGACGACCTTGACGGCCCAGTCCAGCGCCGTCGGCGGCGGCATCAGTTCGACATCCCGCTGTACGGCGCGCATGCCGAGCCGGTCCAGGACCCCGTTGATGCCGGGCAACGTGTCGCGCGAGACCGACCTCGACCTCTCCCCCAGCCTCGGCAGGGAGAACGGAGCCGAGCTGAACGGCTCCTCGGCGACGAGCAGCACCAGCCAGTCCGTGACGAACGCGCCCTTCTCGACGGGACGGTCCGGGGGCAGCCTGAAGGCGACGGCGCCCCCGTGGCCCGCCTCCGCGGTCCAGCCCCCTTCGACGTACTCCCCGGGGAACAGGTTCGCGTGCATGCGGTACCGGTCGGTCAGGTCCAGCAGGACGCAGAAGAGCCTGCGGTCGGTGGTGTTGCGCAGCCGGATGAACACCGTCGGCGGCACCCAGCTCGTGCCGTTCCACGTGTAGTCGAGAACGAGGTCGTTCACCGGCGGCGGCTCGTGGCCGCGGGCGGGACGCGAGCCGTCAGCCGGGGCCGGGACCAGTTCGATCTGGATCGCCTCGGCCAGCGCCGGGGACGCGCTCGGCAGGTTGCGGATCTGCAGCCAGCGGGCGATGTGCTCCAGCCGGCGTACGGTCTGCTCGATGCCGCCGTCATCGGCGCCGACCGGGTCGGCCAGCGATCTGTCGTCGAGACCGAAGATCTGCACCGTACCGCGGGCGTGGTCCTGGCGGACCCGCAGCCGAAGCCCGGAGGTGAACGGGTCGGCGGGCCGGACGAGCCGGACATGCGGTGAGGGCCCACCGCCGGGGCCGCTGACCTGGACGGTTCCCGTCAGCCGCGCAGTGACGTCCGGGTCCGCCTCGATCGACACCGCGACCGGCGGGAGCGGCACGTCGGTGAGGACCATCTCGTAGTGCTTCTCCTCGTCCGGTGCCCAGCCGACCGGCTCGACGACGCTGTGTCGGACATGCACGCTGAGCACCCGGACCTGCTGCAACGGTGCGGCGTGGTGCACCCCGAACCGGGCGTCGGCGACGACACCATGCATCGCCCCGGCGTCCAGCTCCCACCGGCCGTGGAGGTGGCGCATGCTGATCCGGGAGGCGCGCGGCCGCAGCGTTCCGCCGAGGAACTCGAGGTCGGCAAGGTCGCCGAGCGCTTCCAGGGTGGGCACCTGGCTGGAGCGCCAGCCCTCGACGCGGCAGCGCGCGTGGCTGAACACCTGCCGGTACGTGGCGTGCGGGCCGAGCCGGGCGAGCGCATGCCCGAGCGCCTCGGTGAAGACGCCGTGCCAGCCGTCGGCGAAGGGCCACTCCCTCGCCCGCTCCCACTCGTTGCAGGCGGCGAGCGCCACGTGGCCGGGCAACTGCAGGCCGGGGGCGGCACGCTTCGGGTCGGCGGCTGCTGCGACCAGCTCGGGCAGCAGGTCGCGCAGGGCCGGTGCGGTCGTCGACGCGGGGGCGAGCCTGGCTTTCGTACCCGGCACCGGGACGTCGCGCATACCACTGCGGGAATGACACGAGTCCATGATCGTGACCAGCTGGGCGCCGGTCGTGACGACCTCATGGGCCAGGATGCCGAGTTCCTTGTCGTACAGGTCGGCCACGTCGGCGCGGCTGTCGTGGCACACGACGGTCTGGCACATGCCGGCGCTCTCGGCGTACCAGATCTCCTCGGGCAGCGGCGCGGTCGAGCCGTGTCCGCTGTACCAGAACAGCGCGATGTCGCCGGGGCCGAGCCCGCCGAGATGCCGGCGGAACGCCTCGATGATCCCGGCCCGGGTGGCCTGCTCGTCCAGCAGCCTCTCGACGACGAGGTCACCCGGCGCGACACGGTCACGCAGGAGCGCCTCGGCCAGATCCACATCGTTGACGCACCCCTGCAGGTCCAGCTCCGGCAGCTTGTACCGGTCGATCCCGACCAGCAGGGCGTGGACCTTGGGCATAACGCGGTCTCCTGTCTGGCGCAGGCTGCGAGCGGCCGGTCAGATTCGGTCAGCCGTACTGTGACGGACAGGCTCAGGTGTGACCCGCCCGTCGGCCTGTCATGGGCCGGTGTGTGCGAACGGGGTCCACACGCTGGGCCGGTCCCGGTGCCTGTCCCTCAGCCGGCGCACCGCATGGTGCAGTGCTTCGGCGGCCAGGTCGGCCCGCAGCACACCGCCGTGAGCCACGGCCTCGTAGACCTCCTTGGCGATCTGCGCGGCCTCGTCGTCCCAGATGGACCACAGCGTGGCGATGACGTGCCGGTATCCGGTGTAGTGCAGGGCCGCGGCGAGGGTGATCGCCTCATCCGGGAGGTTCGCCCCGCCGACGGCGGTCTTGCAGCCGGACAGGTAGGCGAAGTCGCCACGGTACTGCTGGGAGCTGAGATCGGTCACGGTGAGCGTGCCGTCCTGCACGAGCAGCCCACCCTGCGACGGATCGGCCAGATTCTGCTCCCCGTGGCAGGCGAAGTGCACCCAGCCGTGCTCGCGCAGTCCGCTCATGACCGTGTCGCGGGTGGCCTGCGACCCGACCAGCGACGTGCACCGGCCAGCGAACAGCTGCGTGATGAACTGTTCCTCCGACCTCACCTTGGGCAGGTCCGCCTGGTTCGGCGTCTGCGGCATGCCGACGAACAGCATCCGCTCGGAGTCACCATGCGGCTCCCCCGCGTCACCCCTGGCCTGCACCAGCGCGCGCAGTGTGGGCGTGTAGGAGGAGACGACCCGATCCAGGACCGCCTCACCGGCCGTACTGTGATCACCGGCGGCGTGGATCGGCAGCAGCGCCAGCGGGCCGGTCGGGCACCACCAGATGCGGGGCCAGGCGCCGCTCGGCGTTCCGGTGTAGCCCAGGTGTGCCAGCACCTTGGCCGCGAACGCGTCCCACATCCAGCGCAGGCACCGATCCAGTGCCGCCTCGACGGTGTTCCCCGAGACGGTCACATCGGCGTCGCGAGTGAAGCTCCCCCGCAGCGTGTCACCCTGCCGGGCCCCGACCGCCTCCAGGTACGCCTGGGCCTGCGCGGCGACGTCCTCCTGGCGCAGGTCCGGCAGCTCCACGACCTCGACGCCGGACGTCTTGACGATGAGGGCGTCGCAACGCCACCGGCTGATGTTCAGGATGACCACCGGCCCGCCGTCCGCGGCCGGGAGCAGGCTCTTCAGCGGGGGCGGCCGCAGGAAGTCCTCGAACCCCTCGAGCGCGCGCACCTGCTCGACGAGCTCGTCCCACTCGCGGGCCAGTGCCATACGGCGGTCGACATCCTGCGTGAACCGCTCGGAGCTGCCAGTAGTCACCGATTCATCAAACCGGACCTCCCCGGCGTCGAGGAAGCCCGACGTCAGGTTCTGGCCGAACGTCGTTCGCTGTCCGGCCGGGCAGCCGTCTACATCGGATGACCGGCTACCGCGCTCGGGCCTGCCAGACCGGCCGTCGGGGGTCGTCGACGGCGTGCTGGAAGCGCCGGTCTCCGCCGGGACCGAGCGGATCGAGCAGGACCCGGTTCAGCGCGTCGTGGTCGTGCGTGTCGAAGTAGCAGCCTTCGGCCGAGTACTCGCCGCGCGGGTAGCGCTGTGCCCGGGGGAAGAGGAAGTCGTCGATCGTCGCACGGATGACGTCGCGGCCCTGTGCGCGCAGGACGACGGCCAGTTCGTCGGCGAGCGTGGTCTTGCCCGCGGCGGGCGGTCCGTCGACGGCGACCCGCGTCGGGTGTGTGACCGTGACGGACCCGACCGCCTCAGCCAAGCGGCCCAGTACCTCGTCGCGGGTGCCTTGATCCATCTCTTGCCACGCGATCGCGTTCTCAGACGGCTCGGACTTCGGCGAGCCGTCTGGCTGAGTACTCGTCGTCCCAGCTGACGGCGGCCTCCCACGCGGCCGAGGCCTGCGCGGCGATGTCGTGCGCGCCGTCGTCGAGGCCGGCGGCGTTGCCGGGCAGCACGAGGTCGAGGTCGGGGACGTCCACGTGCGACTCGTCCCAGTCGATGAGCGCGACCTGATGCGCGGTCACCCGGACGTTGCCGGGGTTGGCCGGATTGCCATGGACGACGCAGGTCGGACGTCCGGTGAGCCGCGCCCACGCTGCCCGGCATCGAGCAACGCCCTCCGCGGGCATCGCGCCGAGGTCGATCTTCGTCCCGGTCTCGGCATGCAGGAGGTCGGCCGACGATCGCCAGCCTGGGCGCTGCGGCCAGCCCTGTGTCAACCGATGCAGCTCGCGAAGCGCGTCGGCCACACGACGCCAGTCGTCCTGCGTCTCGGGCGGTCCGCCGTCCATGTAGGTCATCACCACCAGACCGTCGACGAACAACCGGCCGTCCGAAGCCGGGATCGGCACGGGCACGGTCATACCTTCTCGGTCGAGGTATTGCAGGAGTTCGGTCTCCCACCTGAGATCGGCGTCGCTCCTGGTGCCGAGCCGACCGACCGCGAGGCGCCCGTCGATCCGCACGCTCCACACGTCGTTGGCGGCTCCGCCCGTGAGCCGTTCGATGCGAGCGGCGTCGTCACCCCACTGCCCAATTGCCTCCCATCCCACGGGCCACATCGTACGAGGTTCCGAACATCACTGCTCCCCGGCGAACCGCGGCTGCCACCACGGAACCCGCTGAGCTGGACGGATGAGCTCGCGGCGGCGGCCGGTCAACGTCCCGAGGCGAGCAGCCGCTGCCGCGCGCGGTCAAGCCGGGCCGCCAGGCGAGGGTGCCGCGCAGCCAGGTGGTGTGCCTCGCGGTGCAACCGCAGCTGCTGCTCCCACATCAGGGACCGGCCCCGTTCGCCGAGTTCGACGGCCTGGTCCGGGCTCTGGGCGGACAGGGCCGCGGCCGCCGCATCGGAGGCGAGAGTGTTCCACGAGGTCAGGGCCTTCTCCTGATCGCGACGGTCGAGACCGGTCCAGGCCAGCTGCGGGAGCAGGTCGACCGCGACGGTGAACGCCTCGGCCGCCGAGCCCGGCTCGTCCAGCACCAGGGCCTGCGCCGCCCACTCTCCGGCCGCGTGGATGCGGATCGACACCGCGGCTGTCGGGTGGTGAGCCGCATCGCGGTATACCGCTACGGCCTCGCGGCGATGTTCCGGCCGGCCGGTGGCATCCGCGAGGGCGGCGAGCACGGTGGCGAGGTCGTACTCGTTGAGGGCCTGGTCCGGGTCGGTGGTGCCGGTCGCGGCGATGGCACGGCGGTAGGCGTCGATCGCCGCGACCAGGTCGGGGGTCGCCCCGGTCAGCTCCCACCAGTCGTGGAGGGCGTCGCCGAGGGTCCGCAGCCGGTGGCTGCGCGGCGAGCTGACGTCAGGGAGGTCCGCGACCGCACGTAAGACCTCGACTGCCTCGGCGACCAGTGCGGGTTCGCCGGTCTTGGTGAGGGTGCTGCCGAGCATGGTCTGGCGGCCGATGCGCTCGACGTGCCGGGGCGGGGTGGCGGCGACCGCGTCGCGCATCAGGGCGACGGCCTCGGTGAGCGCGGCCGGGTCGGAGGTCTCGCTGTGCCGGGTGACCAGAGCGCTTGCCAGCAGCGTACGGCGGCGCGGGCGGTCGGGATGGTCAGGTCGGCAGTCGACGGCTTCCCGTAGCAGTCGAATGCATTCGGCCAGGTCCGCCTCGCGGCCGCGCAGGTGGAAACGCAGGTGCAGGGCGATGGCCAGGCCCGAGCCGTGGTGCTGGCGCCGGGCGGGTGGCGCGCCGCGGTACGCGTTGCGGTGCAGGTCGATCGCCTCATCCAGGTCGGCGGGCTCGCCGGTGAGCTGATGGCGGGAGTCGACGGCCATGGCGAGGTTCACCTGGCGTCTGGAGCGGTCGAGGTGCCCGGGCGGGGTGCAGCGGACAGCGGCGCGGTGGGAGGTGATCGACTCCGCGAGGTCGGCCGGGTCCTGTGTGCGCTGGAATCGCTCGAACCATATGCCGCCCAGGTTCGACAGGTGGCTGCCGCGGTGGATGTGGGTGCGCGGGAGCGCGGCGAGCGCGGCGAGGGCCGCGAGGTAGGCCTGCAGGGCGCGGTCCAGGTCGGCGATGTCGTCGAGGTGTTCGAATCGTGCGGCCAGGACGTTCGCCTGGTTGCCGGCCCGCACCGGATCGTCAGGCCTGCCCGCCTCGTCGTAGGCGGCTATCGCCTCGCTCAGGTCGGCGTAGTCGCCACGTTCGTCGTAGCGGTCGTGCAGGGCGTGGCCGAGATTGGAGAGATAGGCGAGGCGCTGGGGGTCGCTTCCGCGGGCCGTTCGCACCGCCGACCGGTGCAGGTCGACGGCGGCGTCCAGGTCGGCCAGGTCGGCGAGGGCGGTGAACCGCATGTTCAGCGAGCTGGCGAGGGCGGACATGCGGCGCGCGCCGTCCGGCTCCCCGGGACCCGTGCAAGCCAGGATCTCCTGCAACAGGGTGACCGACAGTTGCAGGTCGTCGATGGAGCCCCGTTGTTCGAAGCGGTGGCGCAGCATCAGCGCGAGGTTGGTCTTGCCCATAGCCTCGGAATCCTGAGCATGGGCTATCGCCCGGTCGAGATCGCGCGGCCGGCCACCCGTCTCGAACCGCGTGTGCAGGACGGCCGCGTACTGCGAACGGTAGCGGGATTCTTGTGGCAGGTGCCGCAGCGCGCGCCGGTGTGCATGTACGGACTCGGCCAGGTCCGCTGCCTGCGCACCGCGCTGGAACCGCGTATGAAGCGCGACGCCGAGGTTGGCCCAGTAGCGGGCCTGCTCCGCGGGCTGCCCGAACCCGCTCCCGGCCGCGGAGCGGAACAGGGCGACCGCCTCGTCGAGGTCCTTCTCATCGCTGTGATGACGGTAGCGGGCGAACACGCCGGCACCCAGGTTGCATGAGAACTCGGCGTGGTCCGGGGTGCCGGACGGGGTCAGCGCGACGGCGCACCGGCCCAATACGATGCCGAGGTCGACCGCGATGTCGTCGAATTGCCGCAGGCTGTCGTCGATCAGGTCTCGGGACTCGTTGTGCAGCAGTTCCGGGAGCTGTTCGTCGTTTGCCGGATCGGACAGCGGACCGGCCAGCTGCGGCGGCACCTCGGCGTCCGGGTCGACGGCGAGCAGCACCTTGTAGAGGCGGTAGGCGGTCTGGCAGTCGGGGTCGTCGTGGTCGTTGGGCGACTCGATCCAGCGGCACCAGAACAGCAGGGCCGCCAGTGCGAGGGCCTCCGCGTCGACGCCTAGCTCACCCTCGCCCTGCACGCGCAGTGCCCCGGTCAGCAGCCGTCTGCCTTCGTCACGCGCGGCGTCCTCTGTGATCGGCCGAGTGTCCGCGCCGTCGAAGTACGCCGCAAGTCGGGTTGGGACATCCATCGGCTCCATCCGGCGAGCGTATGCCTAGTGGCGGCGGGCCGGGCTGCGCGCGGAGTTGGTGCTGTCGCGGACCGGCCCGCTCGGGCCGGTGATCGCCTGTTCGGCGTCGAATCCACCGGGCCGATCATCAGCGTCATGCCGATCTTCCTCATCGGCGTGCTGTTCGGCCTCGCCATGGACTACGAGGTCTTCCTCGTCACCCGCACCCGCGAGGAGTACGTCCACGGAGCCACCCCGGACGAGGCCATCGTCACCGGCACCCGCCACGGCGCGCGTGTGGTCACCGCCGCCGCGCTCATCATGATCTCGGTGTTCGCCGGATTCGTCCTCACCGACGACACGATCGTCAAATCCCTGGGCGTCGCCCTGGCCGTCGACGTCGCCGTCGACGCCTTCCTGGTCCGCATGACCATCATCCCCGCCGTCATGTCGCTGCTGGGCAAGGCCGCCTGGTGGCTGCCCGCCTGGCTCGACCGGCTCCTGCCGAACATCGGCGTGTAAGGCGAGCAGCTCACCCACCGGCTGGCCGCTGATCAGCAGCCCGGTCGAGACGCTGCCCAGCGCGCAGACTCCCCCGTCGAGGCCGGTGAGCCGGCGGCGAGCGCGGAGCCCGAACGGGAGCTGGAACTCGTCGGAGCCTGAGTAGCAGCGCGGCCCGCCCCGTCCTCTGGCCCGGGGTTTTCCGGAGCCTCGCGACGGGTACCCGCCCGTATGGCCGTCGTGGCTACCCGTGACATCAGGCTGCCGGGCGTCATCCTGGGCGCCGGGCTCGGCGGGTTCTTCGACGGCATCCTCCTGCACCAGCTGCTGCAGTGGCACCACATGCTCACCAGCACCGACACCGATCGCGCCGGTGTCGCCTACTACCCGGCCGACACCGTGCCGGGACTGAGGATGAACACCGTGTGGGACGGCGTGTTCCACACCTTCACCTGGCTGGCCGTGCTCGTGGGTCTCGGGCTGCTCTACCACCGGGTGTCCACCGGCCGGGGCCGCATGTGGGGTTCGCGCGCGCTGTGGGGCTGGATCCTGGTCGGCTGGGGCCTGTTCAACCTCGTCGAAGGAGTCGTCGACCACCATGTGCTCGGCATCCACCACGTACGCGCGGGGCCCGACCGGCTGTGGTGGGATCTGGGCTTCCTGGCAATCGGCGGTCTCCTGGTCATCGGTGGGCTGCTCCTGCAGCGCGGCACCGGCCCCGCGCGGGACGGCCGGGCGCCGTGAACCACGCGCACCACCCTGACGGGGGGGCTGCGATCCCCGCTACTACCCGGCGTGACCGACGTACAAACCGGCAGCGCACGGGCGGCAGCCGGTTTCCGCGTGCCCGGTGGCGGTCTACGCTGAGTTCCGTGAATGGCGACACCCGATCCCGTGACCGCCAGACACCGCTCGGCGGCCCGGCAGACGCACAGACCCCCGCCGCCCTGCTGGCAGCCGGCCGGTCGGCGCTTCCGATGATCCGCGAGCTGCTGTCCGGTGTGCCGGCCGGCTGCACCTGGCTGCTGCCAGTGCTGGACGAGCATGGTCGGGTGGCCGATTTCGAGATCGCGGCGGCCGGCGCGCAGTCGCACGACGTCGCCGGCCGCGGCGGCGACCAGCGGCTGGGCCAGCACATCAGCGTGCTGTATCCGCGTATGGTCGGCGGTCCCCTGTGGGAGCTGTACCACCGGGTGTACGCCGACGGGGTGCCCCGCCGGCTTCCGGACTTCCGGTATCACGCCGACGGAGCCGGAGTGATCGCGACGTCGCTGTTCGACGTGTCGGCGCACCGGGTGTGCGGTGGGCTGATGGTGTGGTGGCAGCGCCTGGACGAGCAGGAACGCCGCCGCGAGCAGACCGAGTTGCTCGGCAACCTCGGCTGGGGCGAGACGGACCTGCTCACCGGCCAGGTCAGCTGGTCGCCGGGCATGTACCGGATCTTCGAACGGGACCCCTCGCTCGGGCCGATGAGCAGCGCCGAGCAGACCGCGCACATCATCGCCGACGATCAGCCGCTGCGCGAGACGGCATGGCAGATGCTCGACAGCGGCCTGGTGTCGGACCTGACGTTCCGCATCCGGGTGGGCGGGAAGGTCAAGCATGTGCGGCTGCTCGCCGACACGGCCCGCGACGCCACCGGCAAGCCGGTGAAGCTGTACGGCGTGGTGCAGGACGTCACCGCGCGCGAGACGACCCGCAGCGACGTCGAAGCACTGCAGGAGGAGCTGCGGGTACGTGAGCTGACCGTCGTCGCCGAGCAGCGGCTCGCCGGGCAGTTGCAGCAGATCATCCAGCCGCTGCCCGACGGCCCGTTCACCCTCGCCGGTCTCGAGGTGTGGGTGCAGTACCTGCCTGCCGAGGACAAGGCCCGGGTCGGCGGCGACTGGTACCACGCGCTGCCCCTGCCGGACGGGAGTGTCCTGCTGGCCATCGGAGATGTGGTCGGCCACGGCCTCGCCGCCGCCACCGCGATGGCCCACCTGCGCTACGCCCTGGTCGGGTGGACCGCGGTCGAGGCCGGTGGCCCCGGGCGGCTGCTGTCCCATCTCAACCAGCTCTGCCTGCGCCTGGGCACCACCGGCACCGCCGCCATCGCGGTCTACCAGCCGGCCGACCGTACGCTGCGGTGGGCTCGCGCGGGGCACCCGCTGCCCTTGCACGTCCACGCAGGCCGGGCCCAGCCGCTGACCAGGGTCGACGGCCTGATCCTCGGCGCGGTCGCGACCGCCGACTATCCCGAGACCGTGTGCCGCTTGCACCGCGGTGACGTGGTTCTCTTCTACACCGACGGCCTCGTCGAACGCCGCGGACAGGACACCGCCCTCGCGTTGCGCAAGGTCGCCGGCACCTTGACCGACGCTGCCGCTCATCCCGACGGCAGAGCGCTGGCCCACCTGCAGACGCTGCTGAAGGATGCCAGCCCCGACGACGACACCTGCCTGCTGGCCGTTCAGGTCGCGCTTTGACCTGCACCGTTCCCGTGAGAACGGCCGAGGTCAGCAGGTCATTCGCAGCTGGACCACGGCTCCGCCGCGTGCCACGGACACCGTGTCGCAGACCTGCTCGACGAGGGCGAGCCCACGTCCGCGCGGCGCGTCCGCGGCCGGCATGACCCGCCTCACCGGACGCGATCCCGCCGGTTGGTGGTCCTCCACCTCACACACCAGCACGCCTGCCTCGGCCCACAACCGCACCACGCCCCCGCCGCCGGTGTGCTCGAGCGTGTTCGACATCAGCTCACTGACCGCCAGCATCAGCAGCTCGGCCCGCCCGATCGGCAGCCCGGCCGCGACAGCTCGGTCGCGGATGAGGACCCGCACCCCGGCGAGGTCGGTGGCGGCGGCGAACGTCGCCACGCCCCCTTTGGCGGCGTGAGTGCTATCGGGCACGTCCATCGCTGATCACCGGACCCTGGGACGGTGGGGCCAGCAGCGCGGCGAGTCCGGTCAGCTCCAGCACCGTCGCGACGACCCCCGCCGCGTGGGTCACATACAAGCCGGTGCGCCGTGCCTGCGCGCTGTGGTGGGCCGTCACGAGGACATGGATGCCGCTGGAATCCAGGAAGTGCAGCTCGCCGAGGTCCACTTCGATCGGCAGCGCAGACTCCATCGCGGCCGTCAGCGCGGTCGCCAGCTTACCGCTGGTGCTCATGTCGCATTCACCGCTGAGCCGCACCACCAGCCGCCCCGCCGACTCGGCTGCGGACACCGCCAGCATTCCCATACCGCAGCACCCGTCTGCCGACAATGAGGACGCTCGTCATCATCGCACCGTATCCGGTATCCGTCGCTGCACGGAGGCCAGGAGCAGCGGATGATCATGTCCCTGGAATGCGGCGTTTGCCGCCAAACCTCCCGGCGGCGGTTTGAAGTGGCGGTGCGCGGCGATAGAGAGAGGAGGGATTCCGGATGGAAGGAGACGATCGTGCAGCGCACCGTGTACCGCGTGATGCCGGCCGGCCAGAAGTGGGAGCTGCGTGAGGGCGAGCGGGTGGTCGCCTCACACGACCGCAAAGAGGATCTTGTCAACCAGGCTCGCCAGACGGCCCGCGACAGCAAACCCAGCCAGCTGGTGATCCATGACGGCGAAGGCCGTGTCGAGGACGAGTCCACGTACCAGGACGACCCGTTCCCGCCGGCCGGCTGACACCCGGCGCTCGTCACCGTGCGGGCGCCGAGCTGCGACCTTGAAGGCCTGGTTGCCAGGCGGCGGCCTGTACCAGCGGACCTTTCGCGTACCCGGTCGCGGGCTGCGCTAATCCTGCGACGTACCCGCACGGACCTCGGCTCCTACGGCGTGCCGCAGGAGCCGAGGTGGCCGTCGGGCACGTCAGTCGACCGGCCCCGAGGTGCAGAACGTGGCCGGCATGAGGTCGGATCCGTACCTCCCCGGTCCGGCCGGCTCTGACCGGTCGAAGCTGGTGCACCCGATGATCGGCGGGGCCAGGCGTCTGACCACATCCACGACGGCGGTCACGGGTCCGAGCGCGGTCGTGCCGTTCACCACGATCTCGCCCGGTGCGCTGATGGCGCTGCTCGGGACCGCGTCCCAGGTGACGGCCATGGGCGCGATCGAGCCGTCGGCCGTCGTCAGCACATCGATCGTCGCGGGCAGGCGCGGCGCGTGCCGGACCGGCGTCGCGGTGTAGACGGTGTCCTGGCGCACCTGCTCGGCGTCGCTCTTGCGGAAGACGTCGACCGACGGGAAGACCTTCAGGACGGGCCAGCTGGAGCCGGCCCAGTCGACCATCTCCTGCCAGTTGGCCGGCTCCCAGACGAGCGCTCCGACGCCGCGGTTGTCCGGGAGGTCGTTGGCGATCTGGAAGACCCGCTGGTACGCGTCGGCCTGACCCTGCGCGGTCTTCGGGTACGGCGAGTTCGGCACCGGCACCCCGTCCCAGTCGTTGGCCGGGTGGGAGGTTTCGGCGATCTCGAGCTCATATCCCGGGTGTGCCGCGGCGATCGCGTGCAGGCTGCTCTCGTAGTGTTCCGCCGTGCCGTGCCATTCCGGGTAGTAGGAGTGCGCGATCACGTCGATGTCCTGGCCCTTGGCCTTCAGGCGGGTGAGGAACTGGTTCCAGAACTCCAGTGTCCGGTCCAGCCTGCCGTTGTCGATGATCACGTGGGTCTCGAGTTTGATGTCGAGGCCGTTGGCTGCGGAGACGTCGCGGACGGCCTTGATGCCTGCGGCCTGCAGCGTCGTGAACCGGTCCCACGCCGCGTCGTACGCGGCCTGCTCGGCCGGATCCGACGAGCCGAAGTAGTCCCACCGCAGGCCGCCGCCGGGCTGCGCGATGAAGGCGGGATCGTGGTTGAAGTAGCAGCTGTGGCACCAGTCGGCCGGGTCGGCGAACCACGGCTGAGGCTTCTCGCTGCCCCAGAGGAAACCGTTGATGAGCTCGTTGCCGACGGCCACCTTGTCGGGCGCCGTGCCCTGGTCGACCAGCGTCTGGACGTAGTCGCGCGTGTAGTCGTAGACCTCCGTGGTGAGGTCCGCGAAGGACAGGCCGGTCCATGCGGTCGGTTTGGCCTGCTTGCTCGGATCGGCCCAATGGTCGGAGTAGTGGAGGTCGACGCCGAGCCCCATGCCCTTGTCCTTGACCGACTTCGCGACCGCCGCGGTCCGCTCGGGACCCTGGTAGGCGGGGTCGAGGTACTCGTGGCTCCGCTCGTCGCGCGGGTCGTTGAAGACCCGCAGGCGCACGTATTCCATGCCGGAGTTCTTGGCCAGGGACAGCAGGTCGACGGCCTGGGCGGGATCGTTGACGTAGTAGGTCAGGCCGTCTCTGGCCGTGTTCTGATCGGCGTAGGAGAGGTCGGCGCCCAGGAGCAGGTCGTCGCGCAGGTAGTTGAAGGCCGAGATCTCACTGACGCCGATCTTCGCGCCCGGCGAGGCGCGGGTGATGGTGACGCGCAGGTAGGCGGTGTCGGGACGGGTGAACAGGTGCACCCCGCCACGGCCCGGCACCCAGGTCGCGGAGCGGTCGACGACCGTCCCCCAGGTGGTCCCGTCCGAGGACGCGTCGATGACGTACTGGTAGACGGCGCCTTTGTCGGGGAAGACGACCTCGACCTTGCGCACGTTGTCGTAGGTGCCGCCCAGGTGGAGGGTCAGCCACTCCCCCGCCCGCTGTCGGGAGGCCACCCACGCGGTGGTGCGGTCGCCATCGATCGCGCGGGCGGCCTTGGCCGCTCCGCTGCTGGCCGCGGCCGAGACCCAGGGCTTGCGGGCGAGATCGCTCTCGACCGGCGTGATGGTGACGTCTCCGGCTGCCGCCGTCGCGGGCGCCGCAGGACCGACGACGGTGCCGGCGAACATCATGGCCGCGGCCACGACGACCCCTGAAGCGGCACGGATGGTGCGCTTACCGCGCATGTGAATCCTCCTGGTCGATCTGCTCGGAGCGCGGGCTCGACTTGACTGTGCACGTTCCCAGATCAAGGTAGCGATGGCCATGAGACTGTCAAGGGTGGCCACGTCCTCGCCGCATCGCCCTCTTCACCTACAACAGCAGTTCAGTCCTGATCAGAACCGGTCGAGACGCCGACCAGGCGGACAGAAAATGGCCGTCTAGGTAGCCCGCTCACCCAGGCGATCCCGAGCTCACATGTCCTGATGCTGTGCACGTTCACAGTTCGCAGCTGCCCAGGACGTTATTTGACGACCCTGTGGCCTTCATTCTGTGAACGTGCACAGACCTTTGCCACGCCGGCCGGTGGCCCGATCGGGTCACCGGCCGGCTCTGCCGGTAGCGAACTCGGCTGTCGGACGGCGGCGGGTCTTGCTATGAAAGACCCATGTCGAATCCGCCGGAGCGAGCCCACCCCCAGGCGACACCGCGTCGGGTGCTGCTGCGCTCGGCGCTGGGCGAGTCACTGCGGCGCCTGCGGCTCGAACAGGGGCGCACGCTGGCCGAGGTCGCGGTGACCGCGCGGATCTCGATGCCCTACCTGTCCGAGGTCGAGCGCGGCCTCAAGGAGGTCTCCTCCGAGGTGCTCGCGGCGTTGTGCGCCGCGCTGGGCATCGAGTTGCCGGACCTGCTCGTCGCCGTCGCCTTCCACATCTCGGCGAACAACACCGCGACGACGGCGCTCACGGCCCACCGGACGGTCGCGGGACGGTACGACGTGGCGGCGCCGCCGACTCGCCGAGCCGGCGACGCCTACGCCCTGGCCGCCTAGCTCTCCGGCGTCGTCTTCACGGTGGAGATGACCTGATCGGCCAAGCCGTAGCCGACGGCTTCGGCGGCGCTGAACGTCTTGTGCCGGTCGAGGTCGTGCCGGATCTTCTCCGCCGGGTGACCCGTGTGCCGGCTGAGAATGCCGTCCATCTCGGCGCGCACCCGGGACACCTCGCGCGCCCGGATGGCCAGGTCCGGCAGCGTACCCTGGGCCACGTCGAAGGAGCCCTCCTGCGTGGACGGCTGATGCAGCACCACCTTGGCGTGCCGGAGCACCGTCCGTTTGCCGGCCGTCCCCGCGGCCAGCAGCACGGCCGCCGCCGAGGACGCCTGCCCGACGCACAGCGTGGCGACGTCCGGGCGGACGTACTGCATCGTGTCGTAGATCGCGGTCAGCGCGCTGTAGGAGCCGCCCCGCGAGTTGATGTAAAAGGAGATGTCCAGCTCGGCGCTCTCCGACTGCAGGTGCAGCAGCTGCGCGATGATCACGTTGGCGACGTCGTCGGTGATCTCCGTGCCCAGGAAGATGATCCGCTCCGACAGCAGCCGGGAGTAGATGTCGAAAGCGCGCTCGCCGCGCGAGGTCCGCTCGACGACGGTGGGAATCGTGTACTGGCCCATGGGCTCACACCCCCATCCGCTGCTTGACCACGCGCGGGCGGATGTCGTCGACGTGCGCGACGATGTGATCGACCATCCCGTAGTCGAGCGCCTCCTGCGCGCTGAACCAGCGATCGCGCTGCCCGTCCTCGACGATCTCGGTCACCGGCCGGCCGGTGTGACCGGCGGTCAGCGTGCTCATCAGGTTGCTGATCCGGTCCAGCTGCCCGGCGTAGATCTCCACGTCGGCAGCGGTGCCGCCCAGACCGGCCGAACCCTGGTGCATCAGGATCTGCGCGCTGGGCAGCGCGAACCGCTTGCCCGGCGTGCCGGCGCACAGCAGGAACTGCGCCATGCTCCCCGCCAGCCCCATCGCCACGGTGATCACATCGTTGGGGATGAGCCGCATCATGTCGTACACGGCCAGCCCGGCGAGCACCGAGCCGCCGCGCGAGTTCAGGTACAGCGCGACGTCGCGGCGCGGGTCTTCGGCGGACAGCGTCAGCAGCTGAGCGCATATCCGGTTGGCGATGTCGTCCTCGACGTCGGAGCCGAGCACGATGATCCGCTCGTGCAGCAGCCTCATGCTGAGTTCGTCGTCCAGCGTGGCGGTGACGCCCATGTATGCACTCCTGTTCTCGGGCCGTTCCTTCCACGATCAGGCCCGAGGGGCGGCGTACCAAGGGAATCTGCTGTCAGCGACTTAGCCCAGGGCAGATCGGCCGCAGACCGCCGGCGGCGGCGCCGCAGCACCTCCGGATGTCAGCCGCCGACGTGGATACCGGGCCGGCGGGCCGGGTCGCGTTCGCTCTGGCGCAGGATCTCGCGGACCACCGGCGGGGTGTCGCCGCGGCCGAGCAGCAGGTAGCGGAACAGGTGGGTCAGCGGCGAGCCCTCGGACCATTCGAAGTAGCAGTGCGGGCGTACGCCGGTGGTGTCGCGTAGCGTGAGCAGGATCGCGGCGATGGCGTTGGGGGCGGCGGGCGCGGCCGCGCGCAGCACGCGGTGGTTGCCGACCTGGACGCCGGTGACGTGCAGCACGTTGGTGAACTGCGACGGGTCGACGACGTCGATCTCCAGGAACAGCACGTCGGCTCCGCCTGGGACCGGGTTCATGCCGCGCTGCTCGGCCTCCTTGGCCGCGTACTCGGCGACGTCGCCCGACTGCCGGCGGTTGGCGATGAGGTTGATGGCACCGTCGTGGCCCAGGGTGTCGGTGACGAACTGCCGGGCGCGGTTGTCGAACTCGATGTGCTCGACGCGCAGCTCGGTGGTGCGGGTGATGCGCGAGATCAGTGAGATCACGACGATCGCGGCGATGAACATGGCCGAGATGGCGATCCCGTCGGGCTTCTCGTGGATGTTCTCGCCGAGGGCGTACAGCAGGATCAGGGTGAGCACCGCGAACCCGGCGGTGGCCTTGCGGCGGCGGTGCCGCCACGCCGAGATCGTCACCGCGACGCTGCCGGACACCATCATCGCCAGGATGCCGGTGGCGTACGCGCCCGCCTGCGCCTCGACGTCGGCCCCGAACGCGATCGTCACGCCCACGCACACCACGGTGTAGACCAGCACCACCGGCCGCACCGCCCGGCCCCACTCCGGCGCCATGCCGTACGACGGCAGGTACCGCGGCACGATGTTGACCAGCCCCGCCATCGCCGACGCACCCGCGAACCACAGGATCAGGATCGTGCTGACGTCGTACACCGTGCCGAAGCCCTCGCCCAGGTGCTCGTGCGCCAGGAACGCCAGCGCCCGCCCGTTGGCCGCCCCACCCGGCTCGAACTCCTCCGCCGGGATCAGCACCGTCGTGACGAAGCTCGTCGCCAGCAGGTACACCGACATGATCAGCGCGGCGACGGTGAGGAGCTTGCGGGTGTTGCCGATCCTTGCGACCAGCCGCTGCCGCGTGTCCGCCCCGTCGGCCTTGACCAGGGGCATCATGCTCACGCCGGTCTCGAACCCGGACAGGCCCAGCACCAGCAGCGGGAACGCCAGGATCGCGGGACCCATGACGCCGCCGAAGCCGCCACCGCCGCTGCTCAGCGCACCGGTCCAGCCCGACCAGGCGCCCGGCGTGGTGAACACCTCCACCAGGCCCGCCACCACGATGACCGCGTTCAGCCCGAGAAACACCGCCACCAGCGGGATCGCGACCCCGACCGCTTCACTGAAGCCGAGCAGGAACACCCCGCCCAGGATCAGCAGCAGGATCACCGTGATGGCGACCGCGTGGCCCTCCAGGAAGTGCGGAGCCAAGGGGTTCTCCAGCAGGTGCACCGACGCGTCGGCGGCCGACAGCGTGATCGTGATGATCCACGACGTGGCCACGAACCCGAGCAGCACCAGCACGAAGACCTTGCCCCGCCAGAACGGCAGCAGATCCTCCAGCATCGCCACCGAACCCTGCCCGTGCGGGCTCTCCTTGGCCACCCGCCGGTACATCGGCAGCATCCCCAGCAGCGTCAACGCCACGATCAGCAAGGTCGCCAGCGGCGACAACGCCCCGGCCGCCGTCGCCGCGATCGCCGGCAGATACGCCAGGGTGGAGAAGTAGTCCACCCCCGTCAGGCACATCACCTTCCACCAGGCCTGCGGCGTGGCATGACTCTCGTCGGACTCGGGACCGACCGGCTGGACGCGGTGCTGCAGCAGCCAGCCGGCGAACCGGCCGGGTGGCTTCGCTGCGGGTCCTGGGGCCCCCACGGTTGCGGGGATGGCGTACTCGATCACCTGTTGCCGTGCCGCGTTGCCCATGACCTTCCGATGCCCTCGCCGAGTCTTGTGTTGAGCCTCGGCAACGATAGGGCCTATCCGGATACCCTGAGCGTCAAAATTTCGTCAAGACCTGCCGCGACCCGGCTCCGGCCCGCGGGCGGCGGCTCACGCGGGCAGTTCGTCGGCGGGCACGAACCGGTAGCCCATGCCCGGTTCGGTCAGCAGCTGGCGGGGGTGGGCGGGGTCGGCTTCGAGCTTGCGGCGCAGCTGGGCCATGTACTGGCGCAGGTAGTTGGTTTCGGTGGCGTACTGCGGGCCCCAGATGTCGTGCAGCAGCTGCCGCTGGCTGACGAGCTTGCCGGGGTTGCGGAGCAGCGCGGCCAGCAGCTGCCATTCCGTCGGGGTCAGGCGTATGTCGCCGCCGCGGATCTGGTGGTCGGCGACGTCGAGTTCGAACCTGCCGACGCGGACGAACCGCCGGGAGTCCGGGGCGGCGGCGTGGCGGCGGGTCACGGCGCGGATGCGGGCGAGCAGCTCGTCGACGCCGAAGGGCTTGGTGACGTAGTCGTCGGCTCCGGCGTCGAGGGCCTCGACCTTGTCGTCGCTGCCGGTGCGCCCGGACAGCACGATGATCGGTGTCGCCGACCAGCCGCGCAGGCCCCGGATGACCTCGACGCCGTCCATGTCGGGCAGGCCGAGGTCGAGCACGATCACGTCGGGCAGGTACGAGCTTGCGGCCCGCAGCGCCGTGGCGCCGTCGGCGGCCGGCTCGACGTCGTAGCCACGGGCTTTGAGGTTGATGCGCATCGCACGCAGGATCTGCGGTTCGTCGTCGATGATGAGGACTTTCGTCATCGGTTCGCCTGCTCCGTTCGCTGTGCGGTGGTGGTGCCGAGTGTTCAGGCCTGCGGTGGGCCGAAACAGCACCATGGTCAGCCCGCTGCCGGAGTGACCTCCGGGTCAAGTGTGCCGACCATGGCTCCCGTACGGCGACAGGCGCATTCTTCACGCGCGTTTGACGGCGGCGTATCCGTGCTCACAGCGGCGGCCAGGGCGAGGGCAGCGCCGCACGTTGAAATGTTAGGCACTAACATTTACGGTGTGGTGGTGGACAGGGAACCAGGGGGCCGCCGAGGCCGCACCCGCGCGCTCCTGCTGGAGTGCGCACTGAATCTGTTCGAGCAGCAGGGATACGAGCGGACGACCGTCGGCCAGATCGCCGCGGCTGCCGGGGTGACCGAGATGACGTTCTTCCGCCACTTCGCCGCCAAGGAGCGCGTGGTGGTCGAAGACCCGTATGACCCGGTCATCGCCGACGCCGTCGCGGCCCAGCCCCGCACGATGCCGCCGCTTGCCAGAGCGGTCGCGGGCTTGCGCGCCGCCTGGGAGCGGCTGCCGGAGCCGGAGAGCACCACCGTCCGGCGGCGGGTGCGTGTCGCCGCGGCCACGCCGTCACTGCGTGCGGCGATCTCAGCGAACAACGCCGCCACCGAACAGATCCTCGTCGACCAGCTCGTGGCCGACGGCGCCGACCCCGGCTCGGCACGGGTCGCGGCCGCCGCGGTGCTGGCCGGCATCACCGCCGCGCTGCTGGACTGGTCCCAGCGCGACGGCATCGCCTTGACCGACGTGGTGTCGGCGGCGCTGGACACTCTGGCGGGACGGCGATGACGGCGCCCCGTATCGAGGTGCGCGGCCTGACGCGGCTGTTCCGCGGCGGCGCCGGCGTTCGCGGCATCGATCTCGACGTGATCGCAGGTGAGATCCACGCCCTGGTGGGCCTCAACGGTGCGGGCAAGACCACGCTCATGCGGCTCCTGCTCGGCATGCTGCGACCGGCCGCAGGCGCCGTACGCATCGACGGGCAGCCGCTGAACACCGCCGACTGGTCGAACGTCGGACACCTGGTGGAGACTCCCCTGGCCTACGGCGAACTGGACGGCCGGACGAACCTGATGCTCAGCGCACGCCTGCACGGCGCGGGCGCCGACCGAGCGGCGCGGATGGTCGGCGATGTCCTGACCGAGCTGAATCTCACCCGGTACGCCGCCGTTCGGGCACGCCGGATGTCGCTGGGCAACCGGCAGCGCCTCGGCCTGGCCGCCGCGCTGCAGCACCGCCCTCGGGTCGTGGTGCTCGACGAGCCCACCAACGCGCTGGACCCGGCCGGGGTCATCCTGCTGCGCGAGGCGCTGGTGCGACGCGCCGCCGACGGCGCCGGGGTGCTGGTGTCCAGCCACCATCTCGACGAGGTGGCCCGGGTGGCGCACCGCATCACCGTCATCAACGCCGGCCGCGTGATCGGGACCCTGGACCCGCGCGGCGTCGACATCGAGAGGTCCTTCTTCGCGCTCGTCCACGCCGACGACACGCCCGCCGATCGGAGCCCGCGGTGAACCTGTCCATGCTGGCGACCGCCGTCGCCGTCGAAGGCCGCAAAGCGGCCGCCTCCCGCGTCCTGACCAGCGCCGCGCTCCTGCTGATCGGCGGCGTCGCCGCTCTTGCCGCGGCCACCGTCGCGGCCGCGGGCGGCGGCGACGAGCAGCTCGCCGCCAAGCTCGGGCCGCTGGCTGCCGCAGGTGGGTGGCCGGCCGTGTTGAACGTGGCCACGCAGGTCACCGCAGCGGCCGGGCTGCTGGCCTTCGGGGTCGGTTTGAGCTGGATGTTCGGCCGCGAGTTCACCGACGGCACCATCACCGGCCTGTTCGGCCTGCCCGTCACCCGGCCCGCGCTCGCTTCGGCGAAACTCATCGTGTTCGTGCTGTGGGCCGCGGCGACCGCGACGGCACTGACCCTGGCCGTCGCGCTGGTCGGCTTCGCCGTCACGCGTCAGGCGCCGCAACCGGCCGACTGGGCGGGCCTGGGTCGCCTGCTCGCCCTGGCCGTGATGACCGCGGCACTCGCCGTTCCCGCGGCCTGGGCCGCCACGCTCGGCCGCGGGCTGCTTCCGGCGATGGCGACCATCGTCGCCCTGATGGCCGTCACCCAGATCATCGTCGTGGCCGGTGCGGGCGGCGGCTGGTTCCCCCGGCGGCACCGGCGCTGTGGGCCTTGCTGCCCGCAACGGTGGGGGTGGCCGAGCTGCTGTCCGCGGCAGTCTTTCCGGTCGTCTTCACGGCGCTGACGCTGCACGCCTGGCATCGGCTGCAACTCGATCGGTAGCACACGTCGGGTTCAGCGGATCGTGGTGCGGCCGGTGCAGGCCGTGGCGAACTCACCGGCGCTGCCCGCCGTAGGTCTCGCCGGGCCCGAACTCGGTTCGAGCCCGGCGAGGAGCCTCTGCCGCCGCGGAGGCCGAGAGCCGGTCAGCAGAACGGCAGCGGGAACAGGTGTACGCAGGCGCGCTGGATGTCGGCGGGCAGCGCGGGCGCACCGTCCACCGGCGCGGGGTCTTCGGGAGTCGGCTGGATGCCGCCGGCGGCGATCGCGTCCAGGGCGGCCATTCCGGCTTCGTCGATGGTGCCGAAGACGGTGTAGTTGGGCCGCAGGATCGAGTCGGCGTAGACCAGGAAGAACTGGCTGCCGTTGGTGTTCGGCCCGGCGTTGGCCATGGCCAGGGTGCCGCGCGGGTAGTAGACGCGGCCGGGCCGGTCGGGCACGGGCGGCAGGTCGGTGGGCAGTTCGTCCTTGTACTGGTAGCCGGGGCCGCCGCTGCCGGTGCCGGACGGGTCGCCGCACTGCAGCACCTTCAGCGTCGGGTACGCCGTCAGCCGGTGGCAGCTCGTGTTGTTGTAGAACCGGTGCAGGATCAGGTGCTCGAAGCTCTGCACGGTGCAGGGCGCCTTGGCGGCGTCCAGCGTCATCGTGATCTTGCCGTGGCTGGTGTTGAGCACGACGTGGGTGTTCCAGGTCTGCTGGTGTCGCGGGTCGAAGGGCAGCCCCACCGGCCGGGCCGGCGGGTCGTCCGGGGTTTCGGCGTACTGGCAGGGGCCCTTGGTGGTCCGGGGTGCCGGGTCGGCCGCGGCGGGGGTGGCCGCGGCCGTGGCGGACAGCAGCCCGGCGACGAGTCCGGTGACGGTGAACCGGATCAATTTGTTTCGCATATGGAAATGTATACATCACACCGCTGCCGGGGATCCGGCCCCGAGCGGCTGCCGGATGCCGACAGCACGGCATCAGCCCCAGGGCAGCCGCACGACCTGTGCGGCGTAGGAGAGCCCCGCGCCGAATCCCACGAGCAACGCCGTCCCGCCGCGGGGGACTTCACCGTCACGCCGCATCCGCTCCATCGCCAGCGGCACCGAGGCGGCGGAGGTGTTGCCCATCTCGGCGATGTCGCGGGCCACCGGCACGCCCTCAGGGAGCTTGAGCGCTTTGATCATCGCGTCGATGATCCGCATGTTGGCCTGGTGCGGGATGAAGGCGTCGAGCTCGTCCACGGTGATGCCCGCGGCCTGCAGCGCCCGGTTCGCCACGGACACCATCTCGTAGGAGGCCCAGCGGAACACCTGCTGCCCGGACATCTGGATGAAGGGCCGCGGACCGGTGGGGTCGTCCATGAACGCCTTCCAGTCGCGGGTCTGGCCGATCACCCCGTACTGGCTGCCGTCCGCGCCCCACACGACCGGGCCGATGCCCGGTCGTCGTGCCGGGCCGATCACCACGGCGCCCGCTCCGTCCCCGAAGATGAAGGCCGTCGTCCGGTCCTGCCTGTCGATGAAGTCCGAGATCCGCTCCGCACCGATGACCAGGACATGACCGGCGCTGCCGCCCTGGACCATGTCCCGGCCGAGCGCCACCGCGTGACAGAATCCGGCGCACCCGGCCGAGATGTCGAATGCCGCGGCGTTGACAGCTCCGAGCCGGTGTGCGATCAGTGCGGCGGCCGACGGGGTCTGCTCCAGGTGGGTCACCGTGGCCAGCACCACGCAGCCGACATCGGATGCGGCGATCCCGGCGTCGGCCAGCGCCGCGGCAGCCGCCTGGACGGACATGGCCACCAGGGTCTCGTCGGGTTCGGCCCAGCGACGCTCCGTGATCCCGGTCCGCGTCCTGATCCATTCGTCGGTCGAGTCGACGAAGGTGCAGAGTTCCTGGTTCGTGACGACGCGGCGCGGACGGTACGCGCCGAGGCCGATGATCTGAGCGTGCGGGGCCTGGTCCGGAACGGCGATCTCGCGGCCTGCCGGCGCCGGCACCCGCCCACTCTGCATGATCTCGGCTGGCGTCTGGGGTGGCATGGGTGACGACTCCTGGTTCGCGATGGGGGGTCGCCTAGGATACGCGGGGATGCCCTGGTCCGGGGCCAAGCCCGGCGATGTCGAGGCGGGTTCGCTGCTCAGGTGAGCCGACCGGACCTGGCGCGCAGCCGGTGCACCGTGGTCACCAGAACGCGAACCGGTTTCTGCTGGTCACGGGCGACCCGCTACCTGTGACCCCAATCCGGCGGGGCGGTATTGCCTCATAACTGGGAGATTTATGCCCGATTCTAGGCACCCGTCAGAATGGCGCTCGGGCTGAGCGCCTCGCGCGCCGTCGATGCCGAAGCTCATGCCGCTGGTCGCGGCCCACTGGCCGCCTTCGACCGGACGGGTAGCGGCCTCCAGCATTTGCGCCACGATGCCCTTTAAGGCGATTGCAGGATTCCCCACCGTAGCTGAGAACCAGCTCATCGCAGGTACGTGGCGACGCTGTCGCCGACCTCTTTACGGCAGTCGATCCGTGAGGTACCAATGATCTCAGCGCAAACGACTGACGACACCGCGTAGTTGTGCTTAAGGGGACCCCATGGCGCGAGACCAGCAAGATCCCCTTCCTTTTCTCGTCGAGATGCCGGATCCGCCCGGCGACGAGGGCGCAGTAACGCAAGCACAGTTTCGATATCAGGCCGAGGTCATTGCGCGCTGGTGCTTTCGCTTGTTCGATGCCGATGGCCCGATCGCGATTGTCTGCGAAGACCATGAAGACTTTCATGTGGTACATCGGGACATTAGGACAATTGATCTCATCTCGGTCAAACATCGCGGCCGCAATCCGTGGCCTCTCGGCGAGCTGTGCATTGATGGCGGCTTGGCGCACCTATTCGATCGTTGGTCGACGCTTCGAGCGGCTGGGCGCATTCCCCGAGCCGCTCACGTTTCGAATGCTGGCTTGGGAACGGGGGTCCGTTCGCCGAGCCTCCTGCAGGATATGATCAGCGCGTCCAACCGTGACGACGAGCAGTGGCTCACTTGGAGCAAGATCCTTTCTCGACAGTTCCTCATCGCCGCGCGGCAGAAAGAACTGCCGACGCTGCCTGACAGGGAGCCGCCGCAGCGTCCGGAGCAAATGAGCGATGACGACGGCCTGGTTCTGGACGTCGCCGATTTCCTCCGGGTACTGACGTTCGTCACCGCCCCACACATGGGCGACCTCGCCGCGACAAACATCGTTGAGGTGGTGACGCCCCTCTTTCAAAGATGGGGTTGGGATACGCGTGACGCCCAGCCGTCCCATGCGAGTGTCTGTGCAATGGTGGAACAACGGTCTCGCTCGCTTGGCGGCCGCAAGCTGGATCTCGTCCGTAATCTCGGCGTGTCGGCCACCTGGCCCATCGGCATAAGCCGCGAACATCGGTTGCGTGAGCGGATGATCGATGCCGACTCGGTACGCGCGGCCTTGGTCCGCGGGGGTGAGATCCCATTGTTCCACCATGACTTGGAGATGTTGCCCGCCCCCGGCGGGGCGGACCTGCGTCGGAAGATGTCGCAGGGTCGCCTAAGCGTCACGCAGCACCAGCTCGCGGAGAGACTTCGCACAGCCTGGTACAACGTACGCAAGAGGGCGCTTCCGGATCTCATAGGAGACGCTGCGGCCGTAGCGCAGATCGAAGCTGAGGTTCTTGAGCAGGTTATCGATGCTCAGGATGCGGCAGCGTCCTCTGGGGACGAATACGGCGGTGCCTTGTTCCAGCAACTTCGCGAGCGGGTCGCGGCATCGTCGTTCCGGAGCAGACCGCCAATCAGGATCAACGACCAGCATGCACTCGGCGTCGCCTTTGAGTTGTCCGACCAGTGCGACTTCGACTTCCTGCCTCCTGCCACAGTGGCCGAGGACTCGCCGTGACCGATCCGCTGAGACGGCGATCGGCTGTTCTGGCCCGTCAGCAGGCAGCAGCCCGCACTATCGCGCAGGAGGCTGCGTTCCACCAGGCACGGGTATTGCTGATCGTGGACGCCTTTTCGAGAGACGCTCGCGGCTTGCGGGGCCTGGCGCGGCTGGCTCGGCTCGACTTCGTGATCAGGTTCCCAAATGTCCTGGACCGCGTTGATGCCGAAGGTGTCGGCTGGCCCACGGGCTGCAGGACGCAGCGGCTTGAGCAGCTTGCCGACGAGGCTGCACTGGCCCACCGCCGTTACGGACTCTGGACCGACCGCTACAACCTGATCGTTGGCGGCCTGGTTTCACGGCGCCTTGTCACCCTTGTCTCAGGCAGAGTATTCGAGCCGCTCACAACAGCCGAGGGCCATGCGGCTTCGCTAGAACTGCGGAACTCCTCCGCTTGGTCACTGGTCGCCAACCGTGCTGCTTACCTAAGTCAGGCAATGAACCTTTCAGCCGAGCGCCTTGACGAAATAATTCGTCCCGCGTTGCGTGAAACCGACCAACTCCCGAGGGAGCTCGGATAGTGGCCACGAGATTGCGGGTTAAGAGCATCACCGTTCAAACAGCCGATGCCCAAAAAGTCTACGAGTTCGACAATCCGCTTACCGCTCTCATTGGCTCTGTGGGCACGGGCAAATCCTCGCTGCTGATGCTGTTGAAACATGCTCTTGGTGGTCGGGCCGCGCTCACGCCGGCGGTGCGCGAGAACGTGACGAACGTGATCGTCGATCTTGAAGTGGGGGACGTTCGGCTAGCGTTGCGCCGCAGCGTGCCCGACCGAGTTGGGACGGTCGATGTCATCGATCCGTTCACCTTCGGGATTGAGCGCAGCCTTTCAGTCAGGGCGGGAGCAGGTGTCGAGAGTGTGTCCGACTATCTTCTGACACTCCTCGGCTTTCCACGTGAGCGAGTTCCGACACGCAGACGAGGCGCTACCGAAGAGACTGTCGCACTGACCTTCCAAAACCTGTGGGAATACGTCTACATCGAAGCAGTGGACATCGACCGCGAGATCGCCGGCCACCGCCAGCATTGGAGCAACAGGGCCCGACTCGAGCTGTTCAAGCTCATGTTCAAGTTCTCTGACTCCGAGGTGAATCGGCTGCGTCGACAGGAAGGAGAGCTGAACTCCGCCGTCAAGCGCTACAAAGAACAGGTAGACGCGGTGAAACTGTTCCTGGAGGCTGGTCAGACCCCTCCAGCCGCAGAGCTGGCTGCCAAGCGTCGTGACATCCACGCGACGCTCACGACCGTAAGCCGGGCACTGCAAAATCTCCGTTCGGCGACAACTCCACCCAACGAGAGCGATCCGCTCTTCGTCGAACTCGATTTCCTGATGCAGCGCGAACAGAGACTTCAGACCGAGGCAGCGACTCGTGCGGGAACGGTACAGACTCGCCGTGCGCTACTGGCACAGCTGGAGCTTGACCTATTGCGCTTGGACCGATCCGATGCTGCTGAAGAGGCTCTCGGGCGTTTCGATTACTTGACCTGCCCACGCTGTTTCCAGGACCTACAACACCACAGCCACGGCTTGTGTCGCGTCTGCGGCCAGCCTGATCCGCTGCTGCCTGTTAGCGCTGCCACTCATGCCGACGCGCGCCTGCGCCTCGAAGAGCAGATATCAGAAACTGCGGCGCTTCTTGAAGAGGACGCGATAGGAGCGCGCACCGCCGAGGAGGAACTTCTCGCCGCCCGGCTGCACGTACTGCGAGCACGTGCGCAGATAGACCGAATCAGCCGTGAGCGCATTGTACCAGCAATCGCGCAAATTGAGGATTTCAGCGCGCGTCAGGCCACCCTTCTCGCCGAACTGGAACGGCTCGATGAGTTCAAGCGGATGTGGGGAATTTTCGCAGAGTTCGAGTCGAAACATCGTCAGACGACCCACGAACTTCGCCAAGTTCGCTTGGCCATTAGGCAGCACGGCGCCACGATCATGGAAGCCCGTCAATACCTAGCCGAGTTCGAAGACGCGTTCCGATATGAACTTAGCCAACTAAACATTCCTGGTGTCAACGTACAAATGGCGTCCATCGACCCGGAGGACTTTCTTCCACGCATCGGTGGGGCGAGGTTCGAGGAGGTTCAGGCATCCGGAGGTGGCGTTACAACAGCGATACGTGTCGCATATAACCTAGCTCTTCTCCGAGCGGCGATTGACCATCCAGACATATTGCTGCCGTCACTACTCATCATTGATTCGCCACAGAATGCTATTGGACGTAACGAATCTGATGTCAGACTCAGTCAGCGAATTTATGAGCGCCTTTATAGTATAACCAATGTGGCCGGAGATCGTCTTCAGATCATCGTTGCAGACAATGAGCTTCCCCCGGCACCGCCGAAGACGGACTGGCGCATGCTGCCCACTATCAAACTCGACTATGGGCTGGATGCCATGGTGCCGGGAGTCTTCCACCCCGGCATTGACTCAGTGACCGTGCGAGTCGAGGACGCGAGCGCCGATGATGTCGGTGACTGAATCCCATTTCTGACCGGCGGAGTCGACTTTAAATTCGAACTTAAAGTCGTTCGTGGCCAATCGGGCGACGGACGTGTACGGATGTCAATGTGTACGCTACCATGTCGGAATTGCGATAGTCCTGCAACGATCAGCATCGCATCACGTTCTGTTGGATGGCGTTTAGGAAGTGTGGTCATGCCACGACGGCTGGTCTCGGTCGATCCGGCTTTTTCTCTACAGCTCAAGGCACTCCGTGAACAGCGAGGACTCTCGTTGCGTCGCCTTGGCCAGCAGGTGCATTGCTCTCATGGATATCTGTGGGACCTGGAAGTCGGCAAGAAGCAGCCAAGCGTTTCGGTCGCCGCACTACTGGATGCGGTGCTCGGCGGCAATGGTGAATTGTCAGCCATGGTGCGCGAGGTGTCAGCCGACAATGGCGGACATAAAGTAACCCTCGACGCTGGTAACACTGCGACTGGGCACGGGCTAGAGTTTGCGCCGGACTGGCGGCAGGGTATTGCCGTCGCCGTAGACCTTTGGCAGGAAGATGTGCAGCGGCGAAACATGCTCCGCGCGGTGGGATTCAGTGCTACAGCGTTTATGTCGCCTGCGATGCGGTGGCTTGTCTCGCCCATGGACGAACATCCTTCCGGCGACGGCGATCGGCTGATCGGCGAGCCGGACATCGAGATGGTCAAGCGGATCACCGCGACCTACCGCACGCTCGACAACCAGTTCGGCGGCGGTCACGTGCGAGAGAGCGTCGTGCGCTTCCTCGATGGCGAGGTAGCCGCGATGCTGCGGGGCCGTTACAACGCGAGTACCGGCCAGGCTTTGTTCTCAGCCGCAGCCGAGGCGACACAGTTGGCGGGGTGGGCGTCGTACGACATCGGCATGAACGGCCTCGCTCAGCGGTACATGATCCAAGCGTTGCGGCTGGCATACGGTGCCGGTGACCGTGCCCTGGGCGCGGAGATCCTGGCGGCGATGAGCCATCAGGCCGCCTACCTGCGGGCCTCTTCGCACGCCGTCGACCTCGCTCGTGCGGCGGGGCGCGTGGCGGCGGAAGCCGGGATCATGGCGATCGAGGCGGAGTCCGCGGTCCTGGAAGCGCAGGGCCACGCATCCGGCGGCGATGAGGCCGCCTGCGCTAAGGCCCTGGATCGAGCCGAGCGCGCGTTCGACAAGGCCGATCGCACCAGGGCACCGCAGTGGATCGGGTACTTCGATGAGTCGTACCTGGCGGCCAAGTTCGGCCACTGCTTCGCCACTCTCGGCAGGGGCGATCTCGCACAGCGGTTCGCCGAGCGCTCTCTCGACATGGACGGCCGGCATTACGCGCGCGGGAAGCAATTCAACCTGGCGTTGCTGGCGACCGCACACGCGCAGGCAGGCGACCTCGAGCAGGCGAGCGCTGTGGGAATGCAAGCGGTCGACGCGGCCGAAGGGCTGGACTCTATGCGCGCTCGCGACTACCTCGGTGAGCTGTCGGACCGGCTGGGCAAGCATGTCGGCCTGCCCGCCGTGCGCGCATTCGCCGAACGGGTCCGGCCTGTGCTCACTGCGGTCTAGAGCTTGCCCTGCGCCCTCAGTAGAAGGACAGCAAGCAGGCCGGAAACCGATCCCGCGCCGACGATCTCGCCCAGGCGCATTCGCCGTTCGACGTCGTCGAGCGGGATCCACTCGACCCGTTCGGCCTCGTTGATGTCAGGTGCGGTGCCGACGTGATCGGCGCCCCGGCCCAGGTAGACGAGGTTTGTCTGATCGATGGTGCCTACCATGGGCTGGAAGGTCACCAGCGGCTCAAGAGACCGTGGCCGCCAGCCGGTCTCCTCCTCGACCTCGCGTGCCGCACACAGGGCCGGATCCTCGTCAGGGTCGATGTATCCGCCGGGTAGCTCCCACACCCAGCGGTCGAGGATGAAGCGATGGCGCCACATCATCAGCACGCGCTCGGCGTCATCGACCACGATCACCATTGCTGCTGTCGGCACGCGGAGTACGTACTGCTCGAAGCGGACTCCGTTGGGCAGCTCGACGTCGGCGATGCTCAGCGCCGCACGCCGGGTGTCGTCGACCACCCGTTCGCCGTGAATCGTCCACTCGCTGGCCCGACGCCCGTCCACCTGCATGGAACGACCCTAGCGGGTCCGGCCCACCCTCGGCACCTGACTGTCTGCCGTTGTCGGCCGACAGCGGCGGACGCCTGTCCGCTTCATGGTTACAAGCCGCAGCCGCCACGCTACTGATCGACGGGCATTCCCGTCGATCCCGCCACCGGGCACCGCCACGCACCGTGGTGTACCGGCTGCGGGAGAAGGCCCCGGCCGGACGTGACACCGCCTCCGTCCGGCCGGGCGCATCGCGTGACGACGGGAGGGTTCAGCGGTGAACGCCGCAGTGAACGCGATCAAGCCGACCAGCGCTTGCCTGCCTCAGGCACAGCATCTGGCGCGGGTACATTGCCCGATCTCGTGGCCAGAGGGTGATCGCTGCCTCAACTGCCACGAGACGTTCCCGTGCACGACCTACAGCTGGGCCTTCGATGCGCTCATCGACGCCGGGTGGAGCACCACTGAGGTCCTGGCCCTGGACGTCCGAACAGGACCATGGTCATGATCATCACCGCCGACAAGCCGGACGGTGGCATCGAGATGGATGCGCGCTCGATCCTGCTGGTGCACACGCCCGACGAAGACGGCCTGTGCCAGGGCTGTTACGAGTTCACCTGTACGTTCGCCCGGTTTCCGTGCTCTCAAGCTCGGTGGGCTCAGGCAGTGCAGGACGGCGACGTCTCATGAAGCCACTACATGCCAAGGTGCTGGCGGTGCGCAGCGTGCCCCGGCAGCAGATCTACAAGGTCTTGCTAGCTGAGCCCGGCCGGGCTTGGACCATCCGTGAGCTTGCCGGATCGCTGCCGGACGTGTCGGTGGAGGCGGTGACCGCGACTCTGCACCTGATGCTGGGCGAGCGGCTGATGGACCAGGTGCGCCACGCCCGAGGCCTGACCTTGCAGCTCAACGACGAAGGCCGCACGGCGATTGAGCAGATCGTTCAGGGCTGGTCCGCCGTCCCGACCACCGGGGAGAGTCAGCCGTGAAGCCGATCCGAGCCACGGTGCCGGCCGCCGCACTCCTCGGCGTCGATGCCGCCCGCCGTGTCATCTCCGAACATCTGCGTTCCGATGTCGGCGGGCGGTGTCTGTCCTGCCGAGAACTGGAGCCCTGCGCTCAACGTGCTACGGCGCATGCCGCACTGTTCGGTCATGATCGCCAGCTTCCTCGCCGACGGCCCATGGAGCTGATCGGCGCTGGTGGGGACTTCGGTGCCGGGGTGGGGTCGACGTTTCACGCCTTCGGCACGTCGGGCGGCGTCCGGGCGCATAGGGCCGGTTCATCGCCCTGACGCCGTCGAGCGATGGCGTCATTCACAGCCAACCTACGGACCAAGGAGTGATGACTGCATGCCGAGGGGACCACCACGACCGAGCTGACGAACTCGCGCCAGTCCGGCTGTTCGGCACATCCAAGGGCCGGAACTCCGGGCGGTCGCCAGCCAGGCAGCCGCCCACTACCCCACTCCCTCAGGAGGTGATCGACGTGCATCAGCTCATCGCAACCCCGTTCCTCGACGACGGCCATCTCATCCTCAAACCCGGCAGCGAGCAGGGCATGCGCATTCCCGTCAGGCACTACGAGCAGCTTCGTGACCTGTCCGCGCGTCACGGCCCAATACCGGACTGGCTGGTCAACGCCGCGGTGAGCGGCTGGGGGCTGCGCCTGCGTGACGAGCCGGTCAACCAGGCCGTGACCGTGCGCCAGCACAGCAGTTACGGCTACGGGCGGGCGTCGTGGGAGCTCAACCTCGGCTGCAACTACGACTGCGAGCACTGCTACCTCGACATCAAGCGCTTCGAGGGCCTGGCCTGGGACCAGCGGGTCCAGCTCCTGCACATCCTGCGTGATGCCGGGGTGGTGTGGCTGCAGCTGACCGGCGGCGAGCCGCTGATCGACAAGCTGTTCACCGAGACCTACACGTACGCGTGGGACCTCGGCATGATGATCTCGATCTCGACCAACGCATCCCGGCTGTGGAAGCCGGAGATCCTCGACCTACTGCGCACCCGACCGGCGTACCACATCACGATCAGCGTCTATGGTGCCACGGCCGACAGCTACGACAGGCTCGTGCGCCGTCGCGGCGCGTTCGACAAGTTCCACCGGGGCCTGGCCGCCGCCAGCGAGGCCGGTCTGACCATGAACCTCAACCTCGTCGTCACAAAGACCAACGACACCGAGGTCGATGGCATGATCGCCCTCGCCGAGGGGTTCGGGCTGCCCTACCACGTGTTCTCGAACATGTCCCCGACGATCATGGGCAGTGCCCGGAGCCTGCCCGCGCAGTCGATGCCGCTGCTCAAGGCACGCAGGCCGTTCACCGGCTGCAACGCCGGGCACACGTTCTTCCACGTGGACCCGCACGGCATGGCGTCGATCTGCAAGGTCGGCCGGGATCCCAACATCGACCTCCTCGCCGAAGGCGTGGAGGGCCTGCGCCGACTCGGCGGCATCGCCGACGGCCTGCTCGCCAGGACCGGCGGGTGCAGCGGGTGCAGCGTGCAGGGCACGTGCAACACGTGCATGCCTCTGGTCCGGCTGTACCGGCAGGCGAAGTCACCGATGGAGCGCTACTGCCAGCACCGAGAAAGTGGGGAGGTGATTGTCAATGGCACCGACAGCCACAGCGACCCGACCGGCACCGGTCGTGGTCGCGCTGTCCCAGCGTCCGCAGCCGCGGCCTGAGGTGACGGAGATCGAGTTCGTCAACGTCGAGCAGACCATCCTGGCCGCGAACAAGTGCAACTGCAACTCCAGCGACGACAACCCGTACTGACAACCGACGAGGGTGGTCCCGGCGTGGGCGCTGGGACCACCCTCCACCGCCCCGGTAACCTCGCCGCCAGCAAGCGGCCCAGCGATGGAGGAGACCATGAACCAGCGTGTGTCATGGCAAGACCTCCCCGCCGGCCTACGACGCCTGATCGAGGCCGAGGCGGGGGTCTTCGTCCGCGCCGAACAGGTCGGCACCGGACACAACTGCCTGCTCGGCATGATCATGCACACGGCGCACGACCGCTACTTCCTCAAGGGCGTCCCCGCCGATCACAAGCGGGCCGTCTGGACCCAGAGCAACGAGGCCGCGATCAATCCCCACGTCCGGCACGTGTCGGCACCACTCATCTTCCACGTGGCCGCAGACGGCTGGGACGTGCTCGGCTTCCAATACCTCGACGGCCGCCACGCTGACCTCAGTCCCGGCTCACCGGACCTCCTGAAGATCACCTCGGGCCTGCAGGCGCTCGCCTCGATCCCAGCCCCTGACGGGCTTTCCCTGCGCACCGCCGATGACCGCTGGCGCGACTACGCCGGTGATCACGCCCACCTGCTCGCCGGAACGACAGTCGCGCATACCGACTTGCACCGCCACAACATCCTGATCGACAGCTCGGCGAAGTTCATCGACTGGGCCTGGCCGACCCTTGCCGCGCCCTGGTTCGACACTGCCTGCGTGGGTCTGCAACTCATCCAGGCAGGGCACACGCCCAAGGACGCCGAGCTGTGGTGCCAGAACTCCCCTGAATTCGCCGCCGCCACCGACGAGGCGGTGTCAACCTTCGTCGCCGCCGCGAGGAGCCTGTGGGCAGAAATCAGTGCCGCCGACCCGCAGCAATGGAAGATCGAGGTTGCCGAGGCTGCCCGAGCATGGGCGGAGTACCGGGGCGTTCAGCGGTCCGCGGACAGTTGACCCTTCGGCAGCACCCCGCAGCCTGCATCGTGTAGCCCGTGCAGGTCGGCACCCGGCGATTACAACAACCGGCTCGTGTAGCCGGCCGCGACAAGACGCTCGAACGCCGCCCGCACGTCGTCGCTCAGTTGCATCGGTTCGCGCAATGGAACCTGTGGTGCGGCATGTCGCCGCCTGGCGAGCCAGGCCGGGCGCGGAGGACCTCGACGGTCCTCCGCGCCCGGTGACATGCCGGCCTACGCGGTCAGCTGTACACCTCGAACTCGAACAGCGAGTATCCGTAGGCGGTGCCGCGGGCCGTGCCGTTGATCCGCACGTACCGCCCGGTGGCCCCGAGTGCGGTGTTGTCGTCGACCCCGCCGTTGCCGCCGGTCACCGACCGCACCGTCGTCCACGTCGTGCCGTTGGCCGAGGTCTGGATCTGGTACGCCGAGCCGTACGCGGCCTCCCAGGTCAGCTTCACCCGGTTGATCGCGTACGACTGACCCAGGTCGACCTGGATCCACTGCGGGTCGGCGAACGCGCTGCCCCACCGCGTGGTCAGCGAACCGTCCACCGCCGCCGGGGCCGTGAACGCGCCTTCGACGCTGGATGCGGTGGCCGGCTTGTTCAGCGCGAGGTTGGTGGTGGTCGGCGGCGGGCCGCTGTCACCGTAGACCTCGAACTCGAACAGTGAGTACCCCCAGGCGGTGCCGCGGGCCGTGCCGTTGATCCGCACGTACCGGCCGGTGGCCGTCAGCCCCGTGTTGTCGTCCACACCGCCGTCGCCGCCGGTGATCGAACGCGCCGTCGTCCAGGTCACGCCGTCGGGCGAGGTCTGGATCTGGTACGCCGAACCGTACGCGGCCTCCCAGGTCAGCTTCACCCGGTTGATCGCGTACGACTGACCCAGGTCGACCTGGATCCACTGCGGGTCGGCGAACGCGCTGCCCCACCGCGTGGTCAGCGAACCGTCCACCGCCGCCGACGCCGTGTAGGCGCCCTCGACGCTCGACGCCGTCGCCGGACGGTTCAGCGCGAGGTTGGTCCCCGTCGGCGGCTGGGTGCCGCCGGAGGTGAAGGTGAAATCGTCGATGTCGAACAGCGAGCCGGTGGCGGCGCCGGTGAACACCAGGTACAGCAGTTGCGTCCCCGCCGGCACGGTCACCGTGCCGGTCACGTCGACCCAGGTCTCCCAGCCGCCCGTCGGGGCGACCGGCACCGTGGAAACGACCGTGCCGGTGGGCGAGCCGACCCGTACGGTCAGCGTGCCCCCCACCCCGGCCGAGGCGACGCGCGCCTTGAAACCGGTGACGCCGGTCAGGTTGTACGGCGTGAACGAGATCCAGTCGCCGTTCTCGATGTAGCCGACGGCGTTGCCGCCGTGCGCGCTGGCCTTGGCGGCGATCTGGACGCCGTTCATCGTGCTGTAGTGCTCCGCCTGCCGGGTCCGCGGCTGCAGCACGTGCTGAGCCTGGACCGCCGTCCCGGTCGGCGGGGTGTACACCGCGGCGAGCACCCCGAAGATGTTCGCGGCCGCGTCGTGCTCGCCGTCGACCGTGGTCTGGATCGACCCGGTGCAGCCGTTCTTGCTGGTGATGGGGTGTCCGTGGCTGTCGTGGCCGAGGACGTAGTTGACCACGACCCGGTTGCAGTCGACGGTGCCGACGTTCGGGTCGGTGACCCGCACCTCGTAGGGGATCAGGTCGCCGAACTGGAACACGGTGCCGTTGCCCGGGACGACGATCTGGATCCCCGGCCGGCCGACGCCGACGACGACGCTGGCCGTCGAGATCCGGCCGCCGGTGTCGCGGACCGTCAGCGTGGCGGTGTACTCACCGTTGGCCGCGTAGGTGAACGACGGGTTGGCCGCTGTCGAGTCGGTGCTGCCGTTGCTGGTGAAGTCCCAGGCGTACGTGATCGCGTCGCCGTCCGGGTCGTTGCTGCCGGCCGAGCTGAACTGCACGGTCAGCGGTGCCGCCCCGGTGGACGGGTTCGCCGTGGCCTGGGCGATCGGCGCCCGGTTGCCGCCGCTGTTGTACTCGATGCGGTAGACGGCCGAGTTGGCGTCGCCGCCGAACCAGGTCGTGCCGTAGTCGAGCACGTACAGGGCACCGTCCGGCCCGAACTCCATGTCCATGATCGCGGTCCCGGACCATGGGATCGGGTCGATCGCGCCGGCGGTGCCGTTGGCGTTGATCGTGGCGGCCTTGATCCAGCGGCTGGTGAACTCGCCGAGGAAGGCCCTGCCGTTGTAGGAGGCCGGGAACTTCACGTCGGAGACCAGCGCCGGGTTGAAGTTGTAGACCGGGCCGCCCATCGGGCCGCCGCCGCCCAGCTCGGGCCGCCAGGGCCCGGCGCCGCCGTACGGCAGCCAGGCCGTCTGCGACGGCGGGAGCGTGGTGATGCCCGTGTTGTTGCGCGAGTTGTTCGTCGGGCCGCCCGCGCAGTTGAACAGGCCGAGCGACGGGCCGCTGGGGAACGTGTACTCGTGGTACGGCGTGTTGTAGTTCGAGCAGTACGGCCAGCCGAAGAAGCCCGGCTGGGTGATCCGCTCGAACGACACCGTGCCCGCCGGTCCGCGGTTCGGGTCGGCGCCGCCGTCGGGGCCGTAGTCACCGAGGTAGACGACCCCGGTGGCCTTGTCCACGCTCATCCGGAACGGGTTGCGGAAGCCCATGGCGTACACCTCGGGCCTGGTGTTGGGCGTGCCCGGCGCGAACATGTTGCCGGCCGGGATGGTGTAGCCGCCGGTCGCGCCCGGCTTGATCCGCAGCACCTTGCCGCGCAGGTCGTTGCTGTTGCTCGCGGTGCGCTGCGCATCGAACGCCGGGTTGCGGTCGGGCCGCTCGTCGATCGGCGCGGAGCCGCCCGAGTCGAACGGGTTCGTGTCGTCGCCGGTGGACAGGTACAGGTTGCCGGCCGCGTCGAAGTCGATGTCACCGCCGACGTGGCAGCACTGCCCCGGCTGGTCGGCACGTCGAGGATCGTGACCAGCGACGCCGGGTCGATCGTGTGGTCGTCGCGCACGGTGAACCGGCCCAGCTTGTTCGAGCCGTTGAACGGCGCGAACTGCGCCGCCGTGCCGGTCGCCGGGGCGTCGCCGCCCGGCGTGCTCAGCGGGGGCGCGTAGTACATGTACACCCACCGGTTGGTGGCGAAGTTGGGGTCGGCCTTGATGCTCTGCAGACCCTCCTCGTCGTGGGTGTACACCTGAAGGGTCATCGCGACCTTGGTGTTGCCGTTGACGTCGGTGTACCGCACGACGCCGTCGCGGGAGGTGTGCAGCACACCCCGGTTCGGCAGCACGGTCAGGCCCATCGGCTCGCCGACCTCGGCCACGCCCTTGGCCAGCGTCACCTGGCTGAACGTGCCGGCGGGCGGGGTGCCGACCGTGCAGCTGCCAGTGCCCTGGGCCGCGTACCGGATGCCGCCGAGCAGGTGGGTGCGGAAGTGGGTCTCGCTGAAGCTCGCCTGGGTGTGCCCCAGGCCGGTGTACCACGAGCGCCCGCCGTCGTAGGCGCGGCACCACGAGATCGGGTGGTCGGCGCCCATGCTGCCACCGGTGTACGTGGACTCGTCCAGGTTGGCCAGCACGTGCACCTGGGCACGCGGGTTGGTGCGGTAGTTGTACAACTCGTCGGTCCGGACCCAGCTCGCCGGAATGCCGGCGGTGGACGGGTGGGCCGTGTCCTCGACGCGCACGGTGACCTGCTGGATCGCCGGGTGGCTGGCGAAGTACGCGCCGACCAGGTTGCCGTACCAGGCCCAGTCGTACTCGGTGTCGGAGGCGGCGTGCACGCCGACGTACCCGCCGCCGGCGCGGACGTAGCGCTCGAACGCGGCCTGCTGGGTGGCGTCGAGCACGTCGCCGGTGGTGGACAGCCAGATCACGGCTTTGAACCTGGCCAGGTTGGCGTCGTTGAACTGGGTGGCGTCCTCGGTCGCCTCGACGGCGAAGTTGTTCGCGGTTCCGAGCTGCTGGATCGCGGTGATGCCCACCGGGATCGAGTCATGCCGGAACCCCGCGGTCTTGCTGAAGATCAGCACCGAGAAGTCGGGGGCGGCTTGCGCAGGGGCGACGTTTAAGCCGACCCCGGCCAGCACGAGGGTGACACAGAGCAGCACTCTGCGAAGAAGCATGATCGGTTGCACCTCTCCCGTAGAGAGAACAATGAAGACGTGCGCCGATCACGTCTGGTCCGTGCGCTGTCAGCCACACCGGGGCACGGTGGGCCTCAGACTGGGATGCGACCGCGTGTCCTGAGCGGACCCAGGCGGCCACGACCGAAAAGCGTGCGTGCCCTCACCTCCCAGCTGTCCTAACGCGATGGGAGAGCGCTCTCCCATCGGGTGCAGACAGTTAAGCAGACTCCCCCGCCGTTGTGAAGGCTCATCCCGTGCCGACCCATCCTGAGCCTCCAAACCGGAGCCCGCGACGGGCGACTCCTGTTCTGGCGCGTTGCGGACAGAGAGCGGCGGCCCGTCGGGCCCGGTGGGATCGTTCGCGCATGATGCGAAACCTGTTCCGAGCAGGTCTGGTGACTGCCCTGGTGGCAGCCCTGGCAGTACATGTGATCACCCCGGCGGCCGCTGTCGAGGAGCCGGCCGAGAAGTACAGCACGCTGCGGCTGTGCGACCCGACCGCCTGCTACGTCGCCTGGTCGGTCGTCGACTCCGACCACGACGGGGTCTGCGACGCCGACGAGCTGCAGGCCGGCACCGACCCGTACGACCCGGCCAGCAGGCCCGGCCTGGAGCTGATCGCCGAGCTGCTCATCGACCGCAAGCTGCCGTCGTTCGAGTACGGGCTAGCCGCCATGGTGGCCGTTCCCGCCGAGATCATCGAGGCGCGCGAGGCGCTGGGCGTGGACCCGCTGGGGGCGTTCCCGCTCCACGAGCGCGGCGACGCGCTCACCCGGCTGGGCATCTCCGAGGACCAGCTGAGCAAGTTCGGCATCTCGCCCGAGCACAGCGGCTTCTCCCTCGGCGTGGAGGGCATCGGACCGGACGAGCAGCCGGGCATCCGGCTGACCAACATCAAGACCAGCCTGATCAGCGCCGGCGCGAAGGACCCGAGGGACCACGTCTTCGGGGGCGGGGTCGTCGACAGGTACAAGGACTGGTTCGGCAGGGACGTGCGCGTCTACGGCGACGGCTCCAAGGAGACCATCACCCGCGAGAAGGACGGCGTCAGCATCGAGATCACCGACAAGGAGGGCAATGAGGTAGGGACCAGGACCAGCCACGGCGAGAGCCACATGGAGGGCTCGACCGAGGTCGTGCACAAGGACGAGACCGTGCTGGACAGCGACGGCAACCTGCTGCAGTCGACGAGCACCGAGTACCGCAAGAACAAGGACGGTTCGTCGACGGAGGTCACCGTCGTGACGGAGTACATCCGCGATGAGGACGGAAACCTCATGGGCTCCACCTCCACCCGCACGACCGAGCGCACCTCCTCCAGCGGCGCGACCTCCACGACGACCACCACGACGGTCTGCGACTCCACCGGCAAGCAGTGCACCAGCTACACCGACGGCCAGAAGTACGTCGACCCGGAGCAGGCGTACAACGTGATGGTGACGCAGGAGGACGTCGACGGCGTGCTCCGCCTGCGCGGTGCGGCGGTCAGGGTGGTCGAGGGGTGGAACGCCCCGGACATGGACGGCGACCCGGAGAACCCGAACAACCCGTCGACGATCATGCTGATCGACGGCACCGTCGGCGAGCTGTTCCTGCTGACCGAGCCCAAGCGGACCGCCAAGGCCGAGCCGGAATATCACCCGGATCTGCCCAGCCCCAGGGACGCGGGTACGCCGCCCAGCGGCGGCGGGTGCGAAGGCCTCTGCTGATGTCCTGACGGGCGGTGCGGCGTGGAGCCGTGCCGCCCGTTCACGCGGCACAGGGCTTGCCGACGCCTACCCGCGTAGCAGGCCCCGCTGTCGAGCCCGCCGTTTCGGCTCAGTCGTTGAGAAGGTTGGTCAGGCGTCCGGCGAACAGCTCGGCTTCGATGTCGCTGACCTCGGCGCCCAGCTCGCGGACAAGCGTCTGCTGGGTGCACAGGACCCTGCCGTTCCCGGCCAGCTCCGCTGCGGGGATCACGACGATCTCGTCATCGACCAGGGCAAGTACCGGATCGACGGCCCGGGACCGGGCGAGCACCCTTACCTCGTTTGCCGTAACCGTGACCATTGACCCAGAATACCCAATTCAACTCGACTCGGCCCTTAAACGGCAGGCGACAGGGGGAAGCAGCCGGTCCCGCGTCCGTCATCGTGCTCTGAGCGGCGGCGGGCCTGCCTGGTATCAGCTTTCCGTACGGAACACGCATGCCTGGACAGGACCAGTCGCGCAGTCCGATACGACACTTACCGCCGCCAGGCGACGGGATAATGGCTCAAGGTGCGCACCTGACCCACGAGCGGTTCACTCCAGGTCACAGGGGGACGATCATGGCAGTAACGCAGCGCATTACCGTCGAGCGAGTGGGCACCGGCGAGTTCAGCATCATGATCCGCGACACCCGCTTCAGGCTGGAACGCAAGCCCAAACACATGGTCCTGCAGGCGTTGAGCGGCCAGGACGTGACCGAGCAGCTCGACGTGTACCCCAGGCCGGACGGCATCAAGGTGTCGGTCCGCGACCGCAAGGGAGCGACCCTGACCCACGTGATGGAGCTCGACGACGACGGGATGGCCAGCACCACCCAGGTGGGCTCGCAGACCTTCCTCGTCGACCCCACGACCGAATACGTCGAGGCGTTCGGGGCTGAGATCAGGGATGCCGAAGGCCCGTCGATCCCGCACATCCTGCAGTTCGGCAAGGAGCTCAACTCGGATCAGCAACTGCGGAACGCCCTGCGGATCGCAGCCGAGCGCTCCGGTGGCGACACCGTCCTCAAGCTGTCGCCGTCGTGCCGGGAGATCTGCGACGCCGCAGGTAACCCTTTCGCCATGGAGCTCGTCGGAGCTGCCGGAGCAGCGGCACTGGCTGCGGCCTGCGTCGGCTGCCACCTTCAGGAGTCCGGGCTCTAGCGGCTGAACATCTGCGCGCCGAGCGTGGTGTGGAGGAGCGATGTCGCCCACCACCACGCTCGGCGCGCAGCGTCTCCGTGTGCCGAGCCTTGCGTACCGAAAATAGATATCACTATGATAGCCGCATGGCGGCCAAGCGTAAGCAACTGCTGCTGCGGCTGGACCCTGCGGTCCACGACGCGGTGGCCCGCTGGGCGGCCGACGACCTGCGCAGCGTGAACGCGCAGATCGAGTACCTGTTGCGCCAGTCGCTGGCCGCGGCGGGCCGGCTGCCCGGCAACGCAGGCGAGCCGCGGGGGCGCGGCCGACCACCCAAATCCGCGTCAGAATGAGAGCGGTCATGGAGCTGCCCCTCACCTCGCAGATCTACCTGCTGGCCTACGACACCGACAAGGGCAAGCTGACCTGCAACGGCTACCTGGGCTACATCCTGCGCGCCGCGGCACTCACCGAGCTGCACCTGCAGGGCGCGCTGGCCGACGCCGACGGCAGGCCGCGCGCCACCGGCGCCAAGGTTCACGACGCCCTGCTGGCCGAGGTGCTGCGGGAGATCGCGTCCGCGCCCAAGCCGAAGAAGTGGTCCTGGTGGGTCCACCACGGGCAGACACCCATGTTCCGCGCAGTCCAGCAGCGGCTGGCCGACGGCCGCGTCGTCACCACCGAGCGCTACCGCATCCTGGGGATCTTCCCCGCCACCAGGGTCAAGGTCCACGAGCACCGTGCGGTCGCCCGGCTCCGCTCCGCCGTCAGCCACACACTCAACGGCGGCGACCCGAAGCCGCGCGACGCGGCGCTGACCGCCCTGGCCGCCACCGGCGAGATCCGGATCGCCGTCAGCCGGGCGCAGACCCGCCAGTACGCCAAACGCCTGGACTCCCTGGTCGCGCAGGCGGGCCCGGCCCTGCCCGCGCTGCGCAAGGTGATCCGCGACCACCGAGCGGCCACCGAGTCAGGGTGACGGGCGCCGCTCCACATCGGAGGTCCACGTGATCATGTCGCACGTCCGCTGGTGCCGTCGCACATCGCCTGGTAACCGACGAGGGCCGCGCGGATGTGCGCTGGTGCCACGAACAGTGCGACTGATGGCCGTGCGAAATCGGGTTCACTCGCAGCACCAGCGGGTCGTATCGTGCCGCCATGATCCATGAGCCGATTGATCCGGACGATCACACCGACTGGCTGGTCGAACAGGGGCGGGTGGACGAAGCGGTTACGTTTCTCGAATCCCGGGCGGTCGACGGGGACTGGCGGGATGTGGATCGCCTGACCGGGCTGCTGATGGAGAACGGCCGCGTCGAGGAGGCGGAGGCGCACTGGCGGGCCGCCATCGGGGCCGGTCTGCCCGGGGCGTACGGCGGCCTCGCGGACCTGCTGGCGGTTGCCGGCCGCACGGACGAGGCTGTCGCCGGGTGGCGGGCGGCGGTGGAGGCGGGCGAGCCACGAGCCCGGGTCCACCTGGCCGAGCTGCTCTGCAGGACGGGTCGGGCCGAGGAGGCGATCGCCGAGTACGGCACGGCGATAGCGGCTGGTGACGCGGCGGCCGGCGCCGGGCTGGCCAAGGTCTACGCGCGGGCGGGCCGGCTGGATGAGGCGGTCCGCGCCTACCGGTCGGCGATCGGCGCGCCGGGTGTTTCTCGATGGCCGCTGGGCGCGCTGTTCGAGAAGTTCGGCCGCATCGACGAGGCGGCAGCCGCTTACCGGGCTGCCGTCGACGCGGGCGAGTGGCACGTTCGCAAGGATCTGGCGCGGTTGCTCGCGGCGCAGGGCCACTTGGAGGAGGCGACTCGGCTCATCCGGGTTCTGCTCGCCGAGCCGGGCCAGAACTCTGCCTACCGGCAGCTCGGCTGGCTGCTGACCGAGCAGCGGCGCTTCGCGGAGGTCGAGGCCGAGGCGCGTCGGCTGAAGGACGCCAACCTGATCGGGCTGTGTCATCTCCTCGCCGGGGCCCGTCAGTCCGCGAACTACCACGAGGACTGTCCAGCCGGCTGCGAGGGCGGCACCCGGGTGGTGCGGCACCTCCCGGGACACCGAGACAACGTGCGGCGGGACCCTGCCGGATGATGCAGTCGCCGCAGTCGGAGCCGGCGAGGCGATGCCGTGCCCGCCCTGTCCGATGCCCTCGGCTCACGTATGGCGGCCTGCCCACTGCGCTCATGATCGGTTTGACCAGGCGGGCAGCGGGTACTCCGGGCACATGGCACGTCAGGACAGCTACCCGCATCCGGTTTCGGACACGGAGGCCGATGGCATACCGGAGTATGCCGACCAGGACTCCAACGCCTACGACGAGGTCGAATCCGTCCGCGAGGCCGACGGCCGGGATCCTGCGCCGCTGCCCGCCGACCGCGAAGCCGGCCCGCTGGCCGTGGACGAGTTCAGCACCACGGCCGGCGATGGGACAGACGGCGAACCGTTGGCAACCCGCCTCGCGCGGGAGGAGCCGGACGTCCTCGAAGAGATCGACGACGGTGCCCCGCTGAGGCCGGCCGACGGCTCCGACACCGTGGAGGACGAGCAACCCTCGTTCGACCGGCAGCTTCACGACGAGGCGCCCGTCGATCCGCACCTGGACTCTCAGGTCTCGATGTACGAGCGGATGGGCGAGGACCCGTTGACCGGCGGCCTCGTCGGCCGGCTCGTGGCGCCGGACGAAGGGCTGGAGTCCGACACCGAGGGCGAGGCCGTCGCCTACGACGCCGGCGCCGCGGGCGGTGGGGCCAGCGCCGAGGAACTCGCGATGCACGAGGTGCCGCTCGACGAGGACGGATCGGTCACGGGCAGCTGACCGCGGCACGCGATGCTCGCCGACCCCGAGGGCGGCGAGCCGCTCAGCGCGACCGTGCGCACCGCTCACCGCGGTCGATCGGGAACCTTGCGCGGCATCGGGGATTGCCCCGGGGTGCGCTGGGTACGAGCCAGTGATGGCAGATGACATCTCCTACTGGCTGAGCACCACCCCGCCGACCTCCTACCCCACGTTGCCCGCGGCGGATCTGCGCGACGTGGACGTCGCCGTCGTCGGCGGGGGCATCGCCGGGTTGTGCACCGCCTGGTCCCTGGCTCGCGCCGGACGGCGGGTCGTGATCCTCGAAGCCGAGCGCATCGCCCAGGCCTCCACCGGCAACACCACCGCCAAGGTCACCGCGCTGCACAGCGCCGTCTACCACAAGCTCGGCGCGGACAAGGCCGGGCTCTACGCCCGCTCCCAGCAGGCGGCCCTCGCCCGCCTGCACGAGGTGGCGGCCGCGATCGACGCGCGCTGCGACTGGGAAGCCCGCACGGCATACACCTACGGGGTCGGCGCCGAGGCGGTGGCATCGCTGCGTGACGAGGCCGACGCCGCGGCCGCGGCCGGCCTGCCCGCCGAGTTCGTCACCGACACCGGCCTGCCCTACGCCGTCGCCGCGGCGGTGCGTGTCACCGGCCAGGCGCAGTTCCACCCCCGGCGCTTCCTGCTGGCTCTCGCCGAAGACCTGGTCCGGCTCGGCGGGCGCATTGGGAGTGCCCTTGCCACGGCTCCCGCTTCGACGTCGACGGCGCCGTGCTGCAGGGTCCCGCCCTGGAGCCGCTGGCACCGATAGACGAGCGATGACCGGCCGGCGGCACCAGGTGCGGGGCCGCCGGCCGGCCTTCCGCCGTCGCGGTGGCCCGGCTCAGCTGCTGTTGCCGGTGACCGCGGTTCCTGCCTTGGTGATCCGGTAGGTGATCTGGGACCCGCTCCAGAAGTGGAACGTCAAGGTGATGGTCCCGTCGCGGACCTCGCTGAAGAACTCGGGCTTGAGCAGCAGGGTGCCGGCGGCGTAGTCGGGCTGGAAGTGAGTCCAGAACTCCTTGTACGACGTCCACTCGGCAGGTCCGGCGTTGGTGCCGTCGGCGTACTTCGCCTCCATGGTGGCCAGCTGGTCGCCGCGGAACTGCGTCGGGATCGCGAAGGAGCTGGTCGTGCCCGAAGCGGCCGCCTGGATCGGCGGGTCGTAGGTGATGATGCTGATCGGCCACGGCTCGCCCTGGGAGAACCTGGCCTCCAGGGTCGCGTTGACGCCGTAGGCCCGGCTGCCGACCAGCCGCGTGACCGCCGCCGCGGTCAGCGTCAGCACGTTGCCGGACAACGTGTAGTCGCTGCCGCTGACCAGGTTGACCGTGCCGTGGCGCAGGCCGGCGAACGAGGCGCCGTTGAGATTGAGCGTGATGCTCTTACCGGTGATCGCCGCGCCGCGGGACACGTAGATCTGGTCGCTGGACCCGGTGGCCGAGCGGGTGGTCCAGCTGGTCCTCATCATGGCGAACACGCCCGGGTCGCGCCAGCGCAGCTCGCTGCGGTTGAGGAACTGGCCCGCGTCCCACACCATGGTGGTGAGGTTCCTGATCCGCGCGTGGTAGCCCACGGCCTCGAGGAACTTGAGGAACTCCCCCCGCTCGATGATGCCGGGCCGGTTGTGGTCCCAGTTGAGCAGGGCCCATTCGCCGATGATGACGGGGATGCCCCGGGCGACGAAGGTCGCGTGCACCCGGTCGAAGGTGCCGATCAGGTCCTGCTCGACGGACGCGTCGTAGCGGGTGCCGCCGGCGATGTTGACGCTGAACGGCCACCATCCGTAGAAGTGGACCGTCGCGGCCACGTTGCCGTCGTCCAGTTGCTGGAACGTCGCCGTCAGCGCGTCCAGGCGGCCCTGGTCGGCGTTGGTGAACAGGGTCGGCAGGACGAGCAGCCGGGTCGCGTTGCCGCCGCCCGACTGGCGCACGATCCGTACGAACTCGGCGTTCAGCTCGTGCAGCACCTGATAGTTCTGCTCGTCGCCGGAGGTGCCGGCGAACTGGGGTTCGTTGATGCTCTCGAAGACCAGCCGGGACGGGTAGCCGCGGAAGGTGCCGGACAGCTGGGTCCACAGCGCGCTGTACCTGGCGAGCACGTTGGCGCGGTCGGTGGGGTAGGTGTTGAGCCACTGCCAGGAGTCGTGATGAAGGTTGATCATCACGTAGAGGTCCTCGGCCAGGGACCAGTCGACGATCTGCCGGACGCGGCTCAGCCAGGTGCTGTCGATGGTGTACGCCGGTGCCGGGCCGTGGTGGTTGGACCAGGTGACCGGGATCCGGATGCTCCGGTAACCCTGCTGGCGTACGTGGCGCAGCAGTGCCTGGGTCGTGAGCGGGTTGCCCCAGGCGGTCTCGTCGGGGATGGCGTCCAGGGTGTTGCCCAGGTTCCATCCGGGCTGCATCGCCGCCACGGTCGCCATCGGATTGCCCGGCTGGGGCGGCGTCGACGGTGAGGGCGACGTCGACGGCGAGGTGGACGGCGACGGGCGGGTCGACGGGCTGTGCGACGGCGACGGTGTGCCGCCGATGGCGCCGGTGCAGGTGACGTTGTTGAGCGTGAAGGACGTAGGCGGGTTGTTGCTGCCCGACCAGGAGCCGTTGAAGCCGAAGGAGACGGTCGCGTTCGTGCCGATCGCCGCGTTGTAGCTCATGTTGGTCGCGGTCTGCTGCGCGCCGGAAGCGGTGACGGTCGCGTTCCACGCCTGGGTCACCTGCTGGCCGGACGGGAAGGTCCAGCGCACGTTCCAGCCGTTGACGGGATCGCCGAGGTTGGTGACGTCGACGTTGGCGGTGAAGCCGCCTGGCCACTGTGCGGACACGGAGTAGGCCACCTGGCAGCCGGCGGCGGCCTGGGCGCTCACGGCTGCGGCCATGCCGGCGGTGAGCAGTGCTGCGACGCCGCCGGCGATGACGGCGGCACGCCATCTCGTCCGGCGGGTGTTCTGCGGGGTCATGATGATCCTTGAGGTCGGCGGGTACGGGGTGGAACGGGGTGTCAGCGGGCCGCCGCGCAGCCGATGGCGGGTGCGCGGCCGGCGTTCGGCCGGGAGCCGGGCAGCCTGAACGAGCTGCCGGTCCGGGCGGGTGATCGGCGCGTGACGACGCGCGGCATGGTCGAGTGCCTCGCGGTCAGCTGCCTCTGTATCCGCGACGCTGCTTGGCTCCCGCAGCGATCAACCTCCGCCATCATCACAGCGAAAGTTTCGGCCCGGACGCTACGCCTTTCCTAGATATGCGTCAATGTTAGCGCCTTCGACCAGGCACCGGGCCAGCGATCGGCGGATGACAAGGTGGATGCATTGACGAGATCGCCTACCGTCATTACGCTCCGCCGAGAAAATGTCGTAACTGGCCTGGAAAGTTTCCCTCACCCCGGGCGGAGAGAGTTCCACCCGGTTCAGCTCGGCAGATGCAGACGACGCCGTCTCGCCGCGATCGCCCTGACCGCACACCGACGGAGACAACCTGATGAGCTCGGCACAGCCACAGCCGTCCCCGGCGGACACCTCCGCCGTCGCCGCAGAGTGGGCCGACGGCCTTCTCGACAACCCCGTGATCCCGGGCATGCACCCCGACCCGAGTGTCTGCCGCGTCGGCGACGACTACTACCTGGCCTGCTCCAGCTTCGAGTACTTCCCCGGCGTGCCGATCCTGCACAGCCGGGACCTGGTGCACTGGGAGCAGCTCGGCAACGCGCTCGACCGGCCCAGCCAGCTGCACCTGCCTCCCGAAACGCCGTCATCGGCCGGCGTGTACGCCCCCACCCTGCGCCACCACGACGGCCGATTCTGGCTGATCACCACCAACGTCGCACCAGGCGGCGGCACCATGCTGTTCACCGCCGCCGACCCCGCCGGGCCGTGGTCCGAACCGATCAGGCTGCCCGGCATCGCCGGCATCGACCCGGACCTGGCCTGGGACGACCAGGGACGCTGCTGGTGCACCTACGCCGGAATCGAGCAGACACGCATCGACCCGCACACCGGCCGGACCCTGGGCACGCCCCGCCGGCTGTGGTCCGGCGGCCGCGACGCCCAAGCACCTGAGGCACCTCACCTGTACCGGATAGGCGAGTACTGGTATCTGCTGATCGCCGAGGGCGGCACCGAACGCGGCCACGCCGTGTCGATCGCCCGCGGCCCGGCGCCGGACGGCCCGTTCGAGCCCTGCCCGGCGAATCCGATCCTGACGCATCGCGGCATCAACCACCCGATCCAGAACACCGGGCACGCCGACCTGGTCCAGGCCCCCGACGGATCGTGGTGGCTGCTGCTGCTCGGGGTACGTCCCCGCGGCGGCACACCCGGCTGGCACGTCCTGGGCAGGGAGACGTTCCTGACGCCGGTGACCTGGACCGACGGATGGCCCGTCGCCGGCCGCGTCGAGGCGACCCTCTCGGCACCACCTTGGCCGGCACACCCCGTGGCCGCCCCTGCGCGTCGCGACGACTTCGACTCCCGACGCCTGCACCCGCGATGGATCTCCGTGCGCTCCCGCCCGGAGGACCATTGCTCGCTCACCGAACACCCGGGCTGGCTCACCCTGCACGCCCGCGGCGACTCGCTCGACCGGCCTGACGTCATGTTCGTCGGCCGGCGCCAGCAGCATCTGTCCTGCACCGTACGCACGCTGCTCGACGCCACCGCGGGCCGGGGCGGCCTCGCCGCCCGCCTCGACGAGGCACACCACTACGAGATCGAGGCCGGCGACGGCCGGGTGCAGGTGTCCGCACGCGCGTCGTCCCTGCGGACGGTGCTCGCCGACCGCGCCACCACGCCCGGACCGGTGCTGCTGCGGATGGACGTCCTCGCCACCTCAGCTGCGCACTGGCAGCCGTGCAAGGAGCCCGACACCATCCGGCTCGGCATCGAGCACCCCGACGGAACGTTCGACGTGCTGGCAGAACTCGACGGCAGACACCTGTCGACCGAGGTGGCCGGCGGTTTCACCGGCCGGGTGCTCGGCATGTACGCCGCGGCCGGCACCGTCCGGTTCGACTGGTTCGACTACGAGCCGATCGAGGTCGGCTCGCGCACCTCGGCGGAGGCTATCCTTGCGCCGTGAGCGGCGCCGGGCACCGTCCGGCCCCGGCCGCACAGAGGCATCGGGGGGCACGACGGAGGGAGCCGGGTTGTCAAACGCCGAGTCAGACGGGCCCGTGACCGACACCGGACTCGCCCTCCCCGGCCCGGCCGGGCCGGTGACCATCTCCTACATCGCCGAGTCCGCCGGGGTGTCGATCCCGACCGTGTCCAAAGTGCTCAACGGCCGCTCCGGCGTCGCCGCCGAGACCCGCGCACGCGTCGAAGCGCTCGTCCACCGGTACGGATACCGCAGGCCCGCGCCGGCCACCCGCAGCAACATCATGGAGCTGGTCTTCGACGAGCTGCAGCACATGTGGGGCGTCGAGATCATCCGCGGGGTGGAGAGCGTCGCCCGCGAACACCGCCTGGGCGTCGTGCTGACCGAGTTCGGGCCGCAGCGCAGCACGATCCACTACTGGATCGACGACACCGTCGCCCGGCGCCCGGCGTGCGTGGTGACCGTGGCCCAGCTGTCGGAGGACCAGCGCAACCAGCTACGGGCCAGAGGCATCCCGTTCGTCGTCGTCGACCCCACCGCCGAACTGCCCGACGGCGTACCCTTCGTCGGCGCCACGAACTGGACGGGCGGCCGGTCAGCCGCCCGCCACCTGATGGACCTCGGGCACCGCCGCATCGGCATGATCGCCGGCCCTCCCGAGATCCTCTGCTGCCAGGCCCGGGTCGACGGCTACCGGTCCGCGCTGACCGCCGCGGGCCTTCCCGCCGACCCCAGCCTGGTCGCGGCCGCCGACCTGACCCAGGAGGGCGGCCACGCGGCCGCGATGACGCTGCTCAGCAGACCCGACCCACCGACCGCGATCTTCGCCAGCAACGATCTGCAGGCGCTCGGGGTCTACCAGGCGGCGCGGCGGCTGGGCCTGCGGATCCCGGCGGACCTGAGCGTGGTCGGATTCGACGACCTCCCGATCGCTTCGCTGGTGGATCCCCCGCTGACCACTGTTCACCAGCCCCTCACGGAAATGGCCGCAGCCGCCACGGAACTGGCCCTCGCCCTCGGCCGCGGCGAGCGGCCACCGCAGGCAGGGCTGGAGCTGGCCACCACGCTCACCGTGCGGGCCAGCACCGCCGCGCCAAGACCATGACCTTCGCCGCCCGGCGGCAGGCTCAGCCCGGCCAGGGCACTCCGCCAGGCGTTCCTCACGCTACGGGCGCGCCGACGTCGAGCCGGTAGACGCCCAGGCCGTAGGTACCGGCCGTGATCAGGGTACGGCCGGAGGACACCGCGGTCGCGAGGTCCATCACGGACACCGTCGGCAGCCCGGTGCCCGCGGCCGACCAGGTGGCGCCCGCGTCGGTGGAGGTGAAGACGCCCACGTCGGTGCCCACGTAGAGCGCGGCCCGGTTCTGCGGGTCGAGCACCAGGTCGTTGACGGGCGCGTTGGGCAGGTTGCCGGAGATGTTCTGCCAGCTGGCGCCGCCGTTGGTGGTGCGGTAGACGTGCGCGGCCATGTCCCCGGTGGTGTATCCGGACAGCGTGGCGTACACGAGGTTGGCGTCGGTCGGGTCGACGGTGAGCCGGGTGACCCAGCGCTGCGGCAGCGCGGTGCCGATCTCGGTCCAGGTGCCGCCGGTGTTGCGGGTGACCCAGATGCGGCCGTCGTCGGTGCCCACGTAGACGGTCGCGGGGCTGGTCTTGGCGACGGCGATCGTGGAGATGGTGTTGTAGCTGGTGCTGCCGCTGCTGCCCCGGCTCAGGTCGCCGCTGATCGCGGTCCAGCTCTGCGCCGAGTTGGTGGAGCGGTTGAGCCGGTTCCCGCCGTAGTACATGATCGCCGGGTTCGACGGGTCGAACACGACCGGCGTCAGCCAGGCTCGGCGGTCGGAGGTGGTCGAGCCGAAGCTGCTCATCGAGTTGCCGCCGTTGGTGGAGCGGCCACAGGAGCCGTTCTGGGAGCAGGCGTACACCTTCTGGTGGTTGGTGGGGTCGATGAGGTTCTGCAGGCCGTCGCCGCCGTAGTAGGAGCCCCACGCCGACCAGGACCGGACCGAGCCGTTGTCCTGCAGGCCGCCGCTGATGCGGGTGACGTCCTGCTGGGAGACGGCGACGGTGTAGAACTGCATGTTGCCCAGCCGGGTGGTCTTGGTCCAGGCGCCGCTGAGTGAGCCGTTGGCGGTGGAGCGGTAGACGCCGCCGTCGTTGCCGATGAAGACGCGCCCGGCGACGCGGGGGTCGACCGCGACCGCGTGCTGGTCGACGTGGAAGGAGCTGGAGTTGCTGGTCCAGCTGCCGCCCGCGTTGCTGGATTCGAGCATCGGGACGCCCGGCACCCAGATGTGCTGGGGTGCGGCGGGGTCGACGAAGATGCGGGAGAACCACCAGCCGAACGTGGACTGCGACGAGTTCAGCGCCGTCGTGTTGGTGATCTTCGTCCAGTTGTCGCCGCGGTCGGTGGAGGTCCAGAAGCCGAGGAAGTTGCCGGTGGCGTTGGCCGCGATCGTGTAGAGGCGACGGGGGTCGCTCTTGGCCACGGCGACGCCCATCCGGCCCACGTTGGTGCCCGAGGGCGGCAGCGTGCTGGCCAGGCGGGTGAAGCTGGTGCCGCCGTTGGTCGACCGGTACAGCCCTGAGCCGACCCCGCCGTAGCGGCGGCTGGCGGGCATACGCTGGTGGTCCCACATCGTGACGTAGATGCGGTTGGGGTCGGCGGGGTCGAGGGCGACGTCCGAAGCGCCGGTGGTGGCGTTGGCGCCGGCGAGGATCTGGGTCCAGGTCGCGCCGCCGTCGGTGGTGCGGTAGAGGCCGCGGTCGCCGCCGGCGACGTACAGGTTGCCGGTGGCGGCGACCAGGATGCGGTTCTCGTTGGTGGGGTCGATGACGATCCGGCCGATCCGGTGCGTGCCGGTCAGGCCGATCGACTGCCAGGTCAGGCCGCGGTCGGTCGAGCGGTAGACGCCGGTGCCGGGGAAGGAGGCGCTGCCGCCGCCGGGGTTGGCCTCGCCGGTCCCGGCGTAGAGGACGCCGGTGCTGGTGATCGCGATCGCGCCGATGGCCTGGGTGATGGCGGTGTTCCACGCGTAGTTGAACGTGGTGCCGGAGTCGGTGCTCTTCCAGACGCCGCCGGAGGCGGTGGCGGCGTAGACGGTGTTGGCGACGGCGGGGTCGACGACCAGATCGGTGACCCGGCCGCCGAGGTTCGTCGGCCCCAGCGACTGCCAGGCGGGCAGCGCGGCGAAGCTCGACGCACCGGCGCGGATCCGCTCGGCCTGGGCGCGGGAGCGGCCTGCCAGTTTCACGAGGTCGCCGGTGGGGTCGGCGCCCAGCCGCTGGGCCATGAACCACTCATCGGCGCCGGACGGGCCGGCGGCCCCCTCCAGCGCTTCGAGAGCGGCGACGTCGGGTCCGATCACGACGTCGGCGGGCAGGCCGTGCGCATCGGCCGAGGCCACCAGCGACAGACCGAGCAGGACGGTGACACCGAAACTGACCGATGATTTCATATTCCCCACCTCGGCTAGACATGCAATGCTACGCATCGATGCATGGAAACCTCTAGGGATGGTTCGAAGGTGGCACGCTTCTGGCACGGCCCGGCCGCGATCGGGCATGCCCGCCCATGACACCGCCGGGCCGCGCTCGCGCACCGCACCGCCACCGGCGGACGTACGGCGCCGCCGCCGTCACGGCGCTCTTCCTGTCGCCGCTGCTGCTGCTCCTGACCGGCTCGCTGCGCGAACCCGGCCAGCCGCCCGTCGTCGCACCGCCGCTCATCCCCGACAGCGTCGGCACCGCCGCCTACGATCAGGCGATCCGTGAAGGCGACCTGGTACGCGCGGCCGCCAACTCGATGATCGTCGCCGCCGTCGGCGTACCCCTCAGCCTGCTCGTGGCGTCCCTGGCGGGCTTCGCCCTCACCCAACTCCCCCGCCGCGTCACCGCCACCGTCATCGCCCTGTCCATGCTGGCCATGACCGTGCCCGCCACCGCACTGCTGCTGCCCCGCTTCGTGCTGTTCCGCACGCTGCACCTGACCGACACGCTCGTGCCGCTGATCGCACCCGCGCTGATCGCCACCTCACCGCTCTACCCGGTGATCTACTACCTCGCGTTCCGCGCCATCCCCGCCGACAGCTACGACCTGTGCCGGCTGGCCGACCTCACCCCCATGCAGACCTGGCGGCGCATGGCCCTGCCCCAGGTCCAGCCCGTCACCGCCGGGCTCGCCGCGCTCACCTTCGTGCTGACCTGGTCCAACGTGCTCGACCCGATGGTCTACCTCTACGACCGGGCCGCCTTCACCCTGCCGCTGGCACTGCGCGCCCTGGCCGCGATGGACCCGCACAACCAGCCCGTGTTCCTCGCCGCCGCCGTCCTCACCACCCTGCCCGCCCTGCTCGTGATCGGTGTCGCCCAGCACCGCTTCCTGCACGCCTACGGCCCCCGAGGAGCCCCGTGAAGCGAACCGCCGCCCTGCTGAGCCTGCTCGCCACGCTCACCGCCGCCACCGTCACCGCCGGGTGCGGCGACACCGCCGAGCCGGCCGCCGACACGGTGTCCCTGCTGGTCGCGGGCACCCCCGACGAGCTCGCCGCCTACCGGGCACTGGCCGCCGCGTACGAGCGGGCCACGCCCGGCGCCCGGGTCACCCTCATCGAGGCGAGCACCGCCAAGGACCTGATGACCAGGGTGTCCACCTCCATCGCGGGCAACTCCCCACCCGACCTGTTCCTGATCAACTACCGCAACTACGGCCAGTTCGCCGTCAAGGGGGCGCTCGCACCGGTCACCGCCCGCCTGGCCGCCTCGGCCGGCCTGCACGAGCAGGACTTCTACCCCCAGGCCATGGGGGCCTTCCAGTGGCGCGGCGAGCAGATGTGCCTGCCGCAGAACATCTCCAGCCTCGCCGTCTACTACAACCGCACCCTGTTCAAGCAGTACGAGGTCGCCGAACCCGCCGCGGGATGGCACTGGAACGACATGGTCGCCACCGCGCAGGCACTGACCCGCGACGCGAGCGGCCGGACCGTCCGCGCCGGGGAGCCCGAGACCGCCGGGGTCCCGGTGGCGGTGCACGGGCTGGGCGTCGCACCCGAGCTGATCCGGATGGCGCCGCTCATCTGGTCCAACGGCGGCGACATCGTCGACGACCCGGGCGCGCCGACCCGGCTCACCCTCGACACGCCCCAGGCCCGCGAGGTCATGCAGGACTTCCTCGAACTGCCCCGCATCGGCGTCGTCCCCTCCGACGTCGAGGTCGAGGCCCAGGACTACGAGGCCCGGTTCGCCGCCGGCAAGCTGGCCATGTTCGTCTCCTCGCGGCGGGTCACCACCGCCTTCCGGGCGATCACCGGATTCGACTGGGACGTCGCCCCGCTGCCGCAGTACCGCACCCCGGCCAACATCCTGCACAGCGACGCCTACTGCATGACCAGGACCTCGGCCAATCAGGACGCCGCCTGGCGATTCCTCGAATACGCCCTCAGCGACGCCGGCGCCACCCTCATGGCCAAGACCGGGCGTACCGTCCCGTCGCGGATCTCCGTGGCGACCTCGCCCGCGTTCCTCTCCCCCGGCACACCACCGGCCCGCTCGCAGATCTTCCTCGACACCATCCCGGCGCTGCGCCCGGTGCCGACCATCGCAACCTGGCCCGAGATCGAGGACGCCACCGGCAAGGTGCTGGAGAACGCCTTCTTCCACGGCGACCCCCTCGACAAGGTCATCCGCGACCTCGACGCGGCGACCCGCACCGTCTTCGAACGCGGCGCGGCGTCCCGGTGACCGCAGGGCTGAGCCTGCGCGGCGTGCACCTGACCCGCGGCGCGATCCCCGCCCTGCGCGGCATCGACCTCACCGTGGCCCGAGGCGAGCTGCTCGTCGTCCTGGGCCCGTCCGGTGCGGGCAAGTCGTCGCTGCTGCGGGCCGTCGCCGGGCTCGACCGTGTCACCGACGGGACCGTCGCCATCGCCGGGCGCGACGTCACCGCGCTGCGGCCAGGGCAACGCGACGTGTCCATGGTGTTCCAGTCGTATTCGCTGCTGCCGCACCTGACCGTGGCCGACAACATCGCGTTCGGCCACCGCATCCGCGGCGCCGACCGCCGGACCGCCGCGGACCGCGCGGCAGCCGCCGCGGCATCGGTGGGCTGCGCAGACCTGCTCACCCGCCGCCCGCACCAGCTGTCGGGCGGCGAACGCCAGCGGGTGGCACTGGCCCGCGCCCTGGTACGCGAACCCGACGTGTTCCTGCTCGACGAGCCCCTGGCCCACCTCGACGCCGCCCTGCGCACGTCGATGCGCACCGAGATCCGGGCGGTCCACGACCGGCTCGGCGCGACGACGATCTACGTCACCCACGACCAGTCCGAAGCGATGGCCCTCGGCGACCGGATCGCCGTGTTACACGACGGCCGCATCGAGCAGCTCGGCACCCCCGACGAGGTATGGCACCGCCCCCGCACCCGCTTCGTGGCCTCCTTCGTCGGCGCACCCGGCATGAACCTGCTGCCCGGCGACGGGCCGCTGCGCCCGCCGGGCACGGCGGCAGACGTCGAGCTGGGCGTACGGCCCGAGCACGTGGCGCTGAGCGCCGCACACAGCACGCCGGCGCGCACCCTCGGCGAGGTGGCGCGAGTAGAGGTGCTCGGCGAGGACGCGCTCATCCACCTGCGCCTGGGCGGGCACGCCGTGGTCGCCAAGGTCCCGGCCCGCACCCGCCCCGCGCCAGGCGACCGGGTCACCGTGCACGTCGCCGACGAGCACCTGCACGCCTTCGACGCCGCCACCGGTGAGCGGATCCCGCTGCCCGCCGAGGCGGCCCCCCGATGAACCGCGACCGCCGCCAGCTGGTGCTGATGCTCGCGCCGTACCTCGCCGGGCTGGCCCTGCTCGTGCTGCTGCCCGCCACCGCCACCATGACGATGGCGTTCACCCACACCGACCTGATCGCCACCTCGGAGTTCATCGGCCTGGACAACTTCGCCGAACTCACCCGCGACCCGGCAGTACAGGCCGCGGTCGGCAACTCGCTGTCCTACCTCGCGTACTCCGTGCCGCTGCGACTGGTCATCGCGGTCGGCCTGGCGCTGCTGCTGCACCGCCGGGCCCGGGGCGCGGGCACGGCACGGGCCGCGGTGCTACTGCCCGGCGCCGTACCGGAACTCGCCTACGGGCTGATGTGGCTGTGGCTGCTCAATCCCCTGCAGGGACCGGTCAACCAACTGCTCCAGCTCGGCGGGGAGAACGGCCGGACGATGTTCGGCACCCTGCCGCCCCAGTGGCTCACCGACCCCGAAGACGCCCGCGCGGGCATCGTGCTCATGGGCCTGTTCACCATCGGCGAGACGTTCGTCATCGTGCTCACCGCCCGGCTCGCGCTGCCGGCCGAGGCATACGAGATCGCGGAACTGGAAGGCGCCCGCGCCGGGCAGGTGCTGCGCCGGGTCACGCTGCCGCTGCTCGCGCCGGTGCTCGCCGTCCTGGTGCTGCGCGACACGGTGGCGAGCCTGCAGGCGTCGTTCATCCCCGCGCTGGTCGTGACGAACGGCGGCCCTCCGCCGTACGCGACGACCTACCTGTCCCTGGTGATCTACCAGGAGGCGTTCGAGTACCTGCGCTACGGCTACGCCGCCGCGGTGGCCGCGCTGACCCTGGTCCTGACCGTGGTCGCGGTGTTCATCCAGTGGCGGCTGCTGCGCCGCTGGGCATACCACGGCCTGGCCGGTATGGGAGCACACCGGCCCTCGGCCTGACCACCTGATCGAAGGCACGGTGCGTGGCGAAGCGGCTTGGTCCTCCCCCGTCGAAGACCCGGTCAGGCTGGCCGGTCAGGTCGCCGGTAACACGACCACGCTGCGCTTGACCGCGATATCCCCGAACGAGGCGGCGGCGCATGGCCGGTCGCATAGCCTGGTCCGGGAGGTGGCGATGCGCCGGATCGTGACCGTGGTGGTCCTGGTGTGGCTGATCAGCGGCGTCGTGGCGGCATCGCGGCGCGACTACTTCTCCGGATCATCCGCGACCTGCGACCAGGTCTCGACGATCGCGGCCACGATCGTTGCCGGCCCGCTGAACTACACGGGCGCCGATCCGCAGGTCACCTGCTGACCCGACGGGCCGCGCCCCGAGCGCGGCAGTCCGCGGCACCATTCGGCCCGTTCTGGCGGACCTGACCTCGTGCTCGATGGCGAGGTTGCCGGCGACTTCGACGACTTCTCCGTGGACGAGCAGGCCCGATGGAGGGCCGACTACCACCTGGGCTGAGTCGAGTCGCAGGACGCCTGCACACTTAAGCCCACAGCCCGTGACCCGCCACGGGTGCCGCACACTCAACTGGTGCGACTGTTGACGGCTGACGAGTTCCAGGCAACGACGGGAGAACCACACCTAGCTGTGGGAGACGACGAATCGCCGCCGTTCGACTTCTGGTCCTACTTCGGCCGGATCCCCGTCGAGGACTTCCGCGGCCACGACTTCTCCCGGGGCCAGGTCACCAACGCCTGGAGAACGCGAGGCGGCGCATTCGAGCACGTCCTCATCCGATGCGAGACGGCGAACGTCTTCCTCGTGCTCGTTCTGGACCTCGCCGCAAGGAACGTGCACGGACACCACCTTCTGGACCTGAACAGGCTCTACAGCCTGGCGGACGGCAGCGAAACATGACGGCGGCGGCGCTCCTGATCACATGACGAGTCGGCCGAGCCGTGGCTCGACGGGTCAGGCACCGCCGGTGAGGTCGATGATCAGCCGAGTCACCAGCGGCCGTGACGCCCGGACCCGCTCGCGGCGCCAGGCCGAGATCGTCGGGAGCACGCTGTGCTGGACCGTCGCGGCGCGGATCCGCCACATGCCGCTCATCGCCACCACGTACCGCGCGGCATCGGCGGGCAGGGCCTGGATCAGCCGGTACGCACGATCCGTCGCCACCTGCCCGCCGAGCCGGTGGCCGGTGCCGACGATGTCCGCCGCCAGCTGGGCGAGGTCCAGCCACGGCACGCCGGCTGCGGCATACGCCCAGTCCAGCAGCGTCGCCGAGCCGGTCGCCGCATCAACCGCCACGTTGTCGGCGCGCATGTCGCGGTGGACCAGGGCGTCGCCCGCCGTCCACCGCGGCCAGTCCGCGACCACCTCGGCTGCCCGGTGCGCGTACGCCGCCTCCCACTCGTCCGCGGGCCCTGCCGCGACGACCCGCGCCCAGCCGTCGAAGTCCCAGATCCGCTCCGCGACCGGCCGCAGCTCGTCCGGTGCCCGGTGCCCGCTCGCGGTCCGGCACGCACCGACGACGGCGTCGATCGACGCATCGGTCCACAGCTCGCCGGCGGTTCCGGCGGCCCAGGTGGTGACCAGCGCGATCCACGGACCGTGCTCGACGGTCGCGAGGCGGCGCGGGGCAGGCACCGATGGCGGCAGCATGTCCAGGACGGCCGACTCCCGGCCGACCAGCATGTGGTTGTGTGCCCGGACCTCGGCCGACATCGCCTTGGCGAACACCGTGCGGCCGTCTGCCAGCCGCAGTGCGGCGGCCGGTCCGGGCGACATACCGCCGAGCAGGTCCTTGTGACCGGCGATGACGGTGCCGAGCGCGTCGGCGACGGCCGCCTGCAGCGGCGCGGGCGTATCGGCCCACGCGGCGCGAGGAGTGAACGGCACGTCGCATCGTATCCCGGTCGATCATTCTGCGGCGGCCGTCGCGCGTCACGCGACCAGCCGGACCGGCCTACGGGGAAGACGCCCGGCGATGCGTGCTGCCGCGATCCGGCTCCTCGTCGAGGTCGACCGCATCCGCATCGGCGTCCGGTTCGGCAGCCGGCGGCGGTGACTCCGGCTGTGCGAGGTAGTAGCCGCTCAGCCTGCGGTAGGGCGTGCTGCGCAGCGCGAGCACGGTCACCGCCAGGCCGATCATCCCGGTCAGCACGAACACCAGCGCCAGCCCGCGGTCGGGGCCGACGCCGAACCAGCCGCCGATCGCGTCCGCCCCGGCGCCGTCGGTCATCAGCGGGATGAACACGAACTGGGCGATGGGGCCGATAAGGAACGCGGTCAGCGGCGAGGCGGCCTGCTCGACGCTCTGCGCGAACCCGAACACCCGGCCCTGCCGCTCGTAGGGCACGACCTTCTGCAGGATCGTCTGCTCGGCGGCCTCGGCGTAGGGCACGAGCAGCATGTACGCGTACATTCCCGCAGCCAGCAGCACCACCGAGGAGCGCAGCGGGAAGAGGATCGTCACCGACCACAGGACCGCATTGACGCCCAGCAGCAGCCGCAGCGGGTTGCGGCCCAGACCGGTCCGGGCCACCAGCAGGCCGCCGAAGATGAACCCCGTGCTGAGCACACCCCAGAGCAGTCCCCACGCCTGCACGCTGACCAGCGACAGCCCATAGGCGTCCAGCAGCGCCATGTAGACGCCGCCGAGGAAGTTGTTGAACGCCGAGAAGAGGATCAGCGCGGGCAGGCCCGGCACGTTGCCGACCACCCGCAGGGTGCCCCGCAGGTCGATGGTGCGATCCGGCGCGGCGGCCTGCTCGCCGGGCTCAGGCTGCGCGGCGGCCGGCCGTTCGGGGACGGGGAGCAGCCCCAGGTGCAGCATCGCGGCGCCCAGCACGCCGACGGCGAGCAGCAGGACCCAGAACATGCCGCTGGCGCCGACCAGCACGCCGCTGATCACGGAGGTCACCAGGAAGGACACTCCGGTGGCGCTGCCGACGAGGCCGTTGGCCTTGTCGCGTTCGGCTTCGGGGATGAGGACGGTGACGAGTGTCGGCAGCGCGATGGTGCGGATGTTCCCGGCGATCACGCCGAGCATCAGCAGCACGACGAACGTCCACAGCAGCACGCTGGACGGGTCGGTGAACTCCCGCTCCGGGGTCAGCTGGTCGATGACGAACGCGGCGGCGTACAGCGTGAGGGAGATCAGCGCGGACGCCTGCATCACCGTCTTCTTGCGGTGGTGGTCGACGAGGCTGCCGAACCAGATGCCGGTCAGCGCGGTCATGACCAGGAAGATGCCGGCGATGATGCTGGTGGCGAACACCGATCGGGTCTGCAGGTACACGTAGAACGTGATCGCGAACCACACCGTGAAGTTGATCACCGAGACGAGCAGCGTGTTCGCCAGCAGGTGATAGAAGACCTTGCGGTTGCCGCCCATCTGGATCACGATAGCCGTCCCAGATCGCCACCAGGCATTTCAGGCCCGCCGCGGGCGACGTCTGCCGCGGCGGCGACCCGCCGGTCACGCCGACGCCGTTCGTCGGTCGTCTCCCGGGGCTTCATGAACCCAAGTAGACCCGCCGGATGGTTCCAGGCCCTGGTCTCGCGGCTGTCAGGATGTGGGGATGCCATTGTTCGAGATGACATCCGATGCACTGCTGCCCGTGCCGTCGACGACTTTCGCGGCCGAACTGATTCTTGAGCGGGCGGATCTGCAGCGGCTCCTGCGCTCCCGGATCGACATGATCGCCGACGGTGTGATGGTGGTATCGGAGGAGTTCGGTGCGTTCGCCGACGCACGTCGGCGGATCGACCTACTGGGGGTTGACCGCGACGGCCGTCTGGTCGTGGTGGAGCTGAAACGCACCGCCGATGGAGGCCATCTCGAACTTCAGGCGCTGCGGTACGCCGCGATGATCTCGGTCATGACGTTCGATGACCTTGTCGAGCACTATCAGCGTCATCTCGCCAAGGTCGAACCGGACGCGGTCGAGGATGCGCGTTGCCGCTTGGCGGACTTCCTGGACGACGTCGGTGGCGAGGAGGCGGTGCTGAGCCGTGAGGTACGCGTCGTACTCGTCGCTGCCGGATTCGATCGTGAGATCACGACCACTGTGCTGTGGCTGAACGATGTCTACGGCCTGGACATCCGATGCGTCAGGCTGACCCCCTACAAGATCGATCAACGGATCCTGCTCGATGTGCAGCAGGTGATCCCACTACCTGAGGCGAGCGAGCTGACCATCCAGCTTCGTCGCCGCCAGACACAGGTCAGAGTGTCCGGCGCCGACAACAGGGACTGGACCCCATACGAGATCATCACTCCCGGCGGGCGCACCGGGCCGCTGCGTAAACGCCGCGCGATGCTGGCGATGGTCACCTTCCTGCACCAGGCGGGTGTCTCTGCGGCCGAACTGGCGACGGTCATCCCGCGTTCCCGCTTCCTGCCCGTCGACGGCGTCCTCACCGATGAACAGCTCGGGGCCGCGTTCGTCGCCACGTACGCCGGTGCCCAGGAGCGGCTGGGCAGATGGTTCATCGAAGCACCGCTGCACGACGACGGACGAACCTGGGTACTTTCCAAGATGTGGGGAACCAACACCAAGGCAGTCCTCGACCGGCTTCTCACGATCGCACCCGGCGAAGGCTTCGGCTACGAAGCTGTCGAGGAAGGCTGATCTCTCTTGAATCAGACCGCATCTTCTCTGGTGAGGTGCCTCTAGCGGGGTCAGCGACGGCCGAGGGGACGGTGATGTGATGGCCGCAGCGGCGGCGGGCTGGCACCGTCGGCCGTTGTCCGACTCACCAAGGGAGGGCAAACGGGCGCCGGGAACGCTCCGAGCCACCGATGCGACCTCTGTTCAGGTCCAGCCATGCCACATTTGCGAAGCGTTGTTCAGCCTCACGGGAAACGTCAACGATGACCGCCGGGAGTGCCCCTGCCTTATGAGAAGCCTGCTCCCGCGCGATAACGTACAACGCGTCCATCACAGCGTCAGAGGCGCGTCGAACATCGCTGTCATGCCCTGCGACGATCCACAATCGAGACCGCGCAGTCTCGACGGCGTCCCAGTACTCGTCTGCGCCCTTAATGAGGGGTATCGCGCCCCTCGGGCTGCCGCTTCCCTCCACGACACTTATATCGTCTGGAGGCAGGTGCAGGATGAATCTGCGGAAGCGACGGAGCGTAGACAGGTACTCGGCATACGCTTCCCGGCGCGCCGCCAGCTCACTCTGCCGATGAGCTTGCCACTGCAGCTGAAGCTGGGCACGTGCTGACAGCACGGAACCTAAAACGACGCCTAACAGCGTCCCGGCAACACCAATGACAACGGTCCACACTGTAGACACTCCGTCAAAGTACAGGAGCCTGGCTTTTCACCATTGTTACCTGCCTGCGCCACACGTGCCCACGCCGACCGCAGGACGCGAAGCATTGACAGGCAACACGTGGTGCGGACGTGTGGCCTCCCCGCCTGTTCCCGCTCGCACCATCACGAGCTGTCAGTCACGTCCCGGACACTGCCGGCGCCGCCTGGCCCAACCGGCCGACGATTCGTCGTACCACGTCATTTAAGCAGCGTCATGTCGACCGGGCCCGTCCGCCGGAACGAACTTCCGCACGGCTGAGCGGATACTACCGCGACAGATCGCTTGTTTGCGGCGAATGTGCTATGCCACAGAGCGCCAGCCACAGCTGATAATTCCGTTATGGTGCCCACCTCGAATCGGCAACGGATCCTGGACGCCCTGCATCAAGGTGCGCGTCCTCTTGACGACGACCAGCTCTCGGATGCCACCCAGATCTTCCCGAGGCAACAGGTCAACCAAATCTGCCGCGCCCTGGAACGCGAGGGCGTCATCCGCCGCCACCCAGGACCGCACCAGAAGCTCGTCAACGTGTTGATCCAGCCCGCCGCAGTAAAGGTATCCGCCAGGGTGCTCCAGCCGCCGACAAGCGTGAGCGACAGCAAGGGGCAGTCCACCGGCGCGACCGCCGACCCGACTGCGTTTCCGCCAGGGCACTCCCAGGAGCAGCGCGACGCCGAACAGGTCATGCTCGAACTGCTCGGCCAACAGCTCGGCGTCGCCCTCGCGCCCACCCGTATCATCGTGGCTGCCGGCACGCGCGTCGAAGTGGACGGCGCCGATGCCGACCGCCGCGTTCTCGTCGAGTGCTGGGCGCACCAGGGACCGCCTAAAGTCGCACAGCGGCACAAGGTACTGGCCGACACACTGAAGCTGACCTGGATCGCGACAAAGATCCAGCCCAGGCCGCAGCTCTACCTATGCCTCAGCGACCCCCTCGCCGCCAAGCCTTTCCTGCCGACGTCCAAGTCATGGGCAGCTCAGGCCCTACTCGACCTCGGCGTCACGATCGCCGTCGTCGATCTCCCCGCCGACACACGGGACAAGGTACGAGCCGCCCAGCAACGCCAGTACCGATAATCGGGGCTCGGGCCTGCGCAGTCACACCAGCCAACGGCATGCTGCCGGACGGCTGCCGCGGAGGCCGTCCAGTCACGGCGTGCCGCCCGGCGGAGTTCGGCTGTTCCAGCAAGACGGCCGCCCCACCGGCGCCGCCAGCACCGGTCAGCTTCTCGCCCAAGGCCCTGGAGCGAACGGGCGGTTGCAGGGCCGACCACCACGATGGGCGGTCGGCCCGCGGGCGCGACTACTTGGCGTCGGCCAGGTCGGCGATCGCCCGGGCAGCGCGGAAGTACGGGCTGCGGCCCAGCTCGCCGATCGTCTTGACGCCCAGGGCGTCCTTGATGTGCTCAGCGGCACGCTCGCTCACACCGGCGAGCGCGGCGACCGGCGCGTTGGCGATCTCCTCCAGCGACTTGTCGTGGTACTCCTTGTCCAGCAGCTTGGCGAGATCAGCGGAAACCGGCATGGCCACTCCTTCAGTAGTGGTGGTCCGGCACGGCGCCGGACGTGCAGCCGAATCCTTTCACCCGCAACACGAGCGGCGGACGGGGGCCTGGACGCGACTCCGAATACGAGCGTTTCGAGCAGGAGGCTCAGCGCGTGGAGGCGTGACTGCGGGTGCTTCGCCGCCACGGGGCGCGCGGCATTGTAAGCAGGTCATGACATTGCTGCAGCGCCGGGCGGGCGGCTCGGCGATAGGGTCGGCCGTGTGGCGCTGCGACTGGTTCAGGTGAACTACAAGGCTCGGGATGATTCGGCGCTCGGCCGGTTCTGGGCGGAGGCGCTCGGCTGGCGTGCGTCCACCTCGGGATCCGGTGCGACCAGCGCCGCACCCGTGGGCTTCGACTGGACGGATCCCGACGCGCCCGTCTGCATCGACGCCATCGCCGTCCCTGACCCTGAAACGGTGGCGTACCGGATGCACATCGATCTCGCCACCACATCCGCGGACCACCAGCGGGAGCTGGTCGCCCACCTGATGGAGATCGGCGCGACGCCCGCCGACGTGGGCCAGGGCGAGGTTCCATGGACGGTCCTGGCCGGTCCGGAGGGCAACGTGTTCTGCGTGCTCGAGCCTCGGGAGGTCTACCGGGACACCGGGCCGATCGCGGCCATGGTGGTCGACTGCGTGAACCCGCGGGCCATGGCCCGGTTCTGGAGCGCGGCCCTGGACTGGACCCTGCACGAGGTGACCGACGACTTCGCGCGGCTGCGCTCGCCCAAGGGCACCGGACCGTATCTGGAGTTCCTGCGCACGCCTGGCGTGCAGACCGTGCGGCACCGCGCCCACCTCGACCTAGTGCCGTTCCGCGGCGACGATCAGGCCGCCGAGACGGACCGGCTGCTGGCCCTCGGCGCCACGGTGGCCGACGCGGGCCGGCGCGGTCTTCCGTGGAGGATCCTCGCCGACCCGGAGGGCAACGAGTTCTGCATCCTGGCCCCGGCCTGACACACAGGTTCGCCGGGCAGCGCCGATACCGTCCGCTCGTCGATCGAGCATGCGGATCGTCAGCGGCGCTGCCACCAGCGGCGCCGGGCGGGCTCCTCCACCGCGGCGGTGAGGGACCGTGCCGTGGCCCGGTTGATGACGGCTGAGATCTCACTGGTGGCGCAGTTGACGAGGATTCCGTCGCTGTCGGCCGCACCTGCCGCCATCTGGAGGAGGACCTCGCCGGACAGCCCGGCGTTGAACTTCGGCCCGTAGTTCTGCAGGAAGACCTCCGGGTCGGCATACGCCAGGATCCGTGTCCCGCCGCCATGCCCGGTCGACCTCACCGTCACGCCGCCGCCACGGACGACGAAGCCGCCACGCCCATCCGGGGCAGGAGCGCCGTCCATCATCACGCCGACGGTCGATGCCCGGAAGATCGCCACGAAGCGGTCGTAGGCATCCGGGGCGGAGCCGGCGGCGAGTTCGCGGATGACGTCGGACAGGGGTGTCTGGCTCATGCGACGGAAAATAGCGGATCTTGGCCGGTTCCGGCGCCCCGGCGCCGGCACGAGGCAGACCCCGAGATCCCGTCCGGCGGAGAATCGCCTGCCGATCCGGAGGCAGCGACGTCAGCCTCCGTCGGGCCGGCTCGCCGCGCCACCCGCCCCAGGCGCCTGTCCGGCGGCGGACCCGCCCGGTGAGCCGCCGAACAGGCGGTCGAGGTGGTACGTGAGGATCGCCAGCGCGGCGTCGCCGTCGCGCTGGCCGCCGAGCACGCTGGAGCCGAGGCCGTTGGTCAGGGCCAGCAGCCCCGCAGCCGTCGTCGGCGCGTGCAGGTCCGGATCGACCTGGCCCGCCTGCTGGGCGGTGCGCAGGTGGCCGGCGAGGAACCGTTCCAGCATGTCGGGGTAGGTCGCGCCGTGGTCGGCGGCGAGCGCCGGCTCGGCCAGCACCAGCGCGTAGTACGCGGCGTAGGTCCGGGTGAGGCGGCGGCTTTCCGCGTCGGTCGGCAGGATCGCGGTGAGGGTGCCGTAGACGAGGCTGCGCGGGGTGGGCGGCATGCCGAGGGCGCGGATGTGCGCCTCCACCCGCGCGGAGAGCTGTTCGCCGAGGTAGGCGAGGGCGCCGAGCAGCAACTCCTGCTTGGTATGGAAGTAGTACTGGACCAGCCGCAGGGATACGCCGGCCTCCGTGGCCACCTCGCGCATGCTCGCCGCCTGCAGGCCCCTGGTGCTGGCGATGCGCAGCAGGGCTTCGCCGATCTGCCGGCGCCGCAGGTCATGGTCTACGCGCTTGGGCACTGTGCTCCATCCGGTCTGGCGTTCGTGTCGGGCCTGTCACGTCGGCCTATCATGCAACAGGATTTTGATGGTACGTTCGTATCACAAAGGCGGCGAGCGGAGATCCGACATGACCGAGGCACGTGTCAGCGTGTTCACCAGCGACAACGCACGATCCAAGTTCCTGGCGGCCTACGAGCGCGCTCTCGGCCGGGTCTGGCCCGCCGACCACCGCCGCATCGACGTGCCCACCTCCTTCGGCACCACCCGGGTGTACCGGACCGGACGGCCCGACGGCGTTCCGTTCGTCCTGCTGCCCGGGGCAGGCGGCAACGCGCTCGGATGGCACCGGCACGTGCCCCGATGGGGCCAGACCCGGCCCGTCATCGCGATCGACCCGGTCGGCGAGCCCGGATACTCCACCCAGGACAGCCCCTTCACGGACGGCCGCGACCTCGCCCGCTGGCTCGACGAGGTGCTCGCCGCCCTGGACGTCGACCGCGCGCATCTCGTCGGCTGCTCCTACGGCGGCTGGGTCGCGCTGCAGCACCAGCTCCACGCACCCGGCCGCGCCGCCACGATCACGCTGCTGGACCCGGCGGGATTCGGCCGGATCACCAAACGGTTCATCGCCTGGGTGGTCGTGGGCGGGCTCGCCGGGCTCACGCCCCGCCCGCTGCGCCGTCGTGCGGCACGGTGGCTGCGCAACGCCACCCTGCTCGACGACGATCTGATGAGCCTGGCGCTGGCCTCGACGGGCTTCCGGCGGCGGCTGCCCGCCCCGCCTCCGCTCACCGACGACGAGCTGCGCGCGATCACCGTCCCCACCCTGGCCCTGCTCGGCGGCCGCAGCCAGATGTACGACGCCGAGCAGGTGGCCGTTCGCATCCGCGCATTGATGCCGGCCGTACGCGCCGACGTCGTCCCTGACGCCGGACACGACCTGCCGGTGCACAGCCCGGAACTCGTCACGGAGCGGGCAGCCGAGTTCGCGGCGGGTGCCGAGGCCGCGACCCGGACGACCCGCGACGGTCGTACCCATCCGGCCTGACGCGAAGCAGCTCGCCCGACGGCCGACGGTCTGCCAGGAGTGTCCTGCGCTCCGGCGGGATGGCCGCGACAGGTCAGGATCACTCCCGCGCCGTGCCGCGCGAGCTGAACGGCGGTGCCCTGCCCGATGCCCGAGGCGGCCCCGGGGACGATGACGATCTGCATGACTCGACCTGTCTGTTGGTCGCCGCCGGGGCTCCACGGGATGCCGCAGCGTCGCGGGCGTACGCGATCGCGAGCACCGGCAGGCCACCGATGCGGTCCGCCAAGGCGTAGTCAGTGCAGACGGCATGAACGTGCCCGCTGCCGTCCGGCAGCCGGACGTCCTGCCCGGGACCTCAGGGGCACCCGACGAGAGGAACCGCGAATGATCGGAGCCGAGTCGATCGCGGTGGTCCGATGACGATTCACGGTCTGCTCCTGCTCCTCGCACCGCCGGCCGTGGGCGTCATCGTCGGCTACGCCTGCGGGGGCCGCCTCGCAGGCCTGCGGAACCTCCGGCTCGCGGCCCTGTGGCTCCTTTGGCTGGCCGCCGCCGTCCAGGCAGCGCAGTACTACGTGACTCCCCTGCGCCATCCCGCGCTGCTCGCCATCGTGTTCAGCCTGGTCCTGTGGTGGCTGGCCCTGAACCTGCCCGCATGGCCGCGCGCGATCCGCATCGCCGGCATCGCGATCATCGTGGGCGCGCTCGCCAACGGGCTGACCATCGCCCTCAACGGCCGCATGCCGTACGAGCCCGCCACCGCCGAAGCAGTCGGCCTGCGGCCGGGCCTCACCACGCCCAAGAACGAACCCGCCGACGACGCCACCCGGCTCGCGTTCCTCGGCGACACGATCCCGGTCCCGCCGCTGCAGAAGGTCGTCAGTCCCGGCGACCTGCTCATCGGCGCCGGAACCGTCGCGCTGACGGCGCTCGCGATGCGCCGCCGCCGCGACCAGCCCGATCCGGCACCCCAACCCGCCGAGGGAGGTGACACATGACCCTGTCCATCAACTGGCGCCAGGCCGCCTACGCGATCCTCACGCTGGCCTCGCTGGCCCTGCTGCTCTACACGATCGGCGCCCCGATGACGGAAGGCAGTTAGGAGCCGGCATGAAAGTCCGCATCCTCGTGGCGCTCTTGTCACTGGCCACACTGCTCTACACGGTAGGCGCACCCCACGAGCACGGAGGCTGATCATGCGCATCCGCGTCACGCTGGCAGTCGTCTCGCTGGCCACGCTGCTGTACACGATCGGCGCCCCGTACAACCACGGCGGCTGATCTCTCATCCGCCCGATACGCGGTGCGGGCAGCGATGTCGCGGCCCGCACCGCCCCGAGGGCGTACAAAGCAGAACTTGCCCTGGTCCTCGTCGGTGAACGGCGGGCGATCACTCGATGTCAGGCAGTTCCAGCAGGCGGCCGAGTTCACTCTTTCCACTGGGGGTGATTCTCACGGCTCTGCCGGATCCCACCCTCACCACCCATCGGTTGTCGAGCAGTCGCCGGCAGAGCTCGGCTCCGGCAGTGCCGGCCAGGTGCTGGCGGCGTTCCGTCCAGTCGAGGCAGCCGCGTGCCAGCGGCCGCCTGCTCTCGCGCAGCTCGGCCGGATCCAGTCCAAGCTCGTCGGTGAGCCAGGTCAGCCCGGTCGGGGTGAGGGCGAAGCCGCCGGTCTGGTCGAGCAAGCCCGCCGCTGTCATCGCGTCGGTCAGCGCGACGCCGAGCCGCCCGGCGAGGTGGTCGTAGCAGGTGCGGCCCCGTCGCAGGGCGGCGCTGGCGGTCGCCTCCCGCAACCCGCGGACCGGGGTCCGGCTGGGACCGGTGTGGGCAGCCAGGTCTTCGATCAGCTGCGCGACAGCCGGACCCGCGAGCTGGACATACCGATGGCGGCCCTGGCGCCGCTCCACGAGGAGGCCGCCGCTGATCAGACGGTGCAGGTGCTCGGTCGCCGTGGAGGGAGCGACTCCCGCGTGGGCTGCGAGTTCGCCTGCGGTCCAGGCTCGGCCGTCGAGCAGAGCGAGGCAGATGGCAGCTCGCGTCTGGTCGGCGAGCAGGGCCGCGAGCGAGGCCAGCTCCGAGGCGGAGTTCATGCTCCCATTGTGGGCGGGCTCGTTTCGGCGGGCACCGAACCGTCGCGGCCCTAGCGTGACCGTATGCAGCAGATCCGCGGCCGTGATGCCGCACTCGCCGTGCTGAACGACCCCCTCTTCGTGGTGCCGCCCGTGCCGCCGGCACCGGCCGGGGTGGCGTGGCTGCGCGCCACCGTCGGCCGCTTCTGCAACGGTCCGGTGCACGAGCGGCGGCGGGCCTTGTCGATCGCGATCCTCGCGGCGATCCCGCTGGACGCGCTGCGGAGCAGCACTTCGGTGCACCCGGTGCAGGCCCTGGCACGGGCCATGGGCATCGAGGAGCACATCGTCGAGCTCGTGCGGGACGTGGCGCAGGCATACCAGCCCGGCACCGGCGACGTAGCGCGCGCCGACACTGCGGTCGGCAAGCTGGTCGTGATCTTCGGCGGCGGGTACGACGAACAGACCGCGGCCCGCATCGGCGTGCTGGTGCAGGCGTGTGAGCCGACCGTGGCCCTGATCGAAAGGGCCCGGCAGCGCCCTGTCGAGGACGTGCTGCGGGACGATCCGCCGGTGCCCGCGACCAGACGGTGCGCCCGCGCTTCGACGACGGTCGGCGAGATCAGAGTCCACGCGGGTGAGGTGGTGCAGGTGCGGCTGGCGGGCGAGCTGGCGTTCGGTGCCGGTCCGCGTCGCTGCCCCGGCCGTGACCACGCCTTGGCCCTCGTGGCGGCGAGCCGGCTCGAGGGAGGTGCGGCATGAGGGACTTCGCCGCCCTGCACCGCGCCGGTGACCCGCTCGTGCTGCCGAACGTGTGGGACGTCGCGTCGGCGCGGCACCTGGCCGCGGCCGGTTTCACCGCCCTCGGCACGACCAGCCTCGGTATCGCTGCGGCGAACGGTCTGCCCGACGGGCAGGGTGCCATCTGCGCCGAGACGGTACGCCTGATCGCCGCCCTGGCGCCGCTGCCGGTGTGCCTCACCGCCGACATCGAGACCGGATCGGTCGAGGCCGCGGCCGCGGTGGCCGAAGCCGGGGCCGCGGGCGTCAACATGGAGGACGCCATGGGTCCGGCGGCGGCGCACGCCGCGCTGATCCGGGCGGTGAAACGGCAGGTGCCGGGGTTGTTCGTCAACGCCCGCACCGACACCTACTGGCAGCGGCCGGGTGATCTGGCGGAGACGCTGGCCCGGGTGCGGCTCTACGCCGAGGCCGGCGCCGACGGGGTGTTCGTCCCCGGGCTGTCGGACCCGGGGGACATCGCCGCGGTCGTGGCGGCGGTCGACATCCCGGTCAACGTACTGTTCCTGCCTGATCGGCACACCGTCGCCGCGCTGACCGACCTCGGCGTGCGGCGGATCAGCACCGGCTCGCTGCTGTTCCGTGCCGCGCTGGCAGCGTCGGTGCAGACCGCCACCGCCGTCCGGGACGGCCTTCCGATAGCGGCGGACCTTCCCTCATACGCACAGGTCGACGCCGGAAGCCAGGCTACGGGCGACAGCTGACCGCGATGGAGTCATGCGAATCTGCTGGAGGGCGGATGATCGGTCAGGGGGTGGCCGCGGCTTTGACCGCGGCGCCCTCGATGACGACCTCCAGGCAGTCGCGGAACAGGTCGTCCACGGTGCGGCCGGGTTGGAAGTACTCGGTGACCGCGGCGACCACGGTCGGGTGCTGCCGGGTGAACGTGTCCAGATCGAAGTGTTCGAGCGCGTCCGGGTCCGGGCGGGGGGCCTGCTCTTCGAGGACGTGGCCGACCGTGAAGCGCTCGACGGTCAGGACGATCACGCGGGCCTGGCGCAACGGGATGCCGCGGGCGACCAGGGTGCTCATCGCGAGTTCGGAGACGGCTGCCATGTTGCGGGAGAGCTGGGAGGCCGAGACGACCCGGGCGCCGTCCTTGTGGGCGAGCAGCGCTCGGCGCAGCCGCTCGGCCAGGCCGCTCAACCAGTCCTGCCAGGGCTGATCGGGCTGGGGCGGGGTCATGTCGCCGAACTCCTGGTCGAGTATCGCGTCGGCGATCGCGGTGAGCAGGGCCGCTTTGTTGGGCAGGTGCCAGTAGAGGGTCGGCGATTGCACGCCCAGCCGCGCGGCGAGTCTGCGGGTCGTCACGCCGTCGAGGCCCTCGGCATCCAGCAGGGCGACGGCCTCGGTGACGATCCGCTGTCGGTCTAGCGCCAACTCGGTACCTCCCGTCGGCACTCTATCAGTGCTAGGGTTTCTCTATCACTGATAGAGAAGGAGCTGAAGATGGCGAAGGAGCACTCGCCGGGCGGCCTGCTGCACCGGGCGACGCACCGCATTCCCGGAGTTCCCGCCCATGCCGAGCGGCCGGCCGGGCACCAGGGGGCGAAGGTCCACGGCCACGCGCATCGCGTCGGCGGCGTCGTGGCTCACCCCTCGCTGCACCGCAGGTGGAATCACTCCCCTGCCCGGCCTCCCCGGTTCATGCAGGCCTGGCAGCGCCGGATCGCGGCGTTGTTCGGCCTGCAGCTGCGATGAAGGAGGCGCCGCTGCACCAGCCGACGGCACCTCCCCACCAGGGCTTCCCCCAGGCGCGGCGGCTGGAGGGCCTCCGGCCGGTCACCCGAGCAGCGCTTCGAGCTCCGGAAGCCGGCCGAACAGGTCGGGCAGGCCGCGCAGGCCGTTGCGTACGGACTCGTGCGACAGGGCGAGGTCAGGGCCGGTGCTCGCCTCGACACCGGCGAGGCAGCGGAGGATGTTCCACCTCGTGTGCCCCAGCCAGCCGCCGATCATGAATATGAACCAGCTCGGACCCCACGGCGGCAGCGCTCCGCCCGCCGCGGCATAGCCCTCGCGGACCGCGTGGAAGACGGCGGGCCGGACGTCGTCGAAGCCAGGTCCTTTCGCGATGCTCAGCGCTGTCGAGCCCAGCTCACCGGACAGGTCGAGCATCCCCGAGAGCTCCCAGTCGAGCAGCACCGGCCGGCCCTGCCGAGCGAGCAGGTTCCACGGCTGGATGTCCCGATGGGTCAGCACGGCGGGACCTGGCCGCTCGCAGGCGTCGATGAAATGGGCAATCGCGAGGAACGTCTCGACCTGAGAGGCGAGTTCGCCGGCCCAAGGCTGCCCGGTCGCCGCCGCCCGCGCGGCGAGCTCGGGCCAGTCCCGCGCCGCCGGCTCCTCGATCGGCACACGGGTCCACGCGACGTCGAGCGCGTGGAGGCGCGCGAGGATCTCCCCGACCTCGTACGCGTACGCCACCGACACCGGTGCCTCGGGCACGGTCTCTCCCTCGACCCATCGGTGAACGAGCGTGCCGTGGCCGGCCGAGATCGGCTCCGGCATCGGGATACCGGCCGCGAAGGCCGCTCGCTCGAACCGGAACACGTCCTCGACGCGATAGGTCCAGCGGCGGTCGGCGAGGTTCAGCTCCTTCACCGCGAACGACCCCTGCTCCGTGTCGAGCCGGTACATCCGGTTCGCGAACCCGCCGTGAACGCGGATCATCGGCCCGAGCGGCGCCCCGAGACGCGAAAGATCCACCCACGAATTCTAAGGACCGGTGAGGCCCACCCTTATGCCGGGCACAGGCGTTCCCGCGCTGTCCGGTTGCGCCGGAACGGGCCGTCGAGTAGTTTTCCGGGCACGCCAGCGCGAGCCGAAGGGAGGTCAGAACCGTGTCCGATGTTCTGCGCCCCTTCCGCGGCCCGGCGTACTCGCGGATCTGAACCGGGGCGTACGCCTTCCGGAGGATCAACCGATGACCGATCTGGTCGTGCGCCCGCTTGCCGCGGGCGAGGAAAACCTGTTCGACTCCATGCCCGATCCACTGCCCCAGCTGCGGCAGGTCGCCTACACCGACGGGCTCGCCGGCGGCGGCTACCGCCCCGAACGCACCTGGGTGGCGCTGCGCGGCGGCCGGGTCGTCGCCCGCGCCGCCTGGGTCCTGCCGCCCGGCGCCATCGGCGAACCGTGGCTCGAGCGCTTCGACCTGGCCGCCGAACCCGAGGCCGGGGCCACCTTGCTGCGCGCCGCCCACGAGGCACTCGGCGGCCCCCGGCGGTACTACGCCGGACTGCCCGCCCACTGGCGGCACCGGGCCGAGGTGCTGGCCGTCGCCGAGGCGCCGATGGCGGCCGCCCGCCTCGCCGGCCTCGTCGAGCAGGGCGAGCGGCTGCGCCTCACCTGGACGGGCGCCCCGCTGCCCGCGTTCTCCGGGCGGTACACCTTCCGCCCCGCCGCCGACCACGCCGAGATCAACGACCTGGTCGCCCGGATCGCCCGCCCGGACGTGCTGACCGGCCGGGAGGTCGCGCTGGCGGTCCGCGGCGTGGACCTCGCCACCGACCCGCTGGCCTGGCTCAACAGCCCGGCCGGAGCCTGGCGGATCGCGCTGCGGGCCGGTGAGCCCGTCGGCCTGGTGGGGACGGCGGGCGACGCCTGCTACCCGCTCATCGCGTACCTCGGCCTGCTCGACGAGGCGGTGCGGGCGGAACTGCTGGCCGAGGCGGTGCGGGTGCTGGCCGAGGGTGGTGCCCGGGAGGTCGTGGCCGATGCGGACGCCCACCGCGTCGCGACCGTGGCGGAGCTGGAACGCACCGGCTTCCGGCAGGTGCGGTCCCGGATCGTGTTCGCCCCGGGCGCCTAGCGAGGCGAAGGGCACCTTGTTCGGCGCTCCACGGCCGCACAAGGTGCCCTTCGGCCGACTGAACGTCGGCCCCGGGCGATCAGCTCCGCCGCGAACCAGTCCATGTATGAACAGTGCTTCTCAACCATGCCGTCGCTGGGCGAGGCCGCCCCACGCCGCCGCGACCGCCACGGAGACGCCTACCAGCACCATGCTGCCCACGACGTCGAGCACGTAGTGATTGCCCGTCGCGATCACCACCGTGACCATGAGCAGCGGGAATACCCACGCCAGCAGCGCCAGGCGCGGGCGCGACACCCGCAGCGCCGACCACGCGGCGTACGCGCACCACAGCGACCAGCCGACGTGCAGGCTGGGCATCGCCGAGAAGTGGTTCTGGCCGTTGTCGAGGTCCCGGGAGGCATGACCGAGGATGTCGTACGCGGCCACGATGTCGACGACGCCGGGCAGCGCGAACCGTGGCGGGGACAGCGGCACCGCCCAGTAGACCGGCAGGATGAGCACCGTCATCGCGACCAGCGTCCGGCGGACCTGGCGGTAGATCGCGGCATGCCGGAGGAACACCCACACCAGGACCCCGATGATCACGAGGTAGTACAGCCGGTACACGTACACCGCCAGCTGACTGACGAGGATGTTCGCGGCCAGCCATTCGTTCGCGGTCCGCTCGATGTCCAGGTGCAGGGCCTGCTCGGCCGCCTGGACGGCGTGTGCGCTGGCGGTGGCGGCCGCGACGTCCTTGCCCGCCGCGGCGTGCAGCCGCATGAAGACGACGAGCCACAGCAGCAGGCCGACCACTTCGACGAGTGCCCCGGGCCGCCCGCCCGCGCCCCGGAGGAGAGGGCTTGCCCACGCTCGTGCCAGCGGATTCCCTCGAGCGGCGGCGGTCGGCGTGCGATCTCCGCCGACCAGGTCTGTCTGCCGTGGATGGCGTCTGTTCTCCGGCGGCGGAGTCACGCGGTCACCATACGCCGAAAGCGGAGACAGCAGGCCGTCAGGTGCTGCCGTCTCCGCGCGTACCGCGGCGGTGTTCGGTCAGGCGCCGTCGTGGCGCCAGCCGGCGGTGACCAGCGCGCCGCTCGCGAACAGGTTGTTGACCTTGGTGATCTCCGCGGAGTTCGGGAACGCGCTGGTGCAGGAGGTGCCCGCGCTGCTGCCCGACATCAGCTCCGAGCAGATGCCGGTGCGGTGGTCGGGCAGGCCGAGGATATGGCCGAGCTCGTGTGCGGCGATGCGCGTCGGGTTGTGGCCCTGGGCGGTGGCCTGGCGGCCCATGTAGACGGTGCCGTTGCCGAGGGAGTTCACGTAGGCGCGCGGCCAGTTGTTGTCGGCGTAGACGCGGATGTTGAGCGGGCGGCCGGAGGTCCACCGCTCCAGGCGCACGTTGGTGACCCGGGCGTTCCAGTTGGCCGCGCCCTGGTGTACGACGTTGATGAACTCGGCGGCCTGGCTCGCGTCGTAGTAGAGCACCCGGACGGCGGCGGGTGCGGGGGCCGCGGTGGCGGCCGCACTGCCGATGAGCTGGCTGGACAGGGTCATCGTGATCGCGGCGAGGGTGGCCACGGCGATGCGTACGAGGTGTTTTCTCATGCAGACACGATGCCGCGTCGCATCAGATATTTCAATCTATAGATATCTTGCATCCTGTGGATGTTATGCACGCCGATGCGGTCCCGTGGTCTCGCACCTGCGGCGGCGGGACCACCACCGCGGCGTCGAGCTGCTGGGCCGCTACGTCGTGCGCGCCCTGCGCGGCTGATCCGCCACCCGCTCCGGCACCGCCGCACAGCCGGCGGCCGGGGCGGGACGGTTTCGCCGGTCCGCGAGCATGCGGTGCTCGCGGGGACCTTTCCGTCGTACGTGCCGCACGGCAACGAGGACGGCCTTTGCCTTCCCACTCGGTCGGCCGGCGAGTAGCCGGGCCTCACGCTCTGGCCGCCGCTCGCAGAACAGCGCTACGTCTGTCCGACACCTGCACGCGGGCCACGGGCCGACGGCCAGTGGTCGGCGGGGACCTTGGCGGCCTCGGCCGCGGCGACGATGCCGCAGTAGTTGGCGATCGCCCGGTTGGCCTGGTGGTTGCGGGTCAAGTCGGCGGCGAGCAACGCGCGCATGGCCTCGTTGCCGAGTTTCTGTAGCACGATGTCGTCTGAGGACGCGGCGGCGGTGGCGGCGACGCCGAGCCTGCTCGGCCACGTCGTGCCGGCCAGGTCGGTCAGCCCGACGCCGTAGGAGTGGGCGGCGAGGCCGTAGCTGCACGCGACGGCGCGCGGCAGGCTCCCCGGCCGGATCGATGCCGCGTACTGCCGCAGCAGATTCGCCGCTTCCGGCGACATCGCCGTGGTGTTGTCGGTGCCGCGCAGGTACATGGCGACCCCGGCCCCGCCGATGACGGCGACCGCGAGCACCGTGGGCAGCAACCTCGCCACGGCCAGCCAGCGGGGGCCTGTCGGCGGCGGGGGCGTGCTGGGGCGCAGCGGCACCCGTACGGCCGATCCCGCCATCGCCGCGAGCGCGGCCAGCACGACGGCCAGGACCGCTCCCGCCATGGTGACGCCGGTCAGGCCCTGGACGGCGAAGCCCGCGCTGCGGGCGGCGCAGTCGAGCACGTTCGTCGTACAGGTGGCGGTGATCAGGTAGGCGGCCACGACGGCGACGAGGACGGGCACGGCCGTGAGCGCGGCCAGGGCGGCGTGGACGGCTGCCTCCCCGGTCCGCCGGTGCCCGCCGCGCCACAGCCCGAGCCCGAACGCGCACACCGCGACGACGCTCCCGGCGACGACCCCGCACAGGCCGAGTGCGGGCCACACCTGCCCCGCACGCAGCAGCCCGCCCAGTCTGTCCTGGAACGGGAGCATGGCCAGCGCGAACCCGATCGCGATGGCACAGGCGGTCAGCAGCGCCCTGCCGACCTCTGCCTGCCGCCCGCGGATCAGCCCCGCGACGGGATAGACGCAAGCCCAGATCACCCCGACGACCAGCACCGGGTTGCTGATCATCGCGCCGAGGCCGATCGTCACGGTCTGCCAGGTCGGGTACGACGACACCAGCATCGCGGGCAGCTTGAGCCAGGCCGACACCCACCACCCGAACACGGCGGCGGCCGCGAGCACTCCGAAGATCGCCTGCCCGCGCGGCCGCGGGTTGCCGCGCAGGTGGCAGTACGCGCTGCGGACGACCCAGCGCAGGTAGACCTGGCACAGCACCAGCAGCACGGCCGCGACCCCGGTGGCGACCAGCGGCTCGGACCACAGGACCTGCGCCCAGCTGCCCGCCTCGGGCAGGTTCGGGGTGAGCAGCTGGCCGAGCAGCAGCCCGCCGGTCAGCGCCGCCGCGGCAGGCCACGTCGCCGGGGGCCGCGCATCGGCGTCTGCCAGCGCCCGCTGGACCGCGCGCCAGGCCGATCCGGCGACCACCGCCGCCGCGCACATGCCCAGCAGCAGGCCGAGGATCCAGTCGTGGACGTAGAGCCGCGCATCGGGCCACCCGGTGCCGAGCAGGAAGCCCAGCAGCGGGTACGCGAATCCGAGCAGCACGCCCGCGCCCAGCGCCTCACCGGGGTGCAGCCGGAACAGCACCGCGTGGTCGTCGAGCGCGGCCAGGCGCTGCGACTCGGTGGGGTGGTTGGCGCCGAACCGCCACCGCCTCCGGCCGCCGTGCCGGGGCTGCAGCGCGGCCGCCACGTCGGCGGTGTCACCGCCCGTCTCGACGGCCCGCGCGTCGGCGTAGTACTCACGCGAGCGCAGCACGGCGGTCCGGGTCAGCCACAGCACCACCAGGAACAGCGCCAGCCGCCACGACACCTGGGTCAGCATGGCCGGCTCCACGGCGCTGTAGATCACGGCGGGCACCACCACCACGGCGAGGAAACCCCACCACAGCGCCAGCGTCAGGTACGTGATGTCGATGTCGCGGTTGCGCACGTGGGCCAGCTCGTGGGACAGGACGCCGCGCAGCACCCGCGGGTCCCGGCCACCGTGGGCGAGCAGCCCCATGTCGAGCATGATGCGGTAGCGGCCGAACCGCCCGAACGCCCGCGCCCCGGCGGTGCCACGCAGGGTCGCGACCTCGACGTGCACCGGCTGCCCTGAGGCGGCCAGGACCTCGTGCGCGCTGCGTACGGCCGGGCTGTCCGGCATCGCAGCCAGCGGGCGCAGCGGCTCTCTGCTGATGAACCGGGGCGCCAGGGCGTACGCGAGCACCGCGACCAGCAGCAGCACCCCCACCATCGCGGCGACCTGGCCGAACGCCGACCGGTAGGCGCCGTTGACGCAGCCGGTGAACCCGTCGGTCAGCGCCGCGCCGTCCAGGCCGAGCACCTGCCGGCGGGCGTCGTTGACGCACTCCACCCGCGCCGCGGCCACCGGGCCGCGGAAGGTCCCGCCGAACAGGCCCGCGATCCAGCTGAACACCATGATCGAGCCGATGGCCGTGGTGAGCATCAGCAGCACGAACCTGGCGCTGGTCGCGCTGGGCAGCACGAACGGGTCGGGCCTCACCTCGCCGGCCCGGTCAGCGCCGCGGTGATGAGGTTGGCCACCCGCTGCGCCCGCTCCGGCTCCACCTTGGAATCCAGCGCCAGCTGCAGCGCCAGCCTCCCGACCTCGGCCGCGTCGGTGCTGGACAGCTGCGGCAGCGGGGTGTCCGGACCCTGCGGCGCCACCGCGCTGCTCAGGCGCTTGCGCAGCTTCCGCCTCTCCCACCAGCCCTTCGCCTGCCCGCTCACCCCGGCGGCCAGCACCTCGCAGGTGACCCCGTTGAGGATGGTCAGCACCAGCGCGACCAGCATTCCCGCGCCACCCGCGAGGTCGAACCCGACCGGGTCGTCACCGGAGCGGCCCTCCAGGGCCGTGCGCACGGCGCGGTCCCGGCCGCTGTCGCTGCCGAAGAACCCCGCCGAGACGGGGTCGAGCAGCGCGAGCTCCTCGGGGGCGAGCTCCCCCAGGATCGCGGCCGCGGCCTCGTTGATGGTCGGCGCTTCGGTCATGACGTCCCCTTGGTCTTGGCGACGGCGGCCCGCACGACCGCCTCCGTGATCTTGGTATCGACCGGGCTGAACCCGCTGTGCGCCAGGTGGATCACCAGTCCGCCACTGCGCACGGTGACCTCGTCGGAGTAGTACGGCGGCAGCCCCGGCGCCGTGGTGACGAACCTGAGCGCGACCGTCTCGTCGCCCAGACCCGCCAGGACACCCGGCTCGACGGTCGTCGTCAGCGGCGTCCCGTTGGCGTCACGGGCCGTGAACGTGGCGCACAGCGAGACGCGCCGGGCCGTACGCAGCTGCTCGCGCGCGCCCGGCACACCGCGCTGGTACAGGGCCAGGCGCAGGAAAGGACCGGAGACGCCGGTGGCGAACCGGGTCTGCGCGTCGGGCCGGACCTCGGCGGTGATGTCGGGGCAGCCCTGCACGTTCTGCGCGGGTGTGTCCGGGGCGTCGAAGTAGCCGAACCCGGGCGGCAGGTCGGCCGCGGTCAGCAGCGCGGCCTGCAACGCCGTGGACGGCGAGGGCGCGGCGGCCGCCGGGACGGCAGCGGTGGGCAGCGGCACCAGGTCGGGCAGCTCCCGCAGGCCGCAGCCGCTCAGCAGCACACAGCACAGGAGTACGCCGAGCCCGCGTCCGACCACACCATCCTTTATAGACTCGGCCTGGTCAGGCGGGACACCGCCCGATGCGGTGAGTCGGCAACCTGATCGTGTGACACCGAACGGGTGTGTCGCCGCGCGCCGGCTCAACCGGGCGGATTCAGGAACGCCGCCGTCTCGGCCGTTTCCCGCGCGACGCCGGCCTGGACCTCCTCGGCCAGGGGCGTGAACGGCTCCACGGTGATCGCCCGGCCACGGGACCACGTGCCGGCGACGCGCCCGTCGACCAGCACGGTCGGCCGGATCACGCCCCCGCCGGGCCATACGCGTGCCTCGAACTCGGCGTCGACCGACTCCTGGCGGGTGCGGTAGCCGGTCAGGTAGTTGTCGTACGCGGGCAACAGGCGCACGTCCGGCGCACCCGACCGGTCACCGTCCTCCTGGACGCCTCCGGCGAGGACGGTCAGGTCGCCGTCCGTGACGATCGCCCCGGATCGGGCCATCGCCTGCCACGCCCTGCGGGCCGAGGTGACGGCGAGGCCCGACCAGGCGGCGAAGTCGCCGACCGCCGCCGGGGCGTACGCGGCGAGATAGCGGCGCGCCAGTTCGACGACGGCCGCGTCACCCGCCAGGCCCGGCGCGCCGGGCGCCGGGGCCCAGTCGCGCAGCAGCACGTACGTCGGCTCGCCCGCACGCAGCGGCCCGTGGCACAGCAGGCCGGTCAGCGCGGCGTACCGGATCAGGTGAAACGGCGCCTGACCGGTCGGGGCGACGCCGAGGGCGGCGAGCTGCTCGGCCAGCTCGGCTCTGGTGAGCGGGCCGTGCGCCGCGAGCAGCCGGCCGATCAGCTCGCCGGCCCGCAGCCGCAGCTCGTCGGTGATGCCGAGATCCCGGTAGCGCGAGCCGGTCCCGGCGATCACCCGTGGGGCGAGCAGGGCGGTGACCCAGCCGACGTCCTCCGCCGGGATGGTGTGCAGCGTGCCGCGCATGAACCAGTTGCGCACGATCGTCCGGTCGTCCTCGTACGCGGCGCGGATCGCCGCGGCGGTGAGGTTCTGCCCGCGCACGCGGATGCCCAGATCGGCGGCGACGGTGTCCTGGGCCTGGATCGCGAAGACCTGGCGCACGACGTCCTCGGCGCTGCGCCCGCGCCTGCCCCCGGCCAGCGACTGGGCACGGGCGCGCGCTTCGCTCAGGGGCTCGGCGGCTCGGCGGGACACGGCCTCGACGGTACGGCACCGGCCGAATCCCGTTGCGCCGTGCCGGGTGGATCACTAGCGTCCACGGCCACACCCGACGCGAAAGGCACCCGCATGGCGCAGCGCCTGCCCCGGCCCGTTTCCATCGCCTCCTACCTGCTGCTCGCACTGGGCGCTGTCGCACTGATCGATGTCGCGGTCTCGGTGTCCGCTCTGGTGCGGATCGCGGACGAGGGTCCGCGGTTCCTCGCCTCGCCGCTCGCGCAGCAGGTCGCCGATCCCGAGCTGGTGGTGGAGACCACGCGGCAGGGACTGTCGTGGAATGCCACGGTCGCCGCGGCGATCCTGGTCGTGTTCGGTGTGCTCGGCCTGCTCATCCGCCGCCCGTATGCGGCCGCCCGCAACCTCGTGTGGGTCGGCGGCTCGGTGGCCCTGTTCGTGCTCTCCTGCGGTGTCACGGTCAACCCGGACTACGCGGCCCCGGCCGACGGCGCGGGCAGCCGGTGGTGGTCGATCACCGAACTCGGGCTCATGCCGGCGTGGCATTCCGGCGTACGCAGCGCGCTGACCGCGGCAGAGCTGGCGCTACTGATCCTGGGCTGCCTGCAGCTGCTCCGGCCCGGTGCTCGTGACCACTACCGCAAGCAGACCTCCGAGATCAGCCTGGGCGCGGTGTTCGCGCAGCGTGCGGAGCGGCTGAAGCGCGAGGGCGCCTGACCCGGCGGCAGTACCGGCCGGGTCAGCGGCGACGGGTGCGGCGGAAGCCGGTGTCGCGCATGTGCGGCAGCAGCCACGCCGCGCCGCAGCCGAGCGCCGCCAGCAGCACCAGCGGTGTCAACGCGGGCACGGTCACCAGCAGTCCCGCGGCCGCGATGGAGGCCAGGTAGCCGGCGGCGTACCGGTGGCGGCGCGGCGGGGTCTCCTCCCGGGCGGCCGGGTTCCACCATGCCGGGGGCTCGGCCTTGCGGCGCCGGATCTCGGCGCGGATGGCCTTGTTGACGGTCTCCCACAGGTCCCGGCGGTACTCGTAGTCCAGTTCCTTGTAGTCGGTCGGGAACCGGTGGGCCAGCAGGGTCAGCCGCAGATACAGGGTCTCGTCGGTGACGGTCCGCAGGTCCTGCATCAGGGGATCGTCGGGCATTGCCACCCCTTCCGGCGAGGCCTGCCATCGACGGTATCGGCATCAAACAGGCAAAGCGATCCCTCGACAGGGCTATGCGTCGGCGATCCGCTTGCAACCTACAACCGATTGGTTGTAGGTTGGAGCCGTGACCGAGCAGCGCGAAGATCAGGCGGACGCCTTCTTCCACGCTCTGGCCGACCGGACCCGGCGCGACATCATGCGCCGCGTGCTGGCCGGGGAGCACTCGGTCTCCGCTCTCGCAGCGAAATACGACATGAGCTTCGCCGCCGTGCAGAAGCACGTGGCCGTGCTCGAACGAGCCGGGCTGCTCACCAAACGACGCAGTGGACGCGAGCAGCTGGTCAGCGGCGACGTGGCGGCGGTGCGATCGGTGGCGTCCATGCTCACCGAGCTGGAGCAGATCTGGCGCGGCCGCATCGCGCGCATCGACGAGCTCATCGCAGCCGACCTGACCCTGGAGGACTGAACCATGCCTGTCACCGACGTCCGGCACGACCTCGACGCCCTGACGCTCACCATCACCGCCGACTTCGCCGCCCCGGTGGAGCGCATCTGGCAGGTCTACGCCGACCCGCGCCAGATGGAGAAGGTATGGGGGCCGCCCACCTACCCCGCGACCGTGGTCGAGCACGACCTGCGGCCCGGCGGGCGCGTCACCTACTTCATGACCGGCCCGGAGGGCGACAAGCACGCCGGCTACTGGCTCGTCACGGCCGTCGAGGCGCCCACGAGCCTGTCCTTCGACGACGGCTTCGCCGACCTCGACTTCACGCCGAACCCCGACCTGCCTGTCACCAAGAACGTCTACACCTTCACCGCCCACGACGGCGGCACCCGGGCGACGTACGTGAGCAGCTTCGAGTCCGCCGAGCAGCTGCAGCAGCTGCTCGACATGGGCGTCGTCGAGGGCGCGACGGGCGCGATCAGCCAGATCGACGAGCTGGTCGCCTCCTGACACCAGCCGGCTCCGATCGGGCCGGGCGTCGCGCGGGGGCGCCCGGCCCGGCATGAGATCGTCTGTCGGTGGACATGGTGGAGCTGCTGGCACACCCGCTGCGGCTGCGGCTCCTGCACGCCGCACGCCGCGGCGCCCTCAGCATCGCGGAGTTCCGCGCCGCGATCCCGGAGGCCGGCAAGGCCACCCTCTACCGGCAGATCCTCATCCTGACCAGGGCCGGGCTGCTGGAGGTGGCGTCCCAGCGCCGGGTGCGCGGCCAGCTCGAACGCAGCTACCGCCTGCGCCAGGCCGCGGAGCAGACCGGTGCCGACCCGCGTCCGGGCCGCGGGCGCCTGCACCACGCGGTGCTGCTGGCCACGGCGGTGGCGGCCCTCGTGGTGGAGTTCGAGACGGTCAGCGGCAGGGAGCCGCGAGGCACGTCGGCCGGTGCCGCCTCATCGACCGCACTGACCCTGTCCGAGCAGGAACTACAGGCTCTGCGGCAGATGATCGACCGGCTGGCGACGGCACCGGACGGGCCCGAAGACACGCCCTGAGCAGGTACGGCTACTGATCCCGGCGGGGGAAGAAGCCGACGCGGCCGTGGTACTCGTGCCCGAGGCGGTCGGTGTCCGAGCCCACGAACAGACCCTTGGCGATCGACAGGAACGCCCGCAGACCCTCGCCGCGCGTGCGGGTGGGATTCCACGGCAGCGCACGGCCGCTGCGGGGGTCGATCGCGCCGATGCCCTTGCGGTCGACGGCTCCGGGCCCTTTGGACTTGTCACCGTCCGGGTTGTCCAGCCATTGCAGGTGGCCGCCGACGTACACCGCGGCGGGGGTGACCTCGACGGCGAACAGCGAGTTGCCGCCGGTGTGGTTGACCCAGGTCGGCTGCTGCTCGCCGTGGCCTGCCGTCTCGTAGCGGGCGGCGGTGCCGCAGGCCAGCTCGTCGTCGGAGCTGTGGCCGCTGGTGACGATGACGGCGAAGCGGCCGTCGGGTGAGAAGTCGGCGGCGCGCAGGTAGGTGTGGAAGCCGTCGCCGCAGTCGTCCAGCCCGTAGAAGGAGGTGTGCCAGTCGGTGACCTTCGCCGCCGGGGTGCTGATGTCGAGCATCGCGACCTGCTCGCGAGGGTTGCTGTCGGCGGTGGTGAACGAGCCGATGGCCAGCAGCCGCGCGCCGTCGGCCGAGATGGCGACGTCCTGGACCTTCACGGGCCGGTCGGCTGGTGCGGCCAGCCGGGCGTCGAAGGCCGGGTCGAGCGCGCCGGTGTCGGCCGACATCCGGATCAGGCCGCGGCTGTAGGTCTGGTCGTCGACGGCGACCCGCCCGCCGACGTACAGGTCGTCTCCGTGGCGGGCCAGGGTGAGCACCTCACCGGTGATCTTCGGCGTGAAGCCGGGCACGGGTCTGCCGGTGGCCGGGTCGAGGCGCGTGATCGCCCGCTGCGGCAGGCCGTCGACGGTGCGGAAGTCGCCCGCGGCGATGACGGTGCCGTCGGGGCCGGGCGACAGCGCGTACACCGGGCCGTCGAACTTCGGGGCGAGGTCGAGGACGGCTCCGTCGCTGATCCGGAAGGCCATCAGGTTGTGCCGCTCGTACCGGGTGGCCTTGTCGGCGCTGGTGACGGCGCCGAACTCGCCCGCGACGAGGACCGTGTCGCCGACCCGGGCCAGCGCCCAGACCTCGCCGTCGGTGAGGTGCGGCGTCCAGTCGGCCGGGTCGTCGTGGACCGGCTGCGGCGGTGCCGCGGCGGCGGGCGCGGCCGCCAGCAGGCACGCGGCCAGCGCGGTGACGGCGGGAAACGTGGCACGGTGTCTGCGCACGCCGTGGTCAACGAACGGCATGATCACCGGTCACGCGACCGGCGGGTGCTGGGCCGCACCGGCGAGCGCGATCAGGGAGACGCGGCCGCCCAGGTCAGCACCCAGGCCGCGGTGCGCGCCGGGTAGGAACAGGCGGCAGGTGCCGAGGTCCATGCCGTTGGCGCGGTCGTTGTCACAGACGACCGCACGGTGGCCCGCGTTCACCTTCAGCGACCGGACGGTCCCGGCCAGCCTGTCGAGGTCGCCGTCGACCTGCTCGTATCCGCCGGTGCCGAGCTTGAGCCGCGCGCCGGTCAGGCCTTCGTCCTGGTACGCCGTGGCGCCGCCGGTCCCGGCGGGGCGGGCGACGACCGCCAGCAGCGAGATGCGGTCGCTGAGGTCGTCGCCGACGTGGTCGTGCCGGCCCGCGCCGAAGTAGCGGCACAGCCCGAGGCTGCCGGTCGGGCCGCTCCCCTCGCCGCCGCCGTCCTCGCAGGCCACCACCTGGTAGCCGGGGGCGACCCGCAGGGAGGTGATCTGGTCGTTGCCCACCGCGCCGAGGCCGCCGGAGGACGTGTCGTACACGCCCGTGCCGAACGGCTGGCTCTGCCCGCCCTGCATGCGGTCGCTGTAGGCGACCAGCGCGGAAGGGCGGGCGGGCGGCGTCGGCTGCGCCGCCGGGGCAGCGCCGGCCGCGGTCTGCGAAAGGGCGAGCACGCTGCCCGTACCCACGCCCGCCATCAGCGATCGAATCCGCATGAAGGTACTCCTGGAGCCACCCGCGTCGCGGGCCTGTCGGATGTGCCGCCCGGTGCTCTCCCTGCCAGCCCGGGCGGCCGTTCCGGGTGCCGCGGGCCGCTGCGGGAGGTACCAGACAGTCGGATCAACTGATCAACTCGGCATCCGAAATGTCTGTTCTGGTAAATTTCCCCGGCATACGTCATGAACCCCAAGTACATGATCACGATGGCCGATGAGCTGCTGCTTGCCTGATCAGGCTGGCCGGGCGGTGACGGCCATCGCGATTTGCCACCCGGCCACACGACGATACGCGGTCGTAGTGATTCTGCGGCCTGGGCATCCGTAAGGGGCCTGCCTTCGGCAATTGGCGGCGAAGAGGTCAGCGCAGTCTGCACGGCTCCCGCAGGCAGTCGGCGTGCCGGGGCCCAAGCGCACGACGGTGAGAGCTGAGCCTGAGGCTACTTCGGAGTCGTGAACGGCGGGCAGCTCGAAGGTGAGTGGTCGTGCCCGGCCCAGCGGGGTCCTAAAAGGACTAGTCGGCCAGGACTCTATTGGGTGCCAAGCGTGTTATCGAAACGTTACGCAATTGGCGGACATCGATCAGACCACAACTTCCGTGGCGGCGCTAGTTTGTTCAGTGCATGAACTATTGCCCCTCAACTGGTCTTCGGCGAGCCGCGGAGGGGTCCGCAGTCCTGTCCAGACATTGGAGACCTCTTCGTGTACTCGAGACGTCGTAGCCGCACCCATCCGAAAATCGGAGCGCGCTCTCTCCTCGGTTCGGTGCTCGCGCTCGCCATGACCGTGATCGCGCTTGCCGTCGGGCAGTCGCCCGCGCAGGCCGCGCCGGCGACCACCAATCAAGCCAACGCGGCGCTTGCACCGTTCTCAGTGCTGGTCTTCTCGAAGACCGCCGGGTTCCGGCATGATTCCATTCCCGCCGGTATCGCAGCGATCCAGCAGCTCGGCGCCGACAACGGGTTCACGGTTGCCGCGACCGAGGACGCCGGCGCGTTCACCGACGCCAACCTCGCCCAGTACGCGGCGGTGATCTGGCTGTCCACCACCGGTGATGTGCTCGACGCCGCCCAGCAGGGGGCCTTCGAGCGCTACATCCGTGCCGGTGGCGGGTTCGCCGGCGTGCATTCCGCCTCGGACACCGAGTACGGCTGGGCCTGGTACGGCAACCTGGTCGGCGCCTACTTCTCGGCGCACCCGAACAACCAGCAGGCGACCATCAAGGTCGAGGACCCGGCGCACCCGTCGACGGCTTCGCTGCCGGCGCAGTGGTCGCGGCTCGACGAGTGGTACAACTTCCAGGCGAACCCGCGCAGCAAGGTGCATGTGCTGGCCAGCCTGGACGAGCGGTCCTACTCGCCGGGCACCGGTGCGATGGGCGCCGACCACCCGATCGCGTGGTGCCACGATTACGACGGCGGCCGGTCCTGGTACACCGGTATCGGTCACACCATCGCGTCGTACACCGAGCCCTCGTTCCTGGCTCACCTGCTCGGCGGCATCCAGACGGCCGCCGGCGCGCTCGACTCCGACTGCAGCGCGTCGCTGACCAGCGGGTACGAGAAGGTGACGCTGGACAGCAACACGCAGAATCCGATGGAGCTGGACATCGCGCCGGACGGCCGCGTCTTCTACATCGAGCGTGACGGCCGGGTGCAGATCGTCAAGCCCGCCACCGGCACCACGGTGACCGCAATCGACCTGGATGTCTTCACCGGCAACGAGGACGGCCTGATCGGGATCCGGCTGGACCCGAACTTCGCCACCACCAACTGGGTCTACCTGTACTGGGCGCCCAACGACGGGGTGACCCGTAACCGGATCTCCCGGTTCACGGTCAGCGGCGACAGCATCGACCTGGCCGGCGAGAAGGTGGTGCTGGAAGTGCCGACGCAGCGCGCCACCTGCTGCCACGCCGGCGGTTCGATGGTGTTCGACAGCGCCGGCAACCTGTACCTGGCCACCGGCGACAACACCAACCCGTTCGAGTCCGACTCGTTCACCCCGATCGACGAGCGGGCCGGGCGCCAGAACTATGACGCCCAGCGCACCTCCGGCAACACCAACGACCTGCGCGGCAAAATCCTGCGCATCCACCCGGAGGCCGACGGCACGTACACCATCCCGAGCGGGAACCTCTTCCCGCAGGGTACTGCGATGACGCGGCCCGAGATCTTCGCGATGGGCTTGCGCAATCCGTTCCGGATCGGCATCGACGCGAAGACGAACACGCTGTACGTGGCCGACTACGGCCCGGACGCGGGCGCGGCGAACCCCAACCGCGGCCCGGAAGGGACCGTCGAGTGGAACATCGTCCGGCCCGGCAACTACGGCTGGCCGTACTGCCACGGGGCTAACTACGCCTACAACGACTACACCTTCCCCAGCGGACCGTCCGGCGCGAAGTTCGACTGCGCGGCACCGGTCAACAACTCGCCCAACAACACGGGTCTGACCAACCTCCCGCCGGCGGTCAGCGCCACCGTCGACTACGACTACAGCGGCAACCCGCTGTTCCCGGAGCTCGGTGGCGGCGGCGCGCCGATGGGCGGGCCGGTCTACCGCTACGACCCCGACCTCGTCTCCGAGCGCAAGTGGCCGGCGTACTACGACGGCAAGGCGATGTTCGGCGAGTGGAACCAGAACAAGATGTACGCGTTCCAGGTGTCCGCCGTCGGCAAGTCGCTGGTCGACATCAACAACATGCTCAGCGGCATGACCTTCCTGCGGCCGATGGACTTCGAGTTCGGTCCGGACGGCGCGCTCTACCTGATCGAGTGGGGTACCGGATTCGGCGGCAACAACGGCGACTCCGGGATCTACCGCATCGACTACATAGCGGGCGAGCGGGCCCCGATCGCGGTCGCGACCGGCACGCCGGACTCCGGACCGGCGCCGCTCACGGTGCAGTTCTCCAGCGCCGGGTCGCGTGACCCGAACGGCGGGGCGCTGAGCTACGCGTGGACGTTCGGTGACGGCGGCACCTCCACCGCGGCCAACCCGTCGCACACCTACCCGGCCGCCGGTAACTACACGGCGCAGCTGACGGTCACCAACACCGCCGACCGTACGGCCGTCGCGAACGTGACGGTCACGGTCGGCAACACGGCGCCCACCGTCACCATCTCGTTCCCGCCGGACGGCGGCTTCTTCGAGTGGGGCGACCAGGTCAAGTACACCGTCGCGGTGACCGACCCGGAGGACGGGACGATCGACTGCTCGAAGGTGACCCTGCAGTACTACCTGGGTCACGACCAGCACGCGCACCCCCTGCAGTCGTACACCGGGTGCACCGGCACCGTGCAGACGTCGCTGGCCTCCGGTCACGGCGCTGACGCCGACGTGTTCGCCGTGTTCGAGGCCAGCTACACCGATGCCGGTGGAGTCGGCGGCGCCAACGCGCTGACCGGCCGGGCGATCGAACAGCTGCAGCCCAAGCGCAAGCAGGCCGAGTACTTCACTGCCACCGGACGGGCCCCGGACGGCGTCGGCGGCGGCGACCCGGGCGTGCAACCGGAGACGACGACGGACACCGCCGGCGGCTTCCAGAACATCGGCTTCATCGAGGACGGCGACTTCTGGTCGTACGCCCCGGTGAACCTGACCGGTATCGACGCGCTGCGGTTCCGGGTGGCGTCGAACGCCGCCGGTGGGCGCATCGAGGTACGGGCCGGTGCGGCGGACGGGCCGGTGCTCGCCACCGCGACAGTCCCGGGCACCGGCGGCTGGCAGACCTTCACCGATGTCACCGCGACGCTGAGCAGCCCGAGCACGGTGACCGGGCCGCTCTTCCTGGTGGCGAAGAACCCGGCAGGCAACACCGGCACGGGTTCGCTGTTCAACGTCAACTGGGTCGACTTCCTGGGACGCGGCGTGACCGACAACGCGCCGCCGGTGGTCACCGCGTCGGCGACGCCTACCACCGGCACCGCGCCGGTGCTGGTCACCTTCACCGGCTCGGCGACCGACGCCGAGGGCGACAACCCGCTGACCTACCGGTGGGAGTTCGGCGACGGCGGCACAGCCGGCACCGCCGACGCCACGCACACCTACACCACCCCCGGCACGTACACGGCGACGCTGACCGTGTCCGACGCGCGCGGCGCGAAGTCGTACGCCAACGTGGTCGTCAGGGTCGAGGCGCCGAACAACGCCTGCCTCGGCGCCCGGTCGGACAACTTCGACGGCACGGCACTGGACAAGGGCCGCTGGTCGGCAGTGGTCCGGGAGAACCAGCTCTACTCGGTGGCCGGTGGCACGCTGCGGCTGCCCACCGCGGCCGGTGACCTCTACGGCACCCGCAACGACGCGACCAACCTGATCCTGCAGCCGGCGCCGGACGGTGCCTGGCAGGCGACCACCAAGGTGTCCGTCACCGTGGCGGCCGACTACCAGCAGGCCGGCCTGATCGTGTACGGCGACGACGACAACTACGCCAAGCTGGACCTGCTGTACGGAGGCTCCCGGAAGTTCGAGTTCATCCGGGAGACCGCCGGGTCGCCGCGCAACACCGCCGCCGACGCGGTCAGCGCCCCCGCAGAGCTCGGCAACACGGCCTACCTGCGGTTGATCAGTGACGGCGTGAACCTGACGGCAGCCTGGTCAGCTGACGGCGTGACGTTCGCGCCGGTCGGGCAGTCGGCCGCGCTGGCCGGCATCGTCAACCCGAAGGTGGGCGTGTTCGCCCTCAACGGCGGCACCACCGCGCCGGTCGTCGACGCGGCATTCGACTGGTTCCAGGTCACCCCGGACGCTCCGGCCGGGCCGATCGACCCGTCCGACGAGTTCACCGGGTCAGCCCTGGACCGGTGCAGGTGGAACGCGGTAGTCCGCGAGGACGCCACCAAGTACCGGATCGCCGACGGCAAGCTGGAGATCGACGTCCCCAACGGGGACATTTACACAGCCAGCAACACCGGGCCCACCAACTTCATCCTGCAGAACGCACCGTCCGGTGACTGGACGCTGGAGACGAAGGTGGACGGCAGCCGGCTCAACGAGCAGTACCAGCAGGCAGGCCTGCTGGTCTACCTCGACGACGACAACTACCTGAAACTGGACTACATCGTCGACAACACGGCCGGTTCCCCGGTCAGCCGGCGGATCGAGTTCCGCAGCGAGATCGCGAGTGTGGTGCAGAACCCGCAACCCGGAATCACCAGCCTCACCGACGCGGTATGGCACCTGCGACTGGCTCGGGTGGGCAGCGTCTACACGGCTTCCTACTCGGCCGACGGCACCACCTGGACGGCGCTGGAGCCGCTGACCAACACGGCCGTAGGCGACACTCCCAAGGTCGGGCTGTTCACGCTCGGCGGCAACCAGACGGCGTCGAAGCCGGCAAGCTTCGACTACTTCCGGATGACCACGCCCGGCGCCGGTGACACCACAGCGCCGGTCACCACGGCAGCGGTGACCGGCGCGGCCACCGCCGGCTGGTACACCGAGTCGCCGACGGTCACCCTGACCGCCGCCGACGAGGCAGCAGGCAGCGGCGTCGCGAGCACCCAGTACCAGCTCGACGACGCCACGACGTGGACCGCCTACACCGAGCCGCTGCTGATCAGCGGAACGGGAGCGCACCGGCTGCGCTACCGCTCCACCGACACCGCAGGCAACGTCGAGCAGGCCAAGACCGTCGAGGTGAAGGTCGACACCACGGCGCCGATCACCACGGCGACGTTCGCACCGGCCAACGACGACGGCTGGCATGCCGGGCAGGTGCCGGTGGTGCTCGCCGCCACCGACGCCGGTGCCGGCGTGGCAAAGCTGGAGTGGTCACTGGACGGCGGGCCGTGGACGCCCTACACCGAGCCGGTCGACGTCGGCGGCGACGGGCAGCACGAGCTGCTCTACCGGGCCACCGACGGGGCCGGCAACGTGGAGACCCTGAAGTCCGCCGTCCTGAAGGTCGACGGCAACCAGCCGACCGTCATCGTGGCAGGGCTGGCCGACGGCCAGCTCTACGGCGACAGCCAGGACGTCCGGGTCACCTTCCAGGCCGTCGATCCGACCTCCGGCATCGCGTCGGTCGTCGGGACGCTCAACGGCGCGCCGTACGCGACCGGCACCCTGCAGGCCATGTACGAGCTGCGGCTCGGCCTGCACGAGCTGACGGTCACCGCCACCGACAAGGCCGGCAACAAGACGGTCTCGACAGTGCGGTTCTACGTGACGACCTCGTTCCGGGACATGCAGAACCTGCTGGACCGGTTCAAGGCGACCAGCCGGCTGTCGGCCAACGCGCACAAGAAGCTGACGGCCAAGCTCACAGCGGCTCGCCAGTCCGAGGCGAACGGCAACGACGCCAAGGCCGTCAACCAGCTCAAGGAGTTCCGGGCGCTCGCGTTGAACACCTCGCTGGTGCCCGAGGCCGAAGTCAGGGCGGTACTCGTCCGCGACACCGACGCCATGATCATCAGGCTGGGCGGTACACCGCCGACCAACGCCGGGGTCAAGGCCAACGGCGGCACGTCGCTGGCCGGCGTCGGCCGGCTGGACGATGACGTCGCCCGCATCGGCAAGAACGGCCGCCTGAGGTAGACAAGCACCATCTGGTACGAGGTCGCGCCGTCACGGAATCCGTGGCGGCGCGACCTCATACCCCCTGGTTCTTCAGACAGAGGTCACGCCGACGGCTCTAATCCTGGCCTCAGGTTGTGCGAGGAGAATGACCGGAAAAGCATCGACTGGAGGGGGCTGGGCCGCCGTGCGGATCATGATCGCGGATGACGAGGCGGCCATCCGTGAGTCGCTGGAGCGGGTGCTCCAGGTCGAGGGTTACGACACCAGCACCGTCGCCAACGGTCTCGCGGTGCTCGACGGGGTCGGGGGCGACGCGCCGGATCTGCTGATCCTCGACGTGATGATGCCCCGCCTCGGCGGGTTGGAGACCTGCCGGCGGTTGCGGGCGGCGGGCCGAGATCTGCCGGTGCTGATGCTGACCGCTCGTGACCAGGTCTCCGACCGGGTCGCGGGGCTGGACGCGGGCGCGGACGACTATCTGCCCAAGCCGTTCGCCACCGAGGAGTTGCTGGCGCGGGTGCGGGCCTTGCTGCGCCGGCGCACGCCGAGCGGCGGCGAGTCGCAGATCCTGTCGTTCGCCGACGTCCGGCTCGATCCCGACAGGTTCGAGGCGTGGCGGGGCGGGCGGGCGCTCCGCCTGACCCGGACCGAGTTCTCCCTCCTGCAGGTCCTCGTGCGCAACGCGACCCGAGTGCTGAGCCGCGACGCGCTGTTCGAGGCGATCTGGGGCTTCGACATGAGCGCCACGGCCAACAACCTCCAGGTGTATGTGAGCTACCTGCGCCGCAAGATGGAGGCGGAGGGTGAGCCACGATTGATCTACACGCTGCGCGGCCTGGGTTACACGTTGCGGGAGACTCCTCCGTGAGCAGGCGCGCCCGCCGGGGACCGCGCCGGCTGACTCGATGGTGGCGCTCGCGGTCCCTGCGGACCAGGATGACGGTGATCGCGGCGACGGCTATCGCGGTCAGCGTGTTCGTGGCCTTCCAGGTGGCCAGCGAGCTGCTGGACGGGGAGCTGCAGGACACCGTGGAGGATCAGCTGCGCGCCGACTCCCACGTCCTGGCGACGAAGGCGGAGCCCGCCGGTCTGGCGCAGGTCCAGCTCCCGCCGTATCCCGGATCCGGGCCGCTGGTGCGGGTCATCCTGCCCGACGGCTCGACCCGCACGCCGGCGGGCCAACCCACGCTTCCTCCGGTCACCGAGCAGGCGGTCCGCGTCGCGGAGGGCGGGTCCGCCGACCTGATGGAGTCGGGCGACGAGGAAGGCTACCTCATCTACACGCTGCGGGCGGGCGGCGGCGCGATCCAGGCGGCCCGAGTCGCCGACGACAGCCCGGTCAACCAGTTCGGGTTCGGCATGCTGCTGATCGGGCTGCTTTGCGTGGCCGGGGGCGCCCTCGTCGGGCGGGCCGTGGCGCGGACCGGGCTGGCGCCGATCGACCGGCTGGCTGCCGCCGCGGTCCGTGTCGCACACACCCGGGATCTCGACTCCGACATCCCGGACGAGGGCGGTGGGGAGATCCGGCGGCTGATCCAGTCGATCAACGACATGCTCGCCGCGCTTCGGGACTCCCGGCGGGCCCAGCGGCTGCTCGCCGAGGACGCCGCCCACGAGCTCAAGACCCCGCTCACCAGCCTGCGCCTCAACGTCGAGCTGCTGATCCGGCTCGATCGGCGCGGCACCCTGGACAGCGCACTGCCGGCGGAGAGCCGGACCCGGCTGCTCAACGATCTCGGCACCCAGGTGGCCGAGTTGAGCACCCTTGCGGCCGAGCTGACCGAACTGGCGCGCGGTGACGTCAGCGACGAGAGCGCCGAACTGCTCGACCTCGCCGACGTGGTGGTGGCCGCCGCGACCCGGGCGCGTTCCCGCATGCCCGACATCGAGATCGCGCTGGACGTGACGTCCGTATGGGTGACCGGGCGTCCCGCCGCGCTCCAGCGGGCGGTGCTCAACCTCATCGACAACGCCGGCAAGTGGTCCCCCGCGGACCAGCCGGTCCAGGTCCGGCTCCGTGCCGAGGACGCGTCGGCGGTGCTCGAGGTCGACGACGCCGGGCCGGGCATCGACGCCGCCGACGTACCGCGGGTGTTCGACCGGTTCTACCGTGCCGACAGCGCCCGGGCGTTGCCGGGATCCGGTCTGGGGCTGTCGATCGTGCAGCGCGTCGTCGACGTCCACGGCGGCCGGACCACCGTCGCCCGCTCCGCACGCGGTGGCGCGCTGCTTCGGATCAGCCTTCCGGCCGCCGGGTCATGAAACGATCCGGGACGGGCTCAGGCCCGTCCCGGATCTCAACCGTGCCGCCGCGCTCACCGTTGCAGCGCGAACTCCTCGTCGTCCACAAGCGGGCGTTGACCCTCCGGCGGCTCCACCGGTCGGGACAGCCGGCTCGGCCACCACATCCGCCGGCCGATCAGCAGGGTGAGGGCGGGCACCAGGACCGACCGCACCAGCAGGGCGTCGAGCAGCACGCCGAAGGCGACCAGGAACCCGACCTCGATCAGCATCACCAGCGGAAGTGTGGCGAGGACCGCGAACGTGGCCGCCAGGACCAGGCCGGCCGAGGTGATGACGCCACCGGTGGCGGAGAGGGCTTTGAGCATGCCCCCGCTGGTGCCAAGCCGCACGCTCTCCTCCCGGGCCCGGCTGGCCAGGAAGATGTTGTAGTCGACGCCGAGCGCGACCAGGAACAGGAATGCCAGCAGCGGCACTGAGTAGTCGATGCCCTTGAACCCGAGGATCGTGTCGAAGACGAACACGCTGCCGCCGAAGGCCGCGGCGAACGAGACGACCACGGTGGCCATCAGGACCAGCGGGGCCACGATCGCGCGCAGCAGCAGCCCGAGGACGATCAGGACGACGGCGAGCACCAGCGGGATCACCAGTTTCTCGTCGCGGCTGGTGGTCACCTCGGTGTCGAGGTTCTCCGCACTCGGCCCGCCGACGATCGCCTCCGCCCCGCTCACCGCGTGCACGGCGGCGCGCACCCGCTTGATCGTGTCGTACTCCGCGACGGTGTCCGGCGCGTCCGTCGGGAACACGGAGATGTCCGCCCAGCCACCGCTGGTCTGACCAGGGATGGCCATGGCCACACCGCGAGTGCCCTTGACGATGTCGAGCACGCGTTCCTGGTACGCCGGCCGCGTGAAGATCGTCATCGGCTGGCCGCCGAGCTCCGGGAAGTGCTGGCGCAGCACGGTGAAGCCGCTGACCGACTCCGGCGGGGACAGGAACTGGTCCTGCTCCCGCAGGGCGCCGGTGTTGCCCGCCAGCCCGATGGCGAGCACGCCGAGGACTCCGAGCGAGCCGAGCGTCGCCACCCACCGGCGGCGGCTGATGGCGGTGCCAAGCCGTCCCCACAGCCCCGGCTTCTGCTCCACGGTCATGTCGAACCGCGGGATGGCCGGCCAGAAGATCCGCCGGCCGAGCACCACGAGCACCGCCGGGAACAGCGTCAGCATGGCCACCAGCGCGCACAGGATGCCGGCCGCACCGATCGGGCCCAACCCGCTGGTGCTGTTCAGGTCCGCGACGAGCAGGCAGAGCAGGCCGGCGACCACGGTGGCCGCGGACGCGACGATGGCCGGCGCCGCGCCGCGGAGCGCGTGGACCATCGCGACCCGGACGTTCTCGTGGTGGTGCAAAGCCTCCCGATATCGGGCGATGAGCAACAGCGCGTAGTCCGTGCCGACCCCGAATACCAGGATCGTCAGCAGCGCCGAGTTCTGGTCGTTGACCACGATGCCGAAGTTCTTGACGAGCAGGTAGACGGTCGCCATCGCGGTCAGTGCGGCCGCGCCCACGACCACCAGCGGGATGAACCACAGCACTGGGCTGCGGTAGGTGAGGATGAGCAGGAGCGTGACGACGACGACGGTGGTGAGGAAGACCTGCAGATCGATACCGTCGAACACGGCGTCCATGTCGCCGTCGACCGCGGCCGGGCCGGTCACCTCGAGTTCCAGGCCGGCCGGGCGGTCCTTCGTGGCTTCACGCAACGGGCCGACGATGGTTTCCGGTCCACCGTAGGTCGTGCTCACATCAAGGGTGAACATCATCGCCTTGCCGTCGGTGGACGGCATCGTGGGCGGGCCCTCGCCTTCGCCGTCGCCGCCGGCCACGGTCGTCACCGGCGGGTACGACTTGGCGAGGGTGTTGTGGTGGCGCTCGACCGTCGCGCGGTCCGCGTCGGTCATGCCGCCGGCGCGGTGGTACACGAAGACGAACGTGTTGTCCTCACCGCCGGGGAGACTGTCCTCCAGCACCGCCACCTTGGTGGACTCGGCACCGGCCGGCAGGGTGTCCACGGCTCTGTCGGTGGTGACCGAGGTCAACTTTCCGCTCAGCGGCACCATGACCGCCGCCAGCGCCACCCACAAGCCGATCACCAACCACGGCACCCACCGGCCTGCCAACCGACCGGCCGGTGCTTGCCCGGACGGCGCTGCGTTGACTGCCATCACTAGCCTCCTACATAGGGGATTACATCGCCTACCTGACGCCGACTTTGATACCGAGCGAATCTGAGACGACCGTTAGAACGGCGCTCAGGACGGTTGGCCGTCCGGGTACGCACGACACGGGGCAGCGCAGACGATTGCCGCAACGAAGGCCTGATCCGGGTGCAACGCGAAGCACAGCTGCTGGTTGCGGCTGTCCCGGCGGCTGACACCAGGCACCCGGAGAAGGCGGATGTGCCACGGCCCGGACGGGGTCCGGCGGTCCTCACCGAAGCCGGTCTGACGCTCGTTCTCATGTTCGTCGGCGTCACCGCGATCGTCCGCGTCCTGGGGCCGCAATCCCCGCTCGACGGTCAGTCGGTGTGGCTCAAGCTCGCCGTCATCGGCACCCTGGTGGGCATCCTCTGTAGCTTTTCGCGACGGATTTACAGACCTTCCCCGCCCACCGGATGGCGGCGAGCTACGTCTGTTGCCTTCGGGGCCGGCGGTCACGAATCGCGAAGCCGACGACGAAGCCGACGACAGCGCCGAGGCCTGCGGGTATCGCCTCAACAACCGCCACGAGAACGGGTCTGCTGCACCGATAGGTGACAGGTGTAGTCACGCGGCCTGACTGGCCGACGGGGTCATGATTGTCTCGAACTCGATCGGGGTCAACTTGCCGAGTGGGCGCTGCCTCCGGCGTCGGTGGTAGGTGCGTTCGATCCAGGTGACGATCGCGGTGCGGAGTTGGTCGCGGGTGGCCCAGGTGCGGCGGTCCAGGACGTTGTTCTGCAGCAGGCCGAAGAACGACTCCATGGCCGCGTTGTCCCCGGCCGCCCCGACTCGCCCCATCGAGCCGCGCATGCGGTGCCGGTGCAGTGCGGCGACGAACTTCCGTGATCGAAATTGCGACCCGCGGTCGGTGTGCACGACGCACCCGGCCACGCCGTCGCGGCGGGCGGTGGCGTTGTGCAGCGCGGTCACGGCCAGGCGGGACTTCATGCGCGAGTCGATGGAGTAGCCGACGATCCGGTTGGACCAGGCGTCCTTGATCGCGCACAGGTAGAGCTTGCCCTCGCCGGTGCGGTGTTCGGTTATGTCGGCAAGCCACAGCCGGTTCGGGCCGGGCGCGGTGAAGTCGCGCCGGACGAGGTCGTCGTGGACCGGTGGGCCGACCTTGCGTCCCTTGCCGCGCCGTTTGCGGGCGAAGGCGCTGAACCAGCCGTGGCCGGAGCAGATCTTCCATGCGGTCCGGTCGGCCATCGGCTGCCCGGCCGCGGCGGCTTCGTCGGCCAGGAACCGGTAGCCGAACTCGGGGTCGTCGCGGTGGGCGTCGTGCAGGGCGTTGGCTCGCCACGCCTGGGTGTACTCGGCGTCGGTGACTGGTCGGGCGAGCCAGCGGTAGTAGTGCTGGCGGGTGATCTTCAGTACCCGGCACGTCACCGCGACGGGGATGCTGTCGGCGGCCAGATCTGTCACGAGCGGGTAGATCCTTTTCCCGGCAGGTGCGCCTGGGACAGGTAGGCCGCGGCCCGGCGCAGGACCTCGTTCTCCTGCTCCAGCAGCTTGATCCGCTTGCGCGCCTCCCGGAGCTCTGCGGACTCGGTGCTGCTCACACCGGGTCTGGTGCCGGCGTCGACGTCGGCGGCGCGCATCCACTTGAACAACGTCATCGGGTGCACGCCGAAGTCGTTGGCGATCTGCTCGACCGTCACGCCGGCATCGCGGGTCTGCGCGACCCGCACGACGTCGTCACGGAACTCTCGGGGGTAGGGCTTTGGCACAGCGACATCCTTCCAGCCCGCCCACAGGGCAAGCCATCTCTGATGTCACCTATCGGTGCAGCAGACCCAAGGGAGCCCAGGAACCCAAGCTTGTCATTGACGAGGCCGAGCAGCATGCCGGCGCACAATCCTGCGACGCCAATCACCAAGGTCATCACAAGAAGCGCCTGGGGAGCGCGATCATGCGAGCCACCGAGACGAGAAGACAGCCACCCGGCGACGAAGCCGAGAACAACTGCAACGCCAGCCGCCGAGCTGCGAAGGGGCCAAAGCATGCCGCACTATATGCAGCGAAGTACAGCAACGCTGTCACCCACCGCCGCCCTCAGCCGGTCTTCACTCATGAGTCGGGGCCTTGAGCGCGTTCGAGGCGTACTTGCTCGAGTATGGCGGTATCGGAGGCGAGATCAGGGTGTTGGACCTGGCGATCGAGAGCGACGACCAATTCGAGTTCCCGGATCGCGTCGTCCAGGTTGCCGTCAGCGCGGTGGATCATCGCGATGTTGTAGCGGGTGATGGCTTCCCCGGCGCGGTCCCCGACCTCCCGCAGGGTGGACAGGGCCTCGTGGTAGTAGGCCAGGGCCTGCTGCCGGTCACCCAGCCCGGAGTACACGTGGCCGATGTTGTTGAGGGTGGCGGCTTCGCCAGCGCGGTTGCCGACCTCCCGCAGGGTGGGCAGGGCTTGGTGGTAGTAGGCCAGGGCCTGCTGCCGGTCGCCCAGCCCGTCGTACACGATGCCGATGTTGTTGAGGGTGGCGGCTTCCCCGGCACGGTTGCCGACCTCCCGCAGGAGGGGCAGGGCCTGGTGGTAGTAGGCCAGGGCCTGCTGCCGGTCACCCAGCCCGCGGTACGCGAGGCCGACGTTGTTGAAGGTGACGGCTTCCCCGGTACGGTCGCCGACCTCCCGCATGATGGGCAGGGCCTGGTGGTAGTAGGCCAGGGCCTGCTGCCGGTCACCCAGCCCGTCGTACACGCTGCCGATGTTGGTAAGGGTGGCGGCTTCGCCGGCGCGGTCGTCCACCTCCCGCATGATGGGCAGGGCCTGGTGGTAATGGGCCAGGGCCTGCTGCCGGTCACCCAGCCGGTCGTACGCGAGGCCGATGCCGATTAGGGTGGAGGCTTCGAGGGGACGGTCGCCGACTTCGCGCACGATGGGCAGGGCCTGGTCATAGCAGTCCAGCGCCTGCCGAGGCTGCCCGGTCGACGACAACGCCCAGCCCAAGAAATAGAGCGCTCTGGCGTCCGGTCCCAGCGTCAGCGTCGCCCGCGAGATCACTGCAACATCGGCGAATCTCGAAATGGGTAACCAAGCTTTGGATAACCGATCACCCATTACCTGAGCGATCTCCTGCTCCCGGCCGGCCACCGCCAGCCGATGCACCTCCGCCCATCGGGAAACCATCGACGTATGGACGCCGCCAGCCAGGCGCCTCGCATCACCAGCCAACCCACCGCTGGCAGCCGCAGCCGAACCATCCACCGACCCAGGACCTCCCGCTAGCACCGATGACCCAACCCACGCAATCGAACCCCAAGAAGCGTTCAACACCTCGCACGAGCAGCCCCGCTACACAGCAGCCAGCTATCCGATCATCCTCCTCCTCCCTGACGGACAAAAATCGAATCTCAGGTGCTGCAGCCGATGTCGCCTATGACGAGGTCGACTCCGTCAGGGCTCGGTCAAGACCCGCCTTGAGCAGGGCCGAAGACAGCGCTACCACAAGTTCACGTGATCAGGCGCTCATCCACAAGGCGGCCTGGTCATCCTTGATCGGGATCGTCGCCTTGATCCCGCGCCGTCGCGAGTGCTCGCGATTGGCGGCCGAGCTATACGCCTTGTCTGCCAGGACCCGGTCCGGGCGGATACGGGGACGCCCGCCGCCTGGACGCGGCACCCGGATGCGGGCCCGGACATTCGTGAACTGCGGGCTGTCACCGCGCTGCCCACCGGTCACCCACCCGTCCTGATTGCAGTATGCCGGGCTGGCCCATCAATTCAACGCCAAGTGAGACTTACGGCTCTGAACTGCGTGTAGGCACTGCTCCGGTGCGGTGAGATCGGAGGCACAACAAGATCAGGTCGCTTTCGCGATGCGGTAGCCCACGCCGGGTGTGGTGGTCACGATGGGCGGTTCGCCGAGTTTGCGGCGCAGCCTCCCGACGGTGACCGTGACGGTGTTGGTGAACGGGTCGGCGTGCTCGTCCCACACCTGCTCCAGCAGATCCTCCGTGGACAGGAACCCGGGCGCCGCCCGCAGCAGCGCCTCCAGCACGGCGAACTCCTTCACCGACAGGTCCAGCGCCCGCCCGTCGCGGGTGACCGTACGCCGCACCGGATCCAGCTCCAGCCCTGCGGCCCGCAGCGTGCGCGCCCGCGCGTCCGGACGGCGCCGCGCCAGCGCCCGGACCCGCAACAGCAGCTCCGGGAAGTGGAACGGCTTGGCCAGGTAGTCGTCGGCACCGAGGGTGAGCCCGCTGACCCGGTCACCGGGCGCACCGGCCGCGGTCAGCATCAGGACCATCGGCCGGTCGTCACGCTCCGTGATCATCTGGCACAGCGTATCGCCGTGGATGCCGGGCAGGTCCCGGTCCAGCACCACCACCTCGTACGCGTTAACGTCGAGTTTCGCCGCCGCCGCCAGCCCGTCAAGTGCCACGTCGACGGCCATGCCCTGATCCCGCAGGCCCTCCGCGACGACCTCGGCCAGCGCCCGCGCGTCCTCCACCACGAGCACCCTCACCGCGCCGCCTCCTCGGCACCGGCGGCCCGCCTGTCCGCGGGTGCGGCGGGCGCCGGGACGCGGCGCGCGGCGGCCTGCTCGCGGCCCACCGCTGACGACGGCCGGTCACTGGTTGCCTGCGCGGCGGGCGGCGACGGCAGCCGCACGGTCACCCGCAGCCCTCCCCCCGCCAGCGCGTGCAGATCGACGCTGCCGTCATGCGCCGCGGCAACCGCCGCGACGATCGCCAGGCCCAGCCCCGAGCCGTCGTCGGAGCCGGTACGGGCGGCTCCCATCCGATGAAACGGCCGGGTCAGCTCGGCCACCCTGGCAGGGTCGAGTAGGTCGCTGCCGTTCTCGACGACCAGCTCGGCATGCCCGTCGCGCCGTGCGGTGCTCAACCGGATCCAGCCGCCTTCGACGTTGTGGAGCACGGCGTTGTCGACCAGGTTCTCCACGAGCCGGGCCAGCAACGTGGTGCTGCCGGTGGTCCACGCCGCCTCGCCTAGCCCGGGGGTGTCGACGGTCAGCCGCCTGTCCGTGATCTCGCCGTCCCGCGCAGCCAGGGCCGATTCGGCCAGCTCGGCCAGGGAGACGGCGGCCCGGTCGGCGAGCGCGCCGTGCTGGGCGCGGGCCAGCATCAGGAAGCCTTCGAGCAGCCGGTCCACCCGGTCCAGCTCGGTGCGGATCCGCCCGGCGAGCGCGGCTGTCTGGGCGGGCACCGGCTCGGGCTTGGCCATCGCGACGTCCACGGAGGCGCGCATCGTGGCCAGCGGCGTACGCAGCTCGTGGGAGGCGTCCGCGACGAACCGCCGCTGCGCGGCGAACGACGCTTCCAACCGCTCCAGCAGCCCGTCGATGGTGTCGGCGAGATCCTTCACCTCGTCGGCGGGCCCGGCGACGGCCAGGCGCTCGTGCAGGCTGTCGGCGGTGATGCGGCGCGTGGCCGCGGTGACGGTGCGCAGGGGCCGCAGCACCCGCCGGGCGGCCACCCGCCCGAGCAGCACCGACACCACCGCCATCACCAGCAGCGCGATCAGCGACCCGGCGAGCAGCCGCCGCGACTGCATGATCTCGACCTCGTCGAGGCGCTCCTGCAGCAGCCGGATGTGCTCCTGCGCCCGCGCCAGGTCCAGCTGCGGGGACGCCGGGCCTGGCGCGACCGTCGTGTCCCGGAACGCGAGCAGGTTGGTCAGCGCGAGCAGCGCCGCCCCCGACGCCAGGAACAGCGCCGCGTAGAGCAGCGTGAACCGCCACGCCACCGTCCGGCCCGGCCGCGGCCCGCCCATCTCCGACCTCCCTGTCCGACGAGAACGTCCAGCATGCCGCGCCGGACATAACAGCGGCATGACAGCGGCGGTTCGGCCGGCGTTAGGTGCGTCTGGCGTAGAACCGACGCCATGCGTACCCCTGACGAAATCACCACCGCGCTGCGGGCGCAGTGGACCTTGCTGCGCGCCGGGCGCGGCCGGATCATCGCGCTGACCGCCGCCGCCCTGGCCGTGCTGCTGCTCGGCCTGCTCCCGGCCCTGACGAACTTCAGCTCGTGCAGCGAGGGCACGGTCGAGGTCGCGTGCCCCACCGACCCGATCGGGCCCGACGGCGCACCGGTCAGCGACGAGTTCTTCTTCGCGCACGTGCCGCTGGGCGAGCGGGGCGTGATCACGGCGCGGATGACCGGGTTGACCGGCACCATCACCTACCCGCCGCCGGACCACGACCAGATCGTCAGCGGCGTGGTGCCGTGGGCCAAGGCCGGGCTGATCGTCAAGGACGGCACCGGGCAGGGCTCCGATTACGCCGCGCTGCTGATGACCGGCGCCCACGGCGTACGGCTGCAGCACTCCTACCGCCACGACACGGCCGGCCGGCCCGGCGGGGTGTCCGCGCAGCAGCCGCGCTGGCTGCGCCTGACCCGCGACGGCGACACCGTCATCGGTGAGGAGTCCGTCGACGGCACGGCATGGACGCGGGTCGGCACCGCCCGGCTGCCCGGCCTGCCCGCGACCGTGGAGGTCGGCCTGTTCGCCACCTCTCCCGGTGACCTCACGCTGCGCGAGATCGGCCTCGGCGGGCACGTCGGCGAGGTCCGGTTCACCCAGGCCGTCGGAACGTTCGACCACGTCACCGTCGACGGCGCGCCGGTCACCGGCTGGCGGCGGGATGTGGTCGGCAATCTGGGCAACACCGACTGGGAGAAGTACCACCGCCCGGCCGGGCTGGTCGAGGAGAACGGCGCCCTGTCCGTGACCGGCTCCGGCGACATCGGCCCGATCGGCTCCATGGGCTCGGCCAGACCGGAGAGCACCCTGCTCGGCCTGGTCGTGGCGTTGATCGTGGTGATCGTGGCGGGTGCCCGCTTCGGCGTGGGCGCCTCGGGACGCCTGATCGCCGCGCGGGCCGCCGCGCTGGGCGGGGTCGTGCTCGCGGGCGGGCTGGCCGTCGCGGGGCTCACGCTCACCGCCGGAATGCTGCTGATGCAGCACCAGGACGTGCCCGTCGTCCCGCTCGGGCCGCTCACCGGCCTGCGGGTCGCCGCGGGCACAGCCGCGCTGCTCGCCGGGGCCGCCGGGCTCGCGGTGGCGTTCGGGGCGCTGTTCCGGCGCGCCTGGATCGCCGCGACGGCCGGGATCGCGCTGGTGGTGTTGCCCTACCTGATGGGCGTGGTGCCGCTGATTCCGGAGGAGGTGACCTCCTGGCTGCTGCGGCTGACCCCCGCGGGCGGTTTCGCGATGCTGCAGACGGTCGTCGCGTATCCACAGGTGACCATGCACTACGCGCCGTATGCGGGCTACTTCCCGCTGCCGGGGTGGGCAGGGCTGGTGGTGGTGGGCGGCTACGCGGTGCTCGCGGTGCTGCTCGCGGTCCGGCTCCGGCGGACGGCCGGTGCAGACACCGCGCCGGTGGACTTCCGCTAGCCACGGTGCAGATGCTTCCCGCCGATGTGTGACAGTTGTAGGCTGTGGTGTGTGACAGCACCACAGCCTGCTGAGGCCCGCGCCCGCCGCATCACCGTCTATCTGCCGGCCGACGTAGCGGCCGTCGTCGAGGCCCAGGGCCCTCGTCAGCAGTCGGCTTTCGTCGCCGACGCGATCCGGATGCACCAGCGCCGGGCCGCGACCCGCGCGATGCTGCGCGAGGCCGGCTACCTGGTGACCACGGAAGGCGTGGAGCGGATGCGGCAGAAGCTCGCGGCACTGGACGCCCAGCGGGCGGCCGAGCAGAAGTGAGCGAAGTGCCGGAGGAACCCCAGATCCGCGTGCTGCTCGACGTCACCGCGCTGACCGCCTACGCACGGCTGACCGGCATGGGCGTGGCCGAGCTGATCGCCACGGTCGAGGAGGAGGGCGGTGCCGGTCTGGTCGGCATCCCCGCGGCCTGTTTCATGACCGCGTACTGGCAGCTGGACGCGGACGAGCAGGAACGCCTGACCGCGATGGTGACGCGGCCGGACGCGGTGACGGTGCTGCTGCCCCTGCTGGGCACGGACGTCCTGGAGGCGGCGCAGATCGGGCACGTCATGGGGCACGCGGCGATCGCGGCCCGGCGCACAGGCGCATACCTGGCCACCTACGACGCAGACGAAGCACGCCGCCACCTCCCCGGCAGCGGTGTGCTCGAGCTGGAGGACAAGTTCTGATTCGATCAGAAGCGCTGTGCCGCCGCTGCCAGGTGGCAGTGAGTTCTTCAGCCGCCTGATCGGGATCCGGTCTCGCCCTGTTCGCCCCCGGGGCGGGGGCGGGACACGATGAGCTGCGCGATGCCGATGAGCAGGACGGCGATGGTCAGCAGCCGCTCGGCGTCGGGCAGCGGCCGGAAGTAGCCGTAGACCTGGGTGGCCACGGCGAACAGCGAGGCACCGAGCGGCAATGCGATCGCGGGCCAGCCCGTGATCTCCCCCGACGGGTGGACCGGCGACGGCAGCCGGGTGGCACCGACCGCGAACGCGAGCGCGCCCGCACTCCAGAGGAAGTCGTAGCGGGCGTTGTGAGTCACGACGTCGGCCGCGTCGAGGCTGTACGCGGCGTCGGCGAAGGTCAGGCAGACCAGTCCCGCCGCCACCCACGGCCAGCTGCCCGTCAGCCGCCAGGACATCAGCGGCAGGGTGCCCAGAAGCGCACCGAGCAGCAGCACGTCGCCGAGGGGGTACGCGACGGTGACGGTCTTGCCCAGCAGATCGATCGGAGCGTGCCCGTCACAGCCCCGCCTCCGAAACCCGAGGCTCACCCCGCCAACGTCATTGTGAGCGTGCCGGCGGGGCGACGCTGCGAACTCCGCTGCGTGCCGGGCAGAGAGCCGGGATCCCGGCACGCCTTAGCCGGATGGCTCGGCCAGGCCTGCCTCCGCCGCGTACGCGTCCAGCCGCTCGGCCAGCTCCGCCGGGCGGCTCAGAGCCGGGGTGTGCCCGCCGTCCAGCTCGTCCGCCTCGACGCCGAGCCGCTCCCGGGCCACCCGGCGCAGGTAGTCCGCGGGGAAGATCCGGTCGTCCCGGCAGATCAGCACCCGGGTGGGCACGTACGGCCACGTGATCATCGGCGACGGCTCCTTCAGGCGCGCTTCGGACTGCGCCCGCCCCCGCCGCAGCGCCTCGGCGGCCAGCTCCGGCGGTACATCCTGGTAGAACAGCTCGACCGGGTCCTCGTAGTGCCCGGCCTCCGCGTCCTCGTAGCGGGTGTGCGCGGTGTAGTCGGCCGGCGCCTCACCCGGCGCGGGGATCATCGGCGCCACCAGCACCATGAGTCTGGCCGGCACCCGCTCGCAGACCAGCGGCGCGGTGAACCCGCCCAGCGACTGCCCCACCACGACCAGATCGGTCCGATCGGGCACGGCTTCGATCACCGCGCTCGCGTACTCGGCGAGCCCGGCGGAGTCGTCGTCGCAGGGCAGGTCCGGGGCGACCGTCTCGTGCCCCCGAGCGCGCAGCTCGGCCTCGACCAGGTGCCAGTACCAGCCGACATCGCCGGCGCCGTGGATCAGGACGAACGTGGCCACTGCACACTCCTTCCGCTGTGCCGGGCAGGCACGCACGGGGCTCTCTTACCCGGCCGCCGGTGGTGTCACGCCCCACCGCCACGAATCGAAACATGTGGCTGCGACGGATGGGTCCCGGAACCGCGCGGGCCTACGGTGACGCCACCCCCGTCACCGGAAGGAGTCGGTCATGTCACCATCCCGTGTCCGCGCCGGCCTCACGCTCCTTGCCACGCTCGCCGCGGTCCTGCTCCCGGCCCACCCCGCCGCCGCGGCCACCCCGTACACCGTCCCGCCGACGCCCGGGACGCTGCAGACCTACAACATCTCCGCGGTGTACGTCGCGGGCGTCTCCTCCGGCGCCTACATGGCCAACCAGCTGCACGTGGCCTACTCGGGCCGGATCAAGGGCGCGGTGCTGTTCGCGGGCGGGCCCTACTACTGCGCGCAGTACAACGCGGCTCGTGCGCTCAACGCCTGCGGCGACAACCTCTGGTCCACGCAGCTGTCCAGCCTGCAGTCGTACACCTCGCTGTGGTCGGGCTACGGCTGGATCGACCCGCCGTCGCAGCTGTCCGGCGACCCGGTCTACGTCTTCCACGGCAACAACGACAGCACCGTGAAGAAGTCCGTCACCGACGACCTGGTCCGGTACTACCAGCACTTCGGCGCGAGCGTCAGCTACAACTCGGGCACCTCGGCCGGGCACGCCTGGGTCAGCCCGTACGGCAGCGGCGGCTGCACCGTCACCGCCTCGCCGTTCGTCAACGACTGCGGCATCGACCCGCAGCAGGCGATGTTCAGCAAGCTGTACGGCTCGGTCAGCCCGCGCAACACCGGCCCGCTGACCGGCACCCTGGTCCGCTTCGACCAGAACACGTTCGCGGTCAACGGCCTGGCCGCCGGGCTCAGCATGGGCGGCTACGGCTTCGCGTACGTGCCCAGCAGTTGCGCGTCCGGGCAGAGCTGCCGCCTGCTGGTCGCGCTGCACGGCTGCTCGCAGGGGTACAACGCGGTCGGCACGGCGTTCGTCGACCGCGCCAACCTCAACCAGTACGCCGACACCAACCGCACCGTCGTGCTCTACCCGCAGGCCACGGCGAGCGGCGTGAACCCGTACGGCTGCTGGGACTGGTGGGGCTACCTCGGCTACACCAACTACCCGATCAAGGGCGGCCTGCAGCTTGAGTCGATCATGAACATGGTCCGGCGCCTCGACGGCTGACCCGGCTCAGACCAGCAGCATCCGCAGCAGCAGCGCCGCCTCGGGGTCGATCAGCGTACGCAGGTCCACCAGCGCCTGATCGGCCCCGCCGGCCTGCCCCATGAACTTGCGCAGGTGCTGCAGCCGCCCGCGCGCCTCCTGCGCGGCGTGGTCGTCGCGGCCGTCCAGCCGCACGAGCCCCGCCTCGACGCGGTGCACGCCCCGCACGACCACCAGCGCCGGGTGGTCCGGCAGGGTGACCCGGTCGAAGTTGACCCCACGGAAGTCGACGTCGTCGAAGGCGGTCACCCCGGCCATGTCCACGTCCAGCATCGGGTTGGGCGCCAGGTCCCGCTCCGGCTCCAGCACCCGGCCGTCGAACACCACCTCGCGCAGCACCCCGGCGAACCGGCACCGGATCAGGCTGGCCTGCCAGAAGTTCGTGCACTCCAGCTGGGCGTGGGAGAAGTCGACGTCGGTGAAGCTCGCCACGCCACAGCCCAGCCGCGACAGGTCGGCGTGCCGGAAGTCGACGTTGCGCAGCTTGTTGGCCCGGTTGGCGTACCAGCCGCCCACCGACGACCGGCCCAGCTCCGCCGCCAGGAACGAGCTGTCCATCACGTCCGTCGCCCACATCCGCAGGCCGACGCAGTACGCCCCGTCGAACAGGCTGTTGTCGATCACGCAGCCGAACAGGCGCAGCCGCGGCAGGTGCGCCCCGCGCAGATCCAGGTCGCACAGCCGTGCCCGCTGGAACTCCAGCGTCGCGGCGACCGTCGCGAACTCGAAGGTGAACGTTATCGGGCCCGACTGCGTGCCGGCGGGGTCGGCGGGGTCGGCGGGGTCGGCGTCGACACCCCGGGGCTCGGGGGCGCCCAGGCCGCGCAGGTCCCAGCGGCCGTCCACGCGGTCCAGCGGCAGCCCGTCCAGGCGCTCGCCCATCCGCAGCCGCCGCAGCACCTCGGTCTGCAGCTCCGGGCCGCCGGCCGCGAGCCAGCGCCCGGCGAGCGCCTCATCGTTCAGCATCGGGGTCCCCTCGCATCGACGCGGCATCATGGCGAGCCGCACGGTGCCGCAGCTCAACGGCCTGTTGGCGATCAAAAGTAGGGGGCTGTCCGCGTCAACTCAACCGGCCGGTGTCCGGCATGCCGGAGTTGTCGGACCGTGTTACCGAACCTTGACCAGGCCGGGCGCCCACGACGGCGCGCCCGGCCCGCTCCCGCTCACCCGTGCAGCACCGGCAGCTCCTGCCTGCCGCCCGGCGTGACCGCGACGATCTTGGTGATCTCGGAGAACGCGTACGAGTCCTCGCCCGTGCCCGTGAGCAGGTACCACTCGCCCTGGAGCGCCGCCTGCCGCACCACCCCGCCCGGGAAGTGCACCTCGACCCGGGTGGTCCCGTCGGGGACCCGGCCGAAGGTGTACGCCGCCGCGGGGTTGCTCCCCCAGTTCGCCGACGCGTTGCTCAGCCGGCCCGGGGGATGTGCCGGATCCATGTCCGTGGTCAGGTTCGACTGGTCGACCTCCACCGAGTGCTGCTCGGCCGCGAGCCAGCAGGCCACGTTGCGCTCGTCGTCGGCGTAGATCAGCAACCGCAGCCCGCCGGGGACCACCTCCCGTTCGAAGCGCAGTGGCGGCAGTTCCGTCATCCCGGCCGCGGCCAGCTCCGGCCGGGCGAAGTCGGCGCACCGGCCCAGAGCCGTCGTCGCGCTGCTGGACGGCCGGGGCGGCTTGCCGGGCGGAACCGCCGACTCCGACGGCAGCGCGGGCTGCAGCCCGATCGGCTGCCCGCCGAGCAGCACCCACGCCGTGCCGAACAGCACCACGCAGACCAGCACCGCGGCGGCCGCGGCCACGGCCAGGCCCACCCGCCGCCGCGGCCGGGCCGCGATGATCCGCGACAGCGGCACGGCCAGGTGCGTGTCCCGGTGCGCCTCGCGGATCAGGTCGGCCAGGTGCGTGTCGTCGTACCCGCTCATCGGTTCTCCTCCCCGGCCAGGCGGACGCCGTCACCGGCCGTGCCCGCCAACTGGGCGCGCAACGTCGCCAGCGCGCGGTGCAGGTGCACGTGCACGGTCGCCGCGCCGATGCGCAGCGAGCGGCCTGTCTCCTCCGCCGACAGGTCGGCCAGCAGCCGCAGCGCGACCACCTCGCGCTGCCGTCGCGGCAGCGCCAGCACCATGGCCCGCAGCCGCTCGTCGAGCCCGCCGGGGTCCCGGTCGCGCGCGCCGCGTTCGGGCGGGTCGCCGAGCAGCTCGCGGCGCAGCCGCCGCCACCACGAGCGCTGCTCGTTCAGCGCGGTGCGCAGCACCCACGCGGTCGGGTCGGGGTGCGCCCGGACCGCCGCCCAGCGGGCGTACGCCCTGGTGAACGCCTCGGCCACGGCGTCCTCTGCCCCCGGCTGGCCGCGCGTGGCGACCAGCACGGCCCGGTAGACGGCGTCCTTGCGCGCCGCGTAGAAATCGCCGAAATCGTCCATCGACACCACCTGAGACCGGAAAACGCACTGTCGCATGTACTACGCCGGGCCCGCCTCCCGCCTTTACTTTCCGGCGATGATCGCCATCTCGTGTCAGAACCTGTGGCCAGGCAGCACTTTTCGACACGAAACAGCGATCTTGCCCCGCGCGCCGCAGCGGTGCTTCCGGTTAGGATCCTCGCGTGGATCTGGAGGAGATCGCCGCGCGGCTCGGGGTTCCCGTCGAAGAGGTCGAGCGCGTGCAGCGGCTCGCCGGTGACCGGCCGTCGGCGCCGCTGCCGGCCAAGGCCGACGCGCCCGCGATGCTCGACCGGCTCGCGGTGCGGCCGGACGACGCCGCCGAGATCATGGCGGGTTGGCCGGATCCGGACTCACCACTGTGGACGCCCGAGCTGCGCTGGCTGCTCGACCGCTCGATCGCGCTGGTCCGCGCCGATCTGGGCGGCCACGGCTGGCTGCCGCCCGGCCCGGAGCTGGATCGCGACCGCGGCCCCGCCTGGCGGCACCTGTACGTGTACGCGTACCTGGCCCTGGTCGACGTAGCCATGGGATACCACCGCGAGCACGGCATCGCCGCGGACGTGTCGTGGGCGACCCTCGCCGACCTGGGCCGCAACCTGGCGATCGACCGGCGGATGCACCGTGAGGGCTGGCCGGTCATGCAGAGCTGGCTGACGCTGCACGCCCGCGGCGGCCTCTACCAGCTGGGCCGCCTGCAGCATCACCGCGGCGACACGGCCATCAGCCTGCACATCCCCGACGCGGGGCCGTTGACGCCGGAGGCGGTGTCGGCATCGCTCGACGAGGCCCGCGCGTTCTTCCCCCGCCACTTCCCCGACGAGCACTACACGACGTTCGCCTGCGGCTCCTGGCTGCTCGACCCGCAGCTGCTGGAGTACCTGCCCGAGGACTCCAACATCGTCCGGTTCCAGCGCCGGTTCGAGCTGGAGCCCTACGAGGCGCCGGAAGGGCTCGACCCCGACGTCGAGGTGCTGCGGTTCGTGTTCCGCAGCCTGAGCACGCCGCTGGACCGGCTGCCGCGCGACACCGTGCTCCAGCGCGCGGCCGCCGACCACCTGAGGGCCGGCCGGCACTGGCAGTGGCGCCGCGGCACCTTCCCCATCTAGGCACGCCGCTCGCGTGGTGCCGGCGCGCGGGATTGGCCTCCCCCGTGTCGGCCAAGCCCGCGTCGCCCGGATCGCACGGCTCGCCGCGCGTTCGGCGATTGCGCCGGTTCGCGCACGATCCTGCAAGACCCTGTCGCGATCGTCGAGGCTTTCGGCCACCGCCGAAACAGCCACGTGGATGTGGGGCGCCGGTCGGCGTCCCGGCGCCCCACATCCGGTCCGTGGCTCAGCCGCGCCGCCACTTCTGGTTGGCGCCGCCGGTGCAGTCCCAGGTCTGCAGCGGGGTGCCGGTGCCGCCCCAGGCGGTGACGTCCACGCACTTGTTGGCCTGCGGGTTGACCAGGTCACCCGCGCCGGTCAGCACGAACTGCTGGGCCGGGTTGCCGCTGCAGCCCACGATCTGGATCGCCGCGCCGGCCGCGGTCGAGCCCCAGGCCACGTCCATGCACAGGCCGTTGACGGTACGGATGGTGCCGTCACCCGGGAACGTCCAGTTCTGCGCGTTGGTGCCGTTGCAGTCCCACAGCTGCAGGCGCTGGCCGTCGACGAAGTTCGAGTTCGGCACGTCGATGCACTTGTCCTGCCAGCCGATGATGCGGCTGCCGCCGCCCCCGCCGGTGGTGGTGAGGGTGAGGCCGTACGCGCCGAGGATCTCGTTGACCGGCTGGTAGAACGTGGTGCCGCCGGTCGAGCAGTTGCCCGAGCCGCCGGAGGTCACGCCCTGCGCCTGGTTGCCGCTCAGCCACGCCCCGCCGGAGTCGCCGCCCTCGGCGCACGCGGTGGTCTGGGTCAGGCCGTAGACGGTGCGCCCGCCGGAGTAGTTGACCGTGACGTTCTTGGCCTGGATGACGCCGCAGCGCCAGCCGGTGGTGCGGCCCGAGCGGCAGATCGAGGCGCCGATGGCCGCCTCCTGCGAGCCGGCCACGGTCGCGCTGCCGCCCGCGTAGTTGTTGACCCACGGGCGGGGGGTCCAGTTGCTGTTGGTACGCACCCACGCGTAGTCGTTGTTCGGGAACGACGACCCGGCGAAGGTGCCCTGGGCCACGTTGTTGTAGCCGAGGGTGGGGCTGCCGGCGCCGCCGCAGTGCCCGGCGGTGACGAAGCCGCCGTTGTTCACGGAGAAGCCGACCGAGCACAGCGTGTTGCCGTTGATGACGTACTGGTCGCCGCCGCGGATGTCGTACAGCGGGCGCGGCGCCTGCCCGGTGACGATCCGCAGCGCGGCCGCGTCGACCCCGCTCGCGGCGGCGAAGCGGCGGGCCGCGGCGGCGTCCGCGGCGGCCACGGTGACCGTGTTGGCGGCCACGTCTACGTACCAGCCGTGCACGGCGGCACCGGCCTTGGCGGCGCGGCCGTCGAGCTTGGCCTTGACGCCGTCGAGCTGGGCGAGGCTGCGGGACACCAGGGCCGGCACGGCGCCCGCCGCGCGGACCTGGGCGGCGCCGGCCTCGTCGAGCACGCCGACCTTGAGGCGGCCGTCGGCCGGTGAGAACCAGGCTCCCGCGAAGCGGGCGCCGAGGCGCTCGCGTACGGCGCGTTCGACGACGGGTGCGGCTGCCTCGTGGGCCTGGCGGACGCGGGCCTGGTCGGCGGTGAGGCCGAGGTCGCGTTGCAGTGCCTGCTGCATGGAAGCGGCGGGGGCGATGTCGGTGTCGGGGGCGGCCGATGCTGGTATGGGGGCGGACAGCGCCACAGCGAGCACCGCCGCGCCGGTCAGCGCAGTGACTCTCACGTCAATCCTCCGGGGGGTAGGACGGATCAGGGCGTGAGAGCGCTCTCAAGAAGGAGACTTTACAGTCACGTCACACGAAGTCAATAGATGTGAGTCGATTACTCTCCGTAGGCCGGCGGCCACACCACCGCCTGCGGACCCCGCCGCACCGGAATCCCCACCCCGCTCAGCGGAGCAACCCACAGAGAGCGCTTCCACACAAAAACCCGCGACGCCAAGCCGGGCCCCGTCGTCGGCTGGCACCACAGTTTCGGGGAAACTGCACCCGCCCAGCCCGCGCAAGCTCCAGTTTCCCCGAAACTGCACCCGACCGGCCCCGCCCCCGCCCGCGCCCCGCCATCGGGTGCGTTGATCATGAAGTTAGGGCAGTGACGCGCCGTCGAACCCGCCCTTAAGTTCATGATCAACTCAGCGCGGGGCGGGGCGGGGCGGGGAAGGTGGGCCCGGCTAGGGGGTGGGGAAGGCGTCGCGGGCGCGGGAGAAGACGGTGCGCGGGGGGTCGGCGGTGGTGTCCTCGTCGTCGGCGAGGGCGACCAGGGTCGCGTTGAGCGCCACGTCGGCGAGCCGGAGCAGCTCCGCCGGGGGCACGTTGTCGCGCAGGTAGTCGAACTCCTCTTCCTCCTCCAACTCGGCGTGCTCGACCACAGCGTCGCGCAGGTTGGCCAGCTTCGTGATGAAGTCGTCGTGCTCCAGGCCCAGCTCGTGCAGCTCCTGCAGGTCCAGCTCGGCCTGGTCCTCCTCCTCCATGCGCGCGTCGACGACCGCGTCCCCGTCGGCCAGCCGGGCCCGGGCCAGCGGGTGCACCAGCAGCTGCTCGATGCTCTCGTGCACCGCGAGCAGGCGCACCAGCCGATCGAACTGCGCCCGCCGGTGCGGCCCGCGCGCGCGGCCCAGCTCGACGAACAGGTCGGCGATCTCCTCGTGCTGGGCCAGCAGCAGGTCGATCACGTCGTCGTCGCGGTCCAGGTCGGGCAGCTGCACCCCGGGCGCCGCCGGGACCCGCTTGGCCGGGCGCACCGGCGCCTGCGCCCGGGACGACGGCGCGCTGTCGCCCGGCGGCACCAGGCTCTTCTTGCCGGTGGCGACCTTCGCCGTGGAGCGGGCGCGCTGGTCGGAGTGCATCGTCTTGAACAGCTCACGCACCAGCTCGTCCTTGCGCATGGCCGAGGTGCCGGTGACGCCCGCCTCGCGCAGCAGCGCACGCAGCTCCTTCACCTTCAGCCGGTACACGTCGGCCTCGCTGCGGCCCGTCGCGCCCGGCTCCGGCCGCGGCTGCTCGGGCTCGGGCCGGTCGTCGTCGGCCGTATCGCGCTGCGCCATCCGCGCTCACCTCACAGAAAGTCCGTTTCGTCACCATCCTGACGGAAACGGCGGTCCGGCCGGGCCGAAATGGCGGCACCGGCACCCGGAAGCGGACGGCGACGAGCGGCGGCCGGAGGAGGCGCGCGAGCCGCCCGCCCGGTTCGCGGCCTTGCCCCGACCGTCGTGGTCGGACAGCATGAGCCGATGACATCGACAGGGGACGCCGTACAGGCTGCCGGAAGCCGGGACCGAGCCGCCCGCCGCGCGGGGGTGACCGCGCTCTGCGCCGCCGCGTACACCCTGGTCGTGCTGCTCGTGCCCGGCGGCGTCGCGGTCTTCACCGACCACTGGGCCTCGCTCTACGGCCCCGGTCACTGGGCGCTCTGGGCGGTGCTCACCGGCAGCGGCCTCGTCCTGCTGGTGGGCAGCACCACCGCCGCGGGGGCCGCCGCGACCGCGGGCGTGCTCGCCGCCGTGCAGCTGTGCGGCACCGGCATCTGGGCGGTGCGCCACTGGGAGCCGTTCACCGGCATGGGCGGACGCGGGGAGACCCTGCTCGGCATCCTGCGGCCGCTCGCCGCCGGGATCGCCGTCGCCTGCGCCGCCGCGGCCGTGGCCTGCGCGCTGGCCGTGCTCCGCACCGGCGCCTGGCAGCCGGCCGCCGGACCGCGCCGCCGGCTGCCCGTCGCCGCCGGGGCGCTGCTCGCGGCCGGGCTCCCGGTCGCGCTGCTGGGCGGCCTGCGCCCGATCACCCTGCTCGGCACGTACGGCCTGCTGTTCAGCCTGCCGTGGGGCCTCGCCGTCGCCGCGACCGGCCTGCTGCGCCGCGACGCCGCGATCACCGCGGGCGTCATGGCCGCCGCCGGCCCGCTCGCCGTCGCGGGCTGGAACCTCGCCTGGGACCTGCACTACGGCGTCGGCTGGCGCGCTTACCTGCTCCCGCTGCTCGCCGTGGCCCTGCTGGCCGCCGTCGCGACGGCCATCCCGGCGCTGCGCGCCCGGCCCACCCCGTCCTGACGGCGAAGGTCGCCGCGTTGATCGCGTAGACGGCTGATCGACGCTCCCGCCGTGTCGCCGCAGCGGCCTGGCGGGAGCGTCGATCGCCAGGATCAGCGGCCGAGGTCGCCGGAGCGGTAGTGGCGGCGACAGAGGACCTGGTAGCGGACCTCGGCGGGGTCGGCGGCGGCGGTATCGCCGATGACGACCTGCTCGCCCTCGCGGGCCACCACGCCGTCCACGATCCGGGCGTTGAGCAGGCCCTCGCTGCCGCACCAGCACAGCACCTCGACCTGCAGCCGGTGCACCTCGTCGGCCAGCTCGAACAGCCGCTGCGCCGCCGGGAACAGCCGCGAGCGGAAGTCCGAGGCCAGGCCGAACGCGTACACGTCGACGTCGTAGGAGTCGACCAGGTCGGCCAGCTGCTCGATCTGCTCGACCGTGTAGAAGCAGGCCTCGTCGCAGATCAGGTAGTCGATGCGGGCGCCCTCGGACCACTCCTTGCGCACGAGCGCGATCAGGTCCAGGTCGTCGGTCACCTCGACGGCGGTGTGCGCGAGGCCGATCCGGGTGGTGACCTGCGGGCCCATCGACCGGTCGTTGCGGGTCATGACCAGGCCGCGGCGGCCCTGCCGGCCGTGGTTGTGGTCCATCTGCAGGGCGAGGGTGGACTTGCCGCAGTCCATCGGGCCCCAGAAGAACTTCAGCGCGGCGCCGTGGCGCAGCCTGCCGTCCCCGGCCGAGGCACAGTGCGCGGGGTCGGTGGTGGGTTCGTCAGCAGGCGTCACGGAGGGGCAGCCTAGCGGCTACCCCTCCGTCAGCGGGAATCCATGAGCGCGATTCCCGTTGGTACGGCGTGTCAGAGGCGGTCCGGCGGCGTGTTGCCCGCCGCGGCGATCGCCCGTGCCATCGGCACCCGCAGCAGCAGCACGAACCCGATGCCGAAGAACACGATCAGCGAGATGATCGCGACCCGGTAGCTGCCGGTCAGGTCGTAGGCCAGGCCGAACAGCAGCGGCCCGAACCAGCTGGTGCCCTTGTCGGAGATCTCGTAGAGGCCGAAGTACTCGCCCTCCTTGCCCTTCGGGATGAGCTGGCTGAACAGCGAGCGGCTCAGCGCCTGGCTGCCGCCGAGCACCAGGCCGATCGCGCCGCCGAGCACCACGAACGGCACCGCGTTGCCGTACGGCAGGAAGTACGCCGCGACTAGGATGAACGTCCAGCCGACGAGGCTGCCCAGCACGGTGCGCCAGGCGCCGTACTTCTTCGCCAGCCGGCCCAGCAGCATCGCGCCCGCGAACGCCAGGAACTGCACCATGAGGATGGTCGGCATGAGCACGGTGTTGTCGAAGCCGAGCTGCTCGGAGCCGTAGGTGCCGGCCATCGCGATGACGGTCTGGATGCCGTCGTTGTAGATCAGGAACGCGATCAGGAACGACAGCGTCAGCGGGTACGCCTTCAGCCCCTTGAGCGTGTGCCCGAGCTGCCGGAACCCGTCGATCAGCACCGAGCCGCGCGCCTCGCCCGCCAGCGGTGGCCGGTTGCGCAGCCACAGCAGCGGGAACGTGGTGAACAGCGCCCACCACACGCCGGCCGACACCAGCGACCAGCGGGCGATGTCGCCCTGGTTCTCCTCGCCGCCGATCAGCACCACGATGACGTTGAGCAGCAGCAGCAGCAGGCCGCCGCCGAGGTAGCCGGCGGCCCAGCCGCGGCTGGACACCCCGTCGCGCTCGTTCTCGTCGGCGATCTGCGGCAGGAACGAGTTGTAGACGACCACGCTCGCGCCGAACGACAGGTTCGCGACCAGGAACAGCGCGGCGCCCAGCGCGTACCGCTCGCCGGTGAGGAAGACCAGGCCGCAGGTGGCGGCGGCGCCGATGTAGGCGAACAGGGCGAGCCAGAACTTCTTCTTCGCGGCCCGGTCGGCGATCGCGCCGACCACCGGCAGCAGCAGCACCTGCAGCGCCACCGACAGCGAGGTGGTGTACGCGAACAGCGCGCCGGCCTTGAACGACAGCCCGAGCAGGTGCACGTCGCCCGCCGCGTCGGCGCCGTTCTCGGCGATCGCGGTCAGGTACGGCCCGAGGAACGCCGTGACGACGGTGGTGGAGAAGGCGGAGTTGGCCCAGTCGTAGAAGTACCAGCCGACACGCTCGCGTTTGGTGCTCGCGCCGTAGCTCTCTTCGGGGGTGGGGGGTGCGCTGGTGTCAGCGGTCATGTGTGGTCCTTCCAGAGGCCACGGTGTGTGAAAACTTCCCGTAACACGTCGATGCGATCGGTCATGATGCCATCCACACCGAGATCAAGTAAGCCCTCCATCACGGCAGGATCGTCGACCGTCCACACATGGACCTGCAGCCCCAGCGCATGCGCGTGGGTGACGAAGCGCCGGTCCACCACCCGCACCCGGCCGAACATGATCGGGACCTGCGCCGCGACCGCCGACGGGGGCAGCGCGATCCGCCTGCGCAACCGCGAGGCAAGCCAGAGCCGGGCCGTCTCGCGCTGCGCCAGCGACGTCGCGTACGCGGGCCCGGCCAGCTGCCGCAGCCGCCGCAGCCGCGGGTCGGAGAACGAGGCCAGCAGCACCTGCTCCGGGGTGGCACGGTCGTGCACGACGGCGACGGTCGGCTCGACCGCCGCGTCGGCCTTGACGTCGATGTTGAAGCGGACCTCCGGCCAGGCGTCGAGCACCTCGTCCAGCCGGGGCACGGCCGCCGCCCCGCCCACGCGCACGCTCTTCAGGTCCGCCCAGGTCATCGTGGCGACCGCGTGCGGGTCCCCGGCGACCCGGCCCAGGGTCGCGTCGTGCAGGACCACCGCCACGCCGTCGCGGGTGGCGTGCACGTCGGTCTCGACGTAGCGGTAGCCCGCCCGCACCGCGCGGTCGAAGGCGTCGGCGGTGTTCTCGTCGCCGGCGGCGGCGCCACCCCGGTGGGCGAAGGCGAGCGGGGGCGCGGCGAGATACGGATGAGGTGGACCCTGCGGCGTCTCCATCTGCGAAAGCTTGCCACCCGGGGGTGCGTCCGCGTTGCCCCCATACTGACCGCTCGCCAACAACGGGCGACATCGGTGAGAATGTCCGCACCACCGCGTCGAAACGAATCGATCTTTCCGAGAGACATTGTGCCGTGAAGGGGTGCTCAGGTGGCCGAGGACGACCCTGTGGACTGGCTCCGCCGGCTGTCTCCGGTGCAGCGTGCGCTGCTGGACCGGCTGGCCGACGGCGCGACGATAGCCGCGGCGGCCGCCGCGGAGTACCTGTCGCTGCGCACGGCCAACCGCCGCATCGCCGACCTGCGCCAGGAGCTGGGGCTGGCCACCACCCGCGAGCTGGTCGCCGCCTACCGCTCCGGCCGGGTGCCGCCGCCCTGACGGCGGTCGGTCAGCGAGGGCTGCGCACGCGTGCGCGGCGGGTCTCGACGGGCCGGGTCGGGTCGGTGAAGCAGGGCAGGTCGGGCTCGTCGGCGCGCAGCGGGACGAGCTCGGCGTCGATCGCGTCGATGATGCGGTCGGCGATGCGCTGCGCCGCGCCCGGCCGCCCGGGATCGACCCCGGACAGGTCGACGGGCTCGCCGACGTGCACCCGGACCTTCGGCCGGCGGCGCAGGTCCTGCCAGATCATCGGCCACATGCCGGTGGGCGCGGCGTACGGCAGGATCTCGTGGCTGCCCCAGATCGCGATCGGGACCACCGGAGCACCGGTGGCCAGCACGAGCCTGCCCACGCCGGTGCGGCCGCGCTCGGGCCACATCGCCGGGTCGAGGCCGATCCGCCCCTCCGGGTAGATCATCAGCAGCGAGCCCTCGGCCAGCGCGGTGACGCTGTCGGTGACCGCGTTGCCGGCGGTGGGCTCGCCCCGGTCCACCTGAATGTGGCCCTGCCTGCGCATGAGCCGGCCGATCACGGGGGTGCGGAACAGTCCCGCGTTGGCCATGATCCGCGGATGCACGCCCAGCCGCCGGAACGCCGCGGCCGCCACGATCGGGTCGAACGGGCTGAGGTGGTTGGCGGCCAGAATGACCGGACCGCCGCGCAGCCCGGCCGGCAGGTCCCCGGTCACCTCCAGGCGCGCGAGCAGCCGCGTCACACCCTCGGCGAGCCACTGTGCGAAGCGCAGCAGCGGGGGCGGGGTCCAGGTCGGTGAGTGGCTCACGGTCGAAGATCCTGCCACGAGGTCGCCGAAGTCCCCTACCGCAGTCCTGTGACCTGCGTATGGTCGCCAAAAGGGGATCGATACGCGCGCGTGTGGGGAGCGCTGGGCATGGACGCGACGGAACTGGCCCGCTGGCAGTTCGGCATCACGACCGTCTACCACTTCCTGTTCGTGCCGATCACCATCGGGCTGTCGTTCCTGGTCGCCGGGATGCAGACGGCCTGGATGCGGACCGGCGACGACAAGTGGCTGAAGCTGACGAAGTTCTACGGCAAGCTGTTCCTGATCAACTTCGCGATGGGCGTCGTCACCGGCATCGTGCAGGAGTTCCAGTTCGGCATGAACTGGAGCGTGTACTCGCGCTTCGTCGGCGACGTCTTCGGTGCCCCGCTGGCCATGGAGGCGCTGCTGGCGTTCTTCCTGGAGTCGACCTTCCTCGGCCTGTGGATCTTCGGCTGGGAACGGCTGCCCAAGCGGATCCACCTCGCCTGCATCTGGATCGTGGCGGTCGGCACCGTGCTCAGCGCCGCGTTCATCCTGGCCGCGAACTCCTGGATGCAGCACCCGGTCGGCTACCGGATCAACCCGGAGCGGGGGCGGGCCGAACTGACCGACTTCATGGCAGTGCTGACCAACAAGGTCGCGCTGATCACCGTCCCGCACACCATCGCCGCGGCCTTCATGACCGCGGGCGCGCTGGTCGCCGCGGTGGCCATGTGGCACCTGGTGCGCCGTCCCGGCAAGGACACCGCGGCGTTCCGCGGCGCGGTCAAGCTCGGCTCCTGGACCACCCTGATCTCCATGGCCGCCCTGCTGATCACCGGCGACATCCAGGGCAAGATCATGACCGAGGTGCAGCCGATGAAGATGGCCGCCGCCGAGGCCCTCTACCAGACCGAGCAGCCCGCGCCGTTCTCCCTGTTCACCATCGGCACCCTGGACGGCAGCCGCCCCGTCTGGTCCCTGGACGTGCCGGGCGTGCTGTCGTTCCTGGCCACCGGCTCCTTCGACGGCCGTGTCCAGGGCATCAACGACCTGCAGGCCGCGTACGTGCAGCAGTTCGGCCCCGGGCGGTACATGCCCAACATCCCGGTCACCTACTGGACGTTCCGCCTCATGATCGGCACCGGCGTGCTCGCCGCGATCCTCGCCCTGTGGGCGCTGTGGTCGATCCGCAAGGGCCGCGCCCCCGAGCCGGGCCGCCGCGGCACCCGGTTCCTGATGTGGGGCATGATCGCGCTGCCGCTGCTGCCGCTGGCCGCCAACTCCTTCGGCTGGATCTTCACCGAGATGGGCCGCCAGCCGTGGATCGTGTTCAGCCAGATGAAGACCGCCGTGGCCGCCTCACCCGCCGTCAGCTCCGGCGACGTGATCACCTCCCTGATCGTGTACACGCTGCTCTACGGCGCGCTCGCGGTGGTCGAGGTGGGCCTGCTGCTGCACTTCGCCCGCGCCGGGCTGCCCGACGTGTCCGCACCGGCGCCCACCGAGCCGGACGAGGACCGCCCGCTGGCCTTCGCGTACTAGGAGGACGCCGCCATGGAGCTGTCGACCGTCTGGTTCCTGCTCATCGCGCTGCTGTTCGTCGGCTACTTCGTGCTGGAGGGCTTCGACTTCGGCGTCGGCATGCTGCTGCCCGTGCTCGGCCGCGACGAGCGCGAGCGCCGTGTGATGATCAACACGATCGGGCCGGTGTGGGACGGCAACGAGGTCTGGCTGATCACCGCGGGCGGGGCCATGTTCGCCGCGTTCCCCGAGTGGTACGCCAGCGTGTTCTCCGGCTTCTACCTGCCGCTGCTGCTCATCCTGCTCGCCCTGATCCTGCGCGGGGTCGCCTTCGAGTACCGGGGCAAGCGCGCCGACCCGGTCTGGAAGCGGCGCTGGGACCGGTGCATCGTGTTCGGCTCGTTCGTGCCCGCGGTCCTGTGGGGCGTCGCGTTCGCCAACATCGTGCGCGGCGTGCCGCTCAACGCCGACCACGACTACATCGGCGGCTTCTTCACCCTGCTCAACCCGTACGCGCTGCTCGGCGGCCTGACCACGCTGGCGCTGTTCCTCACGCACGGGGCGGTGTTCGTCGCGCTCAAGACCGTCGGCGACATCCGGCAGCGGGCCAACCGGCTGGCCGAGCGCCTCGGCATCGCCGCCGTGATCGCCGCCGCGCTGTTCCTCGGGCTGACCCTGGCCCGCCGCGCGACCACGGCCGCGGTGATCCTGGCCGTGCTGGCGGCGCTGTGCCTGGTCGGCGGCCTGATCGCCAACCGGCTGCCGTCGCGCGACGACCCGCAGGGCCGGCGGGAGGGCTGGGCGTTCGCGGGCACGGCGGCGGCGATCGCGCTGGCGGTGGCGTCGCTGTTCGCCGACCTCTACCCGTTCGTGCTGCCGTCGACCGTGGACCCGGCGACCAACAGCCTGACCGTGGCCAACGCGTCGTCGACGCCGTACACTCTGAAGATCATGACCTGGGTGGCGGTGATCTTCACGCCGCTGGTGCTGCTCTACCAGGGCTGGACCTACTGGGTGTTCCGCAAGCGCATCGGCACCCAGCACATACCGGAGGAAGTGGTCGCGCCGCAGCCCGCTGCCCGGTGAGACGCAGACGGCGGCAGCGCACCGGTCGGGTGCGCCGCCGCCGTCGGGACGGCTCAGACGCCGGCGGCGCCCAGCTCGGCCAGCTTGGCCTCCAGCTCGGCCAGCTCGGCGCGCAGCTTGCCCGCGTGCGCCTCGGCCTCGGCCCGCTCGGCGGCCAGGATCTGCTCGACGGCCTCCTGCACGCCCGGCACGTCGAGCATCGACACCATCTTCAGCGCCTCCTGCGCCTTGATGACATAGGGCTTGGCCAGCGCCTTCGTGCCCTGCACCGCGCCGACGGTCCACTCGCCCTCGGTGTAGGCCAGCGTCACGGTCAGCCCGGCCGGCGGCTTGACCTTCGGGCCCTTGGCCGCGGGCTTGCGGGGGGCGGGCGCCACGCTGGACGTCTCGGCGGGCACCTCGGGGGTTTCGGACACGGATCGCTCCTGACGTACGGGCTTCTCGCGGATGATCATGAACTCGGGCTCGGGCGGCGCGACCGGCTCCGGGACCGGCTCGGGCGCCGGCTTGCGCACGGTGTGGCCCTTCGGCGGGATCGACAGGTCACCCGGCGCGAACGGCAGCACGTCGCTGCCGAACTTCACCAGGATCCACTCGTCGTGGGTGGCCGGGTCGTCGAGCTGCACGACCTGCCCCAGCTGGCCCGCGATCTGGCCGGCCGCCTCGGTGAACATGACCTTGGGACGCTTGCCGGACGCGAGCGTCTCCTGTATCTGGGTCAACTCCTGAGTCGACAGTCCCGCCATACCGCGCTCCAACTCTCCCGCCGCGGCAGCATGACCGCCGCATCAACCCTCACCGAACACATATTTGATACGCATGTTCTATCAGAGCCCACCGACAAACAGGCACCGACACCATGCCGAAGAGAGGGACATCTTCGCAGCACGCCATCGCGCCGCGCATCGGGTGTGTCGGCGGTGACAGTGTCACCCGATCCCATGGTTGATCTAATGGCCGCATGGGGATCGTCATCGTCACCGGAGGAAGCCGCGGCATCGGCGCCGCCACCTGCCGGAAGCTCGCCGCGGCCGGCCACGACGTGGCGATCGGCTACCGCACCGACGCCGAGACGGCCGAGCAGGTCGCAGCCGAGGTGCGCGCCGCCGGCCGCCGCGCGGTCACGGTCGCGGTCGACGTGTCCGACAGCGCCCAGGTGCGTGAGCTGTTCGACCGCGCCCAAGCCGAGCTGGGCACCCCCACCGGCCTGGTCAACAACGCCGCGGTGAGCAGCACGATCGGCCCGTTCACCGAGCTGTCCGAGGCCGACCTGCGCCGGGTCGTCGACGTGAACGTGGTCGGCGCGATCCTGTGCGCCCAGGAGGCCGCCCGCCGCTTCGGGCCGGGCAGCGCGATCGTCAACGTGTCCTCGGTCGCCGCGAGCCTGGGCAGCCCCGGCGAGTACATCCACTACGCCGCGTCGAAGGCCGCCGTGGAGACGCTGACGGTCGGCCTGTCCAAGGAACTGGGCCCGGCCGGGATCAGGGTCAACACGGTCTCGCCCGGGGTCGTCCACACCGGGTTCCACGCCGGCAGCGGCGAGGCCGGCCGCGCCGACCGGCTCGGCCCCTCCGCGCCGCTGGGCCGCTCCGGGCAGCCCGAAGAGATCGCCGCCGCGATCGTCTGGCTGCTGTCCGACGAGGCGTCCTACGCCACCGGCGCGACGCTCAAGGTATCCGGCGGCCGCTGACCACCGTCTGCTCCGGCGGCAGCGCCGCCGGCTCGTCGACGGCGCCGTCGTCGACCAGCGACAGGAACACGTCCACCACCGCCGGATCGAACCGGGTGCCCCGGCCCGCCAGGATCTGCTCGCACGACCCGGCGAGCGCGGGCTCCCCCACCGCCAGCGCGGCGCTGCGCAGCCTCGACCACGCGTCGCACACCGTGATGATGCGCGCCTCGATCGGGATGTCGGTCCCGGCGCAGCCGCACGGGAAGCCCGTTCCGTCGTACCACTCGTGGTGCGCCCGCACCAGCGGCGCCAGCTCGGGCAGGTCGGCAAGCTCGGTGAGCAGGCGCGCCCCCTCCTCCGGATGGCCGCGGTCGTCCTCGCCCCGGTCCAGGCCGTTGCCGTCGGCGACCGCGGCGACCCGGCCGATGTCGTGCACGCGGGCCGCGGCGGCGGTGCGCCGCTGCACGGCGTCGTCCAGCCCCATGCGGGCCGCGGTCCGCAGCGCCCAGCGCGACACCGCGGCGCTGTGCTCGCGCTCGCCGACCGCCCGGTCGACCCGGTCGGCCAGCCACACCAGCGCCGGGGGCAGGGGCAGCGCGGTGTCGAACGCGGGCGCGGCGAAGCGGCCCGAGCCGACCACCCGGTCGCGGCCGAGCGCCTTGGCGCGGTAGACGGCCTGGTCGGCGTCGTTGACGAGCTGGTCGATGACCGGCCGGCCGGTGCCCGGCTCGGCGGTGGCCACGCCGAGCGAGGCCGTGAGCGCGATCTGCTGGTCGCTGCCGAGCACGGCGACCGGCGTGGCGCACAGCCCCTGCCGGACCCGCTCGGCCAGGTCGAGGGCATCCCGGCCGCCGGTGCCGGGCAGCAGGCACAGGAACTCCTCGCCGCCGTAGCGGCACAGCAGGTCCCCGGCGCGGAACGAGCGGCGCAGCCGCTGGGCGACCTCGGTGAGCACGGCGTCGCCGACCGAGTGCCCGTACGTGTCGTTGATCTGCTTGAAGTGGTCAAGGTCGATCAGGACCAGGCTGAGCGGGTCCCGGCGCTGCACCGCCCGGTCGGCCTCGATGTCGAGCATCTCCTCGAAGAAGCGCCGGTTGTGCAGGCCCGTCAGCGGGTCGGTGATGGCGGCGGTGCGCAGCCGCTGGGTGAGCCTGGTCCGGTCGCGGGTGGAGACGACCTGGCGCACCAGCAGCCCCAGCAGCAACAGCATGATCACCGCCAGGGTCACCTCACTGAGCCGGCCGACCAGTATCAGGTCGGCTACGGCCAGCGCGCCCACCGCGAGCACGGCCACCACGGCGGGCAGGAAGGTGATGTCCGGGTCGGGCAGCCCGGGCTCGTCGCCCTCCCGGCGCCGGGCCGCGGTCATCGCCGCCACGCACAGCAGCACCGCCTCGATCTGCCAGCCGAGGTTCACCCAGCTCCAGCTCTCGTACTCGCGCACGGCGGTCAGGTAGGCGTAGGCGCCGTCGGTGATGCCCGCCAGGCCGAACGCCGCCCCCACGACGATCATGGAGCGGGGCACGTGCTGCGTGCCGCTGAGCAGCACCGCCACCAGGATGCTGACCAGGCTCACCGAGAACACCGGATACAGGAAGGTGATCAGCGCGGCGGCGGTCCACTCCTCCGGCACCAGCGGCGCGATGATCATCTGCCAGCCGATCGCGCCCGCCCCGGCCGCCACCAGCAGCGCATCGAGCAGGCCCTGTCCCCGGCCGACCACCCCCAGCCCGAGCCCGACCACGATCGCCGGCAGCGCGACCGCGTACGAGGCGAGGTAGGCGGCGTCGGCCACCGACGGCACCGGCGGCCCCTCCGGGTAGATGTAGGAGTGCACCGCCCAGATCGTCTCGCCGAGCAGCCACAGCGCGTTCGACACCACCAGCATCCGCCACGCGACCCGCACCCGCCCCCGCGTCTGCCGCGCGGCGTACACGCCCAGCGCGGTGCACGCCATGATCGGGATCAGGTAGAGCACCTCGCCGACGAAGCGGGCCAGCTCCGGCATGCCGCGGGTGTAGTCGAGCAGCGCGGCGTAGCACCCCAGCCACGCCACACCCGCGATGATCACCGTCGCCTGGGCTCGGTCGAGCCCCGCGCGGGTATCGCGAACACCCCCGTTCGCCGCCGTGATGACCCCCAGAGTGGTGCTATTACTACTCTCAGTAAAAGTCTGTCATACGTGGTCCGCGCCGGGGCCGCTCGCGGCCACAGCCGGCACCACCGGCGGGGCCGACGGCACGGGCAGCGCCCGCGGCAGGATCACCCGCACCACCAGGCCCCCGCCGGGACGCGGCACGGCCACCGCGTCGCCGCCGTGGGCCTTGGCCACCGCCCGCACGATCGACAGCCCCAGCCCGCTGCCCCGCGCCGAGCCCACCCGGTCGGTGAGCCGCCGGAACGGCTCGAACAGCGCCGGCACCTCGTACGCCGAGATCACCGCGCCCGTGTTGCTCACCACCACCTCGGCGTGGCGGGGCTTGGCCACCGTCTGCACCCGCACCCAGCCGCCCGCCTCGTTGTAGCGCACCGCGTTGTCGACCAGGTTGCGGATCAGCTGCTCCAGCAGGATCGGATCGCCCACCACCGGCGCCGCCGACAGCTCCCGCACGATCTGCACCTGCTGCCGAGCCGCCAGCGGCTCGGTCGTGCCCACCGCGATGCCGGCCAGGTCGGCCACGTCCACCGGCCGCCGCTCGGTCACCGCGTCCTCCGCCCGCGCCAGCGTCAGCAGCGCGTCGATCAGCCGCTCGTGGCGCAGGTTGACCGCCAGCAGGTTCTCCCCCAGCTGCCGCGTCTGCGGCGGGCAGTCCGGGCGGCCCATCGCCACCTCGACCAGCGTGCGGTTCAGCGCGATCGGCGTCTTCAGCTCATGCGCGGCGTTGGCGATGAACCGGCCCTGCCCGGCGAACGCCTCGTCCAGCCGGTCCAGCATGCTGTCGAACGAGTCCGCCAGGCTCTTCACCTCGCCCGGCGGCGCGTCCAGGTCGATGCGCCGGTGCAGGGTCCGCCCCGCGATCCGGTGCGCCGTCGCGGTGATCATGCTCAGCGGCCGCAACAGCCGCCCCGCCACGAACCAGCCCGCCGCGGTGACGACCAGCCACACCACCAGCAGCGTCAGCCCGCCCTTGAACAGCAGGTTGGCGTGCATCGAATCCAGGATCGCCTGCTTGGACGCGAAGGCCGAACTCGCCAGCTGCGTCGCGCCCTCGTAGTCGTCCGGTTTGAGCCGGCTGTACCTGTCCGCCATCAGGATGTTCAGGCTGTAGTCCATGCTGTTGTCGACCAGGATCAGGGTGCCCATCAGCACCGCCCCGCCGGCCAGCGCGAACAGCAGGCTGAACACCGCCGTCAGCCGGATCCGCAGGTTGCCGCTCCACAGTCCCATCAGCGGATCCGGTAGCCGACGGCGGTGACCGTCTCGATCGGCTGCGGCTCGCCCAGCTTGCGGCGCAGCCCGCTGATGGTCACCCGCACGATCGTGCTGAACGGGTCCATGTGCTCGTCCCAGACCTTCTCCAGTAGCGTCTCCGCGCTCACCACCGCCCCCTCGGCCCGCAGCAGCTCCTCCAGCACCGCGAACTCGCGCCGCGACAGGCTCACGTAACGCCCGTCCCGGTACGTCTCCCGGTGGTGCGGATCCAGCCGGATCCCGGCCCGCTCCAGCACCGGCGGCGCGGCCGGGCGGGCCCGCCGCCCCAGCGCCCGCACCCGGGCCACCAGCTCGGCGAACGCGAACGGCTTGGGCAGGTAGTCGTCGGCGCCCAGGGTCAGCCCGGCGACTCGCTCGGCCACGGTCACCGACACCGTGAGCATCAGCACCCGCACGTCCATGCCCTGGGCCACGACCTGCCGGCACACCTCGTCCCCGTGCACCCCGGGCAGGTCCCGGTCCAGGATCAGCACGTCGTAGGAGTTCACGGCCAGCTTCTCCAGCGCGGCCGCGCCGTCGTGGGCCACGTCCACCGCGAACGCCTCCTGCCGCAGGCCCTCCGCGACGGCCTCGGCCATCAGCTCCTCGTCCTCCACCACCAGGACCCGCAAAAGCCACCTCCTCGACCGCTCGCAAGTATGCACACGCCGTGTTAGCAGGGCGTTAGTGAAATCGCTCTCGGTACGCTCACACACCCTCCTGTCAACTACTCACCGTGACAAGCGAGCTGGCCGAGGCGGTCGTGGACCTCGCGGCGGTCACCGGCAACGTCGAGCTGATCGGGGGCGCCACGTCCGCCGCGGTGATGGCCGTGGTGAAGGCGGACGGGTTCGGCCACGGCGCGGTGCCGGCGGCCATGGCCGCGCTCGCGGGGGGCGCGACCTGGCTCGGCGTCACCAGCGCGGCCGAGGCCCTGGCACTGCGCGAGGCGGGCATCACCGCCCCGGTGCTGAGCTGGCTGCACGGCCCGTACACCGACTACGCGGCGCTGGCCGCCGCCGGCATCGACGTCTCCGTCAACGCAGCCGACCAGCTCCACACCCTGGTCCAGGCGTTAGGAAGGGCACCTTCTACTACGGAAAACGATAAGAAGGTGCCCTTCCTTTCGGGTGGGCCGGTGCACGTGCAGCTGAAGGTCGATACGGGGATGTCGCGCGGCGGGGCGGGGGCCGACGGCTGGCCCGAGCTGGTCAGCTGGGCGCGCAAGTACGAGCGGGAGGGCGCGCTGGCCGTGCGCGGGGTGTGGTCGCACCTGGCCACCGCCGACACCAGCCCGATCGGGGTCGCCGCGCAGGCGGCGGCGTTCGCCGAGGCGGTGGCCTGGGCACGGGACGCGGGGCTGCGCCCGGACCTGCTGCACCTGGCCAACTCGGCCGCCGTGTTCACCGCCCCGCGCACCCACTACGACCTGGTCCGCGCCGGGATCGCCGTGTACGGGGTCGAGCCCGTGCCGGGCCGCACGTTCGGGCTGCGCCCGGCGCTCAGCCTGCGTACCCACGTGACCCTGGTGAAGCGGGTGCCCGCCGGGACCGGCGTCGGCTACGGCCACGACCACGTCACCGCGCGCCCCACCACCCTGGCCCTGATCCCGCTCGGCTTCGCCGACGGCGTCCCGCGCGCCGCCGGTGGGCGGGCCGAGGTGCTGCTCGGCGGCGTACGCCGTCCGCTGGCCGGGCGCGTCGCCATGGACCAGTGCGTCGTCGACGCCGGCGACCTCGACGTGCAACCCGGCGACCCGGTGACCGTGCTCGGCCCCGGCACGCACGGCGAACCCACCGCCGCCGACTGGGCGGCCTGGGCCGGCACCAACCCCCACGAGATCCTCACCGGCATCGGCCCCCGGGTCCCCCGCCGGTACGCACCCGGCAAGGAGCGCACCTGATGAAACTGGCGATCGTCTACGGCGGGCGCAGCGGCGAGCACGAGGTGTCGTGCAAGTCGGCCCACAGCATCCTGGCCCACCTCGACCGCGGCCGCTACGACGTCACCGAGGTGCTCATCGGCCGCGACGGCGCCTGGCACGTCGACGGGCTGCCCGTCGGCATGGGTGACGCGCTGCGCACGCTGGGCCGCGCCGACGTGGTGTTCCCCGCGCTGCACGGCCCGTACGGCGAGGACGGCACCGTGCAGTCGCTGCTGGAGCTGGCCGGAGTGCCGTACGTCGGCAGCGGGGTGCTGGCCAGCGCGACCGGCATGGACAAGGAGTTCACCAAGAAGATCCTCGCCGCCGACGGGCTGCGCGTGGCCGACGGCGCCGTGCTGCGCCCCGGCACGGACGAGCTGCCCGCCGCCGACCGCGACCGGCTCGGCCTGCCCGTGTTCGTCAAACCGGCCCGCGCCGGGTCCAGCATCGGCGTCACCCGCGTCGACGACTGGGCCGCGCTGCCCGCCGCGCTCGACGCCGCCCGGGCCTGCGACGGCAAGGTGCTGGTCGAGGCGGGCGTGACCGGCCGCGAGGTGGACGTGGCCGTGCTGCAGTTCCCCGACGGCAGCCTGCGCGCCGGGCCGCCGCTGGAGATCCGCGTCACGGACGGGCACGGCTTCTTCGACTACGACGCCAAGTACACCGCGGGCGAGGTCGTGTTCGACATCCCGGCCCGCCTGGACCCGGCCGTGACCGCGCGGCTGCAGGAGCTGGCGGTCCAGGCGTTCACCGCGCTGGACTGCCGCGGTCTGCTGCGGGTGGACTTCTTCCTGCCCGCCGACGGCGGCGACCCGGTCCTCAACGAGGTCAACACGTTCCCCGGGTTCACCTCCGCCTCGCAGTACCCGCGCATGTGGCAGGCGGCCGGCATGTCCTATCCGGAGCTGCTGGACACCCTCATCGCCACCGCCCTGGCCTCGGCCGCCCACCGGCTGACGGCCCTGTCCCGCCGCTGAGACTCCGGGATGCCGCACCACTCGGGGTAGGGTCCGGCATCCCGGCACTGGATCTAGAAGAGTTGTGGTTGCCGGGACGACCACAACTCTTCTAGATCCACGGATTTGCGGCGGCGAGGTGGTCAGGGGTGGAGGACCTCGTCGAGGAAGGCGTCGAGGCGGGTGGCGAGCTCGTCGCCGGGGATGCAGTTCAGGGCGGCGCACACGTACGTGCCGACCGTGTCGCCGCGCCGCCCGGCGTCCCCGGCGCGGCGGGCGGTGAACAGGGTGACCTCGTCGGCGGTGCGCACCGCCTGGCAGAGCAGGCACATCGCCGCCCGCCCGCGCGACATGGACGAGCCGGCCGCGCGCAGCAGCAGCCCCACCGGCCTGCCGTCGCGCCAGCGCAGCACATACCCCCGCTGGTCGAGCTTCGGGTCGCGCCAGCCGAGGAAGGTCAGCGACGGCCAGTCCCGCTCGGCGAAGTCCTTCGGCAGCGTCATCGCCGACGCGTCGCCACGCGAGCAGTTGCTCATCGCCCGCCTGATCTGGGCTTCGGTCATCGGTTCCACCCGGCGCACGCTACGCCGGGGCGGGCCGATGATCGACCGGATTTCCCCGGCCAGGGCCAGCTGCCCGGCACCGGCGGTGACGGGCGGCACCGGCCGCGCACCCGGGGCGGTATCGGCCCGCCCGCCCGTTATCCTGGGCAGATGATCAAGGCAGTGGTGTTCGATGTGGGCGAGACGCTGATCGACGAGACCCGCATCTGGAGCCGCTGGGCCGACCGCCTCGGCGTGCCCCGCTTCGCCATGCTGGGCCTGCTCGGCGGCATGGCCGCGCTGGACCGCCCGCACGGCGACGCGTTCGAGCTGCTGCGCCCCGGCCTGGACGTCGACGCCGAGATCGCCGCCTGGGCCGTGGAGGACCCCGACGGCCTGCGCGAGAACTTCGACGAGGCCGACCTCTACCCCGACGTGCGGCCCGCGTTCGCCGAGCTGCGCCGCCGCGGCCTCACCGTGATCATCGCCGGCAACCAGCCGCCGCAGGCCAAAGCCGCCCTGGAGCGGATGGACCTGCCCGTCGACGCGATCTTCACGTCCGCCGAGTGGGGCATCGAGAAGCCGCACCCGCACTTCTTCGCCAAGGTCGCCGAGGTCGCGGCGCTGGACCCGGCGCGCATCTGCTACGTCGGCGACCGCGTCGACAACGACGTGCTGCCCGCCACCCGCGCCGGCATGATGCCCGTGCTGATCCGCCGCGGCCCCTGGGGCTACCTCGGCTCGGAGAAGCCCGAGGCGGCCCGCCACGCCACCGTCGTCGACGGCCTGGACACCCTCCCTGACCTGCTGCGGCCCGCCTGATCGGGCGCCATTCCGGCAACGGCCTGCGCCCGCGCCCCCGCGCTTTTAGCGTGGAGGTGATTCTTCGAGGAGGAGCGATGGCCAAGAACCACAAGAACAACCAGTCCCGCCGGCACCCGGAGGCCGAGCAGCCCGCCGAGCAGGACCAGCCGGGCACTCCGCATGCCGAGCACGAGCACGGGCCGGACTCGCATCCCGGCTGGGCCACCGAGCGGGCGGAGGAGCGCTCCCGCCAGGCCGCGATGGCGGCACGGGAGAAGACCACCCGCACCCACATGCCGACCGGCCAGTCGACGGGCATGCACCTGCGCAAGGGCAACCAGCCCCGCGGCGGCCGCTGACCCAACCCGCGGACAGGCCGCTGAGCTGCTGATACCGTTGACCGAATGGAAGGCTGTGATACGGGGCCGGGCCTGCGCCCGGCCTGCGCGTACCGGCTGACAGACCAGGCGGGCCCAGGGTGATGCGCGGTGGGCGACCACTGGATACAGCTCGTACTGGTAGCCGTACTCATCATCGTCAACGCGCTGTTCGCCGGCAGCGAGATGGCGCTGGTCTCGCTTCGTGAGGGCCAGCTGCGCCGGATGGAACAGCAGGGTGGCGGCGCCGCGGCCGCCGCGGCACTGGCCCGGGACCCGAACCGGTACCTGGCGACCATCCAGATCGGCATCACCCTGGCCGGGTTCCTGGCCTCGGCGACCGCCGCAATCGCCCTGGCCGAGGTGCTGCAGCCCGCGCTGGGCTTCCTCGGCCGCGCCGCCCGGCCCGTGGCCGTCGTCGGCGTCACCCTTTTGCTGACGTTCCTCACCCTGGTCTTCGGCGAGCTGGCGCCCAAACGGGTCGCCATGCAGCACGCCGAGCGCTGGGCCCGGCTGGCCGGCCGCCCGCTGACCACGCTCGCGGCGATCTCGCGGCCCTTCGTGTGGGTGCTGAGCAAGGCCACCGACCTGGGCGTACGCCTCATGGGCGGCGACCCGGGCGGCCACCGCGACGAGATCACCCCCGAGGAGGTACGCGACCTCGTCAGCGTGCACCGCGGCTTCACCGCCGAACAGCGGCTGATCATCGCGGGCGCCGTGGAGATCACCGAACGGGTGCTGCGCGAGGTGCTCATCCCCCGCCGCAACGTGTTCCTGCTCGATGCCGACCTGCCCGTGGACGTGGCCCGCAAGGAGCTGGCCGGGTCCGGCTTCTCCCGCGCGCCGGTGGTGCGCCGGCGCAACATCGACGACACCATCGGCATCGTGCACCTGCGCGACCTGCTCAGCCAGGACGACGGCACGGTCGCCGACGTCGCCCGCCCGGTGCTGCTGCTGCCCGACTCGCTGCACGCCGGGGACGCGCTGCGCCGCTTCAAGGTCGAGCGGCAGCAGTTCGCGCTGGTCGTGGACGAGCACGGCGCCGTGGACGGCATCGTCACCATGGAGGACCTGCTGGAGGAGGTCGTCGGCGAGATCTACGACGAGGCCGACCGGGACGTGATGGCGGTGCAGCAGGGCGAGGACGGCGACATGCTGCTGCCCGGCACGTTCCCGATCCACGACCTGCCCGACATCGGGGTCACCTTCGAGCAGCGCCCCGGCGGCGACTACATCACCGTCGCCGGGCTGGTCATCGCGGTGCTCGGCCACGTGCCGACTCAGCCCGGCGAGATCGTGCACCTGGACGGCTGGACCGCGCAGGTCACCTCCGTCGACCGCCACGCCATCACCGAGATCCGCCTGCGCCCCTGCGGCGGCCCCGGCGGCGACGCCCTCTGCCCACCCCGCGCCCGCACCGAATCCGCCTGACCCCACCCTTGATCATCCGATTTGCCCGGCACCTGGGCGTATCTTGAGCGCGCATTCGCCCAGGTGCCAGGCAAGTCGAGGGATCTTGACCGGACGCGGGCGGGTCAGCGGGGGGTGAGGCCGGTGAAGACGACGGCGAGGGTACGGGCCTGCAGGTCGGGGGGCCAGCCGCCCTGGACGGCGCCCTGGCAGACGGCGGCGAGCAGCGCCATGACCTCGGGCAGCGCGACGTCGCGGCGCACCGTGCCGGCGCGCTGGGCCTCGTCGAGCAGGCTGCCGACGGAGCGCTCCAGCAGGCCGACGGCGTCGGGGACGTTCAGCTCGGAGCCCGCCTCGGCGAGCAGGTCGACGACGGTCTTCTGGCGCGCGGCGTGGGCCACCAGGCCGGTGAAGAAGGCGAACAGCGCGTCGCCGGGTTCGCTGTCGCGCAGCAGGCCGTCCACGTCGGACAGCAGCCGGTCGAGCAGGTCCTTCATGATCGCCCGGAGCAGGTCGGCCTTGGTCGGGAAGTGGCGGAAGACGGTGCCGATGGCGACCCCGGCGCGATTGGCGACCTCCTCGGTGGACGCGGCCGGGCCGCGCTCGGAGAACACCTGCGCACCCGCGGTCAGGATCCGGGCGCGGTTACGCGCCGCGTCAGCGCGCAGCGGCTTGGCGTCGGCTGGCACACACACTCCCTTGAAAGATGAGCCAACACTCACTATCGTGAATAACCTGAGCCAACGCTCATTTTATCGGAGGTGCCCGGTGCCCACGCCCCGCGAAGCGTTCGACCGGCTGCGGCGGCAGTGGTTCCTCGCCGCCCAGTCCAGCCTGGATGAAGACCTGTTCACCGAAGACCTCGTCGTCGAGATGCCCTTTGCCGCACCCGGCCGCCCCACCCGCATCGAGGGCAGAGCGGCATTCATCGCGTACGCCCAGACAGGACGCGCGACCCTGCCCGTCCGGTTCGACCGGTGCGACATCACCGCCGCACACGACACCGCCGACCCCGACGTCCTCGTCGTCGAGTACGAGCTCGGCGGCACCGTCACCACCACCGGCGCGAGCGCCGCCGCCCCGTTCGTCGGCGTGCTGCGCACCCGCGACGGCCGCATCGCCCACTGGCGCGAGTACCAGCACACCCTCGCCATCGCACAGGCCCTCGCCGCCGCGTGACCGGCGTCAGCCCAGATACGGCGCCGGGCGGTCGTCGAGGTGGTGGCGCAGGCGCAGCCGGGTCGACTCGTGGATCGGCAGCCGCGCGAACTCGGCCGGGTCGACGAAGCGCACCTCGGTCGACTCGCTGCTGCCGCGCAGCTCTCCGCCGGTGATCCGGCCTCGGTAGACGAGGCTGAACTGCTGGCGCACCTCGCCGTCGGCGTAGGCGACCACGTGCCCCGGATCGGTGTAGATCCCGACGAGCCCGGTGATCTCGATGTCCAGGCCGGTCTCCTCGCGGACCTCGCGCACGACACACTGCTCCAGCGTTTCGCCGACCTCCATCGTGCCGCCGGGCAGCGCCCAGTTGCCCGAGTCGGCGCGCCGTTGCAGCAGGACCCGACCGTGCTCGTCGGCGACCACGGCCACCCCGCCCGGCACGATCCGGGTCGCGGGCGGCGCATCCGGATCGTGGTAGTAGTCGCGTCGCGACGGCCCCGCCGCCGGCGTATCGCTCGCCGCCATCCGGTCCCCTCGTCGCGCGTGGCCCGGCCGCCCGGCTCAGGCCTTGTCGCCGACCCCGCGGCGCCGGACACCCAGCTCGCTGTACAGCACGAGCACGCAGACCAGCGCCACGCAGAACCATGCCTCGACCCAGTCGGCCGGCACCAGCAGCCAGAGCAGCGCCCCGATCGCCAGCGTGGCCGCCAGCCACCGGTGAAGCAACCGGAACGGAGAGATCCGCAACAGGTAACCCGGCAGCTCGCTCAGCCGGCGCCGCGGCACGCCCCGCCGCCTGCCGATGCCATACCGGGCCGCCTGCGGGCCCAGCCCCAGCGCCAGCGCCAGGCCGACCAGCCCGGCCGGCCCGAACAGCTCACGTGCATCCGGCACCAGCAGGTAGAGCAGGACGGCGGCCGCGCCCACGACCATGCCGGCGGCCGACACGAGGTTCATCTCCTCGGCACGGGAGGAGAGGTCGCGCGGTGCTCCGTCCTCGGCGTCGATCATCACGGCTCCGTATCCAGTCGGTCGCAGACCACCTCAGCGCGGCGGAGGCAGCCCACCGTCAGTGAAGCAGACGCTCGCGATGAGCACTACGGACAGCGACAGCCCTGGGCTGCGGCAGGCTTCAAACGTCGGATGCGCGCGGTAGCTCACCCGCCGTGAGGTACGCGCACAGCGCCTCGATCGCGACGTCGATCGGGATCTCGCTGCCCGGCGGGAACACCGCCTCGCGATCATCGGTGTAGGTGACCGTCACGCCGGCGACGCCGGTCGGACCGGCCACGGCCACCTGCGGCGGCCCACCCTCCGGCAGCGTCAGCACCATGCTGTCCGGCTCGCCGAGGCTGATGACGGCGCGTGGCACACCCGGCGGGACGAGGTCGGCGGACGTGGACCGCCCGGCGGCCTCGTGGTGTAGCTGCCACAGCAGTTCGCGCAGCTCGGCCGCGCTCGTCACCTCGCGCGAGCGGGTGCCCTCCGCCCAGGTGAGCTGTGCCGCGAGCGGTTCCCGCACCGTCGTTCCCACCGCGGCACCAGTGCCCTCCCGCGCTGCGCCGCTCCTGGCCTGCGTCCTCACCATGATGCCGAGGATGACGAGGCTCGACAGCGCGTACCAGCCGCGCGCCCAGTCACCGGGCACCAGCCAGCGCAGTACCGCGCAGACGGCCAGGGACGACGCGGCCAACCCGTTCACCAGACGGTAGGGCGACTCGCGGAACAGGTGATGAGGCAGGTTCACGGCCGGATGCCGACGCTCGCCCGCGGCGGCCGCCCGGTCGGCGGCTGCCTGCTTGATTTCGGCCCATTGAGGGAGGACGACCAAACAGGCGACCATGAACGACAGCCGGAACATCGGATCCCGGGTGATCGACTGCGGCACCAGGAAGATCAGCGTGGCCACCACGGCCGCAGCGCCGACCAGCCACGCCGCAGACTTCAGTTTCGACCTGTCCCCCGCCACGAAACGACCGCCTCATCCCCGTAGTGGATCTCGGCGTGCAAGGTAGCGGACAGGCACCACTCGCGTGGTCCCGCTGCCCGCGAGCAGCCGTGCCGGCGCCTTCGGCGACGTCGCGTCACCGGCGGGCTGCTGTCTTGGGCAGACGGTGGCATGATCTGCAGCCATGCGGCTGATCGACGACACGGAACTGCACCGTTCCTCGGTGGTCGCCAACAACGCGATGAACCGCGAACGCGGCCTCGACGGCGTCAACAGCTACGCCCGTGACCTCGGCTTCCACCCGCTCGACCGGCTGCGGCCGCGGCTGGCCGAGCACGGCGCGGCGTCCTGGCTGGACCTGTGCTGCGGGCAGGGCCGCGCCCTGGCCCAGGCCGCCGCGCAGCAGCTCGACGGCCTCACCCTGACCGGCGTGGACCTGGTCGGCCACTTCGACCCGGCCGCGACGGCCGCACCGGACCTGACCCTGGTCACCGCCTCCCTCGGCGAGTGGCAGCCCGACCGGGCCTTCGACCTGATCACGTGCGTGCACGGGCTGCACTACGTCGGCGACAAGCTCGGCACGCTCGCCCGGGTGCTGACCTGGCCGGCGCCGGACGGGTTCTTCGCCGCGCACCTGGACCTGGGCAGCATCCGGCTGCTCGACGGGACACCGGCCGTGCAGCCGCTGCGCCGCCTGCTGCGCGCGGCCGGGCTCGCCTACGACGGCCGCAGGCGGCTGCTCACCTGCACCGGCCCCCGCGAGCTGGACCTGCCGTTCGCGTACGCCGGAGCCGACGACCAGGCCGGCCCCAACTACACCGGCCAGCCCGCCGTCGACTCCTACTACCGCCCGCTGCGCACCGGGACCCGCCCCGAGCCGGCCCCGCCGCCGCGCCGCGCGGTCACCGTCGACGACGCGGGCGTACACATCACCCACGACGCGTCGACGTTCGACATCGAATGGGACATCGTCCAGTACGTCACGCTGTCCCGGCTGGTCGTGGACGTCGCCGACGTCGACTGCGTCGAGCTGACCGTCGACTTCGTCTTCGGCGACCACGCCACCGTCCAGGAGGACGCCGAAGGCTTCGCCGAGGCCGTCGCGGAGTTCGCCCGCCGCTGGGGCAGGCCCGCTCCCGACCTGAGCGCGCTCGCCCCCGACGAGGATGTCGAGATCTGGCGCTGCCCGTGACCACACGCGGGCCACGCGACGCGGATTGGCTGCAGTCCGGGGCGTACCCGCTGGTCTATGGTCTGCTCATGCGGATCAGGATCGTGGACGCCTTCACCGACCGGGCCTTCGGCGGCAACCCCGCCGGGGTGTGCGTGCTGGAGGGCGACTCGTTTCCCGACGCGGTCTGGATGCAGCGCGTCGCGGCCGAGCTGAACCTGTCCGAGACCGCGTTCGCGCACCTGCGTGGCGGCCGGGACTGGGCGCTGCGCTGGTTCACCCCGCGCACCGAGGTCAACCTGTGCGGCCACGCGACCCTGGCCACCGCCCACGCCCTCGGTGAGGACGGGCTGGCCGCCGGCACGATCCGGTTCGACACCCGCAGCGGCATCCTCAGCGCGGCCATCGGCGGCGACGGCTCCATCACCATGGACTTCCCCGTCTTCCCGGTCATCCCGATCGACCCGCTGCCCGGCACCGCCGAGGCGCTGGGCGTGCCGATCCTCGCGTCCTACGACACGGGGGCGCTCGCCGACCTGCTCGTCGAGGTCGCCGACGAGCAGACCGTACGCAATCTGGCTCCCGACCTCGGCGCGGTGGCGCGGCTGGCCACGCGTGGCGTCATCGTCACCGCACCGGCGGCGGATCCGGCGGCCGGCTACGACTTCGTGTCCCGGTTCTTCGGCCCGGCCGTCGGCGTGCCGGAGGATCCGGTGACCGGCAGCGCGCACTCGGCGCTCGCCCCGCTGTGGTCGGCCCGGCTGGGCCGCGACGAACTGGTCGGGTTGCAGGCCTCGGCCCGCTCGGGCCTGGTCCGCACCGCGCTGCGCGGCGACCGCGTCGACCTCACCGGCCACGCCGTCACGGTCCTCGACGGCACCCTGGCCGCCTGACCCGTCAGCCGCGCTGCTTCGCAGCGCGCTGGCGGGCCTTGTCCTTGATCTTCTCGGGGAGGGCGTCGGCGGCCAGCAGCCGCGGCAGCAGCTCCGGCTCCAGCGTCAGCGCCCGGAACGTCAGTGCCACCGTGACCTCGTGGTCGGGCCGGTGCAGCACCGTCACGCTGTCGCCTTCGCGCACCTCGCCCGGCACCACCACCCGCAGGTATGCCCCCGGCAGCGCACGCTGCGTGAACGTCTTGATCCAGCCCTGCTCGCGCATCTGGTCGGCGAAGGTCCGGCACGGGATCCGCGGCGAGGACACCTCCAGCACCGCCTGCTCGCCGACCTGCCAGCGCTCGCCGATCAGCGCGCCGTTGACGTCGATCCCGGACGTGGTCAGGTTCTCCCCGAACAGGCCACCGGACAGGTCCCGGCCCAGCTCGGCCTGCCACCCGTCGAGGTCCTCGCGGGCGTACGCGTACACCGCCTGGTCGTCGCCGCCGTGGTGGCGCCGGTCGCAGATGTCGTCGCCCTCCAGGCCGCTGCCCAGCCCATCCGCGCGCGTTCCAGGGGCGCGCAGCCGCACCGGGCGGTCCACCGGGTGCTTGTCGATCGCGGTCATGCCCACATCGGCGGCCGCGCTCGGCCGCGCGGCGCCCAGATTCACGGAGAGTACGGTGCCCATCGGGTCAGCCTAGTCGGCGTGAGCTGGGACGCCACCGAGTATGGTGCGCACCATGATCCGTCCCGCGGTGCCTGCCGACGTCCCCGTCATCCTCGACCTGATCCGCGAGCTCGCCGAGTACGAGAAGGCCCCGCAGGAGGCCAAGGCCACCGCCGAGCAGCTGCACGCGGCGCTGTTCGGGCCGCACCCGGCCGCGTTCGCGCACCTGGCCGTCGACGACGACAGCGGCGAGCCGGTCGGCGTGGCGATCTGGTTCCTCAACTTCTCCACCTGGCACGGCGTGCACGGCATCTACCTTGAGGACCTGTTCGTCCGGCCCGCCGCCCGGGGCCGCGGCCACGGCAAGGCGCTGCTGCGCGAGCTGGCCCGCATCTGCCGCGAGCGCGGCTACACCCGTCTGCAGTGGTGGGTTTTGAACTGGAACGCGCCCGCGATCGACTTCTACCGCTCCATCGGAGCCGTCCCCATGGACGACTGGACCGTGTACCGCGTCTCCGGCGACGCCCTGGCCGCTCTGGCCGACTGACCACAGGCCCAGCCTGCCCACCGGCAGCGACGGCCGTCGCGGACGGGCACCCCACGGACGGTGCCGTCACCCGCCTGATCCGCACCCGCCGACCTGATGCTCCACGCGGTGCCGCAGATACTCGTCGGGGCCGGTCCGTGCGATCCGGATCGCCTCGTGGACCAGCGGGTGCAGCGCGTCCGGGTAGGCAGCTGCGGCGAGCGGCAGACCGGGCAGGACGTTGCGGCGGACGTCGAGGTCGCCGTCGGTGACGAACACCCGCAGTGCGGTCTGCCGCCAGCTCATCCCCAGGTCGGGGCACGGAGCGTAGTCGGGCCGGAGCGGCTGAGCCGTGTAGTCGCCGTTCGGCCCGGACAACGCGTCAGCCCAGTACCACGCCCGTGCCGCACCGGCCCGTTGAGCGCTGCTGCCCTGCTGGAGGCGCTCGATGAGCGCGCCCTGTACCCGGCGGCGGCCGTAGGCGGCCAGCATCGGCTCGACGAACGTCCGGTTGCCACTCGGGTTCGGGTCATGGATCGCCGCTCGCAGCAGTGCCTCGAACCACCCGGGCTCGGCCAGGCGGGTCGAGAACAGCAGGCGCAGCGCCTCTCGCGCCCGGCTTGTGCGGTTCGCCGACCACTCCGCGGGCAGCTGTGCGCCGGTCAGCTCGATCAGTTCACCCAGGCACTGCGCGAACTCCGGCTCATCGCCGGCAGCGGTCGGCAGCATGGCGAAGGTTCGCATCCTGTGGTCGTCCGCTCGATGTTCTACCGGCACGGTCGAAGTATCCACGCCGTACCGTGATCTCTCCAGCCACGCGTTCGCGCTCTGGATCTAGATGAACTGTGGTTGCTCCCGCGACCACAGTTCATCTAGATCCGCGGGTTCCGGGCGTGGTGCGGCCGGGTAGGCGGGGGGCATGACGGTTGACGTGATGGCGCCGCGCGGCGGGGTGATGACGGACGAGGTCGGCACGATCACCGGCGAGCTGACCCTGGAGCCGAAGGTCGAGACCGACGGCACGGTACGCCTGCGCGTGCAGTACAAGGGCGCCGAGGAGTGGTACACCGTCACCGGCGCCCAGATCAAGGTCCCCGACCCGGCCGACGCCACCGCCGTCGACCGCGCCGCCCAGCACCTCCTCGACCGCTTCACCCACTGACCCGCCCCCACGGGGCGGGATAGGGTGGCGATCATGCGTTACAGGGCACTGGGTGAGTCCGGGCTGATCGTGTCGGCGGTCGGGCTCGGCTGCAACAACTTCGGGTGGCGGCTGGATCTGGACGGCACCCGTGCCGTCGTCGACGCCGCGCTCGACGCGGGCATCACCTTCTTCGACACCGCCGACATCTACGGCCGCGCCACCGGGATCGGGGCGTCGGAGTCGATGCTCGGCGAGGTCCTCAAAGGACGCCGTGACCAGGTGGTGCTCGCCACCAAGTTCGGCCACCAGGGCGCGGACATGGGCTACGGCCCGGCCGCGGGCGGCAAGGGCGGGCGCAGGTACATCCGGCGCGCGGTCGAGGAGTCGCTGCGCCGGCTGGGCACCGACCACATCGACCTCTACCAGCTGCACACGCCCGATCCGGTGACGCCGCTGGCGGAGACCCTGGCGGCGCTGCACGAGCTGGTCACCGAGGGCAAGGTGCGCTACATCGGCAGCTCGCAGTTCGCGGGCTGGCAGATCGCCGACGCGGCGCGGCTGGCGCAGGCGATGGGCGTGACGCCGTTCGTCAGCGCGCAGAACCACTGGTCGATGCTGGAGCGCGGCAGCGAGATCGAGGTCGTGCCCGCGGCCCGGCACTTCGGGCTCGGCGTGCTGCCGTTCTTCCCGCTGGCCAACGGGCTGCTGACCGGCAAGGTGCGCCGCGGCCAGGACGCGCCGTCGGACAGCCGGCTGGCCAAGGACCAGGCGGGTTTCATCACCGACGAGCGGCTGGACACGGTCGAGGCGCTGGCCGGCTGGGCCGCCGAGCGCGGCCACGAGCTGGGCAAGGTCGCGATCGGCTGGCTGGCCGCGCAGCCGGGCTGCGGCTCGGTCATCGCGGGCGCGACCAGCCCGGCGCAGGTCGCCGCGAACGCGGCCGCGGCCGGCTGGGAGCCGACCGCCGACGAGCTGGCCGAGCTGGACAAGATCGCGCCTGTACCGGCGCGATAGCGACACGCAGGGGAGGCAATGGTGGAGGTCGAGGTCGTCGAAGTCCCGGAGAGCAGCCGGTACGAGGCACGCGAGGGCGAGCGCCTGCTCGGCGTGCTGACCTACTACCGCAAGCCGGGGATGATCGTGTTCGACCACACGGGCGTCGAGCCGGAGGCGCGCGGGCGCGGCATCGGCGCGATGCTGTGCGCGGCGGCGCTGGCGGGCGCGGCCGCCGACGACGTGCGCGTGGTCCCCGCCTGCTCGTTCGTGCGCCGCTGGGTGCAGGACCACCCGGAATACCTGCCGCTGGTGGAGCGGGCGTAAATCACTGGCAGTGCGGTGGGGCCGGTCGTTAGGCTGGCCCCACTATGGAGCTGTGACATCACCGACCGGCCTGTGACCTGAGGCTGAGACATGCTCGCCCGCGGTAGCGGGCGATGTCTCCGACGCCCGGCAGGCTCTTCCGCGAAACCCTTCCGGTGGTGCTCATGCGTGCTCGATCCCTCATTGCTGTTGATCTTGTCAAGTTCTTCGGGGACCGCCGTGTCCTCGACGGCGTCGACCTCACCGTCGCCCCCGGCCGCCGCGTCGGCCTCGTCGGCGAGAACGGCGCCGGCAAGTCCACCCTGCTGCGCCTGCTCGCCGGCGCCGACACCCCCGACGGCGGCCGGATCGAACGGCCCGACGACATCGGCCTGCTGCACCAGGAGCTGCCGTACGAACCCGGCGACACCATCGCCGACGTGCTCGCCGAGGCGCTGCGCGAGAGCCGCGAGCTGCTCGCCCGCCTCGACCGGCTCAGCGCCGACCTCACCGGGGCGGAGCAGCTCGACGCGTACGCCGAGACGCTGGCCCGCGCCGAGCAGGTCGACGCCTGGGACGCCGAACGCCGCGCCGAACTGGTCCTGCATGGCCTCGGCCTGGCCGGTCTCGACCACGCCCGCACGCTGGGCACCCTGTCCGGCGGGCAGCGCTCCCGCGTCGCGCTGGCCGCGCTGCTGGTACGCAGACCCGCCGCGCTCCTGCTCGACGAGCCCACCAACCACCTCGACGACGAGGCCGTCGCGTTCGTCGAACAGCAGCTGCGGCAGCTGCCCGGCGTCGTCGTCGTCGCCAGCCACGACCGGGTCTTCCTCGACGAGGTCTGCACCGACATCGTCGATCTCGACCCCGGCGACACCGCCCACGGCGGCCTGGTCCGCTACGGCGGCGCCTACACCGCATACCAGCAGGCCAAACGCGACCAGCGGGCGCGCTGGGAACGGGCCTTCGCCGACCAGCAGGCCGAGATCGCGGCGCTGCGGGACTCGGCGGCCACCACGGCCCGGCAGGTCGCCTACGGCCGCCCGCCCCGCGACGGCAACAAGATGGCCTACAACCGGCACGGCGCGCGTGTCCAGGCCCAGGTGTCCCGCCGCGTCCGCAACGCCGAACAGCGCCTGGCCGTGCTGGAACGCGACCCGATCCGCAAGCCGCCGCCGCTCCTGCACTTCCAGGCACCCGCGCTCACCTCGGCGGCTCTCGGCACCGTCGCCCGCGACTCCCGCGACACCACGGTGGGCAACGCGGAGCACGGCATCACCGCCGAACACAGCACCGCGCTGGCGCTACGGGACGTGCATGTGCCCGGACGGCTGCGGCTGGACCGGCTCGACCTGCCCGCCGACGGCCGGCTGCTGATCACCGGACCCAACGGGGCGGGCAAGTCGACGCTGCTCGCGGTGCTCGCCGGGCAGCTGCGCCCCGCCTCGGGCAGCGTCACCCGCCGCCGCGGGCTGCGGGTCGGGCTGCTCGCCCAGGACGACCGGTTCGCCGACCCGTCCGCCACGCCACGCGCCCTGTACGAGCGCACCGGCGCGGCCATACCCCTGGTGGAACTCGGCCTGGTCGCCCCGCGCGACCTGGACCGGCCGGTCGGGGTGCTCAGCGTCGGGCAGCGCCGCCGCGTCGCGCTGGCGCTGCTCATCGCCGACCCGCCGCACCTGCTGCTGCTCGACGAACCCACCAACCACCTGTCGCCGGCCCTGGCCGACGAACTCGAAGACGCCCTCGGCCGCGCGCCGGGTGCGGTCGTCGTCGCCAGCCACGACCGCTGGCTGCGCCGCAACTGGCCGGGCGGCCGACTGGACCTGGTCTGCTAGGAATGTGACAGCGCAGGTCACCAGGACCGGCACCAGAGGAGATGTAGTTCAGTGGTCTTCAAGAAGATGCTCGCCGCCTTCGGCGTGGGCGGCCCGTCGGTCGACACCGTGCTCGCCACCCCCGTCGTCCAGCCCGGCGGCACCCTGTCCGGCACCGTGCACATCAAGGGCGGCGACCACGACACCCTGATCGAGTACGTCTCGCTGGGCCTGGTCACCCGGGTCGAGGTGGAGGGCCACGACAGCGAGTACGACGCCACCGTCGAGTTCCACCGGGTGCACCTGACCGGCTCGTTCACCCTGCCCGCGGGCGCGAGCCACCAGCTGCCGTTCACCGTCGAGGTGCCCTGGGAGGCGCCGGTGACCAGCTTCTACGGCACCCCGCTGCACGGCATGACGATGGGCGTGCGCACGGAGCTGTCGGTGGCCAAGGCCGTCGACAAGACCGACCTCGACCCGGTGCGCATCGAGCCGCTGCCGGTGCAGGCCGCGGTCATGGAGGCGTTCACCCGGCTCGGCTTCCGCTTCAGCCGGGCCGACCTGGAGCGCGGCCGCATCCACGGCGTGCACCAGACGCTGCCGTTCTACCAGGAGATCGAGTTCTACCCGTCGCAGGCGTACGCGGGCCGCATGCGCCAGCTGGAGCTGACCTTCGTCACCAGCGCGCACGGCATGGACGTGGTGCTGGAGTTCGACAAGCGCGGCTTCCTCGGCTCCCACGACACGTTCAGCCGCCACCACGTCAGCCACGCCGACGCCGCCGGCACCGACTGGCCCTCGGCCGTCGACGGCTGGATCCGCCAGGCCCTGGACCGCCACGCCCCGCACTACGGCGGCGGCCACGGCGGCCACGGCGGTCATGGCTTCCACGGCGGTCACGGCCACGGGCACCGCGGGCACGGCATGGGCGGCGTAGCCGCCGGTGCGGCCGCGGGCTTCGTCGGCGGCATGGTCGCCGGCGAGATCGCCGAAGAGGCCTTCGACGTCGACATGGACTTCGGCTTCGACGAGTGAGAAAGGAAGGGCACCTTCTTACCGTTCTCCGTGGTAGAAGGTGCCCTTCTTAACACCTCACTGCGTCGCGGTGGCCGCCGCGTTCTGGATGACCTGGGCCACCCGGTCCGGCTGGGACACCATCACCACGTGCGACGCGCCGTCCACGGCCACGGTCTCCTTCGCGCCCGCCCGCTGGGCCATGAACGCCAGCGCCTGCGGCGGAATGTTCTTGTCGGCCGTGCCGTACACGAACCAGGACGGGATGTTCTTCCACGCCGCCGCCGGGGACGCCTCGTTCAGCGCCGCCTCGGTGATCGGCCGCTGCCCCGCTCCCATCTGCGCGGCCAGCGCCTCGGGCACGTCGGCCGCGAACTGGTCGCGGAACTTCGCCCGGTCGATGTACAGGTCCCTGCCGCCACCGGCCAGCGCCACCGGCGGCGCCAGCGCCTGCGCGAGCGTGCTGCCCGGGAACTTGCCGGACAGCGACGCCGCGCTCTCCCCCACCTCCGGCGCGAACGCGGACACGTACACCAGCGCCTTGACGTTCGGGTTGCCCTCGGCCGCGTTCGAGATCACACTGCCGCCGTAGGAGTGCCCGACCAGCACGATCGGCCCGGAGATGGTCTTGAGCAGCGCGGCCACCTCCGCGGCGTCGCTCTGCACCCCGCGCAGCGCGTTGGGTGCCGCGACCACCGGATAGCCCTGCGCCTGCAGCAGCGGGATCACCGCGTTCCAGCTCGACGAGTCCGCGAACGCGCCGTGTACCAGCACGATCGTCGGTTTCGTCTGTTTCCCCACGGCCGCGGCCGCGGGAGCGGCCACCGCGAACGTGAGCGCGACCGCCACGGCCGCGGCGACGCCGGTCAACACCCTGCGCGTGGACATGCGTGAACCTCCATCCGGTGTCCGGCCCGGGGGTCCAGCCAACGCCAAACCTACGCCGACCGCCCGGGGCGCATCCGGCGTTCGGCCCGCTATGGTTGCCGGGTGTTCAAGGCCCTCGTCTGCTTCATGCTGCTCTTCATCGCCATCGGGGCGATCGGGATGTGGCTCGCCACCCAGCGCCGCAAATCATGATCAATAGCACCTGCGCCACCCCCAGCACCGCCCATGGACGCCGGTAGCCTCACGCTGCTGCTGACCGCCGCCACCGCCGCCGGGTGGGTGGACGCCGTGGTCGGCGGCGGTGGCCTGCTCCTGCTGCCCGCACTGCTCATCGGCCTGCCCCAGACGCCGCTGGCCACCGTGCTCGGCACCAACAAGATGACCGCCATCGCGGGCACCACCAGCGCCGCGATCACGTACGCCCGCCGCACCCGCATCGACTGGCGCGTCGCCGGCCCGGCCGGCCTCATCGCGATCGTCGTCTCCGGCTTCGGCGCCTGGCTCGCCATCGCGCTGACGCCGAACAAGGACGTGTACCGGCCGGTCGTGCTGGCCATCCTGGTCGCTGTCGCCCTGTTCGTCACGTTCCGGCCCAGCAGCGGCATCTACCCGCATCCCGAGCGGCGCACCACCGGCCGCGCCGCGCTGGCCGTCGCCCTCGCCGGCGGCGTGATCGCGCTCTACGACGGCATGATCGGGCCCGGCACCGGCACCTTCCTGGTGCTCACCTTCACCACGGTGATCGGCGCGGACTTCCTGCACGGCTCCGCCATGGCCAAGATCGTCAACGCGGGCACCAACCTCGGCGCGCTCATCGTGTTCGCGATCGACGGGCATGTCTGGTGGCAGCTCGGCGCCGCGATGGCCGTCTGCAACATCGTCGGCGCGCAGATCGGCGCGCGCATGGCGCTCAAGCGCGGCTCAGGCTTCGTACGCATCGTGCTGCTCGTCGTCGTGCTCGCCCTGATCGCCCGCCTGTCCTACGACCAGTGGCTCGCCTGAGCGACCCCACCCGGCCGCATGCGCGGCCACCCGCTCGATCACCAGCGCCACGGCCGGCCAGTGCTGCCGGCCGGGCCTGGTGATCGCGAACATGCGCCGCCGCACCGGCAGCCCCGGCATCGGCACGAACCGCACCCCCGGCCGCGGCGCCACCACCGCCGCCAGCAGCGCCACCCCCAGATCCGCCGCCACCAGGTCCAGCACCAGATCCAGGCTGTCCGCCCGATGCTCGATCATCGGCCGGTACGCCGCCAGCGCGCACACCCGCGTGGCCAGCTCGTCGTCGTCCGGGCCGCGCGAGTTCACCACCCACGACTGCCCCGCCAGCGCCGACAGCCGGGCCGGCTCGTCGATCACCGCCGGCAGCGCCCGGCCCGCCGGCACGGCCAGCATCAGCGGCGTCTCGCACAGCCGGCGTACCGCGTACCCGGCGAACTCGCGCGGGACCAGGTCGTAGTCGTACACGAAGCCCAGATCGACCCGGTCCTCGTCCAGCAGCCGGGTCACCTCGGGCGGCTCCCGCTCCTGCAGCATCACCTGCAGCCCCGGATGCGACACCGCCAGCTCCCGCACCACCGGGATGAGGTCGCCCGACAGCACCGTCGCGTACGCCGCCACCTGCACCGTGCCGCCCGGCTCCCCGCCCCGCGCCAGCGCCGAGCGGGCCGCGTCCACCGCCGCCAGGATCGGCCGGGCGTGACCCACCAGCCGCCGCCCGGCCGGGGTCAGCCGGACCGTCCGCCCGGAGCGCTCGACCAGCGGCGTACCCACCTCGCGGGTCAGCGCCGCCAGCTGCTGCGAGACCGCGGAGGTGCCATACCCCGTGGCCTGGGCGACCGCCCGCAGCGTGCCCCGATCCGCCAGCTCCACGAGCACCCGCAGCAGCCTGGTGTCCACGCCTCCATCATCCGCGATCCGCGGACGGTCAGTCCGCAGACCCGTGGTGGACGCGCATGATCGCCATCCGGTCACATGGAGTGATGACCGCAGTCGACGTCGCCACCAGCACCGCCCGCCGCCAGAGCACCGCCCCGGCGGTCGCGCTGATCCTCGGGTCGATGCTCTCCGTGCAGGTCGGCGCCGCCGCCTCGACGCGCCTTTTCGACGACGTCGGCCCCGCCGGGACCGCCTGGCTGCGCGGCTGCTGGGCCGCCCTGTTCTTCATCGTCATCGCCCGGCCGTCGCTGCGCTGGCTGCGCGCCCAGTCCCGCCGCGACCTCGCCGGGGCCGTCGCGCTCGGCGCGGTCAGCGCGGTCATGAGCGTCTCCTTCTTCGAGTCGATCGCGCGGATCCCGCTGGCCACGGCCGTCGCGCTGGAGTTCCTCGGGCCGCTGTCGCTGGCGGTGCTGCGGCGTACCGGCCGGTGGGGGCTGCTCTGGCCGGTGCTCGCGCTGGTCGGCGTGCTCGCGCTGACCCGGCCCTGGACCGGCGGCGTCAACGTCGCCGGTGTGCTGTTCGCCCTGCTTGCCGGAGTCTGCTGGGCCGGGTACATCCTGCTCACGCAGCGCGTCGGCGACAGCTTCAGCGGCGTGAAAGGGCTGGCCATCGCGATGCCCGCCAGTGCGGTGGCCGCTGCCGTGGCCGGCCTGCCGCAGGCGCTGCCCGGACTGAGCTGGGCCGTGCTCGCCCAGTCCGCGTGGCTGGCGCTGCTGCTGCCGGTGCTGCCGTTCGCGCTGGAGCTGCTGGCCCTGCGGCGGCTGACGGTCGCCGCGTTCGGCACGCTGATGTGCCTGGAGCCCGCGTTCGCGCTGGGTGTCGGCGCGACCCTGCTCCACCAGACCCCGCATCCGCTGCAGGTCCTCGGCGTCGCGTTCGTCGTCATCGCCGGCATCGGCGCCCAGCGCACCGGCCACCGCTGACCGGGGCATCGCGCTCGGCCGCCTGCGCGCGCCGACCGCGGCGTCGCGGCGGCCGCCTGCCCGCACCGACGGCGAGGAGTTAAGAAGGGCACCTTCTACTACGGAAAACGATAAGAAGGTGCCCTTCCTTTCCGGGAGGGCGTCACGGTCGGTAGGCGGTCCTAGGACGCTAGGGTGAGGGGCGGGTGGCTGGCCGGGTGCGGCTCTCGTGGTCCACACTGGATCTCCATGCTGCCGGGACGAGGGGGCCGACCATCAACACCGTGCCGAGGGTGACCGACGCGATGGCCGGCGCGCGTGCCGCGATCCTGGCCCGGCTGTGGGGGGCGCTGGTGCGCGAGCCGCTGCCGGGTGTGCAGCGGCAGGCGTACGGCGGCGACACCCGGGTCACTCTGCCGGGCGGCGAGCGGATCATCGGTTCGACGGCGCTGGCGCTGCCGTTCGCGGTGCCGCCGGAGGGGATGCGCCTGGTCACCGACACGGTCGCGGTCGACGATCCGGTGGAGCTGCTGCGGGCGGTGCGGCTGCCGGGTGACGCGGTGCGGCTGGCCACGGAGATCCGGAGCAGCCTGGCCGGGCTGGCGCTGGCCCGCGCCGGGCAGCCGGGGCCGCAGGGCGGCGGACCGGCGCTGGAGGTGCTGGCGGGGCGGGCCGACGGGCTCGCGCTGCTGGAGCAGTCCGTCGTGGACGGTCATCCGCTGCACCCCTGCTGCCGCACCCGGATCGGCATGAGCGAGGCCGAGATGCTGGCGTACGCCCCCGAGCACCGCCCCACGGTGACGCTGGAGGTGTACGCCGTGCCGCCCAAGCGCTGGCTGACCACGGGTGCGGGGCTCGCGCCCCGGCTGCCGGTGCACCCGTGGCAGCGTGAGCACGTCCTGTCGGCGTACCCGTTCCTGAAGCCCACCGGCGAGAAGATCGCCGCCCGGCCGCTGATGTCGCTGCGCACGCTCGCCGCGGTGGGCGACCCCACCCGGCACTACAAGACCGCCGTCGACGTGCAGATGACCAGCGCCGTGCGCATCGTCTCCCCCGCCGCCGTGCGCAACGGGCCGGTCGTGTCCCGCCTGCTGACCACGCTGTCGGCCGACCTCGGCCTGCAGGTGTGGCCGGAGCTGGCGGCCGGGGCCGTGCTCGGCGAGGACGGCACCCCGCTGCGCAGCCTGGCCGTGGTGGCCCGGCGCGCGCCCCGGCCCGGCCCGAACGAGGTGGTCCTGCCGATCGCCGCGCTGGCCGCGCCCTCCCCCGCCGACGGGCGGCCGCTGATCCGCGAGGCGGTGACCCTCGGCTACGGCGGGCATCCGGCGGGCTTCCTCGCCGACCTGGCCGCGCTGATCGTGCCGGTGCTGCTCACCCTGCTGCACCGGGGCGCCGCCCTGGAGGCCCACGGCCAGAACCTGCTGGTCACCCTCAGCCACGGCCGTCCCACCGGCCTGTCCTATCGCGACGTAGGCGGGGTGCGGCTGAGCCCGCAGCGGCTGCGCCGCCATGGCGCCGACGTCCCGGCCCTGCACGGCGACCTGGCCAGTGACGACCCGGCCGAGCTGCGCGCCAAGGTGCTGGCCTCGGGTTTCGCCGTCGCGCTCGGCGAGCCGATCGCGGTGCTGGCATGGGAGTACGGCGTCGTCCCCGAGCTGCTGTGGCGCCTGGTCCGCGAGCGGGTCGAGGTGGTGTACGACAGCCTGCCGCCGCACGCCGTGGCCGACGCGCACGCCGTGCTCGGCGAACCGCTGCCGCTGAAGGCCACCACGGCGATGCGCCTGGCCGCCGACCCGCTCACCGACGTGTGGGCGTCCCTGCCGAACCCGCTGGCCGCCTGATGCGCCCGCTCACCGACCCGATCGGCGCGGAACTGGCCGAACTCGCCCCGCACCTGCTCGACGGGTATGCCGCCGCGCTGCCGCGGGCCCGGGTCACGGTGGCGACCCGGCTGGCCGAGGCGCTGTGGCGGGAGGACCTCGGCGACGCGCGCGCCCGTTTCCGGGGGCGGCGCCACGCGTTCGACCGGGTGCTGCTCGACCCGGTCGACGCCGACCCGGTCGACCTGGTGTCCCACGAGGGGCTGCGCGCGGAGCTGGACAGCGCGGTGCACGGGCTCGCGCTCGCGTACGCCCGCCGGTCCGCGCAGGACCCGGGACATCGGGCCGCCGCGGCCGCCAACGGGGTCGCCGACCTGCCGGCACTGCTCGACGGAACCCCGCCCGACGAGCGCACGGTGCGGCTGGAGCAGCTCGCGGTCGAGGGGCACAACCTGCACCCGTGCGGCCGCACCCGGCTCGGCTGGGGCACCGGCGACATGATCGCCCACGACCTGGAGAGCGAGTCGACGGCGATCGGGTTCCTGTCGGTGCGGCCGGAGCTGGCCCTCGGCGACGACCTGTCCGAGCGGCTCGGGGTGGCCGTGCCCGGCGGGCGGCGGCTGCTGCCCGTGCACATCTGGCAGCTGCGCCACCTGACCGGCCGCCATCCGGAACTGTTCGCCGACGGCACGCTGCGCGTGCTCGACCAGGTGCTGCCCGCCCGGCCCACCGCCGCGCTGCGCACCGTGCTGCCCGCGGGCGCGACCTATCTCAAGCTGTCGCTGGACATCCAGGTCACCTCGACCCGGCGCAGCATCTCCATCGCGTCCACCCGCAACGGCCCGGAGCTGAGCAGGGTCCTGTCACAGCTGCTGGAGCGGGTGCCGGGCGGCGACCGGGTGCTGCTGATGGCCGAGCCGATGGGCGTCGCCGGGCTGCTGGAGGACGGCCGCCAGCTGAGCACCATCGCCCGCGACGGCCTGGGCGGGCGGCTGGCCCCCGGCGAGCAGCCGTATCCGGCCAGCGCGCTGGCCGCGACCGACCCGGTGACCGGCCGTACGCTGCTCGCGGGCCTGGTCGACCGGTATGCGCGCACCCGGGGCGGCTCCTCGTCGGCCGCGGCGGCGGGTTTCCTGGGCGAGTACGCCGCGCTGCTGCTGCCGCCGGTGCTGGCGCTGGCCGCCCGGCACGGCATCGGCCTGGAGGCGCACCTGCAGAACTGCGTGCCCACCTTCGTCGGCGGCGTGCCGCACCGGCTGGCCCTGCGGGACCTGGCCGGGCTGCGGGTACACCAGCCGCGCCTGGCCGCCTCGGGGGCCGCGCTGCACCTGTGGCCCGGTTCGGTGATCGGCACCGAGGAGGAGGCGGTGCTGCTGGCGAAGGTGGCGTACACCGCGTTCCAGGCGCACCTGGGCGAGCTGGTGCTGCGGCTGGGCCAGTCGCACGCGCTCGACGAGGCCGCCGCCTGGCAGATCGTCCGCGACGTGGTCGACGAGGCCCTGGCCGGCCACCCCGACCACGCCTTCTACACCGCCCCCACGGTGCCCCACAAAGCCCTCACCCGGATGCGCCTCGCGGGCACCGGCGACCTCTACGTCCCCGTGCAGAACCCGCTGCACGCCCGATCATGAGCGGCGCGGGCGTGACGCCGGAGCGGGTGGCGTCGGCGGTGCGCGGGCTGGCGTCGCCGGTGTGCGCGTACGTGTACGACCCGGCCGTGCTCGCCGCGCGGGTCGCCGAGCTGCGGGCGGCGCTGCCGGGGGTGACCGTCTGCTACGCGGTCAAGGCCAACGGGCACCCGGCGATCGTCGCGGCGGCCGCGGCGGCCTGCGACGGGCTGGAGGTCGCCTCGGGCGGCGAGCTGGCCCTGGCCGAGGCGGCGGGCGCGCGCCGGATCGTGTTCGGCGGCCCGGCCAAGACCGACGGCGAGCTGGCCCACGCCCTGCGCCTGGGCGCGACGGTGAACGTGGAGAGCCCGCACGAGCTGCGCCGCCTCAGCCTGCTGGCGCAGCGGGCCGGGACGACCGCGACGATCACCTTGCGGGTCAACCGCGCCGACGCCGGGCTGCCCGGCACGCATGCGATGACCGGCGCGCCGACGCCGTTCGGGGTGGACGAGGCGCAGCTGCCCCAGGTGGTGGCGCTGGCCCGGGCACTGCCGGGGCTGGATCTGGCCGGGTGGCACCTGCACGCGGTGTCCAACAATCTGGACGCCGCCGCGCACAGCGCGTTCCTGGCGGAGGCGCTGCGCTGGTCGGCGGCCACCTCACGGGAGCTGGGCGTGCCGCTGCGTACGGTCAACGCGGGCGGCGGCTTCGGCGTCGACTACACCGGCGGCGCGTCGTTCGCGCTGGACGAGCTGCGGGTGGCCGTGCCGGACGGGGTCGAGCTGGTGGTGGAGCCCGGCCGGTGGCCGGCCGCCGACGCCGGCTGGTACGCCGCCGAGGTGCTCGACCTCAAGCACACGCACGGGCGCTGGTTCGCGGTGCTGCGCGGCGGCACCCACCACTTCCGGCTGCCCGCCGCGTGGGGGTACAGCCACCCGTTCACGGTGCTGCCGGTGGCGCGGTGGGACTACCCGTGGCCGCGGCCGGAGGTGGCCGGGGTCGCGGTGGACGCCGTCGGCGAGCTGTGCACCCCGCGCGACGTGCTGACCCGCGGCCAGCAGGTGGACCGGCTGCGCGTCGGTGACGTGCTGCTGTTCGGCCGCACGGGGGCGTACGGCTGGGACATCTCGCACCACGACTTCCTGCGCCATCCGCGGCCGGAGTTCGTCGTGCTCGACCGCGCAGAGTGACCTCGCGATGTACCCAGCGAATCGGATGATCACGAGTCGGTCCGGGCTGTTCGGCCCGGCTTGACAGCGTCCTAGACTGTGCCGGTCCACCACCGGTGTGTGGTGCGATACACCCCCCATCACGCCCCCCTCGACACCCCTGAAAGCGGAGGCCCCGATGCCGAACGGCCGTAGCTCCGCGGTCCGATCGCACCGGCGCGGCGGCCGGAAGCGCCGCATCGCACCTTGGATCGTCATCCCGATGTCGGTCGTGCTGGTCGGTTCCGGTCTGACCATCGGGTACGTATACCTGATCAAGAACGCGTGCAGCGGCAGCGCCCAGGCCACCGTCGTGGCCGCGCCCGGCACCGCCCAGCTGTTGCGCTCCCTGGCCGACAAGTGGTCCGACACCAACCCGTCCGTCGACGGCATCTGCGCCTCGGTGCAGATCGGTGAGCAGGAGACCGCCGCGACCGTGCAGGCGCTGGCCCACGAGTGGGACCCGGCCACCTCCGGCCCCGCGCCCGACGTCTGGGTGCCGCCGTCGAGCGCCTGGGTCAAGGCCGCCGCCGCCAAGAGCGCCGTCGCCGACCAGCTGCTGCCCGACCGCCTGCCCAGCGTGGCGCGTACGCCCGTGGTCATCGCGATGCCGAAGGCCGCCGCGGAGACGTTCGGCTGGCCCGACGCGCAGCTGGACTGGAAGGACCTGCTGGACAAGCTCGCGCAGAACTCGTCGGTCAAGGTCGGCATGAGCAACCCCGCCACCTCCACCGCGGGCCTGCTGGCGCTGTCGGCGATCATCGACGCGGACGACAACACCGAGGTCGACCCGACCGAGCTGGGCCGCGTGTTCTCGCTGGAGCAGCGCCTGGCCGTCTACACCAGCACCACCGACGAGCTGTTCGCCGAGTACGTCAAGGGCGCGGGCAAGACCGTCAACGCGTTCCCGGCGCTGGAGCAGGACATCGTGCGGCACAACGCCGAGCACCCCGACCTGCCGCTGGTCGCCCTCTACCCGAAGAACGCCACCACCGAGGCGGACAACCCGTACCTGGTGCTGAAGAACGCGGGCTGGACCAGCCCGGAGCGGATCGGCGCGGCTGAGGCGTTCCTGAACTACATCAGCGGGGACGCGGCCCGCGACGCCGTGCGCGAGCAGGGCTACCGCGACTCCAACCGGGTGCCCGGCCCGAAGCTGACCCCGGCCAACGGCGTGGTGAGCAAGCTGACCGCGCTGCCCGGCGGCGTGCTGCTGTCCGAGTCGATCACCCGGACCGTGGACACCTGGACCGCGCTGACCCGCCCCACCAACATGCTGATGGTGCTCGACGTGTCGGGCTCCATGGGCGGCCTGGTGCGCGGCACCGGCCAGACGAAGCTGGACCTGACCAAGGCGGGCGCACGCGAGGCCGTCGACATGTTCGGCGACGACGTGCAGATGGGCCTGTGGGTGTTCTCGTCGCAGCAGTCGGGCACCAAGGCCTACCGCGAGGTGGTCGGCCTGGGCAAGCTCACCGACGACGTGGACGGCAAGTCGCGCCGTGCCCAGCTCAAGAGCAGGCTCAACGGCCTAGAGCCGGGCGGCAACACCGGCATGTACGACACGGTGTGGGCGGCGTACCAGAACATGCAGAAGAACTACGTCGAGGGCGCGACCAACATGATCGTGCTGCTGTCCGACGGCGCCGACGACGACCAGCTGCAGGGCCTCAAGCTCGACCAGCTCGTCGAGAAGATCAAGAACGCCGACGGCAACAAGCCGGTCAAGGTGATCACGATCGCCCTCGGCAAGCCGTCCAACAGCGCCGCGATGGCGAAGATCTCGTCCGCGACGGGCGTCAACACGTACAGCTCCGAGCGCTCGTACGACATCGGCAACGTCCTGCGCGCCGCCATCTTCGACTTCCAGGAGTGACCCGGCCACGGGGCGGCCCGCGCCGCCCCGTGGCCCTCGGGGTCAGGCCAGGCCGTGCAGGAGCGCGCGGACCGGGGCGGCCTTGGCTGCGGCCTCGGCGACCTCGGCGGCGGGGTCGGAGTCGATGGTGATGCCGCCGCCGGCCCACACGTGCACGTCGTCGCCGTCGGCGACCACGGTGCGGATGGTCAGGCCGAGGTCGATCCCGGCCGGGCCGATCCAGCCCAGCGCGCCCATGCTGACGCCCCGGCCGACCGGCTCCAGGGCGGCGATCTCGCGCAGCGCGGCGAGCTTCGGGGCGCCGGTGACCGAACCCCCCGGGCATACCGCGCGCAGCAGCTCCGCCAGGCCGGTGCCGGGCCGGACCAGGCAGGTCACGTCGGATTCAGCCTGCCACAGGTCGGCCCAGCGGCGCACCGCGAACAGCTCCGGCACCCGCACCGAGCCGGTGACGGCGACGTGGGACAGGTCGTTGCGCTGCAGGTCGACGATCATGATGTGCTCGGCGCGCTCCTTGGGCGAGGCGAGCAGCTCCGCGCGCCCGGCCGCGGTGGCCGGGGCGGTGCCCTTGATGGGCCGGGTCACCGCGCGGCCGTCGCGCACCTCCAGCAGCGTCTCCGGGGAGGCGCAGCCGATCGCCCAGCCCTCGCCTTGCAGGATCCCGGCGTAGCGGGCTCCGGGCAGCCGGGCGAGGCGGCGCAGCGCGGGCAGCGGGTCGCCGGCGTACGCCGCGCGCGCGTGGCCGACCAGGTTGACCTGGTAGACGTCACCGCGGGCGATCGCCTCCCGGACCTCCTGGACCGCCTCGGCATGGCGCGAAGGGGTCCAGGACGCCCGCCACGGGCCCAGCCGCCACGGACCGGCAGATCGGTCGAACGCGCCACCCGGCGGCCCTGACGGGCGTACGGTTGCGGCGTGTTCGTAGACCACGACGACCACGTCCGGCACGGCCGGCGCGGGGCTGGGCGCCCCGGCGGCCCCGCCGATCATGGCGGCGCCGCCCGCGGCCGAGACGAACAGCGCCGCGCCGCAGACCTCGTGGTCCCCCGGATCACCCGTCCGGGCCGACAGATCACGGACAGCCGGCCCGTGGTGCGCCAGGAACGCCTCCACCAGGGAGGACGGGTCGCCGGGGTCGCCCCGCCGCCACTCCAGCCGGGAGCGTTCCCAGGCGTGGTCACGACACCCTGCCGGAATGCCAGGAATATCCCTGGCCATCCCGTGGGTAGGAGCTAGACCGACCGGCTTCATTCCGCTCGTCCGAAAGGTTGATTGTTCGAAAAGGCCAGCGTTACGTGCTCGTAAAAGGCTCGTTCGACTTGGTAGCGTGCGTCACTGTTGTGATCGACAGCACACCGGCGCCGGACAGTCTCTGACCGAGCTTCCAACGCCACCACCCCTAACCGAATCGCGGAGAACCCCGATGTTGTGCCAGCACCAACCGGTCTGCCCCTCAGCCGACGCGATCGACCACGACGCTGCGAAGGTCGTCGCATCCTTCCCTGAGCAGGGCTGGAGCCTGCTCTGCAACGGCGTCATCGTGTTCGAGGACACCGGCGAACTGCTCCCCGACGGGTCGAGCATCGCTCCGCACCGCGGCCCCGCGGTGCACGCCATGGCCTGACCCTCCGGCCCTCACCAGGGGCGCGACGGAGCGCCCCGAAGATCAAGCACATTCTCGCACCCGAAGCGCCGGCCCGAAGCCCGCGTCCCGCAGGACGCCTCCCCGGGCCGGCGACGTCAGACCCCTCAGGCGAAGGCCTCCGGCGGCGGGCACGAGCAGACCAGGTTGCGGTCGCCGTACGCCCCGTCGATCCGCCGGACCGGCGGCCAGTACTTCCCGGCGCGCTCCGACGCGCCCGCCAGACCCGGGTAGGCCGCGACCGAGCGCGGGTACGCGTGCTCCCAGGAGTCCCCGGTCACCATCGACGCCGTGTGCGGCGCGTTGACCAGCGGGTTGTCCCCGGCCGGCCACTCGCCCGCGGCCACCTTGTCGATCTCGCGGCGGATCGAGATCATCGCGTTGACGAACCGGTCCAGCTCGCCCAGGTCCTCGCTCTCGGTCGGCTCCACCATCAGCGTGCCCGCCACCGGGAACGACATGGTCGGCGCGTGGAAGCCGTAGTCGATCAGGCGCTTGGCCACGTCGTCCACGGTCACGCCGGTGGCCTTGGTGATCGGCCGCAGGTCGAGGATGCACTCGTGCGCGACCAGGCCCTTGTTGCCGCTGTACAGCACCGGGTAGTGCTCGCGCAGCCGCGCCGCGACGTAGTTGGCCGCCAGCACCGCGGTGCCGGTCGCCGCCGCCAGGCCCTCCGGGCCCATCATGCGCAGGTACGCCCACGGGATGGGCAGGATGCCCGCGCTGCCGTGCGGGGCCGCGCTGATCGCCGACACCTCCGACGAACCGGGCAGGAACGGCGCCAGGTGCGCGCGCACCGCCACCGGGCCCACGCCGGGGCCGCCGCCGCCGTGCGGGATGCAGAACGTCTTGTGCAGGTTCAGGTGCGACACGTCCGCGCCGAACTTGCCCGGCTTGGCGAAGCCGACCAGCGCGTTCAGGTTCGCGCCGTCCACGTACACCTGGCCGCCCGCCTCGTGCACCTTCGCGCACAGCGAGGCGATGCCGGTCTCGTACACCCCGTGCGTCGACGGGTAGGTGACCATGATCGCGGCGAGGTCGTCGCGGTGCTTCTCGATCGCCCGGTCCAGGTCGACCAGGTCCACGTTGCCGGACTCGTCGCAGGCCACCACGACCACGCGCATGCCGGCCATCACGGCGCTGGCCGCGTTGGTGCCGTGCGCGCTGGACGGGATCAGGCACACGTCGCGGTGCGCCGCGCCGTTGGCCCGGTGGTACGCCCGGATCGCCAGCAGGCCCGCCAGCTCGCCCTGCGAACCGGCGTTGGGCTGCACGCTGACCGCGTCGTAGCCGGTGACCTCGGCCAGCCATGCCTCCAGCTGCCCGATCATCTCCCGGTAGCCGGCCGTCTGGTGCCGCGGCGCGAACGGGTGCAGCTGGCCGAACTCCGGCCAGGTGACCGCCTCCATCTCCGTGGTGGCGTTCAGCTTCATGGTGCACGAGCCCAGCGGGATCATGCCCCGGTCCAGCGCGTAGTCCAGGTCGGACAGCCGGCGCAGGTAGCGCAGCATGGCCGTCTCGGAGTGGTGGCTGCGGAACACCTCGTGGGTCAGGAACTCGGTGTCGCGCACCAGGTGCGCCGGGATCGCCGTCGCCTCGCGCGGCTCGGCCAGCTCCACCCCGAACGCGGCGCAGACCGCCCTGAGGTGCGCGACGGTGGTGGTCTCGTCGCACGAGACGCCGACCCGGTCCGCGTCGATCAGGCGCAGGTTGATCCCGTCGCGCTCGGCGGCGGCGACCACGGTCTCCGCGCGGCCCGGCACGACCGCCGTCACGGTGTCGAAGAACGCGGTGTGCGCGATCTCCACACCACCGGTGAGCAGGCTGACCGCCAGACGGCTGGCGCAGTCGTGCGCGTGGCGCGCGATCTTCGTCAGACCCGCCGGGCCGTGATAGACGGCGTACATGCTCGCCATGACGGCGAGCAGCACCTGCGCGGTGCAGATGTTGCTGGTCGCCTTCTCCCGGCGGATGTGCTGCTCGCGAGTCTGCAGCGCGAGCCGGTACGCCTTCGTGCCGTCGACGTCCTTGGAGACGCCGACCAGGCGGCCGGGCAGCGAACGCTCCAGTCCGGCGCGTACGGCCAGGTAGCCGGCGTGCGGGCCGCCGAAGCCCATCGGCACACCGAAGCGCTGGGCGCTGCCGCAGGCGATGTCGGCGCCGATGCTGCCCGGCGCGCGGACCAGGGTCAGCGCCAGCAGGTCGGCGGCCACCGACACCAGGGCCTGGCGGGCGTGCGCCGTCTCGATCAGCGCCGCGTGGTCGCGCAGCGCACCGGAGGCGCCCGGGTACTGCAGCTGCAGGCCGAAGAACTCCGCGGGCAACTCCTCGGTGTCGAGGTCGAGCACCCGCACCTCGATGCCGAGCGGCTCGGCCCGGGTGGTGATCACGTCGATGGTCTGCGGCAGGGTGTCCGCGTCGACCACGAAGACGTTGCTCTTGCTCTTGGCCGAGCGGCGGGCCAGCGTCATCGCCTCGGCGGCGGCGGTGCCCTCGTCCAGCATCGAGGCGTTGGCGGTGGCCAGCCCGGTCAGGTCGGTGACCACGGTCTGGAAGTTGAGCAGCGCCTCCAGCCGCCCCTGGCTGATCTCCGGCTGGTACGGCGTGTAGGCCGTGTACCACGCCGGGCTCTCCAGCACGTTGCGCTTGATCACGCCGGGGGTGTGCGTGCCGTAGTAGCCCAGGCCGATCATCGAGGTCGCGACCGTGTTGCGGGCGGCGAAGGCGCGCAGCTCGGCGAGGGTCTCGGCCTCGGTCGCGGCGGCGGGCAGGTCCAGCGCCCCGTGCCAGCGGATCACCTCGGGGATGGCGGCGTCCATCAGCTCCTCGACCGAGGAGTAGCCGATGGCGTTGAGCATTTTCTCGGTCTGGTCGGGACCGGGGCCGATGTGACGTTCGACGAAAGCGCTCATGTGAGACTCCGGGGTCGAGGACGTGTTAAGTCCTCCCCCTCTGTCGCGGCGTCGCTCCAGAGTCGCCATGCCCGTTGTGGTCCGGGTGCCTGAGAGGTTCCGGGGAGGAATTGCCCCTTCGGCGCCGCTGCACGCGGTCTCTCCCACACGGGTGTGCCGGCACCGCCAACGCTACCAGCCCTCGTATTTCCGCACCGTAACCTATGCCACTCCCCACCACCCGTGTCGATCTCCCCAGCTCAAGATCCCCCGACTTGCCAGGCACACCGGGGTATGCGGCCGCAAGATACGCCCGCCTGCCTGGCAAGTCGGACGATCATGGGAGGAGGACGACCTTGCCGATGGTGGCGCGGGACTGGAGGGCGGTGTGGGCGTGGGCGGCGTGGGCGAGCGGGAACTCGGTGAGGGCGGGGGTGAACCAGCCCTCGGCCGCCTCGCGCAGGGCCTGCTCCTCCAGCGGGCGCAGGCCGCCCACGACCTTGAGCATCGCGGGGCCGAGGGCCGAGGAGGCGGTGATGCCACGGGCGTAGAGGTCCTGGGTAGTGATCTCCGTCGCGCTGCCCGCGGACCAGCCGAAGATCAGGAAGCGGCCGGCCGGAGCGAGCAGCTCCAGCGCGGCACGGCCCTCGGCGCCGCCGACGCCGTCGAGGACCACGGTCAGGTCCGGTCGCCCAGCTCGGCGCGCACCTTGTCCGCCCAGCCGGGCGCGCGGTAGTCGACGGCGATGTCGGCGCCGTTGCGCTGCACGCGGGCCACCTTGTCCGGACCGCCCGCCGCGCCCACGACCAGCGCCCCGGCGCGCTGCGCCGCCTGCACGAACAGCGTGCCGAGGCCCCCCGCCGCACCGGTGACCAGCACCGCGTCGCCCTCCTGAAGCTTCGCCAGGCGCAGCACGCCGACCGCGGTGCGGCCGGTGCCGATCATGGCCACGGCCGCGGCGGCGCTGAGCCGCTCCGGGATCTCGTGCAGGGCGGTCTGCGCGGTGACGGCGCGCTCGGCGTACCCACCGCTGGTCATGCCCAGATGGGCGACGACGCGGCGGCCCAGCCACGACGGGTCGGCGCCCGGCCCGGTGGCCGCGACCCGGCCGGCGACCTCGCGGCCCGGGGTCATCGGCAGCTGCGGCAGCGGGAACGGCACGGCGCCGCCACCGCGGATCGCCGTGTCGATGAGGTGCACGCCCGCGGCCTCGACCTCGATCAGCACCTGGCCCTCGCCCGGGACCGGGTCGGGGACCTCCTCGTAACGCAGGTTCTCGGCCGGGCCGAACTCGTACTGGCGGATGGCACGCATGGTCACTCCTGGTCGCGTCGGTTGCCGCCGACGCTATGACCTCAACCTGACTTGAGGTCAAGCCGCCAGCGCGGCCCGGATGCGCCCGGCCAGCTCCGCCGCCTGCGCCGGGGTCTGGTCGAGGATGCCGTGCTCGGCCATGAGCGCGTGATACTGCTGCCGCTCGTAGGGCACCCCCGGCGGCAGCGGGGCGACGTGCCAGTGCACATGGGCGTTGCCCTGCATGCTGCCCAGCGACAGCAGGTACGTGCGCTCCGGCCGGGTCACCTCGGCCACCGCCCGCGCCACCCGATGCACCACCGCCTGCAACGCCAGGTATTCCTCCGCGGTGAGGCCGCGGACCACGTCCTCGACATGGCGGCGCGGCACGACCAGCGTGTATCCGGCCAGGGTCGGATAGCGGCTCAGGAAGGCCGCGTGCACGCCGTCGTCGTAGAGCAGCTCGTGCTCGTAGTCCGGCTCACCGGCCAGGGTGGCGCAGACGAAGCACTTCCCGGAGCGGGACCTGCGCACGTATGCGGCGAGGTCCATCGGCACCCGGTTGCCAAGATCATCCATCCGTGAATGGTAGGCCGCCGGGCTCCGTAGAATCGGTGCCGTGCCGCAGATCGTGCAGTTGCTGGCCTCGCCCGTACGCCGGTTCCAGGGCCGCCCGGCCGACGGGCCCGATCCGGCCCCGCCGGGCGAGCTGGTCCAGGTGGTGCACATCCGGGCCGGGCTGGGCATCGTCGGCGACCGGTACTTCGCCAAACCCGCCCACCGCGACGCGAGCATCACGGTGATCGCGTCGGAGTCGCTGCCCGACGGTGCCGACCTGACGCAGGTACGGCGCAACATCCTGACCTCCGGCGTCGACGTGGACGCCCTGGTCGGGTCGGTGCTGGTGCTCGACAGCGGCGACGGGCCGGTGCGGCTCAAGGTGCAGCGACCCGCCAACCCGTGCGCGTGGATGGATGCCATGATCGCCCCCGGCGCCTGGCGCGCGCTGCGCGGACGAGGCGGCATCCGTTGCACGCCTCTCGACGACGGCGTGCTTCGCGTCGGGCCGGTCGCCGTCTTGGTCGAGGAGCCACCAGCGCAAGCGCGCTAAGGCTCCCGCCGCCGACTCGCTGACCGGGTAGCGCCCGCGTCCGGCCACCGCGGGTGAAGATCGCCGTCTCGTGTCGGAAGCTGTGGTGAGACCGCACCTTTCGACATGAGACGGCGATCTTGGCGGAGCGCTGGCCCCGGTGGGGTGGTCAGGCGGTGGCCGGCCGCTCCAGCGGGGTGCGGCGGGGCGCCGGGCGGTCGGCCGAGCGCAGCCAGACGGTGAAGCCGTAGAGGACCAGGCCGCCGTAGACGAGGTAGAGCACCGCCGACGGGTAGAAGTGCGACTTGATCAGCAGCGGCACGCCCACCGCGTCGACCGCCAGCCAGGCGAGCCAGAAGTCGTGCCAGCCGCGCGCCATCGCGTACGTGGCCACCACCGAGCCGACGAAGATCCACGCGTCGCACCAGTAGTACCAGCGGGGAGCGGGCCAGCCCGCCCCGAACCAGAAGAACACCTGCTGCACGGCGACCACGCCGAGCGCCCACACCGCCAGGTAACCCAGGCGCTCCCGGGCGCTCGCCCAGCGCGGCGTGATCGCCGGGGCGCCCGGCGCCAGCTCGCGACGGGCCTGCTGCCACCGCCACCAGCCGTACACGCTGGTCACGATGAAGAAGACCTGCCGCCCGGCCTGGCCGAACAGGGTCGTGTGCTGCGGGTTGGCGAACGCTACCCCGAAGAAGACGGTGAACAGCAGGAGATTGCCGATGATGCCGGCCGGCCAGGCCCAGACGCGGCGGCGCAGGCCGCCGATCGCCGAGGCGAAGCCGAACCCGTTGCCGATGATCTCGCGCCACAGGATGTGCTGGTCGAAGACCGTCAGCTGGGCGGAGAAGAGCTGTTCGAGGATGTTCACGGGGCCTCCGGTCGGATCCGGTCGGGTCCCCGGGGAAACCTGGTCGCGCGGGCGCGCACGATCGCACCGCCGGTCAGCCGTGCGTCGGGGGCGCGGGCAGGGCCCGGCACACCCGCGTACGCCCGCGCCCGTGCGGCGTCCACCGCGCAGGCGCGACCGGTGCGGTCGCCGCGTGCTGCCTCCCATCCGGACTTTCACCGTCGGTCCCGGAGTTTCACCGGGTCCACCGGCCGCCGGCTGCGGTCGGGTCGCGGACTGTCACCGCCGGTTCGGAATTGCACCGACCCCGGAGCACGTCGGCGTCAGTCTGCCACGCACCCCGTCCCCCGCGGCACCCCTGCGTGATCTAAAGAACTCGCGCGGTCACCCCTGCGGGGCGCGCAGCCACACGTACGGCACCGGCTGGATGCTGTTCCAGTGGTCGGCCTGCTCCTGCGGCACGTGTTCGTAGCCCGCGCCGGCGTAGCAGCGCAGCGCGGCGGTGTTGTCCGGGTGCACCCGCATGAACACCGCCGGGTGGTGGTCCCGGGCCCGCCCGGTCAGCTCGGACACCAGGCTGCCGCCCAGGCCGCGGCCGCGGTGGGTGGGAGCCACGATCAGGCGGGCCAGCTCGACCTCGCCCTCCTCATCGTCGACCCACAGCTCGCCGTAGCCGACCGGCTCACCGTCCTCTTCCAGGAGGTATGCCGCGACGTCGGGCTCGGCGGCCCAGCCGGTCACGGTCTCGGCGGTCACCTCGTCGTGGGAGCACCAGCGGCGGCACTCGTCGGCCGTCCCCGCCCATCCCGCGACGATCGCCGCGTCCGCCGCCTCGAACGACCGCAACCCCATACCGAACCCGCCTCTCCCTCACCACCGGCGATGCGATCGTAGAGGGTGGCGCGCCTGGAGTCACCGGGTTGGATCATGCCCAGCGCAGCCGGATCAGTCGGCCCAGACGCGCCTGCCTCGCTGCGTCTGCGCGTGCCTCAACGTGTGGCCGAGCAGGGGGATCACGCGCAGCACTGCCGCCCGGGCCGCCTGCTCCTCGTGGGCGGGGAAGGCGACCCGGATCAGCCGGCCGCTCTGCCACTGCCGATACGTGACACGCCAGCCGCCCGCCGTGGCGAAATGCACCTCGTGATCTCCCTGACCGTGGTTCTCGCCACGATCGGTGGTCGGACCGAGCAGACGGCGCAGGCTCCGCGCGCGCTCGCCGAAGCCGCCCTCACCGCCGTCGAGATACACGTAGACCTCCCGGAGCGGGCGCATGGGCTCGAACCACGCGTCGAGACGCGGCGGCTCGGGCAGCACCTTGTTCGGCAGCTCGTGTGCCAGCCACCGGGTCAGCAGCTCCACGGCGCCGCCGTCGAAGCGCTCGTGGCCGCCGTCGCGTTGCTGCCAGACGATGACCGGCCACGTGTCCGGGTCACCGGCTGTCAGCCAGCACAGGGAGTGGCCGTCGTACGTGCCGCCCCACAGCAGCAGACCGCCCGGCTCCGGATAGAGGGGCCAGGGGTACCAGTCGGGAAACCTCTCCCGGGCCTCCTGATGACCCGCCAGCAGCGCCTTGTTGCGCAGCATGTTCATGTCGTACCCGGTGAGCGGGTAGGCGAAGAGGTAGTCGAGGAACCGGCCCGCGCCGTACGCCGACAGCAGCTCCTTGAAGTCGGCAGGCAGCGTGAGGCGCAGTTCGGCCTCACAGGCCGCGAAGTCGTCCGGGTTCGGAACGTCGATCCGTGCCGGTGGGGCAGGCGCAAGCCGCAGCAGCCGCTCGAGTGACATGTCCGCGCAGCCTAGCCTGTCACCGCCTCGGCCCGATCCCCTGCGCAGGTCAAGAAGGGCACCTTCTATTACGGAAAACGAGCCGAGCTGCTGCTCGTCTCGCTTCGCGAGCCGACAAAGGTGCCCTTCCTTTCGCTGGATACGCCAGCACTAGGCTGATCGTCATGACGTACGTGGCAGAGCCGAAGCGATACGACGACATGATCTACCGCCGGACCGGGCGCAGCGGGCTGAAGCTGCCGGCGATCTCGCTCGGCCTGTGGCACAACTTCGGCCACGAGCGTCCCGCCGACCGTCAGCGCGAGATCGTGCGGCGCGCGTTCGACCTCGGCGTGACCCACTTCGACCTGGCCAACAACTACGGCCCGCCGCCGGGCGCGGCCGAGGAGAACTTCGGCCGGATGCTCGCCACGGACCTGAAGCCGTACCGGGACGAGCTGGTCATCGCGACGAAGGCCGGCTACGACATGTGGCCCGGCCCGTACGGCGAGTGGGGCTCGCGCAAGTACCTGACCGCGTCGCTGGACCAGTCGCTCCAGCGGATGGGCCTGGACTACGTCGACGTCTTCTACTCGCACCGCTTCGACCCGGACACCCCGCTCGAGGAGACGATGGGCGCGCTGGACGCGGCCGTACGCGCGGGCAAGGCGCTGTACGTCGGCATCTCCTCGTACACCTCGACCCAGACGCAGCAGGCCGCGGCGATCCTGAAGGACCTGGGCACGCCGCTGCTGATCCACCAGCCGTCGTACTCGATGATCAACCGCTGGACCGAGCGGGACGCGCTGCTGGACACCCTGGAGGAGGTCGGCGCGGGCTGCATCGCGTTCTCGCCGCTGGCGCAGGGCCTGCTCACCGACCGCTACCTCAACGGCGTGCCGGACGACTCGCGTATCCGCACCAGCCGCTTCCTCAGCGAGGACGCGCTGACCCCGAGCAACCGGGTCAAGGTCGAGGGCCTCAACGACATCGCCAAGCGGCGCGGGCAGTCGCTCGCGCAGCTCGCGCTGGCCTGGGCGCTGCGCGACGAGCGGATGACCAGCCTGGTCATCGGCGCGTCCAGCGTCAAGCAGCTGGAGGACAACATCGCGGCGCTGGGCAACCTGCACTTCACGGACGCCGAGCTGACCGAGATCGACCAGTTCGCGACCGAGGCCGAGATCGTCGTCTAGTGATCGAGGAGCAGCACCGGCTCGTCCTGGAGCACACCATCCTGTCGGTGGTGGTGGGCTCGCGGGCGTACGGCCTGTCCGGCCCCGCCTCCGACACCGACCGCCGCGGCGTGTTCGCCGCGCCCACGAGGCTGTTCTGGAGCCTGGACAAGCCGCCGACGCACGTCGACGGCCCGGCCGAGGAGCAGTTCTCGTGGGAGGTGGAGCGGCTGTGCACGCTGGCGCTCACCGCCAACCCGACGGTGCTGGAGTGCCTCTGGTCGCCGCTGATCGAGAAGCTCACCCCGACCGGCGAGCGGCTGCTCGCGGTGCGCGGCGCGTTCCTGTCACAGCGGGCCGCCGAGACCTACGGCCGGTACGCCGCGGACCAGTTCGCGAAGCTGCGGTCGCACCGGGAGCGCACCGGCGAGGTGCGCTGGAAGCAGGCGATGCACATGCTGCGGCTGCTGCGGGCCGGGGCGCACGTGCTGAGCACGGGCGAGGTGCTGGTCGACGTGTCCGACGAGCGCGACCTGCTGCTATCGGTCAAGCGCGGCGAGGTGCCGTTCGCCGAGGTGTCGGCGCAGGCCGAGCGGCGCTCGGCGGAACTGGACGCGGCGGCGCGGGACAGCGTGCTGCCTGCCGAGCCGGACCGGATCGCGGTGGACGCGTTCCTGGTCGGCGTACGCGAGGAAGGGCTGGGCTCACCCGTTCGGTGACCGCCTCCCGACAGTCGGGTGATCTTACGACGGTGGACGGTCGTCACGGATACTGACCGGCGTGAAACGACCCCTCGCCGTGCTCACCGCCGCCCTGTTCGCGCTCGCCGTCGCCGCGTGCGACTCGGCCGCGCCGGAGCCCTCGTTCGTGCCGCCGTCGGCGGCGGCCCCGTCGGGCGGCGTCCCGGAGCCGAAACCGGCCGAGTTCACCGGCTGGCACGACCCGGCGAACTCGGGCAAGCCGTGGGGCGACAAGGTGCAGGGCCTGCTCACCTTCCGCGGCAACCCGACGCGCAGCTTCTACGGCACCGGGCCGATGCCGAAGGAGCAGCCCGAGGAGCTGTGGAAGTTCCCGAAGTCGGGGCAGATGTGCCGCAACTCGAAGGACGAGACCGGCGTGCGGCTGTGGTGCGGCATGGGCTGGACCGGGCAGCCCGCCGTGTTCGAGCGTGACGGGCGCACCTGGCTGGTGTTCGGCGCGTACGACGGCAACGTGCACTTCCTGGACGCCGAGACCGGCGAGCGCATCCTGCCCGACTTCCCCACCGGCGACATCATCAAGGGTTCGGTGACCGTCGACCCGGACGGCTTCCCGCTGCTCTACACCGGCTCGCGGGACAACTTCTTCCGCATCATCGCGATGGACCGCGACAAGCCAAAGGAGCTGTTCAAGCTCGACGCGTACGCGGTCAAGCCGACGATGTGGAACAACGACTGGGACAGCTCGCCCATCGTCATCGACGACTACGTGTTCGAGGGCGGCGAGAACAGCCAGTTCCACGTGCTCAAGCTCAACCGGAAGTACGACGGCCAGGGCAAGGTCACGGTCAAGCCGGAGCTGGTGTGGCACACCCCCGGCTGGGACGCGCAGCTGCTCAAGGACGCCGGGCACCAGACCGTGTCGATCGAGAACTCGGTGAACGTCACCGGCAACACCATCTACTTCGCCAACTCGGCCGGGCTGGTGCAGGGCTGGGACATCAGCGGGCTGAAGGAGGGGAAGAAGCCCAAGCGGGTGCTGCGCTTCTGGACCGGCGACGACACCGACGGCTCGATCGTCTCCGACGAGCAGGGCATGCTCTACGTCGGCTCGCAGTACGAGAAGGGCAACGCCCGGTCCAAGGCGATGGGCCAGATGATGAAGCTGGACCCGAGCAAGCCCGACGACCCGGTGGTGTGGAAGGTCGACGACCACGCGGCCAAGCCCGCGGGCATCTACAGCACCGTCGCGCTGCACAAGGACATCGTGATCTACGGTACGCACCTCGGCGAGCTGGTCGGGATCGACCGGATGAGCGGCGAGGTGCGCTGGCGGCACCGGCTGGCCGGCCTGGGCCACGGCTCGCCCGTCATCGTCGACGACGTGCTCATCATCGGTGACTGCAGCCGGGGCTACCTGCACGCGTTCGACGTCGCCGACACCTCGGCCGCGCCGAAGCCGCTGTGGAAGATCAAGCCGGGGCTGTGCATCGAGTCGACCCCGGCCGTGTGGAAGGGCCGCATCTACGTCGGCACCCGCGCGGGCCAGATCCACGCCCTGGGCGTCCGGTGACGATCACGGTCCCCGACTGGGCCGGGCAGGTCGCCGACGAGCAGCCGTACCCGATGGTCTTCGCCACGATCAGCGGGGCGCACCTGTACGGGTTCGCCTCGGTCGACTCCGATGTGGACCTGCGCGCCGCGCACGTGCTGCCGATCAGCGAGGTCGCCGGGCTGCGGCACGGCCCGGAGACGATCAACCACATCGGCGACCGGGACGGCGTCGAGCTGGACCTGGTCACCCACGACCTGGCCAAGTGCGCCCGGCTGCTGCTGGGCCGCAGCGGCGACGTGCTGGAGCAGGTGACCTCGCCGCTGGTGGTACGCACCTCCCCGCTGCACGAGGAGCTGCTGTCGCTGGTGCCCGGCTGTCTCACCGACGGCTACGGCGCCCACTACCTGGGCTTCTCCATCTCCTCGGAGAAGCTGTTCGCGAAGACCGGCGAGCTCAAGCCCGCCCTCTACCTGCTGCGGACGCTGGCCACCGGGCTGCACCTGATGCGCACCGGACAGGTCCAGGCCGACCTGAACCTGCTGTGGCAGGACGCGCGGCTGCCGTACGTGCCGGACCTGATCGCCGCCAAGCGCCAGGGCGAGCACCGCCCGCTCGGCGTGGACCCCGGCCTGCCCACCCCTGACGCGATCATGGCGGACGTGGTCCGGCTACGGGCGGAGCTGACGGACGCGAAGGCGGCGACCGGGCTGCCCCAGCAGCCGGCCGCCGCCGACGCCCTGCACGAACTCGTCGTGCGGGCCCGCCTGCGCCCCTGACCGGCGCAGGCGGGGGTTCTCGTTACCGCCTGCGCCAGTTGCGCCCGCGCACCGCGGTCGCGAAACCGGCCAGGTGCAGGGCGACGAACAGCAGACCCGTGATGGTCAGCGTGCCGGGGGTGAACAGCGGCTCCAGACCCTCGCCGAGCAGGTCCAGCAGCAGCGCGAAGCCGAAGCAGATCGCCGCGATGATCGCGAACATCATGACTCCAATGAGGTCGGTAAGGGTGGCTCACTGGCAGTGAGGTGTCCACGAGACCGGTCCCGTAAACCTGGCCGTGCTCCTCAGCGCAGCGGCACCTGCAGGCGGCCCTGCTCGGTGACGGTTACCTGGGTGCCGAACTCGGCGCAGGCCTTGCCGAACCGCCAGCCGACCCACTCCGCCTCGTGCGGCACGGCCGGGCGGGTGCGGGTGAAGTCCAGCGCCAGCGGCACGGCCTCGGCCGACACCGGCCCCTGCGCGTCCACGGTCACCTCGAACAGCAGCCCGAGGTCGTTGCGCAGCCGCGGGTCCACCGCGTAGTCGTCCACGAAGTCGCCCATGTCGTACAGCACCGGACCCTGCACGCCGTGGAACACGTGCGCGGAGTGCCCCGCGACCAGCGTCGCACCGGCCGCGAGCAGCTGCGTGGCCGCCTCCCGCACGTGCGGCACCGGGCCGGGCGTCAGGTTCGGCCCCCAGTGCGGCGTCACCAGCGCCAGGTCGACCTGCGCCGCCATCTCGGCGACCAGCTCGGACAGCCACCCCGGGACGCCGTCGCGCAGGTCCGCGTACGCCACCCCCGGCCCCAGCTCGGTGGCCGCGAAGTCCGCCGGATGGTCGGTCACCCCGAGCACCCCGACCCGCAGGCCGCCGGCCTCCAGCAGGCGCCACGCCCGCGCTCGCGCCAGATCCGGCCCGGCCCCCACCACGGCGATCCCGGCGCGTTCCAGATGCTCCAGCGTGTCGCCGAGCGCCTCGACCCCGAAGTCCAGCGCATGGTTGTTCGCCAGCGTCACGCAGTCCACGCCCAGCCACGCCAGCAGCCCCGCCGCCCGCGGCGGCGCCCGGAAGAAGAACGGCTTACCCGGCGCGGGCCACGGCTCCCCCCGGTCGGAGATGCAGCACTCCAGATTCACCACGCACAGATCCGCCCCCGCGGTGATCTCCCGAACCGCCCCCGTGACGATCTCCTCGTACGCCGCGTGCCCGATCGTCAGCCGCTCGGCGACACAACGCCCCAGCATCGTGTCCCCCGCCAGCACGACCTTCACGCCCCCATTCTCCTCCGCGCGCACCGCCGCGTCGATCTTGCGTACACAAGATCCCTGCCAGGGAGCCCCGCGAGGGATGATGGGGTGGGCGAGGAGGCGGGATGCGGCCGACGCTGAGGCTGGGCAACATCGCCGGCATCCCGGTCGGCGTGCACTGGTCAGTGCTCCTGATCATGCTGCTGCTGGGCCAGGGGCTGGCGACCGCCGTGCTGCCCGCGGGCGCGCCCGGCCGCTCGGCTCTGGCGTACTGGACCGTCGCCGTCGCCGTCACCGTGCTGTTCCTGATCTCCCTGCTCGCCCACGAGCTCAGCCACGCCGTCGTCGCCCGCCACTACGGCGTGCCCGTCCGCCGGATCACCCTGTGGCTGCTCGGCGGCGTCGCGGAGCTGGAGGCCGAGCCGCCGCACGCCCGCGCCGACCTGCTCGTCGCCATCGCCGGGCCGCTGGCCAGCCTCGGTGCCGCCGCCGTCTTCGGCGCCGCCGCGGGCGGCGTCTACCTCACCGGGATGGCCCCGCTCGCCTGGGTCGCGCTGGGCTGGCTCGCCCTGGTCAACGCGGTGCTCGCGGTGTTCAACCTGCTGCCCGGCGCGCCCCTGGACGGCGGCCGGGTGCTGCGCGCCGCCCTGTGGTGGTGGCGCGGCGACCGCGCCTTCGCCGCCCGCACCGCCGCCCGCGTCGGGCTGGGCGTCAGCATCCTGCTGATCGCCGTCGGCACCATGCAGATCTTCTGGACCGCCGACCTCGGCGGCCTGTGGCTGATCCTGCTCGGCTGGTTCCTGTTCTTCGCGGGCCAGGCCGAGCAGGCAGACGCGCGGCTGCGCAGCGCGCTGGGCGGGCTCGCCGTCCGCGACGCGATGACCCCGCCACTGGTCAGCGGCTACGTCACCCAGCACCTGCTCGACTTCGCCGAGACCGCCGCGGTCCGGCCGGCCGACGCGTACCCGGTCCTCGACCCCGACGGCCGCCCCTGCGGCCTGGTCACGCTCTTCGCCATGGCCCGCGTCCCCGAGGCCCGCCGCCCCGACACCACCCTGCGCGACCTCCGCATCCCCCTCGACCGCCTCGCCGTCCTCACCCCCGACACGCCCCTGGAGGACGCCGCCCGCCGCGTCACCGCCTCCCGCCTTCCCGCCCTCGTCCTCGACCAGGGCATCCTGGTCGGTCTCCTCACCACCGCCGACCTCAACCGCACCATCGACCTCGCCACCCTCAAGCAAGGAAGGGCACCCTCTTAACGCTTTCCGTAGAGGAAGGGCACCTTCTTAACCTCTGCCGGTCGGCGACCCGGCGGATGTCCATTCGGAACGCCGGCCGGTCGGTCGGGGGCACCGCGGGCGGCGCAGGGCGCTACGGCAGTTGCGGCCGGATCTGGGCAATACAGGAGTATCGCCGCGCCCTTTCGGGTAGATGTCGTCTCGTGACGTGATCCACCTTGGGAGGAAAGATGACCCAGACCGCAGCCGGCGGCACCACCCGCCAGCGCAAGTCCACCACCGCCGCCAAGAAGGCCACGAAGGCCGTCAAGGCGACGAAGACCACGGCCTCCGCCGCGTCGAAGAGCGCGACCAAGACCGCGACCGCGACTGCGACCGCCAAGAAGCCCACGGGCAAGAAGTCGATGCCCGCGACGGCCACCGGCCAGGACGCGATCGCCATGCTCAAGGACGACCACAAGGTCGTCGAGAAGCTGTTCAAGCAGTTCGAGAAGGCCGGCGACTCCGCGTACGCCAAGAAGCGCCAGATCGTCGACGAGGTGATCAAGGAACTCACCACGCACGCGTACATCGAGGAGACGCTGTTCTACCCGACGGCCCGCAAGGCCGCCCCGGAGACCGGCGAGCACGTGCTGGAGAGCGTCGAGGAGCACCACGTGGTGGCGTGGATGCTCTCGGAGCTGATGAGCACCGACCCGCGTGACGAGCGCTTCGACGCCAAGATGATGGTGCTGATGGAGAACGTCCGCCACCACGTCGAGGAGGAGGAGAAGGAGTGGTTCCCCGAGGTCCGCAAGGCGATGAGCCGGAGTGACCTCAAGGAGCTGGGCGCCAAGATGGAGGCCGCCAAGAGCAAGGCCCCGGCCGACCCGCTCGCGCTGAGCAGCGCCAAGTCCTGACCCGCACACCTGCCGCGCCGCCCCTGACGCCCGCCGTCAGGGGCGGCGGCTCGGTTTCGGGGACGCCCTCGGCTCGCGCGACCCGCGGTGAAGACGCCACTCCGGCAGGCGTTAAGAAGGTGCCCTTCCTCTACGGAAAGCGTTAAGAAGGTGCCCTTCCTTTCAGCCAGGCGGCGTTGTGGACGGCGGCGCCGTGGGGGTCGTTGTTGAAGTAGACGTACACCGGCGACGAGGCGGGGAAGGTGTCGGTGAGGCGGGTCAGCCAGGTGTGGAGCGCGGTGGGGCCGTAGCGGGGGCGGGGGGTGGCGCGGCCCTCGTGGAGGCGGAGGTAGCCGAAGGGGGCGGTGCGCCACAGCGGGGTGACGGGGCGGCCCAGGCGGTCGGCCCAGCACAGGGCGGCGGAATGGGATTGCAGGACGGCGCGGGTCTCGTCGGTCCACCAGGAGCGGTGGCGGGGTTCGACGGCCACGCGTACGTCGCGCGGAAAGCAGCGCAGGGCGGCGTCCAGGGCCGTCGAGTCGGCCCGCAGCGTCGGCGGGAGCTGGAGCAGGACGGGGCCGAGGTGGGGGCCGAGGGCTCCGGCGACGCCGAGGAAGCGCGCGACGGGCTCCTCCGGGTCGCGCAGGCGCTTGATGTGGGTCAGGTAGCGGCTCATCTTGACCGCCATCAGGAAGCCCTCGGGCAGTTGCGTACGCCAGCCTTCGAAGGTCTCGCGCGGCGGCAGGCGGTAGAAGACGCTGTTGACCTCGACCGTGTCGAAATGCTCCGTGTAGTGGCGCAGCCAGAGCCGCTGCGGCAGGCCCTTGGGGTAGAAGCGGCCGCGCCAGTCGGCGTACTGCCAGCCGGAGGTGCCGACGACGATCACCGTTCCAGTGTCCACCCGGGAGGGGCCGCGGGCCCCGCGCATGTGATCATCGGGGGTATGCCGTTGCTCAGCGTCCACGACCGGGACGAGCTGGCCGGGCTGCTGGGCGGCGATCCCGCGCTGCACGCGTACCAGCTCGGCGACCTCGACGACTTCTTCTGGCCGTACACCTGCTGGTATCGCCTGGACGACGCGGTGGCGCTGGTCTACCACGGCGGCGGGATGCCCGTCCTGCTGGCCTTCGACCGCCGCCCGGGGTCCTCGCACGCGCTGCTGGCCGCGCTCGCGCCGCTGCTGCCCCGGCGCTTCTACGCCCACCTGTCGGCCGGTGCGGAGCGGGTCTTCGCGGACGGCTTCGACGCGGCGCCGGGCGGCCCGCACCTGAAGCTGGCCCTGTCCGACCACGCCGCACTGACGGCCGCCGAGCCGCTGGGCGAGGTGCTCGGCCCGGCCGACCTCGCCGAGGTGCTGGCCCTGTACGAGGTCGCCTACCCGGGGAACTGGTTCGACGCGCGGATGCTGGAGACCGGGCAGTACGTGGGCGTACGCCGCGACGGCGCGCTGCTGGCCGTGGCCGGGGTGCACGTGTGGTCGCCGAAGTACCGGGTGGCGGCGCTGGGCAACGTGACGACGCACCCGGACGCGCGCGGGCAGGGCCTGGCCCGGGGCGCGGTGGCGGCGCTGTGCCGCCGCCTGCTGGACACCGTCGACCACGTGACGCTGAACGTGAAGGCCGACAACGCCGCCGCGCTCGCCCTCTACGCCCGTCTCGGCTTCACCCGCGCCGCCGAGTACGGCGAGTTCACCTTCACCGCCCGTTGACGCGCCCGCCCAACGTATCTACGCTGCTTGCCGTCCGGTCGTGTGGGATTTCGTTGGAACGGGTGGGAAAACGTGGCCGACTCCGAACTGGTGGCGCTGCACGCCGCGGACGTGTCCCTGGTCCTCGACATCGCCGGGCCGCGCCTGCCCCGCGTGCTGCACTGGGGCGCCGACCTGGGCGAGACCGGCCCGGAGCTGCTGCTCGCCCTGTTCGCCGCGCAGGAGGCCGGCGGGAACGCGCTGCCACCGTCGGTGCCGTTGCTGCCCACCCAGTTCGACCGCTGGGCGGGACGGCCCGGCGTGACCGGCCACCGCGACGGCGGGCCCGGCCACCTGCGGCTGACCCTCGCCGCCCCGGTCAGCGTCGTGGCCGGTCCGGACGGCGGCGGCACCCTCGCCGCGGTCTCGCACGACGAAACCGCGGGCATCACGGTACGCAGCGAGCTGCAGCTCACCCCACAGGGCCTGGTCCGGATGCGGCACGCCGTCACCAGCACCGCGCCGGGCACGTGGCACCTGGACAGCCTGCTCTGCCTGCTGCCGGTGCCCGCCCAGGCGGCCGAACTGCTCGACTTCACCGGCCGCTGGTCGCGCGAGCGCGTGCCGCAGCGTTCCGCCTTCGGTGACCAGACCATCGCCCACGAGAGCCGTCGCGGCCGGACCGGCTTCGGCGCGCCGCCGCTGTTCACCGTCGGCACGCCGGGCTTCGGATTCGGCCACGGCGAGGTGTGGGGCGTGCACGTCGGCTGGAGCGGCGACCACCAGCACCTGGCGCAGCGGCTGCCCGAGCGCGACGCGGTGCTCGGCGGCGGCGAGCTGCTCGGCTCCGGCGAGGTCCGGCTGGCGCAGGACGAGACGTACGAGACGCCGTGGGCGTACTTCGCGTACTCGCCGTCGGGGCTGGACGGGCTGTCCGCGGCCGTGCACGGCTGGCTGCGCGCCCGCCCGTCGCACCCGGCCACGCCCCGGCCGGTCACCCTGAACACCTGGGAGGCCGTCTACTTCGACCACGACCTGGCCAAGCTGACCGCGCTGGCCCGTACGGCGGCGGAGCTGGGCGTGGAGCGGTTCGTGCTCGACGACGGGTGGTTCCTGGGCCGCCGCGACGACCGCGCCGGGCTCGGCGACTGGTACGTCGACCCGCAGGTGTGGCCGGACGGCCTGCACCCGCTGGTGGACGAGGTGCACCGGCTCGGTATGCAGTTCGGTCTGTGGGTCGAGCCGGAGATGGTCAACCCGGACTCGCGGCTGGCCCGGGAGCACCCGGACTGGGTGCTGGCCGCGCCCGGCCGGCTGCCCGACGAGCTGCGCTGGCAGCACGTGCTCGACGTGGCCCGCCCCGAGGTGTTCGCGTACCTGCTGGAGCGGCTGGACGCGCTGGTCGGCGAGTACCGCCCGGCGTACCTGAAGTGGGACCACAACCGGGACCTGGTCGAGGCGGTACACGACGGCGGCGCGGGCGTGCACGCGCAGACCGTCGCGGTGTACCGGCTGCTCGACGCGCTGCGCACTCGGCACCCCGGGCTGGAGATCGAGTCCTGCTCGTCCGGCGGGAGCCGGGTCGATCTCGGGGTGCTGGCCCGCACCGACCGGGTGTGGGGTTCGGACAACAACGACGCCCTGGAGCGGCAGCACATCCAGCGCTGGACGGGCCTGCTGCTGCCGCCGGAGCTGGTCGGCTGCCACGTCGGCCCGCCCGTCTCGCACACCAACGGCCGGGCCACCTCGCTGGCCTTCCGCTGCCTGACGGCCCTGTTCGGGCACGCCGGCATCGAGTGGGACGTCACCTGCTGCACCGACGCCGAGCGCGCCGAGCTGAGCGCCTGGATCGGCGCGTACAAGCGGCTGCGCGGCCTGCTCCACACCGGCCGCACCGTGCGCGCCGACCACCCCGACCCGTCCGCGTTCCTGTACGGCGTGGTCGCGGCGGACCGCGGGCACGCGGTGTTCGCGTACGCCCAGCTCACCGCAAGCACCCGCGACGGGGCCACCCGCCTGCGCCTGCCCGGCCTCGACCCGGCGGCGCGCTACCGCCTCTCCCTGCTCCCCGAACTACCCGGCCCCCGCCTGCACGGCCGCCCCTGGCACCCCGACCTGACCCTCACCGGCGCGGCCCTGGCCACCCACGGCCTCCTGGCCCCACCCCTGCGCCCCGCCGAGTCCTACGCCCTCGAACTCCACCGCGTTTGAAAGGAAGGGCACCTTGTTATCGCTTTACGTAGAGGAAGGTGCCCTTCTTAACGCCCGCACCGCTCGGGCCGGATCCGGATCAGGCCATGATCGCCGTCTCCCAGCCCTCGCCGCCCCGCTGAAGATCGCAATCCGGTGTCAGGAAGTGGGGTCAGACCGCAGGTTTCGACACGAAACGGCGATCTTCACACCTGAGCGGTGGGCGGTGGGACGGGTCGGGGCTGGGAGGAAGGCCGGGTTCCCGGCAGCTCACTCCTCGGGTGGGCGGCGCCGCCGGTGCTCCTGGATGCCGGCGCCCAGCGCCACGCCGATGGCGATGCCCATGCCGAGGCCCAGCCCGATGTTGTCCATAGCCACGCCGAAGGCAACGCCGAGCGCGGCGCCCAGGGCGATGCCCAGCGCCAGCGCGTTGCCGCCGTCCTTCGGCTCGGTGGCCGGGTCCTCGCGAGGCAGGTCTGCACCTCCGCCCTTCGGCTCGGTGCCTGGGTCCTCGCGAGGCAGGTCTGCACCTCCGCCCTTCGGCTCGACGCCTGCGTCCTCACGAGGCAGGTCGGGACCACCGCCGGCCGGGACGCCAGGGTACTCGCGCTGTGGGTCCCCTCGGCCGTCCGCCGGACCGGGCCCGTTCGCGTTCTCCGTCACTGTCGCCTCCCAGGGCCGATCCGGCCGGTTCCCGCTCCGGGTACCCGGGCCGCCGGCGATCATGCCGGTTCGATGCACTGTGCCAGACGGTGTCAAATCGGACGGCCGTCGACATCGAGCAGGCCGGGGATGACGAGCTGCCCGGGAATCTGCTCGGCCGCAGGCCACGGCGCGGGCGGGCCCCCTTCGGCGCCCGCCCGGTCCGGCGGCGCGCTGCGGCTGAACAGTGTCGTCAGGCGGGGCAGCCGCCGGGCCGCCTCGGCCGGGTCGGCCAGATCCCAGCGCTCGTCCTGGAGCGTAAGCAGCCGGGGGTGCGGGCGGTGCTGCTCGACGGCGCGGTAGATGTTGGCGCCCGCGCCGCGTACGCCCTCCCACGCCTCGCCCGCGGCGTAGTCGAGCTCCTCCCACTCCGGCCACTCGTCGAGCCGCCAGCGGATGCGGTCCCGGGCGGCCAGCTGCCGGACCTGCGGCACCAGCGCCAGCGAGTCGGGGTCGGCGACGACGCGCTCGAAGGTCTCCCGGCCCAGGGTCATCAGCCAGTTGCGCAGGTAGTGGAAGGTGTCGTCGGTGCACGGGCCGACGATGCGGGTGGCCGCGCCCCACATGAGCCAGGTCATGGCGCGGTCGGACGCGTCGTCGAGGTGCACCTCGAAGTCCAGGATGTCGGTCGCGCCGCGGCCGGACAGCCGCTCCTGCAACCAGGTCGCGCGAGCCCGGCGCCCGGCGCACTCACGCACCGCACGCTCGACGAGCCCCCAGAACTCCCCCACATCCACGGCCAGCACTGTCGCACACCCGTGCGACGGGTGGTAGGTCGCGTCGGGAACTCGATCACGGCGTCAGGGTCGCGACACACCGCCGAACACGCCCATAAGTTCATGATCAACGCAGGAAGGAAGGGGCCCGCCCCGGCGGGTGCGCCGGGGCGGGCGGGTGGTGGGGGTCAGCCGGCGGGGAACAGGCTGCCGTAGTCGGCGAAGGCCATGGCGATGTCGGCCTGCGCCCAGAAGCGGTGGTAGGTGAAGGTGGGGGCGGGGCCGGAGCCGCTCAGGTACGACTGGACCGCCGGCCAGGCGGGGTCGGTCTGGTAGAACGGCCGGATCGACATGAACGTCGAACTGGAGTTGATCGGCACGCCGGTGCCCATGGTGCCGCTGAAGCCCGACGGGACGTACAGGCCGTCGCCCGTCGACGCGTTGTACACGTCGTCGAACCGCTTGTAGTCCTCGCGGGTCTCCGGCACCACGATGCCCTTGGTGTCGTTGGCCTTGAGCATGATCATCCGGTCCAGCAGGCCCTTCGCGGTCGCCTTGGCCGAGTTGCCGAGCGTGGTGTTGCCTGCCTTGGCCGCGTAGTACGTCAGGGTGCGCGCGTAGGCCGCCGCGACGCCGACGTCGTTGCTGGTCTTGACGACCGAGACGTGCAGGTTGGGGTTGGCCGCCACGGTGCCGCCGCTGAAGTTGCCGGACGGCGCGCCGGTCCAGGTCATGTCACCGGGGATGGTGAACGAGGAGCCCGAGCCGAGCGTGGTCTGCGAGACCGCCCAGGCGACCCACTTGTCCATGATCTGCTTGGCCTTCGCGTTGCCGGTGGCGTAGTACAGCTCCGCGACCCGGTGCAGCGACCAGGCCTGGAAGCCGAACCACTGGTTGCTCGGCGGGTCGTGGTAGACCGGCTTCACGTCGTACGCCAGCCCGTAGAACGTCGGCGTGCCCGCGGGCGGCGCCGAGTAGTTGCCGTTCCAGCTGTTCGTCGCGCCACCGGCGATGGCGCCCTCGGCCGACTGCAGCCAGAGGTAGAAGTCGAGCTGGCGGTTGAGGCTGGTGTCCCAGTCCGCGGCGGCCGTCGGCGACTGCGGGCGCAGCGCGGTCGGGCCGGACGAGCCGAGCACGTACGCGGCGAGCGGGTTCTGGTAGCCCTGGTGGTTGTGGCTGGAGCCGATGCGCCACGACCAGGCGCCGCCGATGTCACCGCCCCACGCGTAGTACCAGGACAGCAGGTAGTTGCTGCTGCTCTTGCCGGAGCCGGCGGCACACGAGGGGGAGGTGCAGCCCGGGTTCTTGAAGTACTTGTCGTACATCGAGTACCGCAGGTAGTCACCCATCTTCGCGGCCTTGGCCACGGTCGCCGAGATCTGCGACTGGTTGCCCTGGGCCGTGGCCCACTGCAGCGCCCAGTACGCCGCCTGCACCGCGCGGGCGTCGGCGTCCGGGGCGTTGGTGTAGCGCCACTGCCCCGTGGACGAGCCCTGGATGAACAGCGACGGGAAGTTCGCGAACCGGCCCGTGTCACACGACGGGTGCGCGATCGTCTCCCACGCCGACTCCTGCGGCCCGCGCTGGAACGTGTTGATGTAGGTCACCCGCTGGGTGCTGTCGCCGCACTCCGCGCCGGTCCGGCCGGTGCCGTACTTGTACACGTCGTCGACGTCCAGCAGCCAGTGCATGCCGTAGACGTTGCGGTTGCCGTACGTCGACTGCAGCTCGTTGGCCAGCGGGTCCTGTCCGGCCACCACGCTGGTGCTCAGCGGCACCGGGTAGTTGCTGGGCAGCAGCCCCTCGGGCGCGTAGTCGGCCGGGTCGGCCGGGTTGTACGTGCTCTGGCCCGGCTGGGCGGCCGCGGACGGGATGACGTACTGCTCGGTGATGTTCCAGGCGTTGTTGAACGGGGTCCAGTTGCCGGTGACCCGGCCGTACTGCGCCTCCAGCCAGATCCAGAAGCTGAACGCCTCGGACGTGGTCTCGTGGCCGTGGTCGGGCGCCTCGACGATCAGCGTCTCGATCGAGTGGTACGGGATGCCCTCGGGCGAGAAGTAGCCGTTGGCCGGGTCCTTGAGCTTGTTGTACTGCGTGGTGAACTCGGTGATGTAGGAGTTCGCCGTGTTCTCGTCGTCGACCTCGGTCGCGGTCACGGTCACCGAGGACAGCCCGCTGGACGCGACCGTGATCGGCCGGGTGCCGTTGGTGCTGTCGGTGTCCTGCGCCGCGGCCAGGGTGACGTTCTGGGGCGTGTTCCAGTTGCTGGTCGTGAACGTCAGGCTCGCGCCGGACGAGACCGTGATGCTGGTGTCGCCGCTGCCCGCGGTCGAGGTGACCGTGACGTTCGCGGTCGGCTGCGCCGCCAGGTTCACCGCGTACACCGCGGTCGAGCCCTCGGGCACGTTGACGCTGGTCGGCGTGACGACCAGGCCCTGCGGCGTGACGGAGTCGTCGTCGGCCTCGGTCGCGGTCACGTTCACCGAGGTGAGACCGCTGGACGCCACGGTGATCGGGCGGGTGCCGTTGGTCGTGTCGGAGTCCTGCGCGGCGGCCACGGTGACCGTCTGCGGGGTGCTCCAGTTCGACGTGGTGAAGGTCAGGCTCGCCCCCGACGACACCGTGAGGCTCGTGTCACCGGTGCCCGCCGTGTTCGTGACGGTGACGTTGCCCGACGGCTGCGCGGCCAGGCGCACCGTGTAGGTGCCCGTGCCGCCCTCGGGGACGGTCACCGCGGTCGACGAGACGACCAGCGACTGCGGCGTGACCGAGTCGTTGTCGGCCTCGGTCGCGTTCACGGTGACCGAGGTCAGCCCGCTCGCCGCGACGGTGAACGGCCGGGTGCCGTTGGTCGTGTCCGAGTCCTCGGCCGCCGCCAGCGTGACGATCTGGTTCGTGTTCCAGTTCGCCGACGTGAAGGTCAGGCTGCCGCCCGCGGACACGGTGAGGTTGCCGTCGCCGGAGCCGGCCGTCGTGGTGACGGTGACGTTCGACGCCGGGGCCGAGCTGAGCCGCACCGCGTAGGTGGCGGTGCCGCCCTCGGGCACGGACACGCTGGTCGGCGAGACGACCAGGCTGGGCGTGGGCGTGGTGTCGCCGCAGGAGACGCCGTTGATCGCGAAGTTGCTCGGGTTGGTGTTCGTGCCGCTGTACGAGGCGTTGAAGCCGATGGTGGTCGACGCGCCGTTGGCCAGGTTGCCGTTGTAGGACAGGTTCGTCGCGGTGACGTTCTGCCCCGACTGGCTGTAGCTTGCCGACCAGCCCTGGATGCCGCCCTGGTTGCCGGGCCACGTCCAGGTGAGCGACCAGCTGGTCAGCGGGTCGCCGGTGTTGGTGATGGTGATGTTCGCGCCGAAGCCGCTGCCGTTGTCCCACGCTTTCGTATAGGTGACCCGGCAGGACACGGCGGCGTGGGCGGGGGTGGCGATCGCTGCCCCCGAGACCACGACCATGGCGCCGACCGCGCACAGCGCAGCACGACGCCTCAACGTGCGGATACTCATGAGCTCTCCTCATGGAGCGGGTGCCGGCCGCTAGTCCCGGAATCGGGCCGAGAACGACGACGAGGTGGCGACGGCCATGCAGCGGCCAGTCAGGCGCCGTCCGTAACCGGATGCCCTCGGCCGCCCGATCCGCGTGAGGCTCCACACGAGTAGATGACAGCATCGCATCGACCCCTGTTGATCACAAGGCTCGACCACGCAGCCGTTCTCAGCCTCCCCCAAGGAAAGGAAGGGCACCTTCTTAACGCTGTGCGTAGAAGAAGGTGCCCTTCTTAACCCTGCGGGCGCGGTGTCCCTTCGCGACTCTCACACGCCGCGCGCGTCAGCCGCGTGGGCCGCGTTGGCCCGTGGGCCGCCTGGGCCGCGTGGGCCGCGCGTGGGCGCGCCCCGCAGTTTCGGGGAAAGTGCAGGCACGGCGGCGCGCTTTCGGCCGGTTTCCCCGAAACTGCACCACGGCACGCGGCACGCGACCCGCGACCCGCGACCCCCATCGGGGAGAGCGTCAGCCGCGCAGGACGCGGCCGTGGCGCTCGCCGGCGTAGTCGCCGCCGACGACCACCGGGTGGCCCGCGAGCAGCACGTGCACCACCCCGACCGGGCGCACGTCGGGCACCTCGTACGTGCCCTCATGGCCGATCGTCGCCGGATCGAAGACCACCAGGTCCGCTGCCGCGCCCGCGCCCACGAACCCGCGCCCGGCCAGGCCGAACTGGTCGGCGATCGCCGAGGTCATCTTGCGTACCGCCTCGGGCAGGGTGAGCACGCCGCGCTCGCGCACGTACTCCCCCAGCACCCGCGGGAAGCAGCCCCAGGTGCGCGGGTGCTGCAACCCCACCGGCGGCCCGTTGTCGGAGCCGATGCCGACCAGCGGGTCCGCCATGATCGTCTCGACGTCCTCCTCGGCCATCATCGTGATGACCATGCCCGCGCCGGGATCGGCGATGAGCAGCTCACACAGGGTGTCGAAGGCGTCGCCGCCGCCCGCCAGCCCGTCCAGCGTGCGCCCGATCGCGTCCGGCCGGGCCAGGTGCGTGGTGACCAGCACGTCGGCCGGGGTGACCCGGGCCCAGAAGCCGTTGGGCTGGGTGAGGTCCTCGGCCTGCGCCCGCAGTGCCGCCCGCGCGGCCGGGTCGGCCAGCCGGGCCCGCAGCGCCGCCGTGCCGCCGACCTGTGCCGAGCCCGGCAGCAGGGCGTTGAGGAAGGTGCCGCCCGCGCGGTACGGGTACACGTCGCCGCGTACGTCCACCCCCGCCAGCCGGGCGTCGTGCAGCTTGGACAGCAGCATCTTCGCGCCGCCGTGGTTGGCCCGCCCGGCGACCTTGCAGTGGGACACCTGCAAGCGCACCCTTGCCCGAGTGGCGATCGCGATCGCTTCGTCGAGCGCCTCGGCCAGGCGGTCGTCCTCGTTGCGCATGTGCGTGGTGTACGGCCGGTTCCACCGGTGCGCGACCCGGGCCAGCGCGACCAGCTCCTCGGTGTCGCCGTAGCTGCCCGGCGGGTAGATCAGGCCGCTGGACAGGCCGATCGCGCCCGCCGCGAACGCCTCGTCGGCGAGCCGGCACATCTGCTCCAGCGCGCCGGGGCGCAGCGTCTCGTCCATACCGTTGGCCTGCACGCGCAGCGTGTTGTGCCCGACCAGCGCGGCGATGTGGTTGGCCGAGCCCGCCGCGTCGACGGCGGCCAGGTATCCGGCGAAGTCCAGCGGCGACACCGGCACCGGGCCCGCGATCTCGGCGAACAGCGCGCCCGCGGCTTCGATGCCCCCCGCGTCCAGCGGCGCGAACGAGAACCCGCAGTTGCCGACGATCTCCGTGGTGACGCCCTGGAGCAGCTTGAACGGCTGCGGCTCGGCCATCAGCGGCACCATGTCCGAGTGGCTGTGCGGGTCGATGAACCCGGGCGCGACGACCAGTCCGGTCACGTCCAGCTCGCGGCGGGCCGGGCCGAGCTCGGCACCGACAGCCGTCACCCGCTCGCCGGAGATCGCCACGTCCGCGACGACGGCCGGGCCGCCGAGTCCGTCGATGACGGTGCCACCGCGCAGTACCAGCTCGTGCATTCGTCTCTCCTCCTTGATCGACACCGTAGGCGGCCGCGCGTTCAGGCAGCGTTAAGAAGGGCACCTTCTACTACGGAATCCGATAAGAAGGTGCCCTTCCTTATCTGCCAAGCCATTCGGTGGCGGTGGTGACCTCGGCGAGGGTGGCGGGGTCGGGGTCGACGCCGATGCCGGGGGCGGTGGGGACGGGGAGGTGGCCGTCGGCGAGGACGAAGGGGGCGGTGATGTCGCGGGAGAAGTAGCGGTCCGAGGCGGAGGTGTCGCCGGGCAGGACGCAGCCGGGCAGCGCGGCGAGGGCGACGTTGGCGGCGCGGCCGAGGCCGGTCTCCAGCATGCCGCCGACCCAGACGGGTACGCCGTTGGCGGCGCAGACGTCGTGTACGCGGCGGGCCTCCAGGTAGCCGCCGACCCGGCCGGGCTTGATGTTGACGACGGACGTGGCCCCGAGCGCGATCGCGTCGGCGGCGGCGCGGGCGCTGGTGATGGACTCGTCCAGGCAGATCGGGGTGCGCACCTGCCGGGCCAGCTCGGCGTGGCCCCGGATGTCGTCCTCGGGCAGCGGCTGCTCCATCAGCAGCAGGTCGAACGGGTCGAGCTTGGCCAGGTGCCGGGCGTCGGCCAGCGTGTACGCGGTGTTCGCGTCGACCTGGAGCAGAATGTCGCCGAAGCGCTCGCGCACCGCCCGGACGGGCGCCACGTCCCAGCCGGGCTGGATCTTCAGCTTGATCCGCAGGTAGCCCTCGGCGAGGTAGCCCTCGACCGCGTCGAGCAGCTCCGGGATCGAGTCCATGATGCCGACGGAGACACCCGCGGGGACCCGGTCGCGCACCGCGCCCAGGTGCGCGGCCAGCGGCATGCCGGCCAGCCGCAGCCGGGCGTCGAGCAGCGCGGTCTGCACCGCGGCCTTCGCCATCGGGTGCCCCTTGATCTTCGCGAAGGGCACCTCGGCCTGGTACGGGTCGGCGTCGGGCAGGCTCAGCACCGCCGGGACCAGGTAGCGGCGCACCACCTCGGCGGCCGCGTCGACGTACTCGCTGGAGTACAGCGGCGCGGACATGGCCACGCACTCGCCCCAGCCCTCGGCCCCCTCCTCGGTGACCGCGCGCACCAGCAGCACGTCGCGGTCCCGCTCCACCCCGAACGACGTCCGGAACGGACTGACCAGCGGCATCGCGATGCGGCGCAGCTCGAACCCGGTCACCTTCATGATCTGACCTCCAACACGTACCGTCCGTCCCGGGTGATCCCGGTGATCCGGTAACCCGCTTCCAGCGCGGCGCAGATCGCCTCGCGCACCGCGTACCGCCAGGCCCGTGCCGTGTCGCGGTCGCGCCGCCGCAGCGCCTCCACGTCGGCGGGCACCGCCACCAGCAGCGGCCGCCCGTCCGGCGGCGGAGGCTGGTCCGGCACGCGCGGCGCGTCCTCGGCGGTGCGGCCCAGCAGCTCTCCGGCCGCGGCCTGCACCCACAGCTCGACCTCGGCGGTCTCACCCCGGGCCGCCGCGCAGGCGGCCGGTGACAGCAGGTCCCAGCGCACGTAGATGCGGTCGGTGGCCTCGCCGGTGTTGATGCCGTCGTTCATCTCGCCGTAGAAGTCCGGCAGGTAGGCGGCCGCCGTCGCGCCGAGCTTGTGCAGGTTCACGTGCGCGTTGCGGCGCACCAGCGGGTCGAAGGTCCAGCACACCTCACCGACCCCTCGCGCCAGGGCCCAGGCCCGCTGGTGCTGCTTGAGGGCGAAGCCCACGCCGCGGCTCTGCCGCGCCGGGTCCACGCCGGCGATGTGCGAGTGCAGATGACCCACGCCGAAGAAGCCCACCGCCGTGCCGATGAGGACATCGTCGCGGTACGCGCCGACGACGTAGTTGCCGGAGTGCTCCAGCGCGCGCATCATCCCGCTGTTGATTAGCTGGTCGGGCGAGTCCGCCCGCCAGATCCGGCACAGCAGTTCCGCGGCGGCATGCTGCTCGGCCACGGTGACCAGCTCCCGCATGCGTATGTCCAGCCGCTCGGCGGCCGCGGTGGCCAGCGCCTCCGCCTCCTCGACCGCGTCGAGGGTGATCTGCTCCGTCACGTCGACCCACTCTCTGCCCGCCGGCCGCGCACCGCTGCCACCTCCACCGTAAGCACGGGGCGCAGCTTCGGAACCGGCCGTTGCAGCAGAACCGTACGGGTCGGCGGATCGCGCCTTCATCGTCGCGGCCGACGAAACCCACCCACCGCGGTCATCGGCGCGAACATGCCCGTCAGCCGGCCTCGCTGACGGCGATGGCGAGGGTGACGGCCGAGTCGAGCGTCTTCGGGTTGAGCACGCCCTCGGGGAGCTCGTCGGGCCAGCCGGGGCCGGCCGCGGCGACCACGGGCGGCCGCTGCGGCATCGCGAGCAGCTCGCGCAGGGTCGCCACATCGGCCGTGCCGGCCGTGTGCGACCAGATCACCGCGATGGCCGGGCCGGTACGCCGCACCGCGTCGAGCAGGGCACGCGGCGGCACCCTGGCCCCCAGCAGCCGCGCGGCGACCCCGCGTTCGGCCAGCGCGGCGGCCAGCGCCTCCAGCGGCAGGCTGTGCTGCTCCTCGTCGGCGCAGGCCAGCAGCACGGGCACGGGCGAGCCGGGCGCGGGGCGGGGCACCCCACCGAGCACCTCGCTGACACACCGCGACACCAGGTGCTCGACCTCGACCAGGCGCTGCGTGGCGGCGTGCCGGGCACCGATCCCGGCGAGCACCGGCACCAGCAGGTCCTGCCAGGCCGCCGCCACCCCGTGCTGGGCCACCGCGTCGTGCACCAGGTGGCGTACGGTCAGCGCGTCCAGCCGCATCGCGGCCCGGGCCAGGCCGCGGGCCTGGGCGCCGGCGCGGCCCACGGCCACGGTGTGCCCGCCCCCGGCGCGGGCCGCCGGGCGCTCCTCGCCCAGCTCGGCGATGCCGTCGTCGGTGGCCGAGCGGGCGATGCGCGCGGCCTCGGCAGCCGGCACACCCTGCGCGGTGAGCCGCTGCATCGTCTCCAGCCGGCGCAGGTCGGCCGCGTCGTAGCGGCGGTGGTGGCCGGGGTCGTGCGCGCTGGGCCCGAGCCCGTACCGCTGATGCCAGGTGCGCAGCGTGGTCACGGCGATGCCGAGCCGCCGGGCGACGGCACCCGCACTCAGACCCTCGTCGTCGTCTGCCACGCCGAGAGCGTACCGCAGGGTACAGTTGCGTTGATTGTTGCATCGTTATCTGCGCTGGTGATGACCATGAAAACCGCCGTGCTGCTGCTCACCCGGGACCTGCGCGTGCACGACCAGCCCGCGCTCGCGGGCGCGTGCGCGAACGCCGAACACGTGGTGCCGCTGTTCGTCGCCGACCGGAGCCTGGACGTGCCCGCCAACCGGCGCCGTTTCCTGCTGGAGAGCCTGGGTGACCTGCGCGAGGCGCTGCGCCGTCGCGGCGGTGACCTGCTCGTGCGCTCCGGCGACCCGGTCGCCGAGACCATCCGGGTGGCCCGCGCGGTCGGCGCCGACGGCGTGGCGGTGACCGCGGACGTCTCCGCGTACGCGCTGCGCCGCCAGGAGCGCCTCACCCGCGCCTGCGAGCGGGAGCGGCTCGCGCTCAAGCTGTTCCCGGGGGTGACCGTGGTCCCGCCCGGCGCGGTCACGCCCTCGACCGGCGGCGACCACTACAGGGTGTTCACGCCGTACTGGCGCGCCTGGCAGTCCCAGCGCTGGCGCGGCACCGTGGCCACGCCGCGGCGGATCCCCCTGCCCGAGGGCGTCACCGGCGACGATCCGCGCAAGGTGCTCGGGGACGCGCCCGGCGAGTCGCCGAGCCTGATGCCCGGCGGCGAGACCGAGGCGCGGCGCCGGCTGAAGGCCTGGCTGCCGCACGCCGCCGCCTACCCCGACCGGCACGACGACCTGCCTGGCGACGCAACCTCCCGGCTGAGCCCGTACCTGCACTTCGGCAACCTGTCCCCGCTGGCGCTGGCGGTCACGGACGGCCTGCCCGACGCCTACCTGCGGCAGCTGTGCTGGCGGGACTTCTACCACCAGGTGCTGGCCGCGTTCCCGAAGCTCGGCTCCCAGGCCTACCGGCCGGGCGCGGAGGAGCGCTGGAAGGACGATCCGGTGGCGTTGCAGGCGTGGCAGGCCGGGCAGACCGGAGTGCCGCTGGTGGACGCGGGCATGCGGCAGCTGGCCGCCGAGGGCTGGATGCACAACCGGGCCCGGCTGGTCACCGCGTCGTACCTGACCAAGACCCTCGGCCTGGACTGGCGCGACGGTGCGGCCTGGTTCGCCCGGCTGCTCATCGACGCCGACGTGGCCAACAACAACGGCAACTGGCAGTGGGTCGCCGGGACCGGCAACGACACCAAGCCGTACCGGCGATTCAGCCCGCAGCGCCAGACCGAGCGCTTCGACCCGGACGGCGAGTACATCCGCCGCTGGACCTGAGCCGGAACCGGTTCCGTCACCGCTACGAGCCCTCCCATCTGCACTTATACGAACACCGTGGTGCCTGGACGACCTCGCAGTCCCGCCGCCGCAGCTGCCATACGAGATCTGAACTGCGATTAGGCGCCTTCACACAAGATCGCTGGATGCGTGATCACGCATCCAGCGATCCGGTGGGAGGACTCGCCGATGCCGCCCACCGCGACGGCATCGACCGATAATGCGTCGTTCTCTGCATCGATTCTGCCGGACGAGGCACACTGGTGTCCTCGGTTTGGCAGAAGACCGGCGGAGCGTCCGGGCACGAACTCCGCAGAGGGCGATGCAAGGAGTGAACATGCGCAGGCCCGCTTTGCAGGTGCGCAACGCCGCAGAGCACCCGCGCGCGCTCGTCGTCGTGCTGCACGGCGGCGCCGCCGACGGGCACGGCCGCGCCCACCGCGGGCGCCCGGCGTACCTGCGCATGCTGCCGTTCCTGCGCACACCGCCCGCGGACGCCGCGGTATGGGTGCTGCGGTACCGGTATCGAGGCTGGAACGGCGGCGCCGCCGACCCGGTCCGGGACCTGGCCTGGGCACTGGACGAGGCCGCCCGCCGCCACCACCCCGGCCTCCCGGTGATCCTCGTCGGGCACTCGATGGGCGGCCGCACCGCACTGTGGGGCGCCGGCGCGCCGCAGGTCACCGCCGTATGCGCGCTCGCACCATGGATCGAGCCCGGCGACCCCGTGGACCAGCTCGCCGGGCGCACCGTGCTGATCGCCCACGGCGACCGGGACCGGATCACCGACCCGCACGCCTCCCGCCGCTACGCCGACGCGGCCGCGCGGGCGGGCGCGCACGTGACCTATCACGAGGTAACCGGCGACGGGCATGGCATGCTGCGCCGCGCCCGCCACTGGCACGACCTCGTCCGTGCCTTCGTCACCGCCCAGCTGCCCGCGGCCACCCCGCCCCGGACAGCATGACGAGGGCCGGGCGAGTGCCCGGCCCTCGTGCGGAGAGACTGTCTCAGTCGACGTTCGACCGGGACGCGATCGGCGCGACCAGCGCGACGCCGAGCGCCGCGAACCCGATCTGGAAGAGCAGCTCCAGCCAGTCCACGCCACCCGTGTTGGCCACGTTGAACGCGCCCGCCACGAACGTGCCCAGCAGGGCCGCCACGACGCCGATGAGCATGGTCAGCCACAGGGCGATGGACTGCCGGCCCGGCAGGACCAGCCGACCGAGCACACCGATGACCAGACCGATGATGATGGCGGTGAAGATACCGGTGATTTCCACGGTGTCCCTTCCTTTCATGTCGTTGGCATTGGACTGCCCGCCCGCCCGGACTCTTAAACACCCGCAGAGTCCTTTTAAGAACAACGCGGTCGGCGTGTTAGGCGCTCTATTCCACTGGGCCGAGAGGGCACACGAATGGGGCCCCGGCGCGAACGCCGGGGCCCCATTACTCAGTTGTCACCGGGGCGGCATGCGGTCGGCGTAGTACGTGCCGACCTGGTCCCGGTACAGGAGGTCGTCGCGACGGTCCGGGTCGTACTCCGGAGCATCCTTGATCTCGGCCTTGGTGCGGTTGACGTACACCTTCTCCTCGAGGAAGTCGATGTTGTTCACCACACCCGCGGGAAGCATCCGCTTGCTGCCGAAGATCCACGGACCGGTGTCGACGACGATGCAGCTCGAACCGGTGGTGCCGGTCGTCTCATCGATCTTGCCGATACCGCCGTCGGTCGCCTCGACGTGGAAGCCGACGATCGAACGGTCTCCGCCGTCCTCCGTCGTCTTGTAGTCGAGGTCCTCCTTGTAGCTCCACGGGTCCCAGGGGATCGGGTTCATCGCGGTCATGATTCCTCCTCCTTTCGGACTGGTTGCTGACGACAACCGCCTACCCGCTCCCATCCACCGCTAACCTCCGCCCGCCGATTGATCGTCCGACTTGCCTGGCACTTGGGCGGATCACCGTCCAAGATTCGCCCAGGTGCCAGGCAAGTCGAGCGATCACGTGGCCACTCCGCCCGGAATGCATGGATCGGCGGGGGTATGGGTACGAGTGCGGGCATGGCGCGAACGGAGCGGGTGATGGAGGCCTCCCCGGAGCGGGTCTTCGCCGTGCTGGCCGACGGCTGGAGCTACGCGGATTGGGTGGTCGGCACCGCGCACATCAGGGACGTCGACTCCAGCTGGCCCGCCATGGGCAGCCGGCTGCACCACAAGGTCGGCCCGTGGCCGCTGTCCACGGCCGACGTCACGCACGTGGTCAGCTGCGATCCGCCGCACCGGCTGGTGATGCGGGCCAGGATGTGGCCGCTGGGCGAGGCCGTCGTCGCCTTCACCCTGGTCCGCGTGGACGCCGGGCGCACCCGGGTCATCCTGGTCGAGGACTTCGTCCGCGGCCCCATGCGCTGGATGCGCACGAAGGTCAACGACCTGGCGCTGCACGGCCGCAACATCGAGGTGCTCAGCCGCCTGGCCGACTTCGCGGAGAACCGGGAGAGCACCTACGACGCCCGCGCGCTGGCCGAGGTGCGGCTGGAACGCGTGGCACGGCACTGACCGTTTTGCCCCGTTCCCGCACCCGATCGCCCCACTCCCGCAGCCACGCGGCGCGCCGCGACCGCGGCGACCTCGCCGGGGAGCATCATCGGACGGTGACCCTTCCCCTGCACACGGCGGCCCCGCTGGACTACTACCTGCTGCTGCGCCCGGCCGACGACCGGGTCGAGGGCGTCGTCATCGAGGAGTTCTCGGTGCGCGACGACGGCACCGTCAGCGGCCTCGACACCTCCGCGTGGACCGTCGACACCGGTGGCTGGTGGAGTTCCGCCGAGTTCGGCGCCGCCATGCGTGCCGATCCCGCCGTACGCGGCAGGCTGCGCCCCGTGCACCGCGACGCCGCCGAGACGGCATACCGGCTGCTCAGCGGCGGGGCGCTCGACGAGGAGGCGGTGCTGCGGCTCAACTTCCTGGACCACCGGCGGCTGCCGAACGCGGCACCCCTGTCCCTCAACGACGGGCCGGAACCGGGCAGCCGCGTCTACCGGATCCTGTTCGCCGGTGACTTCTCCGCCGCCGCGCTCGACGAGCTGCGCGCCGCCTGGCAGCTGGTGCCGGTCGACCCGGCACTGGACCCGCTGGGGCGGGTCGTCGGGCGCACCCAGGGCACGGCCGGGGCGCACGACGTGGCCTGGGAGCTGCGGCGCATCGGCGCGGGCCTGGGCTGGGCCGTCGACGTCACCGTCCGGTTGCGCGAAGGCGATCACGAGACGGTGCCCGCCGCGCTGTACGAGCTGCGTCAAGAGGCCCGGGCCTGCGGCCTGCTCCCGGTCACCGTGGAACGCTTCGCCTGACCCGCCCGGCCCGGCCGCCGGGCCGCCGGGCCGCCGGGCCATGATCGTGGTCTCGTGTCAGAACCTGTGGTCGCACCGCCCTTTCTGACACGAGACAGTGATCATGGCGACCGGCCCCAGGCGGACAGGGCGGCGAAGTCGTCGTCGCGCAACCCGAGGCGCGGGTCGACCCGGTAGGGCAGCGCGCGCCCGGGGTGGTGCGCCCCGATCCACCGCGCGTCGATGCCGGTCAGCTCGTCGTCGACCCAGGCGAAGTCGCGGCCGTCCGCCCACGCGACGAGCGCCCGGGTCTTGAAGTGCAGGCCGTCGCGGCCGTCCGGACGCGGCTGCGGCCAGTGCACCACCGGCAGCTCGGGCAGCCCCAGCACCGGAGAGATCCATTCGTTGGCCTCGCCGGTCCAGGTCGTCGCCCACACCAGGTCGTACGGCAGGGCGAGCAGCCGTGGCCCGTGGTCGGGCCGCAGCCATACCCGCAGCGGTTTGATCCGGCGGCCCATGAGGTCGTAGCCCTGCAGCGAGGCCAAGGCCATGCGATGGGTGAGGTAGCCCTCGGGCCGCCGGCAGGGCTTGGCGGCGTACGGGTTGAGCGGTCCGTCGACGTCCAGGAAGAGCAGCGGGCGCGCCATCCGCGAACTGTAGGCCGACGGTGCCGCGCACGTCCGCCGGTTTTCGCCATGCAGGACGCAGAATGAGCCATGGCATACGGGGTGATTTCTGATGAAACGTCCCACGAGCGGCTGTCTGTGCGCGTCGCCGGCATCGTGCAGGGCGTCGGCTTCCGGCCGTTCGTGTACACACTCGCGCAGCGGCTGCACCTGCACGGGCACGTCGGCAACGACACCGAGGGCGTCTTCATCGAGGCCGAGGGCCCGCGCCCGGCGCTGGACGCGTTCCTGTCCGCCCTGGACCTGGAACGCCCACCGCTCGCGGTGATCGATTCGCTGACCGCGCTGCCGCTGCCGGTCACCGGGCAGCCCGGCTTCGTCATCGTCGCCAGCGACGCGTCCGGCCCGCCCGCCGCGCAGGTCAGCCCCGACGCCGCGACCTGCGAGGCATGCCTGGCCGAGACGACCGGCGGGGGCGGCCGGCGGCAGGGGTACGCGTTCACCAACTGCACGCACTGCGGCCCGCGCTTCACCATCGTGCGCGACGTGCCCTACGACCGGCCGAACACCACCATGGCCGCCTTCACCATGTGCGAGGACTGCGCCAAGGAGTACGCCGACCCCACCGATCGCCGGTTCCACGCGCAGCCGGTGTGCTGCCCCGCGTGCGGCCCACGGCTGCGCCTGGTCGGCATGGACGGCCGGGCGCTGCTCGGCGACCACACCGACCCGATCGCGGCGACCGCGCGGCTGCTGCGCAGCGGGGCGATCGTCGCGGTGAAGGGGCTGGGCGGCTACCACCTGGCGGTCGACGCGACCCATCCGGAGGCGGCGGCCCGGCTGCGGGCGGGCAAGCACCGCGAGGACAAGCCGTTCGCGCTGATGGTGGCCGACGTCGCCGAAGCGGCCGGGATCGCCGAGGTCGAACCGGCCGCCGCGCGGCTGCTGCGGCACCCGGCCCGGCCGATCGTGCTGCTGCCGCGGCGCGAGCGGCACCCCGCGTTCCGGATCGCCGGCGCGGTCGCGCCGGGCTGCCGCGAGCTGGGCGTGCTGCTGCCCTACACACCGCTGCACCACCTGCTGCTCGGCACGGTCGGGCGGCCCCTGGTGATGACGAGCGGCAACCTGTCGGACGAGCCGATCGCCTACCGCGACGACGACGCGCTGGCCCGGCTGGCGGGCCTCGCCGACGTGGCGCTGACCCACGACCGGCCCATCCACATGCGCACCGACGACTCGGTGGCCCGGGTGGTGCGCGGCGCGCCCATGCTGCTGCGCCGCTCGCGCGGGTACGTGCCGCGCCCGCTGCGGCTGCCGTGGGCGCTGCGGCGGCCGGTGCTGGGCTGCGGCGCGGCGCTGAAGAACACGTTCTGCCTGGCGCGCGGGCAGTACGCGACGCTGTCGCACCACATCGGCGACCTGGAGAACGCGCGTACCCACGGCTCCTACGCCGACGGGATCGCGCACCTGGAACGGCTGCTCGGCATCACGCCCGAGCTGGTCGCGCACGACCTGCACCCCGACTACCTGTCCACGGCGTACGCGCTGGAGCGGGAGGGGGTCCAGACGGTCGGGGTGCAGCACCACCACGCCCACATCGCGTCCTGCCTGGCCGAGCACGGGGTGCAGCAGGCGGTGATCGGGGTCGCGTTCGACGGGCTCGGCTACGGCGACGACGGCACGCTGTGGGGCGGCGAGATCCTGGTCGCGGACCTGGCGGCGTACGCCCGGGTGGGCCACCTGGAGGCGGTGCCGATGCCCGGCGGGGCGGCGGCGGTGCGCGAGCCGTGGCGCATGGCGCTGTCGTACCTGGACCGGCTGGGCGGTGACCTGCCGGTGCTGCCGCTGGTGGCCCGGCAGGCGCAGCGGTGGCGGCCGGTCCGCGAGGCGGCACGGCGCGGCGTGAACGCCCCGCTGACCTCCAGCGCGGGCCGGCTGTTCGACGCGGTCGCGGCGCTGCTCGACCTGCGCGACGAGGTCACCTACGAGGGCCAGGCCGCGGTGGACCTGGAGCAGATCGCCGAGCGCGGCGACGTCACCGGGTACGCCGCCCGGGTCGGCGAGGACCCGGTGCTGACGCTGCACGGCGTGGACCTGGTCCGGTCGGTGGTGGCCGACCGGCTCGACGGCGTGCCGGTGCCGCTGGTCGCGGCCCGGTTCCACGCCGGGCTCGCCGATCTCGTGGCCGGCGCGTGCGCGCTGGTGCGCGAGCGGCACGGCCTGGACACGGTCGCCCTGTCCGGCGGCGTCTTCCAGAACACGCTGCTGCTGAACCGTACCGTCGACCGCCTGCTCGCCACCGGTTTCCGGGTCCTGACCCACAGCCAGGTCCCCCCGAACGACGGCGGCATCAGCCTCGGCCAGGTCACCGTCGCCGCCGCCCGCGACCGCTGAGAGTCAGGAAGGGCACCTTCTACACCGACGTCCGTTAAGAAGGTGCCCTTCCTTCCTTATTTGTCGATGAGGCGCTGGACGCCGTCGAGGATGACGTCGAGGCCGAAGGCGAAGGCGTGGGCCGGGTCGCTGGAGGCCTGGTAGACCTCGCTGGAGGCCTGGCCGACGCGGGACGCGACGGGGTAGTCGCCGTGCGCGACGCGTTCCAGCACGGGGGCGGTGGCCCGCCACCACTCCTGCTCGGTCATGCCCGACTCGCGCTGCGCCTTGGCCAGCCCGGCGTGGGTGCGGGCGACGCCCTCGACGTGGGTCAGCACCAGGGTCAGCACCGAGTCCTGCTGCAGGTCGGTCAGGCCGATGCCCTCCAGCACCCGCAGCTCGGCCTCGTACTTGAGGAACGCGTGCGGGCCCAGCGTCGGCCGGCCGCCGGTCACGTCCAGCAGCCACGGGTGCCGCAGGGTCAGGTCCCAGTTGCGGTCGGCGATGTAGCGGAGCCCGTCGCGCCAGCCGCCCTTGCTCGCCGGGTCGTCGACACCCGTGTACAGCTCGCCGATTACGGTGTCGATCATCAGGTCGGTGAGCTCGGTCTTGCCCGGGACATGGGTGTACAGCGACATGGTGCCCGCGCCGAGCCGCTCGGCGACGCGGCGCATGGTGGCCGCGTCGATCCCCTCGGCGTCGGCCAGCTCGATCGCGGCCGTGACGATCGCCCGCACGGTGAGCCCGGACCGGCCGGGCCGCTGGTGCGAGCCCCACAGGAGGGCGAGGCTGCGGCCGGGGTCGCTCTTGGCGGTCATGGGACAGTCACCTCGTCGTATCGGCGGTGTACCCCGCACGGTACAGACCCGCACGGCCCACCCATGATCCCGCCAGGCCCGGCGCGCCGCGGCCCGGACCTGCCAAGCGTTAGGAAGGGCACCTTCTACATCGGAAAGCGATAAGAAGGTGCCCTTCCTTTACTCGGCGGGGGTGGGGGTGACCGAGGTGGCGGGCAGGGCCATGGTGATGCGGCTGTGGCCCTGGTGGGCGGCCGCGGCCGCTTCGTGGTACGCGTCGAGCTGGGCGAGGAACTCCTCGGAGCGGTAGAGGGAGCCGTCCACGGCGGGGCCGGGGCGGCCTTCGAGGACCGCGACGACGTCGTCGCCGGTGAGGGTCTTGTGCGTCTCGAGGGCGTGGGCCAGGGCGAGCACGTCGCGGCGGTGCTGGACGAGCATCTGGCCGGTCCGTTCGAGCAGCTCGCTGAGCATGTCCTCGATGCGGTCGGCCAGCGCCCGGCGGATGTCGGCCTCGGTGTCCTGGCCCTTCTTGCGCCGGCCGCCCTGGCCGCCGCCGGGGGCGCCGACCTCCAGGCGCTTGGCGGTGGAGTACGACGACACGGTGCCGCCCATGCCCCAGTAGCCCTCCATGAACGAGGCGACCGTGGTGGCCGACTCCAGGTCCCCGGAGACGCCCGAGGAGCTGTCGCCGCCGAAGAACAGCCGCTCCCCGGCCAGCGACGCGAGCGATACGCAGATGTCGGACTCGTACTCGGTGCGCCACCGGGTGAACTGGTCCTCGGGCGGGATGCTGGCCACCATGCCCAGGTAGTCGCTGCCCTTCTCGATGGTGGCGATGTCGATCTCCATGTGGTGCCGGGTGCGGTACGCGATCACCGCGTGGCATGCCTCGTGCACCGCCACGGCGTGCCGCTCCCGCTCGATGTACTCGACGTCCTCCGGCGGCCCCAGCTCCTTGAGCTGCTTGGCCCGCATCACGTCGCGCCAGGCGATGACCTCGCGGCCGTCCCGGATCGCGGTGATCAGCGCCTCGTTGATCAGATCCTTGATGGTCGCGCCGGTCGCGTACGGCGTGATCGTGGCGAGCTTGTCGATCTGCGCCGAGGTCAGCTCGTGGCGCACCTTGCCGAGATAGCCCTCGTAGGTGCGCACCCGCCCGGCCTTGCTCGGGTAGCCGACCTTGTAGATGCGGTCGATGCGGCCCGGCCGCAGCAGCGCCTCGTCCAGCGCCTCCGGCAGGTTCGTCGCCATCATCACCAGGATCCGGTAGCGCGGCGGCGGCTTGGGGCGCATGCCGAGCACCCGGCGCACGTACCGGTTGACGAAGCCGCGCGGCTTCTTCAGCCCGGACAGCTCGGTGAGCAGCGCCTGCAGCGTGCCCATGCCCGCGCCGCCGCCCATGCCCGCGCCCATCACGAACCGGCTGCGCCGCCCGGTCTGCTCCGGCTCGGCCTCGGCGCGCAGGTCGGCGGCGGCGTGCCGGGACAGCCGCCACTGCGTCTCCGGTGACAGGTAGCCGAAGCCGTGGCAGCCCTCGGCCGCCGGGCCGAACGCCGGCCGCATGCCGCGCGGGAAGCCCGGACCGCCCTGCGCCAGCATGCCGCGGCTGCCCAGCGAGTCCGCCTCGTCGAAGAAGACGATGACCCCGCCGTAGCGCAGCGCCAGCTTGCGCAGCTTGCGGAACAGCGACTTGACCTTCAGGATGCCGACGCCCATGAACATGTTGGTGAACGCGCCCGGATCGACGAACACGTACGGCTTGCCGGTCTCCCCCGCGACCGCCTCGGCCATCAGCGTCTTGCCGGTGCCCGGCGGGCCCCACAGCAGCAGGCCGGACGGCACGTAGCCGCCCTTGGCCTCGATCTCCTCGGGCCGCTCCAGGAACACGATGTTCTCCCGGACCCGCGCCAGCACGTGGTCCTGGCCCCAGACGTCGGCGAACCGGGTCTTGATGTCGTCGGGGTAGTACACGTCCACGCCGCCCCGCGACAGGAACCAGAAGATCGCTACGAACTGCAGCACGACCACGGCCAGGATGAAGATCAGCTGCAGCGCGTACGGCAGCAGCGCCCACAGGATCGCCGGGGCCTGGAACAGCGCCAGCACCGGCGAGGTGTCCAGCACCGCCCCCGCCACCAGCGCGAACACCCCGATCCAGAACAGCCACTTCAGCATCCGGGCCAGCCGGAACCGGCTCCAGTCCGACAGCCGCCGATGCGTGACCCGCTCGAAGCCGCCGAACACCCGGTGCGTCCAGAACCGGTGGTACGCCGACCAGTGCTCGCTCACCAGGAAATGCAGCTGGCGCAGCAGCTCGACGCCGGCCAGGATCAGCAGCCAGCGCGCCTCGGTCAGCTGGATCAGCGCCGCCTCCGAGAACGGCATGCCGCCCGGGAAGTCGGCGATCGTCGCCCACACCAGCACCAGCCACGCGATCGCGAACAGGAACAGGAACTTGACCCGGTCCCAGAACGGCAGGCGCTTGCGCGTCGGCCGCTCCTGCTGGCGGAACGGCTCGCCGGGCGGGCGCAGGCCCTCGACCGGCTCGGTCGGCTCGTTCATCGTGGGCTCCTCACCGTGAAGGACTGCACGACCGCGTCCAGGTCCCCCGCCCGCAGGCGGAAGCACGTGGCCGAACAGCGCAGGATGAACTGGTAGAGCCGCCCGCCCGCGTCGTCGACGTAGACGGTCTGGACGAACGTCTGCAGCGCGCCGCCGCCGGGGCTGTAGTTGAAGACGGTGCGTGCCCCGCGCGCCCCGTTCTCGGCCGCGAGCACCTCGTCCGAGATCAGCTCGAAGCCCTGGAAGATCGGGTTCTGGGCGTTGTCCTCGCGCGCCTGAGGGGTGATCGGGAACAGCAGGTCCCGCGCGCCGTTCAGGGACACCGCGTTGACCTCGGCCTCGCTGAGGCGCCGCACCATGACGTACACGAACGGCTCGTCACCCAGGCCGAGGAACAGGTGCAGCGGCTGGGCGGAGTCGGCGCCGTCGTAGGCGACCGACCAGATGCGCTCGCGCCGCGCCGCCGCGGCCGCCGACTCCGGGTCCTCACCGGACAGCAGCCCGTCCATCTCCTCGTGGGTGAGCCGCTGCCAGCCGTTGGGGACCTTGAAGTACACGCCGTCGTCGGCGTTCTTCACGTACTCGAACTCGGGGGCTCCGCACCCGCCGGACACGGCCGTCACGGCCGTGAGGAGGAGGGCGGCCAGTGTCGACCTGCCCCGCGTGCCCGCTGCCTGCCGCCTGCTCTTCATGACTGACCCCCACACCGCCGGGGTGCCACCGCCCGCCCGCACGAAGCGGTGACGTTGTAAGGAGTATGGGCGACGATCGATCAGCGCTCGGATTGGCTGCACAGCCGGTCTTCTAGTCCGCTCAACCGATAGCGAAATCGACAGATGTAGCTGATTATCTTCATGGTCGCCCCGGCCCCTTACGGCCCGCAACGCTGACCTCGGCGCGCCACCGGCGATGATCGCCACCTCGTGTCGAAATGTGCGGCCAGCCCACACCTTCTGACACGAAACGCCGATCTTCCCGCGCGGCAGCCGGAGCCCAGCGACAGCGTGTCAAGTCAAGATCGCGGTCTCGTGTCGAAACATGGGGTCTAAGCACAGGTTCCGACACGAGACCGCGATCTCCACGCGCAGGGCCGCCATCGAGCCGGAGCGTCGCGGCCCATGATCGCCGTTTCGTGTCGAAAGGTTGCGTCTAACCACACATCTCGACACGAAACGGCGATCTTGCCCACCGCCGCGCCGCCACCACCGATGCGGTGCCACCGCGCCGCCACCGCCGTGCCGCCACCGCCGTGCCGCCACCGCCGCGCCGCCACGATGCCGCGCCGCTGCGCTGCCGCCACCGCCGTGCCGCCACCGCGCCTGTGAGCTGCCACTACCTCGCCCGCCGCCAGCGGTTCTTGCGGGTAGCCGCATCCGCGCGGCGGGTCAGCCCAGGTTGGGGCGGAGCCAGCGCTCCACGTCCGCAAGGTCCGCGCCGCGCCGGGCCGCGTAGTCCGCCAGCTGGTCCCGCCCGATCCGCCCGACCGTGAAGTAGCGCGACGCCGGGTTCGCCAGCATCAGCCCGCTCACGCTCGCCGCCGGCGTCATCGCGAACGACTCGGTCAGCGCCAGGCCCACCCGCTCGGCCCCGAGCAGGTCGAACAGCTCGCGCTTGAGCGTGTGGTCCGGCGTGGCCGGGTAGCCGAACGCGGGCCGGATGCCCCGGAACCGCTCGGCGTGCAGATCCTCGATCGCCGGTTCCGCACCGGGCTCGTACCACTCCCGCCGCGCCTTCAGGTGCAGGTGCTCGGCGAACGCCTCCGCGAGCCGGTCCGCCAGCGCCTTCACCATGATCGCGCGGTAGTCGTCGTGCTCGGCCTCGTACGCGGCCGCCAGCTCGTCCGCCCCATGGATCGCGACGCCGAACCCGCCCAGGTGATCCCCGGCCGGGGCCAGGTAGTCCGACAGGCACCGGTTGGGCCGCCCGGCGGGCTTGGCCGTCTGCTGCCGCAGCATCGGCAGCCGGAGCCCCGACTCCAGCAGGATGTCGTCACCCTCGGCGTGGGCGGGCCAGAACCCGTACACACCCCGCGCGGTCAGCGACCCGTTCGCGATGATCTCGTCGAGCATGGTGTTGGCGTCGGCGAACAGCTCCCGCGCCTGCGGCAGCTCCAGGATCGCCGGGTACTTCCCCTTCAGCTCCCAGGCCAGGAACAGGAACGTCCAGTCGATCATCGCGCGCAGCTCGGCCAGCTCCGGCGCGACCTCGCGCACCCCGGTGAACGCGGGCACCGGCAGCTCGGCGAAGTCGACCCGCTCCGCGTTGGCGCGCGCCTCGGCCAGGGTGAGCAGCGGTTGCCGGGTCTTGTTCGCGTGCTCCTCGCGCAGCCGCGCCTGCTCGGCCCGGTTGGCCGCGGACAGCTTCTCCGCGCGGTCCGGGTCGAGCAGGTCGGACACCACGCCGACGACGCGGGAGGCGTCGAGCACGTGCACGGTGTCGGCCTCGTACGCCGGCGCGATGCGCACCGCCGTGTGCTGGCGCGAGGTGGTGGCCCCGCCGATGAGCAGCGGCAGCTTGATGCCGCGGCGCTGCATCTCCTGCGCGACCGACACCATCTCGTCCAGCGACGGCGTGATCAGCCCGGACAGGCCGATCACGTCGGCGCCCTCGGCCAGCGCGGTGTCCAGGATCTTCGCGGCGGGCACCATCACCCCGAGGTCGATCACCTCGTAGTTGTTGCAGCCCAGCACGACCCCGACGATGTTCTTGCCGATGTCGTGCACGTCGCCCTTGACCGTGGCCAGCACGACCTTGCCCTGGCCCCGCTCGGCGGCCAGGCGTCCCTCCCGGCGCGCCTGCTCCTTCTCCGCCTCCATGTACGGCTCCAGATAGGCCACCGCGCGCTTCATCACCCGGGCGCTCTTGACCACCTGCGGCAGGAACATCTTGCCCGCGCCGAACAGGTCGCCGACGACCTTCATGCCGTCCATCAGCGGGCCCTCGATCACGTCGAGCGGCCGGGCGGCCTCCTGCCGGGCCAGCTCGGTGTCCTCCTCGATGAAGTCCACGATGCCGTGCACCAGCGCGTGCGACAGCCGCTGCGCCACCGGCGCGTCCCGCCAGGACAGGTCGGCGACGCGCTTGGCGGTCTCGCCGCTGACCGTGGCGGCGTACGCGACGAGCCGGTCGGTGGCGTCGGGGCGCCGGTCGAACAGCACGTCCTCGACCAGCTCGCGCAGCTGCTCGGGGATGTCCTCGTAGACGGCGAGCTGGCCCGCGTTGACGATGCCCATGTCGAGCCCGGCGCGCACCGCGTGCAGCAGGAACGCCGAGTGCATCGCCTCGCGCACCACGTCGTTGCCGCGGAACGAGAACGACAGGTTGGAGATGCCGCCGCTGGTCCGCGCGCCGGGGCAGCGCTGCTTGATCAGCGGCAGCGCGTCGATGAACGCCTTGGCGTAGCCGTTGTGCTCGGCGATGCCGGTGGCCACGGCGAGCACGTTCGGGTCGAAGACGATGTCCTCCGGCGCGAAGCCCGCCTGCTGGGTGAGCAGGTCGTACGCCCGCGCGCAGATCTCCACCTTGCGCTCGACGGTGTCGGCCTGGCCCTGCTCGTCGAAGGCCATCACCACCACGCCCGCGCCGTAGCCGCGAATGCGCCGGGCCTGGTCGAGGAACGGCTCCTCGCCCTCCTTGAGGCTGATCGAGTTGACCACGCCCTTGCCCTGCACGCACTTGAGGCCGGCTTCGAGCACGCTCCACTTCGAGCTGTCCACCATGATCGGGATCCGGGCCACCTCGGGCTCGGTCGCGATCAGGTTGAGGAACGTGGTCATCGCCCGCTCGCTGTCGAGCAGGTCGGCGTCCATGTTCACGTCGAGCAGGTTCGCGCCGCCGCGCACCTGGTCCAGCGCCACCTCGACCGCGCCGCTGTGGTCACCGGCCTCGATGAGGCGGCGGAACTTCGCCGAGCCGGTCACGTTGGTCCGCTCGCCGATCATGACGAAGCCGGTGTCGGGGCCGATCGCGAACGACTCCAGCCCGCTGAACCGGGTCGCCGCCTCGATCCGCGGCACCGGCCGCGGGGGCAGGCCCCGCACGGCCGCGGCGACCTGCGCGATGTGCTCGGGCGTGGTGCCGCAGCAGCCGCCCGCGATGTTGACCAGGCCGGACCGGGCGAACTCGCCCATCAGCTCCCCGGTCTCGGCCGGGGTCTGGTCGTAGCCGCCGAACGCGTTGGGCAGCCCCGCGTTGGGGTGGCTGGCGACGTACACACCCGCGAGCCGGGACAGCTCGGCCACGTGCGGGCGCAGCTCGGTCGCGCCCAGCGCGCAGTTCACGCCGACGATCAGCGGCTCGGCCCGCTCGATCGAACGCCAGAACGCCTCGACGGTCTGCCCGGACAGGGTGCGCCCGCTCAGGTCGACGATGGTCACCGAGATCCACAGCGGCAGGTCCGGGGCCACCTCGCGGGCCGCGGCGATGGCGGCCTTGGCGTTGAGCGTGTCGAAGATGGTCTCGATGAGCAGCAGGTCGACGCCGCCTTCGGCGAGCGCGGAGATCTGTTCCGCGTACGCCTCGCGCACCTGGTCGAAGGAGACGGCCCGGAACGCGGGGTCGTCCACCTTCGGCGACAGCGACAGGGTCACGTTGAGCGGGCCGACCGACCCGGCGACGAACCGCCCGCCGGCCTCGTCGGCGGCCTGCCGGGCCAGCTGCGCGGCGCGCACGTTCATCTCGCGTACGTGCGCCTCCAGGCCGTAGTCGGCCTGGCCGATGCTGGTGGCGGTGAACGTGTTGGTCGAGGTGATGTCGGCGCCCGCGGCGAAGTAGCGCCGGTGCACGTCGAGGACCAGGTCGGGCCGGGTCAGGTTGAGCACGTCCGGGTCGCCGGTGACGTCGTGCGAGTGGTCGCCGAAGCGGTCGCCGCGGTAGTCGTCCGGGGTGAGCCGGGCCTGCTGGAGCAGCGTGCCCCAGGCGCCGTCGAGCACCGCGATACGGCTGTCCAGCAGGTCACGCAGCGCGTGCTGCCGGGCGGCGGGGGAAACGGGCTGGTTCAACACGACACCTCCGACGGATCGGAGGCGCCCTTGCGGAAGTGGAACCGGCCGAGCGTGGCGGGCTGAAACAGCCCGTTGCAGCGCCTCTCGACCTGATCACGAAGTCTACCCGCGGCGATGATCCGGGGTGGGCGCGCACGCCGACGTCCCGCACCTCGGGACAGCCGGACACCGCGACGCGAACCTCACTGTCCGTAGCCATCGCCGCGATGCCCGAGCCGAAACGATTTCGGAACATTCCGAAAGTATTGCGGTCGCTGGTCACGGTATGCGGGCGAATTTGCCTGGATGCATGCCATTGACATCGATCAGGCCCTCTGCCTGAATGGACCGAAAGCGATTTAGATCGTCTTCGGTCGATCTACGGGTGGCAGTTCACCGCCTGCCGCGGACGCCACGCACGGTGACGATCTCACCGTGCCCGTCTCCCGTTCGCTCCCCCGGATCGCGCGCTGCCCGGTGCGCACGCCGAAAGGACAACGGCACATGTCCCCATCCCCACCCCACCGCCGCCGGCTGGTCGTCGCGGTGACGCTGCTGGCCCTGCTCAGCGGCACCCCGGCCGCGGCCGGGCCGAATACGGCGGCGGGCGCCGAATACACCCGCGCCCGGCCGACCGACAACGCCGCCACCGGCATGATCTGGTCCGGCCTGGCCGCCGACCGCGCCGGCCCCTGCGCCGGTCTCTACCGCGTGGCCGGTCTCAGCACCACCATGTGCACGCACGGCCCCGATCCGGCCCCGGCCGGGCTCGACATCAAGCGCTCGGTCGCCCCGCTGCCCCAGCGGGCGGCCACCGCGGCGGCACCGTCCGCGCTGGCCGTGTGCGAGGGCGACGGCACCTCCGGCCGCCGCGTCGAGGTGCTCTACGTGCACGGCACCACCAACCGCTACAGCCAGTACGTGGAGACGTTCCGGCAGCTCGCCGAGCAGGTCGACGTCATCTTCAACGAGAGCGCCAAGGCCACCGGCGGCGAGCGGCACGTCCGCTACGTCACCGAGAACGTCAACGGCGCCTGCCGCCCCGTGGTCCGCGACGTGCAGATCGCCGACTCGGCGCTGAACGCCGACGACTGGGCGCCGCTGCTCAACGCGGTCAAGGCGGCGGGCTACACCCGCACCGACCGCAAGTACCTGCAGTTCGTCGACGCCAGGGTGTACTGCGGCATCGGCGGTTTCGCGGGCGACACCCGCAAGTCCGACGCCAACCGCTCCAACACCGGCCCGGAGTACGCCCGCGCCGACAGCGGCTGCTGGACGGCCGGCGTCGCCGCACACGAGCTCGGCCACACCCTGGGCGCGGTCAACAACAACGCCCCCAACGCCTCCGGCGCCGCGCACTGCGTCGACGAGTACGACGTCATGTGCTACAAGGACAGCGACGGCGTGGTGCTGCGCTACAGCTGCCCCACCCAGGCGCTGGACAACCGCCTGGACTGCAACCACGACGACTACTACCACACCAGCCCGCCCGCGGGCAGCTACCTCGCGACGTACTACAACGTCGCGGACAACCTGTTCCTCATCAAGGGCGGCGGCACCACCCCGCCCCCGCCGAGCAGCAACCTGGCGCTGAGCGCGACCGCGAGCGCGAGCTACACGTCCCCCTGGGAGAGCGTGCTGGCGGTCAACGACGGCATCGACCCGCCGTCGTCCAACGACACCGTCAACCGCCGCTGGGGCACCTGGCCCAACACCGGCCAGCAGTGGGCGGAGCTGAGGTGGTCGTCGGCGCAGCAGGTGCGCGTGGCCGACGTGTACTTCTTCGACGACAACGGGGGCGTGCGGCTGCCCGCCTCCTGGTCGTTGCAGTACTGGAACGGCAGCGCGTACGTAGCGGTGCCCGGCGCGAGCGGCTACCCCATCGCCGCGAACGTCTACAACCGGACCACGTTCACCAGCGTCTCGACCACCCGGCTGCGGGTCGTGCTGAACAGCGGCGCGGGCTCGGTCGGCCTGCTGGAGGTCAAGGTCACCAGCTGAACCACGCGGGCCGGGCGCGTTCGGTCGCGCCCGGCCCGCCTCCCTCCCTGGAGCCTGATGAAAACCATCCGCCGGTACGCCGTCGCGGCAGCCGCCGCCGCGGCGCTGCTGCTCGTCCCGGCCCGCCCCGCGGCCGCGCACGACGGGGTGCTGCCCACCCTGCACCACGACGGCCGGGGCACGGTCTGGCTCACCCTGGCCTGGGCCGACGGCCACCCGATCAGCGAACCCGCGGTGGCCCTGCTGTCCGGCCAGAGCACCCAGGGCGGGTCGGTCGCCGCCACCGCGCTGCGCCCGCTCCCCCACGACCCGGCGACCCTGCCGCTGCCCGGCGCGCTCGCCCCCGGCGACTGGTCGCTGACCGTGGACGTGGCCGCCCCGGGTGTGGGCTACTGCGCCGTCTCGTTCCGGGTCGCCGCCGACGGCGTACCCCAGACGATCGCCTGTGCCGTGCCGGAGACCGCGGCCGCCCCGGCGGCCCCGCCCGGCGAGGGGCGGTCCAGCGCGATGCCACTCGTCGCGGGTGTCGTCGCCGTGCTCGCCGTCGCCGCGCTCACCTGGCCGCTGCTGCGGCGACGCCGGCCACCACGCCGCAGGGCGGTCAGGGCTTCGTGATCCAAAGGACGCAGCGCGGCCGCTCGCCGGTGCGGAGGAACTCGTGACCCGCCTGGCGTACGAGCTCCGCCGGGACCTCGAACGTCCAGTCCGTCGCTGCCAGGACCGCCTGCACGTGCGGCGGGAAGTCCTCCGGGATGTCGGCGACCGTGTCCGCCGGGTCCGTGCCGTCCGGCACCGGCCCGACGCCGATCTGCACGTCGACCTCGTCCTCCCACAGCAGTCCCGGATACGGGCCCAGCGCGACGACGAGCCGCCGCTCCCCGGCCCCCGCGAGCGTCGCCGCATGGTCGGGCGCGCCGTCCAGCAGCGCGTCCAGCGCCTCGGCCGAGTCGACGGGCACCCACCCGTCCGACCCGGATACGCCGGCGACGATCTCACCTGCCATCCGGCGAATCTCCCCCAGCGCTCAGGTCCAGAAGTGCCATACCTCGAGAGCGGTGCGGCTGGGATGGTGGCCGTGGCGCGGGGATCATCCCGATGGTCCATGCGGTACGGATGAACGGCGCTTACCCCGGGACGTGGCGGGGCCTACCTTGTCGGCATGAGGGCTTGGGGCCCCGCCCTGGCGCAGGCACGGACCGCGACCGTGCTGCTGGCCGTAGTGCTCGCGGCCGGCTGCGGCGCGCCGGACGCCGCCGCCCGGACCTGCGCGGCGCCGGTGCGGTGCGTGCCGCTCGGGCGCAACGCCACGGCCGTCGTGTTCAGCCCGGACGGCAGCCGGTTCGCGGTCGGCGGCATCGGGACGCTGCGCGTGTTCGACACCGCCTCCGGCACGCTGGTCGCGGACATGCCCGTACGCGAATTCGAGCCGGTCACCGAGCTGGTGTTCAGCCCGGACGGCACCCGGGTGGCCACTCCGGTCGAGGGCGGCGCACGGCTGTGGGACGCCGCGACCGGGCTGCCCGCGGGCACCCTGACCGGACACGTACGGGTGCCGCTCGACCTCGCGTACAGCCCGGACGGCGCCTGGCTGGCCGGAGCGGGCAGCACCGGGGTCGTGCGCATCTGGCAGGTGTCCACCGGACGGACGTTCCGGGTGCTGCCCACCGGCACCGGCCGGGTCGACGCCGTCACGTTCAGCCCGGACCGCCGCACGGTGGCCGCGGCGGGAGGCGACGGCGCGGTCCGCATCTGGCAGGTGGCGACCGGCGCGCTGGTCAGCACCCTGCAGGGGCACACCGGTGCGGTGCGCGAGCTCTCCTACGCTCCGCTGGGCGGCCTGCTGGCAAGCGGCGGCGAGGACGGCACGGTGCGCGTGTGGAACCTGGCCACGAAGGCCGGCAGCGTCCTGTCCGGACACGACGGTGCGGTGCACGAGGTCGTGTTCTGCCCCGACGGCCACACCGTCGCCAGCGGCGGGGTCGACGGCACCGTCCGCATCTGGCAGGTCAAGGACGCGGCGCAGCGGACGATGCCGGAGAGCGAGGCACGGGACGCCGACGGCCGGATGAGCGCCGTCATCGGCATCGCGATCTCCCCCGACGGCACCACCCTCGCCGTCGCCGACGGCGGCCGGCACCTGCGCCTCTGGCACATCGAATCCCTCACCTGACCCCTCGCGGCGAACGGCGCAGCGTGCAGTTTCGGGGAAACTGCAGCCCGGCTCACGGCGCAGCGTGCAGTTTCGGGGAAACTGCAGCCCGGGTCGCGGCGGAGCGGGCGGACACGGCACGCGGGACGGCTCCGCTCAGCCGTCCCGCGTGAGTCCCGTGGCGGGTGGTTAACCCGGGCGTGCCGCCTTTCCACGTGCGGCACGCCCGGCCCCCACCGACATCAACTGAGCCCGTTGCGCCCGATGACGTCGGTAAACCAGCGGGCACTGTCCTTCGGAGTGCGCCGCTGGGTGTCGTAGTCGACATGCACGATGCCGAACCGTTTGCCGTATCCGTACGCCCATTCGTAATTGTCCAGCAGCGACCATGCAAGATAGCCGCGGACGTCGGCGCCCTCGGACACGGCCGCGTGCACGGCCCGCAGGTGCGCGTCGAGGTAGCCGATGCGGTCGGCGTCGGCGACCCGGTCCCCGTCGAGCACGTCGTCGTAGGCCGCGCCGTTCTCGGTGATCATGAGCGGGGTGCCCGGGTAGTCCGTGGACAGCCGCATCAGCAGCTCATACAGCGCGGTCGCGTCCACCGGCCAGCCCATCGCGGTCACCGGCAGGTCCTGCGGCACGTACTCGCAGCCCTCGCTGCCCGGGTTGGCCGGGCCGCAGGTGACGCCCACCCCGGCGCGCACCCGCGACGGCTGGTAGAAGTTCACCCCGAGCAGGTCGATGGGCGAGGCGATGACCGCCTCGTCACCGGGCTCGACGCGGCGGTCGACGCCGAAGCGGGCCAGCAGCGCCCGCATGTCCTGCGGGTAGCCGCCCTTCAGCACGGCGTCCAGCCAGATCCGGTTGTGCAGGCCGTCGATGTGCCGGACCGCCGCGAGGTCGTGCGGGTCGGCCGGGTCGTCGGGGCGTACGCAGGCCAGGTTGAGCGTCAGCGACACCTCACGCGCCCCACCTGCCCGCAGCGCCCGCACGGACAGGCCGTGCCCGAGGAGGAGGTGGTGCACGGCCTCCAGCGCGGCGACCGGGTCCTGCCGGCCCGGGGCGTGATCGCCGCTGCCGTAACCCAGGAAGGCCGAGCACCACGGCTCGTTGAGGGTGGTCCAGGTGGCGACCCGGTCGCCGAGCCGGGCCACCGTGGCCGCCGCCAGATCGGCCAGGTAGTACGCCGTGTCGCGGTTGGTCCAGCCGCCCCGGTCCTCCAGGACCTGCGGCAGGTCCCAGTGGTAGAGGGTGGCCATCGGCTCGATGCCGTGGCTGAGCAACTCGTCCACGAGGCGGTCGTAGAAGTCCAGGCCACGGGCGTTCACCGGCCCGGAGCCGTCCGGCTTGATGCGCGGCCAGGCGACCGAGAAGCGGTAGGTGCCCAGGCCCAGCTCGGACATGAGGCGTACGTCGTCGCGGTAGCGGTGGTAGTGGTCGCAGGCCACGTCACCGGAGTGCCCCTGGAAGACCCGGCCGGGGGTGCGGGCGTAGGTGTCCCAGATCGACGGGGTGCGGCCGTCCTCGGCGGCGGCGCCCTCGATCTGGTACGACGCGGTCGCCGCGCCCCAGCGGAACCCCTCCGGGAAGCGCAGCACGGCGCGCTCGGCCAGCCGTGGATCGGGTGCTACAGCGGTCACGACTTCACCGCTCCCTGCATGATGCCTCCGATGATGTACTTGCCGAGCAGTGCGAACACGACCAGCAGCGGCAACGTGGCGATCGCGGTGCCGGTCAGCGACAGCGAGTAGTCCTGGATGTAGCCGCTGGCCAGGGTGGAGAGGGCGGTCTGCACGGTGGGGTCCTCCGGGGTGAGGACGACCAGCGGCCAGAAGAAGTCGTTCCAGGCCGACATGAAGGTGAGCATGCCGAGCACCGCGGCGGCCGGTTTCGAGGCGGGCAGCACCACGTGCCAGAAGATGCGCAGCGTATGGCAGCCGTCGACCCGCGCGGCCTCCAGCAGCTCGTTGGGCACCGCCTCGCGCAGGTACTGCGTCATGAAGAACACGCCGAACGCGCTGACCAGGCCGGGTGCGACGACGGCGTACAGGGTGCCGGTCCACTCGATCTTCGCCATCAGCATGTACAGCGGGATGATGCCGAGCTGGTTCGGGATCATCATGGTGGCGATGACGAGCACGAGCAGCGCGTTGCGGCCCTTGAAGTTCAGCTTGGCGAAGGCGAAGCCGGCCAGCGTGGAGAACAGCACCACGCTGATGGTGATGGACGCGGAGATGACCACCGAGTTGGCCAGCGCCTTGCCGAACGGCACCGTGCCGAAAGCCCGGTCCAGGTTCGCCAGCAGGTTCGGGCCGATGCCGAACGGCGGCGGCACCTGGCCGAGGATGCCGTTGTCGTGCGAGGCGACGACCACGGACCAGTAGAGCGGGAACCCGGAGAACAGGCCCAGCCCGGCCAGCGCCAGGTAGGCGAGCTTGCCCGGCCGCCGCTCGGCCGAGAACCTCCGGCGGCGCGGGCGGGCCGGCGGCTCGGCGGGCACGGCCGGGGCCGGGCGGACCGGGGCGGGGGCAGGCGTCGTGGTGGTCATCAGGACCTCCGCAGGCGGCTGGTGAGGAAGTAGTTGATCGCCGCGACGATCACGATGATGCCGAACATCGCCCACGCGGCCGTGGACGCGTAACCGAAGTCGAAGCGGGAGAAGCCGACCTCGTACAGGTACAGCGACAGGGTCTGGAACTGCCGGTCCGAACCACCGGTCATGCTCCCGCCGCCGAACAGCAGCGGCTCGGCCAGGACCTGCATACCGCCGATCGTCGACACGATGACCGTGAAGATGATCGTCGGGCGGATCGCGGGGATCGTGATTCGGGTGAGCTGCTGGAGGCTGCTGGCGCCGTCGAGGGCGGAGGCGTCGTAGAGGTCGCGGTTCACGGCCTGCATCGCGGCGAGGTAGATCAGCGCGTTGTAGCCCGTCCACCGCCAGATGATCATCACTGAGATCGCGATCTGCGAGCTCGCCGTGCCGGCCTGCCAGTCGATGCGGCCCAGCCCCAGCGACTCCAGGACCCAGTTCACCAGGCCGTAGTCCTTGCCGAAGATCTGCCCGAAGATGATCGCCACCGCCGCCACCGACGTGATGTTCGGCAGCACCGCCGTCATCCGCCAGAACGTGGGCGCGCGCAGGCGCTGGTTGAGCACGTGGGCCAGCAGCAGCGCCATCAGCAGCTGCGGCACCGTGGAGATCACCCAGATCTGGGCCGTGTTGCGCAGCGCGTTCCAGAAGTACTCGTCAGCCAGCAGATCCTTGTAGTTCTGCAGGCCCAGGAAGGTGTGCGTCTCCGACAGCAGGCTCCACTCGTGCAGCGACACCCACGCGGTGTACGCCAGCGGGAAGATGCCGAACGCGGCGAAGATCAGGAAGAAGGGCAGCACGTACAGGTACGGCGAGGCCTTCAGGTCGAGGCGGTAGAACGTGCTTTTCATGTGCGGACGGGCTCCCTTCGAGCGGGTCGGGGCGGGTCCGGCCGCGGCGCACGTGTGCCGCGGCCGGACCCGGAGCTGCTACAGCAGTGCCTTGACGTCCTTCAGCGACTGCTGCCAAGCCTCGTCCGGCTTCTGCTTGCCCTGCTCCACACGGGTCAGACCGTTCTGGATCGCCGTGTTGATGTCACCCGACTTCGCACCCATGAACTGCGGCACCATCGTCTTCACCGAAGCCGAGAAGATCTGCCCCACCGGCGCGTTGTTGAAGAACGGGTTCTTGAAGTCCTTGATCACCGCATCCTCGTACAGCGACACGGTCGACGGGAAGTTACCCAGAGCCCGGAACACCTTCGCCTGCTGCTCCGGAGCCACCAGCCACTTGGCCAGCTTCGCAGCCTCCTCGACGTTCTTACCCTGCTTCGGCAGCGTCAGGAACGAACCACCCCAGTTACCGCCGCCACCGGGAACAGCGGCGATGTCCCACTTACCCGAGGAGTCCTTGGCCTGCGACTGGATGTACGCCATCATCCACGACGGGCACGCCAGGGTCACGAACGAGCCCTTGGCCATACCCGCGTTCCAGTCCGCCGACCACGCCGCGATCTTCGCCGACAGACCCTTGTTGATCGCGTCGATCGTCAGATCCCACGCCTTCTTCACACCCGGGTTCGTGTCCGCGACGACCTTGTCACCGTCGTAGATACCGATCGGCTGCTGACCCAGGATCGACCGGTACATCACCGTCGGCCCGTCCATCCACGCCGAACCCTTGATGTTGGCGGCCTTGAAACGCTCGCCCGCCTTGATGTAGTCCTCCCACGTCGGCCACAGCTTGGAGACCTCATCACGCTCGGTCGGCAGACCCGCCTTCTCGAAGAAGTCCCGCCGGTAGCACATCGCCATACCGCCCACGTCGGTACCCAGACCGATCACCTCACCCGAAGCCGCCGAGCCCTGCTGCCACTTCCACGCCGGCCACTGCGCCTTGATGTCGTTCGCGCCGTAATCGGTCCAGTTGTAGAACTTGCCCGGGTTGGCCGTGAACTGACCCGCCCAGCCCTCCTCGATCGCCTCGATGTCCGCCGCACCCGTGTTCGTCGCCAGGTGCGCGGCCAGGTTCTTGTGGTGATCCTCAGCCTTGGTGATCCGCTCGGTGATCTCCACATTCGGGTTCAGCTGCTGGTACTCCTTGTACAGCTCCTTGTACCCGAACTCACCGAACGTCGCGATCGTGAGCTTCACCTTGCCGCCCGGCTTGCCGGGCTCCTCGCTGCCGCCGCAGGCGGCGGTGCCGAGGACGAGACCGACCGCGAGCAGCGGCGTCGCGACCGTGAGCAGGCGGCGACGGGCGCCGGATGTTGCAGAACCCATGGACTTCCTCCAGAGCGGGGATATGTAGGTGGTGCCGAGTTGCCTGTCAGACAGGGACCGCACTGGATGCGCGGCCCCGCCGGCCGTCCGGGCGTGACTCGCGCCGGACGGCCGGGGTGGTTCCGTGGGCTCGCCGCCGCCTTACGGGCCGACGACGAGGTTGACGACGGTGTTGGACGAGTTCGCCGTGCCGCCGGTGTTGTTGATCACCCGGGCGATGGTCCCGTTGCCGCCGAGCGAGACGGTGACCATGTTCCGGAAGGTGGTGCCGCTGGTCGGGACCTCGAAGGCCCGGTCGGCGACGACCGAGGGGTTGACGTTGAAGTAGCAGTAGCTGCCGAGGCCCCACGCCTGGTGCGAGGTCACGGAGTTGGCCACCTTGTACGCCGCGTAGCCGCGGGTGGACCCGTTCATCCAGGACGCCTGGTTCGGCGGGTCGTACGGCATCTCGTTCTGGAAGAAGTAGGTCCGGCCGCCGTTGCCGTTCCAGATCACCTGGTACTTCTGGTAGTGCTCGACGAACAGGCCGTAGAACGTGACGTTGTTGCCGTTCACGACCAGGCCGGTGTCGGCGGTGTTGGTGGTCCAGCCGACGCCCGAACCGTGGTCGGCGCGCCAGATCCAGGTGTGGTCGCCGATCACGTCGTGGCTGTTGATGACCAGGCTGGTGGTCGCCTTGCCCACGCCCGCGCCGCCGATGCGGAAGAACACGTCGTGCAGCGAGGTCGGGTTGGCGGCGTGGCTCGCGCCGGAGCCGGCCGGGCCGACCTGCATCAGCACGGACGAGTTCGTGGTGCCCGCGTCGATGAGGATGCCGGCGACCTTGACGCCGTCCACGTCGGCGACCGACATCGCCATCACGCCGTTGTCCGGGATGATGGTGGCCAGGCCCAGGCCCAGCACGACGGTGTCGGGCCGGGTGATCCGGATGGTGTCGCTGACGTGGTAGACGCCGGGAGTGAACAGCAGGTTCTGCCCGGCGGCCAGGGCCGCGTTGATGGAGGCCGCGGTGGCGCCGGCCTTCACGATGTGGAACTGGCTGATCGGCAGCGAGGTGCCCGCCGGGGTGCCCGCCGCCCAGGTGGTGCCGGTGCTGTTGCTGCGCAGCGCGGGCACGAACACCTGGTAGGCGCCCTGCGCGTCGACGTACAGGAACGGCTTCTCGCGCACCACCGGGGTGTTGCCGACGTTGGTGTACGGCGGGCTCGGGAACGTGTTGCCGGGCGCGCCCTGCGTGCCGACGAACACCATGTTCCAGTTCGAGCCGGTCCAGCTGCCGAACTGCGAGTTACGCGTGATCCACTGCTGCTGGCTGCCCGAGTTCACCTGGCCGTCGATCTTGACGTCGGAGAACCAGCCGCCGCTGGCCCAGCCGCCGTCGTCGAGCAGCAGGTTGCCGCGCACGTGCATGCGCCGGTACGGCGCCGCCTGCGACACGGCCCAGCGGTCGGTGCCGCCGGTCGGGGTCACCGACAGGTTCTCCGCCCCGCGCCAGAAGTTCTGGGTGGCGTTGTTCGGCGGGAACCAGTCGGCCTCCACGTGCACCGAGCCGTTGATGTTCACCGCGTCCGGGGAGAAGCCCAGGCCGAGGACCTGCGTGTAGAAGCCGACGTTGACGTTGACGTTGTAGCTGCCCGGCTTGAACATCAGCGCGTACCGCTGCGAACCGAACTGGTTCGTCTCCTGGCCGGAGAAGACGCTGTTCAGCTGGGACTGGATGGTGGAGGCCGACATGGACGGGTCGAAGACGCGCACGTTCGGCCCGAGGTCGGGGTTGTTCGGGTTAGGCGGCACGGTGCTGGGCGAGGGCTGCGGCCCGCCGACCGGGGTGAGGTAGAACGACTGCGCTCCCGTCCCGTTGCAGGTGTACTGGACCAGCTGCACGCTGTCGGCGGTGGAGGCCGCCGGCACGTCGAGGCACTTGCCGCTGTGCCGGCTGACGAAGTGGTACGCCCCGTCGGCCTCCTGCACCGGCAGCCACTGCTGGTTGTTGCCGCCGCCGTAGAGCCACAGGTGGATGGCGGCGTTGTCGGCGGTCGAGACGTTGGAGACGTCCCAGACCTGGTTGACGTTCGGGCCGACGCCGGCCCGGAAGTAGCCGCCGCTGGTGGCGTCGAAGCGCCACTGCTGCGCCGTGGTGCCGTTGCAGGTGTACTGCTGCACCGCGGTGCCGTTGGCGGTGGCCGCCGAGCGCGCGTCCACGCACTTGCCGCTGGCCTTGTTCACCACCGTGTACGTGGTGCCCGACGTGACGGCGGCCTGCGCCGACGGGGCGCCGAGCACGACCACCACGGCCACGCCCACGCTCGCCAGCACCGACGCGGTCAGCGCCGAGACGATCGCCCGCCGCCTCATGAGAAGCTCCACTTCTGGTTCGCGCCCGTGGTGCAGGACCAGATCTGCAGGCGGGTGCCGTCGGCCGAGGTGTTGTCCTTGACGTCCAGGCAGGTGCCCGAGAACTGGTTCACGAACTGCTGGGTGGAGCTGTTGTAGGTCCACTTCTGCGAGCTGCCGGTGTGGCAGTCCCACAGGTGCACCAGGGTGCCGTTGGCGGCGCTGGGCCCGACGATGTCCATGCACTTGCCGAGCGCGCTCAGCCGGCCGGACGAGTCGCGGGTCCAGGACTGCGCGCCGGTGCCGTTGCAGCCGTAGATCTGGATCGCGGTGCCGTTGGCGGTGGCCGCGCCGGCCACGTCGACGCACTTGCCGCCCAGGCCGGTGATCGGGCTGGTGCCCGTGCCGCCGCCCCCGCCGCTGCCGGGCGTGCCCGACCAGGTGAAGGTCGCGGTGGTACGCGCGGGCAGGGTGTACACGAAGGACTGGTTGCCCCAGTTGACGCGCACCGACTGCGACGAGGTGCCGCCGTTGTGTGCGATCAGGGCCTTCGAGCCGTCCGGGTTCTTCCACGCGACGTTCTGCACGGTGCCGTTGGCGGTGGAGTCGATCCGGTACGCCCCCGGCTTGACGAACTTGGTCAGGTGGCCGGTGGTGTAGTACTCGATGGTGTAGTCGACCTGGCCGGCCCGGGTGCCGCCCTCCTGCACGGTGATCAGGCCGGTGCAGACGTCACAGCCGCCGTTGTGCGGGCCCATGTACTGGTTGAGCGCCAGGCTCCACTTGACCAGGCTGCCGCTCCAGTTACGGGCGTAGTTGACGATGTCGGCCATGTCCTCGTTGTGCTGGTTGCCGATCCAGGTGCCGCCCGAGTGCTCGGTGCTGAACTGCTTCACCGACGGGTACTGGTTGTGCACCTGGGTCCCGACCGCCGGGTCGCCGAAGTAGCCGTGCCAGGCGATGCCGCCAAACAGCGGGTCGTTGCGGACGCCCGCGTCGGCCAGGGTGCCCGCGCTCATGCTGGCGTAGTCGCCGTAGTTCCAGTCGTGGATCAGCACCTTGGTGTTGATGCCCGCGGCCCGGAACGCCGGGTAGACGTGGTTCTTCGTCAGCTCGATCAGCCCGGAGGTGTTCCAGCTCATACCCGGGTAGTTCATCGCCGTCGGGTTGCCGGCCTGGCAGCAGTTCGGCTCGTTCTGCACCGAGATGTAGTCGACCGGCACGCCGATCGCCTGGTAGCTCTGGATGTACTTGACCAGGTACTGGGCGTACATGCCGTAGTACTCGGCCTTGAGCCAGCCCATCTGGTCCATCCGGCCGTTGTCCTTCATCCAGCCCGGCGCGCTCCACGGCACGCCCTTGACGCGCAGGGCGGGGTTGAGCTGCTTGGCCTGCTGGGTGAGCAGCCGGACGTCGGTGTCGTAGCCGTTGCTGCCGAAGTCGTTGAGGTTGCAGCAGGTGTCGTCGAGCGAGATCATGCCCGGCCGGGACAGGTCCGAGGCGCCGATCGGGTTGCGCACGAACGACAGGCCGATGCCCTGGCTCGGCGAGAACAGCTTCGCCATCACCTGGTCGCGGGTGGCCGCGCTGATCGGGCCGCCGCGCAGCAGGTACGCCGTGGTGTCCGTGATGGACGCGCCGCCGCCCTCGAACTGCTGGTATGTGGTGCCCTCGTTGACGGTGATCGTGTGGTTGGCGCTGCCTCCGGCCGGACCGAAGTTGATGTTCGCCTGCTGCTGCAGACCCCGGGTGACGGTGCGCCCGCCGGAGTCGGAGGTGGTGGTGAGCCAGATGCTCACCGGTTCGTTGGCGGCCAGCGCGGGCTGGGCGATCATCGAGCCGCCCACCAGCAGCGCGGTGGCCGTGGTGGCGGTGACCGCGATGGTGGTGGTCCAGCCTGATCGAGGACGGAACACGCGGGACCCTCCTTTCGACGCGAGATGGCACGCGATCCCCGCCGGGCGCGCCGCGTGAGAGGCGGCGCGTCGTGACGGTTCGCGTGATGCTGGGGGCGGGCCGGGCGGCGGTGGGGCTCCCGCCGTACCCGGCCCGGATGTTCCTCGGTACCCAGAACCCTCGATGTAACTGATGTAACAAAATGATCAGGGTTCTGTTGACAGCAATGAAACATGTAGCTTTCTTGCCTGTCAAGGGTTGGCAATGTCCGAGAAAGACAGCATCAAACACCAGTGTTTCATTGAAACAAAATGAAACTGCGCCTGCCAGCCACATTATCCATCGATCATGGGCGGTAGCGGTTCCGATGCGGCTGCCAGAAATCTCGCGCCTGGCGAGACAAAGAGATCGTTGGATGTCCAGGCGTTTACCGACCCGACCGCAGATGGCGTCGGAGTGCTACTCGCCGTCGAAGTACTCTTCGAGAATGAGGCGAGCGCGGTCAGGCACTTCCTCGTCGGGAAACACGTCAGCACACAGTGCCAGGACTTCTTCGACGGACGCCAGACCGAGGCGGGAAATCAGGAAGTGGATGTCCTCACCGTCGCGGCGCCTGGCGGCGAAGACCTTCATCGCCAGCAGATGCTCCGGGGAAGCCGCGGCGACCCGGAGCCCTGGGTGATCGAACACCTTCGGCGCCGCCGGATCGCCACCGGGCGCCACATAGACGCTGGCCTGCTCGTTCAACCACCACTGCGGTAGGCCCATCTCGGCGGCAACCGCTCGAGCCTCGTCCAGCACGATCCCGTGCGGCTGGAAGACCGCGGCGATGTCACGCGTCGAGCGCCTTGCGTCGTAGGCGAGAGCCATCGCAGCACCGCCGAACACATAGAGATCGGCGACGACGCCCTTCGCGGCGAGACGATCACCCAGTCGCCGGAACGCCACCTCGATGGCGGCGCGGTCGAGCAGCGGATCCTCGGCGCTCACGCGACCTCCAGCTCCTGGGCCGAAACGTAGACTCCACGCTTGCGGAAGGCCGCAGGTGCGTGCACCAGCGCGTCCGCACGTGCCGCACGTGTGTTGAAGGGGAACCACCACGTTCGCAGGGTCCTCGCTTCACACCACGCGGGCGCGCCTCGGCCGTCGCGGGCGGACAGGTGCTCGGCCAACGCCGCGAGGAACACGTCCCAGTGCTGATCCCCGGTCGACGCGGGCTCTGCGAGCAGCAGCTTATGCCGCGTCGCGGCCGGCGCCCAGCGGTACTCCTCCAGGAACTCCGCGATGTAGCGCCATCGCTGCGAGTCGCCCGAGGCCAGCAGATCGCCGAGCCGAGCCATGGTCATCGGTTCGTACGGTCGGCTGCTGCGGGATTCCTCCACACCGACGACAATAGTGCAGCCGCCTGGTCCCGGATCGAACCCGCGCCACCCCGCTCCGGTCACACCCCGCTCGGGCTATCCACCCGATACCGGCGCGGTCGAGTCGCGGATGACCAGTTCGGTGCCGAGCGATACGTGCACCGCCTCCAGGGTGTGCCGGTCGAGCAGCCGCATGAGCATGGTCACCGCCATCCGGCCCATCTCCTGCAACGGCTGGCGCACCGTGGTCAGCATCGGCGTGGTCGCCCGGCTCACGTCGATGTCGTCGAACCCGGCCACGGACAGGTCCTGCGGCACCCGCAGCCCGCGCTCGGCCGCCGCGGCCAGCGCCCCCACCGCCATCTTGTCGTTGAACGCGACCAGCGCCGTCGGCCGCTGCGGCAGGTCCAGCAGCTCCCCCGCCGCCCGGTAGCCGTTCTCGGTGTTCGGCTCGTTCACGTGCCGTACCAGCTCCGGCGTGGGCAGCACCCCCGCGTCGGCCAGCGGCGCGACGTAGCCGGCCATACGCGCGTCGTTGGCCAGCCACTCCGGCGGGCCGCCGATGATGCCCACCCGCCGGTGCCCCAGCTCGACCAGGTGCGACATCAGCCGCCGCGCCCCGGCGAAGTGCGCCGCCGACACGGTCACGATGTCCTTCGGCGGCTGCGTCCGGGGATCGATCACTACGAACGGGAACTGCTGGTCGCGCAGCCGGACCAGGTGCTCCGGCGGGTCCGGGGGCAGGATCATGATGGCGCCCGCGATGCCCGGCCGCTCGGTGAGGCCCGGCAGGACCGACACCGACTGCGCCGCCTCGCCCGCGTTCAGCACCATCTGCCGCCCGTGCAGCTCGATGGTCTCGGCGATCGAGCTGACGATCAGGCCGAAGTAGTCGGTGAGCACGTACGGGCAGCGCACGAAGATCGCGCCGGAGGCGGGCGGCTGGTCGCCCCGGCGCAGCGGGGCCTTGTCGCCGCGCCGCTGCACGGCCTGCAACACCAGCTCTCGCGTGTGCGGCGCGACGTTGGCCGCCCCGTTGAGCACGCGGGAGACCGTCGCGATCGACAGACCCGTCTCCGCCGCGATGTCGCGAACCGTGGCCCGCACCCCGACCGTCCTAGGCATGGCCGCACACGATACCCGCCGCCGCCACGGAGCGTAAGCACCCGTCACCGAACACGGGGTGAGCGCGGTGTGCCCTGCCACGGCCCGGTTCGCGGCCGGGCGAGTGACATCGATCGGCTGCTATGCGCTCTCCCGATACCACTCCTACGTCCCAGGAGGCCGCCATGACCAGAACGTTCCGCGGCCGGGTGTCGCGGCTGACCGCCGCCGCCCTGCTCGGCACGACCCTGCTCCTTCCCTCGTCCGCCGGAGCCGCCGCCCCGTTCCCGTACCAGGATCCGGCGCTGCCCGTGGCCACCCGCGTCGCCGACCTGATGTCCCGCATGACCCTGGACGAGAAACTCGGCCAGATGACCCAGGCCGAGCGCGGTTCGGTCACCGCCGCCGACCTCACCGCCTACCGGCTCGGCTCGGTGCTGTCCGGCGGCGGCTCGGCGCCGAACCCGAACACCGCCACCGGCTGGGCCGACATGTACGACGGCTTCCAGCGGGCGGCGCTGGCCACCCCGCTCGGCATCCCGATGATCTACGGCGTGGACGCCGTGCACGGGCACAACAACGTGGTCGGCGCGACGATCTTCCCGCACAACATCGGCCTCGGCGCCACCCGCGATCCCGTCCTGGTCGAGCAGATCGGCCGGGCCGTCGCCGAGGAGGTCTCCGGCACCGGCGTGGACTGGGACTTCGCGCCCTGCCTGTGCGTGGCCCGCAACGACCGCTGGGGGCGCACCTACGAGTCGTTCGGCGAGACGCCGGACATCGCGAGCTCGCTCACCACCATCGTGACCGGCCTGCAGGGCCCGGCGCTGGGCGGCCCGGCCTCGGTGCTGGCCACCGCCAAGCACTACCTGGGCGACGGCGGCACGACCGGTGGCGACGACCAGGGCGACACTCAGCTGTCCGAGGCCGAGCTGCGCGCCATCCACCTGCCGCCGTTCCAGGCCGCGATCCAGCGCGGCGTCGGCTCCGTGATGGTCTCCTACAGCAGCTGGAACGGCGTCAAGCTGCACGGCCACCAGTACCTGGTGACCGGACTGCTCAAGGGAGAGCTGGGCTTCTCCGGCTTCGTCGTCTCGGACTGGAACGGCATCGACCAGATCGACGGCCAGTCCGGCTTCACCGCCGCCGAGGTCAGCGCGGCGGTCAACGCGGGCGTCGACATGGTCATGGTGCCCACCGCCTGGAAGAACTTCCTCACCCTGCTGCGCGCCGAGGTCGGCAACGGGCACATCCCGCTGTCGCGCATCGACGACGCCAACCGGCGCATCCTCACCAAGAAGTTCGAACTCGGCCTGTTCGAGCGGCCGCTGACGGACCGGGCCTGGACGCCGACCGTCGGCGGCGCCGCGCACCGGGCCCTGGCCCGGCAGGCCGTCGCGAAGTCACAGGTGCTGCTCAAGAACGCCGGCGGCGTGCTGCCGCTGGCCCGCGACAACAACAAGATCTTCGTGGCCGGCAAGAACGCCGACGACATCGGCCACCAGTCCGGCGGCTGGACCGTCTCCTGGCAGGGCGGCTCCGGGAACCTCACCCCCGGCACCACCATCCTGCAGGGCATCCGCGCGGCGGCCGGCCCGACGACCACGGTCACCTACAACCAGCGCGGCACCGGCATCGACGGCACCTACCGGGCCGCGATCGCGGTGGTCGGCGAGACGCCGTACGCCGAAGGCCAGGGCGACCGCACCGGCAGCATGAGCCTGGACCGCGACGACCTGCGCACCATCGCCACCCTGCGCAAGGCGGGCGTGCCCGTGATCGTGGTGCTGGTGTCCGGGCGGCCCCTGGACATCGCCGCCGAGCTGCCCGGCTGGAACGCGCTGCTGGCCGCCTGGCTGCCCGGGACCGAGGGCGGCGGCGTGGCCGACGTGCTGTTCGGCGTCGTCCCGCCGACCGGGAAGACGCCGATGACCTGGGGAACCTCGGTCACCCAGCAGCCGATCAACACCGGCGACGGCAAGACCCCGCTGTTCCCGCAGGGCTTCGGCCTGACGTACTGACCCGGCCGGTGCCGTTCCGCCAGGCCGAACCGGGCGGAACGGCACCGGTCAGCGTGCGATGCCGAGCGAGGCGATGAGGTCCTCGTGCAGCTCGAACCACACCCGGTGGCACGAGTCCACCTCCATGCCGGTGATCCAGGCCGGGTTCGACTCCGCCTGGGCCAGCGCCGTGGCGAACCGCTGGTGGTATCCGCCGAAGCGGGCCAGTTGCGCGGTCAGCCGCTGCTCCAGCGGGCGCAGGGCATCGGCGAGCGCGGCGAAGCGGCCCGGCACCGCACCGGCCGTGCCGAGCTGCCACGCGGTGAAGGCGCTGGTCGCCTGCTCGTTGAGCGGCACGAACGCGTCGTGCACCGCGACGACGGCGGTGCGGGAAGCCCGCTGCTCGAGTTCCTCACTCAGTTGCGCCTCGTTGCGGCGGCGGCCCGCCTCGGTCAGCGACCAGCCGGCCAGGCCCGCGAACGCGGAGCGGGTCACCCAGCCGTACGCCTCCGCGTCGAGCAGTTCCTCGCCGGTCTGCGCGGTGTCCAGGCCGAAGCGGGCGGCCACGGCTCCGGTGTCGGCGAAGCCCTTCAGCCGGACCGCGTGGAGCGCCAGCAAGTCGGTGGGCGACGGGTGCATCGGCTGCCTTTCAGCTCGGTGACGTGGTGAGCGTGACGGTGCCGAGGGCGCCGTCCACGACGACGTACGCGCCGTCGATCAGCCGGGACAGGGCGCCCGCGGCGCCCACGACCGCGGGGATCCGGAACTCCCGGGCCACGATCGCCGCGTGGCTGAGCAGCCCGCCGGTCTCCGTGACGACGGCCGCGGCCAGGCGGAACAGCGGTGTCCACGCCGGATCGGTGGTGCGGCAGACGAGCACGTCACCGGGGCGTACGCGCGAGAACTCGTCGACGGACCGCACCAGCCGCGCCGGTCCGCGAGCCTGCCCGGGACTGCTCGCCACGCCGACGACCAGCAGCGACTCCAGGTCCGGCCGTTCCGGCGCGGCGGGCAGACCGGCATCCGGCGCGGATCCGGTCGCCGACACCGGCGGCGTGGTGATCGGGCGTGATTGGAGCAGCCAGAAGCGGCCGTCGCGCACGGCCCACTCGACGTCCTGGGGGCGGCCGAACAGCTCCTCGCAGCGCCAGCCGAGCGCAGCCAGCGGAAGGATCTCGCCCAGGTCGAGGCAGGCATGGAAGCGATCGGGTTCGGGCACGTCCGACCGGATCGGGCCGTCCGGACCCGGATCGAGGCGGGTCCGCTTGTCACCGAAGGCGACGCGTGCGCCGCCCTCGCGCCACACCGTGATCTCGTCCGGCACGACGGCACCGGAGACGACGGACTCGCCCAGCCCCCACGCCGCGTTGATGACGATCCTGTCCCCACCGTCCCGCGGGTCCCGGGTGAAGAGCACGCCGGCCCGGTCCGCCGCCACCAGCTCCTGCACCAGCACCGGCACGGTCATCCGATCCCCCAGACCGAGGCGCGCCCGGTAGGCACGCGCCCGCGGGGCGTCGCCGGATGCCGCGCAGCGCCGGATCGCCGCCAGGACCTCGTCCGAGCCTCGCACGCCGAGCACCGTCTCCAGCTGGCCCGCGAACGACGCGGCGGCGCCGTCCTCGCCGAGACCCGACGACCTGACCGCGTACGGGCCCGGGCCCAGCCGCGCCAGCGCTGCCGTGACGGCCGCCTCGTCAGCGGACGGGCCGGTCACCACGAAGCCGTCCGGCACCGGCAGGCCCGCGCGGAGCAGGACGGCGAGCGCCGCCGCCTTCCCGCCGCAGTCCGGACCGGCTTCGGCCAGCGGCACCACCCGACCGGTCGTGGTCACGCGCCGCCGTCCCCGTCACCGGCGAGCCGGGCGGTGACCCGCTCGTGCCGCTGCTGCGCCGCCTGTGCGGTGCGCAGGCCGAGCGCTTCGGCGATCTGCGCCCAGGTCAGCCCCTCGGCACGGCCCACGAACAGCAGGCCCGCCTCCAGCTGGTCCAGCTCGGCTCGGGCCGTGGCCAGCAGGGTGAGCGCGGCGAGCAGATCCTCGGGCAGCTCCAGGGCGGACCGGTCGGTGCCGGCGCGCCACAGCACCTGGCGGATCAGGGTCACGGCGTCGTGCGGCTGCCGGGCGGCGAGCCAAGGCAGCCGGGGCAGCTCGTCCCCGCCGCGGGCGCTCAGCCGCGCGCGGGCCCGGTCTTCCGTCTCGGCCGCGGACCGCTCCTCCGATGATCCACTCATGCGGCCAGGATGCCTGTTCAACAAACTGTTTGTCAACAAGTTGTTGAACAGTGCGCATGAAGGGGTTACGTTACGGCCGTGACCTGCTGCCGGGACTGGAGGCGAACATGACGACCGCGCTCGTCCTGGACATCGACGGCGTCATCCGGCCGACGTCCGGCGCGAGCCCCTTCGGCGGGCTCGTCGAGGTCGGCTTCGAGCCGCGCCCCGTCCTGGTGCCGGCGGCGCTGTGCACTGCCCTCGCCGCGCTCGCCACCACGCATGGCGTCGTCCCGGTGTGGCTGACGAGCTGGCTGCCGGAGGTGCGCCGTTCGATGCGGGCACCGTTCCCCGGCCGTGACTGGCCCCAGCTCGAACTCCGTCCCACCGCCGTTCCCGGCGACTGGCCCAAGTGGACGGCCCTCAACGCCTGGCTGGACGCCACTCCCGGACTCACCCGGCTCGCCTGGGCGGATGACGACCTCGCCGCCGCCGCTCGCATCCCGTCTTACCGCGACCACCTGTCCGCCCGAGGTCTCAACACCCTCCTACTGGCCCCCAGCCCCACCGACGGCCTCACCCCACACCACCTGGCCCACCTCACGAGCTGGCTCCGACCATCCCTCACGCCCTGACCCGGTGGGCTCGCCCCACGAAGATCGGCGTTTCGTGTCGAAACCTGTGGTCCTACCGCACCTTTCGACACGAAACGCCGATCTTCGCCAGGTGGCCTCATCCCTGCCCACCAGTGCCGACCGCGATGATCGCCGTCTCGTGTCAAGATCAACGCCGTTGACTTAAGGATTTGAGCGGGCTGTCAAGCCTTCTTCGAAGATGGTGACGGTGGCGTGGAAGGTGTAGGTCTGGGTCTGCTGCGGGTGTTTGCCGGCGTTGGGGCCGTATTTGCTGGTCGGGTTCTTGCGGCTGCGGGCTTTGGCGCGTTGGCGTCGTCGGGCGGGTAGCAGGTTGTCCTGCACGGCCTGTCCGATGGCGCCGACCAGTACGGCGTGGCCGGGTGGTGGTATGACGGCTTCGGCGGTGACGACCTGGTCGCGTGCGGTTTCGAGGGCGACGGTGAAGCTGGCCCGGTGGTAGTCGACGTCTGGCAGGGCGTCGACCGCGTCGACGGTGATCCGGATGATCGTCTGGTAGACGGTCAGCAGGGCCCAGAGTTCCTGGTCGATGTCGGCGGGGTGGTGGGAGCGCAGGACCCGCTCGTCCAGGATCGTGGACTTGATCGACAGGTAGGTCGTCTCGACCTGCCAGCGCTGGTGGTAGAGCTGCACGAGGTCGGCCGCGGGGTAGCGGGTGTGGTCGAGCAGGCTGGTGATCAGCCGCCACTGCTCCGTGCGCACGACGCCGTCGGCGTGGGTGATCTCGACCCAGGTCTCGATGACGCGGACCTTCAGCCGGCCGTGGCCGAGAACGGACAGGTAGGAGCCGTCGGATAGCCGGGTCAGGATCAGCGGGACGCGGCCGGCACCGGAGCGGCACAGATACTGCACGCGGGTGGCCGCGATGTCGGCCAGTAGCTTCCAGCTGTCGTAGTAGGCGTCGGCCAGCAGCAGCATCCCGGCGTCGAGTTTGTCCAGCAGCCGGCGGGCGTAGACATGCTCACCGGCGCTTTCGGGCCCGAACGCCGCCCCGAGCAGGGCGCGGGTGCCGCACTCGACCAGCACGACCAGCCGCAGGTACGGGTAGCTGAACGTCATCGCCGGACCCTGGCGTTTGGGGTAGCGCGTCCTGGTGCCGGGCCGGTCGGGCACGTGCAGGGTGGTGGCGTCCACGGCGACGGTGCGAAACCCGCGCCAGAACGCCGGCCCCGTCGTGGGCCAGGCCACCGGGCCGCAGACCGCCTCGAACAGCGCGCGCAGCGGTTTGGGGCCGACGCGGCGGCGGGCGCGGGTCAGCGCCGACGCGCTCGGGCAGGCCACCGCGAGCCCGCGCAGACCGGCGACCAGTTTCGCCCACACCTGCCGGTAGGCGCACGGCTCGAACAGCGCCAGCGCCAGCACGAAGAAGATCAGCACCCGGGTCGGCAACAGCCTGACCCGCCGCTGCGTGGTGCCGGTCTCGGCTGCCACGGCATCGACCAGGTCGAAGTCGAGAACCTGGGTCAGCTCGCCCAGATGGCCCGGCGCGAACGCCCCGGCCGCTACCGTGATCGTGCGCGTGATGGCAGACTGCTGCTGCAACGGGACTCCTCGGGTCAATTCTTGGTCGAACTGATATTGAGGAGTCCCGATCCATATCGCCAGCCGAGACGGCCTTGACGCGGCGATCAAATCCTTAAGTCAACGGCGTTGGTGTCAAGATCTGCGGTCCAGCCGCACTTTTCGACACGAACCCGCGATCATCGCCACGACCCGCGACCCGGGTCGGGACCGGGTGGCCGGGGATCGGGGCCGGGGCCTGGACCAGGTGGTCAGCAGATGCGGGGTAGGGGGTCTCCTACCAGGAGGTCCATGATGCGGGTGCCGCCGAAGCGGGTGCGCAGGAGGACCAGCTCTGCGGGGTCGGTGTCCACCCGGCCGATGATCGCGGCCTGCTCGCCGAGCGGATGCGCGCGCAGGGCGGCCAGGGCCGCGTCGGCGGCCTCCGGCGCGACCACGGCGACGAACCGCCCCTCGCAGGCCACGTACAGCGGGTCGATGCCGAGCAGCTCGGCCGCGCCGCGCACGGTGGGACGGACCGGCACGGACTCCTCGTCCACGACGACGGTCACCCCGGCCGCCCGCGCGATCTCGTTGAGCACCGTGGCGACTCCGCCGCGGGTCGCGTCCCGCATGCCGCGCACCCCCGCCCCGGCCGTGTCCAGCAGCGCCGCGGTCAGCTCGTGCAGCGGCGCGGTGTCGCTGCGCAGGTCCACCTCCAGGTCTAGGTCGCCCCGGGCGATCAGGACGGTCATGCCGTGATCGCCGACCGGACCGGACACGAGCACCGCGTCGCCCGGACGGGCGCAACCGACGCTGGGCGAGTGCTCGCGTTCGCGTACCCCCACGCCCGCGGTCGTGATGAAGCAGCCGTCGGCCTGGCCGCGCCGGACCACCTTGGTGTCACCGGCGACGATCCGCACCCCGGCCGCCTGGGCCGCGGCCGCCATCGAGGCGACGATGCGGACGAGGTCGGCGACGGGGAAACCCTCCTCCAGGATGAACCCGGCGGACAGGTACAGCGGCCGCGCCCCGGCCACGGCGAGATCGTTGACGGTACCGTTGACGGCCAGCTCGCCGATGTCGCCGCCGGGGAAGAACAGCGGCGACACCACGTACGAGTCGGTGGTGAACGCCAGCCGCGTCCCGGCCACGGTCAGCGCCGCGGCGTCGTCGAGCGCGGCCAGCTGCGGGTTGTCGAACGCCTCCAGGAACACAGCCTCGACCAGGCTCTGCGTGGCCTTGCCGCCGGCGCCGTGGGCCATGGTGAGCCGCTCCTCGCGCACCCGGGCGCGGGCCCGGCGGGCACGGGCGACCCGGTCCATGACGAGTTCCTCGGTGAGGTCCGCGCTCACCGGGCGGTCACCTGCAGCAGCCGCTGCCGGCGGAACCGGCCGAAGTTGTAGTACGCCGCGCAGGCGCCCTCGGGCGACACCATGCAGGTGCCGATGGGCGTCTCCGGCGTGCACGCGGTGCCGAACACCTTGCACTCCCACGGTTTGAGCACGCCTTTGAGCACCTCGCCGCACTGGCAGGACTGCGGGTCGGCGACCCGTACGCCGGGCACGTCGAAGCGCCGCTCGGCGTCGAAGTCGGCGTACGCCCCGGTGAGCCTGAGCGCGGAGTGGGAGATGAAGCCCAGGCCCCGCCACTCGAAGAACGGCCGCAGCTCCAGCACCTCGGCGAGCACCTTGAGCGCGGTGACGTTGCCGTCCCAGGGCACCACCCGGCTGTACTGGTTCTCCACCTCGCAGCGGCCCTCGCCGAGCTGCGCGAGCAGCATGTCGATCGTGTGCAGGACGTCCAGCGGCTCGAACCCGGCCACGACCAGCGGCTTGCGGTAGTGCTCGGCGATGAACCGGTACGGCTCGCACCCGATCACGGTGGACACGTGGCCGGGGCCGAGGAAGCCGTCGAGGCGCTGGTCGGGCGAGTCCAGGATGGCCTTGATCGCCGGGATGATGGTGACGTGGTTGCAGAAGACGGAGAAGTTGGCCAGGCCTTCCGCCTTCGCGCGCAGCACGGTGACCGCGGTGGACGGGGCGGTGGTCTCGAACCCGATCGCCATGAACACGACCTGGCGGTCCGGGTGCTGCCGGGCGATCTTCAGGGCGTCCAGCGGCGAGTACACCATGCGGATGTCGGCGCCGGCCGCCTTGGCGTCCAGGAAGGAGCCGTCGCCGCCGGGCACCCGCATCATGTCCCCGAACGAGGTCAGGATGACCTCGGGCCGCCGGGCGATGGCGATGGCGTCGTCGACGCGCCCCATCGGGATGACGCAGACCGGGCAGCCCGGCCCGTGCACGAGCTGCACCTGCTCGGGCAGGTAGTCCTCCAGCCCGTGCTGGTAGATGGTGTGGGTGTGCCCGCCGCACACCTCCATGAACTTGTAGACGCGGCCCGGCTCGCAGCGGGCGGCGATCCGGGCGGCCAGCGCCCGCGCCTGTTCGGCGTCGCGGAACTCGTCCACGAAACGCATCTCGGCCCCTTAGTCGATCTTCGAGTTCTGCAGCGCGGCCAGCTCGTCGGTGTACGCGTCGCCGATGCTCTTGAGGAAGTCCATGGCGGCCCGCGCCTCCGCCTCGTCGATCTTGGACAGCGCGAAGCCGACGTGGATCAGCACCCAGTCGCCCACGCCGATCTCACCGGGTTCGAGCAGCCCGATGTTGATGGCGCGACGTACGCCGCCGACGTCGACCTGCGCCAGGTCCGGCCGGTCGGTCATGATCTCGACGACCTCGCCGGGGATGCCCAGGCACATGCGCTCAGGCCGTCCGGTCGGCGACGTGCAACTCTTCGAGGATGAGGTCGTCGCCGCCGGTGACCACCACGTCCGCGCTGCCGCAGTGCCCGCACACCGGCAGCATGTCCAGGGACTGCTCGTGGCGCCCGCACGCCGCGCAGGCCACGTGGGCCGGCACGGTCACCATGTCGATCTCGGCGCCGTCGGCGGTGGTGCCCGTGGCGACGAGCGCGAAGCCCTGCTTGAGCGCGGGCTCGGCGACCCCGTGCCGCACGCCGATGCGCACCTTCACCCGGTTGACCCGCCGCCCGTCGGCGCGCTGGGTGACCGCGCCGAGGATGCTCTCACAGAGCCCGATTTCATGCATTTCTGCCTCCTTTGTTCCGATTACCCAACGCGGTTTCGGCCGCTACGGAAACGAAGCGGGAGCCACTTTCCGCATCGCGCCACGGCATGGGCGCCAGGGCCGGACAGGCGGGTCACGAGGCTGGATGTCCGGTCGCGGAGCCACGGGCGTGCCGCGCGGCACACCGCCGGCGAGCGCCATCCACCCGCGGAGAGAGTAGACTGATGACTAGATCCAGAATCGTCGATTTTTTCACCCGCCCGATGGCCGGGGGTCGGCGATGGCGCGCCAAGCAGGCGCATACCGACGCGTCGGCCCTGCCCGGGCTCCGCGGCGTCGTGACGCTCTCCGATCGCGGAGACGGCGACTCGACCGGCTCTGGCGACTAGGGCCCAGGAGCGAGAAATGACGAAACATCCCACCACCATGCCGATGCGCGCGCACCGGCCTGCCGACCTGCCTCGCCGCGGGTCCGACGGCGCCGAGGCGCGCCGGCTGATCGCCGAACTCGGCCCCGGCTTCAACGCCCGCACCGTACGGGTGCTGACCGAAGGCGACCTGGTCGCGGTGCACGGTGTCCACGACGACGGCGGCGTCGCGAGGGCCGGCTTCGACGTGTTCCGCATCGACCGCGGCCGGCTCGCCGAGCACTGGGCCGCCCACCAGGCGGTCGTCGCCGAGACCGCCAGCGGGAACAGCCAGACCGACGGTCCCGCCGACGTCACCCGGCCGCAGCAGGGCGCCCGTAACGGAAGGCTCGTCGACTACCTGATCGACACGATCCTCATCGGCCGCAAGCACGACCGGCTGAAGCACTTCTTCGTGGCGGACCTGATCCAGCACGATCCGCTGGTCGGGAACGGGGTCAAGGCGCTCACCGCCGCCTGGCGGACGCCTGGGACGTGCTACGAACGCCGGCACACCACGATCGCCGACGGCGAGTTCGTGCTGACCGTCTCCACCGGGACCGTGCGGCACGCACCGCGCGTGTTCTACGACCTGTTCCGGGTCGACCGGGGCATGGTCGTCGAGCACTGGAACGTCACCACGGAGCGCGGCGGCCTGCCCTCGCCAGCCACGGTGGCGACCACGGCAGCGGACGGACAGGGATCATGAACCCGCGTGTCGGCCCGCCCGACCTGATGGGCCTGGTACCCGGGTCCGCGCAGCGTACGCAGCGGCTGCGCCTGGCGCACAGCCGCGGCGACGAGGAGCTGCTCGATGGCGGATGGTGGCCGTACTCGCTGGATCCCGCGGAGGAACTGCCCGGACTCGTCATGGCCGTCGACGAGATCCATGGACCGGTCGTCGGCGTGGTGCTCGGGGCCGACGGCTGGCATCCCCAGCCGGTGGCGCTGCACGTCGGGGGCCGCTGGATCGGGATCGACTACTTCGCCAGCCAGCCCGCGAGCCTGCTGACCGCGCTCTGTACGGGCGGCCGGCGGGTGGACCTGCTCGTGGTCGCGCCGCAGACCTCGTGGGAGCTCGCCGCCAAGGCGATGCTGCAGGCGGCGCAGGCCGGCAACCGGGTGACCGCCCCGCACATCATGCCCGGCGTGGAACGGGCGGCCGCGTCCCCGCGATGACCGGCCCGGCGGCCTCGCCCGCTGCGTGCGGTGAGGCCGCCTGCCGTGCGTGCACGGCAGGCGGCCTCGGCCTTCGCGGTGCCCACGCCTCACATGTTGCGGATCCTGAAGTAGCGCTTCATGTCCGGGAACGTGCGCACCAGCACCGCGACGACACCGGCCGCGACCAGCCCGGTCACCACCCGCTTGAGCGTCATACCCTCACCTCCCTCGCCTGATCGTCGTCCAGCAGCGACGCGGCCGCCACGGCGAGCGAGGCCGCCGGACCGTCCGCGAGCGGGACCACCGGCTCGTCGGCGAGCGAAGCCACCAGGTCCTCCGCGACCGAGGGCGCGGGTTCGTCCGCCAGCAGCCCCGCAGGCAGCGGCGCGGTGCCGGACACCGCGGCCCGGCCCGCCGCCCACAGTTGCCGCACCAGCTCCGCGGCCACCTCCACCGCCGCCTCGACCGGCGGGCTCAGGCCCATCCGCTCGCTCAGCTCGGCGGGCTCACAGCCGACCAGCAGCACCCGGCCGGGCGCGCTGCCGCAGCTGTCCAGCAGGTCCAGCACCCGCTGCGGCTGCATGCCGTGCGGGTCCACCAGCACCGGCCCGTCGTCGGCGCGCCGCTCCGCCCGGTCGGCCAAGCTGATCTCCAGCAGCCGTACCGTGCCCGGCGCGTCCCCGCGCTGGTCCACGTCGATCAGGACCGTCGCGTCGTAGCCGGCCATCAGGTCGTACGCCAGGTGCACGCCGCGGATGCCGTAGTCGGCCAGCCGCGCCCAGGCCGGACACGGCTCGGCGGCCAGCCGCTGCGCGACCGCCACCCCGAAGCCGTCGTCGCCCAGGAACACGTTGCCCAGCCCGGCGAACAGCACCTTGCGCGGCAGCACCCCACCCGTGCTCATGCGGACACCACCGTGACCTCCTCGGGTGCGAAGTAGCGGAAGCGGCCCTGCAGGATCTGCAGGTCGACGCCGGGATCGTCGTCGAGGGTCACCGCGAGGTGGGTCGCGCCGTCCACGTCCAGCAGCACGGCCCGCACGGTCGCGATCCGGTCGGCCAGGAACATGTCCTGCGCGTCGCTGCGCCGCCCGGTGCCCGGACGCAGCCGCACCCGGCTCCCCCGCCCGACCGCGACACCGCCGATGACGACCGTGTCCCGCTCCGGGTCCACCGACCGGTCGGCACCCGGGTCCCACCACGGCCGGCCGGTATCGAAGAGATCAGCCTGCGCGGTGGCGGGGGTCGCCGGGCGCAGGCCGCGGATCGCGCCGTGCAGCCGCTCGAAGACCTCCGGTGGCAGGTTCTCCGCCCGGCCCAGCAGTGCGCTCCCCCGCGGGTCGGTCGCCCGCACCTGCGCCTTCTCCTCGTCGGTCAGGGTGAGGGTACGCAGCACCAGCAGCTCGTCGATCTCCGTCGAGTCGAACATGTCCCCGGGGCTCTCCGGCGCGACGGCCGGGTGGTCGTACAGGATCACCGGCGCGGACAGCACCACGTCCCGGCTGCCCTCGGGCCCGAGCAGCACCGGCCAGCTGCGCACCTGATGGCACTCGCGCACGGCGGGCATGGCCCACTCCGGCGGATCGAGCAGCGACAGGAACGCGCCGTCCGTCACCGCGAACACGCTGTGCGCCGCGATCAGCGAGTGCCGCAACGCCTCCGGCCGCTCCAGCGACCCGTCCATCGCGAACCCGCCCCCGGCGTCAGGAAGGGCACCTTCTACTACGGAATCCGAGCCGAGTTGCTGCTCGTCTCGCTGACGCGAGCCGACGAAGGTGCCCTTCCTTGCGTCGGTGTGGTTGGTGGCGGTGGCGGTGAGGCGGAGCAGGCCGTAGGGGCCGGGGAGGAGGTCGGCGTGCAGGCGCAGTTCGCCGCGCAGCCGGTGGCGGACGCGGCGCAGGCGGACGGTGGCGGAGAGGTGTTCGTGCTCCTCGCCGCCGGGGATGTCGAAGAACTCGGCGTGTTCGGGGGCGCCGACCAGGTCGGCCGGGGCGAGGAGCAGGTCGGCGGACTGCTCGACGGCCTCGTCGAAGGGATGGTGGGGCACGCCGTCGACGACGGCCTCGGGGACCTCGCGCCAGCCGTCGCCGGTGTGCCGCTCGACGGTGCGGGACTGGGCCTGCAGGAAGCGCAGCCGCCAGTGCAGGCGGGCGCCCAGCTGCGGCTCCAGCAGCAGCTCGGTACGGCTCCAGCTGTGCTCGCCGAGCGCGTCGTCGGCGTACGCGGGCGGCACGAGCACCCCGAACTGCCAGCGCATCCGGTTCTTCGCCGCCGAGGCGCGGTACGGGTAGAGCAGGTAACCCTCGTAGAGGACCGCGTCGGCGACCGCGCGGGCCTGCTCGAAGGGGTCGGTCACCGCGGTGTCGGGCACAGGGCGTCCTCCTCGGACGAGCGGGAGAGCAGGGCGGTCAGCGCCTCGTCGGCGGTGGGCACGGCGTGGCGGGCCTGGTGGCGCAGCAGCGCGTCGACGGTGTCGCGGCGCAGCCGCAGCCAGGCGGCGCCGGGAAAGTACAGATCCATCAGCTCGCGCCACACCGCCACCGGCAGGGCGTACCTCGCCTCGCGGTCCCAGGGCACCCGCCCCACCCGCACCCCGTCCGGGTCGCCGGGGCCGGGCGCGGTGAACATGGTGCCGCTGAACAGCAGCGTCACCGGCACCGTGCCCTCGGCCAGCGCGTGCAGGTACTTGCCCAGGCCCGGTTCGAGGTCGTAGGTGCAGGGCACCATCAGGTCGTACTCGGTGCGGCCGGTGAAGCCGGGCACGGCCGCGGCGACGGTGGCGAAGTGCAGCGCCTGCATGCTGGTCGCCCAGCGCTCGGGCGTCCCGAACACGCCGTGCAGGCCCGCCGCCTCGGCCGGGGCGTACCGCCTGGCCCGGGGGTCGATGCGCAGCTGGACGCTGAGGATCAGCGCATGCACGCGTACGCCCTCGGGCGCGCTGATGCCGAGCCGGAAGCGCAGCGTCGGCGCCGCGGACCAGCGCTCGGGCTGCACGTCCGAACAGGAGAAGGTCAGCTCAGCCACCGGTCACCCCAGCCGCCAGCGGCTCGGGCGCGGGCACGGCGCGCGAGCGCACCTCGGCGAGGAAGCCGTCGATCGCGGCATGCGCCTGCTCGCCGCCGTCGAAGCCGCGCCAGTGCGTGCGCACCAGCCCGACCAGGCGGTAGCAGGCGTCGATCGGCACCGCGTGACACGACGGCCCGTCCGGCCCGGCTTGCACCAGCAGCGCCATCACGTCGGCCGGCAGCGCCGCCGTGTAGGGATGCCGCGCCAGCAGCTGCGCCCACACCTGCGGCGGCAGCTGCGACTCGGCGGCCCCGGCCGGGCTCGGATAGAGCGCCACCGGGTGCCCGAGCACGCTGTTGACGAACACGAACACCAGCCGCACCGGCACGTCCAGCGCCGCCCAGTCCGTTGCGGACAGTGGAAAACCGGGCAGCGCGACGTACTCCCGCGGCACCGCCGCGAACCTCCGCCCCGGCGCCATGTCCGGACCCGGCACGAACAGCAGGTAGCAGGCCTGGCAGGCGCAGGGCAGCGAGCGGCCGGTCACGTCAACCAGGTGATCATGCTCGGCCGGGATCGGCACGGCGCACAGCTCGCAGCGCTCCGGCGCCGCCCGCGCGGGCTCGGCGGGCGGCGCGGTCAGGTAACGCCGCAGGCTCATGCGTGCACGCCGGTCGGCGCGCTCACCGAGGGCAGGCCGATCTGCAGCAGCGGCGGCTCGGGCGCCGCCTCCTCCACGACCACTTCCACGATCTCGGGCGCGGCCTGCTGGACCAGCGAGCACACCGTCTCGCTGACCGCTTCCGCGCCCCCGCCGCAGCCGGGCGCCAGCGCGATCCGGGCGGTGCCCGCCGCGTCCACGTCGATCAGGGTGAACTCGCGGCCCAGCCGGCGGCGGGCCCGGTCCAGCGCGACCAGCACCCGCTCCTCGATCGGCACCGGGTGCAGGCCGTAGAGCGCGAGCAGCCCGCCGACCAGCTCGTCCTCGGCGAGCACGCGCAGCTCCTCGGTCACGCCGGGCACGGTCACCAGCCCGTCCAGCAGCCGGGCCAGCCCGGCCTCGTTGAGGTGCAGCAGCTCGCGCACCACCCCGTCGGCGGCGTCCCGGGCGGCCGGGCCGCCCGCCTTCTCCACCTCGACGAGCAGACCCTCCACGCGTACGCCGACCGAGTGCGGGTCGAGTTCGAGCACCCGGTCCCAGTGCTGCTCGCTCATGCCGTCGCCTCCGGCGCCGTCATGAGTATCCGTGCCCTCATGATTCGCTCGCTCCGCTCGCTCATGACGCAGCCCCCGAGGCGAACGCGTGCGGGGTGTGCAGCTTCTTCAGCACCGAGCCGTTGCCGGTGTACATGTGCACGCCGCAGGGCAGGCACGGGTCGAAGCTGCGTACCGCGCGCATGATGTCGATGCCCTTGAAGTTCTCCTGGGAGTTCTCCTCGAAGATGGGCGTGTTCTGCACCGCGTCCTCGTACGGGCCGGGCGTGCCGTAGCGGTCGCGCACGCTGCCGTTCCACGGCGTCGGCGGGTACGGGTGGTAGTTGGCGATCTTGCCGTCGCGGATGACCATGTGGTGCGACAGCACGCCGCGCACCGCCTCGGTGAAGCCGCAGCTGATCGCATCCTTGGGCACCTTGAACGGCTCCCAGGTCTGGGTCCGCCCGGCGCGCACCTCGCCCAGCGCCTTCTCACACGCGTGCAGCGCGACGGCGGCCGCGTACGCCTGGAAGTAGGTGCGGGCGCGGTTGCGCTCCAGCGCGTTGCTCCACTTCGGGATCTTCCACTCGAAGGTGACCTCGGGCTTGGTCAGCGTCTTCGGCAGGTTGATCACGACGCTGTGGCCGGTGGCCTTCACGTAGCCGATGTCGACCAGGCCGCTGAGCGCGGTGGACCACAGCCGGGCGATCGGGCCGCCGCCCGTGTCCAGCGCCAGGTGGTCGCTGCCGTCGAACCAGCGCGGCGACATCACCCACGAGTACGCCCCGTCGAAGTCGCGCTTCTGCGGCCGGGGCAGCGTGTGCTGGTTCCACGGGTGGCGTACGTCGACCGGGTTGCCCAGCGGGTCCCGCTTGACGAAGACCTCCTGGCCCTGCCAGTCGTCGTAGTAGGAGCTGCCGAGCAGGATGCGGATGCCCAGGTTGATGTCCACCAGGTCGTTGGTGACCAGCTTGCCGTCGACGATGATGCCGGGCGTCACGAACATCTTCTTGCCCCACGTGCTCATCCGCTCGTAGGAGAAGTCGCAGTACTCCGGGTCGTTGAGCGCGCCCCAGCAGCCCAGCAGCACGCGCCGCTGCCCGACCTGCTCGTAGCCGGGCAGCGCGTCGTAGAAGAAGTCGAACAGGTCGTCGTGCATGGGCACGACCCGCTTCATGAACTCGACGTAGCGCATGAGCCGGGTCAGGTAGTCGGTGAAGAGCTGCACCGTGGCCACCGTGCCGACGCCGCCCGGATACAGCGTGGACGGGTGCACATGCCTGCCCTCCATGAGGCAGAACATCTCCCGCGTGGACCGGCTGACCTGCAGCGCCTCCCGGTAGAACGCGCCCTCCAGCGGGTTCAGCGAGCTCATGATCTCGGCGATGGTCTTGAAGCCGTGCTGCTCGGCGTGCGGCGCGGGCGTGTTCTTCGCCTTCTCCCACACCCCGGGGTTGGTCTCCCGGACCATCTTCTCGCAGTAGTCGACCCCGACCAGGTTCTCCTGGAAGATGTTGTGGTCGAACATGTACTCGGCCGCCTCGCCGAGGTTGACGATCCACTCACCCAGGTGCGGCGGCTGCACGCCGTACGCCATGTTCTGGTTGTAGATCGAGCAGGTGGCGTGGTTGTCGCCGCAGATGCCGCAGATCCGGCTGGTGATGAAGTGGGCGTCGCGCGGATCCTTGCCCTTCATGAAGATGCTGTAGCCGCGGAAGATCGACGAGGTGCTGTAGCACTCGACGACCTGCCGCTGCTTCCAGTCGATCTTGGTGTAGATGCCGAGGCTGCCGACGATCCGGGTGATCGGATCCCACGACATCTCGACCAGGCCCTCCGCGGCCGTCTGCGTCGCCATGCTGTTTCCCCAACGCCTTTCGTCGAGATGGGCGGTCGCCGGTCAGCGCCGGTAGCCGGTGGTCAGTTCGGTGCCGCGGTGGCGCCACTTGGGCTCCTTGTCCACGGTCTTGCCGGTCACGTTGCGCAGGCGGCGGATCATCGCGCCGTAGATGCCGCTGCCCGCCGAGGAGACGGTGGCGCCGGGCGGCTCGTCCATGAACGGCATGAACTTGTCCGGGAAGCCGGGCATGGTGCAGCCGATGCAGATGCCGCCGACGTTGGGGCAGCCGCCGATGCCGTTCATCCAGCCGCGCTTGGGCACGTTGCACTTGACCACCGGGCCCCAGCAGCCGATCTTCACGATGCACTCCGGCGTGCCGTAGTGCGTGGCGAACTGGCCCTGCTCGTAGTAGCCGCCCCGGTCGCAGCCCTCGTGCACGGTCATCCCGAACAGCCACTGCGGGCGCAGCTTGTCGTCGAGCGGGATCATCGGCGCCTGGCCGGCCGCCTGGTAGAGCAGGTAGGTGATGGTCTCGGCGAGGTTGTCCGGCTGGATCGGGCAGCCCGGCACGCAGACGATCGGGATGCCCGCCGCCGAGCGCCAGTCCCAGCCCAGGTAGTCGGGCACGCCCATGGCCCCGGTCGGGTTGCCCGACATCGCGTGGATGCCGCCGTACGTCGCGCAGGTGCCGACCGCGAGCACGGCCAGGGCCTTGGGCGCGAGCCGGTCCAGCCACTCGCTCGTCGTGATCGGCTGCAAGGTCTGCGGGTCGGCCCCGAACGCGGCCCAGTACCCCTCCGCCTTGATCGACTCGTTCGGGATCGAACCCTCGACCACCAGCACGAACGGCTCCAGCTCGCCCCGGTCGGCCTTGTGGAACCAGTCGATGAAGTTGTCCGCGCCCTGCATCGGGCCGCACTCGAAGTCGATCAGCGGCCAGTGCACCGCGATCTTCGGCAGGCCGGGCAGGCCGCCCAGCGCGATCTCCTCGATGCTGGGCTGGGTGGCGGCGGTCAGCGCCACCGAGTCGCCGTCACAGCTGAGCCCGCCGTTGAGCCAGAGAATGTGGATCGGCTGTTCCTCAGCCTCCGCCGGCTGGGACATCGTTGCGGTCATCTGCGTACACCCCCTGCGCCGCCCGCGGGCGGCGGTCCGCGCCGCCACCGAGCCCCGCCACGGTCAGCTCCCACAGCACGTGGCAGGCGGTGGTCTGCGCCTCCTGGATGCGGTGCACCGACGGCGACCGCACGACGAACAGATGGTCGGCGGCGCCCGGCTCGGCCAGCCGTCCCCCGGCGCCGCCGCTGAACCCGACCGTGACCACGCCCCGCGCCCGCGCCTGGGCGAACCCGGCCAGCAGGTTGGGCGAGTTCCCGCTGGTGGAGAAGCCGATCACCACGTCGCCGGGGCGGGCGTGCGCGGCCACCTGCCGGGCGAACACCGCCTCGATGCCGACGTCGTTGGCCAGCGCGCTGAGCACGGCCACGTCGGCGCTGAGCGCGTACGCCGGCAGCGGCCGGGCCCGGCCGGGCGGCGCGGCGAACAGCTCGGCGCAGGCGACCGCGTCGGTCGCGCTGCCGCCGTTGCCGAACGTGAACAGCCGCCCGCCGGTGCCCAGCACGGCGGCGAGATCGGACGCGCAGGCCGACAGCGCCGCGGCCTGCTCGGTCAGCACCCGCGCCCGCAGCGCGGCGGCGTCGCGCAGCTTGGCCGCGGTCGACGCGGTGAGCGCGGCGATCAGATCCGGGTGGCGGGCGCCGGTGTCCGGACCGGACGCCCGCCCCGGACCGCCCGCCTGGGCAGCCTCCGCACCGTCGTCCACGCTGGACGCGGCGGGCTGCGCCGGGGCGGCGTACAGGAAGGGGTAGAGGGCTCCCAGCTGCGCCGGGGCACCCCGCTCGGCAGCGGTCACGGAGCCACCTCCGGCAGCACGGCGATGGCCTCCCCGGCGTGCACCAGCACGGTGTCGCCGGGCTGGGCGGTGACGAGCGCGACGCTGATCTCCTCGATCCCGGCGCCCGCGTCGGCCAGCGCCAGGCCGCCGGGCAGCAGCGCCACCACGGTCGCCGGGACCGCGGTGTCCGAGCAGGTCACGCACGACTGCCCGGCGTGGGCCACGGCCCAGTCCGCCAGCTCGTCGGGGATAGCCCGGCGGGAGGTCACGGCGACCGTTCCAGCACCGCGTGGGTGAGCTCCCAGAGCAGGTGGTACAGCGTGACGTGCTGCTCGCGGACCACCAGCGGGCCGGCGGCGGGCACGGCGAGCAGGTGGTCCACGGCCACGCCGTCCGGCGCGGGGCCGGTCAGCGCGACGGTCAGCAGGCCGCGCTCCCCCGCCGCGCGCAGCGCGTCGCGCACCGGGCCGCCGAGCCGGGCGCCGACGGCCAGCGCGATGTCGGCCGGACCGGCCGCGTGCCGGAGCAGGTGCGCGGCGCGCAGGCCGTCGTGGGCGACGGCGGGCAGCGCGCGCTTGCCGACGATCACGGGATGCACGAACTCGACCGCGATGTGGTGGGCGTCGGCCGCGTCGTCGCCGAAGGCGTGCAGGACGCCGCCCGCACGGAACCGCGCCGCCATCGCGGCGGCGGCGGCCACCAGGTCCGGGGCGGACGCGGCGGGGTCCACTCCGGCCTGCTCGCGCCGTGACGCGAGCGCCGTGGTGAGCACCGCGGACGCGGTCATACCAGCCCCCCGTGGCTAGGTTCCGTCCTGGTTCACCATAGCGGGCCTATCACCATAAGAGCCGCGAATCGCCCTACGCTGCACCGCTCGGGGCAGCGGGCGTGGCGGGCGTGCGCGATGATGCGGCGTATGACCGGCTCACCGCCGCCCGAGGCTCCCGTCCGGACACGCCGACGCTGGTGGCGGATGGCCCGGCGGGTCGTGTTCTACGGGCTGCTGGCCGGAGTGCTCGGGCTGGCCGGCAGCATCGGCTGGGTGCGCTGGAGCGCCTCCGGCCACGTGTACGGCGTGGACGACGTGCCGGAGGCGCCGGTGGCGCTGGTGCTGGGCGCGCAGGTGTACGACAACGGCACGCCGTCGGCGTTCCTGGAGGCGCGGCTCGACCTCGCCCGGCAGCTCTACCAGGCGGGCAAGGTGCGGGCGGTGCTCGTCTCGGGCGACCACGGGCAGTGGACCTACGACGAGCCGGGCACCATGCGCGACTGGCTGGTCGACCGCGGCGTGCCCGGCCGCAAGGTGGTGGCCGACCACGCCGGATTCGACACATACGACTCCTGCCAGCGCGCCATCCGGGTGTTCGGGGTGCGCAAGCTGATCGTGATCACGCAGAGCTACCACATCGACCGCGCCGTGGCGCTGTGCCGCGACGCCGGCATCGAGACGTACGGGGTCGGCGACGACACCGTACGCCGCTTCGAGTCCTTCTGGACCAAGGCCGTCGTCCGCGAGCAGGGCGCCTGCGTCAAGGCCGCCCTCGACACCGTCACCAACCGCGACCCCGTCTTCCTCGGCCCCCTCGAACCCGGCATCGCCGACGCCCTCCGCGACTGATCCGCCGGTCACACGTGGAGGCGGGCGGCGGTGACCTCCTCGAATTCCTTGGTACGGGCGGTGAGGGCGGTGCTGATGAATTGAGGGGCGTCTTCGCCGACGGGCAGGCGCAGGGGCGGCTCGGGCAGGTCGGCCAGCCGGTGGACCACCTCGGCGAACAGCTCCGGCCGGTTGATCTGCGGGTTGTCGCGCATGCCGCGCAGGCCGTGCAGCATCGGCCCGGCCACCGGCTCGTAGGCGGACACCCGGGCCGCGGGTAGCGGCGCCGTGACGCCGTACTCGGTGCTGAAGCCGCCGGGCTGCACGATGGTCACCTTGACGCCGAGGTGCGCGGTGTCCTGCGCCAGCGACTCGGCCAGGCCCTCCAGCGCGAACTTGCTGGCCGTGTACGCCGCCAGCCCGGGGAACGGCACCAGCCCCGCGACCGACGACACGAACACCGCGTGCCCGCCGCCCTGGGCCCGCCACAGCGGCAGCACCAGCCGGGTCAGCCGCCAGGGGCCGTAGACGTTGGTGGCGAACTGCTCGGCCAGCTCCTCGTCGGAGACCTCCTCCACCACGCCCACCTGCCCGAAGCCGGCGTTGTTGACCAGCACGTCGATCCCGCCGAAGCGGTCCGCCGCGGCCGCCACCACCGCCGCGCACGCGTCGGGGTCGCGTACGTCCAGGGCCTGGGTGACGAGGTTGTCCGGGAAACGGGCCGCCAGGTCGGCGAGCGTCTCGGGTTTGCGGGCGGTCGCGAGCACCCGCTCGCCCGCCCCCGCGAGCCGCTCCACCAGCGCCCGGCCCAGCCCGGTCGAGCATCCCGTCACCAGCCAGCGTCGTGCCATGAGCCACCCCTCACCGCGTGGACGTCCCCGATCGGGCCGTCCGGGCGATCAGATTCGCAGCAGGCAGTCACGCATGGCAATGTAAAGTTACCGACGGGAGTGATTCAAGTACAAAGCGTGAGTCACGGCGATGAACGGCACGCTGGCCAGCGCGACCAGCCAGCCGCCGAGCACGTCCGAGGGCCAGTGCACCACCAGCGCCACCCGGCTCGCCCCGACCAGCAGCGCCCAGCCGCCCACCACCGCGACCAGCCCGATCCGCTGCCAGCGCGCCCGGGTCAGCGGCCAGGCCAGCAGGAGCAGCAGCAACGCGGCGGTGGCGAAGTGGCTGGTGTGTCCGGACGGATAGGACCATCCCGCGCCGCTGGACAGCATGTCCTCCGGGCGCGGCCGGGCCACCAGGGCGTGCACCGTCAGCCGCAGCGCGGCGCTGGCCGCCACCGCCGCGCACACGAAGGCGAGCTGCGCGAACAGCCTGCGGCGCAGCAGGAAGCCGAGCGTGAACACGAGCACGGCGACCAGCACGACGGTGTCACCGGTCCGGGTGATCGCGGTCATCGCCTGACGCCACACCGGATTCTCCAGTGCGAACTGGTGCGCGGCCGCGCTGATGACCGCGTCCCGTGCCATCAGCGGCCCCCAGGGCACCTCGACGGCGGCGGTCAGCAGGGCGTAGGCCCCGACGGCGGCCCCGGCCGTCCAGAGCCAGCGACGGCGCACCTCGGCGTGCAGCAGCATGCTGCGTTCATACCCGCTCGGCCGTGACGCCGATCACGCGGGGTCGGGCGGACGGTCAGCCGGCGCGGCGGCGGGCCCGGCGCGCGGCCAGCTCGTCGGTGACGCCCAGCGGCAGCACGGCCGGCGCGAACGGGGTGACCGTCGCCTCCTCGACCTCGGTGCCGCGCTCGGCGGGCAGATGCGACAGCGAGCCCTGGATCTCCTTGAAGGCGCCGCCGATCGCTATCCCGAACACACCCTGGCCGCCCTGGAGCAGGTCCACGACCTCCTCCGGCGAACGGCAGTCGTACACCGAGGTGCCGTCGGAGATGAGCGTGATGGTGGCCAGGTCGTCGGCGTCGTACGCCCGCAGCGTCTCGATCGCCCGGCGGATGTTCTGCAGCGAGACCCCGGCGTCGAGCAGGCGCTTGACCACCTTGAGCACCACCAGGTCGCGGAAGGAGTAGAGCCGCTGGGTGCCGGAGCCGGAGGCGTCGCGGATGCTCGGCACGACCAGGCCGGTGCGCGCCCAGTAGTCCAGCTGCCGGTAGCTGATGCCGACCGCGTGGCAGGCCGTCACGCCCCGATAACCGAGCGAACCGCCTTCCGGGTCCGCGTCCTCCGCCACCGTGCCGCGCAGCGCGCTCGCGCCGCCGGGACGACCTGATTCGCTGTCGGAAGCCTGCGGATCGTGGAGCTGGTTCATGCGACTACCTCCCGCCGAGTGTCGACCTGGCCAGCCTATAGCGGATGACGCTCGGCGGCGGGGAGGCAACGCTGCGACACGCCACAAACGAGTCCGAGGGCGTCACTTTTCGGTGACCCGGTCGTTAACACGCCCCGGCTACGAGGCGAAATCCTCCGGGCGCACCTGCTCCAGGAACTCGCGGAACTTCTCGACCTCGTCCTCCTGCTCGTCCGGGATGATGATCCCGGCCTCGTCGAGGACCTTCTCGGCGCAGCGCACCGGGGCGCCCACCCGCAGCGCCAGCGCGATCGCGTCGCTGGGCCGGGCCGAGACGCGCACCGAGTCGCCGATCAGCAGGTCGGCGTAGAAGATGCTGTCCTTCAGCTCGACGATCTCCACCGCCTTGAGCGGCGCCGACAGCGCCTGCAGGAGATCCCGCAGCAGATCATGGGTGAGGGGGCGGGCGGGCTTGACGCCCTGCTGCTCGTAGGCGATCGCCGTCGCCTCCACCGCACCGATCCAGATCGGCAGGTACCGGTCGCCGTCCACCTCACGGAGCAGGACGATCGGCTGGTTGGTGGGCAGCTCGACCCTAACCCCGATCACGCTCAGCTCGCGCACCGTCTCGCCTCCGTCGCGTCCGCCTCGGCCGGTCGGCCCGCCCGACGGCCTGCCGTACCACACCGCGCCTCTCGGCCTCTTCTACTGCACGCTACACGCCTGCGCGCACCCTCGGCTCGTACGTACGCCGTCAGCCGCCGAGCGCGTCGTTGAGCCCCGACCGCAGCAGCGCCGCGTGCAGGCGCTGGGACAGCACGGTCAGCTCCCGCATCGTCTCCGCCGCGCGCGCCCGCGCCGTCGGGTCCTGCTGCCGCATCAGCGGCGCGACCAGCTGGGCGTAGAGCCCGGCCTCCCGGTCGGCGGCCACCCGGTACGCCCGCAGGTGCCGGGGCTCGACCCCGTACTCGGCGAGCTGTCCGGCGACCTCGGCCACGGCCAGCGCGTCGCCGTCGAACCACTCCCCGGCCCGCGCCGTCACCAGCCCGTGCCGCTCCAGGTCGGCCAGCAGCGCCTCACCGATCCCGGCCCGCCGGCACAGCTCCTGCCGCCGCAGGCGCTCGGCGGCCGGCTCCTCCACCGGCTCCGGCCGGTGATCGTCGCCGACGGCCACCAGGGTGGGCCGCACCTGCGCCAGGTGCGCGCCTTCGGACAACTGCTCCCGGATGACGCGCAAGGGGAGATACTGGTCACGCTGCGCGGCCAGGATGAACCTCAGCCGCGCCACGTCCTCGCGGCTGTACTTGCGGTAGCCGGACGACGTCCGCTGCGGCTCCACCAGACCCTCCGTCTCGAGGAAGCGCAGCTTCGAGATGGTGATGTCCGGGAAATCAGAACGCAGCAGCCCGAGCACTTCGCCGATGCTCATCAGCGCCTGTGCCCGTGCCGCCCCGCTCCCACCGCCGGCCGACGCCGGCACCGCAGCTGTCATGCCTCCTCGGCGCGCGGGCCGGCCACGTACAGCAGGCGGAACTTGCCGACCTGCACCTCGTCGCCGTTGTTGAGCGTCGCCGACTCGACCCGCTCCCGGTTGACGTACGTGCCGTTGAGGCTGCCCACGTCGCGCACGGTGAAGGTGGAGCCGTCGCGGTGGAACTCGGCGTGCCGGCGCGACACCGTGACATCGTCGAGGAAGATGTCACTGTCGGGGTGACGGCCACTGGTCGTCACGTCGTGATCGAGCAGGAACCGGGCACCCGCGTTGGGCCCGCGCCGCACCACCAGCAGGGCCATGCCCGGCGGCAGCTGGCCGGCGACCCGACCAGGGACGACGTCCGAGTCCGGCCCCTCCAGCGCCTCCTCCAGGTTGCCGAGATGCAGGGTCGACGTGACGTCGAGCTGGGGGAACTCGTCGTCTGGTCGCGTCATCGGACCACCTCACGGTCATATCGGCCACTATGCGTGGAACAGCTGTGGACACCGGCAGGGCGTTACTCGACGTCAGCGGCGAGCTTAGGCAGCGAGCCTAGCGACCCCGGAAATGTAGGGTCAACCGGACTCGCTGGCTCCAACCACGTCCCTGAATGAAGGTTCAGCTCTGAGTCAGTTCACGGTACGCCGCCGCGTCGAGAAGCGCATCCAGCGCAGCGGGGTCGGCGATCTCGATCTCGACCAGCCAGCCCTCGCCGTACGGGTCCGTGTTGATCAGGTCCGGCGAGTCGACGAGCGCCTCGTTGCGGGCGGTCACCGTGCCGGTGAGCGGGGCGTAGATCTCCGAGACGCTCTTGGTCGACTCGACCTCGCCGAAGGACTCGCCCGCCGACACGGCCTGGCCCGCCTCGGGCAGCTGCACGTACACGATGTCGCCGAGGGCGTCCTGCGCGAAGTGCGTGATGCCGACCCGGACCGTGCCGGCCTTCGTGGTCACCCACTCGTGCTCGGCGGTGTACTTCAGGTCCTCAGGAATCACGGTGGTTCCCCCTCGCTCAAGCCGTCGTGCGGCTCGCCCGTCAGGAGACGGGCTTGGCGTACTCCAAGGTCGGCGCATTAGGCAGCACCGTGGTGATCTCCACTGGCTGCGGCTTGCTGACGATCACGTTACCGCCGTCGCCCTCGACATCGTTAACCACCCCGCCGCGGAACTTCATCGCCACGTCGATGTTCTCCGGGCCGATGGCCGTGATGGTGTACGGGCCGGTCAGCCGGACGCCGTCCACCGCGATGCCGCCGTTCGGGGCGTCGACGAAGTGGGTCGATGCGACCACGCGCACGGAACCGCCGTTGCCGTCGACCTGCATCGCCTCGGCGCCCGCGCCCCGCAGCTCCTGGATCGCGTTGAGCAGATGCGCCGCGGTGATCGGCTTCGTGCCGTCGCTGAAGCGCAGCGTGATCCCGGTGCCGACGGCCTTCAGCGTGCCCGCCAGGATGCCCAGGTCGTCGGCGCGCTCCTGCGCCTCCTTCAGGATCTGCTCCCGGCTGGAGGCGCCCGAGGCCAGCTCGCGGCGGCTGTTCTCCAGCTCCGCGATGTCCTGCTGGAGCCGGTCCTCGCGGGCGTCGAGGTCGGCCAGGATGGTGACCAGGTCCTCCTGGCGCATGGTGGCGTACGCGTCGTCGGCCGGGTTGTTCTTGAGCTGGACCGCCAGCGTGAAGCCGAGCAGCACCAGCAGCACGCCGATGACCGCGCCCGCACCGCTCACCCGCCACCGCGAGCCGGGCGCGGCGGGCTCCGCCGGCTCGTCCGCTGCGAGCTCGTCCGTTGCCGGCTCGGCGCCGTCGTCGTCGGCGGCCTCCGGTTCGCCCACGGGCTCCGCCGCGTCCGCCGCCTCCGGCTCACGCGCCGCTTCGGGCTCGTGCGCCGCCGCGGGCTCGGCCGCGTCGCCGGGCCGCCCCAGCGGCACGGTCGGCTCGTCGGGCGCGCTGCCTGCCTTGTTCTCGTCGGTCACCACTGCACCTACGCCTTGAACAGCCGGCGGCGGATCGCCGCCACGTTGCCGAAGATCCGGACGCCGAGCACCACGACCACGCCGATGGAGAGCTGGCTGCCCACCCCCAGCTTGTCACCGAGGTAGACGATGAACGCCGCGACCAGCACGTTGGAGATGAACGAGATCACGAACTGCTTGTCGTCGAAGATCCCGTCCAGCTTGGCGCGCACCCCGCCGAAGACCGCGTCCAGCGCGGCCACCACGGCGATGGGCAGGTACGGCTGGAGCGCGTCCGGGACGGTGGGGTTGAGCACGACGCCCAGCACCACCCCGGCGATCAGCGCCAGCACTGCGATCACTTGCCACCTCCCGAGGGCGAGGTTGAGGGTGAGGGGGAGCCCGACGGCGACGGCTGCGGGACCGTGGCGTAGCGCAGCCTCGGCATGACCGCGGCGGGCAGTTCCAGGTCGTCGCGCTCGTCCACGTCGAAACGCATCTCGTACTGCTTGTCGTCGGCGTAGGCGCGGTACACGGACGCGGTCTCCGTCTCGTTGAAGCGGTCGGCCATGTCCGGCGGCCCGATCGCGGCCACCTCGTACGGGCTGATCACGTGCGCGTTGCCGACCACGATCGCCGAACCGGCGGCCCGGATCGGAGTGGCCGCGGTCAGCCGCTGCCCGTTGACCGAGATCGCCTCGGCGCCGGAGGCCCACAGCGCGTTCGTGACCAGCTGCAGGTCCACGTCGAGCACCTGGGCGAGGCGCTCGCCGGCCGCGTTCGGGCCGTCGGCCATCGTCACCACGACGCCGTCGCCAGTGACCTTGCGCATCCCGGCCGCGGCCTCCACCTCGCGCAGCTGCCCGAGGGAGCTGTCGGCGAGGGCCTCCTCGCGCAGCTCGAACACCTCGGCCTGCAGCGCCTCGGCGCGGCGGGCCAGCGCGTCGGTGTGCTCCTGCCGCTGCTGGATGTCCCGGATCAGCCCGGCGCGGGCCGTCGCACGACCCGGGGCGCGCTCCACGACCTGCAGGTACGCCACCGAGAACAGCACGCCGATGATCAGGCAGGCGACGACGGTGACGATCCGGCGCACCCGCCGCGTCCCGGCCGGCAGCGGCCCGTGCTTACGCCGGGCGGCGGCCGCGTCGGCGTACCCGGCGTCGAGCGGGTAGCGGAACAGGTCGCTGAGCATGTCGGTCTGCCACTGCCGGGGCGCGGCGGGGGCGGGCTCCGGGCCGCGCTCCTCGCGCACGGGTCCCGTGCCGCGGTCGCTCATGCCGCCGCCTGACGCGAGCGCCGCACCACCGCGGCGAACTGGGCGAGGTAGAACACGCCCGCGATCCAGTAGAGGACGATGCCCCACCAGCACAGCGCCCAGCCGCTGGCGTACGCGATGTCGTGCACCGCGCCGCTGGGCACCGCCCAGGCGAGCAGCAGGATCGGGAAGCCCATCAGCAGGATGAAGGTCGCGGTCTTGCCCAGGTAGTGCACCGGCAGGGGGCCGTAGCCGAGGCGGCGCAGCACCGGGAAGGTCAGCATCAGCAGCACGTCGCGGGCCAGCAGCGCGACCGTGAACTGCCACGGCACGATCTCGCGCAGCGTGAACGCCAGCAGCGTGGCCAGGATGTAGAGGCGGTCGGCGAACGGGTCGAGCAGCTCGCCGAGCCGGCTGACCTGCCCGAGGCGGCGGGCCAGGTATCCGTCGATCCAGTCGGTGGTGCCGCCCAGGCCCAGCACGACCACGGCCCAGCCGATCTGGTCGGCGACCAGGAACAGGTACAGGAAGACCGGCACGCCGAGCAGGCGCGCGAAGCTGATCAGGTTGGGGATGGTCAGCACGCGGTCGCGCGCCGTGGCGCCGTCCACGCGGGCATCGCCCAGCGGCTGCTGAGCCACCGAGGCCTCCCCTCCGCCTCCCACAAAAGGGACAGCCGGCGCGGGCCGGCTGTATTCACTCGAATCTCCGGACATGATCCGCCGATTCACGACCCCCAGTTGTACCACGCCCGAGCGGACGCGCCGTGCCCTGACCCGATGAGCCCGCCCGCCGCGCGACGAGGGCCGGGCACGCCCGCGATGCAGGCGTGCCCGGGACACACTGATTTGTCCGATTATATTGGCGTGCAGGTCAGCTGCGTCGGGATCGTGTTGGTGCCCGGCACGCTGCCCAGGAAGCCGGTCGACACGGACTGGCCGGGCTGCAGCACGCCGTTCCAGCTGACGTTGGTCACCGTCAGCTGTGCCCCGCTCTGCGTGTACACCCCGTTCCAGGACTGGGTGATCACCTGCCCGTTGGGGAAGGTGAGCCGCACGATCCAGCCGTTGATCGGGACCGTGCCCGTGTTGGTGACCTTCAGCTCACCCTGGAAGCCGCCGGGCCACTGGCCGACGATCGTGTACACCGCCGAGCAGGACTTGACGCCGCCGATGGACGGACTCGGCGAAGCCGACGGCGACCGGGACGGCGACGCCGAAGGACTCGGGGACGCCGAAGGACTCGGGGACGCCGAAGGACTCGGGGACGCCGACGCGGAGGCGGACGGCGACGGCGTGACCCCGCTCAGCGCGGCGGTCAGCGCCGGATACCACTTGTCCGACATCTTCTGGTCGCCCGCGGCGTTCGGGTGCACCCCGTCGTAGGTGTCGGTGCCGGTGCTGAAGCCGGACCACTGGTCCACCACCGTGATCGGCGACTGCGCGGTGGTCTTGCCCGCCGCCCAGCCGGGGATCTCGTTGTTCAGCGACACCGTGCGGGCGGCGCACTCGGCGCAGCTCGCCGGGTTCATCGGGATGATCTTCGCGACCAGGATGCGCATGCTCGGCTTGCTGGCCCGCATCTGGTCGACCAGCTTGCTGTACGCCGCGAGGATCTGCGCGTTGGAGCGGGCCGACCAGACGTCGTTCGTGCCGAAGTGCATCAGCACGACGTCGGGCAGCGTCGCCGACAGCCAGCCGACGAGCTGGTTCTGGTCGGCGACGTTGGTCACGAGGAAGCCGCCGTGACCCTCGTTCTCCCCGTCGTAGGTGAATCCGCAGCCCTGCGCGGGCAGCGTGCCGACGAAGTCGACGTTGGTGTAGCCGGTGTTCTGCAGCCGCTGCCACAGCAGCGCCCGCCAGCAGCCGGGCGAGCCGGTGATCGAGTCGCCGAGCGCCATGACGCGGGTCGGCGCGGCGGCCGCGCTGCTCACCGGAGCCGCGACGAACGCCAGCGCGGTGGCGGCTAGTACGCCCAGCAGCGCCAGCAGCGCCGCTCTCAGGGTGGGCCTGGACATGTGTAGTCCCCTCATCCGGGTGCGCGGACCGGAGTCCGTTGCCCAGGCGGAGACCGCCGCGCTGAAACGAGACGATGACGCGACGCCGGCGCTGCTCGGCGCGGCCGGCGCAAAACGGCGACGACGGCCCGGCTCCCGAAGGGCCGTCAGAGCCCGCGGTCGATATTAGACGGCGCGCGGTCAGCGCGAAACCGAGCTCACCAGCAACGCGAAGAGCAGCGCGATCGCCACGATGCCCACGCAGGCCGCGACCAGCACCAGCGAGTGCTGCGGCAGCCGCCGGACCTGCGCCGCCGCCTCGGCCCGCCGCGCCCCGGCCTGCCGCGCTCCGGGCTCCGGCCCCGCCGCAGCCGGTCCCGGCAGATACGGCGGCAGGTAGACGGTCGCCGTGAACGTCGGCGCGGCCAGCACCGACGGCGCGTCGTACACCGGCGTGAGGTGGTCCCACGCCGCCACGGCCTCCCGCTCCACCACGGACGGCGCCCAGCCGCTCGTGTCGCCGGGCTCCACCGGCTCGGCCGCGGCACCGGGATCGGCGCGCAGCCGCCGCAGCCAGTCGTCCTCGACATCGTCCTGCGGCGCGGGCGGCAGCGACGCCCGCCCCTGGTGGGACGCCCGTCCCGGCTGCGCCGGGACCGGGCGGGACACGCCGGCCGGCGCGACCGGCGTGTCCGGGGCCAGGCCGACACCGCACTGATGGCGCGGATCGGCCACCGCGTGGGCCGCCGCGGCGAGCAGCGCGTGCACCGGATCGTCCGGGTCCAGCCCGGCCGCGTCCTCGCGAGCCTCCGTCAGCAGCTCGTGCGCGTCGTTGAAGCCGCCGCAGTCACGCCACATCGCGGCCAGCCGCAGCTGCATGCGTACGCCCACCGGATGCGCCACCCCGTGCCGCTGGCGGTGCTCGTCGACGACGGTGGCCAGCCGCAGCCGCGCGGTCACGCAGTGCCCCTGCGCGTGCTCGACGGTGGCCAGGTCGGCGCGGGCGGCCCGCACCCGGTCCGAGTCCGGCCCGTCCAGCTCGGTGTACGCCGCGATCAGGTCGAGGTAGCGGGTCACCGCGCGGGCGTGCACGCCGACCCTCGCCAGCACCGCCGCCAGCAGCCCCAGCGCGTGCAGCGTGCGCCGGTCGCGCTCGCCGTGCAGGTTGCGGTACGCGGCGTACCCGTACGCGGCCCAGCCCCGGGCGGCATACGGGTCGCCCAGCCCGAGCAGCACGCCGGTCTGCAGCACGACCGCCTCGGCGGTCGCCGGGGCGGCCCGCGCCGGATCCGACGGCACCGTCGCCAGCGCGGCGGCCAGCAGCTCCTGTGCGGACGCCAGCGACCCGGCCGCGATGTGCTCGCGTGCCCGGGCGACCACGTGCTCCCCGACCGGCATCCCCGCCGGCACCCCCTCCCCGGCCAGTCCGTCCCCACCACGCCGCGCGGGGTGGACCGCCACCATGCCGCGAGAACGCCCTCCGGCGCCAGCCCCGGGCGGGCTGCGTCACAAAGCCGACCCGCCGCGGCCGACCGGCGAACGGTCAGCGGCGGCGGGCCGGGGCGAAGCTCAGACGACGGGCAGAACTCACACGACGGGCAGCGGCGAGCTCACATCCAGGATGATCTTCCACTCGCCGCGCTCCCGCACGAAGGTGAGCGCGTTGTAGAAGTGCTGCTTGAAGTTCACCGACGGGATGGCCAGGGTGAAGTCGACCACCAGCGTCGCGCCGCGGCAGCCGTCGACCACCTTCTTCACCTCCGGGAACGTCGCGGTGAAGGCGTAGGTGAACAGCCCCGTGAAGTTGGCCTGGATGGCCGCCTTGTCCTTGCGGTAGGCCCCGTTGGAGCCGATCTGCACCGCCTCGTCGTGGTAGTACGCCATGACCGCCGGCAGGTCCCTGGCCAGGAACTTCGCGTCGAAGTCGGCGACCGCGGCGTCGAAGTGCCGCTCGCATCCGCGCGCCGTGTCGCCCCGGTCCGCGCCCGCGGCGGAGGGCACCACCAGCAGCACCGCCAGGCCCAGCGCCGCCATCGCCGCTGCATACCACCTACGCACAGATCCTCCAGCAGTCCCGGTGAGCCGATCCGGCCCACATCGACAGGGATCATAAGAAGTGGATCGATGTGCCCGGTCCCCTCGATCAGCCCGAGAAACCCGGACGGTCGGCGCGCACTACGGAGCGAAAGCGTGACGCCGCCCGTACCGTCCAATGTGTATGGCATTCATCGGGGCCGCGCGGGCCGCGGTGCGGTTCTAGGATCGGCGCATGCGCCGCCCCCTGCCGAACATCAGCGACGACCGCTGGCCGGCCGACCCCGACCGGGTCGCGGTCGTGCTGCCGGGCCGCGGCTACACGCCCGCCCGGCCGCTGCTGCATCTCGCCCGCAACGTGCTGTTCGGCCACGGCTGGACGGTGCAGGAGCTCTGGTGGGAGCCGCCCGCCACCACCGACGAGGACGAGCGCGCGGCCTGGGTCGCCGCGCAGGCGACCGCGGCCGTCGAGGCCGAGACGGCGAGCCGGATCCTGCTGGTCGGCAAGTCCCTGGGCACGTACGCCGCGCCGCTGGCCGCGGCCCGCGACCTGCCCGCGATCTGGTTCACCCCGCTGCTGTTCCGTGCCGACGTCGTCGACGCGCTGGGCACGGCGAACGCGCCGACCCTGCTCGTCGGCGGCGGCGCCGACTGGAGCTGGGACCCGCGCCTGGCCGACGACCTGGGCCTGGCCTGTCTCGAACTGCCCGGCGCCGACCACGCGCTGGAGCACCCCGACGACCCGGTGCGCAGCGCCGAGAACCTGGTGCGCGTCGCCCGGCGGCTGGACGCGTTCGCGGCCGCCCTGTGAAGGCGTCGCGGCTGGTGTCGCTGCTGCTCACCCTGCAGCAGCGCCGTTCGGCACGGGCCGGGGAGCTGGCGGCGCTGTTCGAGGTGTCGGTACGCACCGTCTACCGCGACATCGCCGCGCTCCAGGCGGCCGGCGTGCCGCTGTGGACCGAGCCGGGCCGCAACGGCGGCATCCGGCTGCTGGACGGCTGGCGCACCCGGCTGGACGGCCTCACCGGCGCCGAGGCGGCCGCACTGTTCGCCGGGGCCGCCCCGGAGGCGCTGGCCGAGCTGGGGCTCGGCTCGGTGCTGCTCGCGGCCCAGGCGAAGGTGCTGGCCACGCTGCCGGAAGGGCTGCGCGACCGGGCCCGCACCATCGCCGAGCGCTTCCACCTGGACGCGCCCGGCTGGTTCCACCGCGGCGAGGAGCTGCCGCACCTGATGACCGTCGCCGAGGCGGTATGGGAGCAGCGGCGCGTCACCGTGCGCTACCGCCGCACGGACGCGACCGTGCGCCGGACGCTGGAGCCGTACGGACTGGTCCTCAAGGCGGGCGTCTGGTACCTGGTGGCCCGGGTGCCGGACGCGGACGCGGTGCGCACCTACCGGCTGGCCCGGATCACCGCGGTCGAGACCGCCGGGGACGTGTTCGACCGGCCGGCCGCGTTCCAGCTCGCGCAGTGGTGGTCGGCCTCGGCGGCCTCGTTCGACCGCACGCTCATGCGCGATCGGGTCCGGGTGCGGCTCAGCCCTCGCGGCCTGACCCGGCTGCCACACCACCTGGACCCGGCCGCGCGGGGCGAGGCGGTCCTGCACACCGGCCCGCCCGACGCGGAGGGCTGGTGCGAGGTCGAGCTGGCGGTCGAGTCGCCGCAGGTCGCGCTGGGTCAGCTGCTGCCGCTGGGCGGCGAGCTGGAGGTGCTCGCCCCGGCGCCGCTGCGGGCGGCGTTCGCCGAGGTGGGCGCCGCGATCGCGGCCCGCAACGCGATCCCGGCCGGCTGACCGCCCGGCGTGCGCGCGAGTTCGATCTCGATCAGCCGCGCCGCGTCCGCCGGGTGACGAGCAGGGCGACCAGCACATACAGCACCAGCAGGACGCCGATGGTCGAGAACGGCTCGGCCAGCGGCCAGCGCCGCCTGCCGTCGGCCGGCTGGTCCAGGCCGACACAGACCATCACCACGACCCAGACGGCGGGTGCGGCGAAGGCGTCCGGGACAGGCATTCGCAGCAGGCGGGCCAGCAGCGGCCCAGCTACGAGCACGATCACCGGGACGGCGAGCGCAGCCAGCATCAGCGGGCCGAAGCCCTGCACACAGGTGGCACCCGCGCCGCACGGCTGCGCTCGCGGCCCCGTCAGGAGCAGGTAGCCGACAAGGGCTGCGAGCCCGGCGCTCAGCACGCCGACGGCCAGCCCTCGGGCCGCCGTACCGATGGCCTCGCGGACTGTCCGACGCGGTCGCCCGACCTGGAGACTCATTCCGGGCATGGTAGGGGATCCGCGTCGGAAACATGCGCCCCCTCAGCGGTAGCCGGTGGGGTCGACAGGGCCGTCCTCGGCGGTGCCGTGCTCGGCGAAGTAGCGCCAGATGTCCGGCACCGAGCCGTCGACGTCGGTCAGCCCGTACTCCTGCGCGAGACCCGCGCTGGACAGCGAGCGGCCGGTCCACCGGCTGCGATCCGGGTCGCCCGCGAGCGCCGCCACACCCCGGCCCAGATAGGTGGGGGTCTCGGACAGGATGAAGTGCGGGGCCTTGGCCGCGCCGTCGCGCCAGTTCTGCTCGGTGATGCCGAAGTGGTCGAGCATCAGCTCCGAGCGCAGGAAACCGGGCGTGACCACCACGGCCGTGCCGCCGTGCGGCTTCAGCTCGGCGGACTGGGCCAGCGCGATCCGGGATACCGACGTCTTGGTCAGGTCGTAGAAGAAGGAATCGCGGTAGTTCCGGTTGAACTCGTCGGTGCCGTCGGTGACCTCGACGACCAGACCGCCCGGGTGGCGGACCAGCAGCGGCAGCGCGGCATGGCTGGTGATGACGTGGGTATGCAGGCCGAGCGCCAGCAGCCGCATCCCGCCCTCCAGCGAGTGCTCCCACAGCGGCTTGCCCCACTCGACGAAGCCCTCGCCGCCCCACACGTCGTTGACGAGCACGTCGAGCCGGCCCTGCTCCTCGTCGATCCGGGCGACCAGCGCGGCCACCTCGGCCGGTTCGAGATGGTCGACGCGGACCGCGATACCCGTACCGCCCGCCTCGGTGACCAGTTCGGCGGTGTCCTCGATGGTCTCCGGCCGGTTCACCTCGGACCGCTGCGCGCGAGTGGAACGGCCCGTGACGTAGACGGTGGCCCCGGCCCGGCCCAGCTCGACCGCGATGGCCCGCCCGCAACCGCGGGTCGCGCCCGCCACCAGCGCGATCTTCCCCTGGAGTGTCTGCTTCATGGCCCCATCCTCACCACAAACCCTGACACCACCCGTCAGGTTTTCTCCCACCTCACGGCAAAGATCGCCGGTTCGTGTCCAAACTTCGGCCCAGACCCCAGGTACCGACACGAACTCGCGATCAACGCTCGGGAACCGCGTGAGCCGGCTGGCGCGGGCGGCGCGGGGGCGCGGCGGGCGTGATACTCGGCCGGTGCTGATCGTCTTCTCTGGACTGCCGGGGTCGGGCAAGACCACGCTGAGCCGCCCCGTAGCCACCGCGCTGCGGGCCGTCTGGCTGCGCATCGACGCGATCGAGTCCGCGATGTGGCGCTCCGGGGTGGACGCCGAGCAGCCCACCGGCCTCGCGTCGTACGCGGTCGCGCACACCGTCGCCGACGCCCACCTGTCGATCGGCGCGACCGTCGTGATCGACGCCGTGAACGCGGTGGAGCCGCCCCGTGCCGCCTGGCGGGAGCTGGCCGCACGCCACGCCGTGCCGCAGCACGTGGTGCACGTGGTCTGCGCCGACGCGGCCGAGCACCGGCGCCGGGTCGAGCAGCGGGTGCCCGAGCCCGACCAGCTCGTTCAGCCGAGCTGGGAGGAGGTGCGCACGCGGGAGTTCGAGCCCTGGGCCGAGCCGCATCTGCTGGTCGACACCAGCACGGGCGACACGCCCGAGCGCGTGGCGCGCGTATTGGGGGCCATACGTGCGCGCGGCGCGGTCGCGTGAGCTAGCGTCGGGCCCATGCCTATTCGCACCGCTACGGCCCGCTGGCAGGGCACGCTCACCGAAGGTTCCGGCACCATCGCGACCGGCAAGGGCGGCCTCCAGGGCAACTACTCGTTCAAGTCCCGCTTCGAAGAGGGTGAGGGCACCAACCCGGAGGAGCTCATCGCGGCCGCGCACTCGGGCTGCTTCTCGATGGCCTTCTCCAAGCAGCTGACGGACGCGGGCTTCCCGCCCACCGCCGTGGTCACCAACGCCAACGTGCACCTGGACAAGACCGACGCCGGCATGACGGTGACCCGTATCGACCTCGTCACCACCGGCACCGTGCCGGGCATCGACGAGGCGGAGTTCCAGAAGCTGGCGGAGGCGGCCAAGGCCGGCTGCCCGATCTCCCGCCTGCTCTCTCCCGGCGCCGACATCACGCTCGACGCGACCCTGGCAGCGTAGCCAGACCCGCACCACCGGCCGGCCTCAGGTCCGCCGTCGAAGATCGCCGTTTCGTGTCACAAGCTGTGGCTGAGCCCCAGGTCTGGACACGAAACGGCGATCTTCCCAAGCGACGGCTAGGCTGCGCGGCGGGCCACGGTGAGCAGGTGGGAGCTGGCGCCCCAGAGGTGCGGCTCGGCCTCGACCGTGCGCAGCAGCGCCAACGCCTGCGTGCGGCGTGCTTCGTCGGCCAGGATCTCGGCCAGGTCGGGCAGCATCCACAACGGCCCCTCCACCGCCACCCGGCGCTCCAGCGTCAGGCCCGCCTCCGCGACCTCGCCCGGCAGCTCGTCGGGGTGATGGAAGTAGGCGGTGGTGAACCAGCGCTGATCCTCGTCGATATTGCGGTGCACACCCGTGCTGAGCGTGGTCTCCAGCATCCCCGCGAACGTGGGATGGCGCACGTAGCCCCGGGCGTAGCCGTCGAGCAGCGACGCGTACCGGCTGATCGTCGCGGCGATCACCAGGCCGCCCGGCCGGACGACCCGCGCAGCCTCCCGCCAGGCCGCGATCCGGTCGGCCCGCTCCACGAGGTGGTACAGCGGACCGAACAGCAGCACCGCGTCCCGGCTCGCATCCGGCTCGGCCAGCGCGCGAGCGTCGCCCACGCACGCGGTGACCCCGGGCAGCGCCGCGGCCGCCGCCACGTGCTCGGGCATCGGGTCCACCAGGTGCACCTCATGCCCGGCCGCGGCCAGCGGACCCGCGTACACGCCGGTCGCCCCGCCGACGTCGAGCACCGACAGCGGCCCGGCGGGCAGAATCCGGGTCAGCAGGTCCCAGGTGCGCAGGAACTCCCAGCGCCCGGCACCGGCGCCCAGCCGCGACGCCTCGCCACCCCGCTGGTAGTACTGCGCGATCTCAGGTTGCATGGCGCAGATCATGGTCACCCCGCCAGGAACCGGCAACCCTGATTCCGGCGGGGCGCGTCCGGTAGCGTCCCCCGGGTGATCGATCCTGGGACGGACGCGCTGGTGCCGCCGACACTGGAGGTGGTCGCCTCGATCGGCGACCTGGCCGAGGGCCGGGCCTGGCTGGAGTCGCTGCCCGCGCTGATCGCCGAGCTGCGCGACGCGTGGTCGCTGCGGCTGGGTGAGCCGTGGACAGGGGGCACCTGCTCCTGGGTGGCGCCCGCCGAGCTGCCGGACGGCAGGCACGCCGTACTGAAGATCAGCTGGCCGCACCGGGAGATGCTGGGCGAGGCCGACGCGATGCGGCTGTGGCACGGTCACGGCGCCGCCGAGCTGTACGCCCACGACCCCACCCGCCACGCGCTGCTGCTGGAGCGGGCCGAGCCCGGCACCACCCTGGCCGAGTCCGCGCTGCCCGCCGAGGAGCGCCTCACCATCGCGGCGGGCCTGCTCACCCGGCTCTGGGCGGCGCCGGTGCCGGACCCCGCGCTGTTCGAGCGGGTCGGCGACGTGACCGCCGACTGGGCGGACCTGGTCGAGGAGCGGATGGCCCGGCTGCGCCCCGGGTTCGACCCCGGGCTCGTCGCGCACGGCGCGCGGCTGCTGCGCGAGCTGCCGCGTACGGCCTCCCGCCAGGTCCTGGTGCACGGCGACGTCAACCCGGGCAACATCCTGGCCGCGCGGCGCGAGCCGTGGCTGGTCATCGACGCGAAGCCGATGTACGGCGACCCGGGCTACGACCCGTGGCCGCTGCTGGAGCAGGTGGACGACCCGTTCGCGTACACCGACGCCGTGTCGGTGCTGCGGCGGCGTGTGACCCTGGTGGGCGAGGCACTCGGGGAGGAGCCGTCCCGCCTGGCCGCATGGGCCGCGGCCCGCCGTATCGAGGCGGCCCTGTGGTGGGTCTCCCGCGGCAACCCGCCTGACCAGGACGCCATCGCCCAGGCCACCGCCTTCGCCACCGTCGCCGGCCTGTGACGCCTGATCAGGAGGTCTCTGAGATCCGCTGTTGCTTCAGCTGTGGCACCAGGCGGGCCGCGGTCTGATAGTCGGCGTCTTCGTGCAGCACGGTCAGCTTCAGCCGGATCGCGGTCGCGGCGACGAGATACTCGGCGACGGACAGCCCCTGATGAGCGCTGTGCTTGGCCAGCTCCCGGCGGATCGAGGTGACGATGTCCCAGACGTCATCGGGGACGGGAACCCACGGGTAGGCCGCACGTAGGCCATCCTCAACGCGCCCGTATGCCTTGGCGTCCGCGATGGTCAGGGTCTCCGTCAGCACGGGGTCGCAGATGGCGACGAGACCTCTGGCGACCTGCCCATTCCAGTGCTCGTCGGCCTGCTTACGCAGGATGCGCACGAGTGCACTGGTATCGATCAGGTACTTCACCGGTCGAGTTCTTCCAGCCGGTCGAAGTCGAAGCCGCCTTCCGCGGCGACCGCCTGCAGATCAGCCAGTGCGCGCTCGCGCCGAGCACGGCTCTCCTCGACCGCGAAACGCAGTGCCGTGTTCACGGTGTCCTTCTTCGTGGATGTGCCGAGCGCGACCGTCGCCTCTTCCAGGAGATCGTCGTCGACATCCAGCAATGTCTTCGCCATGCGCAGCCTCCGCCGACATTAGATATCCAAGCCTATCGAGTATATCGAGCCCAAAGCAAGCTATGCGGACTCGAGGAAGGCGCCAGCGGCGCGGGCGGCTCGCTCCGGGTCGCCAGCGCGGATGGCTTCGACGAGGTCGTCGTGGTCGACGTACTTGTCGGGTGTGAGGGTCTCGCCGATCTGCTGGCTGAGGCTGGCCCGCATGGCGCCGCCGAAGGAGGCGTAGAGCTCGGCGAGCATGGCGTTGTGCGCGGCGGCGACGATCGCCACGTGCAGGTCGGCGTCGGCGGCGACGAACGCGGCCGCGTCCCCGGCGCGCCAGGTCCCCTCACGCCGGGCCAGCAGCTGGTCGAGGGTTGCCAGGTCGGCCGGGGTACGCCGGACCGCGGCCAGCCGGGCGGCCTCGACCTCGAAGGCGCGGCGGACCTCGACGGCCTCGGCGATCTCGGCGGCGGCCAGGCGCCGGGCGACGACGCCGGTCAGCTCGTGAGCGGCGGTGACGTAGGTGCCGGAGCCCTGGCGGCACTCCAGCACGCCCGCGTGGACCAGGGCGCGCACCGCCTCGCGGACGGTGTTGCGGCCTACGCCGAGGGCCGCGACGAGATCGGGTTCGGTGGGGATGCGGCTGCCCACCGGCCATTCGCCGGTGGCGATCTGCGTACGCAGCTGCTCGATCACCTGCGGAACGAGGCCCTGCCGCGACGGGGTGCGCAGTGTCATTGCTTACATCTCCGGTCCGAAATTCATCCCATGATTCTACGATTGGAGGTATGCCGCCGCCAGTCGCCGCCGCCGAGGCACCACCGATCGTGTCGAAGATGATCGCACCCCGTGCCGCCGATACAGAAGCTGCGGTGCCCGCCCGCCGCACAACCGTGCTGATCATGGCGGGGATCCTGCTCGTCGCGCTCAATCTGCGCGCCGCCATCACCAGCCTCGGCGCGCTGCTGGACGAGGTGAGCACCGGGCTGCACCTGTCCGGCACCGTCGCCGGGCTGGTGACCACGCTGCCCGCGCTCGCGTTCGCCGCGTTCGGCGCGGCCACCCCCTGGCTCACCCGGCGGCTGCCCGCCGCCCGCATCCTGGTCGGCGCGATGGCGCTGCTCGCCGTCGGGCAGCTGCTGCGCGCGCTGAGCGGCTCGGCGTGGACGTTCCTGCTCACCAGCGCGATCGCGCTGGCCGGCATCGCCATCGCCAACGTACTGCTGCCGGTGCTGGTCAAGGAGCACTTCCCGCACCGGCCGGGCCTGATGACCGGCGTCTACAGCATGACCCTGATCCTCGGCACCACCACCGCCTCGGCGGCCTCCGTGCCGGTCGCGCACGCCTTCGGCGACTGGCGCGCCGGGCTCGGCGTGTGGGGGCTGCTGGCGGCGGTGGCGGTGCTGCCGTGGCTGGGTTCGGCGCTGCGGCGTACGCCCGCCTCCGCGCGGGCCGCGGCGGCGGCGCCCCGTGTGCGGGCCGGGCGCACCCGGCTGGGCTGGGCGATGGCGATCTACTTCGGCGCGCAGTCGCTGTCCGGGTACGCCACCATGGGCTGGCTGGCGCAGATGTTCCGGGACGCGGCGTTCACGCCCACCGACGCCGGGCTGCTGCTGGCCGGGGTGACCGCGGTCGGCGTGCCGTTCGCGCTGCTCATGCCGACGCTGGCCGGGAAGCTCCGGGACCTGCGCCCGCTCGTGTTGCTCATGTCCGCCGCGATGATCGCCTCGTACCTCGGCCTGGCGCTGGCCCCGCACGGCGGCGCGCTGGCCTGGGTCGCCCTGCTGGCGCTCGGCCAGGCGGCGTTCCCCCTCGCCCTGGCCATGATCGGGATGCGCGCCCGGACCGGCGAGGGCGTGGTGGCGCTGTCGGCGTTCGCGCAGAGCACCGGTTACCTGATCGCCGCGCTCGGGCCGCTGCTGGTCGGCATCCTCTACGAGGCGACCGGCGGCTGGACGCTGCCGCTCGGCTTTCTGATCGCCGCCGCCGTGGTGCAGGCGTTCTCCGGCCTTGCCGCCGCCCGCCCGCGCTTCGTCGAGGACGAGCTGGCGGCCCCCGCCATGACGGCGGTCACAAACCCGCCTTCGCGTCCGCGCGAAGTGGTTGGGTAAGGACCGTGACCGCCGCGCCACCTCACCGCCGTATCACCCTGATCCTGGTCCTGGGCAGCATGTCCGCCTTCGGCGCGCTGTCGTTCGACATGTACCTGCCGGCCTTCCCCACGATCGCCGCCGATCTGCGCGTCTCCCCCGCGGCCGTGCAGCTCACCCTCACCGTCGCGCTGATCGGCATCGCACTCGGCCAGTTCGTGATGGGACCGCTGTCGGACCGGTGGGGCCGGCGCCGGCCGATCATCGCGGGCACGGTGCTGTTCGCCGTCTCCTCGGCGCTGATCACGATCGCCCCGAACATCGAGGTCATGACCGCGCTGCGCCTGGTGCAGGGCTTCGCGGGCGGCATCGGCATCGCGCTGTCCCGGGCCGTGGTGCGCGACCTCTACTCCGGTGCCGAGGCGTCGCGCTTCTTCTCCCGGCTCACCCTGGTGTTCGGCGTGGCACCGGTGGTCGCGCCCACCATCGGCGCGCTGGTGCTGAAGTTCACCAGCTGGCGCGGCGTGTTCGCGCTGCTCGCCGCGTACGGCCTGATCATGGTCCTGGTGGGCTGGCGCTTCCTGCCCGAGACGCTGCCCGCCGAGCGCCGCCGCACCGGCGGGCTGGCCGAGGTCGGCCGCGGCTTCCGGGTGCTGGCGGGCGACCGGCGCTTCTGGGGCTACACCGCGGCGCAGGGCCTGACCTTCGCCGGGCTCTTCTCCTACCTGTCCAGCGGCTCGTTCGTGCTGCAGGAGGTGTACGGCGTCTCCGCGCAGGCGTACGGGCTGATCTTCGGCCTGAACGCGCTGGGCCTGGTCGCCGTCGGGCAGCTCAACGCGCGGCTGGTGGGCCGCCGCAGCACCCCGCGCACGCTGCTGTTCGCGGCGCTGATCGGCGCGGTCGCGGCCGGCGTGCTCATGATCGGCGGCGCGGAGCTGCAGAGCCTCACCATCGTGGTCGCGATGCTGTTCGTCTACATCGCCAGCCTCGGCATGGTCGCGCCGAACAGCACCGCGCTGGCGCTGGACGGCCACGCCCAGATGGCCGGCACGGCGGCCGCGCTGATGGGCGCGGTGCAGTCGGGCATCGGCGCGGTCGCCGGGCCGATCGTGGCCGCGCTGGGCGCGTCCAGCGGGGTGCCGATGGCCGCGGCCATGTTCGGCTTCGCCGCGCTGTCCATCCTCACCGCCACCGTGCTCACCCGTCCGGGCCAGCCGAAACTCGCTTGATCGCAGGTGCGGGGGCGTGCTGCCATGTCCCGCGTGAGTTCCCTGGCCGACCTGCTCCGCGACCGTCGCTACCTCGCCTTCTGGCTCGGCCAGGTCACCAGCGTGGTGGGCAGCGCGCTGTCGCTGGTGGCGCTGCCCGCGCTGCTGCTGCCCACCCGTGGCGCGCAGGCGTTCGCCCTGGTGCTCGCGGCCGAGGCGGTGTCCGGGGTGCTGCTCCTGCTGGCCGGGGGCGTGATCGCCGACCGGTACTCGCGCAGCACGGTGATGGCACTGGCCGACGTGCTGCGCATGATCGGCGTGGCCGGGCTGCTCGCGTTCGGCGCGTACGGCCCGCTGTGGCTGCCGATGCTCGCCGCCTGCCTGGTCGGCATGGGCACCGCGCTGTACGAGCCCGCACACCGCGCCGCCCTGCCCCAGCTCGTCGGCGAGCAGCTGCGGCAGCAGGCCAACGCGCTCGACGCGGCCACCAAGCGCTTCGGCGCGGCGGGCGGCGCGCTGGCCGGTGCCGCGCTGGTCACCGCGATCGGCCCGCGCGGCGCGCTGCTGATCGACCTGGCCACCTTCGCGGTCAGCCTGGCCACCCTGTTGTGGCTGCGGCTGCCCCGGATCAGCGGGCAGGCGGCCACGCCCGGCATGCGGGCCCTGCTCGACGACGCCCGCCAGGGCGTACGCGAGGTGCGCCGCCGCCCGTGGGCGCTGGTCATCATGATCCAGGGCACCGTCCAGGTGTTCTTCCTGTTCGGCCCGAACTACGCGCTGCTGCCGATCGTCAGCCTGGACCGCTACGGCCCGGCCGCCTACGGCTGGCTGAGCGCGTCCGCCTCGCTGGGCATGGTGCTCGGCTCGGCGGCGGCCGCCCGCATCCGCAGCCCCCGGCCCGGCCTGTGGGCGATGAACGTGCTGCTGCCGTGCGCGCTGCTGCCCGCCTGCCTGGCGGTGCCGGTGCCGCTGCCGCTGTGGTGCGCCGCGCAGGTGCTGGCGTGGGCCGGCATCGGCGTGTTCATCGTGCTCTGGTACACCGCGCTGCAGAACGAGTTCCCGGAGACGGCGCAGGGTCGCGTCTTCGCACTGGACTCGATCGGCAACTTCGCGCTCCAGCCGGTCGCCATCGCCGCCGCGCCGGTCCTCGCGCTGACCGTGGGGCTGCCCGCGTTCGGCGTGGTCGCCGTGGTGGTGCTGCTGATCTCGACGTACGCGGTGTTCGCCGTGCCCGGCACGGTGGCGCTGCGCTCGCCCGACCGGCCCGCTGCCGAGCCCGCCGTCGCAGCAGCCTGACCGTGGTCCCGGCTTGACGGGAACGCGGGCACGAGACACAATGGGAGCGCTTCCATCTTCCGACGTCAATACGGTTGACGTCATCCCTCCGGTGTGGACCGGGGCCCGGCGCCGCACGCACGCCGGGCCCCGAGGGCTTTCCCGGACCCCGCCCCGCGTGATGATCCACCGGCGGTAGCCTGCGAGCATGGCCGAGGCTGCGCGCAGAGTCCTGTACCGCCGGATGACCTCCCGCTCGCCGGACGAGCCGCACCGCACCGCCACCCCGCTGGAGCTGTTCTTCGATCTGTGTTTCGTGGTCGCGGTGGCCCAGGCGGCCGCGAGCCTGCACCACGCGGTGACCGAGGGGCACACCGGCCAGGGCGTCCTCGGCTTCCTCATGGTCTTCTTCGCGATCTGGTGGGCCTGGGTCAATTTCAGCTGGTTCTCGTCGGCGTACGACACCGACGACGTGCCGTTCCGGCTCACCACGATGGTCCAGATCGCGGGCGCGCTGATCCTGGCGGCGGGCGTGCCGAGCGCGTTCGACCGGGGCGACTTCCGGCTTATCACCCTCGGGTACGTGGTGATGCGGCTGGCCATGGTCACCCAGTGGCTGCGGGTGGCCGCCCAGGACCCGGCCCACCGGGGCACGGCGCTGCGCTTCGCCGGGGGCATCGCCCTGGTGCAGGTCGGCTGGGTGCTGCGGCTGCTGCTGCCCGCGCCGTGGGACTTCCGGGCGTTCTTCGTGCTGGTCGTGTGCGAATTGCTGGTGCCCGTGTGGGCCGAGCGCAAGGCGCCCACCCACTGGCACCCGCACCACATCGCCGAGCGGTACAGCCTGTTCACCCTCATCGTGCTCGGCGAGTCGGTGCTGTCGGCGACGCTGGCCGTCGAGGCCGCGTTCGGCACCGGCCACGCCGCGTCGCTGGTGTGGCTGGCCGCCGCCGGGCTGGTGATCGTGTTCAGCATGTGGTGGCTGTACTTCGAGCGCTCCGCGCACGACCTGCTCGTGTCCCTGCGGGCGGGCATCCGCTGGGGGTACGGGCACTACTTCATCCTCGCGGCGGCGGCGGCCGTCGGAGCCGGGCTGGCCGCGATGGCCGACTTCTACAGCCACGTGTCGCATGTGTCGGCGCGGGCCGCGGCGTACGCCGTCGCGATACCGGTCGCGGTGTACCTGCTCAGCCTGTTCCTGCTGCAGATCTGCCCGCACTACCGGGGCCTGGTGGTGTACGCGTTCCCCGTGGCCGTCGTGCTGGTCCTGCTGGCCCCGCTGGGCCCGGCCCCCGTCCAGGTGATCGCCCTGCTCATCGCGGCCCTCACCACGGTCGTGGTCCTGGCCCGCCACCCCCGCCACCCCCGCCCGGCCCCGCCCCGGCCTTGATCGTCCGACTTGCCAGGCACATGGGCGTACGCGGACTCAAGATACGCCCGTCTGCCAGGCAAGTCGGACGATCAAGGGGCGGCCGGGCGGCGGGGTCAGTGGGGGGACCAGGGGAAGGCGGGTGGGCGGCGGTCGGTGAAGGCGGCGATGCCCTCGGCGGCCTCGCCGGACTCGGCCATCTGGCGGTGCCAGTAGGACACGCGGGTGTCGTCGTGGTGGCCGTCGCCGGCCATCGTCACGATCTCCTTCGCGGCGACCTGGGTCAGCAGCGAGCGCTGCGCCAGCGTCGCGGCGAACGCGGCGACCCGTTCGGCGAGGCGGTCCGCGGGGTGCAGCTCGTCGATCAGGCCCACCCGCAGCGCGCGCTCGGCGTCGATCAGCTCCGCGGAGTAGAGCAGGTGCTTGGCCGCCGCCGGGCCGATCAGCGCGACCAGCCGCCGGGTGGTCGGCGCGGGATAGACGATGCCCAGCCGGGCCGGGGTGACCCCGAACCGGCTGCCCTCGGCCGCGAAGCGCAGGTCGCAGGCGACCGCGAGCTGGCAGCCGCCGCCCACGCAGTCGCCCTCGATCCAGGCCACGGTCGGCTTCGGGAAGCGGGACAGCCGCTCCTCGGCCAGCACGGCCAGGTTCCGGTCGCCGTCGGCGATGAGCCGGTCGACCTCGGTGATGTCGGCGCCCGCGCAGAACGTGCCGCCCGCCCCGGTGAGCACCAGCACCCGCACCGCCGGGTCGCCGGCCAGGCCGTCGAGCAGCTCGGGCAGCCGCGACCACATGTCGTTGGTCATCGCGTTGCGCCGGGCCGGGTTGACGATGCGGATGGTCGCCACGTGCCCGGAGATCTCCAGCTCCAGGCGGGGTGCGGCGAGCTGCTCGGTCACGGTGCGGCCTTTCTGCGGGTACGGCGGCAGGGCTGCATCGTGCCACAATGCCGGACATGGCCGAGCAGAGATCGCCGAAGGTGCTGTCGCTGTCGTGGGGCGAGATCGAGATCGAGGGCGTCGGCAGGGTGAAGGACGCCATGCTGCACCCCGGCGGGGGCGGCGAGTGGGACTGGCGGGTCACCGGCACCGCGCACTCCCCCGGCATCCAGCCCGCCGACGTCGAGCCGCTGCTCGCGGCGGGCGCCACCACGGTCGTGCTGTCGCGCGGACAGCAGCTGGTGCTGCAGGTGATGCCGGAGACCGAGCAGCTGCTGGCAGCGCGCGGCGTCGACGTCCACATCGCCGAGACGCGGGAGGCGATCCGCGTCTACAACCTGCTGGCCGATGCGGGCGTCCGGGTCGGGGCGCTGCTGCACTCCACCTGCTAACCCATGTAAACGCGGTCCAGCCAGGCGTCGATCAGGTCGCGGTCGCCGTACACGTGCACCTGGTCGCGGTCCAGCGGCAGGCGGCGGTAGAGGATCAGCAGCAGCTCGGTCAGCGGCGCCTGCACCGCGACGGCGCCCTTCTCATGGCCGGGCCGCCAGCTCACGCCGTCCGGGCCCAGCTCGATCAGCCACTCGGCGGGGACGTCCGCGGTGGTGTCGGTCGCGTGCAGGTGGATGCTGCGCGCCGGTCCGTAGAGTTCGGGCAGGCGGCCGAAGACCTTCTCGTTGACGCGGCGGTCGGTGACGATGCCGAGGAACTCGTCGATCGCGTCCGCGGCCAGGTCGGGCGCGACGGTGTAGCCCGCGCCCGTGGTCAGTGACGCGTCGGCGCGGTGCAGCAGGATGTCGCAGGCGGCGCGGCGGGCCCAGAACAGCAGCGAGTCCGGCAGGCCGAAGATCTCGGCCTGTGCGGCGGGGTCGCGCTCGCGCAGGGTGCGGGCGTACGCGTCGGCGCCGTCCTGCATCCAGGCGGTCAGCACGGCCGGATCGTCGGTGTCGGGCACGCCGACACGTCTGCGGTCGCCGGGCGCGGCGGGCGCCGCCCCGGCGTCGCCGCGCACCACGGCGTCGGTGGTGTGCACGTTGCCGCCGATGTGGCGGACGAGGTCGGCCAGGGTCCAGTCGGGACAGGTCGGCACCCGTGCCGAGAGGTCGTCGCCGGGCAGCACCTCACGCAGCAGCGCGGTCTGGGCGGACACCTCGTCGCAGTAGCGCTCGTAGCTCAGCCGTGGCATGTGTCCAAGGTAGCCGCGGCCGAGCCGGAACCGGCACGAGTACGCGGTGAGCGGAGTTCGCCCACCGCGTACCCGTGGGTTATGTCAGAGCCGGCGGATGTTGGCGGCCTGGGGGCCCTTCTGGCCCTGCGTGATCTCGAACTCGACCCGCTGGTTCTCCTCGAGGCTCCGGTAGCCGGAGGACTGGATGGCGGAGAAGTGCGCGAACACGTCCGACCCACCGCCGTCCGGGGTGATGAAGCCGAAGCCCTTTTCCGCGTTGAACCACTTCACGGTGCCGACAGCCATGTCAGATACTCCTTGGTGAGGCTGTGCGAGCCCACTGTGGGCTCTTTCGCCTCCCGCAACGCGCCAATGCGGACAGCGCCCGGTACTTCTCGGGCGCTTCGTCTGGTATGCGGGAGGTCGAGGTTATAACGCGGCGAATCTAACACGCAGCACCGACCGAATCCGCTGATCGGACCACGGACCACACCCGCGTGTCTCGAATCGACATCCGGAGATCGGTAAATCTTTACCGGGAAGATTCTTCCTGCGAAACTTTCCGACACAGCGTCGCGGTGCGGCGCGACAGACGACGGGAGGCGCCGTGCGAGCCAGGCAGATCATGGTGACACTGCTGGTCACGGCCACATTGGCCGCGGCCGGATGCGGCCGGCCCGCACCGGAGGCCAGCGAGGACCCCGCGGTGTCCGCCGCGCCGACCGCGCTGGACGGCTGCCCGCTTGGCCCGGCGCCCAAGCGTGCCCTGCGCGGGCTGTGGATCGCGTCCGTGCTGAACATCAACTGGCCCTCGGCGTCCGGGCTCAGCCCCGCCCAGCAGCAGTCCGAGCTGCGCTCGCTGCTCGACGAGGCGGTCGCGCTGCGCTTCAACGCCGTGTTCGTGCAGGTCCGGCCGACCGCCGACGCGTTCTGGCCGTCGCCGTACGAGCCGTGGTCGCAGTACCTCACCGGCACCCAGGGCGCCGACCCCGGCTACGACCCGCTCGGCTTCGCGGTGGCCGAGGCGCACGCCCGCAACCTGGAGTTCCACGCCTGGTTCAACCCGTTCCGGGTGTCCATGCAACCCGACGTGAGCCGGCTCGCCGCCGGGCACCCGGCCCGCACCCACCCGGGCTGGATCGAGACGTACGACGGCCGGCTCTACTACAACCCCGGGGTGCCCGCCGCCCGGCAGCACTCCGTCGACGCCATCATGGACGCGGTCACCCGCTACGACCTCGACGGCGTGCACTTCGACGACTACTTCTACCCGTACCCGGTGTCCGGGCAGGACTTCGACGACGCCGCCGAGTTCACCGCGTACGGCGCGGGCCGCACCCTGGCCGACTGGCGGCGTGCCAACGTCGACGCCTTCGTGCAGGGCGTCTCGGCACGGGTCAAGCAGGCCAAGCCGCACGTCCGGTTCGGCATCTCGCCGTTCGGCATCTGGCGCAACCAGGGCACCGACCCGCTGGGCTCGGCCACCACCGGCCTGCAGTCCTACGACGCGATCTACGCCGACACCCGCAAGTGGGTCAAGCAGGAGTGGATCGACTACATCGCGCCGCAGATCTACTGGACGATCGGGTTCCCGGCGGCGGCGTACGACGTGCTGGTGCCCTGGTGGTCGCAGGTGGTCGCCGGGACGCGGGTGCAGCTCTACATCGGCCAGGCCGCCTACAAGATCGGCACGAGCACCGACCCGAACTGGACCGACGCCGCCGAGATGCCCGACCACCTGCTGCTCAACCGGCAGCATCCGGAGGTCGCCGGGGACATCTACTACTCCATCGAGGAGCTGCTGGACAACCGGCTCGGCTTCGCCGACCGGCTGCGCACCGAGTTCCACGCCAACCCCGCGCTGGTGCCCGCGTCACCGATGATCAGCGGGACGGCGCCCGGCGTCCCCGGCGCGGTCACCGCGAGCCGGGTCACCGGCGGCGTCAAGCTGAACTGGAACGCGGCGTCCGGCTCCCCCGCTTACTACGCGGTGTACCGGGCCGACGGCGCCGGGTGCGGCATCGAGGCGGCCCGCAACCTGCTCGGCACGGTGCGCGGGCGCACCTTCACCGACCCCGCGCCCCCGCCGGTCGGCCAGGTCACCTACTACGTGACCGCCCTGGACCGGACCCACCGGGAGGGTACGCCGGGAGCGGTGACCCTGCGCTGACGCCGCAGCCGCCGGCCGGTCACCTCGGTGGGGTGACCGGCCGATGGCCGTGCGGAGCGGCTCAGTCGAGGGCGGCGACCGGGGCGTCGGCCGTGGCGACCCCGGCGGGGAGGTCGACGGTGCGGCGCGGGCCGGTGAACCACTTGCGGGCCGAGACCAGCCACCACACCCCGACCAGCAGCAGCACCGCGCCGACCGCGAGCGGCGCGTAGTTGACCGCCGCCCAGTCGAACCCGTCGCTGAACGGCACCCCGGCGGGCACCGTCGGCATGATGAAGTACAGCGAGATCACGACGATCTCGATGGAGGCGATCCAGCCGAGCACCTTGTAGCGGCGGCCGAGGTTCCACGGGCCGGGCTCGAAGTTGTCACCCGCCTTCAGCCGCAGCATGATCGGGATGAGGAAGGCCAGGTAGAGGCCGATGACCGCGACCGAGACCACGGCGTAGAAGGCGATCGGAGCGCCGTTCTTCTGGTACAGGGCGGGCAGCGTGAGCAGGCCGCCCGCGACGCAGCCGGCGACCACGGCCCAGACCGGCGTGCCGTTGCGGTCCAGCCGGGTCCACACCCGCCAGCCGGGCACGGCGCCGTCCCGGCTGAAGGCGTACATCATCCGGGACATGCTGGTCACGCAGCTCATACCGCAGAAGAACTGCCCGACGGTGGAGATGATGATGACAGCCTTGAAGAAGCCGGACGACAGCGCGCCCTGCAGCAGCACCCCGACGAAGCCGTAGCCGCCGGTGACCGCGTCGGCGTCCTGCACCGCGAACAGGAACGCCAGCAGCAGGATCCAGCCGCCGATCGCGGAGTAGAAGATGGACCGCCACAGCGCCTTGGCGGCGTTGAGCGCGGCGCCGCGGGTCTCCTCGGCCACGTGCGCGCACGCGTCGAACCCGGTGATCGTGTACTGCGTGAGCAGCCCGCCCAGGGGCAGCACGTACAGCCAGAAGCCGAGGCCGGAGGTGCTGCCGTCGAGGAAGCCGTTCGCGTTGATCGTCTCGCCGAACACGAACGACGGGCTCTGATGGGTGTCCGGCACGAAGATCAGGATGCCGACGATGACGGCGGCGCCGAAGACGTGCCACCAGACGGATACGTCCTGTAGCCGGTTGATGATCCGGGCGCCGAAGATGTTGATCACGGCGTGCAGCGCCAGGATGATCAGGAACAGGTAGAACGCCTGCTGGAAGCTGCCCTCCCAGCCGGGCACGGTGTTGGCCAGCACCAGGTTGAGGAACGTGGCGCAGCCGTAGTCGACCGACGCGGTGACCGCGATCAGGCCGATCAGGTTGAACCAGCCGGTGAACCAGCCGTGCACCGGCTTGCCCAGCTTGGCCGCCCACCAGTAGATGCCGCCCGCGGTCGGGTACGCCGAGACCAGCTCGGACAGGCAGAAGCCGATGATCAGGATGAACGCGGAGATGATCGGCCAGCCCCAGGAGACGGCGATCGGGCCGCCGTTCATCCACGCCTGGCCGAAGGTGGTGAAGCACCCGGCCAGGATCGAGATGATCGAGAACGAGATGGCGAAGTTGGAGAAGCCGCTCCAGCCACGGCGCAGCTCCTGCTTGTAGCCGAGTTCGGCGAGTCGTGCGGCATCGGTGTCGATGGTCTGCGCGGGATCCGTCATGGCTGCCCCTCCTGGCGCTCGACGATGCCCGAGTGTCAGCCGTCACATCAGCACATGGCAATACCCCGTTCTCCCGAGCCACGCCGGCCACCCACCCTCGCCGTCCCAACCGCCAAGATCGCCATCTCGTGTCGAAAAGTGCAGCTGGACCACAGGTTCCGACACGAGACTCCGATCAACCCCGGCTCCCGCGCCAACCGGCGAGCCCGGCACACCGACATGATCGGCGTCTCGTGTCACAAAGTGCGGCTGGACCATAGGTTTCGACACGAGACGCCGATCACCGGCGCGGCGCTCCGGTAACGGGACAGCGATGGGACATGCCAAAAACGTCCGCGACCACGGCTGGCCCTTGGACGTAGATGGAACGCAGATCGATCTCGACGATCTGCGGACAATCGTCCCGAGTCAACGACGCGGAAGTGCGTTCAGCACCATTGCGTCGTAGACCGGGCCGTCCTCGAACGGCCGCAGTCCGGCAAGCCGAGCCCAGCCCCACGAGCGGTACGCGGCCTGAGCCGGGCCGTTGCTGGGCAGCACCAGAAGAGCGCCACGCTGCTCAGGCCGCCCGGACAGCAGCGCGTCGTGCAGCGCCCGTGCATGACCCTGCCGCTGCCACGGCCGACGGACCATGATCTCCGTGATGGCGAAGGTGCGCGTCCCGTCTTCAGCCAGCAGCGCCGGATCGACCGCCTCGTTCAGGCCCTTCCACCAACCGGTCCACTCCGGCAGGGGGAATCCCATGGCGTAGCCGACCAGGTCCTCGCCAACATGCCCGGCCACCAAGGTGAAGCCGTCACGCATGCCGTATACGACCAGCCGCTCCCAGTATCGCGACGGCGAGAAGAAGGGGTCTGAGACCCTGTCCGCGTAAACCTCGGCGTAGACGTCGACCAGCACCTCCCGATGCCGGTGCAGCCCGTCCGCATCGAGGCGGGTCACCCGGAGTGGAGTCAGCGCGTCAGCCACGCGGAGCCCCGGAAGAGTGCGATCCGCGACGGGTAAGGAAGGCCTCGACTGCCGGGACTGATCGGTATGGGGCGAGTCCCACCACAGCAAGGTCCAATTCGCGCGCCACGCGCCAGCTGTCGACCGTGCCGGCGAGATCATCCAGAGCGCTGTCGGCCAGCCGGGCCGCCGCCTCCACGTCCCGGTCGGCGCCGAGATTCGCGCAGGCGAGCCGAGTCCGATAGAGCGCTCTGCTCCTGGCGTATTCGTCGGCGTGCCCGTCGACCGCACGACCCAGCAGGCGGACAGCCCGCGCGTGCTGGCCCATCTCCAGCGCGCTCGTGCCTTCGATGCCGTCGACCTCCGCCTCGGTGAGGAACGAGCACCAACGTTCAACTGGGCGGCCGTCAGCACGGCCGAGATGCGTACGCGCGCGGACCATCGCCTGCTCGAAGTCTGCTCGCCGTCCCGCAAGGGCGTACGCCCGCGCCAGCCGGAGCTGTGGAATCACCCTCAGACGCGGGTGACCGCCGGGACGCGCGGCCGCGCGCTCCGACGCCTCAGCCCAGCGGACCGCCTGACGAGGATTTCCGAGGACATTCGCCTGAAGCGCCAGATTGGCCAGCGCATGGGTCTCCACCTCGACGTCGTCGGCCTGCTTCGCCTGGCCCAGCGCCTCGGTGTAACACGACCGCGCGACGTCCTGCCGTCCGGCGTCGGCAGCGAGCCAGCCTGCGCACATGTGCATCCGCGCCGCGACCGAAAGGAGCCGACGGCCGACGCGGGGGGTATAGATCGCCTGGTCCAGCCAGCGATTCGCCTCGTCGGCGTAACCGACCGCGGTACGCCAGAGACCCTCACCGCCGTGTTTGAAGTCCATGGCGTACAACCGCGTAACGCGGCGTTGCAGCTCCTCGACGTCAGCCGCGCCGAGCCGTCCACCGGGACCCGGCTGCTCCGGCAGCAGACCCGCGACAGCCGCGCCCGCCGTGCCCGTCAGCAACGCCCTCCGTCTCATGTCCTCGGACGCTACTCGCGCCCGGGGCCTGCTGGGATCGTCACGGCTTCTTGTCAACACCAGCTCGCCATCGGCGCCGAGGGCGGCGTCGATCGCCTTGGTGATCGACGCCGACGGGAACTGCTTACCGTTCTCGATCCTGCTGAGCAGGGCGCAGTCAACTGGGACGGCGTTGCCCAGCTGGCGCAGCGACAGTCCGCGAGCGAGTCGCAGACGTCGGAGCACCTCGCCGACGGTCTCCTCCATGGTGGTGCGTTCCCCCTGCCTGGGCCGGTTGACAACAGCCGCACGTCAACTGTCAACACCTGTCCGGAGCAGCCACCGCCCCGTCACGCTTGGTCAGGCGCGGGGCGGACGCGATGGCAGGTCCGTCCGCCTCGCTGCCCAATCAGGACGGTAAACCGGAACGCGGGTGGGGATCAATGACTGACACGAGAGCGGGACGCGCCACCTGGAGCGACGACACGCAGGCCGTGGCGACCCTGCGCGAAGTCGAGCGTTCGATCTCCGCCACGACCGGCTGGAACACGTCGACGGCGGCCATCCGCGCCATAGCCCGGACGCGGTCGGCGTGATCGAGGGCGTACACCCACACCTCGGCCTGCCGGCGGTACGGATCACCCGGGGCCCGGGGGTCGGTGGCGTGATCTACCCGTACCCGGGTCAGATGCTCACCCGCCTGCACGACCGGTGAGCCGTTCCACGCCGGTTCAGTCGTCGACCTCCGTCATCAGCCACCAGCCGTCGCTGATCCGCTCGTACGACGGCTTGCCCTCGTGCTGGTTCTTGGTGATCGCGTCCTGCGGGTCGTAGAGGTAGAACCAGTTCCACTGGATCGAGCTGTCCTCCAGCCAGAAGCGGGCGTCGCCCACGACACCGGCGGCGGAGATGGACGCCTCGAAGCGGTGCGTGTCGACACCGCTCGCCCGCATCGCCGCGGTGACGCGGTCGAAGTCCGCGCGAGCGGTGTCGTCGAACGCGCTGAACTGCTCCGCGGACGTGGCACATCCGCCCTCCCGGAAGTCGCCACGCGGGTATACGAGCCAACGGCACATCGAGCCCTCGTCGAGGTAGGTGCTCACGTCGAGCTCGTCGATGACGGGCAGGACCTCGGCGGCCAGCCGCGCGACGTCGTCCGGCCGCCGCTGTTCGGACGGCGGGCCCCCGCAGCCGGTGAGCGCGGACAGTGCCGCCAGCCAGGCCAGGCCCGCGATGGTGCGGCGCATGCTTCCTCCCCAGCGCGAGCGGCTTTCCGTCAGACGAGGCCGGCCATGATCAGGTTGTAGTACTCGATGATCTTGTAGCCGATCCAGCCGGCGATGACCAGCGCCAGCACCCAGGCGATCAGGGCGGCCGTCTTCGGGAAGCGCCGCGAGAGCCGGGTGCGCCTGATCAGCCACCGCCGCACCCCGCCCCACCAGAACCGGCGGTCCAGCCACTGGCTGATCTTCCAGAACAGCGTCGTGCGGTGCGTGGGGATGTCCTTGTCCATCCACTCCGGCAGTTGCGCTCGCCCCCGTGTCATGACCGGGGATTCTCCGCCAATCTGCCGCCGCTCGCTGCCCCCAGCGCGGTGACCTGCGGCTTCGTCCGGCACACACTCGCCGCTGCGCGAATTCAGAGAGATTATGGTGTTTTATCCGGCACGTCGGAGCGTAACGGGGCACTCCGGCTGGTTATCTGAGAGCCCGGCGTTTCAGCAGGAGGTGCCGTTATGTCCGTCATCCGTGCCGCCCTGGTCCAGACGTCCTGGACCGGCGACAAGGAATCGATGATCAAGGCGCACGAGGAGTACGCGCGCCAGGCCGCGGCGCAGGGCGCCAAGGTGATCTGCTTCCAGGAGCTGTTCTACGGCCCCTACTTCTGCCAGGTCCAGGACGCGCAGTACTACGCCTACGCGGAGTCGGTCCCGGGCCCGACCACCGAGCGCTTCCAGGCCCTGGCCCGCGAGCTGGGCATGGTCATGGTGCTGCCGATGTACGAGCAGGAGCAGCCCGGCGTCCTCTACAACACCGCCGCGGTGGTCGACGCCGACGGCCGCTACCTCGGCAAGTACCGCAAGACGCACATCCCGCAGGTGAAGGGGTTCTGGGAGAAGTTCTACTTCCGGCCCGGCAACCTCGGCTACCCCGTGTTCGACACGGCCGTGGGCAAGGTCGGCGTGTACATCTGCTACGACCGGCACTTCCCCGAGGGCTGGCGCGCGCTCGGCCTGAACGGGGCGCAGCTCGTGTTCAACCCGTCGGCGACCAGCCGGGGGCTGTCGTCGTACCTGTGGCAGCTGGAGCAGCCCGCCTCGGCGGTGGCCAACGAGTACTTCGTCGGCGCGATCAACCGGGTCGGCATCGAGGACCTGGGCGACAACGACTTCTACGGCACGTCGTACTTCGCCGACCCGGAGGGCCGGTTCGTGGGCGACACCGGCGACCCGCACCAGCCCGAGCTGATCGTCCGCGACCTGGACATGGAGCTGCTGGCCACGGTGCGCGACCGGTGGCAGTTCTACCGCGACCGCCGCCCCGACGCCTACGACCCGCTCACCCGGGCCTGAGGGGGGCACCCGGTGTATCTGCTGATCAAGGGCGGGACCGTGGTCTCCGCCAGCGGCGCGCAGCCGGCCGACGTGCTGGTCGAGGGCGAGCGCGTCGTCGGCCTGTTCGCGCCGGAGCACACCCCGGCGGTCGAGGGCGCGCAGGTGATCGACGCGACCGCCAAGTACGTCATCCCGGGCGCCGTGGACGTGCACACGCACCTGGAGCTGCCGTTCGGCGGCACCTTCGCGTCGGACACGTTCGAGTCGGGCACGCGGGCGGCGGCCTTCGGCGGGACCACCACGATCATCGACTTCGCGGTGCAGCGCACCGGCGAGCGGGTGCCCGACGGCCTGGCCGCCTGGCACGCCAAGGCCGACGGCAACTGCCACGTCGACTACGGCTTCCACATGATCATGGGCGGGGTCGACGACGAGTCGCTCAAGGCCATGGACTCCCTCGTCGAGTCGGAGGGCGTGACCAGCTTCAAGCTGTTCATGGCGTACCCCGGCGTGTTCTACAGCGACGACGGGCAGATCCTGCGCGCGATGCAGAAGGCCCGCGAGAACGGGTCTGTGATCATGATGCACGCGGAGAACGGCATCGCGATCGACGTGCTGATCGGGCAGGCCCTGTCCCGGGGCGAGACCGAGCCGATCCACCACGGGCTGACCCGCCCCGCCGAGCTGGAGGCCGAGGCGACCCGGCGGGCCATCTCCCTGGCCGAGGTCGCCGGGGACACCCCGCTCTACATCGTGCACCTGTCCGCGTCGCAGGCGCTGGAGGCGGTCGCCGCGGCCCGCGACACCGGCCGCAACGTGTTCGCCGAGACCTGCCCGCAGTACCTCTACCTGACCCTGGAGGACCAGCTCGGCGCGCCCGGCTTCGAGGGCGCCAAGTGGGTCTGCTCCACGCCGCTGCGCTCCAAGGCCGAGCCTCATCGGCGCGACCTGTGGCGCGGGCTGCGCACCAACGACCTGGCCGTGGTCTCCACCGACCACTGCCCGTTCTGCTTCAAGGAGCAGAAGGAGCTGGGCCTGGGCGACTTCTCGAAGATCCCCAACGGCATCGGCGGCGTCGAGCACCGCGTCGACCTGCTCTACCAGGGTGTCGTCGACGGCAAGCTGTCCCTGGCCCGCTGGGTCGAGACCATCGCCACGACCCCCGCCCGCATGTTCGGCCTCTACCCGCGCAAGGGCGTGCTGGCCCCCGGCTCCGACGCCGACATCGTGGTGTACGACCCCGACGGCCGCACCACCATCGGCGTAGCCACCCACCACATGAACATGGACCACTCCGCCTACGAGGGCTACCAGATCGCGGGCAGGGTCGACACCGTCGTCTCCCGCGGCACCGTGCTCGTCGCCGGCGGCGAGTTCCACGGCCGCAAGGGCCACGGCCGCTACCTCCGCCGCGGCCTCTCCACCTACCTCCTCTAAAAGGAAGGGCACCTTCTTATCGTTTTCCGTAGTAGAAGGTGCCCTTCCTAACCACCCCCGTTCGTCGCCGTCAGCGGAAAGGAAGCACGCAAGTGGACATCGGGGTCGTGTTCCAGCTGGACCCGCCCGCCCGGCGGGTGGTGGAGCTGGCGCAGCGCGCGGAGGCGTACGGGTTCAGCCACGTGTGGTCCTTCGACTCGCACCTGCTGTGGCAGGAGCCGTACGTCATCTACAGCGCCATCCTGGCCGCCACCGAGAGGGTGATCGTCGGCCCGATGGTGACCAACCCCGGCACCCGGGACGTCACCGTCACCGCCAGCACCTTCGCCACCCTGAACGAGTTGTACGGCGACCGCACCGTATGCGGCATCGGCCGCGGCGACTCCGCCCGGCGCACCCTCGGCCTGCCCCCGGGCACCATCGCCGAGCTGCGCGAGGCGGTCGGCGTGATCCGGGCGCTGGCCAACGGCCGCGAGGCCACCTACCGGGGTGCCGAGCTGCACTTCCCGTGGGTGAAGGAGTCGTCCGCGCTGGAGGTGTGGGTCGCCGCGTACGGGCCCAAGGCGCTCCAGCTCACCGGCGAGGTCGGCGACGGCTTCATCCTGCAGCTGGCCGACCTCGACATCGCCGCCTGGATGATCGAGCACGTACGGCGTGCCGCCGAGCAGGCCGGGCGCGACCCGTCGGAGATCAAATTCTGCGTGGCCGCGCCCGCGTACGTCGGCGACGACCTCGCCCACCAGCGCGACCAGACCCGCTGGTTCGGCGGCATGGTCGGCAACCACATCGCCGACATCGTCGAGCGGTACGGCGACCGGGGCGCGGTGCCGCACGCGCTGACCGAGTACATCAAGGGGCGCAAGAGCTACGACTACGCCTCGCACGGCAGGGCCGGCAACCCGCACACCGAGTTCGTCACCGACGAGATCGTGGACCGGTTCTGCGTGCTCGGCCCCCCGCAGGCGCACATCGAGAAGCTCACCCGGCTGCGCGAGCTGGGCGTCGACCAGTTCGCCGTGTACCTCCAGCACGACGACATGGAGCACACGCTGGCCGCGTACGGCGAGACGATCATCCCGGCGCTCCGGGCCCTGGGCTGACCCGCGGGCCGGACGGGGTCACCCGCCCGGCCCGCCCCCGTTCGGCCCAGGTCAGCCGAGCACCTCGCGCAGCCGGGCGGCGAACGCCGCCGGGTCGTGCGCGAAGCCGACGTGGTCGCCCGGAAACATGGTCGGCGCGACGCCCAGCTCCGCCGCCAGCGCCCGCGAGGTGCGGTCGCACAGCTGCCCGGCCGACTGCTCGCCGATCCCGACCACCACCCGCACCGGCCCGTCCCGCAGCGCCGCCGTGTCCGGCACGAAGCTCACCGTCGGCAGCAGCATGTGCTCGTACTGGAAGCGCTCGTCGGCGACCGACTGCGCGTCGCGCTCGCCGCCGGCCATCATCTCGAAGACCTCGGCGGGCAGCTGGATGTTCGCGATCTCCAGGAACTGCCGGAACGCGCCCCGGGTGTCCCCCGACCGATAGGTCGCGATCATCTCGTGGGTACGCGCGCGCAGCTCCTCCCGGTCCTCGACCAGCTCGTCCAGCGGCGGCTCGTGCGCGATCACGGTGTGCGCCGCCTTCGGGTGGAACTGCGCCAGCGCCAGCACGGTCACCGCGCCGCCGCTGCTGCCGAGCACGGCCGCCGGGCCCCGGTCGACGTGCGCGATGAGCCGGGCCAGGTCGTCGGCGCGCAGCTCCACGGTCGCGTCGGCATCCGGGTCGGCGACCCGGCTGCGGAAGATGCCCCGCGGGTCGGTGGTCAGCACCGTGTGGTCGGCGGCCAGCAGGTCCGCCAGTGGCTCGAACGACCGGGCGTCCATCGGCGCGGCCACCAGCACCACCAGCGGGCCGGACCCGCGCAGCTCGTAGTGCAGGGTCGCGCCCGGGACCGCCAGGGTGTCGGTGGTCACGGATACGGTCTCGGTCATGAGGTCTCCTCGCAGGTCATCGTCACTCCTACGGGATAAGGACCGGGCCCGTGCGGCAGAATCGTCGCTCGTGGGGAAACTTTCCTCGACGGGTGACCAGGCCCCGGCAGCCGACGCGTCCGGCGACACCGACCTGGCCCTCGCCCAGGCCGGGGACGACGCCGCGTTCACCCGGCTGGTCGCACCGCTGCAGGCCGAGCTGCACGCCCACTGCTACCGGATGCTCGGCTCGGCGCACGACGCCGACGACGCCCTGCAGGACGCGCTGGTGCGCGCCTGGCGCGGGCTGCCCGGGTTCGAGGGGCGCAGCTCGCTGCGCGGCTGGCTCTATACCGTGGCCACCCGGACCTGCCTGGACGTCGTGGCGGCGCGGGGGCGCCGGGCGCTGCCGGTGGACCTCGGCCCGTCCAGCGAGCGCTCGGTGCCCGGCGACGCGCCCCGCAACGACATCGCCTGGCTGGGGCCGTACCCCGACGGCGGGCTGCCCGCCGTACCGGCCGGGCCCGGCGCGCGCTACGAGCAGCGTGAGGCCGTCGAGCTGGCGTTCGTCGCCGCGTTGCAGCACCTGCCCGGCAACCAGCGTGCCGCGCTGCTGCTGTTCGAGGTGCTCGGCTTCACCGTGGCCGAGATCGCCGCGATGATGGACACCTCGGTGACGTCGGTGAACTCGGCGCTGGCACGCGCCCGCCGGATCGTGGCGGAGAAGATCCCCGCACGCAGCCAGCAGCAGACCCTCCGCAAGATCGGCGACGCCCGGGTGCGGCGGCTCGTCGACGGGTACGCGGCGGCGCTGGAGAGCGGGGATGCCGACGCGCTGGTGGCGCTGCTGACCGAGGACGTGACCTGGTCCATGCCGCCGCTGCCGCACTGGTATCGCGGGCTGGCCGCGGTCACCGACTTCGCGGTCGCCCAGCCGCTGAGCACCTGCGGTTCCTGGCAGCACCGGGCGGTCACCGCCAACGGGCAGCCCGCCGTGGCCTGCTACCTGCGCCCGTTCGACACCGACGGGCCGTACGAGGCGTGGTCGATCTGCGTACTGACGCTGCGCGACGACCACGTCGCCGAGATCACCTCGTTCCTCGGCCAGGAGCACTTCCAGCTCCTCGACCTGCCCACCACCCTCCCCTGACCCCGGCCCCGCCCCGCGCCAGCGCTTGAAGATCGCGCTCTCGTGTCAAGATCTGCGGCTGGAGCGCAGATCTTGACACGAAACGCCGATCATGACCCCGGCCGCAGGGCGGCCGCCGTGAGCCGGGCCAGCGCGGGCGGGTGCACGTTGGCCGCGCCGAGGTCGCCGTCGTAGTGGGCCAGCACGCGCCGGTCCATCAGGTGCCGCCACAGCGGCGGCAGCAGCGCGACGACGATCATCGTGGCGTATCCGGCGGGCAGCTGGGGTGAGGCGTCGAAGCTGCGCAGCGCCTGATAGCGGCGCAGCGGGTTGGCGTGGTGGTCGCTGTGCCGCTGGAGCTGGAACAAAAACACGTTGGTGACCACGCGGTCGCTGTTCCAGCTGTGCCGCGGATCCACCTTGGCGTAGCGCCCGGCCGGGTTGCGCGGCCGGGACAGGCCGTAGTGCTCCAAGTAGTTGACCACCTCCAGCAGCCCGAACCCCACCACGGCCTGCGTCAGCAGCAGCGGCAGCACCACCGGGCCAAACCAGGCCGTCAGCGCCCCGAACAGCACCACGGTGAGCGACCAGGCGCTGAGCACGTCGTTGCGCCAGGTCCACGGGCTGCGCCCGCGCAGCCGGAAGCGGGCGCTCTCCAGCCGCCAGGCCGAGCGCAGGCTGCCCAGCACCGTACGCGGCAGGAACACCCAGAAGCTCTCCCCCAGCCGGGCGCTGGCCGGGTCCTCCGGGGTGGCGACGCGTACGTGGTGGCCGCGGTTGTGCTCGACGTAGAAGTGGCCGTACCCGGTGGGCGCGAGCGCGATCTTCGACAGCCGGCGCTCCAGCCGCTCCCGCTTGTGGCCCAGCTCGTGAGCGGTGTTGATGGCGATGCCGTTGACGATGCCGATGCTGAGCACCAGGCCCGTGGCGCCGAACCAGGTCAGCCCGCCGCCGGCCCAGACGGCGCAGCAGGCGGCCAGCGCCGCGTACTGCAGCGGCAGGTAGAGGTACGTGAGCACGCGGTAGTAGCGGTCGGCCTGCAGCGCCGCGACCGCGTCGTCGGGCGGGTTGGCGCGGTCGTCGCCGATCAGCAGGTCGACCAGCGGGATCAGTCCGAACACGACGGCCGGGGTGATCCACCAGCCCCACTCGTGGCCGCTCCGGGCCACGGCCAGTCCCTGGAAGGGCAGCGTGGGCACGAGCAGGGCGGCGGGCCAGAGGAAGCGGCGGGGGTCGCGCCAGGTGGTGTCGGTCATGGACGCCTCCACGATGAGGGGGTACGCCGAGAATCCCACCGCGATCGACTGTTGACAATCACGAGTATTTTGTAAAGTCATGGGATGTTGACCGTCAGCAGGCCGGACCGGGACGCCACCCGGGCCGCGATCGTGGCCGCCGCGCGGCAGCTCACCGTGACCAAGGGCTGGGCGGCGGTGCGCATGTCCACCGTGGCCCAGCTGGCCGGGGTGAGCCGGCAGACCGTCTACAACGAGTACGGCGGCCGCGCGGGGCTGGCCGACGCGATGGCCGACGCCGAGATCGAGCGGTTCGTCGCCGGGGTACGCACGGCGCTGTTCGCGCACGGTGGTCAGGTGCGCGGCGCGGTCGCCGCGGCGGTGCGGTTCACGCTGGACGAGGCGGCGGCCAACCCGCTGATCCGGGTGATCCTGACCAGCTCCCGGGGCGGGGCGGATCCGCTGCTGGCATACCTGACGACCCGCTCCGACGTGGTCATGGCGCAGGCCGCGGTGCCGCTGCTGGAGTGGGCGGCCGCGCACCTGCCGCCGCTGCCCGCCGAGGAGTTGACGTTCGCCGTGGACACGGTGATCCGGCTGGTGGTCAGCCACATCGTGCTGCCGCTGCGCCCGGCCGGGCAGACGGCCGACGCGCTCGCGGGCCTGGTCGTGCTGCTGCTGGAGGCGTCCCGGCGGCATTGACTCCCGTTCCCCAGGAGGCCTCGAGGTGACGCTGACACGACTCGGCGGTTTGTCCGTGTTGGTGGGTTGGCGCCGGTAGACTGGCGATGACGGCTGTGCCCCGGAATCGGCCGGTCCCGCCGCCGCACGGCACGGTGTGCCGGTTCCGCCCGGACGGGCGACGCGCCCCGACAGGACGGGGGAACGGGTGTGAAGAGCTGGCACATGATGGTGGCGCTGGCCGCCGCGGCGGTGCTGACACTCACCATCGGGCTGTTCCCCGCCCGCGCCGCGCCCCCGGGCGGCTGTCCGCAGGCCGCCTTCGGCTTCACCACGGCCGAGCGCGACCTGATGAAGTCCGCGGTCGACCGCGCGCGCGAGGCCGCGAAGGCGCCCGGCGTGGTCGCCGGGGTGTTCGTGCCCGGCCGGGGCAGCTGGATCTGCGTGGTCGGGCTGTCCGATGAGGAGACCGGGCGGCCGATGAACGCCGCCGACCGGATGCGCGTCGCCAGCATCACCAAGACCTTCACCGGCACCGCGATCCTGCAGCTGGCCGACCGCGGGCTGCTCGGCCTCGACGACCCGCTCAGCAGGTACGTCGACTGGCCGGACGGCAACGCGATCACGATCCGGCAGCTGCTCAACATGACGTCCGGCATCTACAGCTACACCGAGGACGCCGCGTTCAAGGCCCGCTACCAGGCCGACCCGACCGGCTCGTTCGGGCCGCAGGACGCGCTGGACATCGCCCGCGCGCACGACCCGTACTTCGCGCCCGGCACCGGTTTCCACTACTCCGACACCAACTACATCCTGCTGGAGCTGGTGCTGGAGCGGGTCACCGGGCGGCCGATCGGCGACTGGATCGAGGACGAGATCGCCGCCGAGCTGGGGCTGGACAACACGAGCTACCCGGCGACGCCCGCGCTGCGGGCCCCGTTCGCGCGCGGCTACGACGCCACGCCGGACCCCGGCGACGCCGACGCGGCCCGCGACGTCACCTACTCCAACCCCGGTTACGCCGGGGCCGCCGGCGCGATGGTGTCCAACCTGCACGACCTGCGCATCTGGGCCGCCGAGCTGGCCCGCGGCGCGCTGCTCAGCGAGCGTATGCAGCAGGAGCGGCTGCGCACGGTGCCGCTGACGCCGGGCTCCGCCGTGTCGTACGGCCTCGGCATCGCCGACGTGGACGGCTACCTCGGCCACAACGGCACCATCCTCGGGTACAACTCCGCGATGTTCTTCCTGCCCGAGACCGGCGCCACCATCGTCGTCGAGATCAACCGCTCCGACCTGGAGACCGACCACGCCACCCCGCTCTTCGGGGAACTCGCCAAGGTCCTCTACCCGGACCGCTGACCAGCGGTGATCTCAGAGGGTGGGTAACGGGCCGCCGCGGCCGGGACCGAAGGGCATACTTCGGCGCGTGTCGACCGCCTCCCTCCCGCCCGTGCTCGCGCTGTCGCCGGTGGAGCAGCCGCCGGACGCCACGATGCGCCCGCCCGGCTCCAAGTCCATCACCAACCGCGCCCTGCTGTGCGCCGCGCTCGCCGAGGGCACGAGCACGCTGACCGGCGTGCTGTTCGCCGACGACACCCGGGCCATGCTCGGCGCGATCACCGCGCTGGGGGCCGAGGTCGAGGTGGACGAGGCCACCACCACGGTCAGGGTCCGCGGCACCGACCCGCGCACCGCCACCGGCCCGGTCACCCTGTACGCCGACCAGTCCGGCACCACCGCGCGCTTCCTGCTGCCCACGCTGGCCCTGCGCCCGGCCCGGGGCGTGCTCGACGGCGACGCGCAGCTGCGCGCCCGCCCGTTCGGGCCGCTGGTGGAGGCGCTGCGCGCGCTGGGCGCGCAGGTCGAGGAGCCCGCCGAGGCGGGACGGCTGCCGCTGGCGGTGACCGGGCCGGTGCACCGCGGCCGGGTCCCGCTGCCGGGCCACCTGTCCAGCCAGTTCCTGTCCGGGCTGCTGCTGGCCGCGCCGCTGATGCCGCAGGGGCTGGCCGTCGAGCTGACCTCGGCGCTGGTGTCGGTGCCGTACGTGACCATGACCGCCGCGGTGATGTCCGCGTTCGGGGTGGACGCCGACGGCCTGGGCGCCGCACCGGGCCGCTACCGGGCGGCGGAGTACGCGATCGAGCCCGACGCGAGCGCCGCGTCGTACTTCCTGGCCGCCGCGGCGATCACGGGCGGCCGCATCACGGTGGCCGGGCTCGGCGCGGCCAGCCTGCAGGGCGACGTGCGCTTCGCCGACGTGCTGGAGCGCATGGGCGCCCGGGTCTCGCGCGACGCCGACGGCATCACCGTGACCGGCACCGGCACGCTGCGCGGCGTGGACGTCGACATGGCCGACATCTCCGACACGGCGCAGACGCTGGCCGCGGTGGCCGTGCACGCCGACGGCCCGACCCGGGTGCGCGGCATCGGCTTCATCCGCCACAAGGAGACCGACCGGCTCGCCGCCGTTGTCACCGAGCTGCGCCGGGCCGGCATCGACGCGCGGGAGCACGACGACGGCTTCACCGTCCACCCGGGCGCGCCGGCGCCGACCCGGTTCGCCACGTACGGCGACCACCGGATGGCGATGAGCCTGTCCCTGCTGGGCCTGCGGTCGGCCGGGATCGAGATCGACGACCCGCGGTGTGTGGCGAAGACCTACCCCGGATTCTTCGCCGACCTCTCGCGGGCCACCGCCCGAGCGTGAAGGATCTAGCGGTATGGAGTACGTGAAGCTGGGCCGCACCGGCCTGGACGTGTCCCGGCTGTCGCTGGGCTGCATGAGCTACGGCGAGCCGGGTCGCGGCAGCCACAGCTGGTCCCTGCCCGAGGACGAGGCGCGCCCGTTCATCCGCCGGGCGCTGGAGCTGGGCGTCAACTTCTTCGACACGGCCAACGTGTACTCGCTGGGCAGCAGCGAGGAGATCCTGGGCCGGGCGCTGCGCGACTTCGCCGACCGGGACGAGGTGGTCGTCGCGACCAAGGTGTGGGGCGTGATGCGGGAGGGCGCGAACGGGCGCGGCCTGTCCCGCAAGGCGATCATCGCGGAGCTGGACCACAGCCTGCGCCGGCTCGGCACCGACTACGTGGACCTGTACCAGATCCACCGGTTCGACCCGGCGACCCCGCTGGAGGAGACCCTGGAGGCGCTGCACGACGTGGTGAAGGCCGGCAAGGCCCGCTACATCGGCGCGTCCTCGATGTACGCCTGGCAGTTCGCCAAGGCCCTCTACCTGGCCGACCGGCACGGCTGGACCCGCTTCGCCACCATGCAGAACCACTACAACCTGATCTACCGCGAGGAGGAGCGGGAGATGCTGCCGCTCTGCCTCGCCGAGGGGATCGGCGTCATCCCGTGGAGCCCGCTCGCCCGCGGGCGGCTGACCCGCGATCCCGACGCGGTCACCGCGCGCACCAAGGACGACGCCTTCGGCGACGGCCTCTACGGCGCGTCGGAGGCGGCCGACGCCGAGATCATCTCGCGGGTCGCGCGGATCGCGGAGCAGCGCGGGGTGCCCCGGGCGCAGGTGGCGCTGGCCTGGGTCGCGAGCCGGCCCGGGGTGACCGCGCCGATCGTGGGCGCCACGAAGCCGCAGCACCTGGACGACGCGGTCGCCGCGCTCGACCTCGTGCTCAGCGCCGAGGAGGTCGCGGCGCTGGAGGAGCCGTACGTGCCGCACCGCGTGGCGGGCTTCCAGTGAGCCGCGCGCGAGCGGCCCGGACCGGGTAGCGTGTGTCCGGCCGCGACAGGGTCGCGGCACAGTCATCCAGGTGTGCGGCGTAGATGCGAGGACTCGTGAGCGAGCAGGTGAAGGACCGGGCGAAGGCGCAACCGGCCGAGAGCAGGAAGCCGACCAAGGCGGAGCGGCGCGAGGCCCGCGTCGCGGCGGCCAGGGCGGCCCGCCGCCGTAAGGCGTTCATGGCGGTCGGCGGCACGTTCGTCGGCGTGGCGCTGATGATCGGCCTGGCCTTCCTCGTGTTCCGCGACAACGGCACGGACCAGTCCGCGGCGTCCACCCCGAACGCGTCGGCGACGGCCCCGGCGGAGGACCCGAACGCGGCCCCGACCGCCCCGGCCGCCAACGCGGAGTTCCCGCCGCTGCCCGAGGGCGCCGACCCGGCGCTCAAGACCAAGCCCGTGGTCACCAAGGGCTCCGGCGACCTGAAGACGCTCAAGGTCACCACGCTGGTCGAGGGCAAGGGCGCCCCGGTCAAGGCGGGCGACACCGTCACGGTGAACTACGTCGGCGTCAAGTACGCCACCGGCGAGGAGTTCGACGCCTCCTGGAACCGCGGCGAGGCCTTCCCGACCCCGATCGGCACCGGCCAGGTCATCAAGGGCTGGGACCAGGGCCTGGTGGGCGTGAAGGTCGGCAGCCGGGTTCAGCTGGACATCCCGGCCGACCTGGCCTACGGCGACGGCCCGGACTCCCGCCTGCCCGGCCCGCTCCGCTTCGTGGTCGACGTGCTCGGGGTCTCCGCGAGCTGACCCCTCCGTCCGTCAGCGAAGCTCCCGTGCCGCCGTTCGGCACGGGAGCTTTGCTCATGCAGCGCCTCCGGCCCGCGCGGCAAACCGGCTCATATCCCTGCCGAACGGACTAAGGTCGAGCGCAGGCGACATGAGGAGATGGCGATGGCAAGCAAGTCGACCTGGATCACCGCCGGGCTGCTGTCGGCCGCCGCGGCCGGGGCCGCCGCGCTGGCGGCCCGCCGCCGCAGGCACCGGCACGAGGCTCAGAACGGCCTCCAGGCGCTGGCCGACTTCGAACCGCACCCGCACGACGCGGGCCGGCACAAGAAGGAACGGATGCCGCGCAAGCTGAAGAAGCAGCTGCACCACGCCGAGGCCGTCGGCCAGGGGGGCAGCCACTGGTAGGCCGTCAGCGCGGCCGGCGCTCGCCCGCCTCGACCGCGACCGGCAGCACGTTCTCCGCCGGCGGCAGCGGGCACGTGCCGTATTCGGTGAAGGCGCAGGGCAGGTTGATCGCGCGGTTGAAGTCGAGCACGACGGCGCCGTCGGCGCCGGGTTCGTCCACCGACACCGAGCGGGCGCCGCCGTGCGTGCTCAGGCCGCTGGTCGCGTCGCGGAACAGCACGGACAGGCCGCCGTCACCGGCGTCCATCGCGGTCAGCGCGTGCGCCACCCCGTCCAGCTCGAACCGCAGCACGCCGCGCGCGGTCTGCTCGTGGATCAGGCCCGGCACGACCGCGCCCACGGTCACCTTGCGCGGCTGCGCGTACGCCTCGAAGCTCGCGTCCAGCACCCAGCGCGCGTCCGGGGTGAAGGCGGGCACGCCGGTGAACGCGGTCCGGGTCGGCGCCTGCGGGTCGCGCACGCGCAGCGCGTACGCACCCCCGCGCTGGATGACCTCGACCAGGCGCTCGCCGTGCTGCAGGGTCACGCCCGCACCGCCCTCGACCGGGCTGAGCACCAGCTCACCCTCGATCGCCTCGCCGCCGTGGCTCAGCCCGTCCCCGGGCTCGGCCTGCAGCAGCACCCCGTCGGCGTGCACGCTCCAGCGGCCCGGGGCACCGGGGAAGGCGGCGGGTTCGGCGTCCAGCCAGTGCAGCGAGGTGAGGCTCAGCCAGCCGTGCGGGGCGCGCAGCTCGGCCTCCCGCTCGGCGTGCCAGCTGTCCCAATCGTGAATCAGCGTCTGGGGGTCGACTGCCATTGTCGCGCCCTCCTCCTCGGTGACCGGGCCTCCCGCAGCCTGCCACGGCCATCGCGCACTAGCAAGATCGAGATTGGACCGGTCAGCCGACCGGCAGCCCCGCGGCCTGCCACGCGGCGAACCCGCCCGCCAGGTCGGTCGCCCGGTGCAGGCCGAGGTCCTGCAGCGCCGCGGCGGCCAGCGACGAGGTGTAGCCCTCCTGGCAGAACACGACCACGGGCAGGTCGTACGCCCCGGCGACGGGCAGGCGGGCGTCACTGCGGGGGTCGAAGCGCCACTCCAGCACGTTGCGCTCGACGATCAGCGCGCCGGGGATCTCCCCGTGCGCGGCGCGCTGCGCGGCAGGCCTGATGTCCACCAGCACCGCTCCCCCGGCCGCCGCCCGCTGCGCCCGCGCCGGGTCGAGCCGGTCCAGCCTGGCCCGGGCCTCGGCCAGGATCTCGTCGATGCCGCGGGAGCCCTCTGGAGCCCGCGGCACGCTCACCACTGCGCCCCCGCCCGGTCGACGGCGGCCACGACCAGCCGCCCGCGCTCCAGGCGGAAGCGGGTCATCGTACTCAGCTCGGGCCCGTACACGTGCACGCTGACCGCGGGCACCGGCCCGGTGTTGACGATCTGGTGCACGTGGTGCTCACCGAACTGCCGGCCGGTGCCGGACGGCAGCGCCCGCTCGACGAGCGTGGCGTCCCCGCCGGACGGCACGTGCACGGTGCGCTCGGTCAGCGTGCCGCTGACCACGACGAACGCACCCGCGCTGCCGCCGTGGTCGTGCAGGTCGGTCTGCTGGCCGGGCAGCCAGGTGAGCAGCCACGCCTCCAGGCCGGGCTCGTCGAGCAGGCGGTGATACCAGCGCCGGGCCGGATCGAAGCGGGGTGCGACGTCCCAGTCGTCCGGGCGGGCGGCCAGCCGGCGCGCCGTCGTCAGATGGTCCGCGCGGACCCCGGCGGCCACGATCATCCAAATCACCTGCTTTTCCTAGCGGCTTTGTAGGAATTGAACCATCCGGGTGCCGCCGGCACAACAGGAAACGCCGATCCGGGTGCCGCGGCCTACGCCACACACCCGGATCGGCGCTGGTCAGCGGGTCAGTCGCGGGCCAGCGAGCGGGCGATGACCATACGCTGGATCTGGTTGGTGCCCTCGACGATCTGCAGCACCTTCGCCTCGCGGAAATAACGCTCGACCGGGTGGTCGGACACGTAGCCCGCCCCACCCAGCACCTGCACCGCGTCCGTGGTCACCTGCATCGCCATGTCGGTGGCGAACAGCTTCGTCTTCGCCGCCTCGATCGAGTACGGCAGGCCCGCGTCGCGCAGCCGGGCGGCGTGCAGCATCAGCGCCCGCGCCGCGGCGAGCTGGGTCGACGCGTCGGCCAGCAGGAAGCCCAGCCCCTGCAGGTCGATGATCGGCTTGCCGAACTGCACCCGCTCGCGGGCGTAGTTCACCGCGTAGTCCAGCGCGCCCTGGGCCAGGCCGATCGCGCACGCGGCGATGCCGAGCCGGCCGGAGTCCAGCGCGCCCATGGCGATCCGGAAACCCTCGCCCTCGGCCCCGATCAGCCGCTCGGCGGGGACCTCCGCGCCGTCCAGCGCGATCTGCGCCACCGGCGACGCGCGCAGGCCCATCGTCTTCTCCCGCGCCTGCGGGTTCAGGCCGGGCGTGCCCGCCTCGGCGAGCAGGCAGGAGATGCCCTTGGGGCCGGGGCCGCCGGTGCGTACGAACAGGTTGTAGAAGTCGGCCACGCCCGCGTGGGTGATCCACGCCTTGGTCCCGGTGACCCGGAACGCGTCGCCCTCGCGGACGGCCTTGGTGGTCAGGTTCGCCGCGTCGGAACCGCCGGCGGGCTCGGACAGGCAGTACGCGCCGAGCAGCTCGCCGCCGATCATGTCGGGCAGCCAGCGCTCGCGCTGCTCGGGGGTGCCGTGGTGGGCGACCGGGTAGCAGGCGAGGGTGTGCACGCTGACCGCCTCGGCGATGCCCACCCAGCGGCCGGCGAGAATCTCCAGCACCTGCAGGTAGACCTCGTACGGCTGCTCCGCGCCGCCGTACTCGGCGGAGTAGGGCAGGCCGAGCAGGCCGGAGCGGCCCAGGGTGCGGATCAGCTCGCGGGGGAACTCCCCGCGCGCCTCGAAGTCGTCGGCATGCGGCGCGAGCTCCTTGTCGGCCAGTTCACGGGTGAGTTCGAGCAGGTCGTGTGCTTCGGGGGTGGGAAGCAGGCGGGTAACGCTGGACATGGAGCCAGCTTAACGGCCGTTAGGGAATGGCACCCGCCCGGATTCAGGCCCCCCGGGTCCGGTCGAGTGCGGTTTCGCCGCCGTAACGCCCGCAAGGGGACATAGTGGTGGTAGCGGCCAGGCGATCGCAGGGAGGCGTGCGATGACCGTCGAACTGACCGGTCCGGTGGTGGTGGGCGTGGACGGCTCCCCCGCCGCCACGGTGGCGCTGCACTGGGCGGCCGACGAGGCGGCGCTGCGCGGCCTGCCCCTGAAGATCGTGTACGTGAGCGAGGACCCCGGCCCGCGCGAGGGCAGCCGCACCGAGGACGTCGCGCTCACCTCGGCCGGACACAAGATCACCGAGCACGCCATAGCCGAGGTGCGCGAGCAGCGGCCCGACGTCACGCTCACCGCCGAGGTGCTGCGCGACGACCCCGCCCACGGCCTGATCAGGGAGTCGGAGAGCGCCTCCATGGTGGTCGTCGGCAGCCGGGGTCACGGCGGCTTCCACGACCTGATGCTCGGCTCGACCAGCCTCCAGGTGGCCATGCACGGCAAGAGCACGGTGGTGGTGGTCCGGCCGCCCGCGGCGCCGGACCGGGCGGGCGTCGGCGCGGTGGGCCGCATCGTGGTGGGCGTGGACGGCTCGCCGCAGTCGGGCACCGCGCTCGCGTTCGCGTTCGCCGAGGCCGAGCGCCGCGGCTGCGGCATCACCGCCGTGCACGCCTGGATGGGCCCGATCACCACCGGGGCGGCCGGCATGCCGTTCGTGTACGACGTCGACACGCTGCGCGAGCAGGAGCAGTCGGTGCTCGACACCTCGCTGGCCGGCTGGCACGACCAGCACCCGCACATCAGCCTGCACCGTGTCACGGTCGAGTCGTCGGCGGCGGCCGCGCTCACCGAGCAGTCGATGGGCGCGCTCATGGTCGTCGTCGGCTGCCGCGGCCTGGGCGGCTTCACCGGCCTGCTGCTCGGTTCGGTCAGCCAGGCGCTCATCCACCACGCCGGCTGCCCCGTGGTGGTCGCCCACCGCCGCGACGACCACTTCACCCTCACCTGAAAACAGAGGGTTGACATTCCTGAAATACCGGATCTATTCTGAAACCGAAGCCCGACATGTTTCCCAGTGAAACAAGCCGGGCTTCCGCATATCCGCAGGCTGCCGCGCAAGATCAGTGGTTTGTGTCGAGAAGTGTGGCCGGACCGCAGGTTGTGACACGAGATGGCGATCTTGGCGCCGCGCCCAGCCCTGCCCACCGGGCGTCAGTCGCGGTCGGGGCGGGTGACCATGGGGAGCACGTACCAGATCAGGATGTAGAACAGCGCCATGCCGGCGCCCAGGAAGGCCGCCCAGCGGACTCCGGCGACCACCTCGACCACCAGGTAGATGGCCAGCACGATCGCCGCCATCTCGAAGAACAGCCCGCACTGGGCGAGCCGGTGCGCGGTGCGCACGATCTGCGGTTTACGCCCCTCCCGGAACGCCAGCCGGTGATAGCTCACCGGGGCGATGAGCAGCGCCGCCGCGATCGCGCTGCAGATGAACGTCACGACGTAGAGCACCCGCTCGCTGCCGGTGATCTTCTCGAAGCCGACCGAGAACGGCAGCGTCAGCAGGAACGCGAACAGGATCTGCACGCCCGTCTGCGCCACGCGCAGCTCCTGCAGCAGCTCCGAGTAGTTGCGGTTCCACTGCTTGTGCGGGTCCTCCGCCGGGTGCTGCTGCCCGCTCGCGTCGATGTCGCTCACCGTCTACCTCCGCTTTTCGAAGCATATGCCCGGCCCGGGCGGAGGTTATGCCGACGCGCGGGCGGTCAGGCGGCGTTCGCCGCGAGCGCGTCCACCAGCCGCTTGCAGGGGCTGGCCAGGTTCCACTGCTCGGCCAGGGCCAGCAGGCGGTCCGGGTCGCGCGGCGCGGCGGGCAGCGTCAGGTCGTGCTCGGGCAGCTTCAGGTCGGTCGCCACCCGCACCACCTTCGGCGCGACCAGCAGGTAGTCGGCCGCCGCGGCGAGCTTGGTCCGGACGCCGGGCGCGAAGTCGGAAGCCGGGTCGGCGGCGGCCGCCACGATCGCGTCGAGGCTGCCGTAGCGGGACACCAGCCGCGCGGCGGTCTTCTCCCCCACCCCGGCCACGCCGGGCAGGCCGTCGCTCGGGTCGCCGCGCAGCGCCGCGAAGTCCGCGTAGCCGTTCGCGGGCACGCCGTACTTCTCCAGCACGGCGGCCTCGTCGCAGTCCTCCAGCTTGGCCACGCCCCGGCCGACGTAGAGCAGGCGCACCCCGCGCGCGTCGTCGACCAGCTGGAACAGGTCGCGGTCGCCGGAGACCACCTCGACCGGCGCGGGCGCTGTCGCGGCGAGCGTGCCCAGCACGTCGTCGGCCTCGTTGCCGTCCACCCCGTACGCCACGATGCCGAAGGCGTCGAGCACCTGGAGCAGCAGCTCCACCTGCGGCACCAGCTCGTCGGGCACCTCCTCGCCGCCCTGCGGCGCCAGCCGGTGCGTCTTGTACGTCCCGATCAGCGCGACCCGCCAGGCCGGCCGCCAGTCGTTGTCCAGCGCGCACACCAGCCGCCCCGGCCGGCGGCCCTTGACCAGCGTGGTGACCATGTCCAGGAAGCCGCGCACGGCGTTGACCGGGGTGCCGTCCGGCGCCATCGCCGCCTTGGCGGGCACGCCGTGGAAGGCGCGGAAGTACAGGCTGGGCGCGTCGATGGCGAGCAGGGGTGCGGTCATGCGCAACAGCCTGCCACACGGGCCGGACACCGCCTCGCGGCGCGCGTACCCCCGCAATGGTCGAAGCTCCCACGCCGCGGCGGGAACCGCGGGGCGGGAGCTTCGATCGAGAGAGGGGCGGCTCAGTTGTTGTTGCCGCCGCGCGGGGTGAACGCGGTCGGGCGGCGCACCGTGGCCCGCTGCGCGCCGATCGCGGCCTGCTCGCGGGCCGCCTGCACCTTGTCCAGGTACTCGCGGGCGGCCAGGTCCTCCGCGGTCGGCGCCGCGCCGATGGCGAAGACCAGACCGCCGATGACGAGCAGCACCAGCACGCCGATCGGCACCAGCAGGTTCACCGCCGAGGCGCCGCCGACGGACAGCGTCGGCTCGGTCAGCCGGACCGACATGGCGGCCATGCCGGTGTAGTGCATGCCGCACACGGCCACACCCATCACCAGCGCCGCGCCGGCGATCGCCAGCGGCCGGGTCAGCACGACGGTGAACCAGAGCGCGACGCTCGCGGCCACCACGGCGATGATCACCGAGGCGGCGACCAGGCCCGTGTCGTAGGACACCACACCGTCCAGGCGCATCGCGAACATGCCCAGATAGTGCATGCCGGCCACGCCGACGCCGGTGAAGATGCCGCCGACCACGATCCGGCCGATGTTGGGCCGCCCGAAGCCGACGATGAACAGGCCGATACCGACCACCACGATCGCGACCACCGCGCTCAGCGCGGTGCGCGGGATGTCGTAGCGGATCTGGGTGCCCATCACCGAGAAGCCCAGCATGGCCATGAAGTGCATGGCCCAGATCGCCGTGCCGCCCAGCGCCCACGCCGCGAGCACCAGCCACCAGAAGCGCTGCTTGCCGGTGGTGGCGGTGCGCATCCGGGCGGTGCAGATCAACCCCAGGGTCGAACCCAGGATGGACAGCGCGTACGCGACGCCCGGGGTGATCAGACCGTGGGTGAAGTGATGAACGTCGGCCATCCGCCCGACCCTTTCAGCTCATGCAAGCTAAGTAGCGCTCACTTTCTTGCATGATTCCGGAAAGTCGTTTCGGCAAGCAACTCGGTCAGACGACCGCAGTATACGCAAGTACGCCTCTATTGACCGCGTTCATCGCCTCCCGCGCGGTCTCACGCAGCTCAGATGGCGCACCGGTGGCGTCCGCAATCTGTCCGAGAAGATCGATGACCTGTCTCGCCCATCGGACAAAGTCGCCCGCCGGCATGTCGCCCTCCAGGCTGTGCCCGCTCGCGAGGACCTTCGCCAGCGGCTCGCCCTTGGCCCAGCGGTACATCGGCCACACGAAGCCCAGATCGGGCTCCCGGGTCTGCGCCAGGCCGAGCCGCCGCTCGTCCACCGACAGCTGGTAGAAGGCGCGCACGGTGGCGTCGACGGCCGCCGCCACCACCCCGCGCGGCACGGAGGCCTGCTCGTCGGCGTCGCGGCGGGCCTCGTACAGCACCACGGAGACGGCCGCGGCCAGCTCGTGCGGCTGCAGCCCCTCCCACACGCCGGTGCGCAGGCACTCCGCCACCAGCAGGTCCGCCTCGGTCCAGATCCGGGCCAGCATCCGGCCCGGCGCCGTGACCTCGCCGTCGGCGCCCAGGTAGCCGCGCTCGGTGAGCAGCTCGCAGATGCGGTCGAAGGTGCGCGCCAGCGAGCCGGTGCGGTTGCTCACCTTGTCGCGCAGGCCCTCGGTGTCGCGGAACAGCCGCTGCCGCCGTTCGGCCCAGCGGGCGTGGTCCTCCCGCTCCGGGCAGGCGTGGCACGGGTGCGCTCGCATCGCCTTGCGCAGCGCCAGCAGCTCCTTGTCCTCGTGGCTGCCGTTGCCGCGCCGCCGCCGCTGGCCCCCGCCCCGCGCGAGGTCCAGGTTGCGCAGGGTCGAGGCCAGGTCCCGGCGCTCGGCCGGGGCCCGGTGGTTGAAGTGCCGCGGCACCCGCACCCGGCCCAGCACGTCGACCGCGCCCGCGAACTCGCCCGCCGAGATCCGGCCGGCCCAGCGGTCCTCGGTCAGCACCACCGGGCGCGGCTCGCCGAAGCCGCCCACCCCCGGATCGAGCACGATGGCCAGGCCCGCGTGCTTGCCCGACGGGATGCGGATCACATCACCGATCTTCAGCTGCTCCAGCGACTCGACCGCCTGCGCGCGCCGCTCCTGCTGGCTGTTGCGCGACAGCTGCTTCTCCCGCTCGGCGATACGCACCCGCAGCGCGAAGTACTCCGCGAAGTCGCCGTGCTCGCAGGCCAGCTCGGTGTCGTAGACGGCCAGCACCTCGTTGTTCTTCTGCACCTGGCGGGCCAGGCCGACGACCGAGCGGTCGGCCTGGAACTGCGCGAACGACGACTCCAGCAGGTCCCGGGCCCGCCCGGCGCCCACCGAGCCGACCAGGTTCACCGCCATGTTGTACGACGGCCGGAAGCTCGACCGCAGCGGATAGGTCCGGGTGGAGGCGAGACCGGCCACGTGGCGCGGGTCCACGTCCGGCGTCCAGACCACCACCGCGTGGCCCTCGACGTCGATGCCGCGCCGCCCGGCCCGGCCGGTGAGCTGCGTGTACTCCCCCGGCGTCAGGTCCACGTGGGCCTCGCCGTTGTACTTGACCAGCCGCTCCAGCACCACGCAGCGGGCCGGCATGTTGATGCCCAGCGCCAGCGTCTCGGTCGCGAACACCGCCTTGACCAGGCCGCGCACGAACAGCTCCTCGACGACCTCCTTGAAGGCCGGCAGCATGCCCGCGTGGTGCGCGGCCAGGCCCCGCTCCAGCCCGTCCAGCCAGTCCCAGTAGCCCAGCGCGGCCAGGTCCTCGTTGGGGATGTTGGCGATGCGCCGCTCCACCACCTCGCGGATCTCGACCCGCTCCTCGGGCGAGGTCAGCCGCAGCCCGGACTGCAGGCACTGCTGCACGGCCGCGTCGCAGCCGGCCCGGCTGAACACGAACATGATCGCCGGGAGCAGGCCCTCTCCGTCGAGCCGGTCGACGATGTCGGGCCGGTTCACCGCCGGGCCGCGCCGGTTGCGCGGCCCGCGGCCGCGCCGGATCTCGCCCAGCTCCAGCCGCCGCCCCAGCTCGCGCGTGTAGCGCAGCAGCTCCGGGTGCACCTCGTGGGCGCGCGCCGCCTCGGAGTCGTGGAACAGGTCGAACATGCGCTTGCCGACGAGCATGTGCTGCCACAGGGGCACCGGCCGGTGCTCGCTCACCACGACCTCGGTCCGGCCGCGTACGGTGACCAGCCAGTCGGCGAACTCCTCGGCATTGGACACGGTCGCCGACAGCGACACCAGCGTGACCGAGGCGGGCAGGTGGATGATGACCTCCTCCCACACCGCGCCGCGGAACCGGTCCGCCAGGTAATGCACCTCGTCCATGACCACGTAGGACAGGTTCTGCAGCGCCGACGAACCCACGTACAGCATGTTGCGCAGCACCTCGGTGGTCATCACGACCACCGGCGCGTCGCCGTTGATGGAGTTGTCGCCGGTCAGCAGGCCGACCTTGGCCGCGCCGTGGCGCTGCACCAGGTCGTGGTACTTCTGGTTGGACAGGGCCTTGATCGGCGTCGTGTAGAAGCACTTGCGGCCCTGCTGCAGGGCCAGGTGCACGGCGAACTCGCCGACGACGGTCTTGCCGGCGCCGGTGGGCGCGCAGACCAGCACGCCGCTGCCCCGCTCCAGCGCGGCGCAGGCGGTGATCTGGAACGGGTCGAGGGCGAACCTGAGCCCGGCGGCGAACTCGCCGACCAACGGGGTGGGCACGGGGGTCTTACGGCCTTCCGGAGGGGTCGCTGGTCGGGCTGGTCGGGCGGCCTTCCCGGTTTCCGGGTGCCGCTCGGCGGGGCTCGTCATAATCGCAAGGCTAGGCGACAACCCCCACCGAGTGCAGGTCGGTATCCTGCTGACGTGCCCGAGTCGCAGTCCCAGCCCAGCTCCCACCCGGGACGGATCGACGCGCCCAGAGCCCTCGATGCCGTGCTGTTCGACTTCCACGGCACCCTGGCCACCACGATCGACCCGGTGGCGTGGGTGAGCGCCGCGGCCGCCGACTGCGGCGTGACGCTGGACCGGGGCAAGGCCACGGTGCTGGCCGACCGCCTGGCCACGGCGGGCGCGCTGCCGGGCGTGGCGCGTCCGGTGCGGGTGCCGCCGCACCTGGCCGAGGCGTGGGCCGACCGGGACCTCTACGAGCACGCCCACCGCCAGGCCTTCACCGGGCTGGCCGCGACCGTGCCCAACGACGTGCCCGGCCTGCCCGAGGCCCTCTACGAGCGGGTGCTGCGCCCGGCGACCTGGACGCCGTACCCGGACGCCATGGGCGCGCTGACCACGCTGCGGGCCGCCGGGGTGCGCACCGGGGTGGTCAGCAACATCGGCTTCGACCTCCGCCCGCTGCTGGACGCCTGGGGGCTGACCGCGCTGTTCGACGCGATCGTGCTGTCGTACGAGGTGGGCTGCATCAAGCCGGACCAGAAGATCTTCCTGCGGGCCTGCGGCATGCTCGCGGTCGACCCGGAGCGCGTGCTCATGATCGGCGACACGCCCGCCGACGCCGGGGCGGTCACCGCGGGCTGCTCCGCGCTGGTCATCCCGGCGGCGGGCCCCGGCCGCCCGAACGGGCTGCACCGCAGCGTCGCGCTGGCCGTCCCGCGCCACTGACGCCTCGCGGGCGGGGTGATGATCGCGAGTTCGTGTCAAGAACTGCGGTTACGCCGCACTTTGTGACACGAAACCGTGATCTTCGCCCTCAACCCGGGAACCCACCCCCCGAGTTGGGGGATTCGGCCTGGTCGGCGGCGTGGGGCGCGAACAATGGGGCCATGCGTGTGGTGGTGGACCTGACCAAGTGTCAGGGATATGCGCAGTGCGCGTTCCTGGCGCCCGACGCGTTCCGGATGGTCGGCGACGAGGCCCTCATGTTCGATCCGGCGCCCTCGGCCGACCAGCGGCTCAAGGTGCTGCGGGCGGCCGCCGCCTGCCCGGTGCAGGCGATCCAGGTGGACCTGGCCGACCTGCCCACGCCCCCGCCCGAGCAGACCGTCGTCGCGGCCAAGGGCGACCGGCTGCGCCGCGAGGGCCGCGTCGTCATCGTCGGCGCCTCGCTGGCCGGGCTCAAGGCCGCCGAGCAGCTGCGCGCCGAGGGCTTCACCGGCTCGATCACGATGATCGGCGACGAGGCCGAGGGGCCGTACGACCGGCCGCCGCTGTCGAAGCAGGTGCAGACCGGCTGGGTGCACTCGGCCGACACCGCGCTGCCCCGGCATCGCGACATCGACGCCGACTGGCGGCTCGGCGTCGCCGCGACCGCGCTGGACCTGGACCGCAAGCGGGTCACCCTGGCCGACGGGCAGGACGTGGAGTTCGACCGGCTGCTCGTGGCGACCGGCGTCCGGGCCCGCCCGTGGCCCGTGCCGGAGGAGGCCGCGCTGGACGGCGTGTTCACCATCCGCACCAGGGGCGACGCGGCCGGGCTGCGCGAGCGCCTGATGGCCGGGCCGAAGCGGGTGCTGGTGATCGGCTCCGGGTTCACCGGCTCGGAGATGGCGTCGGTCTGCTGCGAGCTGGGCATCCCGGTGACCGTGGCCGAGGCCGGGACGGCCCCGCTGGTCGGCGCGCTGGGCGGGGTGATCGGCCGCATCTCGGCGGGCATCATGCGCGAGCACGGCGTCGACCTGCGTACCCACACGAAGGTCAACTCGCTGCAGGGCGAGGACGGGAAGCTGCGCCGCGCGGTGCTGTCCGACGGCACCACCATCGAGGTGGACGTGGCCGTCGTCGCGCTGGGCGGCATCCGCAACGTGGAGTGGCTGGAGAGCGCCGGCCTGGCCGTGGGCGTATGGGGCCTGGCCTGCGACGCGGGCTGCCGCGCGTTCACCGCGGCGGGTCTGGTCACCGACGACGTGTTCGTGGCCGGCGACGTGGCCCGGCAGCCGCAGCCGATGTTCGGCTACCAGTTCCTGGCCATGGAGCACTGGGGCAACGCGGTCACCCAGGCCGAGGTCGCCGCGCACAACATGATCAGCAGCGAGAGCGAGCGCTGGCCCCACCTGGAGATGCCCGCGTTCTGGTCGCTGCAGTTCGGGCACAACATCAAGTCGGTGGGCGTGCCGCCGATCGCCGACCAGATCGCGATCACGCAGGGCACGGTGGAGAGCCGCCAGTTCGTCGCGGCGTACGGCTACAAGGGCCGTGTGGTGGGCGCGGTGAGCTGGAACCAGGGCAAGTGGCTGGACTTCTACCAGCAGCTGATCGAGCAGGCGGCGCCGTTCCCGCTGCCGTACGACATGACGAACCCGCCCCCGGACCGCACGCCGGTCCCGGCCGAGTTCCCGGAGCGGGTGTTCCCGGCCCACGACGCGACCGTCGTGGTCACCGGCCACGACCCCAGCGAGCGCCGCGCCACCCTGGTCGGCTCGTCCCGGCGCCGCTGAGGAGACATCACGATGACCGAGCCCAGCCTGTTCCAGGAGATCCTCGACTACGGCAACCGGGCCAACCCGTGGCCGCTCTACGAGAAGCTGCGCAGCCAGCCGGTGTGGCAGGAGGCCGACGGCACCTACGTGGTCGGCACCTACCGGGAGATCTACGCGCTGCTGCACGACCCGCGGATCAGCTCCGACGCGGCGAACCTGCTGCCGGAGTTCGCCGAGAAGGCCGGGCCGCTGGCGCAGACGGGCAACCTGCCGCCCAGCTTCATCCGGACCGACCCGCCGCGGCACGACACGCTGCGCCGGATCGCGATGCGGCAGTTCGGCCCGCCGCACCGGCCGGACCGCATCGACAAGCTGACCCCGAAGCTGGCGGCGATCGTCGACCGGCTCGTCGGCGATCTGGCCGGACGGCAGCAGTGCGACCTCGTCGACGACGTGGCGTACCCGTTCCCGGTGGCGGTGATCTGCGAGCTGCTCGGCGTGCCGGAGGAGGACGAGCCGCGCTTCAGCCAGTGGGTCGGCCCGCTGGTGGACTCCACCGGCAAGTCGTCGCCGGAGCTGACGAAGATGCGCACCGACGCGATCCAGCAGCTCGGCATGTACATGTTCCAGCTCGCCCAGAGCAAGCGCGCGAACCCGGGCGAGGACATGCTGTCCGGCTTCGTCACCGACGACGGCCCGGACGGGCGGCTGGAGGGCGGCGACCTGTTCTCGGCGCTGATCCTGCTGCTGGTCGCGGGGCACGAGACCACGGTGAACCTGATCGCCAACGGCTGGCTGACCCTGCAGCGCCACCCGGAGGTGCTGGAGCGGCTGCGCACCGAGCCCGACTTCAGCGTCCGCATGGTCGAGGAGCTGCTGCGGTACGAGGGTTCGGTGCACTTCCTGCCCAACCGCACCGCGGTCGCCGACATCGAGATCGGCGGTGCCACGATCCGCAAGGGACACCCGATCACGCTGGTGCTGGCGTCGGGCAACCGCGACACCGACTGCATCCCGCACGCCGACCGGTTCGACCCGGACCGGACCGGCAACGTGCACCTGGCCTTCGGCAACGGCGTGCACTACTGCTTCGGCGCGCCGCTGGCCCGGCTGGAGGCGCAGCTCGCGCTCACCGCGCTGGCCAAGCGGCTGCAGAACCCGCGGCTGGTGGCCGACCCGCCGCCGTACCGGCCGAGCCCGGTGCTGCGCGGCCCGGTCCACCTGGAGGTCGCCTACGACGGGGTGCTGCCCGCCTGACGTTCAGCCGGTGTCCGTCCCGGGCACCGGCCGCGTTCATCACGCGTTCAGCCCGCTTGACCAGCATGGCGTACGGTGAGGTCCGCGCTGTGCCCGGTCAGGCGAGCAGGGTGACGGCCTCCGGCACGGCTCTGATGGTGACCGGCAGCGGCCCCATCCGCTCCCCGTCGGCGTAGCCGACGATGCCCTCGGCGGCCAGGGTGATCTCCCGGGCCCGCAGCGTGTGCACCTTGGGATGGGTGACGTGCGTGCCGCGGTAGACGCGCGGCTTGATACGGATCAGCGTGGTGCGCGAGATCGGCTCGGCCCACACCATGTCCAGCAGCCCGTCGGCCGGGTCGGCGTCGGGGCAGATGCGCATGCCGCCGCCGTACGCCGCCGTGTTGCCCACCGCCAGCAGCACCGCGTCCATGGTGCTGGTCTGCCCGTCCACGGTCACCGTGTAGCGGCGCGGGCGCAGCCGGGCCAGCTCCAGCAGGATCGCGATGTCGTAGCGGAAGGGGCCGCGCGGCCAGCGCATACGGTTGCCGCGCTCGTTGACGATCGCGTCGAACCCGGCCGCCAGCACCGCGCCGTACCAGCGCACGCCGCCGTCGAGGGTGGTGATCCGGGCGAGGTCGAGCCGCCGGCCGCGCTTCTCGCGCAGCGCCGCGGTGATCGCGTCGGCGGCGGCGTACAGGTCGGCGGGCACCCCGGCACTGGTCGCGAAGTCGTTGCCGGTCCCGGCCGGGATCACGCCCAGCGGCACGCCCGTGCCCGCGACGGCCTGCTGCACCGCGTGCACCGTGCCGTCGCCGCCCATCGCCACCAGCGCGGCGGCGCCCTCGGCGACGGCTTCCCGGCACGCGGCCTCGGCACCGGCCGCGGAGTCGGCGTCCAGCACGCGCACCGGGCGGCCCGCCGCGCCGAGCCGCTCCAGGACTCCAGGCAGCGAACCCCGGTGCTGGCCTCGGCCGGCACCGGGGTTGCGCAGTACCACGATCTCGTCGCCGCTCATCCGCCGCTCCTAGGTCGCGGCGGGTCGCCCGCGCCGGGTCAGGTCATGTCGTCGTAGCGGCGCTCGATCGGGTCGGCACCGGCAACCGGCGCGGCCACTTCGATACGCTCACCGGGCGTGATGCTATCGGTGTCGTAGTCGTCGAGTGAAGACGTCTCGTCATCACTAAGGCCCTCGTACGCCGACTTCCCACGGCCCTTGCGCCGGTCGTTGAGCATCGACACGCCCACCGCGATGAAGTACAGCAGGGTCAGCACCCCGGCGAACAGCGTCATGCCGAACGGACCCGGGTCGGGTGTGGTCACCGCGGCGAAGACGAACGACAGGAACACCGCGATGCGCCACCAGCCCAGCATCCGGCGCCCGGTGAGCACGCCGGTGAAGTTCAGCATGAGCAGCAGCAGCGGGAACTCGAACGAGATGCCGAACAGCAGGATCATGCCGGTGACGAAGGAGATGTACTGCGTCACCTCCAGCTGCTGCTCCACGCCGGTGACACCGGCTTCGAGCAGGAACGCCAGGCCCTTCTCCACCACCACGTAGGCGAGGATCGCGCCCGCCGCGAACAGCGGGCCGGCGATCGCGGCGAAGATGTACGCCCACTTGCGCTCATGCCGGTGCAGGCCCGGGGCCACGAACGCCCACAGCTGGTAGAGCCACACCGGCGCGCCGACGATCAGGCCGACCCACAGGGCGAGCTTCAGCTTGAGGATGAACGCGTCGGCGGGGCCGAGCTGGATGAACGCGCAGTCCATGCCCGGATCGCGCGGCAGGTTGCAGTACGGCACCTTGAGCAGGTCGAACACGTCCTGCGCGACGATGAAGCCGACGATGAGGCCCAGGATCACGCCCAGACTCGCCTTGAACAGGCGGTCCCGCAGCTCCTTGATGTGCTCGATGAGAGTCATCGAGCCGTCCGCAGCGCGCTCGCGCTGGGACGGCTCGCGACGTGCCAGGGGGTTTTTCACGTCTGCCAGCCCGGGGGTCGGGGGGTCAGTGCTGCTGGCGCTGGACCGGGTCCACGACCGGCTTGGCGGAGGCCTGGCCGTCGAGCGGCTGCTGCGAGGTCACCTGCGCGTCGGCCTTGTCGGCGGTCGCGTCCTTGCCGTCCTCGGACAGCGCCTTGGTCTCGGCCTTGAAGATGCGCATCGAGCGACCGAGCGAACGGGCCGCGTCCGGCAGCTTCTTCGAGCCGAAGAGGATCACCAGCACCACGACCACGATGATCAGGTGCCACGGCTTCAGGGCGCCCATGGTTGCTCCAGTCAGAAAGGTGAGGGGTTTGAACCAGGTAGTTCCGGACTAATGGTACGCGGCCCGGCGGGGCTCGCCCGCAGGTGAAGTGTCGACCATCACGAGAACCAGCGTCAACGCGGGACGGCAGGCGCTGCATGTTTCTGCAGCAACCGGTGTGACCTGCGGATCAGCCCCGCTTGGGCTTGATCGACCCCGCGTGCGCCTTGACCTGGGCCAGCCGCTCCTGCAGCAGCTCCGCACGCGCCTGCATGGAGCCCGCGTGCGCCTGCAGGCCCTGCGCCGTCTGCGCCAGCTCCTGCGCGCGCGCCGCGACCGCCTGCAGCTCCACCTGGGCCTCCCGCAGCCCGGCGAGCCGCCACAGCAGCACCCGCACCACCAGCCCCAGGAACACCAGGCTCAGCAGCACGACGGCGAGCACGATCCACAGCACCACGGCAGCAGCCTAACGCCTAGGCGTACGCGGCCAGCGCCTGCGCCACGCTGTCGCGCACCGCGTCGGCCAGCTCCGCCGGGGCCACGACCACGACCTGCGGGCCCAGGCCCAGCACCAGCCGCCGCGCCCAGTCCATGTCGTTGACCCGCAGCGAGACGAGCCACTCCTCCGGCGACACCTCGACCACCGACGAGCACGGGTAGTACTCGGTGATCCAGCGGCTGCCCCGGCCCACCCGAAGCGTGATCGTCGGCGCCGCCGGGTCCGGCTGGAACACGCCCTCCGACACGTCGCCGGTCTGCGCCTCGGCCGGCGGCGCGGCCGCCTCGTCCAGCTCGGTCAGCGCGTCGATCCGGTCCACCCGGAACATGCGCACCGCCCCGGCCGAACGGCACCAGGCCTCCAGGTACGACCGCCCGGACACCGACAGCAGCCGCATCGGATCCACCACGCGCTCGCTGGACACGTCCCGCGCCGCCGAGTAGTAGCTCAGCCGCAGCGCGCGGCCCCGCTCCAGCGCGGCACGCAGGTCCGACAGCCGGTCGTCGTTGCCGGGCAGGCGTACCGCCACCGGCGCGTCGATCTCCCCGGCGGCCGCCTCGATCTTCTCCAGCGCACGGTGGATCGCGTCCCGGTCGGCCACGCCCGGCGTCTCGGCCAGCATGCGCAGCGCCACGACCAGCGCGGTCGCCTCGTCCGGGGTCAGCCGCAGCGGCCGGTCGATGCCCGCGTCGTAGGTGATGGTCACCCGGTCGCCGTCGAAGGACATGTCGATCAGGTCACCGGGGCCGTAGCCCGGCAGCCCGCACACCCAGAGCAGCTCCAGGTCCTCGCGCAGCTGCCGCTCGGACACGCCCAGGTCCGCCGCCGCCTCCACGATCTCGATGCCCGGCCGGGCCAGCAGGTACGGCACCAGGTTCAGCAGCCGGGCCAGCCGGTCCGCCGACGTCTTCGCAGCGTTGCTCACGCCATCTCCTCGCTTCGCCCGTCGACGGCCGGAGCCTGCCCCAGCCCACCGGCACGCCCGCTCACGAGCCCACCTCGGCCAGCTCGGCGGGGCCGCCCGCGACGCCCACGCCCGCGATCTCGCGCAGCCGGGCCACGGTCGCCTCGCGTACCTCGGCCGGCTCCAGCACGGTCACGTCCGCGCCGTAGCCCACCAGCCAGGCGGCGAAGCTGTCCGCGTCGGCGTAGCGCAGCTCCAGCACATCGCCCTCGGGGGTGGCGGTGCTGGTGACCGCCCAGCGGCGCACCCCCGCCGCGCGGCCCGGACGGGCCAGCACGCGAGTCGTCCGGTTGCGCTCCACGGGGCCCGACCAGCGGGCCACGTAACTGATCAGGTCCAGGTCGGCGGGCGGCTCGAACGCCCCGTCCGGGCCGGTCTGGCGCACCGGGCCGACGATGCGCGACAGCCGGAAGCAGCGCGGCGCGTCCCGGGTGGTGTCGTGGCCGACCACGTACCACCGGCCACGCCAGCACACCACGCCCCACGGCTGCAGGTGCCGGGTCGTCGGCGCGTCGTCCTCGGGCACCCGGTAGGGGAAGGTCACCTCGCGGCGGGCCCGCGCGGCGGCGGTCAGCGGCTCGAACGCGGCGTCCACCGCGACCACCGGCTCCACGCCCAGCGTCGCATGCGGATCGACGTCCACGCCGCCCGCGCGCAGCTTGGCCAGGCCCGAGGTCGCGGCCGCGGCCAGGCCCGCGTGGCGCCACAGCCGCGCCGCGACACCCACCGCGGCGGCCTCGTCGGGCGCGAGCGGGATCGCCGGCAGCGCGTAGTCGCGCCGGGCGATGCGGTAGCCGGGCTCGGTATCGAAGACGCTGGCGGTGCCCGTCTCCAGCGGCACGCCGAGCGCCCGCAGCTCGGCCTTGTCCCGCTCGAACTTGCGCTGGAACGCCTCGTGCTCGCGGGCGTCGTCGGCGTTGTGCTCGTATCCGGGCACGGTCGCGGCGATCTGCGCCGCCGTCAGGAAGCGTCGAGTGGACAGCAGGCAGATCACTAGGTTGACCAGGCGTTCGGTTCGGCTGCGCGACACGCCCGCCACGCTAGCAGCGCCAAGGCTTCCACCGTTAACCGGCAAGCCCTACTTCCCCCTGCCGCGCACCCCCTGTCCGCCACCGCATCACCCCCCGCTCCTCCCCCACCACCCTCCGTGCCCGGCCACCCCCTCGAAGATCCGCCGACTTGCCTGGCAGATGGGGGTATGAGCGGCCAAGATACGCGCACCTGCCAGGCAAGTCGGACGATCTTGCCCGCGGGCCGGGCGCGCGGCGCGGCGGGTGGGCGGGGCGGGGGTCGCGGGTGGGGTGGTCGGTAGGGTTCGGGGCGTGATTCGGTGGCGGACAGGCACGGTGGAGCGGCTCGGCCGCGGTTGGCACGGAGCGCAGGAGCTGACCGTGACACTGGACGCGCGCACCCCGGACGACCCGGCGACGGTACGCGCCCTGGCCTACCCCGACCTGGTCGGCCTGCCCGAGGTCGGCGACGAGGTGCTGCTCAACACCAACGCGCTCGCGCTCGGGCTGGGCACGGGCGGCTACGCCCTGGTCGTGGCCCTGCCCCGGCGGCTGCCCGAGGACGCGCCGGTGCGCGGGCACATCGTCAAAGCCCGCTACAGCCCGCTGCAGACGATCCGGCTCGCGGCCGACGAGGAGGGCTCCCCGCACCGCGACGCGCTCGCCGCCGCGCAGGACGTGGGCGGCATGCCCGTCGTCGTGGCCGACCTGCACTCGGCGCTGCCGGCGATCCTGGCCGGCATCCACGCCGACGCCCCGGCCGCCCGGGTCGCGTACGTGCTCACCGACGGCGGGGCGCTGGCCGCCGGGTTCTCCCGTACCCTCGACGCGCTGCGCGACCGGCTCGCGGGCACCGTCACCGCCGGGCAGGCCTGGGGCGGCGACCTGGAGGCGGTCAACGTGCACGGCGGCCTGCTCGCCGCGCGCCACGCGCTGGGTGCCGACATCACCATCGTCAGCCAGGGGCCCGGCAACCTCGGCACGGGCACCGTGTGGGGCTTCTCCGGCGTGGCCGCGGGCGAGGCGGTCAACGCGGCCGCGGTGCTGGGCGGGCGGCCCGTCGGCGCGCTGCGCATCTCCGACGCCGACCCGCGCCCCCGGCACCGTGGGGTGTCGCACCACAGCCTCACCGCGTACGGCAAGGTCGCCCTGGCCGCCGCGGAGCTGGTCGTGCCTGCGGGACTGCCCGCCGAGCTGGCCGCGCAGGTGGAGGCCGCGCTGGAGCCCTTGGCGGCTCGTCACCGCATCGTCACCGTCGAGACCGCCGGGCTGGACGCGGCCCTGCGCGCCGTCCCGGTGAAACTGTCGACGATGGGCCGCGACCTCGACGGCGACCACGCCTACTTCCTGGCCTGCGCTGCCGCCGGCCGTCACGCAGCCGCACTGGCGACCGCCACCTGACCCCGGAACGATCCCGCCGCCGTGGCTGCCAGGACGGCGCGGCGGCGCCTGCTGCCCCGAGCCGGGCTCAGGTGAAGAGGATGAGGCCGAGCCAGCCGGCCACGATCAGGCCCAGCACGGTGGCCAGCACCCAGGTCGGCACGCGGTACTCACCGCGTCGGTTGGCCTGGATCTCGTTGTAGATCCGGTCCCGGCGCCGCTGGACCCAGTTGGTCCGCACGTCGTCGGCGTTGCGCTCGGCCGGCTCGGCGACCTGCGGGTCGTGGTGCTCGCTCATAGTGCGGCAAGGATAGCCGCCGCCCCACCGGCCCGCACACATGATCGACGCCGCCCGGCGTACCGGACGGCGTCGATCATGTAGCGGGTCACATGCTGGCGATCAGGCGCTCCACGCGCTCGTCGTGGGCCCGGAACGGGTCCTTGCACAGCACGGTGCGCTGCGCCTGGTCGTTCAGCTTCAGGTGCACCCAGTCGACCGTGAAGTCACGGCGCTTCTCCTGGGCGTGCCGGATGAACTCGCCACGCAGCCGCGCCCGGGTGGTCTGCGGCGGCGTCTCCTTCGCCTCGAAGGTACGCAGGTCGGTGACCACCCGGTCGACCTTGCCCCGCTTCTCCAGCAGCGGGTAGAGGCCCCGACCGCGGCGCAGGTCGTGATACGCCAGGTCCATCTGCGCCACCCGCGGGCTGGACAGCGGCAGGTCGTGCTTGCGCTGGTACGCCTCGATCAGCCGCAGCTTGGTCACCCAGTCGATCTCGCGCCCCACGCTGGCCAGGTCACCGCTGTCCACCGCGTTGAGCACCCGGCCCCACAGCTCCACCACCCGCTGCGCCGCCGGGTCGCCCGACCGGCGCGCCACGAACTCGGTCGCCTTCTCGTGGTAGATCCGCTGGATCTCCAGCGCGCTGGCCTCCTTGCCGCTGGCCAGCCGCACCTTGCGCCGCCCGGTGATGTCGTGCGACACCTCGCGGATGGCCCGGATCGGGTTCTCCAGCGCCAGGTCGGGCATGGCCACGCCCGTCTCGATCATCCGGAGCACCAGGTCCGCGCTGCCCACCTTCAGCAGCGTGGTCACCTCGTTCATGTTCGAGTCGCCGACGATCACGTGCAGGCGCCGGTAGCGCTCGGCGTCGGCGTGCGGCTCGTCCCGGGTGTTGATGATCGGCCGGGACCGGGTGGTCGCCGAGGAGACGCCCTCCCAGATGTGCTCGGCCCGCTGGGAGAGGCAGTACACCGCCCCGCGCGGGGTCTGCAGCACCTTGCCCGCCCCGCAGATCAGCTGCCGGGTGACCAGGAACGGGATCAGCACGTCGGCCAGGCGGCCGAACTCGCCGTGCCGGGACACCAGGTAGTTCTCGTGGCAGCCGTACGAGTTGCCGGCCGAGTCGGTGTTGTTCTTGAACAGGTAGATCTCGCCCGCGATGCCCTCGTCGTGCAGGCGCTTCTCGGCGTCCACGAGCAGGCCCTCCAGGATCCGCTCGCCCGCCCGGTCATGGGCCACCAGGTCGACCACGGAGTCGCACTCGGGCGTGGCGTACTCCGGGTGGGAACCGACGTCCAGGTAGAGCCGGGCGCCGTTACGCAGGAAGACGTTGCTGGACCGTCCCCATGAGACGACCCGACGGAAGAGGTAGCGCGCCACCTCGTCCGGGGACAGCCGTCGCTGGCCCCGATAGGTGCAGGTGACGCCGTACTCGGTCTCGAGTCCGAAGATTCGTCGGTCCATACACAGACATTAGCCGCCCGAACGCTCAAGGTCACTCTCGCGCCACGTGACGTCGTGGAGTCGTCTCGTGACGGAGTGCCCGCCGGGGCCGCGGGCGCAGGTCGCGCCCGCGGCGGCGGCTCATTCCACGCCCGGCAGGGTCACCAGCGTGACGCGTCCGGCCAGCTCAGGACGGCGTGTCAGCAGATCGCGGACCACCCGGGCGCCCGCCGGGTCGGTCGCGATGAAACGCACCTGCCCCGGGAAGCGCTTGAGCAGCGCCTCCGCCCGCAGCGGCTCCTTGTGCGGCAGCCCGTAGGTGGCGAACTGGCCCGAGCCCGCGGTGCGCTGCAGGCCCATCAGGAACGGGTTCATCCAGTAGCTGTCGAACCCGGTGGCTCCGATGGCGACGGAGGTGACCCCGGGCAGCGGCGGATACTCCTGCGCGGCCGCGACCACCTGCACCGCGCGCGGCGACACCGGCGCCCCCTGCCGGAACAGCGCCGCCCAGGTGATGCTGCGGCCCTGCGCGGCCAGCGGCTGCGCCAGCACGCCCCCGCCGAAGAACACCCCGAGCACCCCGAACAGCGCCAGCGACAGCAGCGCGGCGGGCACCCACTGGCGGCGGGCCGGCACCCGCACCCGCCACGGCGCGGGCAGCAGCAGCACCAGCGCGCCGATGCCGACCGTGAAGACCACCAGCAGCGCGTGCACCGTCTTGCCGAAGTAGTAGTTCATGAAATCGCTGCCCGCGGCGATGTTCTGCGCCGCGATGCCCACCGCGAACACCACCGCCGCCGCGACGCTGAACAGGTAGCCGCGCCACACCCGCGAGCGCCACGCCGCCGCGCTGAGCACCCCCGCCCCGACCAGTGCCACCAGCCAGACGTACCCGTCCAGCGGCTGCGGCGGCGCGCCGCCGATCACCAGCCGGTCGGTCATGTTCTCGTAGCTGAGGCCGTACACCAGCTGGAACGGCGCCAGCACGACCGCACCGAGCCCGACGACCGCGGTCGCGACCTTGTGCCTGCGCACCAGCCGCCGCGACCGCACCAGCCAGACCAGCGCGATCAGGCCCGCCAGCGGCAGCAGGAAGAAGTACCCGAACCCGACGCCGATCAGCGTCGCCGCCACCATCAGCGCCTGCTGCCGGTAGTGCGCCAGCGGCCGCGCCGCCAGCGCCACCAGCACGGCGAGGAACACCAGGCCCAGGCACTCGGCCGGGTAGCCGTTGCGGATGATGCGCGGGAACTCGGACCCGATCACCAGCGCCACCACCGCCGCGGCGACCACCAGCCGGCGCGGCCCGTTCAGCAGCCGCCCCGGCACCCGCCACGCCGCCCAGATCAGCGCCAGCGCGAGCAGGCCGAAGGTCAGCACGGCGAACAGCACGTACGAGCGCAGCGCGACCAGGCCCGACGCGGCCGGGCCGTCCGCCGAGCGCAGGAACTGGTCCAGGATCGCGGCCGTCGAGTGCCAGCCCTGCGGATAGGTGAACAGCATCCGCGGCACGAACGCCGCCGCGTCGCCCTTGTCGGCCAGCACCAGCCCCTGCACCTGCCCGATGCCGTCGAACAGCGCGAAATGCCGGCTGCTGTCCTCGCCCTGCATCATCGCGCTCAGCAGCTGCACGTCCCCGTCGGCGCGGAAATACGGCAGCGCCGCCGCCACCGTCGCGCCCAGCGCGCCCAGCAGCGCCAGCGCGTCCGTCCAGCGAGGCCGGGGCAGCGACGGCCGCCGCCCGGTCACGAACCAGAACACCGCCAGTGCGGTCAGCGCGGTGCCCGCGATCGGCACCGGATGCAGGCCCCACGGCCACAGCGAGAACACCGTCATCGCACCCGCGGTCAGCCCCGCCAGCAGCACGATCGCGAGCACGATCCGGTCCAGCAGCTCGCGCGCATCGAAGCACAGCGCCGCCGTCCCGACGAAGATCACGATCGGCAGCAGCCAGTCGACACCGGCCAGATGGGTCAGCACCGGGAGCACCCAGGCCGCCCCCACGAACAGTGCCAGCCGGAGCAGCTCCGATCGGCTGCGGACACGAGCGGCGAGGGACGAAGGCATGCGCGTTTCCTCAAGGTCTGACGAAGTCCGCCACGACGCGGACAGAGCGCCTGCCAGACTCGATCAGCCTCATGATCGCAGACTGAACACGACCTGAACGCCGGTTGACCGGAAACCGTTGATCACCGGCGGAACCGGGCGAAAAACGCTGACGCCCGTGCCGGCGGCGGCACGGGCGTCAGCGGACGCGTCCGGAGCTACTCCGCCTTCGGCGTGTCCGGCTTGGCGGCATCCGCCTTGGGCGGGTCCGCCTTGGGCGTCTCCGCCTTCGCGGGGTTGAGCAGGGTCGTCAGCGCAGCACCGGTCACCCGGCGGAACTTGCGGCCCGGCCGCGCCCGCTCCAGCACCGCCACCTCCAGCTGCTCGGCAGCCAGCGTGCGCGCCGCGCCGCCCTCGCCGCCGACACTGCTCAGCGCCTTGACGGCCAGCTTCAGCGCCTCGCCGAGCGAGTGCCCCTCGCTGTGCTCGGCACGCAGCACGTTCCCGATCGCCTCGGCCTGGCCGCCCATCGCCATGAACCCGGGCTCGTCCTGCACCGAACCGTCGTAGGTCAGCCGGTACAGCTCGTCGTGCTCGGGCGCCGCACCCACCTCCGCGACGCAGATCTCCACCTCGTACGGCTTGCCCTGCTCGCTGAAGATCGCACCCAGGGTCTGCGCGTACGCGCTGGCCAGCGCCCGGCCGGTGACGTCCCGGCGGTCGTAGGAGTAGCCCCGCAGGTCGGCCATGCGCACACCGGCCGACCGCAGGTTCTCGAACTCGTTGTAGCGGCCGACGGCGGCGAAGCCGATCCGGTCGTAGATCTCGCTCACCTTGTGCAGCGTGGTGGAGAGGTTCTCCGCCACGAACAGCACGCCCCCGGCGTACGTGAGCACCACCACGCTGCGACCGCGCGCGATGCCCTTGCGGGCGTACTCCGAGCGGTCCCGCATGATCTGCTCAGGCGAGGCGTAGAACTGCATGGCCACGGCGTGTCTTCTCCTCTATGGAGTCACAGGACGGCGGATGTGGAGGTTCAGGCGCCCGGCTGCTGGGTGCGGGCCGCGATGACGGTCTCGGCCATCGCCGCGGTCTCCTCGTCGGTCAGCCGATGGGTGCCCTCGGCGGTCGCGGTCATCACGATCGGGAACAGCTTGCGGATGATGTCCGGCCCGCCCGTGGCGGTGTCGTCGTCGGCCGCGTCGTACAGCGCCTCGACGGCCAGCTGCGCCGCCTCGGTGATGCTGATCCCCGGCTTGTACCGCTTCTTCAGCGACGACTTCGCGAACAGCGAACCCGAGCCGATCGCGTCGTAGCCGCCGTGCTCCTCGTACAGGCCGCCCGCGATGTCGAAGCTGAAGATCCGGCCCACCTTGCCGGGCGTCTTCGCGTCCAGGTCGAACCCGGCGAACAGCGGGATCACCGCGAGCCCCTGCATCGCCGCGCCCAGGTTCTGCCGGATCATCGCGGCCAGGCGGTTGGCCTTGCCGTCGAGCGAGAGCATCGCGCCCTCGATCTTCTCGTAGTGCTGCAGCTCCACCTGGAACAGCCGCATCAGCTCGATGCCCACACCGGCCGTGCCCGCGATGCCGATCAGCGAGTACGGGTCGGCGGGGTGCACCTTCTCGATGTCGCGGCTCGCGATCAGGTTGCCCATGGTCGCCCGCCGGTCACCGGCCATCACGACGCCCTCGGGGGTGCTGATGGCGACGATGGTGGTGGCGTGGGGGGCCAGGTCCGCGTTCATGCCCGCGGGCAGCGGCCGGCGGCCGGGCAGCAGCTCCGGCGCGACCTGGGTCAGGAAGTCCGTGAACGACGAAGTTCCCGGCGTGGTGAAACTAGCCGGTAGACGCCCGGGTGTATCAAAACCCGCTGCCACGCTGTCTCCTTCAGATACTCGATCGCCCTGGCGAGGTTGTGCCGATCGTCCTTGAACTGTCCAAGGCCGCCGTTGCAGTTGAAGCACAGGATGCCACGTACGTTACCGAACAGATGGTCATGGTCAACGTGCTCGGGGTCCGGTGCGCCGCAGATGGCGCACGCCCCGCCCTGTTCGGCTAGAAACTCATCAAACTCTGCCTGGCCGATGCCGTAGCGACGGCGCAGGTGGTACTGGCGGGTGCCGCCGTGGTGCTTCTCCTTGGTCTCCACACCCCGCCGGTTGTGGCACTCCAAGCAGTACGAGTGGAGCCCGCTCGCCTTCGTTTTCGTCCTGGCGAACTCTGCGACAGGCTTGATCTGCTCGCAGTCGGGGCACCACTTCGACCCGGCCGGAACCTCGACCGAGGACTTCTTCTTGGGGGCTACGCCTTTGGCCCGGCGGTAGCCCTCCAGCCGGCCACGGGTACAGGCGCGACAGTAGTAGCTGAGACCGTCAGGCCGGCTCTTGTTGCTGTAGAACTGGAGGACCGACAGCAACCGGTCGCATTGTGGGCATGTCTTGGAACCGCTGTCCGGAGAATCGGACATTACGGTCATTCCCCCCCCTTCTGGACATAGCCCCTAATGAATTCCTCCGCGTTCTCCTCGAGGACGGCGTCGATCTCGTCGAGGATGTCGTCGACGTCCTCGCCGATCTTCTCGACGCGCTCGGCAACCTCGGGGTTCACCTCGGGCGCGACCGACTCGCTCTCCTGCTCGCCGCGCGAGCGACCCGACTGTGACTGTCCACCGTCCTGCGTGGCCATCTGCGCCTCCCTGACGTCGCCTGTGGGCCTTAAACGTAGCGCGCGGGACCGACTAAAGCGATCACCCCGCGGTGATCACTTCGAGGAGATCCTTTGCGCTGGGGCAACGGTCGAAAAGCGCCCCGACGTGTCGCTTCGTGCCGCGCTCGGGCTCCATCATCGGCACCCGGACCAGCGCCTCGCGGCCCACGTCGAAGATCACCGAGTCCCAGCTCGCGGCGACCACTTCGGACGCGTACTTGGCCAGGCAGCGGCCGCGGAAGTAGGCCCGCGTGTCCTCCGGCGGGTCGGTCATCGCGGCCCGGGTCTCCTCCGGGTCGAGCAGCGTCTTCATCGCGCCGCGCGCGACCAGGCGGTGGTAGAGGCCCTTCTCGGGGCGCACGTCGGAGTACTGCAGGTCCACCAGCTGGAGCTTGGAGGACGCCCAGCCCAGGTTCTCCCGCTCCCGGTAGCCCTCCAGCAGGCGCAGCTTGGCGACCCAGTCCAGCTCATCGGCGAGCAGCATCGGGTCCTCGCCCAGCTTGGTGAGCACGCCCTCCCAGCGGTCGAGCACGTCACGGGTCTGCTCGTCGGTGTCGGCGCCGGTGCGGTCGTCGACGAAGGCGCGCGCCCGCTCGTAGTACGCCCACTGCAGGTCGAGGGCGGTGAGCCGGCGGCCGTCGCGCAGCCGCATGGTGTGCTTCAGGGCCGGGTCGTGGCTGACCGCGCGCAGCTCGGCGACGGGGTCGGCGATGCCGAGGTCGTTGGACAGCGCCTTCTCCTCGATCATGCCGAGGATCAGGGCGGTCGTGCCGACCTTGAGGTAGGTCGAGATCTCGGACAGGTTCGCGTCGCCGATGATCACGTGGAGGCGCCGGTACTTGTCGGCGTCGGCGTGCGGCTCGTCGCGGGTGTTGATGATCGGCCGCTTGAGGGTGGTCTCCAGGCCGACCTCGACCTCGAAGAAGTCGGCGCGCTGGCTGATCTGGAAACCGGCCTGGCTGCCGTCCTGGCCGATGCCGACCCGGCCGGCACCGCAGAAGATCTGCCGGGTCACGAAGAACGGGGTGAGATACGTCACGATGTCCGCGAACGCGGTCTGTCGCCGCATCAGGTAGTTCTCGTGCGCGCCGTACGAAGCGCCCTTGTTGTCGGTGTTGTTCTTGTAGAGGTGGATCTGGTGGCTGCCGGGGATGGTCGCCGCGCGGCGCGCGCCCTCGGCCATGACCTGCTCGCCCGCCTTGTCCCAGCGGACCACGTCGAGCGGGTTGGTCACCTCGGGCGTCGAGTACTCCGGGTGGGCGTGGTCGACGTAGAGCCGGGCGCCGTTGGTCAGGATGACGTTGGCCAGGCCCAGGTCCTCGTCGGCGAGCGCCTCCGCCGGGTCGTACGCGGCGCCGGTGTAGCTGAAGCCGCGAGCGTCGCGCAGCGGCGACTCCTCCTCGTAGTCCCAGCGGGCACGGCCGCCCCGGGCCAGCTCCGGCCGGGCGCCGTAGGCGTTCACCACCTGGGAGGAGGTCACCATCGGGTTCGCCCCGGGCTGTCCGGGCACGGAGATGCCGTACTCGACCTCGGTACCCATGATCCGCCGAACGCTCATTCCGCCGCCTATCTACGGTCGCCGCCTGGGTCGAGCCTAGCCGTTGTTTCACGTCGAGGTGACCGTGGGCGCACGGGCGCATCGGCTGCGTGGTCGGACCGGCGTGGCGTACGGCGGACGGGGCCGTCCGTCCGGCCGGGTCGGCGGCGCTGCCGCGCCTGTGCGGTGGGCTATCCTGACCTGCGCCCGGGCCGGGATGAACGCCGGGCGAGGCCCGTCGCCGAGCGCCCGCACCGTGGCGCCGGCCGTCCCCGAGAGGACCGAACTTCCGATGTCCGAGCACCCCCCGTCCGGCAACCGGATCCACCCCACCGCGATCATCGGGCCGGAGGTGGAGCTGGGCACGGGCAACGTGATCGGCCCGTACTCGGTGCTGCTGGGCCCGCTGCGGGTCGGTGACGGCAACTGGATCGGCCCGCACGTGTCGATCGGCGCCCCGGCGGAGATCCGCGGCGGCGCGCACCCGGCCGCGTGGGACGAGCCCGGCGAGGGGCCGGGGATCACCATCGGCGACCGCAACACGTTCCGCGACTTCGTGTGCGTGCACCAGCCGAGCGCGGCCAGCCCGGCGGGCACGGTCGTCGGCTCGGACTGCTACATCATGAACAAGGTCTACGTCCCGCACGACGCGCAGCTGGGCGACGGCGTGACGATCGCGTCGTCGGTGGCGATGGGCGGGCACGTGAAGCTGGGCGACGGGGTGAACCTGGGCCTGAACTCGACCGTGCACCAGCGCCGCATCGTCGGGCCGGGCGCGATGGTGGGCATGGGTTCGGTGATCACGCGGGACGTGCCGCCGTACGCGAAGAGTTTCGGCAACCCGGCGCGGGTGCGCGGGGTGAACACGGTCGGCATGAGCCGCGCGGGCATCCCGGCGGACGCGATCGAGGCGCTGGTCGAGCTGTACGCCAAGGACGACTTCACGCCTGAGCGCATCCCGACCGGCCTGGAGCGCGCGTTCGCCTGGTGGCAGTCCGCCACGGCGCACTGAGCACGAACGCGAAGAAGGCCCCTCCCGCGCGGGAGGGGCCTTCTTCCACGTCAGGCGAGGTCAGGCCGCGCTGTCCTCGATGACCTTGGCGACGACGCGGTGCGCGGGCAGGATGCGGGCGCGCTCGGTGTCGGCGTCGGCGGTGCCGGCGAGGATGTCGAGGAAGTGGTCGAGCTGGGCCGCGAGCGGCTCGCGGTTGGTGGTCAGCTCGGGGATCTCGATGATGCTCTGCTGGCGGTAGCCGCGGCCGTCGGGCGCGAAGGCGTCCAGCGACACGTGGCGGTAGATGGTGACGTCGCGGCGGATCAGGTCGGCCTCGATGAGCCGGTCGACCTCGCTGATCACCAGGGTGCGCACCTTGCGCTGGCCGATGCGGCTGGCCGAGACGTTGGCCAGGCCGCCGTTGCCGAAGGCGAGCACGGTCTCGGCGACGTCCTCGGCGCCCGGCACCGAGGACGGGTGGAACTGGCCGAGGGTGCCGCGCACGGCGGTGGGCTCCTGGCCGCCGTAGGCCTGGATGGCCAGGTCCACGTCGTGCACCAGCAGGTCCCAGGCGACGCCGGTGCGGATGCGCGGGGCGTACGGCGAGTGCCGGGTGGCGGTCAGGTGGACCGGCTTGTCGACCAGCGCGAGCGCGGTGAGCACGGCCGGGTTGAACCGCTCCAGCAGGCCGCAGAGCAGCGGCACGCCGTTCTTCTCGGACAGCGCGACGATGGCCTCGCTGTCGGCGAGGCTGCTGCACACCGGCTTCTCGATGAGCAGCGCCTTGCCCTCGTTGAGGACCTGCTCGGCGAGGCCGTGGTGCAGCTCGGTCGGGGCGGCGACGACGACGGCGTCGACGTCGCTCAGGTCCAGCTCGGGCGACCAGGCGGCGCCGAAGCGGTCGGCCACGTCGCGGCCGGCGGCCTCGCGGGGCTCGATGATGCGGACCAGGTCGGCCCGGTCGGACTGGGCGATGACGCGGGCGTGCAGGGAGCCCATGACCCCCGTGCCGACCAGCGCGAAGCGCGGCTTGGCGGTCATGCGCCCACCGCCGTGCGGACGGCCTCGATGACGCGGTCGACGTCGGCGTCGGACAGGTGGTTGTGCACCGGCAGCGACACGCACTGCTTGACGACGCGCTCGGTGACCGGCGCGGGGTCGGCGATCACGCGGGGGTGCTCGCGGTAGCAGTCGTAGTCGTACACCGTCTTCGGGTAGTAGATGCCGCAGCCGACGCCCTGCTCGCCGAGCTTGGCGATGAGCTCGTCGCGGGTGATCGCGGCCTCGTCGGTGACGAGGATCGTGTACTGGTGCCACACGTGCGAGCGGCCGGGCAGCTCGGACGGGGTGCGCAGGCCGGGGACGTCGGCCAGGCCGGCGTTGAGCCGGGCGGCGTTGTCCTGGCGGCGCTTGACGTTCTCCGAGTAGGCGGCGAGCTGCGGGATGGCGAGCGCGGCCTGCAGGTCGGTGAGCCGGTAGTTGTGGCCGGCGACCTCGTACTGGTAGCGCTGGCGCATGCCCTGGTTGCGCAGGACGCGCAGGCGGTCGGCGACGGTCGCGTCGTTGGTGGTGATCATGCCGCCCTCACCGGTGGTGAGGTTCTTGGTGGCGTACAGCGAGAAGGTGCCGATGCCGAAGCTGCCCGCGCCGCGGCCCTCGATGGAGGCGCCGAGCGACTGCGCGGTGTCCTCGACGAGGCCGAGGCCGTGCTTGGCGGCCAGCGGGGCGATCTTGGTCATGTCGGCGGTCTGGCCGTAGAGGTGGACCGGCATGAGGACCTTGGTACGCGGGCCGATGGCGGCCTCCAGCGCGGCGGGGTCGACGCAGAAGTCGTCCTCGCGGATGTCGGCGAAGCGGGCGGTGGCCCCGGCCTCCAGGATCGCGTTGAGGGTGGCCACGAACGTGAACGGGCTGGTGATCACCTCGTCGCCGGGCTGCAGGTCGAGGACCTCCATGGCGGCCACGAGCGCGGTGGTGCCGTTGTTGACGGCGACGGCGTGCTCCACCCCGACGACGTCGGCAAACTCGCGCTCCAGCCGGGCGACCATCGGGCCCTGGGCGATCATGCCCGAGCGGATCACCTCGACGGCCAGCTGCTCGGCCGCTTCGTCGAGTTTGACGACGGAAATCGGGATCACGGGTCTCTCCTTGTGCGTAGGGGCAGCGTGCAGCACCGTAGCAGCGGGCGGACCGAACCGCACAGTTGACCGCCACGGCTGTGAAGCCGCATCACATCACCGCGCTGACCAGCGGCGCTGTGCGCTGCTGGCGGCTGCGTGACGCCTGGGCTAGGGTACTCGAACACCCTGGTTCGATCATTCAGCTCATTAGTCGAGAGCGTTACGAAAACATGGAAACCGTGGCCAAGACCGCGACTCGGCCCGGCGCCGAGCCGGTTCCCCCCTCCCGGCCCGATCCCGAGGCGGCGCCCGCAGCGGCGTCCCGGGGACTTCCCCGGTGGGTCTCCCTGGCGATCCGCCTGGTCGTCATCGCCGCCATCGTGGCGGGTATCGCTTGGAGCATCGTCAGCCAATGGCCGAAGGTCCGTGAGACCTGGCTCGGACTCGCCTGGGAGTCGGTGGCGCTGTCCGTGCTGTTCGCGCTGGCCGGCATGTTCGCGAACTCGATGGCGTGGCGGGCCGCCGCGCGTGATCTCGAACACCGGATCTCGGTCCCTGCCGCGCTGCAGATCTGCATGGTCGGTCAGCTGGGCAAGTACATCCCGGGCAGCGTGTGGGCGTACGTGCTGCAGGTCGAGCTGGGCAAGCGCGCGGGCCTGCCCCGGGCGCGGGCGTTCCTGGCCACGCTGGTGTCGCTGGGCCTGACCGTGGCCGCGGCGCTCGCGCTGGGCCTGCTGAGCCTGCCGCAGCTGCTGTCGGCGGCGGAGAGCACCGACTCGGACTACGCGGGCTCGGTGAAGGTCGCGCTGATCATCGTGGCGGTGCTGGTGCCGATCGCCATCATCTGCTCGATCCCGGCCGTGCTGACGCGCCTGGTGCAGCTGGTGCTGAAGGTGCTGCGGCGGCCGCCGTTGCAGCACAGCCTGACCTTCCCCGGCGTGGGCCGGGTCATCGGCTGGAGCGCGCTGGGTTACACGCTGTTCGGCGTACACCTGTGGCTGCTGACCAACGCCCAGGCCGCACCGGGCGTGAAGGGCCTGCTGCTGTGCGTCGGGGCGTTCGCCATCGCCATGATCGTCGGCATGTTCGCGTTCCTGTCCCCGTCCGGGCTGGGCGTGCGCGAGGCGGTCCTGGTGGCCGCGATGGCGCCGTTCCTGACCGACGCGGGCGGTGTGGGCGCGGCGATGGGCATCGCGGTCGCCTCCCGCCTGGTCTTCACCGCGGCGGACCTGCTGGGCGCCGGTGCCGCGGCCCTGGCCGCCAAGCGCACCCTCGCGAAGGCCTGACCCTCTTCCTGACGATCAATGCCCCCTTCTCCCAGCGAGAAGGGGGCATTGATCGTTTGGCGGGTTCAGCGCTCGAGCACGGTCGTGATGCGGGTGAACTCGTGCATCAGGTCGTAGCCGTCCCAGACACCGGAGAAGCTCAGCGCGTCGCCCAACGGCACGATCCGGTCCACACCCCGCCCGGCCAGGCGGTGGGCGAACGCGGTCAGCTCGGCGGCGGTGAAGCCGAAGTGGGCGACGGTCTGGTCCCGGCGCACGACCACGGCGGCGAGCGCGTCCAGCGACGGCACCACGGCCTGCGGGAACGTGCCCACGCCCAGCCAGCGGCGCGGGATCGCGCCGGGGTCGGCCAGGTCGACCGTCGCCAGCTCGTTGCCGTCGAAGGCGATGCCGGTGGCGTCGCCCTCCAGCGCCAGGCCGTAGGCGGCCACCCGCTTCTCCACGGCCATCGCCGCGTCGACCTCGACCCCGGCCGCGTCCAGCACGGCACGCAGCCGGGCCAGCAGGTCCGTACGGGCCGCGGCGGCCTGCTCCGGGGTGCCGACCCAGTACACGGCGCGCGGGGACGAGCAGGCGGCCTGGTCGAACCAGTACGCGTCGTTGTACAGCCCACGTGCCCCGGCGTCCCGCGCCGCCTCGGACGCGGCGAGCCAGCCGTTCGCGGAGATCACCGTGAACGAGGAGCGGTCGGGGAAGGTCAGGTCGCGGGCGTGCGGGGCGAGCGGATGCCGCCGGATCTCGCGCACCGACGTGTCGCCGCCCCAGATGACCCGAAGGTCGGCGGCGGCGGACAGGGCGGCGGTGACCGCGTCGTCGCGGCCGTAGGTGACCATGCGCTGGGTCTGCCGCAGCGCCGGATGCGCCCCGTCCAGGGTCTCGTTGAGCGCCTCCAGCACGGCCGTGGCCGCCCCGGCCGAGCGCGACGAGATGCGGACCACGTTCGCGTTGCCGGCCAGCGCGGACAGCGCCCAGGAGTACACGAAGATGGTGTCCACGTTCGCGGGCGGCACGTGGAACACCAGACCGCGCGGGAAACGCAGCTGTCCCCGCTGGTCGGCGACGCGCGCGGCGGCCTTGGCCAGCTCGCCGCGGCGCAGGAAGAAGCCCAGGGAGCCCAGCTCCGGATAGCGGCGGGCGACGGCCGGTTTGAGCAGCTGCCGCGCGAACGCGACCAGGAAGTCGGTGACCCGCTCGTCGCCCACCCGCAGCGGCCCCTCGTGCGGGGTCTGCCGCACCGCCGCGAGCAGGTCCTCGACCGCGACCGCACCCCCGGCGGGGAACCTCTCCAGCACCTTGCTCATGCCGCTGCCTCCGTGAACGTATCGCTACAGCCGCGCGCCTCGGCGCGGGGCAGGCGGCCCAGAACGGAGAAGCGCTTGCCGGGCCAGGCGCCGTCGTCGACACCGTGAATCACACCGCGGTCCTCGGTGAGCAGGATGTGCCCGGGGTACGAGCGCGGCAGCGTGCTGATCACCTCGACCACGCCGGGCGTGCCGTGCGGCACCGACGCCCAGGTGTGCGGATCGCGCACGATCACGTCGGAGAAGTCGGGGCAGTAGAGGCCGCCGCCGTCCGGGCCCTCCAGGAAGGTCAGCCCGATCTGCTCGACCATGCCGTAGAAGTTGTGGATGCGGCGCAGGCCGGTGTCGGCGGCGAAGCGGCGGCGGAACTCGTCGTTGTCGACGGCGCGGTCGGCCAGCTTCTTCCAGCCGCCGCTGTGGATCAGGATGCCGTTGCTCAGGTCCAGGCCGTTGTCGCGGGCCAGCTCGTACAGGAACTGCCAGGCCATGAACGTGAACCCGAAGATCAGGAACGGCTGGTCGCCGTGCCTGGCCAGGAAACCCTTGACCGCGTCCAGGTCGGGCTGGTCCTGCTCGTCGAGCACGAAGACGTGGTCGCGGCCGAAGTTCATCATGCCCAGCACCCCGGCCCCGCGCGCCGAGAACGAGCTGCGGTTCTTGAACAGCGACACCGTGTCGACCAGCAGCATCGGCAGCCGTTTCGCCCCGATGACGGTCTGCATGGTGGCCGACAGCATGCGCTGCTGGAGCGCGGCGGCGTCGCGGTCGAGGTAGATCCGGCTCACCTCGCCGGTGGTGCCGGACGAGGTGAGCACCTTGAACACGTCGCCGGCCGGGATGCTGCGCAGCTCGTGGTGCTTGAACAGGCGCACCGGCAGCCAGGGCAGGTCCGCGACGGCCTGGTAGGACGTGCCGGGACCGTGGCCGAGCGCGGCCAGCAGGCGGGCGTACTCGGGGCTGTACGCGCGGTGGTGCTCGGTCAGCTCGGCCAGCTCGGGCAGCAGCCGCGCCTCCCGCTCGGGCTGGGTGAGCGTGAACACGGTCATGCCAGGGCCTCCAGGGCACGGTAATCGATCTTGCCGTTGGGCAGCTGCGGCAGCGCGTCCACGGGGCGTACGTCGAAGCCGGTGCGGTGCACCTTGAGCCGCTCGGACAGCCGCCCGGCCAGCGCCTGCGCGGCGGCGTCGTCGACGCCCACGACGAAGACCACCACCTTGTCCGGACCGGACACGGCCACCGCCGGGCCGTCGGCGCGCACCAGGTCCTCGATGTCGTGCAGGTTGACCCGGATCCCGAAGATCTTGCCGAACCGCTTGAGCCGTCCCTTGAGCCACACGAATCCGCGCTCGTCGAGGTAGCCGAGGTCGCCGGTGCGCAGCGCGCCCGCCTGGTCGTCGCCGCGCCCCGTGTCGGCCACGGCGGTGGCGTAGCCCATCATCACGTTCGGGCCGCGATACACCAGCTCGCCGGTGACGTGCGGGTCGGCGGACTCGGTGCCGTCCTCGGCGAGCACCGTGAAGGTGCCGCCGGGCAGCGCCGGGCCGACCGAGCCGACGCTGCCGGGCAGGCCGTCGGCGGGCAGGGTGCTCATCCGCGGCGCGGCCTCGGTGCAGCCCCACATCACGTGGAAGCGCCCGCCCGAGGCGCTGATCTGCTCGTGGAAGTGCAGGATCAGCTCGTCGCGCAGCCGCCCGCCGGCCTGGGTGAGGGTACGCAGCGACGGGTGCCGCCCCGGCCGCCACCGGATCCGGTGCAGCATCTCGTAGTTGTAGGGCACTCCGGCCAGCGACGTGGCCCGATGGGCGTCCACGGCCTGCCAGAACTCCTTCGCGAGCACGCCGCCGTCCACCACGAGCAGGGTCGCGCCCGCCGCGAGGTGGCTGTTCACCACGGACATGCCATAGCTGTAGAACAGCGGCAGGCTGGTCGGGGCGACCTCGTCCGCGCCCAGCGCGAGCGCCTGGCCGATGGCGTGCGCGTTGGCCAGCACCGCCGCCCGTGACAGCCTAACGAACTTGGGGTCGCCGGTGGAGCCGGACGTCGCCAGCAGCACGGCCAGGTCCGGGTGGGGCAGCGCGGTGGGCGCGGTGCGCCGCACCCAGCAGCGGCCCAGCACCGGGTGCACGGTGTCGTCGTAGCCCTTGGGCAGCTCGCACAGCTCCGCCCCGGCGCCGCTCTCGCCGACCCCGACCACCACGGCGGGCTCGAATCGGGTCACGAAGTCGGCCAGCACGGCCGGGGCCAGCGCTGGATCGAGCAGCGCGACCGGCCGTCCCGCCTGGAAGGCCCCGGCGTAGCGCAGCACCGACGCGGTGGTCAGCGCGCTGCGGGCGAACACCACCCCGGCGGGCGCGTCGGCGTACCCGGCCGCGTGTCGCGCGACCTCGGCCAACAGCTCCGCACCGGCGAGCGCCGCCCCCGTCGCCGCGTCGACGAGCCGGGCCGTTGGCGCCACCAGGGTCACGGGATCAGCCCTCCGTCGACGCCGAGCACCTGCCCGGTGACGTAGCGGGCGCCGTCGCCGGCCAGGAAGCGGATCACGTCGGCGACCTCGTCCGGCTCGCCGAGGCGGCCCAGCGGCGCGGCGGCGGCCTGCTTGTCCAGGACCTCGGCGGGCAGCGCGGCGGTCAGTTCGGTGCGGATCACGCCCGGGGCCACGGCGTTGACGCGGATGCCGCGCCCGCCCAGCTCGCGGGCAGCGGAGCGGGCCAGCGCTGCGACGGCGGCCTTGGAGGCGGCGTACACGCTCTGGCCGGCCGCGCCGTGGGTGCCGACGACGGAGGTGAGCAGCACGATCGCGCCGCCGGTGCGGGCGGTGCCGTCGGGCGCGGTGCGGCGTCGGGCCATCGCGCGGGCGGCGGCCTGCACCGCGGCGACCGCCCCGGCCACGTTGACGTCCAGGGTGCGGGCCACGTCGGCGGCCCGGATCATGCCGAGCAGGCCGCTCTCCATGATCCCGGCGTTGACCACCAGCACGTCCAGGCCGCCGTGCTCGGCGGCGACCCGCTTGACGACCTCGCCGGTGGCGGCGAAGTCGCCCGCCTCCAGGGCCAGCCCGTGCGCGCCGTGCTCGGCGGCGACCTTCTCGGCCGCGGCCTGGTCACGCCCGGTGAGCACGACCGTGGCCCCGGCCGCGCGCAGGGCGCGCACGGTGGCCAGGCCGATGCTCCGGGTGCCCCCCGTGACCAGGGCGACGCGGCCGGTCAGCTCACTCATCGACGCCGGCGTCGCGCAGCATGTCGGCCGCGACCTTGAACGAGGACAGGTCGATGACCTGGTCGGTGTCGAGCTGCACGCCGAACTCGTCCTCGATCGCGGCGACGAGCGTCATGTGGCCCAACGAGTCCCACTGCTCGATGTCGCGGTACTTGAGGTGGTCCACGTCGGTGCCGGGCGGCAGCTGCAGGGCGTCGGCGAACACGGTGCGCAGGCGCTCGGTCAGGGGCATGGCGGTCGTTCTCCAGATCCTCGCGTCGGATACGGCTCGGACAGTCCGGGCAAATACCCCGAACCGTGAGTCATGAGCCGAGCCTACGCGGCTGGTATACGGCCTGTTGCAGCCTTGGTGTACGCGGGCTGAACATCCCGCGTCGCGTGGGCGATCGACGGGAATCAGCCCGGATAAGCGGCGAGGCCGCCCGCGCTGTGCGGACGGCCTCTCAGCTTGCGGTCGGGGTCAGCGGCCCCGGGCCGCCACCATGGTGCCGAGCACCTCGAGGTGCCGCTCCAGCACGCGCTGGAGGGTGAAGTGCTGGTCGATCAGGTCCTGGCCGTTCGCGCCGACCTGCTTGGCCACGGCGGGATCGGTCAGGCCCGCGATGAGGCGCTGCGCCATCGCGTCGACGTCGCCGGGAGCGCAGAGCAGGATGTTCTGCCCGTCCTCCAGGCCGATGCCGGGGAAGTTGTCCGGGCGTGCCGGCACGACCACCGGCACGCCGCCGGCCATCGCCTCCAGGCTCGCCGTGCCGATGCCGAAGCCCTGCTCGTGGCACTCGACGGTGGCCGCGGCCAGGTAGTCCGGGATCTCCCGCTTGGCCACCGGGCCGGTGCTGATCACCGCGTGGTCCACGCCGAGGGCCTTGGCCCGCTCCAGGAACAGCGGGTAGTAGACCTGCCCGACCACCAGCAGCTTCGCGTCGGGCACCGCGGCGAGCACCTTCGGCAGCGCCTCGACCAGCATCAGCCGGTCGCGCAGCGGGATGATGTGGCCCACCGAGAGGATCACCGGGGCGTCGCCCAGGCCGTGCTTCTCGCGCACGCCCCGGCCGTCGCCGCCGCGCACCCAGGTCGGGTCCACACCCACCGGGATGTAGTCCAGCCCGGAGTACGCGCCGCGGTAGCGGTCCCGGATGTACTCGTCCATCAGCACGTCCATGACCACCAGGCGGGGCTTGGAGCGGCGCATGAACGGCTTGACCATCATCGCGTCCAGGCCGCGGAACACCTTGGCGTAGCTCGCCGACGGGTTCTCCAGCCGGGTGTGGATGGACAGCAGCACCGGAACGCGGCGCTTGCGCGCGTACAGCGCGGTCGCCCAGGTCAGGTCGAAGAACTGGCCGTGCTGGTGGATGGCGTCCGGCTTGAACTCGTCCAGCAGCTTGCGCACGGCGCGCAGCAGAGTGGGCCGGCTGGTGAACGAGATGTCGAAGCTGACCGCGAGCCTGGTCTGCGGGAGCATCCAGGCGGGCAGGCGCACGATGCGCATGCCGTCGCGCTCCTCGACCGCGGGGGCGTTCTGGTACGCCGCCGTGAGGACGAGGACCTCGTGGCCCTGCTCGGCGTAGCCCTTGGCGAGGGACTCCGACAGGTGCGAGCTGCCGCCCGCGCGAGGGGGGAAGAAGTTGTTGACTACCGCGATACGCACCGGCGCTGGCTCCTAGCTGTGTGCCGCGAGGGGGGTGAAGCGTACGTCCGTGCCGTCGACCTCCACCGCGGCCACGGGGCGGGCCGGCACGCCGGCCACCACCGTGCCCGCGGGGACGTCCTTGGTGACCACCGCGCCGGCGCCGATCACGACGCCGTCGCCGATGGTCACGCCCATCATGATGGTCGCGTTCGCGCCGATGAAGACGCGGTCGCCGATGGTCACCGGCGCGCGGTCGACATGCGGGTAGGCGCGGCCGGACACGCAGCGGCGTGCAGACGAGTGGGTGTAGATCTGCACGCCGCAGCTGATGTCGCAGCCGGAGCCGATCGTCAGCCCGCCGGACCCGTCGATCACCGTGAACGCGCCGATCCAGGTGCCCGGCCCGATGACCGGCTCACCGATGATCCACGCGTGCGGGTTGTACGGGTTCTCCGGCAGGCCGGGATGCGGCTGGGTCACCCGATCTCCGACTTGATCAGGTCAGTCATGCCGTCGCCGACCGTGATGGTCGGCTCCCAGCCGAGGACCTCCTTGGCCCGGGTGATGTCGGCCGCGCGGCGGCTGACCAGCACCTCGCGCGGGTTGAACTGCGGCTCCACGTCCACGCCCACGGCCTTGATCAGGATCTCGGCCAGCGAAGCCACCGTGGTGTCGATGCCGGTGCCGATGTTGACCGGCACGTTGCCCTGCTCCGACTCCAGCGCCGCGACGACCGAGCGCGCGATGTCGTGCACGTGGATGAAGTCCATCGACTGCTCGCCCTTGCCGTCGATGATCGGCGGCTGGCCGGTCTTGAGGCGCTTGACGAAGTGGTTGATGACCGAGGTGTAGTACGCGGTCGGCTTCTGGCCGGGGCCGTACACGTTGAAGAAGCGCAGGGCGACCCAGTTCAGGCCCTTGCTGCGCTGGTAGAAGCCGAGCAGGTCCTCACCGGTGCGCTTGGCGATGCAGTACGGGGTGAGCGGGCTGAGCTCGTCGTCCTCGTGCATCGGCAGCTTCTTCGGGTCGCCGTAGACCGACGCCGAGGAGGCGAACACGATGCGGCGCACGCCGTGGTCGGCGGCGGCGGCGAAGACGTTGTTGTTGCCGACGACGTTGATGTCGATCGACTCGTACGGGTCCGCCTGGCTCTTGTTGATCGACACCGCGGCCAGGTGGATGACCGACTCGCAGCCCTTCATCGCCGCGTGCACGGCGCCGCCGTAGCGCACGTCCTGCTCCACCAGCTCGACGTTGCCGGTCTTGACCAGCTCGTCGATGCGCTCACGGTCGCCGCGCGACATGTTGTCAAAGATCCGGACCTGGTAGTCCTTCTCCAGCAGCAGCCGGACCACGTGCAGGCCGATGAAACCCGCGCCTCCGGTGATGAAGACGGTCTTCTTTGACATTGCGGACCTTTCTGGGAGGGAGAAGCACGGCCTGCGGCCGCGGTGTAACAAGGGGTTGACGGCCGGAGCCGCAGAAGTGATCTTAGTTGCCGCGGCCGGCGGCGAGGGAGTCGACGACCTGGATCAGGGTGGCCGCGACCGTCTCGACCTGCGCGTCGGTCAGGTTCGCGTGCATCGGGATGGCCAGGTGCCGGTCGAACAGGTCCGCCGAGACCGGGCAGGGGTTGGTCTCACCGTACAGCGGCTGCAGGTGCGAGGCGTAGGTGCCGAAGGTGCACTGCACGCCGCGCTCGCGCAGCGCCATGGCGACCTCGGCGCGGCTGACCGCCGGGTCCAGCGTCACCACGTACGACTGCCAGGGGTGCTCGCGGTCGGGCGCCTCGAACGGGACGGTGATCAGCTCGTGGTCCTTGAACAGCTCGCCGTAGCGGGCCGCGATGCGGCGCTTGACGGCCAGCAGCTCCGGCAGCCGGTCCAGCTGGGCCAGCATGATCGCGGCCTGGATGTCGGAGAGCCGGTAGTTGTAGCCCAGCTCGTCGAAGGTCGGGATGGGCAGCTTGGACAGCTCCGCCCGGGTCAGCGCGCCCTCGACGCCGTAGGTGTGCAGCTTGCGGGCCTTGGCGGCCAGGTCGGCGCGGTCGGTGACCAGCGCGCCGCCCTCGCCCGAGGTGATGCCCTTGCGGCCGTGGAAGCTGAACGTGGCGATGTCGGCCAGGCTGCCCGCCGGGCGGCCCTTGTACGTCGCGCCGGCCGAGCAGGCGGCGTCCTCGATGACGAACAGGCCGTGCTTGTCGGCGATGGCGCGCAGCTCGTCGTAGTCGGCCGGCTGGCCGAACGCGTCGACCGCGATGATGCCCACGGTGCGCGGGGTGATCAGGGACTCGACCACGGCCGGGTCGATGGTCCAGGTGTCGGGGCGCACGTCGGCGAAGACGGGACGGGCCCCGGTCCACATCACCGAGTGGCCGGTCGCCGGGAAGGTGTAGTCGCCCACGATCACCTCGTCGCCCGGCTTGACGCCCAGCACCAGCTGCGCCAGGTGCAGCGCCGAGCCGCAGTTGCTCGTGGTCAGCGCGTGCTGCACGCCCATCGCGGCGGCGAAGCGCTCCTCGAACTTCTTGCAGGTGGGACCGGCACCCGAGAGCCAGCCTGACGCGAACACCTCGGCGATGGCCGCGAGCTCCGGCTCGCCGACCGTGGGCTGGCCGAGCGCGATGACGTCAGACATGTGGGACCTCCCCTTGTGAGCGACCCGAGAAGTGTAGGCCACCGGACCTGGGCGGTCGCCAGTCGGCCGGGGCTCCGAATGGCCTAAGCTCGACGCCGTTACGGCCGGGCGGAGGAGTGAAATGACTAGGTTTGTGGTGGTCGGTGGCGGAATCGTGGGTCTTGCCGTCGCGCATCGCCTGCTCACGGACCGTCCCGAGGACTCCGTCACGGTGGTCGAGAAGGAGGCGGGCTGGGCCGCGCACCAGACCGGCCACAACTCCGGCGTGATCCACGCGGGCGTCTACTACAAGCCCGGCAGCCTCAAGGCCACCCTGTGCAAGGCCGGCAGCGCGTCGATGGTCGAGTTCTGCAAGGAGCAGGGCCTGGCGTACGACATCTGCGGCAAGCTGATCGTGGCCACGGACGAGTCCGAGCTGCCCCGCCTGCAGGACCTGCACCAGCGCTCGGTCGCCAACGGGCTGCCCGTGAAGCTCATCGGCCAGGCCGAGGCCGCCGAGTACGAGCCGCACGTGGCCGCCGTGGCCGCGCTGCACGTCGCCTCCACCGGCATCGTGGACTTCGGTTCGGTGTGCCGCCGGATCGCCGAGCTGCTCGCCGAGGGCGGCGCGGACCTGCGTACCGAGACCGAGGTCACCGCGATCCGGCAGCGCGCGGGCGGTGTGGTGGTGACCACCACCAAGGGCGAGATCATCGCCGACGTGCTGATCAACTGCGCGGGCCTGCACGCCGACCGGATCTCCCGGATGGCCGGGGTCGACACCCCGGTGCGCATCGTCCCGTTCCGCGGGGAGTACTACGAGCTCACCGAGCAGCGCCGTGACCTGGTCAAGGGCCTGATCTACCCCGTGCCGGACCCGCAGTTCCCGTTCCTGGGCGTGCACCTGACCAAGATGATCGACGGCACGGTGCACGCGGGCCCGAACGCGGTGCTGGCCACCGCCCGCGAGGGCTACTCGTGGGGCAGGATCAGCCCGCGGGACGTCTGGGACGAGGTGACCTACTCCGGGCTCTGGGCGCTGGCCCGCAAGCACTACCGGTACGGCCTGACCGAGGTGCACCGCTCGCTGTCCCGGAAGAAGTTCGCGGCCAGCCTCGCTCGGCTGGTGCCGGTGCTGACCGGCGAGGACATCGTGCCGGCCGGCGCCGGGGTGCGCGCCCAGGCCATCCGCCCCGACGGCGGCCTGGTCGACGACTTCCTGATCGTCGAGGCCGAGCGGCAGGTGCACGTGCTCAACGCGCCCTCCCCCGCCGCCACCAGCTCGTTCGAGATCGCCAAGCACATCGTGTCGCGGCTGCCCGCCGACCTGGCGGCCTGACCGCACGCAGCGGAAAGGGGCGCCCGGCGGACCGGGCGCCCCTTTCGCTTGCTCGCTTACAGGTACTGGCCGGTGTTGCTGGCCGTCTCGATGGACCGGCCCGACTCGGTGCCCTTGCCGCCGGAGACGAGCGTGCGGATGTACACGATCCGCTCGCCCTTCTTGCCGGAGATCCGTGCCCAGTCGTCCGGGTTCGTGGTGTTCGGCAGGTCCTCGTTCTCGCGGAACTCGTCCAGGCAGGCGTCCAGCAGGTGCTGCAGGCGCAGGCCCTTCTTGCCCGAGGACAGGAACTCCTTGATCGCCATCTTCTTGCCGCGGTCCACGATGTTCTGGATCATGGCGCCGGAGTTGAAGTCCTTGAAGTACAGGACCTCCTTGTCACCGTTGGCGTAGGTGACCTCGAGGAAGCGGTTCTCCTCGGTCTCCGAGTACATCCGGAGCACCACCGAATTGATCATCGCGTGCACGCACGCGTCGGCGGAACCGCCGTGCTCTGCCAGGTCGTCCGGGGACAGCGGCAGGGTCGACAGGATGTACTTGCTGAAGATGTCCTTGGCCGCCTCGGCGTCCGGCCGCTCAATCTTGATCTTGACGTCGAGCCGGCCCGGGCGCAGGATGGCCGGGTCGATCATGTCCTCGCGGTTCGAGGCGCCGATGATGATGACGTTCTCCAGGCCCTCCACACCGTCGATCTCGCTGAGGAGCTGGGGAACGATGGTGTTCTCCACGTCCGAGGAGACACCCGAGCCGCGGGTCCGGAAGATCGAGTCCATCTCGTCGAAGAACACGATCACCGGGGTGCCTTCCGAGGCCTTCTCCCGGGCCCGCTGGAAGATCAGCCGGATGTGCCGCTCCGTCTCGCCGACGTACTTGTTGAGCAGCTCCGGACCCTTGATGTTCAGGAAGTAGCTGGTCTTCTTCTCCTCGCCGCGCTGCTCGGCGATCTTCTTGGCCAGCGAGTTCGCCACCGCCTTGGCGATGAGCGTCTTACCGCAGCCGGGAGGACCGTAGAGCAGCACGCCCTTCGGCGGGCGCAGGTGGTGCTCGCGGAACAGGTCCGCGTGCAGGAAGGGCAGCTCCACCGCGTCGCGGATCTGCTCGATCTGGTGCACCAGACCACCGATGTCGTGGTAGTCGACGTCCGGCACCTCTTCGAGGACCAGCTCCTCGACCTCGCTCTTGGGGATGCGCTCGTAGGCGTACGCGGAGCGGGGCTCGATCATGAGCGAGTCGCCGGAACGCAGCGTCCCGCCGATCAGGCCCTCCGCCAGGAACACGATCCGCTCCTCGTCGGCGTGCGAGACCACGAGTGCGCGGTCCCCGCCGTCGAGGATCTCCTTGAGCAGGACCACCTCGCCGCTGCGCTCGAAGCCGAGCGCGTCGACGATGTTGAGGGCGTCGTTGAGCAGGACCTCCTGCCCACGCTGCAGCGCGTCGACGTCCAGCGACGGCGACACCGCCACCCGCAGCTTCCGCCCGCCCGTGAAGACGTCCACCGTGCCGTCTTCATGCCGCGCCAGGAAGACGCCGTACCCGCTGGGCGGTTGCGCCAGCCGGTCGATCTCCTCCTTGAGCGTCACGATCTGGGCGCGCGCCTCCTTCAGCGTGGCCACCAGCCGCTCGTTGTTCTCCGTGAGCCGCGACAGCTGGGCCTGAGTGGCGGCGAGCCGCTCCTCAAGCTGCCGTACGTGCCGCGGGCTCTCGCTCAACTTGCGCCGCAACAGGGCGAGCTCCTCTTGCAGGAACGCGACCTGAGTGGAGAGATCGTTGGCTTCCTTCTCCCACCGCGCGGCGCGCGCATCCGCGTCGTCGCTCTTTGCCACGTCCCACCTCCCCGGGGGTGTCCTCCCGTCGGTCCTACCTCGTTCGGCCGACGTTTAGGGTGCTCCTAACACTAGCGGCTGATCGCCTCAGTTGAACCCTCCCGACACCCGAGTACCCAAGAACTGGATCGAGAATCTGGCCGTGCGGCCGACCTCCCCGGCGTTCACGCGCGCCGGGGCGCTAGGGTCGAGTCCGTGAGTGAGCTCAGGGTGCGAGTAGATCAGGACCTCTGCACGGGCGACGGCCTGTGCGTGCAGTACGCCCCCGAGGTGTTCGAGTTCGACGTAGACGGCCTCGCCTACGTCAAGGACGGCTCCGGCGAACTGCTGATGACCCCCGGCGCGACGGTCGAGATCCCCGCCCACCTCCGCCTCGAGGTCATCGACGCCGCCCAGGAATGCCCCGGCGAGTGCATCCACATCCAGCGCACCCACGACAGCGAACCCCTCTCAGAAGAGGAGCGCACCGCTCTCCGCTAGCCAAACACGGACAAACGTCCCTTCGTCCGCGTGATGATCGGGGTTTCGTGTCGAAAGGTGCGGTGGGACCGCAGATCTTGACACGAAACCCCGATCATGCCCCCGAAAGACGGGGCGTCAGAGCATGGGGCGGCCGGCCAGGGAGGCCACGAGCTGGGCGAACTCCTCCAGCCTCGCGATCTGGCCGGTGCCGCCGTCCTCCAGGGTCTTGCCGAAGCGCAGGGCGTCCTGGCGTACCACGTGGTGCGGGTCGTCCAGGGGGTGGCCGTTGTTCGACTCGTCCAGCGAGCTGAGCAGCAGGTAGACGTCGACGCTGTCGACCCGCAGGTGGTTGGCGGGGGTGCGGCTCAGGCGGCGGCGGCAGCCGACCTCCGTGATCACCGAGAGCGGCACCACCCGCAGCGAAGAGATCATCGAGCCCGCCGGGCCCTCCCCAGGCGGAACGTCCTCGCCGTGCCACAGCAGCAGCCGGGAGCCGTCGCAGACGACGACCTCCTGCCACACGCCGTTGTACTCGTTGACGAAGCGCTCCAGCGTGAACCCGAGCACCTGGGTGCCGCGCAGCACGCCCTCCAGGGCGTCCAGGGCGACCTCGGGGTCGCGCAGGTAGGCGCGCGCCGCCGAGTCCAGGTCCGGGTACGGCGACCAGTCGGGGAACACGGCCGGGGGCACGTTCACGGCGTCTCCTACTCCCAGACCTCGTCGGCGACCGCGTCCGGCTCGGGGGCCGGCGCCGCCTTCTTGCGCAGCTCGTACGCCTCGCGGCCCTTGCTCGGCTTGCGCCGGCGCGGCGGCGCGGTGACGCCGGGGGCCAGCTTGCGGGCCCGCACCAGGAACGCGGTGTGCGCGATCATGCGGTGGTCGGGGCGCACGGCCAGGCCGTCGGCGTGCCAGTCGCGCACCAGCGACTCCCAGGCCAGCGGCTCGGTGAAGCCGCGCTCGCGCAGCGCCTCGACCAGCTCCGACAGCTGCGGCGTGGTGGCCACGTAGCCGATGAACACCCCGCCGGGCAGCAGCGCCCGCTCGACCATGTCCAGGGCGTCCCAGGGCGACAGCATGTCGAGGATGATCCGGTCGAAACCGGTCTCGGCGTTGTCGGCGACGTCGCCCACGTGCAGGTGCCAGGACGGCATCATGGGGTCGGCGGGCTTGCCGTCGGCGGCCCAGCTGGTGCCGAACCAGTTCTGCACGTTCTTGCGGGCCACGGCCGCGAAGTCGTCACGCAGCTCGTACGACCACAGCTGCCCCTCCGGCCCTACCGCGCGCAGCAGCGAGCAGCTCAGCGCGCCGGAGCCGACGCCGGCCTCCAGCACCTTGGCGCCGGGGAAGACGTCGCCCATGGCCACGATCTGCGCCGCGTCCTTGGGGTAGATCACCTGGGCGCCGCGGGGCATGGACAGCACGTAGTCGGCCAGCAGCGGGCGCAGCGCCAGGTAGGCGGTGCCGCCGGAGGAGGTGACCACGCTGCCGTCGGGCAGGCCGATGAGGTCGTCGTGGGCCAGGATGCCGCGGTGGGTGTGGAACGCCTTGCCGTGCTCCAGCACGATGGTGTGCATCCGGTTCTTCGGGTCGGTCAGCTGCACCCGGTCACCCGCGGCGAAAGCGCCACGACGCTGCGGCGTCGGATCGGTCATCTGCGTAAGGTTCCTGTCTCGAAGTTCAGCGGGCGGCCTTCAGCGCCGCCGGGTCGAGCACCTGCACCACGTCCATGATGGTGAGCACGCCCACCACATCTTCCCCGTCGACCACGAGGTAAGGAGTGGCCGGGTCCCCACGCAGGAGCTTGATCACGTCGGCGCCGCGCGCCCCGGACGGGATGGTCGCCACCGCGCCGATGCCGCGGGCCACCGTCTCCACGGTCACCCAGGGCCGCCGCTGCTCCGGCACGGCCGCCGCGGCGGCGGGCACGACCAGCGCGATCAGCCGGCCTTCCGGGTCGGCCACGCCCAGCACGGGCGCGGTGTGCCCGGCCTCGGCGGCGCGCCGGGCCGCCTCGGCCAGCGAGGTGCCGGTGGGCACCACGAACAGCGGGCGGGCCAGGCGCACCGGGTCGACCAGCGGGTAGCGGCGGCGCACCCGGGCCGTCATCACCGCCCCGGCCGCGCCCTGCCAGATGCTGAACGCCACGAACAGGCCGAAGATCAGGCCGAACCACTCGTACCAGCCGGTCAGGTAGAGCACGGCCGCGAGCAGCGCGGTGAGCACCGCGACCACCCGGCCGGACCAGCCCGCCACCAGCAGGCCCGCGTCGCGGTCGCCCTTGGCGCCCCAGACCACCGCGCGCAGCGCCCGGCCGCCGTCCAGCGGCCAGCCCGGCAGCGCGTTGTACACCGCCACGATGATGTTGCACAGCGCGAGCTGGAACGCGATCTGGTGGGGCACGGTGCCGCTCGGCAGCAGCACGGCCGCGATCACCGAGCCGACGCCGACCAGCGCGGACACGACCGGCCCGGCCAGCGCGGTGGCCAGCTCGACCCCGGGGCGCGGCGAGTCGTGGTCGAACTCGGTGTACCCGCCGAGCAGGTCCAGGGTGATGCCTTTCACGCCGATGCCGTAGTGGCGGGCGGTCAGCGCGTGGCCGAGCTCGTGTAGCAGAACCGACAGCAGCAGGCATGCGACGAAGCCGAGCCCGGCGAGGTAGCGCGCGGGGCCGGTCAGCTCCAGGGCCCGGCCCAGGCCCTCGCCGTACCACCAGGTGATGAACAGGGCCATGAACACCCAGGACGCGCTCAGCCGCAGCGGGAAACCGAAGATGCGGCCGACCTGAAAGCCTGATCGCCGCTCGCCTCGCGAAGCGGACTTGGGTGTCGAATCGGTCACGGCGTCCTCTCCATCGTGACCATGCTACGGCCGAGCGGCACGCGGACCGAGTCGTACCGCTCCCCTACTGTGTGGGTCATGACAGAGCAGGTGCCCTCCGAACACGGACCGTCGCAGAGTGCGGATGCGGCGGGCGGCGTTCGTCCCCTCCCCTCGCTGTCGCCCTCGCGGGCGGCGGACTTCAAGACCTGTCCCCTGCTCTACCGTTTCCGCAGCATCGACCGCATCCCGGAGCAGCCCACCGCCGAGCAGGTACGCGGCACCCTGGTGCACGCCGTGCTGGAGAAGCTGTTCGACTCCCCGGCCACGGCCCGCACCCGCCCGCTGGCCGAGGAGATGGTCGAGCCGCAGTGGGACCGGCTGGTCGAGGAGCAGCCCGAGTTCGGCACGATCTTCGAGGCCGAGGGCGCGATGACCCGCGAGCAGTTCCTCAGCTCCGCGCAGGACCTGCTCGGCGGCTACTTCGCGGTCGAGGACCCGCGCCGGTTCGAGCCCGCCGAGCGCGAGCAGCTGATCGAGGCGGTGCTGGGCGCCGAGGGGGGCGAGCAGCTGCTGATCCGCGGCTACATCGACCGGCTGGACGTGTCGCCGGGCGGCGACCTGCGGGTGGTCGACTACAAGACCGGCGGGGCGCCGCGGGAGGCGTTCGAGGCGCGGGCGCTGTTCCAGCTGAAGTTCTACGCCCTTGTGCTGTGGCGCACCCGGGGCGTGGTGCCGCGAGTGCTGCGGCTGCTCTACCTCAAGGACGCCGAGATCTGCGACTACACGCCCGACGCCGAGGAGCTGACGCGTTTCGAGAAGACGCTGTTCGCGCTGTGGCGGGCGATCGAGAACGCGATCGAGAACCAGGACTTCCGGCCCAAGCCCAGCAAGCTGTGCGGCTGGTGCAGCCACCAGCAGCGCTGCCCGGAGTTCGGTGGCACGCTGCCGCCGTTCCCGGTGCAGGTCACCGCGCAGACGGTGGACAGCAGGCAGGCCCGGCTGCTGGCGGCCCAGCCGGAGGGGTGACCCGATCCGGTAGCCTCGCCGCGTGCCCCTGACCCCCGCGCCGTCGCGTTTCCCCTGGTGGAAGCCCACCTGGTGGACGCCGCTGCGCGCCGACGCGGCGCTGGCGGCGGGGCTGTTCGTGGTGCAGGTGCTGCTGGCGTACGCCCAGCCGTCCTGGCTGATGCAGACGACGCTGGTCACGTTCCTGTGGAGCGCGGTCAGCCTGGCGCCGATCGTGCTGCGCCGCACCCACCTGTGGTTCGCCATCGGGCTGACGGCGTTCCTCACCGCCGTCGGCACGGTGTGGCCGGACGCGCTGCTGGGCGGGCAGGGCGTGGCGCTGTGGGTGCTGGCGTACACGGTGGCGGTGTACGAGCCCTGGTGGCGCGCGGTGCTCGGCACCGCCGCGCTGTGGCTGGTCAACGACCTGATCTGGGTATGGGCGTACCAGCACGACCTGATGCGCGACACCGACGGCCGCCAGCTCATCTCCATGTCGGCCGGGATCATCGTCAACCTCGCGGTGATGGTGATCACGTTCCTGGCCGGGCGGACCGTGCGGGCGCGCCGGGAGGCGTCCGCAGCGCTGGCCGAGCGGGCGCTGGCGGCCGAGGCCAACCAGCAGGCGCACGCCGAGCAGGCGGTCGCCGAGGAGCGCCGCCGCATCGCCCGCGAGCTGCACGACGTGGTCGCCCACCACGTCAGCGTGATCGGCGTGATGTCCACCGGCGCGCGCCGCATGCTGCACCGCGACCCGGCCGCCGCCGACGAGGCGCTGGCCACCATCGAGCAGACCAGCCGCACCACGCTGCGCGAGCTGCGGCGGCTGCTGTTCGTGCTGCGCTCGGAGAGCGCCCAGGCCGACGACGCGGACGGGCTGAGCCCCACCCCGGGCCTGTCCGGCCTGCGCACCCTGGTGGACCAGGTCTGCGAGGCGGGACTGTCCACCTCGCTGCGCGTCGACGGCGAGCTGGACGTGGTGGACCCGGGCGTGGCGCTGACGGCGTACCGGATCGTGCAGGAGGCGCTCACCAACTCGCTCAAGCACGCCGGTCCGGCGCGCGCCGAGGTGCGGCTGAGCGCCGACGGGCGCGAGCTGACGATCGAGGTGTTCGACACCGGGCGCGGACCGCACACGCGTACCCTCACCGCAGACGGGGTCCCGGCGGGCACCAGCGGTCACGGCCTGCTCGGCATGCGCGAGCGCGTCGCCGTGTACGGCGGCACGCTGCGCACCGGTCCCCGTCCGGGCGGCGGTTTCCGGGTGCACGCACGGATCCCCATGGAGCAGGCGGGCCACGTCATGGTCGCCGAGACGCAGGCGGAGGTCTGAACGTTGAAGCCGATCCGGGTGCTGCTCGCCGACGACCAGCCCCTGCTGCGCAGCGGGTTCCGCATGGTGCTGGGCGCCGAGCCCGATCTGGACATCGTGGGCGAGGCGGCCGACGGCGTCGAGGCGGTGGACCTGGCCCGGCGTCTGCTGCCCGACGTGGTGCTGATGGACGTGCGCATGCCGCGCCGGGACGGGGTGGCCGCGACCCGCGACATCACCGCGGCGAAGCTGCCGGTGCGGGTGCTCATCCTGACCACGTTCGACCTCGACGACTACGTGGTGGGCGCGCTGCGCGCCGGGGCCAGCGGCTTCCTGGCCAAGGACGTGCCCGCCGACGAGCTGGTGGCGGCGATCCGCACGGTCGCCGCGGGCGAGGCGGTGGTCGCGCCGCGCATCCTGCGGCGGCTGCTGGACCGCTTCGCCGGGCTGCTGCCCGACCCCGAGGCGACGGTGCCGCACTCGCTGAGCACGCTGACCGAGCGCGAGCGCGAGGTGCTGGTACACGTGGCCCGGGGACTGTCCAATGCGGAGATCGCGCGGGCGCTGACGGTGAGCGAGACCACGGTCAAGACGCACGTCGGGCACGTGCTGACCAAGCTGGGCCTGCGCGACCGGGTGCAGGCGGTGGTGCTGGCCTACGAGACCGGCCTGGTACGACCCGGCTCTCCTACCTGAGGAGGAGAGCGGCGCGGCCAAGACCGTCCCAGGGTCTGAGGGAGGGCTGGACACGCGCTGACAGCCTGTGGGGCATGACTTCTCAGGTTTCCGACGCGCCCGCCGCGGGCGCCGGCGCCGCCGCCCGCGCCGCCGATCTCTGGAAGGTGTACGGCTCGGGCGAGGCACAGGTGATCGCGCTGCGCGGCGTGAACGTCGAGCTCGAACGCGGCCGTTTCACCGCCATCATGGGCCCCTCCGGCAGCGGCAAGTCCACCCTCATGCACTGCCTGGCCGGGCTGGACACGGCCACCCGGGGCCAGATCTCCGTCGGCGACACGGCGCTGACCGGCCTGGACGACGGCGGGCTCACCCGGCTGCGCCGGGAGAAGGTCGGTTTCATCTTCCAGCAGTTCAACCTGCTGCCGACGCTGACCGCCGAGGAGAACATCCTGCTGCCGCTGGCGATCGCCGGGCGCAAGCCGGACCCGGAGTGGTACCGGACGGTCATCACCACGGTCGGGCTCGCCGACCGGCTGACCCACCGCCCCAGCCAGCTCTCCGGCGGCCAGCAGCAGCGCGTCGCCTGCGCCCGCGCCCTCGTGTCGCGGCCCGAGGTCATCTTCGCCGACGAGCCGACCGGCAACCTGGACAGCCGCTCCGGCGCGGAGATCCTGAACTTCCTGCGCCGCAGCGTCACCGAGCACGGCCAGACCATCGTCATGGTCACCCACGACGCCAACGCCGCCAGCCACGCCGACCGGGTCATCTTCCTCGCCGACGGGCAGATCGTCGACGAGCTGACCGCCCCGACCGCGGACGCGGTGCTGGACCGCATCAAGCGCCTGGACGCCGCCCCGGTTTCGGGGGCCACCGAATGATCAAGGCCAGCCTGCGCGGGCTGCTGCAGCGCAAGCTGCGGCTGTCGCTCGCGCTCATCGCCATCGTGCTGTCGGTGGGTTTCCTCGCCGGCAGCCTGGTGCTCTCCGACACCCTCAACGCGCGGTTCGGATCGCTGTTCAGCACCATCAACGCCAACGTGGCGGTCGTGGTGCAGCCCACCGACCCGCAGGCGGTGAACCCGATCCGGCTGACCGACGACCAGCTGCGCACCCTGTCCGAGGTCGACGGCGTACGGGCCGTGTCGCCCGACGTCAGCGCGCAGGGCGTGATCCCGTTCCGGGCCGACGACGGCGAGCCGGTCACCGCCGACGCCATGCTGGGCTTCGGCGTGGACGGCAAGGACGACCCGCTGGGCCTGGTCGAGCTGCGCGAGGGCAGCTGGCCGCAGGCCGCCGACGAGGTGACCGTCACCGCGCACACCGCCGAGCTGGCCCGGGTCAAGCGGGGCGACTCGCTGAAGGTGTACGTGCCCGTGCTCAACGAGCCGCGCACGTTCAAGGTGGTCGGCGTGGCCGGCTACTCCGGCGGCCGGGACAGCCTGGCCGGCGAGTCGGTGGTCATGTTCCAGCAGGCGTACGCGCAGGAGACGTTCTACGGCGCGACCGGCCGCTACGCGGGGGCGTCGTTCGCCGCCGACGAGGGCGTCAGCGACACCGTGCTCAAGCAGCGCATCGCGGAGCAGCTGCCGTCCGGGTTCAAGGCGCTCACCGGCGAGGAGAGCAGCGAGGAGCAGTCGGCCCAGATCGGGGTCGTGTTCGACTTCATCAAGTACATCCTGATCGGCTTCGCGGTGCTCGCGGCCGTGGTGGGCGTGTTCCTGATCTTCAACACGTTCAACATCATCGTCGCGCAGCGCACCCGTGAGCTGGCGCTGCTGCGCGCGCTGGGCGCGAGCTGGGGCCAGGTCGCCGGGTCGGTGCTGCTGGAGGCGCTGGTGGTCAGCGTGCTCGGCGCCACGCTGGGCCTGGCCATCGGCGCCGGGCTCGGCGCCTGGGTGGAGCACCTGCTGATCGGCGAGTTCGAGCTGCCCAGCGCGGGCATCATCGTCAAGCCGATCACGGTGGTGCTGGCGTACGCGCTGGGCGTGCTGGTGACGCTGATCGCGGCGTTCGTGCCCGCCGTACGCGCCTCGTCGGTGCCCCCGGTGGCCGCGATGCGCGACGTGGTGCGCCCGGACAAGTCACTGGTCGCGCTGTCGATCGTGGGCGCGGTGCTGGCCGTGCCGGGCCTGGCGCTGGTCCTGACCGGCGCGCTGGTGGACATGGGCGGCACCGCGTTCCTGGTGCTGCTGGCCGGGGCGGTGCTGCTGTTCGTGGGCACCCTGCTGCTGTCGCCGCTGCTGGCCCGCCCGCTGGTGCGCGGGCTGGGCGCGCTGATCGGCCGCGGCTCGGCCGGCCGGCTCGGCGTACGCAACGCGGTGCGCAACCCGCGCCGCACCGCCGTCACCGCCGCCGCGATCATCATCGGCGTCACCGTGATCGGCACCGCCGCGACCGTCGTGCAGTCCTTCAAGACCAGCCTGGAGGACATCATGGGCGACAGCATCGGGGTCGAGGTGATGATCCAGGCGAGCGTCACCGCGGCGCCCGACGGCCGCCAGGGCTTCAACCCGAAGGCGCTGGACCAGGTGCGCGCCATCTCCGGGGTCAAGGAGGCCGCGGCCTGGCACTTCGACGCGCTCAACGTGAGCGTGGCGAACCAGCCGTCGGCGTTCGGCATCTTCGCCACCGACGTCGGCCAGGCCTCGCGCATGTTCCCGATGGACGCCGTCGACGGCTCGATCCGCACCCTGGCCGCGCAGGAGCTGGTGCTCGACGACAACACCGCCGAGACGCTCAAGCTCAAGGCCGGTGACCGCACGCCGGTGGTGATCGGCGGGGTGAGCCGTGACTACACCGTGGTCGGCGTCTACAAGACCACGCCGATCATCCAGGGCATCCTGGTCGGCCTGCCCGCGGTCGAGGACTTCCCCGGCCCGCTGGCGTTCCAGGGCTTCGTGTCGCTGAACGAGGGCGTGGACGCGGCCCCGGTGGTGGCCCAGATCGAGAAGATCATGAAGGACTATCCGGGGGTACAGGTCGGCGACCGGCAGTCCTACGTACAGCAGGCCACGGCCTCCTACGACCTGCTGCTGACGGCGGTCGAGTGGCTGCTGATCGTGGCGCTGGTCATCGCGGTGCTGGGCATTCTCAACACGCTGCTGCTCAGCATCGTGGAGCGGACCCGCGAGCTGGGGCTGGTGCGCGCGGTCGGGCTCAGCCGGGGCGGGCTGGTCTGGATGGTGACCGTCGAGTCGGTGCTGATCACCGTCTTCGGCGTCGCCCTCGGGCTGGCTCTCGGGGTCGGTCTCGGGGCCGCCTTCACCCAGGCGCTGATCACCATCGAGTTCGCCACCGTGATCGCGATCCCATGGCTGGACCTGCTGCAGTACCTCGCGATCGCGGTCGTGGCCGGCATCGCCGCGGCGGTGCTCCCTGCCCGGATCGCGGCCCGGCTCAACGTGCTGGAGGCCATCTCGTACGAGTGAGCGCCCGTCCGGGTCAGGGTCGCCCCTGACCCGGGCCTGGGGGGCTTTCCCCGCGTCGCAAACCGGGGAGGGTTCACCCCACGGGTCGAGGGATGCGGCTCTTTCCGCCCCGACGATGAGTACACCGGCCGGTCCGGACGCCCCGCCTTGGCGTCCAGGCCGGCCGGTCCATGTCATCCGGCCGAGGAAGGACCCCATGACTCCAGCAGCAGCCCCGCCCCTGACCCGCCAGCGGACGGAGACCGCCGCCGCCCGCGCCACCGGCCTGTGGAAGGTGTACGGCACCGGCGAGGCGCAGGTCGTCGCGCTGCGCGGCGTCGACGTCGAGCTCGAACGCGGCCGCTTCACCGCCATCATGGGCCCGTCCGGCTCCGGCAAGTCCACCCTCATGCACTGCCTGGCCGGTCTCGACGCGGTCAGCCGCGGCCAGGTGCACGTCGGCGACACGGAACTGACCGGCCTGAACGACGCCGGCCTGACCCGGCTGCGCCGCGAGAAGATCGGCTTCATCTTCCAGCAGTTCAACCTGCTGCCCACGCTCACCGCGGAGGAGAACATCCTGCTGCCGCTGGCCATCGCCGGGCGCAAGCCGGATCAGCAGTGGTTCCGCACCGTGATCGACACCGTGGGCCTCGGCGACCGGCTCGGGCACCGCCCCAGCCAGCTGTCGGGCGGCCAGCAGCAGCGCGTCGCCTGCGCCCGCGCGCTGGTGTCGCGCCCCGAGGTCATCTTCGCCGACGAGCCGACCGGCAACCTGGACAGCCGCTCCGGCGCCGAGGTGCTCGGCTTCCTGCGGCGCAGCGTCACGGAGTACGGCCAGACCATCGTCATGGTCACCCACGACGCCAACGCGGCCGCGTACGCCGACCGGGTCGTCTTCCTCGCCGACGGGCAGCTCGTCGCCGAGCTGACCGAGCCCACCCCGGAGTCCGTGCTGGACACCCTCAAGAGCCTGGACCGCGTCGCGCCCGCCGGGGCGGAGCTCTGATGCTGCGCGCCACCCTCAAGAGCCTGCTCGCCCGCAAGCTGCGCCTGGTCCTGTCGGGCCTGGCCGTGCTGCTGGGCGTGATGTTCGTGTCCGGCTCGTTCGTGCTGACCGACGCGCTGGGCCGCTCGTTCGACAACATGTTCTCCTCGGCGATGGCCGAGACCGACGTGCTGGTCGCCGCCGACCCGGCGATCGACGTGTCGGAGCTGGAGGGCGAGGCCGTGCCCGGCCTGCTGCGCTCCGCCGACCGCGACACCGTCGCCGCCGTGCCCGGCGTGGCCGGGGTCGTCGGCGAGGTGCAGGCCGACGGCGCCCGCGTCATCGGCGCCGACGGCAAGGTCGTCACCTCGTTCGGCCCGCCCCGCTTCGGGGCCAACTGGACCGGCGAGACCGGCGGCCTGGAGCTGCGCGAGGGCCGCGGCCCGAGCGTGGACGACGAGATCGCGATCAACGTGACGCTGGCCGAGCTGTCCAAGCTCAAGGTCGGCGACCGGGTCGGCGTGCTCACCACCAAGCCGAAGCAGACGTTCACCCTGGTCGGCGTCTTCGGCTACGAGGGCGGCCTGCCCGGCCGCGGTCCGGTGCACGAGGTCCGGTTCACCGAACCCGTCGCGCAGGAGCTGATGCTGGGCACGCCGGGGGCGTACACCAGCCTCAGCGTGACCGCCGCGCCCGGCACCGACCCCGCCGCCCTGCGCGACGCGATCAAGGCCGCGCTCGGCGACGGGTACCAGGTGCAGACCGGCGCGGAGGCCGCCGCGGCGATCGCCGACGGCTTCAAGGAGGCGCTGTCCTTCTTCAACAACATCCTGCTCGGCTTCGCCGGGGTGGCGCTGTTCGTCGGCACGTTCCTGATCCTGAACACGTTCTCGATCATCGTGGCGCAGCGGACCAAGGAGCTGGCCCTGAGCCGGGCCCTGGGCGCGAGCCGCCGCCAGGTCATCGGCTCGGTCATGGTGGAGGCGCTGGTCATCGGCCTCGTCGCGGCCGTGCTGGGCCTGGCCGCGGGCGTCGGCGTGGGGGCGCTGCTGGCCGAGGTCGCGGCGAGCTTCAGCAGCCTGGTGCTGGCCGGCATCGGCCTGCCGCTCGCCGCTGTGATCAGCGCGTTCGTGGTCGGCGTCGGCGTCACGATGATCGCCGCGCTGCTGCCCGCGGTGCGGGCGTCCCGGGTGCCCCCGGTCGCCGCGCTGCAGGAGGTGGCCACCCCCGACCGACCGCTCACCAAGCTCACCGTCAGCGGCACCGTGCTCGGCGCGCTGGGCACCGGCGCCATCGCGTACGGCCTGGCCACCGACGGCGACGCGGTGCTGTGGCTGCTGCTGGGCGGGGTGCTGGCCGCGTTCGTCGGGGTGGCGCTGCTCAGCCCGGCGCTGGCCCGCCCGGCGGTGTCCGTGCTCGGCCGGCTGTTCTCCTGGTCGGTGCCGGGCAAGCTGGGGCGGCTGAACTCCGGGCGCAACCCGCGCCGCACCGCGATCACCGCCGCCGCGCTCATGGTCGGCGTCGCGCTGATCACCGGCGTGAACACCATCATCACCTCGGCCGACCGCAGCCTGCGCGGCGAAGCCACGGACGCCTTCCAGGCCGACCTGATCATCTCCGGGCAGAGCTCGCCGGGCATGCTGCCCACCTTCGACGAGGCGCTGCTGCCGCGGATGCGTGAGCTGGCCGGGGTGCGCTCGGTCGCGGCCGAGTACAACGAGCAGGCCGTCATCGACGGGGAGCCGCGCATGGCCACGGCCGTCACCGACCTGCCCACCGTCGTGCAGGACTTCTCGCTGGTCGCCGCGGCCGGGGTGCTGACCCAGCCGGCGCCGGGCGAGGTCGTGGTCGGCGAATCGTACGCGGCCGAGTCCGGGCTCGCCGTCGGCGACACGGTCACCGCGCGGCTGCCCCGGGGCGAGCCGACCACGTTCCGGATCATCGGCACGTACCAGGCGACCCCGTTCTACGGCGGGTTCATCTTCGGGCCCGACATCGTGCCCGGGATGCGCACCCCGGCGCCGTCCTTCGCGTACGTCCGGCTCGCCGACGGCGCGGACCCGGCGGCCGCCCGCAAGGGCCTGGAAGCGCTGCTGGTGGACAGCCCCGAGATGCTGGTCGAGGACACGGAGCAGTTCCTGGACCGCGAACTGGGCGAGAGCGCGCAGCTGCTGCTGATGATCCAGGTGCTGCTGGGCCTGGCGATCCTCATCGCGGTGCTGGGCGTCATCAACACCCTGGCCCTGTCGGTCCTGGAGCGCACCCGCGAGCTGGGCCTGCTCCGCGCCATCGGCCTCAGCCGCGCCGCGACCATGCGCATGGTCACCGTGGAAGCCGTCGTCATCACCGTCTTCGGCGCGCTGCTCGGCGTGGCCGTCGGCATCGGCCTCGGCGCCGCCGTGGTCCAGGGCCTCGCCGACGAGGGCCTCAAGGAACTCGCCATCCCGTGGTCCCAGGTGGGCGTCTACCTCGTCCTCGGCGCCCTGGTCGGCGTCCTGGCCGCGGTCCTCCCCGCCACCCGAGCCGCCCGCATCAACGTCCTGGCCGCCATCGCCCACGACTGAAAGGAAGGGCACCTTCTTATCGCTATACGTAGAGGAAGGTGCCCTTCTTAACGCCCACCGTCCGAAGTGCCCGACGCCCGCGTGCGGCGTCGGGCACTTCGCCATGAGGTGCGGGCGTGCGGCATGCGGCGCGCAACGCCGATTGCCAACAAGTCTTTGCAAAGATATGTTGGCGGTTATGAAGGATGACGCCTCCTCCATCTCCCTCGATCCCCGCACCCTGCGCGGCCTCGCCCACCCCGTACGCGTGCAGATGCTCGGCATGCTCCGCGAGCGCGGCCCCTCCACCGCCACCCTGCTCGCCGCGCAACTGGGCCTGTCCAGCGCCGCGACCAGCTACCACCTGCGCCAGCTCGCGCAGCACGGCTTCATCGTCGAGGACACCGACCGCGGCAACGCCCGCGAGCGCTGGTGGCGCGCCGCGCACCGGCGCACCACGGTCAGCGACGTCGCGCCCGAGTCCTACGGCGACTTCGAGATCTACCTGCGCGCCGTGACAACCCAGTACGCCGCCCGCGTCGACCGCGCCATCAGCGAGTACGCCACGCGCCCCGAGCAGTGGGTCCACGTCGGCACGTTCAGCGACTGGTCCCGGCGGCTCACACCGGAGGAGACGACGGCGATGCAGGACGAGCTGATCGAGGTGATCAACCGCTACCGCCCGGACGAGCCGGAGGCGCCCGCGCCCGGCGACGCCGCCCGGGTCGTGGTGCAGCTGCAGGTCATGCCGTTCCCGCAGGATCCGTCGTGAAGGCGCTCGCCGGGCTGCTGACCGCGGGCACGATCTCGGTCGTCGGCAGCCGGATGACGTTCCTGGCCATCCCGTGGCTGGTGCTGGTCACCACGGGCAGCCCGACGAAGATGGGCGTCGCGGCGGCGGCGGAGATGCTGCCGTACGTGCTCGCCGGTCCGCTCGGCGCACCGCTGGTGGACCGGCTCGGCCCGCGCCGGGTGTCGATCGTCGCCGACCTGGCCAGCGTCGCGGTGATGGCGGCCGTCGCGTTCGGCCAGGCGGGCGGCTTCGGCCTGCTGGTCGCGCTGCTGGTGCTCGCCGGAGTGCTGCGCGGGCTCGGCGACTGCGCAAAGCGCGTGCTGCTGCCCGCCACGATCCGTGCATCCGGGGTGGACATGACCCGCGCGACCTCGGTGTACGACGGCCTCAATCGCCTCGCGAGCCTGCTCGCCGCGGGCCTCGGCGGCATCCTCATCGCCTGGCTGGGCGCCCGCCAGGCGGTCCTGCTGGACGCAGCGACATTCGCGGTGTGCGCGGCGCTGGTGGCCGCACTCGTTCCCGCGAACCAGGCGGCGAACACCACGCAGGCCACCACAGGCGAAGCAGCCGAGCCGGCAGCGGTGCGGGAGCCGTACTGGCAGGCCCTGCGCGGCGGGTTCGCCTACCTGCGCGGCGACCGGCTGCTGATCGGCATCCTGTCGCTGCTGTTCGTCACGAACCTGGTGGACCAGGCCAACGCGGTGGTCTTCATCCCGCTGTGGGTGAACGACGTGCTGCACTCGCCGGTGGCGCTGGGCTGGGTGCACGCCGCGTTCTCGCTGGGCGCCGTGCTCGGCAACATCGTCTTCACCACGCTCGCGCCGCGCGCGCCCCGCTACGCCGTGTTCACCCTCGGGTTCCTGATCGGCGGCGCGCCCCGGATGGCCGTGATGGCGCTCGCCGGTGACCTGGTGCCGGTGCTCGCGGCGGTGTTCGCGGCGGGCCTGGCGATGGCGGCGGTCAACCCGATCCTGTCGGCGGTCATGTTCGAGCGGGTGCCCACCGCGCTCCAGGCCCGGGTCGTGAGCCTGTCCGGCGCGGTCGGCTACGCGGGCATCCCGCTGGGCGGCCTGCTCGGCGGCTGGGCCGTGCAGGGCCTGGACCTGACCACCACATTGCTGCTCTTCGGCACCTTCTACCTGGCGGCGACCCTGCTGCCGGTCGTGTTCCGGGGCACCTGGCGCGAGATGGACCGCCGCCCCGCGCCGGACCGGGTCCGCGAGCCCGAACCGGCCGCGGCCACCGCCGCCGCGCTCCCGCTGACGGGCGCCCCGCCCAAGATCGCTCGACTTGCCCGGCACATGGGCGAATGCGCGCTCAAGATACGCCCATCTGCCAGGCAAGTCGGATGATCGAGCCGGGCGATCGAGGCGGGCCCGGCGGGTGCGGGTCAGCGGCGGAGGACGGCGTGGACGTCCTCCGGGGTGAGGATGCCGAGCGGCGTCCGGCCGTCGCGGACGGCGACCCAGCCGGTGTCGCCCTCCAGCAGCGCGGCCAGTGCGTCCCGCAGCGAGCCTTCGACCGGCACCGACGGCGCCTGCGCAGCCGAGACGTAGCCGTCCGGCAGCGGGCGCAGGCCCTCGCGCGGGATGGGGGTCACCGCGAGCAGCTTGATGCCGCGATCCGAGCCGACGAACTCGGCCACGAAGTCGTTCGCCGGGCGGGACAGCAGCACGGCGGGCGGGGCGAACTGCTCCAGCTTCCCACCCTCGGACAGCACCACGATCCGGTCGCCGAGGCGCACCGCCTCGTCCACGTCGTGCGTCACGAACACGATCGTCTTGCGCACCGTCTGCTGCAGCCGCAGGAACTCGTCCTGCAGCCGCCCGCGCACGATCGGGTCCACCGCGGAGAACGGCTCGTCCATCAGCAGCACCACCGGGTCGGCGGCCAGCGCGCGGGCCACCCCGACGCGCTGGCGCTGCCCGCCGGACAGCTCGTGCGGGTAGCGGGCGGCGTACCGGGCCGGGTCGAGCCCCACCAGGTCGAGCAGTTCGGCGGTGCGCTCGGCGACGCGCTGCTTCGGCCAGCCGAGCAGCCTCGGCACGGTGGCCACGTTGTCGCGCACGGTCTGGTGCGGGAACAGGCCCACGTTCTGGATCACGTACCCGATGCGGCGGCGCAGCCCGATCGGGTCCACCGCGGTGATCTCGTCGTCGCCGAGCCACATCCGGCCCGCGGACGGCTCGATCAACCGGTTGATCATGCGCAGGATGGTGGACTTGCCGCAGCCGGACGGGCCGACCAGCACCGTCAGCTCCCCGGCGGGCAGCTCCAGGCTCAGTTCGCGGACGGCGACCGTGCCGTCGTCGTACTGCTTGCGGACACCCTCCAGCCGGATCGACACCGCGGCGGTACGGTTCACGTATGCCCTCCAAGGTCAGCTACGTCGTGTCCGGCTGGGCCGTCTCGGGCGACGATCCACGTAATCCCTGGTTCTCCTGGAGCTACGTCAGCCAGAACACCGACACCCTGCTCGCCGCGCTGCGCGAACACCTCCTGTTGACCTTAGCCGCCGTCGTGGTGGCGACGGTGCTCGCGATTCCGCTGGCCGTGCTGGCGTACCGGTTCGGCTCGCTGACCGGGCCGATCCTGGGCTTCACCGGGGTGCTCTACACCATCCCGTCGCTGGCCCTGTTCGCGTTCCTGGCCCCGTTCACCGGCATCACCCCGGTGACGGTGCTGATCGGACTCATCCTGTACGCGCTGCTCACCATCGTGCGCAACACGCTGACCGGCCTGCGCCAGGTGCCCGCCGAGGTGCTGGACGCGGCCCGGGGCATGGGCTACGGGCGCGGCGCCCTGCTGTGGCGCATCGAACTGCCGCTGGCCATGCCCGGCATCATGACCGGCCTGCGCATCGCGACGGTGTCCACCGTGGCGCTGGTCACCGTCGGCGAGATCGTCGGCTTCGGCGGCCTGGGCAACCTCATCATCGGCGGCTTCAACACCAACTTCTACCGCCCCCAGATCATGACCGCCACCCTCCTCTGCGTGGCCCTTGCCCTAGCCCTCGACCTCGCCCTCCTCCTCCTCGCCCGCCTCACCACCCCCTGGACCCGCCGGAGGACCTCATGACCGTGACCGTGGTGCAGTTTCGGGGAAACTGCAGGATCTCGGCCGCTCTTTCGTGCAGTTTCCCCGAAACTGCACGGCGGCGGCGGGCGGAGGGCGTGGCATGAGCGTGATCGAAGACGCCATCGTATGGCTGAACGACCCACTGAACTGGACCAATCCGGACGGCATCCTCGCCCGGACCGCGGAGCACCTGTGGATCTCGGCGGCGGCGGTGGCGCTCGGGTGCGCGCTGGCCTGGCCGCTGGGGATCTGGCTGGGGCACGTCGGGCGGGGCGGGCCGGCCGTGGTGACGGTGACCAACCTGAGCCGGGCGGTCCCGACGGTGGCGCTGCTGACCATCTTCCCGCTCACCGCGATCGGGTTCGGCCAGCCCGCGATCATCCTGGCGCTGACCCTGTTCGCGATCCCGCCGCTGCTGGCCAACGCGTACCTGGGCCTGCGCGAGGTGGACCCCGAGGTGCGCGACGCGGGCCGGGGCATGGGCCTGTCCGGCGGGCAGCTGCTGCGCAAGGTGGAGCTGCCGCTGGCGGTGCCGTACCTGGCCAACGGGTTCCGGATCGCGGCGGTGCAGGTGATCGCGACCGCGACGCTGGCCGCGTTCGTCAACGGCGGCGGCCTCGGCATGATCATCAGCCGCGGCTTCGGGCTCGGCCTGAACGCGGGCGGCGGGCAGGTGCTGGCCGGCGGCGTGCTGGTGGCGGTGCTCTGCCTGGGCGTCGAGGGGCTGCTCGCGCTCGCCGAGAGGGCGCTGCTGCCCAGGGCGCTGCGCCGCGGCGCGCACCGGCCGCCCGCCTCGGTCGCCGACGCCCTGCCCGGCCGGGCATGAGCATGACCTCGATCACTTCGAGGCTGGGGCGGTAACGCGTCTACCTGCGGATGTGAACAGTTTGCGAAATATCGGGCCGGGGTAGGTCGAGCACGGTTCACGAATTTTCACAAGGATGTCCCAGGTACCCGTTAAGAAGGCTGTTGAGCATTCTTCTGCCCGACGGAAGGCGAGACATAAAGATGGCAACGCACACCCGGAGGGCGTCCGTCCTCCTCCTGTCCGCGGTCAGCACGGCGGCGTTCGCGCTGGCCGGCTGCGGTCAGGCGGGCTCCTCCGGCACCGAGGCCCCGGCCACCGTGTCCGGCGCGGGCTGCGCGCCCGTGGCCGGCGAGCAGCTGGTGGTCCTCGAGGACGACAAGCACCTGCAGAACGCCGACAACGTCATCGCCGTCGCCAACGCCAAGGCCGCGTCCCCCGCACTGCTGGCCGCGGTGAACAAGGTCGGCGACGCGCTGGACACCCCGAAGCTGGTCGCGCTGAACAAGGCAGTCGAGGTGGACCGCAAGACCTCGCAGGTCGCGGCCCAGGACTTCGCCGCGCAGGCGAGCCTGACCACCGGCCTGTCCGGCGGCAACGGGCCGGTCGTGGTCGGTGCGGCCAACTTCCCGGAGAGCCGCACCCTGGCCGAGCTCTACAAGATCGCGCTGGACGCGGCGGGCTTCAAGGCGACCGTGCAGACCACCGGCAACCGCGAGCTGTACGAGGCGGCCCTGGAGCGCGGCGAGCTGACCGTGTTCCCCGAGTACGCCGCCACCCTCACCGAGTTCCTCAACCAGAAGCAGAACGGCAAGGACGCCGCGCCCAAGGCGAGCGGCGACATCGACGCGACCGTCACGGCCCTGAAGGAGCTGGCCACCAAGGCCGGTCTCGCCGTCGGCACCCCGTCCAAGGCCGCCGACCAGAACGCGTACGCGGTGACCAAGGCGTTCGCGGACCAGCACCAGCTCAAGACGCTGTCCGACTTCGCCGCGAAGTGCTCCGGCACCGCCTCGATCCTGGCCGGACCCGCCGAGTGCCCGGAGCGCCCGTTCTGCCAGCCCGGCCTGGACAAGACCTACGGCATCAAGTTCGGCAGCTTCCTGCAGGCCGACGCCGGCGGCGCCCAGACCAAGACCGCCCTCACCACCGGCAAGGCCACCCTCGGCACCGTCTTCTCCTCCGACGGCACCCTCGTCCCCAACTCCTGACCCGCATCACCCCGGGCCCGGCGCACCCGCACCGGGCCCGCTTCACTGCGTTGATCATGAACTTATGGGCGTGTTCGACGGCGTGTCGGCACCCCTAACTTCATGATCGATCCGGTTCAGGCGAACCGGAACAGGCGCAGGGACGGGTCCAGGGACCGGGGCGGGGCGGTGAGCCGGTGCACGCCGACCGAGAAGAGCACACCGTCCGGCGCGTGGAAGGCCCGCTCCGCGAAGCCGGCCTCAGCGAACCAGGTCCGGATCGCCGGAGTCAGGTCGGGGGCGCGCCGGGTGCGGGTCCAGATCACGGCCGCGCCGGGGGCGCACAGCTGCGGCAGGGCGGTGACGGTGCTGCGTACGTCGTCGTCGGTGATGTTGCCCAGCACACCCGCGAGCAGCACCAGGTCGGCGGGGACCGCGTCGGCGTACGCCGCCGTGACTCCGGCGTCGCCGCACACCACGGTCACGTCCGCGCCGGTGCCGGACGCCAGCTCCCGGGCCGCGGCGGCGTTGCGTGGATCGAACTCGATCAGCGTGGCCCGCACCCGCCGCGCGTCGGCCCGCCCGGCCAGCACGCCGAGCAGGTCCCGTCCCTGTCCGGCACACGCGCTGACCACCGTGAGCAAGGGCTCCGGGCGCTCGTCGAGCCACTCCGCGACGTGCCGCTGCACCAGGCGCAGCCGCCGCGACAGCGGTGACTCCGGGTCCGCGTACGGCTGATGCCAGTCGTGCCAATCCTTGGTCCGCGCCATCGGTCCAGGCTGCCAGAGCGAGCCGCGTGGCCGGAGGCCGCCACTGGCCGCCGCGGCTCGCCGGGCGCCGGTGCTCGGCGGCCGGGGCATGCCCGGATCGTCGCCGCCGCACCGATCAGGCATGATCGGCGTTCCCCCCCCGCCGTAGTCAGGAGCCGCCCGGTGTTCGACCGCCTGTCTTCCCGGTGCCGCCGCACCGGCCTGCACGTCGCGACGACCCGGCGGCTGTGGGTGATCAGCGCGCGCCTGGCCGACCTCGCTCAGCACGGCGCGATCGGCGGCGACGACGAGGCGCGGCACTGGCAGGGCTGGTCCCCGGAGGACGTCGGCCCGCTGCCGGACGGCCCGACCGTCGCGCCGCCGTCGGACCATACCGACGTGGTGACGCCCCTGCTCGACCTGCTGCTCTTCACCGCCGTCGAGCGCCGCACCCGGATCGCGGTCGCGTCGGTCACCACCAGCCGCAACCCCGAGGGCCACCACCTGATCGGCGGCAACGTCCGCGCCGGCTTCCGCAACAGGGGGTACGGGCGTGAGGCGCTGACCGCCGCGTGCGAGCTGGCCCACCGGCACTTCGGCATCACGACGCTGTACGCCGGCTGCGAGGTGGGCAACACGGCCAGCCGTGGCTGGCTCGCCGCCTGCGGGTTCACTACGGACGGGCAGGCGAGCGGGCTGACCCTGCCGAACGGCCGGGAGATCGAGTCGCTGTGGTGGTGGCGCACCGACCGCCGGGCCCGGGTGCGCTGCCCGCACCTGCACACCACCCGCCTGCCCGCCGACAGCGGCCTCACCCGGCCCCTGTCCCCCACCGGCGGCTTCCCCACCATCTCGCCACCGGCGCCGCGTGCCGACCCCCAGCCGCGTTGATCATGAAGTTAGGGCAGCGACACACCGTCGAACACGCCCATAAGTTCATGATCGACGCAGTGCCCGCGGAGCGGGCGGGGGTCAGTGGGGGAAGGCGGCGAGGGTGAGGGTGGCGAGGGTGGCGCCGGTGAGGGTGGTGAGGAGGGTCAGGCCGGTCATCGGGGAGAGCTTGACGGCGTTGGGGATGCCGATGACGCGGGCACCGGCGGCCAGGGCGCTGGCCACGCCGGTGGGCGAGTCCTCGATGGCGATGCAGTGGGCGGGGTCGACGCCGAGCAGCTTGGCGGCGCGCTGGTAGGGGTCCGGGTGCGGCTTGGTGAAGGCGACCTCGTCGCCGCAGACGACGGCGTCGAAGTTGTGCCGGCCGAGGGTGTCCAGGGCGACGTCCACGCACTGCCGGTTGGTCGAGGTGACCAGGGCGGTGGGCAGGCCCGCGGCGCGCACCTCGTGCAGCAGCTCGCGGGCGCCGGGGCGCCACACCAGGTCCGTGGCGAACAGCCCGGCGACCCGGTCGTAGATCCACCGGGCGCTGACCGCGGCGTCGCGCCACGGCTGGCCGATGCCGTCGTGGAACAGCACCATCGACTCGTCGACCGAGCGCCCGACCATGGCCAGCCGCACCTCGGCGGCGATCGGCGCGCCGTACTCGTGGGCCAGCTCCTCGATCGCGATGTCCCACAGCGGCTCGCTGTCGAAGAGGGTTCCGTCCATGTCGAAGAGCACTGCCGCTGGGATCACTCGAGAATGATCCCGCGCAGGCGGCCCCGTCGCAGGTCACCGTGGCTGACATCACGTCGCGCGCCGGTGGTTTCGCCGATGCCCGCGCGGCCGGGTGCGGCGAATACTGCCGCCATGACGGTCCAGATCTACGACATCATGGCCTGCAACGTGTACTGGGACTTCGACGACTCCCTCGGCCTGCCCCGGGAGCAGCACAAGTTCCTGGTCTCGTTCCACCCGTCCGAGACGCCCGTGCCCGATCTGGTGGACCGGATCGTCGCACGCGGGCCGGGCGGCTACGAGGCCGCGTTCACCAACCAGATGTTCACCAACGCCAACCGCGACGGCTGGATCTACGACCCGTCGCTGAACTACCACTGGTACATGCTCAACGTGCCGACCGGCTTCCTGCCCGAGGGCACGTACACCATCGAGGTGGTCACCAAGGACGGGCAGGTGCTCAGCCGCTCGCGGGAGCAGCGCGACGCGCCGTCGCGCGCCATCGTGGACAGCTACCTGGCCGACCGCGAGCGCTTGGCGTACACCCTGACCAGCTGGACCACCCTCGCGGAGCTGGGCGGACCGGACGCGTACTACGTGTACCGGCTGGCGAAGGCGCGCTCGCTGCGCGAGTTCGACACGCAGCGGCTGCTGTGGTGGGACAACATCTACATCCGGCGTGCCCGCGGCGTCGAGCCGCAGGCGGGGCTGAACAAGGGCGCGGTGGACCTGCCGATCGAGCTGACGCCGGGTGAGAGCTACGGCGTGTTCGTCGAGATCACCGACGGAAACGTGCAGAGCGAGGCCAACATCTGCGTCTTTCAACCGCATAGGTTCCTGGTCGCGTGAGTGTCGGGGGCGGTGACTAACGTGTCGTCGTCCCCTCCACCGCGAGAGCGAGGCCCTTCCCCCATGGCCGTTGAGACCACCTACCTCGAACTGTCCGAAGCCGACGGCGGCGCGCACAAGTTCTACGAGGTCATCGTCGACGACACCGAGATGACCATCCGGTACGGGCGCATCGGCGACGCCGGTGCCACGACGAAGACCACGTTCGCCGACCACGACAAGGCGCGCGCCGCAGCGGCGAAGAAGATCGGCGAGAAGGTGCGCAAGGGGTACGCGCCCGCCGTCCAGGGCCAGCGCCAGAAGCGCGCGGTGTCGCGGCGGGCCATCGTCAGCACCCGGTCCACCGCGAAGACCGCACCGGTGCTGTGGCGCTACCGCTCGGGCACGTCCGCGTTCGGCATCTTCGTCGACAGCAAGGTGTGCATGGTCGGCAACGAGGCCGGCGTCATCACCACGCTGTCGCACAACGCCGAGGTGCAGCAGCAGTTCAAGCTGCCCGACGGGGTCAAGTGCATCGTCGCCGACGACGCGTGGCTCTACGCCGGCTGCGACGACGGCAACGTGTACGACCTGTCCGGCAAGGTGCCCCGCCTGGCCTACCGGATCGCGCCCGACATCGACATCTACTGGCTGGACATCCACGACGGCATCCTCGGCGTGTCCGACGCGGGCGGGGGCGTCGCCGCGATCGACCACGAGGACGAGTTCCTGTGGCGGCGCAAGAGCGCGGGCTCGTCCGGCTGGATGGTGCGCTGCGACGCCGACGCCGTGCACCACGGCCACTCCGGCGGCGTGACCAGCTACGACTGGCGCACCGGCGAGCAGCGCTGGCACCAGAAGACCGGCGCGGTGCTGTTCGGCTGGCAGGAGAGCACCACGCTGTACGCGGGCACCGCGACCCGCGAGGTCGTCGAGTTCGGCAAGGACGGCTCGGCCCGGCGCGTCTACCGCGCCGACGCGGCCGTGTTCTCGTGCGCGACCAGCCCCGACGGGCAGTACGTGTTCGCCGGTGACAACAGCTCCTCGGTGTACTGCTTCGACAGCTCCGGCAACCGGCTGTGGAAGCTCGGCACCGGCTGCGGCTCGGCGTACTCGATGCAGTACCACGACGAGCGCCTCTACATCGTGACCACGGACGGCTCGCTGGCGTGCATCGACGCCACCGAGTCCGCGATCCGCGCCGCCGAGCAGGGCACCGTGCCCGAGGTCGTCGACGTCAAGGCTCCGCGCATGGAGGCCGTGGCCGCGTCCACCACCGTCGAGATCGTCACCGCCGACGCGGGCGACGGCATCGTCCTGGAGTGCTACGAGGACGGCGGCCGCCTGCGCGTACGGGTCGTCTCCGACGGCTACCAGCGCTCCTGGCAGGTCCAGTTCCCGAAGAACATCCGCGAGTCCGGCGCCCGCTACGTCGTCTCCGAGGTCCGCGAGTCCGCCCGCGGCGGCTTCTACCGCGCCTTCGGCGAAATCCGCCGCCTCGCCTGAAAGGAAGGGCACCTTCTTAACGCTTTGTGTATAGGAAGGTGCCCTTCTTAACGCGGTCCTGGTCACGGGCACATCGGATCTCCACGGTTCCACCACCTCCGGCGCGGTCCCGCTGCCTACGCTCGCGGGATGCCGTACCCGAAGCGCACCGTCCGCCTGCTCGCCCTGATGTGGGCGGCGGTGTTCCTCGCCGTCGCGCTCGCGCTGCGGGCGGCGTTCGACGGTCCGGTGGAGCAGCATTCCGGCACGGCCCTGTACGCGTCGCTGGTGTACGCGGGCGCGTACCTGCTGCGGCCCCGGCTGAGCCCCCTGGCCGCGGGTGCGGGCGCGGTGGCGTTCTGCTGGGCGGTGGAGTGCGCGCAGCTCACCGGAGTGCCGGCGTACCTGTCGGCGCACAGCCTGCTCGCCCGCCTCGCGCTCGGCGTCCGCTTCGACCCGCTCGACCTCGCCTGGTATCCGGCGGGCGTCCTCCCGCTGGTCGCGGCGCACCTGCTGCTACGCGGACGGGCGAGCGGCACCGCCGCGGCATGACATACGCTTCCCGCTCGACCAGAAGGGACCCGGGCATGGACGAGCGTAAGCGGCAAGCCGCGATCCGCCAGGTCGGGCGGCTCAGAGCGGGCGAGGGCCTCTCCGAGGAGCAGCTCGACATGCGGCTCGAGCTGCTGGAACGGTCGTTCTACGTGCCGTCCGGCACGCTGACCGACCTGATGTTCTGCACCGACCTCAGTGACGAGGAGGTCGTGGACCGGGCGCTGGCGTACCAGCCGATCGCACTGCCCGGCCGGGTCGAGACCGCGCCGGAGGACGACCGTGCCGGTGGCGGAACACCCTCCGCCACCGGCACGTGTCCGGAGGTCAGACCCGGGTGATGCGGACCGCGTCCGCGATGACGAGGCCGGTGCCGTTGGTCCACCGGCTGACGCCTACCTTGTTGGCGTCGCCCGCGGTCAGGTTGAAGGTGCCCAGCACCCGCCACTGCCCGCCGGTGGCCCGCTGGTCCACGTTCACCGTCTGGTTGCCGCTGCTGGTGACGATGACGTACGGCGCGGAGCTGCAGTACCCGGGATCCGCCGGCCACCACGCCTCGACGCGGTAGCTGCCCGTCTCCGGGATGGCGAACTTGTACCAGGCGGCGTCGCTGGCCGGGGTCGGGTTGGCGAACCGGTAGTTCTCCCCGAACCGCTGCCCCGAGTACGCCGACGTGCCCCAGTTGGTGCTCGCGGCGAACCGCCCGGCCGTGGTGTTGTCCACGGTGGACGTCCAGCCCGGCGTCGGGTTCATGAGCCGCGCGACGTCGGCCCGCATCACGTTCAGGTCGATGAAGGACGGGTCGATCTTGCCGGTGGTGCTGGTCTCGCGGTGCCCGCGGGCGTAGCTGGAGTCGCGGCCGAGCTGCCGCAGCACCGCGGCGGTCGCCTTGAGCGAGGCGTTGTACTGCGCCGCGGTCATCTCCTGGTTGACGCCGTTGTAGTCGATCTCCCAGCCGATCAGCATGGTGTTGCCGTCACCGGCCGGGATGGGGCCGCTCGCGCGGGCGGTGCCCGCATGGTTGCACCGGCCGGCCGAGATGACGTGGAAGACGCCGTGGTAGTCCACCAGCGCCTGGCACAGGGGACCGGCCAGGTCGGACCGGCCGTTGATGCACACGTTGAGCGCGGGGTGCGGGTTGCTGGCGCTGGAGGTGGCCGCGGTGTGGTGCCAGAGCACGCCGATCGGGCTGAAGGAGCCCGGACGGTAGCGGTTGCGCCAGTCGCCGTGCTCGACGACGGAGACGCCGGCCGCCCGGAGCACGTCGGCCAGCCAGGGGATGTTCGCCATCACGCCTCCTGGATGACGTCGGCCGCGCACTCGGGCTCGGCGGCGGTCGCGGCGTGGGCGGGGCGGGCCACCAGGGCGACGGCGGCGGCCACCAGAGCCGGTACACCGAGCAGCCTTCGGCGACGGGCCTTGATCGAGCGGATTTTGGACACGGGACTCCCTGGGGGTGCGGAGGGACACGCTCGCGCACGCCCGGACCTGCGCGTATGTCGCCGATCGGGGCGCGTGACGGCACCCTATATCGGCACACGCGTCTATGTCGATAGCTTGCGGCATGCCAGATACTTGCGAAGATTTCCTTCACAATCGGCCGTCCGGACCCCACTCCGCCATATGGACGGAGGATGCCTGGTCACGGTACGGGACAGCCCGCCGCGACGGCAGGGTGGCGGCATCGACGTCATCGCAGCGGGACCGGCAGTCGCATGGCGCACCGGACGGCGGGGCGCATCGAGGCAGCCACCACAGCCGGAAGGTTAGGAAGGGCACCTTCTACGTCGGAAAACGATAAGAAGGTGCCCTTCCTTTCAGGCGCCCTTGCGGAGGCGGTCGGTGATGCGGCGGCCGGTCTCGGGGGTGACGGTGCGGTCGGCGGCTTCGCCGAGAGCGGTGGCGAGGTCGCCGAGGTGCAGGTCCACGGTGGACTCGACGAGTTCGGCGAGGCGGGCGGCGGCACGGCGGGCGCCGGCCCAGGCCACGAGCAGTGCGACGGCGCCGGCGAGGGCGGCGGGCCACCAGAGGATGCCGAGGGCCAGGTAGAGCAGGCCCCAGCCGGCCAGCACGGCGGACGAGTCCAGCTCCGCGCGGGCGTTGCGGACCTCGTGGCGGGCGTCGGCGGCGAGCAGCAGCCACAGCCGGGGCCAGGCCGCGCCGAGGTCGACGCCGTACTCGGCGCGCACGCGGGTGGCCACGGCGGCGAGCTGGTCGCCGAGCCAGGTGGGCCGCTGCGGCTCGGCGAGCGCGATGGCGTTGCGGCGGCGGCCGAGCCGCTCGGCGGCGGCGGCATCCGCCCCACCGCTGATCGCCTGCTCGAACCGCGCCTGCAGCGCGTTCCACCGGCGGCGGCGACGCTCGGTGGCCAGCCGGGCCGCGCCGGGCAGCGGCCAGCGGCCCTCCCACCCGGCCAGGATCGGCACGGAGAGCAGGTGCGCGAGCACCCCGGCGGCCAGCGCCGCGAGCAGCACCAGGGCGATCGCCAATGCGACGCCGGACGGGGTGGCGGCGAGCTCGTCCAGCGGGTTGGCGTCCAGACCGCGCGCCAGGCCGCCGATGTCGTCCCAGTCCCGCTGGCCGAGCACGGCCGCCACCACGGCCAGCCCGGTGAACAGCAGGCCGGGCAGCGCGAGCGCGGTGACCCAGCGCTCCCCCGCGCGGGCGCCGAGCAGGTTGAGCAGGCTGTCGGTCATCCGGGTCACCCTTCCGGCGGCAGGTCGGCGTCGAAGATCGCGCAGTGCGGGCGGGCCGCGCCGGGGCGGCGTGGCTCGCGGCGCTCGCAGGCCGCGCTCGGGCAGCGGAACAGGGTGGTGCCCGCCGTGCCCTGGCCGACGCCGGGCAGCGCGCCGTCGCCGCCGGGGGTGAACGGCCAGCCCCGCTCACCGAGCACGAGCGGGATGCCGAGGCCGCGCAGGAGGTGCACCGCGTCGGCGAGCCAGGCCGCGTCGGTCCGGCCGGCGCGCACGGCGTCGGTGAGCGCGCGTAACGGCGCCGGGTCGCCCGCGGTGCGGGTGGTCAGAAAGCCGAGGTCGCGGCAGATCGTGGCGATCATACGGGGCACGTCCTGGTCGGTCACCGTGTCATCGTCCTACATGGACGTGGCCCGCCCATAGGGCCGCGGCGGCCGGATATCGGTCCCGCAGCCGCCGTATGGCACCGTGCAGCGCGGTCGCGGCGTCCAGCGGCCGGTGCGCGGCCGCGTCGGCGGCGAGCCGCTCGTGCACGTACGCGGTGACGTCGGCGGCCACGTCGTCGGCGACCCGCCACAGCGTGCCGACGACCTGGCCGTATCCGGCGAGGTGGAAGGCACCGGTCAGGTGCACCGCCTCGTCGGGCACGGTCCGGGCGGGGTGGCCGGTCGCGCACGCGGACAGGTAGGCCAGCTCGGCGTGCGGCAGGTGGGCGCGGGACAGCTCCCGCACGGTCAGCGGGCGCCGCTCGTGGTCGTGCAGCAGCAGGCGGCTGAGGCCCGGCTGATCGGCGCGTCCGGCGGCATGGCAGGCGAAGTGCGCCCAGCGCCGCCGGGTCAGCTCGGCCAGCACCTGCGCGCCGGTCGCCGCCGGGCCGATCAGCAGGTGCGCGCCCGGGTGCAGCGCGGCCACGGTCTCGGCCTCACGCACGGCGTGCGGCAGCGGCGGCGCCGCGGGCGTGTGCGGCATCGCCACGACCAGCGGCCCGTCCACGGCGCCCGGTGGCACCGCCCGGTCGCGGTGGTGGCACAGGCTGCGCAGGGTCGGCGTGTACGACGACACGACCGCGTCGAGCGCGCTCCACCCGTCCTCGGCCGCGTGCAGGGGCAGGAACGCCAGCGGCCCGCACGGCATCCACCACATCCGGCCCGGGGTGCCGCGCGGCCCGGTGACCCCGAGCGCGGCCAGCACCGGGCCGGTGACCGTGCGCCACAGCCAGCCCAGGAGCTCGCGTACGGTCTCCCCCGCCGCGGCGACCTCGGCCAGCGAGCCGGTGGCCGTGACCGCGGCGAGGAAGCGGCGGGCCGCCTCCTCCGCGCCGTCCAGGGTCAGCCCGGGCAGGGGCAGCACCTCGACGCGGCCGTCGCGGACGAGCAGCGCGTCGCAGCGCAGGCCGCTGACGTTCACCACCGCGACGGGCCCGTCCCGCCCGGCCGCCAGCAGTTCGGGCAGCGACGGCGGGGCGAGGAAGCCCTCGTGCCCGGGGACGGTGCGGATCCGGTCGATCAGCGCCGACCAGCGCCGCGCCAGGTGAGCGCGTTCCTCGGCGGCGGCGACGCCCGCCGCGACCCCCTCGGCGGGTGCGGGTTCCGCCCGGGTCAGGCCGCGCAGCTCGGTGAACTCGGCCGCGAGCGCGGGGTGCCGGGCGGCCAGCTCGGTGACGTCGGCCCAGGTGTCGAGGGTCTGCGAGAGCAGCACGCCGCGCCCCTGCTCCAGCAGCCGCAGCGCCAGGCCCGGGTCACCGGCGGTGAGGGCGCACGCGGCGGCGTCCGCCGCCAGGTGGCGGTGCTCGCCGAGCAGCCGTTCGGCGTCCACGGCGGCCTGCGCCCGGCCCGCCGTCTGCGGCAGCAGCGCGACCGCCAGCCCGAACGCCCGCACGGCCTCGGCGAGGCGGCCGGAACCGAGGAACGCCAGCAGCGACCAGTGGCGTGCCGCGACGGCCCGCACCCCGGGCGGCAGTTCGAGGTTCTGTGCGGTGTCGCGGAACAGCTCACGGGCCACGGTGGGCTCCTGGCCGGACCGGTCGGCGTGGGCGTACTCGGCGCGGCCGAGCAGCAGCCGGGCCCAGCCCGCGTTCGGGTGGGCCGCCGGCGTGGCCCGGACCGCGCTGCGGGCGGCCCGGCGGAACCGGTTGAGCAGGGCGGGGTCGGGATCGGCCGCGTACGCCGCACGCAGGATGCCCGCGTACACGGTGTGCCGCTCGGGCTCGTTGGGGTGCCCGCCGGGGGTCGCCGCGAGCGCGGCGCGGGCGGCGGCGGCCGCCTCGGCGAGCATCTCCGGCTGCCCGGCGTGCGCGGCGCCGGCCAGGGCAAGAGCGAGGTTCGACTGCATCCGCGCGTACAGCGGGTGCCCCGTGGGCAGCGCCCCGGCTGCCGTACGGGCCAGCGCCACGGCCTGGTCGAGGGCCTCCGGCTCGCCGGTGACCGCGTGCACCAGGCGCAGGCACTCGCCCAGGTTGCTGCGCGTGGCCACCCAGTGCTCGCGTCGCTCGGGCGTGTCCGGCCCGGCTGCCACGTCGTGCGCGGCCTGGAACGCCGCCCGCGCCTCGTGCAGCACCGCCGAGTCGCCGGTGGCGTGGTGGTATCCGAGCAGCACGCCGCCCAGGTTGAGCAGCCGGCCGCCGTACCGTTCGTCCGCCGCGGGCGTCCCCGCCACCACGGTGCGCAGCAGCTCGACGGCCTCGCGCAGGTCCTCCGGGCCGCCGCCCGCCTTCGCGCGCAGCGTCAGCGCGCCGGCCAGATTCGACATGGTCGGCAGTGCCGCGGACCCACCGAGCACGCCGGCGGCGAGCACCGCCCGGAACTCCGCGATGGTGTGCGCCAGGTCGGGCAGGCGCCCCGCCTCCTCGTAGCGGGTCCAGTACAGCGTCGCGCGGTCGTTGCGCAGGCCCCAGTGCTCCTCGGGCGTGCCCGCCGCGGCGAGCAGCCGGTCCAGCTCCGCGATCCGGTGGTCGAGCGGCTGGGTCACAGCAGGTTCGCGCCCCGTTCCAGCTGGGCGGCGAACGCCTGCACGGTGGCCCGGTGCGGGTGGCCGGGGGCAGCGCGGCCAGCGCCGTGCGCAGGTGCCCGCGCGCCTCGTCGAGCAGGGCACGGGACGGGGTGTGGCTCAGCTGCACGGCGATGGCGCTGGCCAGGTTGACCCGTACGTTGGCGTAGTGCGGGCTGTCGGGCCGCACCAGCTCGACCGCCTCGCGCGCGGTGACCACCGCCTCCTCGATCAGCGCCGGTTCGCGGGTGACGCCGTAGAGCAGCTTCAGCGCGTTGGTCAGGTTGCCGAGCGCGCCCGGATACTCGGGGCTGTCGAGGTCGAGCTCGGCCACGATCCGGCGGTTCAGCTCGGCCGCCTCGGGCAGCGCGGTGCTGTCACCGAGCCGCAGGTGTCGCTCCAGCAGCACGGTGGCGAGCGCCGACGCGCAGCGGAACCACGCCTGCGAGCCGCCCGGGGCGAGGTCCAGCCCGCGCCGCCCGGCCAGCTCGGCGGTGTCGAGCCGGCTCTGGAGCACCCCCTGCCCGCCACCGCGGGTCGCCGCCTCCCGGTTCAGCACGCACAGCATCGACCAGGCGACGGCCTGGTCGGCGGGGTCGGAGCACTCCTTGGCGGCGAGGTCGGCGGCGACGATCGCGAGCTCCAGCGACCTCGGATCGGTGCTGCGCATCGCCACCAGGCGCAGGGTGTCGGCGTCGGCGAGCAGCCGTGCGGGGTCGGTGGCGCCGGGCCGGGCGCCCTGCCCGCGACGCAGCCACTTGAACACGGCCATCCCCCTGCCCGCCGGTGCACCTGGGCTCTCACGGTATCCCGCGCAGAAATGTCTGTCGATTCTGGACGGAGGACCCGGGCGGGCCGCAGTAGGGACACGGCCCGCCCGGGGTGTTCGTCAGACCGTGATCCGGCCCGCGCCCGCGCCCGCGGACACGCTGGCCTTCACCGAGCCGGCGCTGTCCAGCGTGTACGAGTACGGGATGCTCGACACGCTGCCGCCGCCGCTCTCCGGGGCGCCGGAGCCGGTGAAGTAGTTGTTGCGCTGCACGATGGCCCCATCGGCGGAGTCGGCGTACCCGACCAGGGTCGGCTCGTCGACGCTCTCGAAGTAGTTGCCCTCGACGAGCACGCCGGCGCCCATGGTCGACGCCACGCCGTACTCGTTGCCGCGGTAGTAGTTGTTGTACACGTGCACGGGGTTGCCGAAGCGCACCCGCGGGTGCCGCGTGCCCGAGCCGTCGAACCAGTTGTGGTGGTAGGTCACCCGCAGGTGGCCGCGGTCCTCACTGCCGTTGTCGTCGCTGTGGCCGAGCAGCATGGACTTGTCGTGGCCGTAGACGCGGTTCCACGACACCGTCACGTAGTCCGAGGCGCGCTTGACGTCGACCGCGCCGTCGTACCCGTTGGTGAAGCTGTTGTGGTCGATCCAGACCCGGGTGGAGTACTGGACGTTGATCGCGTCGTCGTTCCAGTCGCGGAACGAGATGTTGCGGACGATCACGTTGCTGGCGTTGGCGATGTTCAGGCCGCAGCCCGCGATCACCGCGCCGGAGTTGCCGAGGATGGTCTTGTTGGACCCGACGGTGATCATGCCGGAGCAGGAGATCGTGCCCGAGATCCGGACCACCCGCGCGGTGCTGCCGGAGACGGCGCTGGACAGGGCCGACGAGCTGTTCACCGTGGTGGCCGAGGCGCTGCCGCCGCCGGTCGTGCCGCCGCCCTGGGTGGCCCAGCCGACGAGGCCGGTCTGCGAACCGCCGCCCCCGCCCCCGCCGCCCGAGCCGACCGGGATCAGCTGCCAGTGCTGGTTCCAGCCGTTGAGGTCGGCGTACTGGCTGATGATGCCGCCGTCGGCGGTGGACCACTCCCACACGTCGAGGGCCTTGCCGCTGTGCCGGTTGAGGAACTTGACGTACCCGCTGTCGGTGTCGCGCACCGCGAAGTGCTGGCGGGTGGTGCCGTTGTCCGGGTTCTGCACGAGCTGGGTGCCGTCGTTGGCGTTGGGCAGTTCGAGGAACTTGCCGCTCAGCCGTGAGCGCAGCTTGTAGTAGCCGCTGCCCGCGTCGACGAACTGCCACTGCTGCTGGTTCCCGTCGTTGCGGGCCCACTGCACGATCGGCGCGCCGTCTGCGGTGCTGAAGTTGTACAGGTCGACCGCCTTGCCGCTGTGCCGCGACACGATGACGTACCAGGCGCTGGTGTCGATCGTGACGGCCTGCGCGGCGGGGGCGGCGACGACCGCGCCGACCGCGGCGAGCGCGAAGGTGAGCGCGCCGATCGCGGCGGTGCGCCAGCGCCACAGGCGTCCGGCGCCGGTCCGTGGAGTGCGTTGTGACATCGGATTCCTCCGAGGGTCGGACCGCGGGAGGCATGGGCGTACCTGCTCCGCGGTGGAAAGTGAGCGGATGCGGAAAGCGCTTTCCAGTCCCAAAGGCTACGTAGCACGTCGACACATGTCAATCAATGGAGCATGCCAGATGTGCGCGGTCACATCCACCGCCCGGCCGTGCCGCAACTCTGCAGGCTTCGCGGCCTCCCGCGGGCATATGGCCGCGAGTCTTTGAGAGTTGCGACAAGGGGCGGGCGGGTAGCATCGACGGAACCGTCCAACGTGTGCAAGGAGGCCGCGTGGTGCACGAGGTTCGCGGAGTCGTCGCGCTGAAGAAGAACGCGCCGGTGAGCATCGAGACGGTGCTGGTCCCCGATCCGGGTCCCGGAGAGGCCCTGGTGAAGGTGCAGGCCTGCGGGGTGTGCCACACCGACCTGCACTACCGCGAGGGCGGCATCAACGACGACTTCCCGTTCCTGCTCGGACACGAGGCCGCGGGTGTGGTCGAGGCCGTCGGCGAGGGCGTGACCGAGGTGGCGCCCGGCGACTACGTGGTGCTCAACTGGCGTGCCGTCTGCGGGCAGTGCCGCGCCTGCCTGCGTGGTCGGCCGTGGTACTGCTTCGCCACGCACAACGCCGAGCAGAAGATGACCCTGGCCGACGGCACGCCGCTGTCCCCCGCCCTGGGCATCGGCGCGTTCATCGAGAAGACGCTGGTCGCCGCCGGGCAGTGCACCAAGGTGGACCCGTCCGCCCCGCCCGAGGTGGCGGGGCTGCTCGGCTGCGGCGTGATGGCGGGGCTCGGCGCGGCGATCAACACCGGCGGGGTGACCCGCGGCGACACCGTCGCGGTGATCGGCTGCGGCGGCGTCGGCAACGCCGCGATCGCCGGAGCGCGGCTGGCCGGCGCGACCACGATCATCGGCGTGGACCTGGACGACACCAAGCTGGCCTGGGCGCGGCAGCTCGGCGCGACGCACACCGTGAACGGCGCGCAGGCCGATGTGGTCGAGTCCATCCGCGAGCTGACCGGCGGCTTCGGCGCCGACGTGGTGATCGAGGCGGTGGGCCGCCCGGAGACGTACGAGCAGGCGTTCTACGCCCGGGACCTGGCCGGGACCGTGGTGCTGGTCGGGGTGCCCACCCCGCAGATGCGCCTGGAGCTGCCGCTGCTGGACGTGTTCGGCCGCGGCGGCGCGCTCAAGTCCTCCTGGTACGGCGACTGCCTGCCCAGCCGCGACTTCCCCCTGATGATCTCGCTCTACCTGCAGCGCCGGCTGCCGCTGGAGGCGTTCGTGTCCGAGCGCATCGAGCTGGGCGACGTCGAGGAGGCGTTCGCGAAGATGGGCCGCGGCGAGGTGCTGCGCTCGGTGGTGATGCTGTGAGCGGCGGGGCGCGGATCGAGCGGGTGGTCACCTCGGGCACGTTCAGCCTGGACGGCGGCGTCTGGGAGGTCGACAACAACGTCTGGCTGATCGGCAACGACAGCGACGTGCTGGTCGTCGACGCGGCGCACGACGCCGACGCGATCCTGGCCGCGGCAGGCCGGCGGCGGGTCGTCGCGATCGTGTGCACGCACGGCCACAACGACCACATCGACGCGGCCCCGGAGCTGGCCCGGCGGACCGGTGCGCCGATCATGCTGCACCCCGCGGACCGGATGCTGTGGGACGCGATCCACCCGGACCGGGCGCCCGACCGCGAGCTGGAGGACGGCGACTGCCTGACCGTGGCCGGCGCCGAGCTGTGGGTCAACCACACGCCGGGCCACTCGCCGGGCGCGGTGTGCCTGTACGCGCCGCAGCTGACGGCGCTGTTCTCCGGGGACACCCTGTTCCAGGGCGGGCCGGGCGCGACCGGGCGGTCCTACAGCGACTTCGGCACGATCATCGGCTCGATCCGCGACCGCCTGCTGCTCCTGCCGCCCGAGACCGTCGTGTACACCGGCCACGGCGACACCACCACCGTCGGCGCGGAGGCCCCGCACCTCGACGAGTGGATCGCCCGCGGCCACTGAGCCCGGCCCGGCCGGAGGCCCGCCACGGGACCTCCGGCCGGTGCGGGGGCTAGTAGCCCCAGCGGCTCTTCAGCAGCCGCCAGAAGTCGCGCAGCATCCACTTGTCGAACTCGGTGATGCTGCTGGCGCTGCCCGCCTTCATCAGGAAGCAGCACTGGCCCGTCGGCGTCCAGTCGTAGAAGTCGTCCAGGCCGAACGTGTGCCCGACCTCGTGCAGGTAGATGTGGATGTTCTCGGAGTTCAGCGCGCCGGTGAAGTACTCGCTGCCCATCCGCTGGCCCCAGTCGCCGCCCGCGCCGCCGCCGAAGCCGGCGGTCAGCCACAGTGACATGTCGTAGTGGTGCGACGCGCCGCCGGGGCAGCCGGAGTAGTTGCCGTCCTGGTGGAAGAAGCGGCCGCACGGCTCGCTGCACTGCGGCGCGTTCTCCCGGATGTCGTTGACGTAGATGTCGACCGAGCTGTCCGTCCACTCCAGCGTGGCCCGGTCACGGACGGCCCAGCCCACCACCTTGATCGGGACCTCGGCATACGGCCAGCCGTTGTGCCCGGCCATCACGTCCATCCACTTCTTCCACTGCCGGGCCAGCGCGGCGTGGATCTGGTCGCGCAGCGCGGCCGAGACGCGGGCGCTGGAGTCCCAGCGTACGCAGTAGTTGATCCGGCCGCCGCCGGCCATCACCTGGTCCCAGCCGTAGTTGCGGAAGGTCAGCAGGTTCGGGTACGTCGACTGGTAGTGCGCCCGGACCTCGTTGAGCGGCGTCACCAGGTTGGACGGTGGATTCCAGCCGCTGGTGGGCGGCGGGGAGGCCGACGGGGACGACGACGGCCGCGGGGACGCCGACGGCGACACCGAGGCGGAGGGCCGCGGCGAGGCCGAGGCGGACGCCGAGGGGCCGCCGGTCGGCGTGGTCGTGCCGGTGCAGGCGACGCCGTTCAGGGTGAACGCGGTGGGCACCGGGTTGCTCGCGGTCCACGCCCCGTTGAAGCCGATGGACGTGGTGGCCGAGGTGCCGAGACTGCCGTTGTAGCTCATGTTCACGGCGGTGACCTGGCTGCCGCTCTGCGTGTAGGTGGCGCTCCAGCCCTGGGTGACCGCCTGCCCGGCGGCGGGGAAGGTCCACCGCAGCGTCCACGCGGTGAGCGGGTCGCCGAGGTTGGTGATGGCGACGTCGGCGGTGAACCCGCCGCCCCACTGGGAGGCGACGGTGTAGACGACGCGGCAGCCGCTGGCGGCCGCGCCGGCCGGGGTGGCGACCAGGCTCCAGGCCGCCACGGCGGCCGCCGCCGTGGCGGCGAGCAGCGAGGTCAGGGCAGCACGCCTTCTCGTTCGAAGCATGAAAGGACTCCGGGGGTACGGGCGCAGGAATGCGCACGGGTGGAACGGACGCGTGACGCGAGTGCCCGGTGTGGCGTCACGTGCAGATGCAGACAAGTCCATCCAATGCGGACGAGTACGGTAAGGCTCCCGGACCCACCATGGACGCCGAAAACCTTTTCGGCAACCCGTCCCACCCGGTTGATCGCGACATCGTGTCGTGATCTGCACTCCAGCCGCAGATCACGACACGAGATCGCGATCATGCCCGCCGCCCGCGAACCCCGGCCCGCGCGGCGGACGGCCGGTCAGTTCGCGGTGACGCGGCCGGAGTCGACGGTGATCAGGCGGTTGGTGTGGACCGCGTCCAGCATCTGGCGGTCGTGGGTGACCAGCAGCAGCGTGCCGGTGTACGACTCCAGCGCCTGCTCCAGCTGCTCGATCGCGGGCAGGTCGAGGTGGTTGGTGGGCTCGTCGAGCACCAGCAGGCTGACCCCGCTCGCCTGCAGCAGCGCCAGCGCCGCCCGGGTCCGCTCGCCCGGCGACAGCGTCGCGGCGGGCCGCAGCACGTGCGCCGCGCGCAGCCCGAACTTGGCCAGCAGCGTGCGCACGTCTCCCGGCGCCAGCGCGGGCACGGCGGCCGCGAACGCGTCCACCAGCGGCTGGTGGCCGAGGAACCGGCCGCGGGCCTGGTCGATCTCGCCGACGACCACGCCGGGGCCCAGCGCGGCGCTGCCCCCGGCCAGCGCGGTCCGGCCGAGCATCGCACGCAGCAGGGTGGACTTGCCCGAGCCGTTGGGCCCGGTGATGGCAACCCGGTCCGCCCAGTCGATGCGCAGATCCACCGGCCCGAGGGTGAAGCCGCCCTGGCGCACCACGGCGCCGTTGAGGGTGGCCACCACCGCGCCCGCGCGCGGGGCGGCGGCGATGTGCATCCGCAGCTCCCACTCCTTGCGCGGCTCCTCGACCTCCTCCATCCGCTCGATCAGGCGCTCGGTCTGCCGGGCCTTGGCGGCCTGCTTCTCGGTGGACTCGGTGCGGAACGCCTTGCCGATCTTGTCGTTGTCGGGGGACTTGCGGCGGGCGTTCTTGACGCCCTTCTCCATCCAGGCGCGCTGCATGCGGGCGCGGGCGAGCAGCTCGTCCTTCTTGTCGGCGTACTCGTCGTAGGCCTCGCGGGCGTGCCGCCGTGCGGTCTCCCGCTCCTGCAGGTAGGACAGGTAGCCGCCGCCGTACTGGCGGATCTGCTGCTGGGCCAGGTCCAACTCGAGCACGCGGGTGACGGTGCGGGTCAGGAACTCGCGGTCGTGGCTGACCAGCACGGTGCCGGCCCGCAGCTCGCCGACGAAGCGCTCCAGCCGGTCCAGCCCGGCCAGGTCGAGGTCGTTGGTGGGCTCGTCGAGCAGGAAGATGTCATACCGGCTGAGCAGCAGCGACGCCATGCCCGCGCGGGCGGCCTGGCCCCCGGACAGGGCCGTCATCGGGTGGTCGAGGTCCACGTCCAGGCCCAGCTCGGCGGCCACCGCCTCGGCGCGTTCGGGCAGGTCGGCGCCGCCCAGGGCGAGCCAGCGCTCCAGCGCCTCGCCGTACTGGTCGTCGGCGCCCGCGGCGCCCACGGCGAGCTGCTCGGCGGCCAGGTCCATCGCCTGCTGGGCCCGGGTCACCCCGGTGCGCCGGGCGAGGAAGTCGCGCACGGTCTCGGCCGGGCGGCGCTCGGGCTCCTGCGGCAGCAGCCCGACGTTGGCCGTGGGCGGGTTCAGCGTGATCGTGCCCTGCTCGGCCGGGACCAGCCCGGCGAGCAGGCGCAGCAGGGTGGACTTGCCGGCGCCGTTGACGCCGACCAGCCCGACCACGTCGCCCGGCGCGACGACCAGGTCCAGGTCGCTGAACAGGACCCGCTCGCCGTGCCCGGCGGTCAGTCCCCGGGCCACCAGGGTCGCGCTCACCGCCGCACCTGCCCACGCTCGTCGGAAGTCACCCGGGAAGACTATCGGTCGCGCCGGCCACCGGGCCGGTCAGCCGACCATCTCGTGCAGGTAGCACCAGCGCCAGTTCTCGCCCGGCTCGAACGACTGGATGACCGGGTGGCCCACCGCGTGGAAGTGCGCGGTGGCGTGCTTGTTCGGCGACGAGTCGCAGCAGCCGATGTGCCCGCAGCTCAGGCAGCGGCGCAGGTGCACCCAGCTGGTCCCGTTGGCCAGGCACTCCTCGCAGCCCTCGGCGCGCGGCGCCGGGTCGTCGGCCTTCTTGAGATCTTCGCAGGCGGTCATCTCACTCCATCCGTTCCAGCATCGATTCCTCCAGGTCCATGTCGCGCTGCGCCCGGACCAGGACGTCCTCGGGGATCCGGCCGGCGTCGCGGGCGCTGCGGAACACGTCCCGCTCGGCCTCCAGCATCTCCCGGCGCAGCCGCACGTACGCGGCGGATGGGGTTTCCCGTTCCCCGCCCAGCCGCTCCCAGATCGTGTTGGCGCGCAGCTCGGTGAGGCTGCGCAGCTTGTCGACGACGTCCGGGGGCGCCGCGCCGGCCCGCGCCTCCAGCCGCTCCCGGGCGGCCCGGCTGGCGTGCTGCTGCGTCTGCGCCTCGGCCAGGATGTCGGCGGTCCTGTCGTCGCCCTGCACGCGCAGCATGCGGGCCACCAGCGGCAGGGTCATGCCCTGCAGCACCAGCGTGCCGACGATGACCGCGAACGCGAGCCAGACGAACAGCGCCCGGGGGTAGGTCTCACCCCCGGCCAGGGTCGCGGGCAGCGCCAGCGCGGTGGCCAGGGTGACCACGCCGCGCATGCCCGCCCAGGCCAGCACGGTCGCGCCGGGGAAGTCCAGCCCGGTGCCGCGGCGGCGCACCCGGGGCAGCAGGCGGACCAGGAACGTGGCCGGGTACATCCAGGCGAACCGGGTCGCCACCACGGTCACCAGCACCGCGATGGTCAGCCCCACGACCTGGGCCACCGGCGTGTCCAGGGCGGCGAGCACCTCCCGCAGGTTCAGCCCGACGAGCAGGAAGACCAGGCCCTCCAGCATGAAGGTGATCATGCGCCAGAACGCGCCCATCTGCAGCCGGGACGCGGCCGACATCAGGGTCGGCATCCGGTGCCCGAGGTAGAGGCCCGCGACGACGACGGCCACCACGGCCGAGGCGTGGATCGACTCGGCCACCACGGTCACCGCGAACGGGGTGAGCAGCGAGATCGAGTTGTCCAGCAGCGGGTCGGTGGTGCGCCGGTGCAGGAAGGCGGCGGTGACCGCGCCGAGCGCGCCGACCGCGATGCCGCCGCCCGCGGCGACCAGCACCTGCTGCCCGATGGCCAGCGGGCCGACCGCGAGCCCGAGGGCGACCGCCACGGCCACCCGGAACAGCACCAGCGCCGTCGCGTCGTTGAGCAGGCTCTCCCCCTCCAGGATGGTCACCAGCCGCCGGGGCAGCCCGATCCGTCTGGCCACGGCGGTCGCCGCGACGGCGTCGGGCGGGGCCACCACGGCCCCGAACGCGAGGCAGATGGCCAGCGGCACCGAGGGCAGCAGGGCGTGCACGACCAGTCCGACGGCGACCGCGGTGAACAGGACCAGCCCGACGGCGAGCAGCAGGATGGGGCGCAGGTTGAGCCGGAACGCGGGCACCGAGGTCTCCAGCGCGGCCACGTACAGCAGCGGGGGCAGCACGCCGATGAGCACCAGCTCGGGTTCGAGCACGATGACCGGGAAGCCGGGCACCAGGGCCAGCACCAGCCCGACGACGACCAGCGCGATCGGCGCCTGCAGGGCGTACTTGCGCGACAGGCCGGAGACCGCGACCACCACCACGGTCAGCACGACCGCCACCACGAGGGCATCCACGGTCAGAGCCTATGGCGCGGGTGGGCCGGGAACGCATATGTCACCGGTCACGGGGGCCGTAACGGCGCGCACGCGCATGAATCACCGCTGACCACGGCGATCGGCCTGGTGGCGGGCGCCCGGAGCGCAGGATTCATGTCCCACATGGCAGGAAATATGCGTACCCAAGCATGGGTTCACCGGATGTTCATCATTGCCTGCCGCCCGGTCAGTAGCGGTGGACCGGCGCCCGGTTCTCGCCCGCGTTGGGCGTTCTACCTGCCGGTCGGTAGGGAGGCTAAATGAACTCACCGTGAAAGGTGGCCTGACCGGCCGCCCGGCAAGGAGTTTCCGCAGCTCACGGCGTTGACCAGGTAGCCGCGGCGGATGTTTGATCAGCAGGTTCTCACACACGGCCAGCAATGGGAGGAGGGGTTCCGATGGAGGAGACGGCTCGGGCCATCGGCCACCGGCTGTGGGTGTTGACCGCGATGACCAGCCTGATGCTGTTCCTGATCGCGGGTCTCACCGTCATGGCGCAACCGCAGCGGGCGTCGGCCGCGCCGCTCGCCGATCCGGTGTCGGTGTCCACGCAGGACGCGACGGCGTCCGCGCTCGACCATCGGCGCTGCTACAAGCAGGTCTACCGCTGGAAGCACAAGTGGCACAAGAAGTGGGTCTGCAAGCACCACTACCACAAGCACCACAAGAAGAACTACCACCACAAGAAGGACTACCACCACAAGAACAACTGGCGCTACAACAACTACGACCACCACGGCGGCTACCACCGCTGAGGACAGCCAGAACCGGACCGGCGGCCCCGACCGCCGGCCCGGCCGTGCCCGGCGTGTCACCGCGCCGGAACTGGCACGATGATCGCCATGCCTGAGATGGACCTGCTGCCGGCCACCCGCCGCGCCCTGCTGCACCGCCTCGCCACCGCCCAGGCCGAGGGCCGCGCACCGTCCCTGGTCGGCGCCGTCCTCCGGGACGGCGCTCCGGTATGGACCGAGGGGCGCGGCCTCGTCGACGGCGCACCCCCGACCGCCGACACGCAGTACCGCATCGGCTCGCTGACCAAGACCTTCGTCGCCGTGCTGGTGCTGCGGCTGCGCGACGAGGGCCGCCTGGACCTCGCCGACCCCCTCGGCGCCCACCTGCCCCAGGCACCGGCCGCCACCGCCGGGCTCACCCTCGCCCAGCTGCTCGCGCACACCGGCGGCATCGCCGCGGAGACCCCGCCGCCGTGGTGGGAGCGCACCGACGGCGGCGTACGCCCCGAACTGGCCGGCATCCTGGAACCCGAGCCGGTCAAGCACCCCGCCGGGCGGCGCTTCCACTACTCCAACCCCGGCTACGCACTGCTGGGGGCGCTCGTGGAGCGACTGCGGGGCGAGCCGCTGGGTCAGGTGCTCGCCGCGGAGATCCTGGCCCCGCTCGGCATGACGCGCACCTCGCTACTGCCGCAGGCGCCGCACGCCCAGGGCTGGGCGGTGCACCCGTGGGCCGACGTGCTGCTGCCCGAGCCCGCCACCGACACCGGCCGCATGGCCCCGGCCGGGCAGCTCTGGTCCACCGTGCAGGACCTGAGCCGCTTCGGCGCGTTCCTGGCCGCGGGCGATCCCGCGGTGCTGGCCGAGGCCACCCTGGCCGAGATGCGCACCCCGGTCGCGCCGCCCGACGGCCCCGCCTGGGACGCCGGATACGGCCTCGGCCTGATGCTGAAGCAGGACGGCGGGCGGCAGCTCGCGGGCCACACCGGCTCGATGCCCGGCTTCCTGTGCACGCTGTGGGTCTCCCCCGCCGACCGGCTCGGGGCGATCGCGCTGGCCAACACCACCACCGGCCTCGCCGTGGGCGGGCTGGCCGCGGACCTGCTGCGCATCACCGCCGAGCACGAGCCGCGCATCCCCGACCCGTGGCAGCCGCTGGACACCCACGACCCAGCCCTGCTGGAGCTGACCGGCCCCTGGTACTGGGGACCCGGCGCGGTCGCGATCCGGCTGCGCGCCGGCGGCGACCTGGAACTCGGCCCGCTGACCGGACCCGGCCGCGCCGCCCGCCTCCAGGCGCAGCCCGACGGCACCTGGCTCGGCCTGGACGGCTACTACGCCGGGGAGACACTGCGCGTGATCCGCGACGCGGCGGGCACCGTCACCCACCTCGACCTGGGCAGCTTCGTCTTCACCCGGGAGCCCTACGGCGACGGCGCGGTCACCCCCGGCGGCCTGGACCCCCAGGGCTGGCGCCCCGGCCCGGCCTGACCGAAAGGAAGGGCACCTTGTTATCGGATTCCGTAGTAGAAGGTGCCCTTCCTAACCTTGGGTGGAGCGCTGGGCGGCGGCCACCGCGAGTTCGACGCGGGAGGTCAGGGACAGCTTGGCGAGGATGCTGGACACGTGGGACTGGACGGTGCGGCGGGACAGGTAGAGCTGCGCGGCCACGTCCGGGTTGGACATGCCCTGGGCTACCAGGTCGGCCACGATGCGCTCGGTCTCGGTGAGCGCCTCCCAGCCGTGCTTGGGCCGCCCGCGCGGGCCGCGCACGCCCGCGCGCACGCCCGCGTCGCGCAGCCGTGACCTGGCGCGGGCCGCGTCCCAGCCCGCGTCCAGCCGCCCGTAGAGGTCCAGCGCCCGTGCCAGCCGCTCCCTGGCCGCCGCCGCGTCCCCCGCCGCCGCCGCGGCGAGGGCGGCCGCCTCGTGCGCGTACGCCTCGTACAGCGGCCACCCGGCCTCCTGGAACGCCGTCACCGCGGCGAGCGCGGGCTCGGCCGTGCCGTCGGCAGCCGCCCGGCACAGCGCCGCGCAGCCGGTGAGGCTGGCCGTGCCGTGCGCCGCGGCCAGCGTGTCCAGGTCGTCGGTGAGCGCCCGCAGGCGTCCCACATCGCCGACGGCGGCCAGCACCCTGGCCAGATCCGGGCCTACGCGGTACATCCTCCGGCGCGCGGACACCTCACCTGCCCGCTCCCAGCGCGGGAACAGCAGCGCCGCGGCCTGCCCGGCGTCACCCTGCGCCTCGGCGACCAGGCAGCGCGCCCAGTCCACGAGGTAACGGTCGCCGTCACCCGCCGGGCCGGGGTCGGCGAACTCCGCGCCCGGCGCATCCCCGCGGTGCACCGCGATCAGGTCGGCGAACGCCAGCAGGCGCTCGCCGTGCCCGACCGGGTCCGGGCCGTCCAGCCCGCTGCGCGCCTCGGCGAGGGCGTCGTCCCACCTGCCCTGCAGGAAGCGCAGGTGGGCCCGCACCGCGTGCGCCGTGGTCAGGAACATGCCGCCGGTGCGCTGGTTGTGGCGCACCGCGGTCGCCGTAGCCTCCTCGGCCTCGGCGAGCCGGTCCAGCTCCAGCAGGCACACCCCGCGCATCACGTACGGATCGATCTGCAGATCGGGCTGGATGCCGTGGCCCAGGTGGGCGAGGCCGCGGTCGGTCAGCGCCAGCGACCCGGCCGTGTCGTCCCTGGCCAGGCTGAGCGCCTTGGCCAGGCAGCCGATGCCGATCGCCGCCTGGTCACCGGCGGCCTCGCCCTCGGCGACGGCCCGGTCGGCCGCCGCCGCCGCCTCCCCGGCCCGGCCCAGCAGGTGCAGGCACATCGCGGCGATGCCCCGGAAGCGGGCCGCCTGGCCCGGTGAGGTGCACGGCGCGGCCACCGCCCGCTCCGTCTCGGCGATCGCCTCCGGCAGGCGGCCCTGGCGGTAGCAGGCCTGCACCAGCAGCCAGCGCAGGTCCGGTTCGGTGTCCGGCCCGGCGCCCCAGCCGAGCGCGGCGCGGGCGGCCGCCTCGGCCTGCGCCGGCTCACCGTCCCACAGCAGCGCCCGCACCAGGTGCACGTACAGCGGCCCGCCCGCCCCCTCCCCCGTCTCGGCCGCCGCGCGCCGGAGCAGCTTCACCGCCAGGTCAGGGGCGCGGCCGGTGAGCGCGTCGGCATGCGTGGTCAGCCACTGCACGCCGTCGGGCCCGAGCTCGCCCCCGGCGAGCAGGTGCGCGCCGATGCGCGCGGGCGAGCCGGGGCCGCCGGACAGCGCCCGGCCCGCCCGCTGGTGCAGTGCGGCCTGGACCGCTTGCGGCACGCTGCGGGCCACCAGCTCGCGTACGACGCCCTGCCGGAAGCGCAGCGCCCCGCCGTGGTCGGCCAGCATGCCGCTGTCGAGCGCGTCGACGACGACCTCGGAGATCTCCATGACCGGCCGGTCCAGCACCTCCGCGAGCTGCCCGACGTCGACGGCCGAGCCGAGCACCGCGGCCGTCTGCAGGACCTCGCGGTAGGCCCGGGGCACCAGCTCGGCCTGGCGCCGGGTGAGGTCGACGAGCGGCTCGGGCACCGCGTCGGGATCGGCCGCGGCGCCGCCGGACAGCTCGGCGTGCCCGCCCGCCATGGTGATCAGGCCGTCGCGCAGGTATGCCGTCAGCACCGTCTCCAGGTACATCGGGTTGCCGGTGGACCGGCGCAGCAGGCGGCGCAGCAGCGGGCCGGGCGATGCGCCCAGCTGCCGCTCGGCGAGCGCGACGGCGGCGGCCTCGGGCAGCGGCTCCAGCCGCAGCCGCAGCGCGCCGCCGGCCAGCAGGCTGCGTTCCAGGCCCTCCAGCGCGTCACCCTGCGCGATCGCCCGCGCGGCGGTGGCCACCAGCAGCGGCACCTGCCCGATGCCGCGGGCGAGGCGGTGCAGCACCACGATGCTCGACGGGTCGGCCCACTGCGCGTCGTCGAGCAGGATCGCGACGGGGCCCTGGCTCAGCCACCGGTCGGCGAGTTCGAGCAGTGCCTCGGTGACCGCCAGCTCGTGGTGGGCCGCGTTCATGCTGCGAGCCAGCGCGTGCTCGCCCCGCAGCATCGCCGTCACCCGGCTCAGCTCCTCGTCGCTGCCCTGCAGCGGCCGGGCGCAGGCGGACAGCGCGGCGAACGGCAGCCGCTGCTCGACCTCCTCGGCGGTGCCGTGCAGGGTGCGCATGCCGAGCGCCGCGCACTCGGCGGCCAGCGTGTGCAGCAGGGTGGTCTTGCCGAGGCCGACCCCGCCCTCGATCACGACGGCGCGGCCCTGCCCGGCCGCCGCGCGGCGCGCCGCCGTACGCAGCTGTTCGAGCTCGGCGCTCCTGCCCACCAGTGCCGGCCGCGCGAACCCCACGTGACCAGGTTAGGCGGCCGGGCGGGGCCGCCAAGGCCGATCGCGAGGTCAGCGCACGACGCTGCCGCCGCGCCCGGCCGGGGTGGGCACCGCGTGGCGGCGCGAGCGCGCGGCGGCCAGTTGCACGGGCGCACCCGGCGCGGCGAGCAGGGCCTGCTGCCGGCGCTCGGACAGGTGGGTGGAGACCGCGTAGCAGAACGTGATCACGCCGAGCATCTCGAACAGCTCCTCGACGGAGGCCGCGAGCAGGTACTCGACGTACGCGGGGCCGGTGCCGACGTTGCCGCCGACGTCGCGGCCGACGAACGCGCCGATGATCTCCATGCCGACCGCGCCCAGGACGAACAGCACCCCGCCCCCGGCCACCAGCAGCCGCATGCGCAGCGGCAGCCGGAACAGGAAGCGCACGTACGACACGCAGAAGACCAGCACGAACGGCGCGGCGACGACGATCCAGGAGAGGTAGGAGGCCTTGCCCAGCTCCACCAGGCCCGTCTTGCGGCTCATCTCGTGCATCTGGGCGACCTCGTCCATGGACAGGAACGCGAAGACGCCGGACAGCACGCGCCAGTGCAGCGCGTACTTCTCGCCGTTGTTCCGTACGTCGTTCGCGATCTCCCAGAGCACGTACGCGGCCAGCATCAGCAGGGCCGAGGAGAACCAGGTGGGGAGGTTCTTCTCCTTGTCCACGTTGAAGAACGTCGTCCACCACGCGAAGGCGGGCACCACGTTGTGGTGTCCCAGCCCGTGGTAGACGAAGTTGCCGCCGAGGCTCAGCACGTGCAGGCCGGCCACGCAGCCGAGCAGGTAGCGCAGCAGCGTGCGGGGATTCGGCAGGTTCATTCTCATCGCGGCCCTGTTTCGACTGGTCGGCCGCCCGGCTCCGAGCGGGCGGGTCGACGGTTATAACGGTCGAAACGCCCCAAACGATGCTTCCCGGTTGGCGCCCCCGTGCACACGGCGGGGCCCGCGACCTCGACGGACGTGCGAGATCGCGGGCCCCGGGTGGTGCGGAGCGGTCAGCTCAGCCCGTTACGGCCGATCACCGCGGCGTACCAGTGCGCGCTGTCCTTGGGCACCCGCCGCTGCGTGTCGTAGTCGACGTGCACCAGGCCGAAGCGCTTGCCGTAGCCGTACCCCCACTCGTAGTTGTCCAGCAGCGACCAGGCGAGGTAGCCGCGCAGGTCGGCACCTCCCTCGATGGCGGCATGCGCGGCCCGCAGGTGCCCGTCGAGGTAGGCGACGCGGTCCGCGTCGGCCACCCGGCCGTCCTCCACCACGTCGGCGTAGGCGGCGCCGTTCTCGGTGACCATCAGCGGCGTCTCCGGGTAGTCCGCCGCGAGCCGCAGCAGCAGCCCGGACAGGCCCGTCGGGTCCACCGGCCAGTCCATCGCGGTGACCGGCGCGTTCTGCCGCACGAACTCGGCGCCCTCGGTGCCCGGGTTGGGCAGCCCGCAGGTCGCGCCGATCCGGGCCCGCACCAGCGCGGGCTGGTAGTAGTTCACGCCGAGCAGGTCGATCGGCGCGGCGATGACGTCCAGGTCGCCGGAGCGGATCACGTCCGCCGCACCGAACCGCTCGAACAGCGCCAGCATGTCCTGCGGGTAGCGCCCGCGCAGCGCGGGCTCCAGGAACAGCCGGTTCTGCAGGCCGTCGATCTGCCGGGCCGCCGCCACGTCGTGCGGGTCGGCCGGGTTCGCCGGCCGCGCGTCGGTCAGGTTCAGCGTGAGCGACACCTCCCGCGCCCCGCCCGCCCGCAGCGCGCGTGCGGCCAGGCCGTGGCCGAGCATCAGGTGGTGTACGGCCTCGAAAGCCGCCTTCGGGTCCTGCCGTCCCGGCGCGTGGTCCCCGCTGGCGTACCCGAGGAACGCCGAGCACCACGGCTCGTTCAGCGTGGTCCAGGTCGCGACGCGGTCGCCCAGCCGGTCCACCGCCGCAGCGGCCAGGTCGGCCAGGTAGTGGGCGGTGTCGCGGTTGGTCCAGCCGCCGCGGTCCTCCAGCACCTGCGGCAGGTCCCAGTGGTAGAGCGTCACCATCGGGTCGATCCCGTGGGTGAGCAGCTCGTCGACGAGGCGGTCGTAGAAGTCCAGGCCGCGCGGGTTGACCGGGCCGGAGCCGTCGGGCTTGATGCGCGGCCAGGCCAGCGAGAACCGGTAGGTGCCCAGGCCCAGCTGAGCCATGAGCGCCACGTCGTCGCGGTAGCGGTGGTAGTGGTCGCACGCGACGTCACCGGAGTGGCCCTCGAACACCTTGCCCGGCGTACGCGCGAAGGTGTCCCAGATCGACGGCATGCGCCCGTCCTCGGTCGCCGCCCCCTCGATCTGGTACGACGCGGTCGCCGCTCCCCACCGGAACCCGGCCGGGAAGCGGAGCGCGGCGGTGCCGGCCAGCTGCTCCTGCGTGCTGGTGATCGTCACGACTTCACCGCTCCCTGCATGATGCCTCCGATGATGTACTTGCCGAGCAGCGCGAAGACCACCAGCAGCGGCACCGTCGCGATCGCCGTGCCGGTCAGCGACAGCGAGTAGTCGGTGATGTAACCGCTGGCCAGGGTGGACAGCACGGTCTGCACGGTCGGGTCCTCGGGGGTGAGCACCACGAGTGGCCAGAAGAAGTCGTTCCACGCCCCCATGAAGGTGAGCATGCCCAGCACCGCCGCGGCCGGCTTGGCAGCCGGCATCACCACGTGCCAGAAGATCCGGAACGTGTGGCAGCCGTCGACCCGGGCGGCCTCGATCAGCTCACTCGGCACCGCCTCCCGCAGGTACTGCGTCATGAAGAACACGCCGAACGCGGTGACCAAGCCGGGCGCGATGACCGCGTAGATGGTGCCGGTCCACTCGATCTTCGCCATCAGCATGTACAGCGGGATGATGCCCAGCTGCGTCGGCACCATCATCGTCGCGATGACGCTGACGAGCAGGAGGTTGCGGCCCTTGAAGCTCAGCTTGGCGAAGGCGAAGCCGGCCAGCGTGGAGAACAGCACCACACTGATCGTGATGGACAGCGACACGACGATCGAGTTGACCACCGCCTTGCCGAACTCGACCGTGTCGAACGCCCGCTGGATGTTGGCGAACAGGTTCGGGCCGAGGCCGAACGGCGGCGGGACCTGCCCCAGGATGCCGTTGTCGTGCGAGGCGACGACCAGCGACCAGTAGAGCGGGAACCCGGAGAACAGGGCCAGCCCGGCCAGCGCCAGGTAGGCGAGCTTGCCCGGCCGCCGCTCGGCGCGGAACATCCGGCGCCGGCGGATGGGGGCCTTCTCCTGCGTCGTGGCGGCGGGCCTGGTGATGGTGGTGGACGTCATCAGGACCTCCGCAGGCGGCTGGTGAGGAAGTAGTTGATCGCCGCGACGATCACGATGATGCCGAACATCGCCCACGCCGCGGTCGAGGCGTAGCCGAAGTCGAACCGGGAGAACCCGACCTCGTACAGGTACAGCGACAGCGTCTGGAACTGCCGGTCCGAACCACCGGTCATGCTCCCGCCGCCGAACAGCAACGGCTCCGCCAGAACCTGCATACCGCCGATCGTCGACACGATCACCGTGAAGATGATCGTCGGACGGATCGCGGGCACGGTGATCCGGGTCAGCTGCTGCAGGCTGCTGGCGCCGTCCAGCGACGCCGCGTCGTACAGGTCCTTGCTGACCGCCTGCATCGCCGCCAGGTAGATCAGCGCGTTGTAGCCCGTCCACCGCCAGATGATCATCACGCTGATCGCGATCTGCGAGCTCGCCGTGCCGGCCTGCCAGTCGATCCGGCCCAGCCCCAGCGACTCCAGGACCCAGTTCACCAGGCCGTAGTCCTTGCCGAAGATCTGCCCGAAGATGATCGCCACCGCCGCCACCGACGTGATGTTCGGCAGCACCGCCGTCATCCGCCAGAACGTGGGCGCGCGCAGGCGCTGGTTGAGCACGTGGGCCAGCAGCAGCGCCATCAGCAGCTGCGGCACCGTCGAGATCACCCAGATCTGGGCCGTGTTGCGCAGCGCGTTCCAGAAGTACTCGTCAGCCAGCAGATCCTTGTAGTTCTGCAGGCCCAGGAAGGTGTGCGTCTCCGACAGCAGGCTCCACTCGTGCAGCGACACCCACGCGGTGTACGCCAGCGGGAAGATGCCGAACGCGGCGAAGATCAGGAAGAACGGGATGACGTAGAGGTAGGGCGAACCCTTCACGTCCAAGCGATACAGAAGATTTTTCATCGTGGACACATCACTGTTCGGTCGGCCGACACGGGCGGTGGGAAGTGCGAAAGTGGCCGGTTCCCCGTCAGCCGCGCCCTGAAGCGGCTGTGAGTGACGGGGAACCGGCCGGGGGTCAGGTCACAGGAGTGCCTTGACGTCCTTCAGCGACTGCTGCCAAGCCTCGTCCGGCTTCTGCTTGCCCTGCTCCACACGGGTCAGACCGTTCTGGATCGCCGTGTTGATGTCACCCGACTTCGCACCCATGAACTGCGGCACCATCGTCTTCACCGAAGCCGAGAAGATCTGCCCCACCGGCGCGTTGTTGAAGAACGGGTTCTTGAAGTCCTTGATCACCGCATCCTCGTAGAGGGACACGGTCGACGGGAAGTTGCCCAGAGCGCGGAAGACCTTCGCCTGCTGCTCGGGGGCCACCAGCCACTTGGCCAGCTTCGCGGCCTCCTCGACGTTCTTGCCCTGCTTCGGCAGGGTGAGGAAGGAGCCACCCCAGTTGCCGCCGCCACCGGGAACAGCGGCGATGTCCCACTTGCCCGAGGAGTCCTTGGCCTGCGACTGGATGTAGGCCATCATCCACGACGGGCACGCCAGGGTCACGAACGAGCCCTTGGCCATACCCGCGTTCCAGTCCGCCGACCACGCGGCGATCTTCGCCGACAGGCCCTTGTTGATCGCGTCGATCGTCAGGTCCCAGGCCTTCTTCACGCCGGGGTTGGTGTCCGCGACGACCTTGTCACCGTCGTAGATACCGATCGGCTGCTGACCCAGGATCGACCGGTACATCACCGTCGGCCCGTCCATCCACGCCGAACCCTTGATGTTGGCGGCCTTGAAACGCTCGCCCGCCTTGATGTAGTCCTCCCACGTCGGCCACAGCTTCGAGACCTCATCACGCTCGGTCGGCAGACCCGCCTTCTCGAAGAAGTCCCGCCGGTAGCACATCGCCATACCGCCCACGTCGGTACCCAGACCGATCACCTCACCCGAAGCCGCCGAGCCCTGCTGCCACTTCCACGCCGGCCACTGCGCCTTGATGTCGTTCGCGCCGTAGTCGGTCCAGTTGTAGAACTTGCCCGGGTTGGCCGTGAACTGACCCGCCCAGCCCTCCTCGATCGCCTCGATGTCCGCCGCACCCGTGTTCGTCGCCAGGTGCGCGGCCAGGTTCTTGTGGTGATCCTCAGCCTTGGTGATCCGCTCGGTGATCTCCACATTCGGGTTCAGCTGCTGGTACTCCTTGTACAGCTCCTTGTACCCGAACTCACCGAACGTCGCGATCGTGAGCTTCACCTTGCCGCCCGGCTTGCCGGGCTCCTCGCTACCGCCACACGCGGCGGTGCCCAGCACCAGCGCGGCCGCGATCAGGGGTGCGGCCACGGCCGCGAAACGGCGCCGGCGGCCGGCACCGGTCAGTGCTGAACGCATCAGGAGCTCCTCCAGCTACAGCTACTCAGGGAACGTGCGTGGAACAGAAGTGCAGGTCAATCACTGTTGATCTAGGCGGAGAGCGCTCCCCAGAGAGCGCTCTACCGCATGGCACTGACACTCGCCCCACGCCGCTCGCCTGTCAAGATGCCGTTGCCGTCTCGTTACAAAGCGCGACCTCCCGTCCGATGCCGACGACGGGGCACCGTCCGGGCGCGCAGAGCCACGGCGTGACCTGAGGTTCGTCCGCTCACCAGCGGACGCGGGCGGCCGCGGGTACGCCCGATCCGGATCGTGCCGACTTCCGCCAGGCCGCCGGCTGCTCCGTGACCGGCCCCGGACGGGCCCGCCGAGGTCACCGCGAAATTTCGGCAACGTTAACGACCTGCGCCTCGATCAAACGTCCAATGACCGCCATTGACATAACAGCGGTCCTGGACGATTCTTCCAGAGAGCGCTCCCTCACTTGTTTGTCCGGCTTGATGACCTTCGGGCATTAAGTCGTTAGCACGCGGCGATCCGCCGCCCCCGGGCGGTGACGCCGTGCCCCGGGACCGGGCCTCAGCCCCGAGCGACCGGTCCCGGCCGGCACGCGATCGCGGCATGCGCCGCGCCACCGGAAGCGCCACCGCTGATCACCGCACCGACCGAGCCGCGGCGGCATTTCCGGGCACCTGAACGTGGCTCGCACGACGCGCCGCCCCTCCAACGGCGCGCCGGGCGAGCCGACGTTTCGCCGCCAGGGCGCTGCCCTCGCGGTCTCGAGCCATCCATCAGGAGATGACATGAGATCCGTCCCGAACGCGGCACCCCCGCCGCGCTCCCCGTCCGTCCGCGGCCGGCGGTGGTACACCGTCGCGGCCGTGGTGGGGGCCATGTTCGCCTCGACCCTGGCCGTGGTCGCCACCTCCGCCAACGCCGCCGACCCCCTGATCTCGCAGGGCAAGACGGCCACCGCCTCCTCGACCGAGAACGCCGCGTTCCCGGCGAGCGCGGCCGTCGACGGCAGCACCGGCACCCGCTGGTCCAGCGCCTTCGCCGACCCGCAGTGGATCCAGGTCGACCTCGGCGGCACCGCGACCGTCAGCCAGGTCGTGCTGAACTGGGAGGCGGCGTACGCGACCGCGTTCCAGATCCAGGTCTCGGCCTCGGCGACCGGCCCGTGGACGAACATCTACAGCACCACCACCGGCACCGGCGGCACGCAGACGCTCGCGGTCAGCGGCTCCGGCCGGTACGTCCGGGTCAACGGCACCGCCCGCGCCACCGTCCACGGCTACTCGCTCTGGGAGTTCCAGGTCTTCGGCGTGATCGGCGGCGGTGGCGGCTGCGGCACGGCCAACGCCGCGCAGGGCCGCCCGGCCTCGGCGTCCTCGCAGGAGGGCGCGTTCGCCGCGGCCAACGCGTTCGACGGCAGCACCGGCACCCGCTGGTCCAGCGCCTTCTCGGACCCGCAGTGGATCCAGGTCGACCTGGGCAGCACGCAGAGCGTCTGCGGGGTGACCCTGAACTGGGAGGCGGCGTACGGCCGGTCGTTCCAGATCCAGGTCTCCGGCTCGGCCACCGGTCCGTGGACGAACATCTACAGCACCACCACGGGCACCGGCGGGACGCAGCAGCTGACCGTCTCCGGCAGCGGCCGCTACGTGCGGATGAACGGCACCGCGCGCGGCACCGCCTACGGCTACTCGCTGTTCGAGTTCGCCGTGCGCACCGGCAGCGCGCCGAGCAACCCGCCGTCCTCGCCGCCGGCCTCCCCCTCGGCGTCGCCGTCGACCTCGCCCTCGCCCAACCCGGGCGGGGAGGTGCTGCTGTCGTACAACAAGCCGGGGGTCGCCTCCAGCTCGCAGGATGACGGCGCCTGCTGGCAGTGCTTCCCGGCGCGCGCGTTCGACCTGGACCCGGCCTCGCGCTGGGCGACCTCGGCCTGGACCGACCCGGGCTGGATCTACGTCGACCTCGGCGCGACGGCCCAGATCAAGCGGGTCGTGCTGCAGTGGGACCCGGCCTTCGCGGTGGCGTACCAGCTGCAGACGTCCAGCGACGCGGTCAACTGGACGCCGATCTACAGCACCACCACCAGCACCGGGTTCAAGCAGAACATCACCGTGAACGGCACCGGCCGCTACGTGCGCATGTACGGCACGCAGCGCTCCAACGGCTATGGCTACTCGCTGTGGGAGTTCCAGGTGTACGGCACCGGCGGTGCCCCGACCACGCCGCCGGCCCAGCCGCCGAACCCGACGTTCCCGGCCACCCGCCTGGTGTTCTCCGACGAGTTCAACGGCCCGGCGGGCAGCAAGCCCGACGGCACCAAGTGGACCATCGACACCGGCACCGGCCAGAACAACGAGCTGCAGTACTACACGAACAACAACAACGCCAACATGAACGGCGCCGGCCAGCTGGTGATGGAGGCCCGCCGTGAGGCCGTGGGCGGGATGCAGTACACCTCGCACCGGATGAACACGGGCAACAAGTTCCACTTCCAGTACGGCCGGGTCGAGGCCCGGGTGAAGGTGCCCAAGGGCAACGGCTTCTGGCCCGCGTTCTGGATGATGGGCGCCGACTTCCTCACCGGCCGCCCGTGGCCCTACAACGGCGAGATCGACATCATGGAGATCCTCGGCCGGGACACCACCCGCAGCTACACCACGCTGCACGCGCCCGCCTACAACGGCGGCGGCGGGTACGGCTTCGAGAAGGTCTGGGGTATCGACCTCTCCGCCGACTACCACGTCTACGCCGCGCAGTGGGACAGCAACGGCATCCGCTTCTTCGTCGACAGCACGGAGGTGTTCTACGCGAGCAAGGCGACCGTCGAGGCGACCCGCGGCCCGTGGGTCTACGACCACCCGCACTACATGATCCTGAACCTGGCCGTGGGCGGTGACTGGCCGGGCTCGCCCGACGCCAGCACGCCGTTCCCGGCGCAAGTGCTGGTCGACTACGTCCGGGTCTACCAGTAGCACGACCGCCGGCTGGGGGCCCCGCAGCCCCGCAGGGCCCCCAGCCCCCAACGGAAACCCGTCCGTCCCATTCCCGTAGGGAGCAAACACCATGAATCGTCTCGCACCGATTCCTGGCCGCCGGCGGCTACGTGCCGCCGGGCTATTCGCCTCCGTCACGGCCGTTCTCGCAACCTACCTGGTCGCCACCACCGGTGGGGCAGCAGCCGCCGAGATCTCGCTCTCCCAGGGCAGGCCCGTGGCCGTCAGCTCGACCGAGAACGCCGGCACGCCGGGCTCGGCCGCGGTCGACGGCAACGCCGGCACGCGCTGGTCCAGCGCCTTCTCCGACCCGCAATGGATCCGCATCGATCTCGGCAGCAGCCGGGCGATCACCCGGATCTTCCTGGACTGGGAGGGGGCGTACGCCCGCAACTTCCAGCTCCAGACCTCGGCCGACGGCAACACGTGGAGCACGTTCCACACCACCACCAACCACAACGGCACCGACCAGTCACTCAACGTGAACGTGTCCGGCCGCTACGTACGCCTCTACGCCACCGCGCGCGCCACCCAGTGGGGCGTCTCGCTGTGGGAGTTCCAGGTGTTCGGGCAGGACGGCAGCGGTGGCGGTGGGGGCGGCCCGATCATCCGGGTCGCCGAGTTCCTGGCCGACTGCCCGTTCACACACCGCCTGCCGGACGACCCGATCGTCTTCCCGAACCTGCCCGGCGGGTCACACATGCATGACTTCATGGGCAACACGTCCACCAACGCCTTCTCGACGTACACGAGCCTGGCCAACGCGGGCACCAACTGCAACCCGATCGAGGACCTGTCGTCGTACTGGGTGCCGACCATGTACGTCAACGACGTGCCGGTCGCCCCGACCGGAACCACCTTCTACTACCTGGGTGAAGGCGTGCGCGACGACATCATCGCGCAGATCCAGGCCCTGCCCGTCGGCCTGCGCATCGTGGCCGGCAACGCCAAGGCCACCAGCGGCGACCAGAGCATCGCCCGCTGGTCCTGCCTGCACCACGGCGAGGTCCCGCCCGGCAAGGACTTCGTCAACTGCCCGTCGGACTCGATGCTGGAGTCGTACCTCGACTTCCCGCAGTGCTGGGACGGGGTCAACCTCGACTCCGCCGACCACAAGAGCCACATGTCGTACCCGGTCAACGGCGCCTGCCCCGCCACGCACCCCGTCCCGGTGCCGAAGCTGCGCCAGGTGCTCCGCTACCCGGTGACCGGCGACCCCGCCCGGATCCGGCTCTCCTCCGGCCGCGGCTACACCATGCACGGCGACTTCTTCAACGCCTGGCCCGCCGCGGAGATGGAGCGCCGAGTCCGCGACTGCATCCGCCCCATCATCAAGTGCGGCGCCAACGGCCGCCCTTGATCCCCTGAAACCCGCGCCGGGCGGGACGGCACCCCTCTCCCGCCCCGCCCGGCGCCCCCTCTCTCCCGCGCCGATCTTGCGTGAACTGTGGGGACGACACACTCCTATCGGGCATAAGGGCAACAGTTCGCGCAAGATCGCCGCAGAGGCCGGTGGAGGTCCGCGATGAGATTCCGGGTGTACGCCTGCGTGACGGTGCTGCTGGTCGCGGGGTGCGGTGCGGGCTCCGCGCCGGGAGCGGGCGCGACGGTGCCCGGCTCTTCCGCCGCCGGCGCGGCCGTGTCCGGTGCGCCGGGCGGCGCTCAGGCGGGCGGCACGGGCGGAGCCTCCCCGCCCGGCGCGGCGACCGTGCCGTCAGCGGGTGCGATCAGCACCGATGTCGCGTGGACGCAGCTGATGATCGCGCTCGACGAGCGCATGCTGGCCGCGCTGCGGCTGGCTCCGCAGCGGTCCGGCGACGCCGCACTGGGCACGTTCGCCGCAGAGGTGGCGCGCCAGCACGACACCGAGGTCGCCGAGCTGCGCAAGGCGCTGGCCAAGACCGGCGCGCCGGAGACCAACCCGCACGAAGGCCACGACATGCCCGGCATGATCACGCAGGAGAACCTCGCGCTGCTGGCCGCGAAGTCCGGCGCGGAGTTCGACACGATGCTGGCCGAGAGCCTGCGTGTGCACTTCGAGCAGTGCCGCATGCTGGCCGGCTCCGAACAGTCCGCCGGCTCCGACCCCGCCGTCAAAGCCCTGGCCGCCACCGTCGAGTCCACCCGCATCGCAGCCCTGCTCCGCCTGGCCGCCCTCGCCCCCTGACCTCCCGCTCGGCGCTCCCAGCCCGCCCCGGCCACGCGCGGTTCCGGCATGATCGCGACTTCGTGTCACAACCTGCGGTCCCACCACACATTTCGACACGAGAACCCGATCATCACCATCCCGCCCACCCAAGATCGCGTCGATCTTGCACTTGGCGAGGGTAGTTTGGGCCGATTTAGGCGTGTCGCACCCACAGTTCGCGCAAGATCGGCGCGGCAGGGGGGTGGCGCGGCGGGGGTGGCGCGGGGTGGGGTGGGGTGGGGTGGGGTGGGCTACGTGGATTGGCGGCGGATCAGGCGGGGGTGGAAGATGACGGAGCGGGGTTTGGCGTCGGATTTGCCGATGCGGGCGAGCAGGAGGCGGGCCATCTCGGCGGCCATCTCCTCCAGCGGCTGGTGGATCGTGGTGAGCTGTGGGCGGCACTGGAGTGCGGCGATGCTGTCGTCGAAGCCGACCACCGCGACGTCGTCGGGCACCTTCTTGCCGAGGTCGCGCAGGGCCTGCAGGGCGCCCTCGGCCATCAGATCGTTCGCGACGAACAGGGCGTCGATCTCGGGGTGCGCCGCGAACAGCTCCCGGGCGGCGTTCTCGCCGCTGGCACGGGTGAAGTTGCCCGCCGCCGACGGCACGTAGGCGTGCCCGTGCACGGCGAGCGCCGCCCGGAACCCGGCCAGCCGGTCCTGGCTGGACGGCATGTCCAGCGGGCCTGAGATGGTGGCCAGGTGGTGGCGGCCGACGGCGAGCAGGTGCTCGGCGGCGAGCTTCGCGCCGACCTGCTGCTCGACGTCGACGTAGCTCATCGGCAGCGGCTTGGCGGGGCGGGCCGACAGCACCGCCGGGATGCCCAGGTCGCAGAGCATCTGCGGGAGCGGGTCGGCGGCGCTGCTGGAGATGAGCAGGACCCCGTCGACGTGGCCCTGCCGCAGGTAGCGCAGCACGTGGTGATGGGCCGGCGACTCGGCGGGCATGATCACCAGGTGGATGCCCTCGGGGCGGAGCACCTCCAGCGCCCCGGCGGTGATGCGGCCGAGGAACGGGTCGGTGAAGATCCGGTTCAGGAAGGGCTCGTCGGACTCGTTGCGGTCGTCCGGCTCGGACACGACCAGCGCCACGGAGTCGGTGCGCCGGGTGACCAGGGAACGCGCGGCGAGGTTGGGCACGTAACCCGTGGCGTCGATGGCGCGCTGAACCAGTTCACGCAGCTCGGGGTCGACGGTGGACACCCCGTTGATGACGCGCGAGACGGTCGACCGGGACACCCCTGCCCATTCCGCGACCTGTTCCAGCGTCGGGGACCGCTGGCCGTCATGGGGTCGAGTGCTCGTCATGTCATCCTTTATATCAGGTATTCCGGGGAGCGCTCTCTCCAAGGTCGTCTTTATTTTTCACGCAGGTCAGGACAGAAATCAAGGCATGGGTATTGGGCTGGACTGAACCGGTTGACCTAGATCATCGGAAATCCGGCGGCCGATCCGCCATTCGGGAAATGCGTTTCCGATCATCGAAGGCCCTCGCCACGACGGCCGCCGAATGATGAAGGGGCGGTGCCCGGCCGGACCGGACACCGCCCCTTCGCTCAGGGGTCAACCGCGCGGCGGGCTGACCGTGGAGCGCATGGTGACCAGGGGGCCGTCGTACTCCCAGGACGGGTCCAGCGCGCCGTCGGCGGCGAGGCGGCGCAGCATCCGCAGGGCGGGCTGGTTGAGCGACAGCACGTGCGCGACCACCCCGTCGTGCCCGAGCGCGGGGGCCAGCACGGTCAGCCGGCGGGCCAGCTCGGTGCCGAGCCCGCACCGCTGCCACGCGTCGGCCACCAGGAACGCGAGCTCGCCGCAGCCGTCGCCGGTCCGGAACAGCTGGCCCATGGCCACCGCCCGGCCGTCGTCGGCGCCGCCCACCACGGTGGCGAGCAGCGTGTGCCCGGCCTCGGGCGTCAGCGTGCGGGCGATCCGGGCGGGGGAAGGCGCACCGGCGCCGGAGGTGTAGCGGCGGCGCAGGCTCTCCGGCGAGCAGCGCGCGTGGAGGTCCAGCACCTGAGCCAGGTCGGTCTCGTCCGCGCCCCTGAAGACGATCTCGACCGCAGTGGCTCCGTGGCTGAGCTGCCGTTCTATGTCGAGCATCATAATTCAAGGGTGCGCTATGATGGCCGTCATAGTCAAGGGGACGGGCATGACGACCGATACGCGGGACAAGATGGTGCGCACCGCGGCGCTGCTGCTGGCCGAGCGCGGCTACGCCGCGACGTCCTTCCAGGACGTCATCGCCCGGTCCGGGGCGCCGCGCGGCTCCATCTACCACCACTTCCCCGGCGGCAAGGAGCAGCTCGCGGCCGAGGCGCTGCGCTGGTACGCCGGGCGCAACCGGGTCCAGGTCGGCGGCGACGCGCCGGGCGGCCGGGCGCTGGACGCCGTCGCCGGCTACTTCGCCGCGATGGCGAGCTGGCTGCGCAAGACGGACTTCAAGGGCGGCTGCCCGATCGCCGGGGTGGCCCTGGACGTGGGCCCGGACGAGCCGCTGCACGCGGTGGTCGCCGCCGCCTTCGCCGACTGGCGCGGCGTGCTGGAGCACGCGTTCCAGGCGGAGGGCTGCGCACCCGGCACGGCACGAGCGCTGGGCGCGCTGGTCATCGCCGCTGCGGAGGGCGCGCTGCTGCTCGCCCGCGCCGAGCGTGACCTCACCGCCTACCAGGACGTCGCCGCCGAGGTGCTCTGGCACCTGCGCACCACGCTGGCCGCCGCCGCGGGCGAACCCGCCGCCAGCGCGGTGCGCTGACCCGCCGCCTGCGCTTCGGGATACCGACAAAAGGGCTATTCTGGGTCCCGAGGACTTTTCATCTTCGTATCGACGGGGCGGCGGCCTTGACGGATTCCGGGGCGGACGATGGGCACGAGCGGCGGGAGTTCCGCAGGAGACCCCCTGCCCGCAGACACCCGACGTGAGCTGCTGGTCAGCAGAGATCGATACCGGGTGACCCGGCTGTTCCTCCCGGACGGCCGGACCGTCGTGCTGAAGGAGCCGCTGGGCGCCGACGCGGTCCGGCGGGCCCGGCATGAGACGGCCATCCTGCGTCGGCTTCGCGGTGCCGAAGGCGTCGCGCAGCTCGCCTCCGGGCCGGCCGTGTCCGGCGCGGTGGTCATGGAGGACGTCGGCGACGTCACGCTGGACCGCCGGCCGATGCCGCTGCCCATCCCGGACGTCGTCGCGATCGGTTTCGACCTGGCCCGCGCGCTGGCGGGCATCCACGCGCGGCATGTCATACACCGCGACGTCTGCCCGGCCAACGTGGTGCAGACCGCCCGCGGCGGGGTGTGCCTCGTCGACTTCGAGCTGGCCACCACGTTCGCCGAGATCCGGCCGGAGTTCGTGCACCACAACGAGATCGTGGGCACGCTGCCCTACCTCGCCCCGGAGCAGACCGGCCGCACGGGGCGCCCCGTCGACCAGCGCGCCGACCTGTACGCGCTCGGCGCCACCCTGTACGAGCTGGCCACCGGCGAGCCGCCGTTCGGCACCGGCGATCCGCTGCGGCTGTCGCACGCCCACCTCGCGCGGATGCCCGAGCCGCCCGCCGAGGTCAACCCGGCCGTGCCCCAGGCCCTCTCCGACGTGATCATGCACCTGCTGGAGAAGGAGCCCGACAAGCGCTACCAGACCGCCGACGGGCTCGCGTACGACCTCGGGCTGCTGCGCGGCGCCGCCCCCGGCACGCAGGTCGCGCTGCGCGTGGGTGCCAACGACGTGCCGATGCGGCTGCTCCCCCGCTCCCGCATCGTCGGGCGCGACGCCGAGATCCGCGCGCTGGACGCGGCGTTCGCCGACGCGATGACCGGCCTCAGTCACGGGGTGCTGATCAGCGGCCCGGCCGGGGTGGGCAAGACGTCGCTGATCGACGAGCTGCGCCCGATCGCGTCGAGCAGCGGCGGCTGGTTCGTGTCCGGCAAGTACGACCAGCACCGGCGGGACCTGGAGTTCGACGGCACCCGGCAGGCGCTGCGCGCCGTGGGGCGGCTGCTGCTGGCCGAGCCCGAGGAGGAGGTGACCGAGGTCCGCTCCCGCCTGCTGCACGCGCTCGGCCGCAACGCCGGGCTGCTGGCCGCGGTGCAGCCGGAGTTCGGGGTGCTGATGGGCGTCGCACCGGATCCGTCGGTGGGCGACAGCCTCTTCGCGCAGGCCCGGATGCAGCGCATCGGGGTGGACGTGCTCGCCGCGGTCGCCTCGCCGAAGCGGCCGATCGTCATGTTCGTCGACGATCTGCAGTGGGCGTCCCGCACCCCGCTCGGTTACCTGGACATGCTCGTGTCCGACGGGCCGCCCGAAGGGCTGCTGCTGGTCATGGCGTACCGGGACGACGAGGTGGACGCGACGCACCCGCTCACCGCGATGATCACGCGCTGGCGGCAGCAGGGGGTGGAGCCGGAGCGGCTGCGGCTGGGCAACCTGCCCGCCGAGAGCACCACCGAGCTGGTCGGCGACCTGCTGCAACTGGACCGTGCGGACGCCGCGGAGCTGGCCGAGCCGGTGGCCCAGCGCACCCACGGCAACCCGTACGACACCGTCGAGCTGATCAACTCGCTGCGCCGCGACCGGGTGCTCACCCTGGGCCCCGACGGCTGGGACTGGGAGTCCGCCGAGCTGTCGCGCCACCTGCGCCAGGCCGACATCGCGGACATGTGGACCATGCGCCTGCGCGCCCTGCCGACCGACACCCGGCTGCTGGTGGAGATCATGGCCTGCCTGGGCGGACGGGCGGGCCTGGAGTTGCTGCAGGTGGCCGCGGGCCGCCCGGCCGGCGAGATCGAGGAGCGGCTGGTGCCCGCCCTGGACGACGGGCTGCTCGTGCTGGAGTCCGGCGAGGGCGGGGAGGCGGTGCGCTTCCGGCACGACCGCATACACCAGGCGATCCTGGACCGGATGGTGCCCACCGCGAAGGCCGCGCTGCAGCTCGGGCTGGCCCGGCGGCTGGCCGTGCACCCCGGCCTGGCGGAGGTCGCGGCGTACCAGTACTACGCGGTCGCGGGGCTGGTCCGCGACCCGGCGGAGCGGCGGCGCGTCAGCGGCCTGCTCGCCCACGCCGCCGATCAGGCGCTGGTGGTCAGCAACCACGCCAGCGCCGAGCGCTACCTCGCGGTGGCGATCGAGTTCGCCGACCCCGCCGATCTGGCGGCCCGGTGCCGGCTGCTGACCATGCGCCACAGCTCGCTGTACAGCCTCGGCCGGCTCGAGGAGGCCGACGCGGTCTACCGCACGCTGGAAGGGCTGTGCCAGCGCCCGGCCGACCGCGCCGAGGCGACGCTGGCGCAGGTCAACGGGCTGACCAACCAGGGCAGGCCCGCCGAGGCGGTCGCCCTCGGCCTCGACATGCTCGGCCACCTCGGCTTCCCCGCGCCCGCGCCGGAGCGCATCGACGCCGAGATCGACGAAGGGCTGGCGCTGCTGGCGCATTGGCTCGACGCGGGCGACGTCGGCGCGGACCTGGCCCGGCCGGAGATCACCGACCCCGACCTGCTGGCCACCGCGGCGCTGCTGAACCGGATGATGGCCCCGGCCTTCTTCAGCAACCAGTCCGTGCTGGCCTGGCTGACCCTGCAGGCACTGCGAATGTGGATCACCCACGGTCCGATCCCGACGCTGGTCGGGCCGGTCGCCCACATCACCTTCGTCACCGTGGGACGGCGGCAGGACTTCCGCACCGGCTACCGGGCCATGCTGCGCTTCCTGACGGTCGGCGAGGCCCGCGGCTACGAGCCCGACACCTCCCAGGCCCGTTTCCTGTACGCGCTGAGCACCGCCCACTGGTGGGAGCCGCTGGAGGACGACGTACGCCAGGCGCAGCTCGCCCGCGAGGGCCTGCTGCACGGCGGCGACCTGCAGAAGGCCTGCCACACCTACTACGTGACCGTGTACGAGATGCTCGACTACGCCCCCACCCTGGACAGCTACCTGACCGAGGTCGACGCGGGGCTCGCCTTCGCCCTGCGCACCGGCAACGAGCAGTCCACCGACGTCTACCAGCCCTACCGGCGGCTGGCCGCGCTGCTGCGCGGCGAGCCCGTCGAGGACCGCGACGCGCTGCCCGACGGGCTGGCGGCCAACCCGGTCGCGGTGTTCAACGTGCACATCACCCGGGCGCTGACCGCTGCGCTGCTCGACGACATGCCCGCCCTGCACCGCCACGTGTCCACGGCCGCCGACATGCTGCCGGTCAACCCGGCGACCTACCCCGTGGCGCTGACCCACCTGCTGCGCGGGCTCGACCTGGCCGAGCAGGCCCGCGCCCTGCCCCCGGCCGAGCGCCGCGCGCGCCTGTCCGAGCTGGACGCCGAGATCGGCTGGCTGGCGGCACGGGCCGCGGACGCGCCGTACAACTTCGCGCACCTGCTGCTGCTGGTGCAGGCCGAACGGGCCTGGGCCGGCGGTGACTTCCAGGCCGCCGCGCAGGCCTACGACGCCGCGCAGCGCGAGGCCGCCGTCCGGCACCGGCCCTGGCACCGCGCACTGCTGCTGGAGCGGGCCGCCCGGTTCTACCTCGCGCACGACATGCAGGCCGCCGGGCACAACGTGCTGGCCGCCGCACGGCACGCCTACCACGCCTGGGGCGCCACCGCGAAGGTCGACCAGCTCGACCGCGTGCACCCGGCCCGCGCGGGGCTGACCGGCCTGCGTGCCGCCGGGCCGGAGGCGCCCGCCGGCGCCGCCCAGGCCCCGATCCTCACCAGCACCATCGACCTGCTGGCCATCCTCGCCGCGTCGCAGGCGCTCAGCTCGCAGACCACCTTCGACGGCGTACGCGGCCGGGTCGTCGAGGTGCTCAGCGACATGACCGGCGCCACCGCCGTGCACCTGCTGCTCTGGGACGACGACCACCAGCGCTGGTCGGTGCCGCACGAGCCGCAGCCGGACGGGCGGCCCGCGGTGCCCGCCGCGGCGATCCGCTACGTCGAGCGCACCCGCGAGCCGCTGGTGGTCGGCGACGCCACCCGCGACGACCGGTTCGCCCGCGACCCGTACTTCGCCGAGCTGGACTGCTGCTCGCTGCTGGTGGTGCCGATCCTGCACCGCGGCGAGTGGCAGGCGCTGCTGGTGCTGGAGAACCACCTGATCCGCGAGGCGTTCTCGACCGAGCGCCTCGACGCGGTGATGCTCATCGCCGGGCAGCTCGCGGTCTCGCTGGACAACGCCACGGTGTACGCCTCGCTGGAACGCAAGGTGGCCCGGCGCACCGAGGAGCTGACCGCCGCCAACCGGCGGCTGGAGCTGCTCAGCACGACCGACGCGCTGACCGGCCTGGCCAACCGGCGCCGGCTGGAGGAGATGCTCCAGGAGGAGTGGACGCAGGCCCGGCGCACCGGCCGCCCGATCGCGCTGGCGATGGTCGACATCGACCACTTCAAGCTCTACAACGACCACTACGGCCACCCCACCGGCGACGACTGCCTGCAGCGGGTGGCCGCCGAGCTGACCCGCAACCTGCGCGCCGGGGACCTGGTCGCCCGCTACGGCGGCGAGGAGTTCGCCGTGGTCATGCCGGGCCTGGACGTCACCTCCGCCACCCGGGCCGCCGAGCGGCTGCGCGAGGCCGTCGCCGCGCTCGCCGAGCCGCACGTGCTGGCCTGCGCGGGCATCGTCACGGTGAGCATCGGCGTCGCCTCGACCACGCCCAGCGGCCGGCGCGACCCCGAAGAGCTGCTGGAAAGCGCCGACATGGAGCTCTACCGCGCCAAACGCGACGGCCGCAACCAGGTCCGGTCCGCCGCCGGCTGAGGCGGCTCAGCCGAACCAGGTCAGCGCCTGGCCGTGGCCCCGGGTCCAGGCCAGCGGCCTGCCGTCGAGGGCGAGCACGTTGTGCAGCAGCTCGCCGGGCGGCTCGGGCAGCCCGGCCAGCGGCAGCGTCTCCGGGCTCTCCACGGAGATCCAGTGGCCGGGCAGCTCGCGTACCAGCTCGACGAACGCGTCCCGCCGGGGCCGCGGCACCTGGTACAGGACCGAGGTGTGGAACACCACCAGCGTCGCGCCCCGCGGGGCGCGCGCCGCCAGCGCGGCCAGATCGTCCACGGCGTCACCCCGGGTGAGCAGCGGCGGCTCGGCCGCCGCGACGGCCGCCGCGGCCCGCATCCGGTCGCGCCGGTGCCCGTGCTCCGGCCAGATCAGCGCATCGAGCCAGGCGACGTCGCCGGGCTCGGTGACGTCCAGCGGGTTCAGGTCGAGCCCGGCCCGCCACACCACCTCCGGTACGCCGGACGGCGGTGTCATGCCGACCGCGGCGCAGTGCAGCACCGGCGCTCCGCCGCCGACCGCGTGCTCGCCGTAGCGGTAGCCGTAGCGGTCGGGGTACAGGCACAGCCCGGCGGACGCGCCGACCTCCAGCAGCGCCAGCGGCTGCGGCAGCGCGGCGAGCACCGGCAGCAGCAGCGCGCAGCGGCCCGGCTCGTTCGTCTGCACGATGCGGACCCGCAGCTGCTCCTCGACGGCGGGCCAGCGGGTGAGCACGAACTCGCGGCAGGCGGCCGGGTCGTCGACCGGCCCGCCCAGCCATCGCACGACGCCGAAGAGGAGGTTGGGCTGCCGCTTGTCCGGGGGCAGCGTGCCGAGCAGCGCCAGCAGCTCCGGGTCGGCGGCGACGGCGAGGGCGAGGCGCTCGTACACGGGCGACGAGTCCCGCGCCTCCCGCTCGGCGAAGTCGGTGTACCAGGCGGCGAGGTCCATGCAGGAGACCATCTCATCCCGTGCGGCGGCTCGCTGTCCCCGCCGTGCGGGGTCCGGCCGGGTGGAGAAAAGGGCCACCCGATGTGTTTTGGCGCTGTGCGTGCTGGAGGCGCGACGGGCAGGATCGAGGGGTGGACGTCTCCCTGACCGCGTACCAGGACCAGCACGACGAAGAGCGGCCCGGACGGTTCCCACCCGCGTCGATGTCGGACCTGGTGGACCGGCCGGTCGCGTACGACCTGGCGGAGAGCACCTGCCCGCCGCTGCGGCTCGGCGAGCTGCTGGCCCCGGACGTGCTGGCCCGCCTGCACACGCTGGAGATCGGCTACGGCACCAGCCAGGGCGACCCGGAGCTGCGCGCGCTCATCGCCGCCGAGACCGGCGTCGCGCCCGGCGACGTGCTGGTCACCGCGGGCGGTGTCACCGCCATGTTCCTGCTCGCGCTGACCGTGTGCCGGGCGGGGGACGCGGCGGTCGTCACGACGCCCTGCTTCCCGCCCGCGCGCGCCGTGCTCGACGCCCTGGACTGCCGGGTCACCGCCGTCCCGCTGAGCTTCGGCGCGGGATACCGCCTCGACGTCGACGCGGTGGCCGCCGCGCTCACCCCGGCCACCCGGCTGGTGTCGCTGGCCTCGCCGCAGAACCCGTCCGGGGTCGCCTTCGCCGAGCCGGACCTGCGCCGCCTGCTGGACCGGATGGCCGTGACGGCGCCCCGCGCGGTGCTGCTGCTGGACGAGACGTACCGGCAGACCGCCTACGGCGACGCCGCGCCGCCGCCGTCCCTGGCGCACCTGTCCCCACGGGTGGTGAGCTGCTCCTCGCTGTCGAAGTCGCACGGTGCGCCCGGCATCCGGGTCGGCTGGCTCACCGCCACCGATCCGCAGTTGTACGAGGCGCTGCGGCGGGCCAGGTTCAACACGCAGATCGCCGGGTCGGGGGTGGACGAGCTGCTGGCGATCGAGGTGCTGCGGCGGCAGGAGGAGATCCTCGGCCCGCGCCGGACCATGCTCGCGGCCGCGCTGGAGACGCTGACCGCGTGGGCCGACGCGCACCGCGACACCGTCGGCTTCGTCCGCCCCGACGGCGGCGCGCTCTGCTGCCTGCGGCTGCGCGACGACCGATACGACGACCAGGCGGTACGCCGCTTCTACGCCGCGCTCGCCGAACGCGACACCCGCGTCGCGCCCGGCTCCTGGTTCGGCGAGGACGACCGGGTGTTCCGGCTCGGGTTCGGCCACCTGCCGCTGCCCGCCTTCGGGGCCGCGCTGGACCGGCTCGCCGACGCCCTGACGGCGGTGTGACGTGCCCCGGATCGGCGTCACCGGCCACACCGACCTGACCGGCCCGACCACCGCGGCGGTGGCCCGCGCCCTGCGCGAGCTGCTCGCCGCGCACCCCGCCGAAGCGCTGGTGGGGGTGTCCTGCCTGGCGGCGGGCGCCGACACGCTCTTCGCCGAGGCGGTGCTCGACCACGGCGGGCGGCTGGAGGTGGTGCTGCCCGCGGCCGACTACCGCGCCCGCAAGGTGCGGCCCGAGCATGCCCCCGCCTTCGACCGGCTGCTCGGGCAGGCCGCCGACGTGCGGGTGCTGCCGTTCCCCGCGTCGGGCGCGGCGGCGTACGAGGCCGCGAACGAGACCATGCTCGGATCGTGCGAGCTGCTCGTCGCCGTCTGGGACGGGCAGCCCGCCGCGGACCGGGGCGGCACCGGTGCGGTCGTCACCGCGGCCCGCGCCCGCGGCCTGCCCGTCACCATCGTCTGGCCGGCCGGGTCGGCACGCGGCTGAACCCCGGCCGCGATCGCCGGTCACGGCCCGATTTCCCGGCATCGTCCACTGTCAGCAGCCCTGTCTATAGTGGACTGACGCGCGCACCCCCGGTTGCCGACGAAGGGCGGAGACATGACCACGACGGATCCGGCCCCGCCCTACGCCGCCCAGCCCCACACCGCCCCGCCCCGGCGGCGCACCGCGGGCCTGCTCGCCCATCTCGGCTGGGAGGCGCTGCTCCTGCTGCTCGCCGTCGTGGCGCTGATCAGCATCCTGCTCCAGGCCGACGCCGGCGCGCTCGGTCCCGGCCTGTGGACAAGCATGGCCGCCACCGGCCTGCTCGCCACCGGGTTCGCGCTGTCCCTGCGCACCGGCACGCCCAACCTCGCCGTCGGCGCGCAGGCGGCCCTGGCGGGCGTCGTCTACGCCGAACTCGCCCGGTCGGACTGGCCCCCGCTGCTCGCGGGGACGACGGCGGTCCTGCTCATGCTCGTGCTCGGGTTGCTCCTCGGCACGCTGACCGGGCTCACCTCGGCGCCCGCGTGGGCCGTCTCGCTCGGCGCCCTCGCCCTGGCCCAGTCGATCGCCATCGGCCTGTCCGACTCCCGCGGCGTGATCCTGCCCGACGGCCCCGACGGCGCAGCGACCGGCTGGCTGTGGCTGGCGGTGTTCGTGCTCGGCTCACTCGCCGGTGGCGCCCTGTTCCTCCTGCCCGGCGTGCGGCGCGCGCTCGGCGTCGGCGACCCCGCGCCGGGGTTCCGGCCGTCCCGGCTGCTCGGCGCGGTGGCCGGGTTCGGCGGCTCCAGCGTGCTCGCCGCGCTCAGCGGCATCGTCCTGGTGGGACGCCTCGGCGGGGCCTTCCCCAACAGCGATCGGCTCGTGATCGCCGTGGCGGCCGCGGTGCTCGGCGGGATCAGCGTGTTCACCTTCCGCGGCGGTGTCGCCGGGACGCTGTTCGCGACCGCGTTCCTGGTCCTGGCCGAGAACGCGCTGCGCCTCTCGGACCTGCCGCTCTGGCTGGTGTTCTCGCTGGTGCCGGCCCTGGCGATCCTCTTCGGCATCCTGATCGGCCTGGCCCTGGACAAGATCGCCGGCCCCGAGCCGCAGCCCTGACCGAGCGGCGGCCCGAACGCCCGCCGGTCGCCTGCTCACCACGGCGGGCAGACGCAGCAGCGTCGACCTGCCGGCGCGGGCCGTCACCAGATCTTGCGCACTTCGTGTCGCCGGAGCAGCACGAAGTGCACAAGATCTACGACGGTCAGCCGACCGCTGCCGCCAGCGGCAGGGACAGCTGCAGCTCCGCCCGTACGGCGGGGGTGAGCACCTCGCCCGCCTGCTTGCACAGCTTGGCCATCTCGTAGCCGGCCACGCCGACGTCCGACCCGCTGGCCACCAGCGTCGCCATGCTGGAGCCGTCGCGGATCGGCATCACCAGCAGGAAGCCCCGACCCAGCTCGACGACGGTCTGGCGCACCTCGTCGCCGTCGAACATGTGCGCCGCCGTCTTCGTCACGCTGACCAGGCTCGCCGTCAGCGCGGCGAACTGGTCGGCGCTGTCGCGGGGCAGCCGGTCCGACACGGCCACCAGCAGACCGTCGGAGGAGACGACGACGGAGTGCACCACGCCCGCCACCCGCTCGGTGAAACCGCTGATGAGCCAGTTGAAGTCGCGCGCCGCGGCACTGATCGCCATGTCCCTAACTCCTTACCTTGCTTACCTTGTCGTTCTCGCCGCCGGACCCGGACCGGGCCTCCTCGCCCGCCACCGCCGTCTCCGGCGCCGCACCGGCCGGGGCCTCCTCGGCCTCGGCTCGCCGCAGGCCCTCGTAAAGCCTGGTCAGCGTGCTGCTCACCGACTCCGGATCGGCCTCGGCCGCGGGCCGGGCCGCGGCCGGACCGGGCAGGTTCGCCGACCGCCTGCGGATCGGCAGCCCCGCCGCGGTGACCGTCGGCTCCGGCCGCGCCGTTGCGGCCGTCTCCGCCTCGGACCCCTTCAGCGCCGCCCCGACCGGCACGTCCGTGTCCGTCTCTGTATCGATCTCTTCCGCGACCGTCACAGCGGTAGCCGTCTTGTCAACGACCGTCGTGCCCGCAGCGGACCTGTCCGCAGCAGACTTGTCCGCAGCGGACCTGTCCGTAGCAGACTCGTCCGCAGCGGCCTCCCCCGCTGCAGACGGGTCCGCACCCGATCCGCCGGTGGCCGATTCGCCCGTGGCCGCCTTGTCCACGGCCGGTCCGGCCGAAGCCGCCTCGATCGCGGCCGGGCTGCCGACGGCCGACACTGCGTTGTCCGGGTCCGCCTCGGTGTCCTCGGCCGCGGCGAGCCGGGCGGCGATCAGCCCGGCCACGGACAGCCCGGCCCGGGACGGCTCAGCCGGGGTCGGCGCTGCGCCAGCCGCCGGGGCGACCGCCTCAGGCGACCACCAGATGCTCGGCGCGGGGCGGTCGGCGGTGAGCACGTCCTCCGCGCGCGTCGGCACGATGCGGCGCATCGTCGGCGGGACCGCGCCGGCCTCGCCGCCGTCGCGCCCGGGGGTGGGCGGCTCCGCCGGGGCGGGCACGATCAGGTCGGCGGGGATGTTCACGCTGACGGTGACGCCCCGCGTGCCCGAGTCGAGGTGGACGCTGATCCGGTGCCGGTGCGCCAGGTGCCCGACCACGACCAGGCCCATCCGCTCGGCCGCCGAGATGTCGATGCTGACCGGCACGGACACCTGGTCGTTGGCCTCGGCCAGCGACTGGGTGGACATGCCGATGCCCTCGTCGGTGATCACCAGCTCGGCCGAGCCGTCGCCCAGGGCATGGCCGCGTACGTGGACCAGCGTCTCCGGCGGCGAGAAGGCCAGGCCGTTCTCCAGCAGCTCGGCCAGCAGGTTGACCACGTCGGCGACGGCGTGGCCGACCACGTGCACGCTGCCGTCGAGCTGGTGGCGGACCCGCTCGTAGTGCTCGACCTCGGCCGCGGCGGCGAGCACGATCGTGTTCAGGTCCTTGGGCTCGTTCCAGCGCCGGCTCGTGTCGCCACCGGCGAGCACGAGCAGGTTCTCGTCGTTGCGGCGCAGGCGGGCGGCGAGGTGGTCGAGCCGGAACAGGCTGGCCAGCTTGTCCGGGTCCACCTCGGACGACTCCATCGAGTCGAGCAGGTTCAGCTGGCGCTCGACCAGGCTCTGGCTGCGCAGCGCGAGCTTGATGAAGATCTCGTTGACGTTGCGCCGCATCACGGCCTGCTCGGCGGCCAGCCGTACTGCGCTGCGGTGCACGGCGGTGAACGCGTCGGCGACCTCGGCGACCTCGTCGCGGGAGTCGACCCGGATCGGCTCGACCCGCAGCGGCGGCGGGGTGGTGGGCGAGCGGCGCAGCTGCGCGATCACCCGGGGCAGCCGGATGTCGGCCACGATGAGCGCCTGCTCCCGCAGCGAGCGCAGCGTGCCGGCCATGTTGCGGCCGATGGCGACGGAGGTGAGCAGCGCGGCGAGCAGCAGCCCGACGGTGGTGAGCGAGCGCAGCGCGGTGGTGCGCCACTGGGCGCCGCTCGCGTCGTCGACCGCCGCCACGGCGGTGCGCAGCAGCGACTGCTCCAGGTGGCGCATCAGCTGCAGCTCGGTGGTGCTGGCCGCCCACCACTGCTGGGGCTCGACGCCGTGCTCCTCGGTGCCCTCGCCGACGATGGCGCGTTCCAGGCGGTCGGCGTTGCGCACGGCCTGGCCGGCGACGGTGTCGTCCAGCTCGGCGACCTGCTCGGGGGCGGCCTCGGCACGGAAGCGCTGCACGGCGGTCTGGCGCTGCGCGCGCAGGTCGGCGATCTGCCCGAAGGCACCGGGCTCGAACGGCGCCCCGTACGTCATCAGGTAGAGCTGGCCGCGCACCTGGGAGGCCAGCTCCTTGGCGCGGGCCAGGTCGCTGATGCCGCGCAGGAACCGGCCGAGTTCGGTGTCGCCCTCGACGTCGACCGGGCGCGGCAGCAGCTCGTGCAGGTCGGTGACGGTGCCGGTGTACATGTCGAAGACGGCCTGGGTGCGCAGCCAGCCCTGCGCGACACCGGACCGCACCTGCGTCAGCTGCGCCAGCCGCGCCTCCACCCGCTGGAACGCCGTGGCCAGGGCGGGATCGCCGAGCAGCGGCCGGGCCGCGGCGCGCAGCCGCTCGGCGGCCCGGTCGACGGCGGTGCGGTCGGGCGCCAGCGCGCCGATGTCACGGCGGCCGGGGGCCGCGCCCGGTGCGGCCAGCGAGGCCAGCATGCCGACGGTGTGGTCGCGTTCCCGCTGCAGCTCGTGGACCAGGTCGGTGACCTCGACGCCCATCGCGACCTGGTCGGAGAAGTCGCCCAGGGCCGAGGCGGTGCGCACCGACTCGTTGATCTGGAGGCCGGTGACGGCGAGGAAGCCCAGCAGCGGGACGGTGAGCACCGCGACGAGCTTGGTCGGCACCCGCCAGTGCCGGGTGTGCAGCACCGACGGCCGCCGATGGGATCCGGGGGCCCGCCGGGAACGAGGGTCTACGGCCGTCACCGGGTCACCCATGTCTTCCGTCCAGGAGCGACAGTCCATAATGGATCGTCGTCTTCGGTATCGAGGACATCTAACCGGTAGTACGAATGTTGCAGCAAGTGCCCTGGCGGTATCAAGTCGTCGAATCGAATACATACGACGCCAGGGCTTGAAAGTCTCAGTCCGGCACGAAAAGATACCCCGGGTCCGCGATCACGGACCACGAGACTTGCAACAGCATCGATTCGGAGCGCGTACTCATGACCCCGCTGCGCCTGGCGTGCTCCGTGGCCGTGGTGGCCCTGCTGGCCACCGGTTGCACGGTCCCCGAACCGCCACCCGGGCCGGTGGTGGTCGGCATGCTCGCCCCGCTCAGCGGGCCGTCGGCGGACGCCGGCGCGGACGCGGTGCGCGGCGCCGAGCTGGCCGCCGCGGTGATCAACGACACGTACCCGGAGCTGCCGGTGCCACTGGGCCCGGGCACCGGCCTGCCGGGGCTGCGCGGCGCCACGCTGACGCTGGTCACCGCCGACACGGGCGGCCGGCCGGAGCCCGCGATCGGGGCGATCACCAGCATGGCCGACAGCCGCCGCCCGGTGGGCCTGGTGTCGGCCGAGTCCGCGGCGGTCACCGGGGCGCTGAGCAGCCAGGCCCAGCGACTGCGGGTGCCGCTCATCGACGCGGGAAGCACCGCCGACTACCTCACCGAGCTCGGCGCCGACTGGTACTTCCGCACCGGCCCCAGCGACAGCCAGCTCGCCGAGAGCGCGTTCGCGCTGCTGGGCCGCGCGCCGGACACCCGGGAGGACGCCGTCACGCTCGTCACCGAGTCCGGTGACGACGGCGCGGTGGCCACCAGGCAACTGCGCGAGCTGGCCGAGCGGTCCGGGGCGACCGTGTCCGGGCACATGGAGGTGCCCTCCGACAAACCCGACCCGGAGGCACTGGCCACCAGCCTGGCCGGCGGCCCGGCGCGGGTGGTGTTCGCCTGGGCGCGCACCGTCCCGGCCGCGACCGCCGTCGCCGCCGCGGTCGCGCGCGGGGAGACCGGCGTGACGCTGTTCGGCCTGGGCGAGGGGTTCCGCGCGCTGAAGCAGCCGGGGGCGCAGGACCCGGGCCTGCTGCGGGCGGTGCCGTGGTCGGCGGAGTTCGCCGGGCGCAACCCGGTCGCGCAGCAGATCGCCGAGCTGTACCGGCAGCGCTTCGGCCGGCCGATGACCGGTGCCGCGGTGGACGCGTTCACCGCCGTGCTCACCCTGGCCGCCGCGATCGACGTCGCGGCCAGCGACGACACCTCCGCGATCCGGACCGCGCTGCGGCAGACCACGCAGCCCGCGGCCGGGCTGATCGTGCCCTGGAACGGCGTCCGGTTCGGCCCCGACGGGCAGAACGTGCTGGCCGCCGCCGTGGTCGAGCAGTGGCAGGACCGGTCCTACCGCCTGGTCTACCCGGTCGAGCTGGCCACCGGCCCGGCCCGGTGGCACCGCCGGGACCTCGCGCCATGACCGCGGCGCGCGCCTCCGACACGACGACCCTGCTGCGTGACGCCCTGCTGGCCGACGGCCGCCGGGTGGACGTGCTGCTGCGCGGTGGCCTGGTCGACGCGGTGACCCCGGCCGCCGCGCGGCTGCCGGGCACCGCCCAGGCGGCGGACCGCCCGCCGCGTGACGCCGTGACCGCGGCCGGAGCGCGACCGCCGGGCACCACCCGGGCGGCGGACCGCGACGCAAGCTCTCCCGCCGCCGAGCACGTCGTGGACCTGGACGGGCGGCTGCTGCTGCCCGCCCCGGCCGAGGTGCACGCGCACCTCGACAAGGCGCTGACCGCCGACCAGGTGCCCAACCCGGGCGGCGACCTGATGGGCGCGGTCACCGCCTGGCTGCGCCACCGGCCCACCCGGAGCCGGGAGGACATCGCCGCCGCGGCGCGCGCCGCGCTGCTCGGCTGTCTCGCCCACGGCGCCACCGCGCTGCGCACCCACGCCGACCTCGGCGACGACATCGGCCTACGCGGCCTGGCAGCGCTGCTCGCGGTGCGCGAAGCCGAAGCCGCCCGGTGCGACGTCCAGCTCGTCGCGTTCGCCGCGACCCCGCTGACCGGCCCCGCCGGCGCGCGCAACCGGGACCTGCTCGAACAGGCGCTCGCCGCGGGCGCCGACGCGGTCGGCGCCTGCCCTGGGCTCGACCCCGATCCGGCCGCCTGCGTGCAGCTGTGCCTGGAGCTGGCCGAGGCCCACGGCGCGGGCGTGGACCTGCACGTCGACGAGTGGCTGCACCCCGCGCCCTGCTCGCTGGAACTGCTGGCCGACGCGGTCCTCGCGACCGGCTTCAGCCGTCCGGTTCTCGCCGGGCACTGCGTCAGCCTCGGCATGATGGCCCCGGCCCGGGCGGCGCACCTCGCCGACCGGGTGGCGCGGGCCGGCATCACCGTGGCCTGCCTCCCCCAGACCAACCTCTACCTGCAGGGACGCGACCACGAGCACGCGGTGCCACGCGGGCTGACCGCGCTGCGCACCCTGCGCGCCGCCGGGGTCACCGTGGCCGCGGGCGGCGACAACCTCCAGGATCCCTTCAACATCCTCGGTCGCGGCGATCCCCTGGAGACCGCCGCGCTGCTCGTGCTCGCCGGGCACGACGACCCCGCCACGGCGTACGACGCGGTCAGCTCGCGGGCCCGGCAGGCGATGGGCCTGCCGCCGGTCGCGGTGGCCCCCGGCGCCCCGGCCGAGCTGCTGGCGATCCGCGCCGGATCGGTGCGCGAGGCCCTGGCGACCGCGACCGCCGACCGGGTGGTCGTCCACGCGGGCCGCGTGGTCGCCCGCACCGCCGTGCACCGGCACTTCCCCGACGAACCACAGATGGGACGGACCGCGTGAGCCCTGACGAACCGGCGGTGACCCTGCACGAGGCCGGCGTGCGCTACGGCAACGGCACCCTCGCCCTGGACGGGGTGTCGCTCCAGGTCGCGGCGGGCGAGTTCGTCGCCGTGGTGGGCCCCTCCGGGGGCGGTAAGAGCACGCTGCTGCGCCTGGCCGCGGGCCTGCTGGCGCCGAGCGGCGGCACGGTCGAGCGCAGCTGCGACCGGCTGGGTTTCGTGTTCCAGGACCCGACGCTGCTGCCGTGGCGCAGCGTGCGGGGCAACGTCGAACTGGCCGGGGAGCTGCGCGGGGTGCCCCGGGCGGAGCGGCGGCGGCTGGCTGAGGAGTCGCTGGCCCGGGTCGGGCTGTCCGATGTGGCCAGACAGCTGCCGCGCACCCTGTCCGGCGGTATGCGGATGCGTGTGTCGCTGGCCCGCACCCTCACCGGCCGCCCGGAGCTGATGCTGTTCGACGAGCCGTTCGGGTCGGTCGACGAGATCACCCGGGAGCGGCTGGGCGAGCAGCTGCAGGAGCTGTTCGTCGCCGACGGCTTCGCCGGGCTGCTGGTCACCCACTCCGTGGCCGAGGCGGTGTTCCTGTCGCAGCGGGTGGTGGTGCTGTCCGACCGGCCCGGCCGGGTGGTGGGCGAGGTGGCGGTGCCGCTGCCGTACCCGCGCGACCCGCAGGTGCGCTACTCCCCCGCGTTCACCGAGCTGACGGCACGCGTGTCGGCGCTGCTACGCGGCGAGCAGCCACCCGTCCCGGCCGCCCGGCCCGCCGCCGAACCGGCTGCGGAGCCCGCAACCAAAACGGAGCCCGTAACGAAGGCGAAGCCCGTGACCAAGGCAGAGCCCACGGCCAAAGCGACGGGCGGACCGAAGGACAAGCCTGCGGCCGAACCGGCGGCCGAGACCGCTTCCGGGACCGTGGTCACCGGCAAGGAGGTGGCCTGATGGCCCGCAAGGTGTCCCTGCCGCACTGGCTGCGGGTCGCGCTGCCCCCGGCCGCCGTCGCGCTCGCCGTGCTGGCCGCCTGGTATCTCGGCAGCTACGTGCTCATCGACGCGGACCGGCGCTTCCTGCTGCCGCCGCCGCACGAGGTGGTCCGGATCGGCTTCCTCGACCCGGTGAACCTGGCCGAGCTGCTGGCCGGGCTGCGGCTGACCGCCGAGGTCGCGGTGACCGGGCTGGTCATCGCCGCGGTGACCGGCCTGGTGCTGGCCGTGCTGATGAGCCGGGCGCGGTGGCTGGAGCGGTCGATCTACCCGTACGCGGTGCTGCTGCAGACCGTGCCGATCCTGGCGCTGGTGCCGCTGTTCGGGTTCTGGTTCGGGTTCGGCTTCCCCAGCCGGGTGCTGACCTGCGTGCTCATCGCGCTGTTCCCGGTCACGGCGAACGCGCTGTTCGGGCTGCGCTCGGTGGATCCGGCGCTGCACGACCTGTTCACGCTGCACCAGGCGGGCCGCTGGACGCGGCTGTGGAAGCTGCAGCTGCCGTCGGCGCTGCCGGCGATCCTGACCGGCCTGCGCATCTCCGCCGGGGCGGCGGTGATCGGCGCGATCGTGGGCGACTTCTTCTTCCAGCAGGGCCCGGCCGGGCTGGGGCAGCTGATCTACGTGTACCCGCGCCGGCTGCAGTCCGAGATGCTGTTCGCCGCGGTGCTCCTGGCCTCGGCGTTCGGCCTGCTCGTCTTCTGGTTCTTCGGCGTCGTGGCACGTGCCGCCACCGCCTGGCACGACTCGCAACAGCACGAGCCCGCCCCGGCGGTGCGCCGATGACTGTCCCTTTCGCGAATCACCCCATCCGAAGGAGAACGATGAGCACCATTTCCCCCGAGGCCCGGCCGCTGCGCCGGGTCGGGGCCGCCGCCGTGCTGGCGGCGGTCCTGCTGGCCGCGGGCTGCGGGTCCGAACCCGACCCCGTCGCCGAGCCCGCGCCCGGCGCGGGCGCGCTGGACCTGGCGGCGGTGTGCCCGACGACGATCGTCGTGCAGGCCGCGTGGACGCCGGAGGCCGAGCACGGCTCGCTCTACCAGCTGGTCGGCGCGGGCTACAAGATCGACGCCGCGGCGAAGAAGGTGTCCGGCCCGCTGCTGTCCGGCGGGCAGAGCACCGGGGTGAACATCGAGATCCGGGCCGGCGGCCCGGCCATCGGCTTCCAGAACGCGGGCGCGCAGATGTACGCCGACCCGACGATCATGCTGGGCCAGGTCGCCACGGACGACGCCATCGGGCTCTCTGCCAAGCAGCCCGTGGTCGGCGTGGTCGCGCCGTTCGACATCGCGCCCTACATGATCATGTGGGACCCGGCGTCGAACCCGACGTTCAACTCCATCGTGGACATCGGCAAGACCGACACCAAGGTGCTCTACTTCAACGGCGCGACGTACATGGAGTACCTGGTCGGCTCGGGCATCCTGCGGCGCAGCCAGGTCGACGGCGCGTACGACGGCAGCCCCACCCGCTTCCTCGCCGACAAGGGGAAGATCGCGCAGCAGGGCTTCGCCACCAACGAGCCGTTCATCTACCAGAACGCCTTGCCGCAGTGGAAGAAGCCGGTGAAGTTCCAGCTCATCCACGACACCGGCTACCCGATCTACCCCGAGGCGATCGTGGTGCGCGCGGACAAGAAGGCCGAGCACTCGGCGTGCCTGAAGAAGCTCGTGCCGATCATCCAGCGCTCGCAGGTCGAGTACGTGAAGAGCCCCGCCGCCACGAACGAGCTGATCATCAAGCTCAACGACGCCTACAAGGGCTTCCCGTACAGCACGGAGCAGGCCAAGTTCAGCGTCGACCAGCAGCTCAAGCTGAACATCGTCGGCAACGGCAGCAACGGCACCCTGGGCGACTTCGACGTGGACCGGGTCAAGCAGGTCATCACCATCGTGTCGCCGATCTACGACGGCCAGCGCAAGGAGATCAAGGCCGGGCTCACCCCGCAGGACCTGGTCACCAACGAGTTCATCGACCCGTCGATCGGGCTGAGCTGACCCGTGCCCGCACCTGAGCTGGCCGCGATCGCCGCGACGGCGAGCCGCCGGGCGCCCGTCCCGGCGGCGCTCGCCGCGTTCCTCGGCGACCTCACCGCCGCCCTGCACCCCGATCGCGTCAGCACCCTGGAGGCGGCCCGGCTGGCCGCCTCCAGGGACGGCGCCTACCTGTCCCCGTTGCTGTCGGCGGTGCTCCCGGAGCGTCTCGCCGACGTGGTGGTGCGCCCGGCCGACACCGCGGAGCTGCTGACCGCGGTACGGCTGGCGCACGCGCACCGGGTGCCCGTGGTCCCCCGGGGCCGCGGCACCGGCAACTACGCCCAGGCGGTGCCGCTGGCCGGCGGGCTCGTCGTCGATCTCACCGGCGCCGACCGGGTGCTGGAGGTCGGCGACGGCTGGATCCGCGCCGAGGCCGGGGCCACGTTCGTGGCGCTGGAGGCGGCCGCGCGGCGGCACGGCCAGGAGATCGCGATGCTGCCGACCACCGTCGGCAGCACCATCGGCGGTTTCCTCGGCGGCGGCGCGGGCGGGCTCGGCTCCATCGAGCACGGCTGGCTGTGGGACGGCTTCGTGCTGGCCCTGGACGTGGTCACCTGCCCGCCCGGCGGCGCGCCGCTGCGCGTGCACGGGCGCGGCTGCCTGCCGTACCTGCACGCGTACGGCGTCACGGGCATCATCGCCACCGCCACGGTGCGGCTGGCGCCCGCCCGGCAGCGCACCGCGGTGCTCGCCTCGTTCCCCGCGCCGGACTGGGCCGGGGCCACCCGCGCCGGGCAGGAGCTGCTGCGGCTGGACCCGCCACCCCGGCTGGTGTCGCTGGACGACGCCACGCTGATCGAGACCTATCCGGCCGACCCGGCGCTGCCCTCGGGCCGGATCAGCCTGCGCGCCGTCGTGGACGCCGCCGCCGCGCCCGTCGTGACGCAGGCGATCACCGCGCACGGCGGGCGGGTCGAGTCCATCGCCGCCGACGCGGTCGGCTACGTGTCCACACTGGCCTTCAACCACGTCACGTTGCGCGCCCGCAAGGCCCGGCCCGACCTGTGCCACCTCCAGGTGGGCGGCGAGCCGCTGGTGAGCGATCCGGACGCGGTGCGTGCCTGCCTGCCCGGGGCGATGCTGCACCTGGACGGCCTGCGTACCCATCTGGACGCCGCGGACCCGCGACGCGGGCGCGGCTTCGGTGGCCTGCTGCTGTCGGAGTTCCGCGACGCCGCGACCCTCTACGACGGCATCGACCGGCTACGCGACCTGGGCGTACACGTGATCGACCCGCACACCTGGGAGCTGGGCGGCCCAGCGCTGCCCGGCATCCGCGCCGCCGCCGTCGCCAACGACCCGCTCGGCCTGCTCAACCCCGGCAAACTCCCCGCGGCGTAGGGCCGCCGCAGCCCGGTTGCCGGTGTCGCAGGGGCGGCCTATGGTGGGCCCATGGCGACGGCAGCGCTCCAGGCGACCGCCCGCCCGCGGACCGACCGCGGCCGGGCCGACGCACGCTGCCCGCGCACCCGTGTCGCGCTGCGCCGGCCGGACCTCGGCCCGATCACGGCTCCGCACTAGTCACCGCCGGCAGCAGCACGGCGTTTCGGGCGGAGCACACCGGCTCCGGCCCGATTTCTTTTTACCCACCCGACAGTGGAGGTTTCCATGACCACGCTCGACACCACCGATCACGACGACTGGCTCGTCCGGGTCCACCACCGGCTGACCCGCACCTGCCAGGACCAGACCGCCCAGCTGGCCGAACTCACCGCCACCGCCCCCGACGCCGCCGAGGCCGCCGCGCACAACGCGCTGCTGAGCGCGGCCCGCCAGGGCCTCGCCGACACCGTCGCCGCGCTCCGCCGCATCGAGCAGGGCCGCTACGGCGCCTGCGAGGTGTGCGCCGCCGCCATCCCCGCCGCGCGGCTGGACCTGCTCCCCCACGCCCGGACCTGCGTGTCCTGCCCCCGCTAGGGCCGCGCGGACGTCCGCCACGGCGAGCAGGTCACCGCGCCCGGCGACCTGCTCGCACCTCGCTCATTCCGCCCGGCGCGCCGTGACCAGCAGGTACTCCCAGTCCATGGCGCCCCAGCCGAGGTCGTGCCGGCGGGCCAGCTCGGCCAGCGCCTCGTCCAGCTCCGCGGCGCGTTCGGGCTGGTCGGCGAGGTTGCGGTAGACGGCGATGGTCGGGCCGTAGTTGGCCTTGAAGTAGTCGCGGAACTCCTCGGCCGTGTCGAAGTGGTCCACCCGGACGGTGGCGCGGCATACCTCGACGTCGGTGACCCGGTCGCCGAGCAGCTTGGCCACGTGCGCCGGGTCGCCCCACAGCGGCGGCGGTGACGCCCCGGGCGGCGGCGGTGCCGCGTACGGCTTCATCGCCGCGAACATGCGGCCGATGAAACCCTCCGGCGTCCAGCTGATCAGGCCGATCGTGCCGCCCGGCCGGCACACCCGGACCAGTTCGTCCGCGGCGGCCTGGTGGTGCGGGGCGAACATGACGCCCACGCAGGACATGACGACGTCGAAGGCGCCGTCGGCGTACGGCAGCGCCTCCGCGTCGGCCTGCTCCCAGCGCAGCTGCGCGCCCTGCTCCGCGGCGACCCGGCGGCCCGCGTCGAACAGTTCGGGGGTCAGGTCGCTGGCGACGACGTCCGCGCCGGCCAGCGCGGCGGGGATCGCCGCGTTGCCGGAGCCCGCAGCGACGTCGAGGACCTGCGCGCCCGGCTTCACCTGGCAGGCGTCCACCAGCGCCGGGCCCAGCGCGGGGATGACCTCGGCGGCGACCGCCGGGTAGTCCCCGAGGGCCCACATCGCCCGGTGCCGCGTCTTGAGCGCGCGGTCGGCTTCCGGGTCGTTCGGTGCGGTCATCGTGGTTGCTCCCATCGTCTCGTGACGAGGTCACGCTACGAACCGCCGGCCGGCGCTATCCAGTACACGATCTGTACCTGTACCGGCCGCCCGTCCGGGCCTACCGTGCGCACCGTGGGAGCCCGGCCGGCGCCGAGGTGCAGTACCTGCTGACCCCGGCCGGGCGGGAGCTGGAGCCGATCGTCGTGGCGCTGGGCGCCTGGGGCGTACGGTGGATCGGCGAGCTGGGCGACCAGGATCTCGACCCGAAGCTGCTGCTGTGGGACATGCACCGGCACGTCGATCCCGGCGCGGTGCCGGAGCGGCGCACCGTCGTCCGGTTCTCGTTCCACGACAGGTGCGCGGCCCGGAGGAGCTGCGCCGCGCGGTGCCGACGTGGTTCCGGGCGAGTGTCTTCGCCACGGTGCCGCGCGAGCGGCGCACGGACGCCACCGTCCTCACCTCCTGAGCCCGTCGCGGACGGAGCACGTCCGGCAGGGCAGCCACTCCGGCGGCCCACAACTTCTGGGATGTAGGTACAACCCAGAAGTTGTGACGCGCCAAGCAAGGTTGTCGCCGGCAGCCGCCCGGGTTGCGCGTGGCCGCCGGCCCAGGGACACGGTTTGGTCCCGACCGCGACGCAGCTCAGTCCGGCAGCATCGGCATGACCAGGCCGGTGTCGCGGCCCAGCAGCGTGCCGCGCTGCAGCGAGCCGGTGCCGAAGCGTTCGCGCACGGCGTCGAGGACGGTGTCCAGCGCGTCACGGTGCACCTCGCCGAACGGCAGCTCCGGCTGCACGTGGCCGTCGGCGTCCAGATTGCCGACGGATACGCCGAGCAGGGTCAGGCCGCGCTCGGCGACCAGCGGCAGCGCCGTGGCCAGCAGCGTGCGCGCGGCGTCCAGGACGGCCTCGGTCTGCGCGGTGGCCTTGGGCAGCGTGGTGGAGCGGGTGGCCCGGGTGTAGTCGGCGAAACGCAGCCGCAGCACGACGGTGCGCCCCGGCCGCTCGGCCCTGCGCATCCGGCGGGTGACCCGCTCCACCAGCCCGGCCAGGGTGGCGTCGAGGAACTCGGCGTGGTGCGGACCGCGCCCCAGCGCGTGCTGCGCGCCCATCGACGCGCGGCGGCGGCCGACGACCACCGGGCGCGGATCGCGGTTGTGCGCCAGTGCGTGCAGGTGCCGCCCGGCGCCCTGGCCGAGCAGCGAGACCAGGGCGGCCTCGCCGAGCCGGGCGACCTGGCCGACCCTGCGGATGCCGCGCTGGTGCAGTTTCGCCGCGGTCACCTGGCCGACCCCCCAGAGCACCTCCACCGGCAGCCCGTGCAGGAACGCCAGCTCGTCGCCCGGGGCGACGGCCAGCAGCCCGTCCGGCTTGGCGACCCGGCTGGCCACCTTCGCCAGGAACTTGGTGCGGGCCACCCCGACGGTGATCGGCAGGCCGACCCGGTCGAGCACGTCGCGGCGCAGCCCTCGGGCGATCTCCACCGGGGTGCCGGCGATCCGGTGCAGCCCCCCGACGTCGAGGAACGCCTCGTCGATGGAGAGGGGCTCGACCAGCGGCGTGGTGTCGTCGAACACCGCGAACACGGCCCGGCTGGCGGCGGTGTACGCGGCCATCCGCGGCTCGACCACCAGCGCGCGGGGGCACAGGGCGCGCGCGGCGCGCACGCCCATCGCGGTGCGCACGCCGAACGCCTTCGCCTCATAGCTGGCCGCGAGCACGACACCGCCGCCGACGATCACGGGCCGCCCGCGCAGCCGCGGATCGTCACGCTGCTCCACCGACGCGTAGAACGAGTCGAGGTCCGCGTGCAGGATCGCCGCTTCACTCCGCACGACCAGCAGCTTAGTACATCTGTTCGATTCACGGGAAGGCGCGGCGCAGGGCCAGCATCGCCGCGGCGGTCAGCAGCTCGTCGGCCACCTCCGCCACGGGCAGCCGGCCGTCGACCACGGCGTCGGCCCAGCCGGTGAGGGCGCGCTGGTCGGCCTCGAGGCCGTCGAGGATCGCGGCACGGCTGTCGCCCATCCGCCCGAACGGGTTGCCCCGCTCGGCGGCGTCGAGCCGCAGCGCCGCGACCGCACCGTCGATCGTCAGCACCACCACGGCGTCGAACCGGTCCCGCAGCTCGTACGCGTTGTCCGCGCGTCCGCACAGGAACAGCGCGGCCGCCTCGCCCGCCTCGGCGACCGCTGCGGCGATCAGCCGGTCCAGCACGTCCGCGTGCCACACCCAGCGGTGCCGGGCCAGCCACGCCCGGTCCGGATCCGTCGGCCAGGGCACCGGCGCACCGTGTTCGCCGACCCAGTCGCACAGGCCGGGGTGGCCGTCCAGGCTCACCGCGGGCTGCCCGTGCGTGGCCAGGTGGCGCGCCAGGGTGCTCTTGCCCGCGGCGGACACCCCGGTCACCAGAACGATCATCATCTCGGCACGCTCTCTGCCCGGCCCCTGCCACGACGCGACACCCCCTGTCTACCACCCGCGCCGGGTCCGGCAGGCGAGCGGCAGGTCAGCCGAAGCCGCTGTCGACGTGGTCCCCGGTGCGGCCCCCGAACGGTCAGGCTTGCCGGTCCTGCCGCAGCTCATAGACGTATCCGCTGTGCGGGGCGATCGTCATCTGGACCGCTTCGCCCACTCGGACGCGTCCCATCACCCAATCGGTCACCCGGTACGGGCGTCGCGGACACCCGTCGCCCTCCACCACGACATAAGGCACCCGCATGAGCGACGATCCGCCCTCTCCGTCGCCCGATTCATAGACGTCCTCGATCGTGTCGACGACCCGGCCGCGAAAGGAGCGGCGCATCGCGTGATCGAGCAGTCCCAGTGCCAGCGGCACCAGCCCGGCGACGACCAGCGTCACGCCGCCGACGGTGTAGCACAGCGGCAGCCAGAAGCCCGGCGAGCCGGTCTCCCCGTCCACCCCGTTCCGCAGGACCATCCGGAACAGCGCGAGCCCGAGCAGGATGAACAGCAGCCGCAGCGCCGTCCGGCCTGGCGCGACCGGGTGGGTCAGCGTCGACTGGCGCTGCCGGGCCATGATCTCCTTGCGCCGCGCGCGCTCGCGCCGGCGCCGTGCCCGCGCGGACGGCGTCGCGCCGCGCACCGCCCCGACCACCGGCACGCCGACCAGCACGGCGATCGCGGCGAACTCCATCACGTTGCCGAGGTCCATCGACGCCCTTCCCTATCAGAGGGACGAGTATGGACCCCTTCGGCGAACGGCAGGCCACCACCGGGCGACCGGCACGTGACGGCTACTCCGGCTGCGGCAGGTCGAACTCCTCCCGCAGCTTGGCGGCCCGGTCGTGCCCGCCCTGCTCGTCCAGCGCGCGGGCCAGCCAGAACGCGGCGTCGCGGCGGGCGCCCTGCCCCTCGGGCAGCCCGTCGAGGACATGCCACAGCATCGGCTCGGCCAGCTCCGGCCGCCCCGCCACCACCAGCACCTGGCCGTGCCGCAGCTGCGCGAACAGCGCCTCCTGGACCGCGCCGATCGTCTGATACCACACCGGCACGGGCGTGATCCGGTGCAGCGCCGCCTCGTAGTCGGGCTGGTCGGTGTTGGTCAGGATCAGCGCCGCCTCATACCCGGCGGTGGCCTTCTCCCAGGTGAGGCCCTGCTCCTGCGCGGCCGGGACCTCGGTGACGTCCATCAGCTCGACCAGCCGCGCCGCGGCCGCCCTGGCGTCGTCGTGACGCCCGCAGTGGTAGAGCGCCATCACCTCGCGGCGTCGTGCGTGCACCGTCTCCAGCGGCAGGTCGGCCTGCCCGTACGCCTGCGCGGCGGCGTCGAAGCGCTCGGCGGCGTCGGCGTCGCGGTCCACCTGCCACAGCAGCTCCCCGGCGCGCTCCAGCAGCTCCGCCCGCTGTGCCAGCCGCTCCACCCCGGTCACGGTCTCCAGCAGCGCGTCGAGCTGCCCGAGCGCCACATGCGGCTCGCCGAGCGTGGTGTAGATGCGCGACAGCAGCTCCCGCAGGTCGCCCACGATCTCGGCGTACTGCTCGTCGCGCTGGGACAGGAACCAGGCCAGCGCCTCCTCGGCGACCTCTGCCGCCTCCCGGTCCCGGTCCACCGTGTACAGCGCCAGCGCCAGCCGGTGCCGGGTGTAGCAGGCCGCCTGCGCCGAGCCCTCCGCCTCCATCAGGCACACGTGCTCGACGATGTCGTCGATGAACTCCCCCGCGCGGGGCGTGGTGACGAGCATGAACGCGGCGTTGGCGCGGGCGCTGCGGCGCAGCTCCGGGTCCTCGGCGACGGCCGCCGCCTCCTCGAACGCGGCGATGGCGGCCTGGTTGGACTCCGGGTCGCGCCGGTCGCCGACCAGCCGGGCCAGCGTCGTCAGCAGCGAGCCCAGCATGTCCCGGTGGATGGTGCCGCGCAGCTCGCCGATCGCCTCGCGCAGCGCCGCCTCGGCGTCGTCGAGCCGCCCGTGGGCGTGGTACGCCCCCGCGCGCAGGTGCAGCAGCCGCGCCCGCCGCGACGGCGGCACCGGCCCCGGCTCGGCCTCGGCGCGCACCGCCAGGCTCAGCGCCCGGTCCGGGTCCCCGGCCATCGCGGCCAGCCACGCGGCGCGCAGCAGCGTGTTGCGCCGCACCACCGGGTCGGTGCTCACGGCCAGCGCCTGCTCGGTCAGCTCGAACACGTTCTCCAGGTGGGACTCGTCGCCGGTGGCCCGCAGCAGGCTGATCTCCCACTGCACCCGGGTGGACAGCTCCAGCTCCCGGTGCCCGGCCCGCTCGAACGCGGCCACGGCCTCCCCGTGGGCCTGCGCGGTCTGCTCGGCCTCGTCCTCGCCGAAGCAGTTGGCCCGCAGCCGCGCCAGCCGCCCCTGCTGCAGGTCGGTCAGCGGGGTCTCGGCGGTCGCGGCCAGCAGCCGCCGGGCCAGCGCCTTGCCGCGTACGCCGTCGTCCTCGCCGAACCACTGCTCGGCCAGGTCGAGCTGGGCGTCCAGCGGCAGGTTCGGCGACACCGCCGAGATGTCCGCCTCCTGCGGCGCGGCCGCGACGGGCTCCGGCGCGGCGGCGTACGCCGAGGTCAGCGACAGCGGCAGGTACGCCGTCAGCGGCTGCGCGTCCGTCACCTCGGCGACCCGCTCGCTCTGGAACGTGTTGCCGTTGCGGGCGTCGAACCGGCGCGCGATCGCCTCGGCCCGCTCCCGCAGCACCGGCCCCAGCTCGGCGACCGTGACCGGACCCGCGGCCCGGCGCACCTCCAGCTCGCCCTGGCCCGCCTCGGCCAGCCGCCGCAGCACCAGCGCCGCCGCGGCGGCGAACTCCATCTCCGTCTTCGGCGTCGGCGCCTCGTCCAGCCAGGACAGGTGCCGCTCGATCAGCTCCAGGCCGCGCACCTCGTTGCCGGTCAGCCCGCAGAACTCCACGTGCCGGGCCACCCGGCCCAGCTCGGCCTTGTTGTCGCACAGCGCCCGGTAGGCGCGCCGGTGCGCGTCGCGGGCCTCGTCCAGCCGCCCGGTGCGCAGATACGGCAGCAGCAGCGCGGTCAGGATGCCGTGCGGCTGCTCGGAGCAGGTCAGCCGCCCCGACAGCGCCGGCTCGGCGACCGCGATGGCGTCCTCGTCCCGGCCCCGCCAGGCCAGGTGGTACGCCTTCGACGACGGGTCGCAGCCCGCGCAGTCGGAGTGCCGGTCGCGCGGCGCCGCGTCCCACATCCGGTACCAGTGGTCGGCCAGCACCGTGTCCCCGACGTGCGCGGCGACGTCGTGCCGGTACGCGTACACCGCCTGCAGGCTGTGCCCGCCTGCCTGGTAGCGGCGCTGCATGTCGTCCAGCACCGCCATGGTCCGCTCCAGCGGCAGCTGCGGGAACCGCGACATCGCCGAGACCACGTGCTTGAACTGCCACAGCAGCAGCCGCTCGTCGTCCTCGCTGCGCCGGCCCGGGTCGGCGTCGTAGGCCGCCAGGCACCGGGCGAACGTCATCATCGCCTTCATCGGCTCGCCGCTCTGGTGGTACGCGCTGGTCGCGGCGCAGTTCGCCGAGTACAGCAGGTCCTCGTCGCCCAGCGCCTCGGCCTGCGCCAGCGCCTGCTCGGCGAGCACGATGCGGGCCGGGCCGTCCGGGGTGTTCCAGCAGCGGTGGATCAGCTCGTGGACGTCGTGGTGGTTGCTCATGCGTCCTCCCGGGGCACGGCCAGATCGATCAGGTCGAGGAACGAGCGGTTGAGCAGCGCCGTGTCCGCGGGGCGCAGCGGGTGGTGGCCGAGCAGCAGCGCCTGCCCGTACAGCGCCTGCACGGTCAGGCCGACGACCTCCGGCGAGGGCAGCGCCGCGACCCGGCGCACCAGCGGGTTGCGGTGGTTGAGCACCAGCTGCGGGCGGGCCTGCGCCTCGGCCTTCTCGAACGCCGACAGCACCCCCGCCCACAGCTCGTCCACGACCTGCGTGGTCTCCCGCAGCCGCCGCTGGAACGTGGCGTTGCGGTCGGTCAGGTACAGCGCCGGCATGCTCGGCGGGTCGAACGCGCGCAGCACGACCTCGCAACCCAGCGGGTCCAGGCAGCGCTGCGCCGCGGCCAGGAACGGGCGCAGGGCCAGCTCCGCGCCCGGGTCCAGGGTGTCGAACCGGGTCGACAGGTCGCTCGGGTCGAGCCGGTCCACCAGGATCGACCCGTCCAGCACCGGCAGCCGCTCGATCAGCTCCGTGTCGTACGTGTAGCCGCCGTTGACCACGGCCAGCCCCTGCGCCGCGGCCACCGCCGCGAGCTGCCGGAACTCGTCCACATTGGCGCTGTAGCGGACCACGCCGTGGCGGCGGCGGAACTCCTCCAGCGGCATCCGCCCCATGTTGGTCTCCATCGGCCACCACCGGTCGACCAGCCGCAGCATCTCGTCGTCGTGCATGGCCAGCGCCTTCACGCCCAGGTGGTGCACGGCCAGGAAGCGGTTCATCCGGTCCGGGTCGTGCCGGGCCAGGTTCACCAGCCAGCCGCGCAGCTGCGCGCCGAGCTGCTCGCGCACCGACTCCAGCAGGCCGTCCTCGTACAGCGCCTCGCGGCTGGCGGTGGGGCGCAACTCGCTCGCGTCGAGCACGCACCGGGCGAAGAACGCCCACTCGGGCAGCACGTCCTCGGCGCCCTCGGCCAGCAGCATGCGCTTGAGATACACCCGGTGCCCCGCCTTGGCCGCCGGGTTCGCGGGCGTCGGCAGCACCAGCGCCACCCCCGTCAGCCCCGCCTCCGGCACGTTCAGCTCGATCACGTCGAACGGCGTGAACCCGAACGTCTGCTGCGCCAGCTCCGTCAGCGCCGCCCGGCCGCCCCGCCACGGCAGCTCCCCGGCGGTGATCAGGTCACCGTCCACCCGCACCGGATACGGCAGCAGCTCGCCGAAGAGCACGGCGAGATCGCGTACCCGAGCGGTGTCCAGCCACGACGCGGCGTCGCGGCGGGGCACCAGGGTGACCGTGGTGCCGACCTCCTGCCGGTCCGGGCCCGCCTTGGTCTCGTAGCGTCCGTCGGAGTAGCCGGTCCAGTAGACCGTCGGGTGGCCCTCGTGCCGGGTCTGCACCCGGATCTCGTCGGCCACCAGGAAACACGACAGCAGCCCGATGCCGAACTGGCCCAGGAACTCGTGCCGGGAGAAGCCCAGCTCGTCGCGCTTGCCGCTGCGGCCGATGGTGGCCAGCAGCTCGTGCACCTGCTGCTCGGTCAGCCCCAGCCCGGTGTCGTGCACCCGCAGCGTGCCGTCGCCGGTCGTCTTCGGCGTCTCCAGCCACACCGACGCGGGCGCGCCCGGCGCCACCGCCCGGCGGGCCGTGATCGCGTCCACCGCGTTCTGCATCAGCTCACGCACGTAGACGCGCGGGCTGCTGTACAGGTGGTGGCTCAGCAGGTCGACGATGCCGCGCAGATCCACCTGGAAGGACTGATTCACGCGGCAGAGGCTACAGGCAGGCTGTGACGTGCGGGGACCGGGTTTTCGGCGGATCCGCCTCGTGGAAACCGGCCGGTACGGTCACCCTCACCCGCTGCCCAGCGTGCCCGCGACCAGCCCCTCGCCCACCATCCGGGCGACCTCCTCACCGGCCGTCGCCGCCAGCCACAGCGCGTCCTCGAACTCGCGCAGCCTGCGGAAATGCTCCGCGTACTCCAGTTGCCGGGTCAGCGGCAGCCGCGGCATGTGCGCCTTGCGCACGTCGACGCGCGGCACCGACCCCGCCGACACGATCCGCCGCAGGTTGGCCTGCGCCCCCAGGAACCCGGCGAAGCACCACGGGTCGACATACCCCGGTTTGGTACGCAGCAGGAACATCTGCGCCCCGAGCGGCCTGCCGTCATCGGCCGGACCGGCCACACGCACCCTCAGCCGCGGCCCGATCGACGGAACCAGCACGTCACCCGGCCGCACCACCGTCGCCGGGTCGGTGTTCAGCGCCACCAGCCCCTTCTTGACCAGGTCACCGACGGTGATCTGGGCGGCGGGCGGCTCGCCGTCGCCGGGCGTCACGGGCGGGACCGTCGCGGGCAGCCGCCCCAGCAGGTCCACCAGCTCCCCGCGGCGCCGCACGATCAGGTCCGCGGTGACCAACGCCTGCTCGGCCGGGATGTGCCGGGCCGGGGTCAGGTCGACGTCCTCGTCGCTCAGCTCGACCGCCTCGCGCACCACGGCCCGCCCCGCCAGCTCCTCCGGCAGCGCCCGGCCCGCCTCGTACGCCCGCACCGCCGCCAGCACCGTCGCCCGGGTCTCGTCCCACAGCCCCGCCGCCTCGACCAGCAGCACCTCCCGCGCCCGGTGCGCGGCGTCCGGGCGGCGCAGCAGCCACAGCTGCAGCCGCGTGTTGTGCGGCGGCGTCACCCCGGCGGGCAGCGTGATCAGCGCCCGCAACGCGCCCTGGCGCAGCAGCTCACGGCGGATGCGGCGGCCCGCCGGACGCTGCGCGACCCCGGGCGGCAGCAGCAGCACCGCCGTGCCGCCGGGCCGCAGCCGGGCCAGCGCGTGCTGGACCCAGGCCAGCTCGCCCTCCCCGCGCGGCGGCACCCCGTACGCCCAGCGCGGATCCTCGCCCAGCTCGTCGTGGCCCCACCGGCCGCCGCCGGGCGGATCGCACAGCACCACATCGGCCCGCAGTTCCGGATACGCGTCCGCGCCCAGCCCACCGGCCCGCACCTCGGCCGGCACCGCCGCGCCGTACAGCCTGGCCTGCGCGATCGTGACGTGGTCGGCGTCGGGATCCTGCCCGGCCACGACCGCCGCGCCGTGCGCCACGGCGGCGGCCGGCAGCACGCCGCTGCGGCAGGCCGGGTCCAGCACGGTCTGCCCCGCGACGTCGGCGAGTTCACACATCAGCGCGGCGACCTGGGCGGAGGTGGCCGCCGCGCCCCGCCGCGCCCGCACCTCGGCGTAGCGGTCGGCCACCGCCGCCAGGGCCGTGCCGACCCCCATCTCGTCGGCGACGGCGAGCGCCGCCGCGTGCCGCCGGGCGTCGGCCGGGGTGCGCCAGGACGCCAGCAGTACGCGGGCCAGCGCGGGCAGCTCGCCGTCGGGGTCGGCCGAGCCGTGGCGTAGCGCGCGCCAGAGCCGGTCGACGCCGGTCGGCTCCGGCAGCCGGTCGTGGGCGATCAGCCACGCCTCGACGTCGGCCAGCCGGAACGCCGGGCTGGTCGCCGTGCCGCCCGTGGGCCGCGGGAAGTCGGCGTACCGCCTGCGCCAGTTGCTGACCGCCGCCCGGCCGACCCCCGCCAGGCGGGCGATCTCGACGGCGGTGACC